>NZ_JBHUHF010000001.1:4800000-6001428 GCF_042682255.1 Promicromonospora aerolata
CGATCACCACCACGAGCCGGGGGAGCGCCCCGGCGGGCAGTTCCGCGACGTCGGGCACGGCGTGGGCGGCGAGGACGCGCTCACGTCGGCGCAGCTCCGCTCGCAGACCCGCGAGCGCCCGCGCGGCGAGCCGGGGTTCGAGGTCGGTGGCCCGGCCCACCACGTGCGGCAGGTCCGGGCACGCGCCGAGGCTCGTGCCGCCCTTGAAGTCGACCAGCACGAGCGCCAGGTCGGCGGGGGGCCGGGTCAGTGCGAGGCCGAGGACGAGCGTCTGGAGCAGTTCCGACTTGCCCGATCCGGTGGTGCCGGCGACGAGCAGGTGGGGACCGTCGCGCACCAGGTCGAGGCCTACGGGTGCCCCGTCCGGCCCGACGCCGAGCGGCACCCTCCAGCCGGTGGGGCGGGACCAGCGTGCCGTGAGCGCCGGGGGTGCCGGTATCTCGGTGAGCCCGTGCGCCTGGGAGAGGGGCACGGTGGCGGGTGGCCGGTCGCCGTCCTGCGGCCCGGCGGCGGTCCGGCCGAGGCGGGCGGCGCCGGCGAGCAGGCGGGCCAGGTGCTCGGCCCACTCGGGAGCGACGCCGACGAGCGGGACGGTCCGGGTTCTTCCGTCCGGTCCCGTGAGGCGGACGTGACGGGTGTCGAGCACGCGTGCCACGGCGCGGCACCCGGGCGGTACTGCTCCGACGGACACCACGAGGTCGGCGGCGGGCTGGTCGGCGGCGGGTACGGCGGAGGTTCCGGTGCGCGCGGCCGTGGGGGCGGCCGTGCGGTCGTGCACCAGGACCAGGGGCTCGCCTGCCGGTAGCCAGCGCACCCAGGACCAGCCCTCGGTGCCGTGGCCGAGCCGCACGGATGCGCCGCGGGCGGCGCGTCCGGCGACGACCGCGCGGGCGACCGCGCGCGCCAGGGGGCCGGGTCCCAGCACGGCGACGGCTCCGTCGTGCAGCAGCGGTTCCCAGGGGTCGCCGGGCGCCGTCGGCATCAGGTGTGCGGCCGGCTCGGGCGCGGTGCCGTCCGGCGGGCCGGGGGCGGAGGCCTGGGCCTGCTGTGCTGCCGCCCAGGCTCCCGGCGAGACGTGGAGCGCCGCGTGCGCGAAGGCGAGGAGCCGGCTCGGGCCGGGTAGGCCCGGCAGCCGGTGCCGGGGCGCCCTGTCCACCGTTCTGCGCTGTCGGGCCGCACGCAGCTGTGGGAGGGCCATAGCCAGGCCTACCAGCGCGAACACGGCGAGGAGCGGCTGGCGGAGCGTCGCGGCGAGGGCCAGCGACGCGGCCGGGGGGAGCAGCGTGAGCGTCCAGGGGATGCCGCCGTGCGTGGGTGCGGGGCGGGGTGCGAGCCACGTCGCGGGACCGTCCGACCGGCGGACCGCGAGGCGCCCGCCGCGCCGCAGCCGCACCCAGGTCCGAAGCGCGGCAAGGGGGCCGTCGACGCCCACCACCGTCCCGGCGTCGGGCCCGGTGACGCGGGCGACGAGCCAGCGCCGCCCGGCTGCGGACCGCAGGCCGGGTCCGGGCCCCAGGTCGGCCGGGGCGGGTCCCGGTCGTCGCACCCGGAGGACGGCGCCGGGCAGCAGGGGGCGCTCACCGACCACCTGGCCCTCGGTCAGCGGCGCGTCGTCGATCGTGAGCTCGGCGTACCGGAGCTCCGGACGCCGCGTGAGCGTCGCGAGGGGAGCGCGCAGGTCGGCGAGGCGGGCTCCCGGGCGAAGGAGTACGTCCTCGCCGGGGTGCAGGGTCACGAGCACGGCGTCGTCGGGGTGCCAGGGGCGGGTCATGCACGCCAGCGTGCCGGTGAACCCGTGCGAGCGGGGCGATGACTGGGGTTCCTGTGCATGATTCGCGATTCCACAGGTCAGGTGTCGTGCTCCCTACGGCACAACCCCTGGGGGTGTGCCCCTACTCGGGGTCGACCGGATGTACGACCAGGGGATGACACCGTCCGGGAAGGATCAGGCCGACGCCCGATGTCCGGACCGGTCCCGGCTCCGTAGGTTCGTTCTGCCGGCCGTACCAGGGATGACCCAGGGAAGGCCGGACCACTTCCGGGCGGCAGGCGGCGACCAGCAGGTGCCTGCGCCGTCCGGCGCGAGCCGCCACCGGCGACTCGCCCGCAGGACTCAGCATCGACGACTCGAGGAGCAATCTCGTGGACACCACCGTGTACGTCCCGGCGGACCAGCCGGCCCCTGCGCCGGGCGGCGTCGCCCGCGCCGTACGGGCCCGCAGCCTGACGAAGACCTATGGCAAGGGTGAGGCCACCGTGCAGGCCCTGGACGGCGTGGACGTCGACTTCGAACAAGGCCGCTTCACCGCCATCATGGGCCCCTCCGGCTCCGGCAAGTCGACCCTGATGCACCTGCTCGCCGGCCTCGACTCCGCCACCAGCGGCCAAGCGTTCCTCGGCACCACCGAGACCACCGGCCTGAACGACAAAGCCCTCACCCGCCTCCGCCGCGACCGCGTCGGCTTCGTCTTCCAACAGTTCAACCTCCTGCCGATGTTCACCGCCGAACAGAACATCACCCTGCCCGTCGAGCTCGCCGGCGGCACGGTCGACAAGGCCTGGTTCGACACCCTCGTCGAGACCCTCGGCCTGACCGGCCGCCTCACCCACCGCCCCGGCGAGCTCTCCGGCGGACAACAGCAACGCGTCGCCATCGCCCGCGCCCTGATCGCCCAGCCCGACGTCGTCTTCGCCGACGAACCCACCGGCAACCTCGACTCCCGCTCCGGCGCCGAGGTCCTGTCCTTCCTGCGCCGCTCCGTGCGCGAGCTCGGCCGCACCATCATCATGGTCACCCACGACCCCTCCGCAGCCGCCTACGCCGACCGCGTCGTCCTGATCGCCGACGGCCGCATCGCCGGAGACATCAGCGACCCCACCCCCGAATCCGCCATGGCCGGCCTCGACGCCCTCCGCACCCTCGAACCCGCCGTCACCACCCGTCCGGGCGACACGACCGACGGGGCCGGCGCCTGATGGCCGGCTCCATGCCCGCGGCCCGGCTCACCCTGGCGCAGATGCGCCGCAGCGCCGGCCGCCTGGCGTCGGCGGGTATCGCGATCGCCATCGGCACCGCGTTCGTCGCGGCCACGCTGCTCGCCGGCAACATCATCACCGGCGTGACGTACGCCCAGGTGGCGGCGGGCTTCGCCGACTCCGACCTGGTGGTCTTCGACGACGCGGAGTCGCTCACCGACGCCGACATCGAGGCCGTGCGGGCGGTCGAGGGCGTCGCCGCCGCCGACCCCCAGGCGATGGTCTACACCGAGCTGAACCACGGTGGGAAGTCGATCTTCCAGGGCGTGATCGCCGATGCGTCGGATCCCCGGCTCACGCCGCTCCAGGTGGCCGAGGGCGACCTGCCCGCCACGGACGGCGAGATCGCGCTCCCCGAGGACGTCGCCATGCGCCTGGGGATCGGTCTGGGCGACGCCGTCTCGTCGTCCCGCTGGGTCGCCGACACCGAGCCCACCACGCTCGAGGACGGCACGGAGACGTACGAGGGCGAGGAGGTCGTCGACAAGCTGACCCTCGTCGGTCTCGTGGACGACCCGTACGACGCCTACGGCATGATGGGCGGCGCCGCCGTCGTGAGCGCCCCGACGCTCACCCAGTGGCTCGCCGACGAGTCCGACCCCGGGTCCGGGCCCACCACCGGCACGATCGTCGTCGCGCTCGACGACCCCGCGGCCACGGAAACCGTACGGGCCGCCCTCGCCGACGCCGTGCCCGCCGCGACGGACGTCACGACCACCGAGGAGCACGCCGAGCAGGTGGTGGCCGGCATGTCCGGTGGGCAGAACCTGGTCTTCCTCGTGTTCGTGCTGACCTTCGCCGCCGTGGCGCTCGTCGTCGCCGGACTCGTCATCGCCAACACCTTCCAGGTGCTCGTGGCGCAGCGTTCCCGCACCCTCGCACTGCTGCGCTGCGTCGGTGCGAGCACCGGCCAGCTCTACCGCAGCGTGCTCCTGGAGGCCACGATCCTCGGGGTGCTCGCGTCCCTGGTCGGCATCGTCGGGGGCGCGGGTCTGGTACAGGCCGGGCTGATGATCGCACCGGCCTTCGAGCTCGGCGTCCCGCTCCCCGAGACCGTCACCCTGAGTGCGCCGGTCTTCATCGCCCCGCTCGCGGTCGGCCTGCTCGTCACGCTCGCAGCCGCTCTCGCCCCGGCACGGGCTGCGGCACGCGTCGCGCCGCTGGCCGCCCTGCGGCCCAGCGACGCCCCGACCCTGCGCAAGGGCGCCGGACGGGTCCGCGCGGTGCTCGCGACGATCATGACCGTCGGCGGGTTCGCCGCGATGGCGCTGGGTGTGGTGCTCGGCCTGCAGGGCCGCATCGATGTCGGACTGCTCGCCGCCGTCGGCGGTGGGTCGGTGTCCCTGATCGGGGTGATCGTCGGTTCGGTGTTCTGGCTGCCCAAGGTGGCCGCGGGCATCGGCAGGCTCGTGGGCGCCGCCGGACCGTCGGCGCGGCTCGCGGCGGCGAACACGCTGCGCAACCCGCGGCGGACCGCCGCTACCGCTACCGCGCTGCTCATCGGCGTCACCCTCGTCGGCATGATGACCACCGGTGCGGCCAGCGCCCGCACCACCCTCGACAACGAGCTCGACGCGCAGTTCCCCGTCGACGTCGACGTCGCGACCACCACCTACGACGGCGAGCAGATGGCCGCCATGCCCGACGTGGTCGGCGACGCCGTCGCCGGCGTCGCCGGGCTGGGCGCCACGGCACCCGTCACCGAGGCCTCGGTGGCCACGGCCGACGACGACGTGTGGGTCCCGGTGCTCGCCGCGGCTCCCGACCAGCTGCGCGACGTCGTGAACACGCCGGAGGACGTCGACGCGCTGCGGCCCGGGACGCTCGTCCTCCCGGACACCGTCGCCAGCAGCTACGGCCTCGAGGACCGGGACGAGCTCGAGCTCACCGGCCCCGGGGGCACGACGACGCTCGACGTCGTCGGCGTGGACGCGCAGTACTACTACGCGTTCGTGGTGCCGGAGGACCTCGCCACCGTCTACCCCGACCTGCGGCCCAACCGGATCTGGGCGACCGTCGCGGACGACCGGGACGTGAACGACACCGTCGCCGCCGTCCAGGACGCCGTCGCCACCACCGACGAGGTGGTGGAGGTGGCCGGCGCGGTGGTCCAGCGCCAGAGCTACCAGCAGGTGATCGACGTGATCCTCGGCATCGTGGTGGGCCTGCTCGCCGTCGCGGTGGTGATCGCGCTGATCGGCGTGGCGAACACCCTGTCGCTGTCCGTCATCGAGCGCACCCGCGAGAACGCCATGCTGCGAGCCATCGGGCTCTCGAAGGCGCAGCTGCGGACCATGCTCGCCATCGAGGGCATGCTCATCGCCGGTGTGGGCGCCGTGCTCGGCGTGGTGCTCGGCCTCCTGTACGGCTGGGCCGGCGCGACCACCGCGCTGTCCTCCATGGGCGACGTACCGCTCGTCGTGCCGTGGGCCGACATCGCGGCCGTCCTCGGCGTCGCCCTGGTGGCCGGGCTGGTCGCCTCCGTCGTGCCGGCCCGGGCGGCGGTCCGTACCCACCCGGTGGCGGCGCTCGCCGCCGAGTAGGTCCGTCCGCACGCGTCAGACCCTCGGACCACCGGACGTGGTCCGAGGGTCTACCGCGTGCCCGGCTCAGGAACCGGGGCGGACCAGGCCCGTCTCGTAGGCCGTCACGACCGCCTGCACGCGGTCGCGGGCGTCGAGCTTCGACAGGATGCGGCCCACGTGCGTCTTGACGGTCGCCTCGGCGACGAACAGGTCCGACGCGATCTCCGTGTTCGACCGCCCGCGCGCCATGAGCACCAGCACCTCGCGCTCGCGCGTCGTCAGGGCGGCGAGCGCCTCCTGGGGACCCGCGGCCTCGTCGGGGGGCAGCGTCGTGACCAGACGCTCCATGAGCCGTCGGGTGGAGGACGGAGCGATCACCGCATCGCCCTGGTGCACGGTGCGGATCGCCGTCAGCAGCTCTTCCGGCTGGGCGTCCTTGAGCAGGAAGCCGCTGGCCCCGGCCCGGATCGCGTCGAGCACGTACTCGTCCAGGTCGAACGTGGTGAGCACCACGACGCGGGGGTCGCCCGCTGCGGCGGTGGCGCCGTCGGAGAGCAGTGCGCGGGTGGCGGTGAGCCCGTCCATCGCGGGCATGCGCACGTCCATGAGCACGACGTCGGACACCGTGGTGGCCAGCCGGCGCAGCGCGTCGCGTCCGTCGTCGGCCTCGACGACCACGCGGAGGTCCGGCTGCGAGTTGATCACCATCCGCAGGCCTGCCCGGACCAGGGGCTGGTCGTCGACGAGCGCGACGCGCACCGGTCGGTCGGGTGCGCCGGGGTCGTGGGTCATCGAGCTTCCTGTTCCTCGTCCTGGTGGTTCTGCTGGTTCTGCTGGTCGGTCCTGGCGTCCGCCGGGGCGGTGCCGTCCGCAGACGGGGCGGTGTCCGCCGAGTCTCCCGACGGCGAGGCGGGGCCGGCGTCAGGCTCCGGCTCGGTGAGGTCCTCGGGCGCGCGAGGAATCGGCACGACGAAGCGCACCGAGAACCCGCCGCCCCTGCGCGGTCCGGCCGTGAGCTTCCCGCCGAACATCTCCGCACGTTCGCGCATGCCCAGCAGACCGTATCCGGCGGCCGGCACGGGCTCGTCGGAGCCTGCGGTGCCGGCGGCCGCCAGGCCGCGGCCGTCGTCGTCCACGCGGAGCTCCACCTCGTCCTCTCCCCAGCGCAGCAGCACGGTGACCTTGGGTCGCGGCCCGGCGTGCTTGCGCACGTTGGTGAGGGACTCCTGGCACACCCGGAACAGCGTGAGCCCGACGCCGGGCGGCAGCCGCCGCTCGGCGCCCACCCGCGCCCACGAGACCTGGAGACCGTCGTCACGGGCCTGCTCGACCAACCCGCCGATGTCGGCGGCGTCCGGCTGGGGTCGCAGGGGCGCCGCGGCGGCCGGCGGCGTCGGTGGGGCGCCGGCGCCCTGTGCGGGGTCCCACTGGCCGGCCGCGGCGTGCGCGGGGCCGGGTCCGGCGCTCGCGGCAGGCGACGACCGCAGGAGTCGGGCTGGAGCCTGGGCGGGCCCGACCAGCCCGAGGGGCGTGGTGGTGCTCGGTTCGTCCTCCCGCAGCACCCCGAGCAGGCGGCGCATGTCGGCCAGCGCCGCCCGGCCCGTCTCCGCGATGGTGCCGAGGGAGCGCTGGGCAGCGGCGGGGTCGGCTGCGGCGGCGTACCGGCCGCCGTCGGCCTGCGCGATGACGACAGACAGGGAGTGGGCGACGATGTCGTGCATCTCGCGGGCGATCCGGGAGCGCTCCGCGGCGGTGGCGATCTGTGCCTGCTGGTCGCGCTCGATCTCGAGGCGTACCGCACGGTCCCGCATGGCCAGGAGCATGGCGCGCCGCGACCGGCGGACCATGCCGAACGCGAACGAGCAGGCGAGCAGCACCAGGATCATGATGCCTACGGGGACGACGCCGAGCGGCGTCTGCCAGTCGCTCTTGAGCAGCATCGAGATGGCCACGGCGGCCGACCCGACGACGGCCATCCCGCCCGCCATCAGGTGCGACCACCGCGGGCCGTACACCGTGACGCAGTACATCGAGGCCAGCACGACGAGGTCGGTCGGGAGCACGACCGGCACCCCGAGGACGGTGATGTGCAGCATGCAGGCGGTGAAGACGGCGATGCACGACGCGACCGGCCGGGTGCGGCACCACGGCAGCGGCAGGAGCACCGCGGCGGAGGCCAGGGCGAGCTGGACCTGGCTGAGGCTGTAGGGCATGTAGATCTCGGCGGCAAGGCTCACCGTGAACAGGCCCAGCAGCAGGGTTCCGAGGAGGTCGACGAGGAATCGGTACCGCTCCGACCACTGTGCCCATCTCTCGTACCAACCCATGCAGGTCAGGGTAGGTCGAACCGTTGCGTGAGCGCGTCATACCGTGGTAGCACTTGCGCCATGGCCGCCTCTACCGAAAGGATTCGGGGAGGCGGTCGGCCCATGGGTGCCCGGGTAGCGCCAGAGCGTCGGTTATGCCCTACGATGGCGAAATGACTCACGTACTCCTAGCCGAGGACGACCCGGCCATTGCCGAGCCGTTGGCACGAGCGCTCTCCCGTGAGGGATACGACGTCGTCGTGCAAGGAACCGGCAAAGGTGCGATCGAGAGCTCGACTGGTGCGGACATCGTCGTTCTGGACCTGGGCCTGCCTGACATGGACGGGCTCGATGTCGCGCGCGAGATCAGGGCCAACGGCCTCACCGTCCCCGTCCTCGTGCTGACCGCCCGCGCCGACGAGGTCGACCTCGTCGTGGGTCTCGACGCCGGCGCCGACGACTACGTCACCAAGCCCTTCCGCCTGGCCGAGCTGCTCGCGCGGGTGCGGGCGCTCCTGCGCCGTTCCCACGGTGAGACCGGCGAGGAGGAGGAGCTGCACGCGCAGGACGTCCGCGTCGACGTCTCCGCGCACCGCGCCTTCCAGGGGGAGCGCGAGCTGCACCTGACCACCAAGGAGTTCGACCTGCTGCGCGTCCTCGTGCAGAACGCCGGCTCCGTGGTCGTCCGGGACACGCTGATGCGCGACGTCTGGGGCTCCGACCCGGTCGGCTCGACCAAGACGCTCGACATGCACGTGTCCTGGCTGCGCCGCAAGCTCGGCGACGACGCCAACGCACCGCGTTACGTCTCGACCGTGCGCGGTCTCGGTTTCCGCTTCGAGATCGGGGCGAGCTAGCCAGATGCGCGCCCGCGTGCTGCAGGCGACGATCGCCGCGGTTGCGGTCGCCGTCCTGCTCCTGGGTATCCCGCTCGCGATCTTCGGTGCCCGGTACATCTACGGCCAGGAAGTTCAGCGGGTCGAGACCCGGGTGCAGGACCTGCTGGCTTCCTCCGTCAACTCCTACGAGCGCAACCGTTCGGCGGCCGAAGAGGGCTTCGTCGACCAGTCGGTCCTGGACCGGGCAGTACAACCGCTGGAGACGGACATCGTCGCCTATGTGACGGTGAACCAGCCCAACGGGGAGCAGCTGGTCTCGGGTGAGCCCGTCACGGGCGCCACGATCGAGCGGGGGCTCATCTCGGAGGGGCAGCCCGTCATGGGCGTGCTGGTCTCCGTCTCGGCCTGGCCGGCGTACATCAAGGCGATCAACGTCGTGGTGCTCGTCGTGTTCGGCAGCGTGGGCGCGTTCGCGGCGGGTGCCGTCACGGCCGCCTGGCAGGCGAACCGGCTGGCGCAACCCTTCGTCTATCTCGCGGCGTCGGCGGAACAGCTCGGCGCGGGACAGGTGCGTCCGCGCCTGGACCCGTCCGGCGTGGAGGAGATCGACCTCGTCGCTGCCGAGCTGGCACGGAGCTCGGACCGGCTGGCGGCCCGCCTCGCCGTGGAGAGACAGTTCACGTCCGACGCCTCCCACCAGCTCCGCACCCCGCTCACGGCGCTGACGATGCGTCTGGAAGAGATCACGTTCACCTCCAGCGAGCCGGACGTGCAGGAAGAGGCCCGGATCTCGCTCGAGCAGGTGGAGCGCCTGGTCGGGGTGGTGGACGACCTGCTCGCCCGGTCCCGCCGCGCGCAGGGCGGCACCACGGAGTCCGTCGACGTCGCCGTCGTCTTCCTGCAGCAGGAGGAGGAGTGGCGAGAGTCCTTCGAACGCGCCGGCCGTCACCTGAACGTCGAGGACTCGGGCGGTGCCCGCGTCCTGGCCACGCCCGGTGCGCTCGCCCAGGTGCTGTCCACGCTCCTGGAGAACTCGCTCAAGCACGGCGGTGGAACCACCAGCCTGCGGATCCGTGAGGGTCAGCGGGGCGCCATGGCCATCGAGGTCACGGACGAGGGCGAGGGCGTGCCCGAGGACATGCAGGGCAAGATCTTCGAGCGCGGCGTCACGTCCGGCGCGGGGACCGGCCTCGGCCTGGCTCTGGCGCGGGACCTCGTCGCGGCCGACGGCGGCAACCTCCAGCTCACGAAGCGCACCCCACCGGTGTTCTCGGTGTTCCTGTCGGGCGTGCCCAAGACGCTCGACCCGCACCAGGTGCTCCCGGTGGGGTCGAAGATCTCCAGCTTCGGCCAGAGGAAGGGCCGCGGCCGCCGGTAGGCTTCACCGACGTGAGCGCAACACTCGATTCCGTCCCGGCCGACCGGCCTTCGTCCTCTGGTGAGCCGTCCGGCGCCGCCCCGTCCCCGGCGGGACCGCCCGTCGTCGCGGTGGTCGGGGGCGGGCAGCTGGCCCGCATGATGGCGCCGGCCGCCGGTGAGCTGGGCATCCGGCTGCGTGTCCTGGTGGAGGACCCGGCCTCGTCGGCGGCGCAGGTGGTGACCGACACACCCGTGGGCGTGGCGTCCGACGAGGCGGCGATCCGCTCGCTCATCGCGCCCGACGCCGGCCCGTCGGCCTCCGTGCTGACGTTCGAGCACGAGCACGTGCCGAACGACCTGCTCACCGACCTCATCGAGCACGGGACGCCGGTACGCCCCGGCCCGCACGCGCTGGTGCAGGCGCAGGACAAGATCGTGATGCGGCGCCGGCTCACCGACCTGGGCGTGCCGTGCCCGCGGTGGGCGCCGCTGCCGGCGTCGTCCCCGGACGAGGGACGGGCCGCCCTGGCCGCCTTCCTCGAGGAGGTGGGCGGCACCGCCGTCGTCAAGACCTCCCGCGGCGGCTACGACGGCAAGGGCGTCCGCGTGGTCTCGTCCCCGGACGACGTCGACGACTGGCTCGCTGGGGTCGCGGACGGCGGGCCGCAGCTGCTCGTCGAGGAGAAGGTGCCGTTCGTGCGCGAGCTGGCCGCCCTGGTGGCTCGGCGGCCGTCGGGCGAGGTGCGGGCGTGGCCCGTCGTGGAGTCGGTGCAGCGCGACGGCGTGTGCGCCGAGGTGATCGCGCCGGCTCCCGGGCTGTCGGCCGAGCTCGACGCCCGCGCGCGTGAGATCGCCACGACCGTGGCCGAGGGGCTCGACGTCACCGGCGTGCTCGCGGTCGAGCTGTTCGAGGTCGCCGGGCCGGACGGGGCGTCGACCGTCCTGGTCAACGAGCTCGCGATGCGACCGCACAACAGCGGGCACTGGACCATCGACGGCGCCGTGACCAGCCAGTTCGAGCAGCATCTGCGGGCCGTCCTGGACCTCCCGCTGGGCGCCACCGAGCCGACGGCGGACTGGACCGTCATGGCGAACGTGCTGGGCTCCACGCTGACCGAGCTCACCGACGCACTGCCGGACGTGCTCGGCGCGTTCCCCGAGGCGCGCGTCAACCTGTACGGCAAGGGCGTCCGGCCGGGCCGCAAGCTGGGCCACGTGAACGTGAGCGGCACCGACCTGGACGACGTCCGGCGTCGGGCCGTCGCTGCGGCGGCCCTGCTGCGCGGTGAATCCACCTTCGAGGAAGAGGCGAGCAACGCATGAGCAGCAACCCGCAGGTCGGCATCGTGATGGGTTCGGACTCCGACTGGCCCGTCATGCAGGCGGCAGCCGAGGTGCTGGGCGAGTTCGACGTGCCCGTCGAGGTCGACGTGGTCTCGGCGCACCGCATGCCCACCGAGATGATCGACTACGGGCGGCAGGCCGCCGGCCGCGGTCTGCGCGTGATCATCGCGGGCGCCGGCGGGGCCGCGCACCTGCCCGGGATGCTGGCGTCGGTGACGCCGCTGCCGGTGATCGGGGTGCCGGTGCCGCTGAAGTACCTGGACGGCATGGACTCCCTGCTGTCGATCGTGCAGATGCCGGCCGGTGTGCCCGTCGCCACCGTGTCGATCGGCGGGGCGCGGAACGCGGGCCTGCTCGCGGCGCGGATCCTTGCGTCGGGCGAGGGTTCCGATGCGGCGGCCCTGCGGGAGCGCATGGAGGCGTTCCAGACGGAGCTGAGTGAGGTGGCGCACGCCAAGGGCGAGCGGCTCCGCGCCCAGGTCTTGTCCCATGCGGCCGATGAGATCGGTCCGATGGGATGAGATCGGTCAGTTGATTGACCGATCTCATGGCAAGGGACCGAACTCGTCGAGTTCGGTCCCTTGCCATCACCGGCGGCCGGGTCAGCCCGGCATGCCGCCGACCTTCTGGCCGGCCTCGTAGTCGCCGTCGCGGACCTTGGCCCAGAACTCGCCCACCTGGTTCTCGTCGAGCAGCACCGCCGAGGCGCCTGAGGGGGTGCGGTAGCCGATGGTGGCGATCGGCGGGGTGCCGGTCACACCGTCGTCGCCGTTCGCGGAACGGAACGCGAGCCCCAGCATGGCGAGATCGATGATGCCCGAGTCGGTGTCGGTCACGACGGTCGCCAGACCGGCGTCGGCGAGGCCCACCTGGGTGGCCGGGTTGAGCAGGACCCCCGGGTCGGCGACCTTCTTGCCGACGGCGCCGATGAGCTGCTGCTGACGCTCGGTACGGCCGATGTCGCCCGTCGGGTCCGCGTAGCGCATGCGCGAGAACGCGATGGCCGTCTTGCCGTCCGCCACGTGGCAGCCGGCCTTCCACTTGAGCTTCGACTTCACGTCGTGCACGTCGTCGGGGTAGCACAGCCGCACGCCGCCGACTGCGTCCACGACGCCCTCGATGCCACCGAACCCGACCTCCGCGTAGTGGTCGATGGTCAGGCCGCTGAGCTGCTCCACCGTCTGCACCAGCAGCGGCGCACCGCCGTACGAGTACGCGGCGTTGATCTTGTCGCCGCCCACGCCGGGGATCTCCGCGTAGGTGTCCCGCGGGATCGAGATGAGGGCCACCGGCCCCGACCGCGGCTTGTGCAGCAGCATGATCGTGTCGGTGCGGGCGCCGCTCGTCGAGTCGTCGATGCCGCCGCTGCCGCGCGCGTCCGAGCCCGCGAGCAGGTAGGTCGTGCCCGGCGTGCCCGACGCGTCGGACAGCGCCTCGACGTGCTGGATCTTGCCGTTCGCCCAGATCAGGAGTCCGATCGGCCAGGCGAGCACCGCCAGCACCACCAGCACGGCGACCAGGCCGAAGACACGGCCCTTGCGGATGCGGATGTTCCCGCCGCCGCCCCGTCCGCCGGAGGCCAGCGCACGCGGCGGGGTGCCGCCGCCCCGTCCGCCACCGGCAGGGGGGCGAGGGGCAGTGCGCACGGGGCTCGGGCGTACCGGACCCGCGCTCGCCCGGACCGGACGGCCCGGGGGGATGGCCTGCGGCGGCTGGCCACCGGCCGGCGGTGCCGCGCGCGGCGGGATGGACCGCGGCGCATGCCCGCCGGACTCGGAGCGCGCTGGCATCCCCGACCTGCGTGGTGGGACGGGTGGGGGATTGTTGCGCTGGCCGGACACCGGTACCTCCCGAGAAGACTGTCTACGTATGCGTGGTTCGCTGCGGGCCCCGTCGGAGCCTTCCGGCCGTCCGATGCGATGAGCTCCGCCGACGCCGGGAACCCCGACACCGGGGGTCTCCGCGTTCGTGAGCCCGCCCTGCTCCTTGCGCGCCGCGCCCGGCAGGACGCGCGGACGCTCGCCCGTGTCACCCACCGGGATCGCGTCGTCGGCACCCGGACGCCCGCTGCCGCCCTGCGGCGTGAAGCTGGGTGGTATCCGGACGCGCGTCACGTCGTCGTCGGCCCCTGGGGCCGAGCGGTTCGACGTTCTGGGATCTGACATGGCTAGCCGCAGACCTTGGTGGTGTCGGCGCCGGTGAAAGCCTCTTCACCGGCCTGCTTGATCTCGGTCGAGTCCGGCGTGGGCTCGGTGGCGCCGCCGGTACCGGCTTCGGTGCCAGTCTCCGCCTCGCGCTCGGTCCCAGCATCCGCGCCGGCCTCCGTGCTCGCGCCGTCCGTCGGGGTGGAGGCCTCGGCGTCGGGTCCCTCGGCGTCGGCTGACGGGGCGTCCGGGTCGAACCCGACGGGGCGGTCGTGCTTGACGTTGTCCCACAGCTGTACGGCCTCGTCGGTCCAGAGGACGTTGGCCGTCCTGACCGGGTCGTACTCGTTGGGGACAGTCATGAAGGTGATCGTGTCAGGCCGTACGTTGCGCATGGAGTAAGCCAACCCGGCGAGTCCGTCGATCCTGGCCAGCTCCTTGTTCATGGTCAGCGAGCCGGTCACCGCATTGAGGAACTTGAGAGTTTTGGAGGGGTTGGTCAGCACCTCCTGGCTCAGTACCTTGCGGGCGAGCGATGCCATGACCTCCTGCTGCCGGCCGATGCGGCCGAGGTCGGAACCGTCGCCCAGGCCGTCACCCTTGCGGGCCCGGGCGTAGTCCAGCGCCTTGACGCCCCGGAGCGTGTGCGTGCCCGCTTCGAGCGACAGGTGGTTCGCGTCCTCGGAGTAGATCGGCTCCTCGACACAGACGTCGACGCCGTCCACTGCGTCGATCATCGAGGAGAACCCGGCGAAGTCGACGACCACGAAGCCGTTCATGTAGACGCCGGTGAGCTTCTCGACCGTCTTGACCGTGCAGAGCGCGCCCGACGCGACGTCACCGCCGTACTGCACGCCCTGCGAGAACGCGGCGTTGAACTTGGTGTCGTACCGCTCCGGCGTGGTGGCCCCGTTCTGCGTCCGGCAGCTCGGGATGTCCACGGTCGAGTCGCGGGGGATGGAGATCATCTCCACGCGGGAGCGGTCGCCCGAGATGTGCATGACGATCGTGGTGTCCGAGCGGGCACCCATCTCGCCGCCACCGGCCAGGTCCGCGTTCTCCCCGCCGCGCGAGTCGCTGCCCATGATCACGATGTTGAGCGGGGTGCCGGCGTTCGGATCCTCCGGCAGCACCTCTTCCGGACGGTCCGTGCCGAGAGCCGTCATCTCTGCCGTCTCGATGTTCCCCGTCAGCCGGGTCAGGGCCGTGGCACCCCCCGCGATCGCGAGCGAGAGCACCGCGACGAGCACCATCCCGATCGTGCGGGAGGTGCCACCACCCAGTGCGTCCAGCGTCCGGGCATGGGACGGCCCCTTGGCGGAGGTCGTCGCACCGGGGGCGCTGAAGTCGGGGAACGTCACGGCCACCGATCCTAGAGGCAGGCCGTTGCGCGGCGGCGCACCCCCCGAGGTCGGACCGTAGAGGGTTCGTGGAGAAGCCCGAAGACCCTGTTCGCCCCCGGGCAAACAGCCCGTGTCCGGGCATTCCGACACCCGGCTGCGGCCCGGACGTCAGCGCTGCGCCTGCTCGGTGCTCAGCAACCGCGTCAGGCGCGCATCGTCCAGGTCCAGCTCGGCGGCGGTCGCCGGCGAGGTGAGCACGGCCGAGCCTCCGCCCGCCCAGATCCCGAGCAGGTCACGCAGCACGTCCGCGACGGCTCCGCGCCCGTCCACCAGCACGCGGGCGCCGGGGCCGGGGTCCGGCACCAGGCTCGCGTGCCCGACGGCGCCCGCGGCGGTCACCAGCGCGTCACGCTGCGGTTCCACCTCGGGCACCCAGCCGATGGCGTCGCCGTAGGTCATCACCGCGGACGCCGCGTCGATGGCTCCCGCGGGCAGCTCGCCGTCGTACCGGCGGGCGAGCGCGGGAAGCGACACCACGACGAGGTCGGCCGGGCTGCCCGCCCAACGGTCCGGGCTGTCGGTGACGACCACCTCCGGCGGCACCGCGTCGGCATCGGGCACGGCGACCGTCGCGCCCGCTCGCCAGGCGGCAAGCGCCCACACCGCGGTGCGCCAGTGCACGGGCAGGTCGACGACCACGTGCGTCCCCGGCCCCGTGTCGAACTCCTCGACGAGCAGGTTGACGGTCTTGCTCGCCCAGTTGGCGAGGACGGCACCCGAGAGCTCGACCCGTTCGCCGTCGTCGCCGTACCAGGTGAGACGTGGGCGGCCGCCGTCGGCGGCGAGGCGGGCGAGGAGGGCGGCGATATCGGGCACGGGGCCGCCGCTGCGGGGCGCGATCTGCATGCCGCCAGCCTAGGAGTTCGGATGCCCACCCGTTGACCGGCGACTCCGCCGGTCGTCGAACCGCAACGTGCGCGTCTCTGTCGTTGCGGCCGAACCGCAGGTTGTGGGGGTGGGCGTCGCCGAACCGCAGGTTGCGGGGGTGTGGCGGTCGCCGAACCGCAGGTTGCGAGGGTGTGGCGGTCGGGACGTCGCCGAACCGCAACGTGGCGGTGTCTGGCTGCGTCGAACCGCAAGGTGGCCGTGTCGGGCTGTGCCGAACCGCAAGATGAACGTCCTTGGCGGCGCCGAAACGCAGGCTCCGTGTCCATCGGGGCCTCGGTCGACCATCTCCATGCGGTTGGGCGCCGGTGATGGTGGTCAACGTGCGGTTCGGCGCCGGTGGGCCGGTGGGAGGACCAGCAAGGTGCGGTTCGGCGTCACCGGAGTCGCTGGAGCACCAGGAAGGTGCGGTTCGGCGCCGATGGATCCGTCGGAGCACCAGGAAGGTGCGGTTCGGCGACACCGGATCCGTCGCAGGACCAGCAGCGTGCGGTTCGGCGGCCAGACCCGGCGCACCCACCCCCGGCACACCCACCCCCGGCACACCAACCCCACCCCTCCGCACCGACCCCGGCGTGGCGACTCTCCGTCGCTCCGGCCTGTGAAAACCCGGGGTCCCGAGTGAGACGTGCGCCACGACCTGCGGAAGGACTCGTGAATTACCCGTGGAATCCGTGGGCGATAGCACATTTCCGCTTGACGACTCCAGGCGACACGCGTGTAATTCCATGTATGCAGTTTTCGTAGCGCATACGCAACGGGGCCAGGAGACTGCAGGTCTGGCCAGGCCGGTTGACCAGCAGGTTGATCGGCAACGGGTCGTCCGGCAAGGCCCCGGAGCACGGACACGGCATGGAGGGGCACGTCATGTGGAACATTCTGGAATCGGACGTGGAGTTCCCGACTGACGCGGAAAACGCGGTGGCGCCGGTGGCACCGGTCCTGCCGCTTTTCGGCGAGCTGTACGAGCTGACGGAGCCGGACGAGTCGCTGCTCGGTTGGCAGGAGCGCGCCTTGTGCGCGCAGACCGACCCGGAGGCTTTCTTCCCGGAGAAGGGCGGGTCCACACGTGAGGCCAAGAAGGTCTGTTCCGGCTGTGAGGTCCGGGCCGAGTGCCTGGACTACGCACTGGAGAACGACGAGCGGTTCGGTATCTGGGGCGGTCTCTCGGAGCGCGAGCGGCGCAAGCTGAAGCGTCGCGCGGTCTGATCCGGAGGCGAAGGACCGCAGGTTCGGGCAGCGGACGAGTCTGAGCGTCTGGTCGTCCGACCGGCGCGTCTGCGGCGTGTCGGCGCAGACGCGCCGCATGATGTGAAGCGAGATGAGCGCTCCACGTACCGACAGCTTGTCGGCTCCCAGCCCAGACCGGGGTTCCCACGAGGCCGCGGTCGGGCCCGTGTGGGCCAAGGTGCCTGCCCAGTCCGCCACTCCTGCGCCGATGGCCGTCACCGTGACCGCCGTCGTGGTGACGCGTGGCAGCAGCCCCTACCTCCCCGCGACGCTCGCGGCGCTGCGGAAACAGTCCCGCACCCCGGACGACGTGGTCGTGGTCGACGTCGACACCGCACCCGCGACCTCGGGCCACCAGGACCTGCAGCTCGGCGGCGCGCGCTACGTGGCCGCCGCCGGCGCCCGCACCTTCGGTGAGGCGATCACCGCCGCGCTCGCCGCGACCGGCACCCCGGAGCACGGCTGGCTCTGGTTCCTGCACGACGACTCGGCGCCGGCTCCCGGGGCGCTGGCGGCCCTGACCCGTGCGGTGGAGCACTCGAACGCGGTGGCCGTGGCCGGCTGCAAGCAGCGCCGCTGGGAGACGGGCGCGGACGGCGAGCCGCTCGACCCGGAGCTGGGCGACCGGGGCGTCCTCGTCGAGGTCGGCCACACCGTGTCGCCGCTCGGCCGGCGCATGACCGGCATCGACGAGACGGAGATCGACCAGGGCCAGCACGACTCGCGCGAGGACGTCCTCGCCGTCGGCCTCGCCGGGGCGCTCGTGCGCGCGTCGGTCTGGGGCGAGGTCGGCGGTACCGACCCGGCCTACGGCCAGCTCGGCGACTCGACGGACTTCTGCCTGCGCGTGCGCCTCGCCGGTCACCGGGTGGTCGTGGTGCCCGACGCCGTGGTGCGGCACGCCCAGGTCGCCCTGCACGCTCCCGGCTCGTCCGGCGCCCGCCGCCGCAGCCAGCTCTACCTGCGGCTGACGTCGGTCGCGCCGTGGATCCTGCCGTTCGCCCTGCTCGCGATGGTCGTGTGGGCGCCGTTCGCCGCGGGCTACCGGCTGGCCATGAAGCAGCCCGACCGGGCCCGCGACGAGCTGCTCGCACCGCTGTGGGCGGTGTTCCGCCTGGGGTCCCTGCTGCGGGCGCGGCGTCGCGCGGCCCGCACGTCGACCGTGCCGCGCAGCGTGCTGCGGCCGCTGCTCGGCACCTGGAGCGAGGTGGCCGCCGAGCGGCGCGACAGGCGGCTCGCTCGCGGCGAGGCCCTCCGGGTCGACGCCACACCGTCCGACCTCGAACAGGCTGAGCTGCACACGCTCGCCGTCCGGCGTCGAGCGGCGCTCGGCGTGGTCGTGGTCGCCGCCGTCGGCTTGGCGGCAGCACTGTTCGGTCCGGGGCTGGGCGCCCTCGCCTCGGGCGGACGGCTGGTCGGCGGGGCACTGCTCCCGGCGGGTGGTACGACGGCGACGACCTGGTCCGCCGCGACGTCCGGCTGGGTGCGCGACGGACTCGGCACCGCGGCCCCGGCCGACCCCCTGCTGTTCGTCCTGACGGGCCTGTCGGCCCTGGTGGGCGGCTCCCTGCAGCATGCGGTGGACGCGGTGCTCCTGCTCGCGCTGCCCGTCGCCGCCGTCGGGGCGTGGGCCGCGGCGGGCACCGTGACCCGATCGGTGTGGTTGCGCACGCTCGCGGCGTTCGCGTGGACCGTCGCGCCCGCGTTCCTCGGGGCGCTGGACGGCGGCCTGCTCGGCGGCGTGCTCGCGCACGCACTGCTGCCCTGGACCGCAGTCGCGCTCGTCCGTGCCGTGGGTGCTCAGGCGGTCGACCGGCTCGGCCCGCCCGACGGCGCCGCCGAGGAGTCTGCCGGTGCCGCCACGCGCGCCTCCCGGACGAGTGCCGGTTCGCTGGGCGCGGCCGGTGCGGGCGGTCTGCTGCTCGCGTGCGTGGTGGCCGGCGCCCCCGCGCTGCTGCCCGGCGCGGTCCTCGTGCTCTTCGGAGCCATGCTCGTGGCGCCGCGCCGGCGCGGCTACCTCGTGCTCGCGCTCGGGCCCGCCCTCGTGGTCGGCGCCCCGTTGTGGTGGACGGCGCTGCGGGACGGTGACCGCGGTCTCCTGACGGCGGAGGCGCTGGCCGGGTCGGGCATTCCCGCGCCGGGTAAGCCGTCGGGCCTGGAGCTGCTGCTCGGACTGCCCTCGGCCCCGGCTCCCTGGTTCGACGTGCCGGACGACGGCCCCGTGCCGGCCGCCGTCCGGGGCATCCTGACGGCCGGCCCGTGGGTCCTGGGCGCTCTGGTGCTCGCGCTGGCCGTGGTCGGTCTCGGCGCGGCGCTGGTGGGCCTCGGCCGCAGGCGGCAGGCGGCCTCCGCGGACCAGGTCGCCGCGACGTCGTGGGTGGGCTGGCTGGTCGCGGCAGCGGGTCTCGCCGTGGCGGTGCTCGCCCAGGACGACGGCCGCTGGACCGGGTCCGGGCTGTCACTGTTCCTCCTCGGTCTGGGCGCCGCGGCCCTCATGGGCGGGCAGACGCTGGCCGGCCAGGGGACGGCGCTCCACGGCTTCCTCGGCGCGACGCGCCGGGTGGCGGTCGTCGGGCTGGTCGTGCTCGCCGTCCTGTTTCCCGCCGTGCAGGCGGCCGCGTGGCTGACCGGCTCCGGCAGCGTTGCGGACGCCGGACGGGCCGGCCAGCTGCACGTGACGACCGACCCGGTGGTTCCCGCCGTCGGGCAGCAGATGCAGGCTCCGCCGCGGCAGGCGCGGGTGCTCGAGGTCGGATTCGCGGGGGACGCGGACGGCACGGTCCAGTACGCGCTCCTGCGGGCCGACGGCTCGCAGCTCGCCGACGCCTCGGCAGTGGCCAGGACGGCGTCGCGCGACGGCCGGACCGACGGCGACGACCCGGCGAGCACGCTGGACGCGGCCGTCGCCGCGTTGGTCTCCGGCGCGACCGACGGGGTGCCGGAGCAGCTGGCGGGTCTGGGCATCGGGGCCGTGCAGGTCCGGTCCGGCGGTGGAGCGGGCACCGGGGTGGGCGCCGCTACCTCCGTCGGCGATCTCGCGGCCACGCTCGACATGGTGCCCGGCATGAGCCGGGTCACCGAGGGGCAGGAGGTCTCCGTGTGGCGGGTCGCGCCCGCGGGCGGGCCCGCGCCCGGCTGGGCCCGCATCGACGAGGGCGGGGCCACGCGCGAGATGCTGCCGTCGGCGGGCACGGCCGTCCGCGCGGAGGTCTCGGCGGGCGGCGCGGACCGCACCGTCGTGCTGGCGGAGGCGGCGGGTTCGGGCTGGCGCGCGACCGTGGACGGACGTCGGCTGGAGCCGGTGGACCACGCGGCCGGGCTGCAGGCCTTCGCGCTCGGGCCCGACGCCGGGCAGCTCGTGGTCCGCTACGAGGCGCCCCACCGCACGGCATGGCTGGTGCTCACGACGTTCACGCTGGTGGTCTTCGCCCTGCTGGCTCTGCCGGTAGGACGCAGGAGGGTTCGATGAAGCGCACGAAGCTGGAGGTCCCGGCGGCCGCACGCCGGGCGGCGGCCGCGGTCGGCGGCCTGCTCTGCGCGATGGCGGTCGCCGCGCTCGCCGTCACCGACAACGTCGGACGGGCCCCGGCCCCGCCGGCGGACGACGTGCGCGCCGTCCCCGTGGCCGCCGCCGAGACGGGGCTGGTGTGCCCCGCGCCCGCCGAGCTGCACCAGCCGGACGTCGGCGACGACGAGTTCAGCGCAGCCCCGGTCGAGACCACCACGTGGCTGACCGCTGCGGTGCTGGACCCCGCCCGGGGCGAGGAACCGGTACTCACCGCCCTCGACGGTGCACGGTCGGCGGACCTCACCGGTCCGCTGGAGCCGGGCGACGTCGCCGCCGTCCGGCAGGGCGAGCCGTCCGGGGCCCGCATGGTGCGCGTCACGCCGGGCGGCGCGACCTACGCGGCGGCGACGGTGGCCTCCGTGACCACGGAGGGCGACCTGCGCGGCATGATCGCCGGGCCGTGCGCGGTGCCGGCCGTCGAGCACTGGCTGGTGGGCGGCAGCACCGCGGTCGGGTCGAGCGGCCGCCTGGTGCTGCAGAATCCGGGCGGCACGCCCGCCACCGTCACGCTGGAGGCATGGGGCGCGTCCGGCCCGGTGGTCCTGGGGAGCCAGTCGCTCGTCGTCGTGCCGCCGGGCGAGCAGGTCGTCACCATGCTCGAGGCCGTCGCGCCCGACCAGAGCCGCCTCGCGCTGCACGTCACCGCCGAGGGCGGCCGGGTGGGCGCCTACGTCCAGCACCATCGGATCGACGGCCTGGTGCCGGCCGGCGCCGACCTCGTCGTGGGTGGCGGCGCACCGGCGCGCGCGACGGCGGTGTCGGGCGTCGTCAGCACCGGCGAGGCCGTGGACGACCCGCACGCGCCGCGGCTCGAGCTCCTGACGCCGGGCGCCATCGCGGGGACCGCGCACCTCTCGGTGCTCGGACCGGACGGTCCGGTCCGGCTGCGTGGCGGCGAGGAGGTGGCGCTCGAACCGGGCCGGCTCACCGCCGTGCCGCTGGGCGGCCTGCCCGCCGGAAGCTACACGGTGGTCGTGGACGCCGACGTCTCGGTCGTCGCCGGCGGTGCCGTGGACCGGGAGGGGACCGCCGCGCGGGACGCGGTGATCGACGACGCCCCGTACGACCGGGCCTGGCTGACCGGGCAGGCGGTGCCCACGGCCGGCGTCGTGGCCGACGGCGCGGTCGCCGTCCCCGACGACGCCACCTACGGAGTGACGCTGAGCGGCCTGCCCGACGAGCGCGACCCCGAGCGGATCGGGGACGTGGACGACAGCACCGAGGTGACGTTGCGCGGCATCGGGCCGGACGGCGACGAGGTCTGGACCCACACCGCCGACGTGCCCACCGGCCAGACCGTCGAGCTGGACACGGCGGAGCTGTCGGATCCCGGCGACACCGTCGCGGTGGTCGCTGAGCAGCCCGCCGAGGAGCCCGGCGTGGTCTGGTCGGTGCGCATGGCGGAGGCCGACGACACGACCCTGTTCTCGGTGCTGGCGCCCACGGCGCCGCTCGCTGCGGGCGGGGACGTACCCGTGCGCAGGGTCGACGCCGTCGGCTGAGCCGGTCGGCGGCCTCCCGGGATCAGGACCGGTCGCCGAAGTTCGGGTCGATCTCCTCCGGCGTGCGCGCCAGCAGGTGCGCCACCTGCTCCACGACGACGTCGCGCACCAGGTCGGCCAGGTCTTCCCGGTCGAAGGCCCGCACCTCGACGGGCCGCCGGTAGACCACCACGCGCCCCGGCCGGCCGGCCTCCGGGGGAAAGAACCGGCCGAGCAGCACGCCGCCGTCCTCCCACGGTGCGGGGTCCGACGGCGGGACGTCCTCGACCGCGAATTCGGTACCACGCAGCTGCGCGGCCCAGACCCGGTCGAGGTCCTCGACGACGTCGAGCACGAGGTCGTCGAACCGCTGTGCGCGCGTACGGTGCGCGGGCGTGCCGGGCGGGAACATGGGGCCGCGCAGACCACGGCCGCGGCGATCCCTGCGCTTGGGACGGACGGGCCCGGCCGAGGCTGCTCCGGGCTGCCCGCCGGTGTCGTCGGGGCGGGTGGCGGCGAGCCGGAGCAGATCGGCCTGGGACGCCTTGGGGATGCCGGACGGGCTACCTGGACCCGGCGAGCTGCCCGGACCCGGCGAGTTGCCGGGGCCGCCGGCGCTGCCGGGGGAGCTGCCGGCCGGGCCGGGGCTGCGGTCCGGCCGCCGGTTCCGGCCACGGTGAGAAAACGGAGGCACCTACCGACGATACGTCCGATCGGCGGTCCGGTTCCGCACCGCCACGAGGACGGATGCCGCCCGGGCAGGTGAGGTCGGTCGGTCTGGCCCTACTCTGTGCGTGTGCGCGACGATCCTGCCGAGACGGCGTACCGCCGAGCCCTCGCCCTGAGCACGGCCCTCGTCACGCTGGTCGGGGTGGTCTGGGCGGTGCTGACCCCGGCGTTCCGGGCTCCTGACGAGCCCCAGCACGTCAACAGCGTGCTGCGTCTCGCGTACGGCGGCGGCTGGCCGCCGGCGGGCGAGGCCCTCGTCGGCCCCGCGGTGGACGAGGCACGCGACCAGGCGGCGCTCGACACCGACGTGCCCGGCAGGCACCTCGACCGGGAGGACGTGCCCGCGTTCGTCACCGTGCTGCCCCTCCGCGATGCGGACCGGGCCCTGGTCACCGGCGAGAACGCCCTCGCGGACCCGGTGCCTCCCGGCACCGACACCCGAGGACTGGACCCTGAGGCGGTGGACCAGATGACACAGCACCCGCCGCTGTACTACGCGGTGGCGGCCGGCGTGCTGCACGTCACGGGGACGGCCGAGGCGCGCTGGGACGTGCAGCTGCTCGTGCTGCGGCTGTTCGACGTCGCGCTGCTCCTGCCGGTGCCGTTGCTGACCGCCGCGGCCGTGCGGCGCCTGACCGGATCGCGTGCGGCGGCACTGGTCGCCGCGTCGTTCGCGCTGTTCGTGCCGCAGGTCGGGCACATCCTGGGCAGCGTCACCAACGACGCGCTGGTCGCGCTCAGCGGGGCGGTCGCCGCCTACCAGTGCGCGCGGGTGCTCACGGGCGATCTCCGGCGCCGCACGGCGGCAGGACTCGGTGTGGTGGTCGGCGTCGGGCTGCTCACCAAGGTCATGGCGGCGTTCGCGCTGCCCATGGTCGCGGCCGCCTACCTGTTGGCGTCCGGACGGCGGGCCGGACGCGCGGTGGGGCTGCTCGTCGCGGGCTCGGTGGCGTTCGCGGTCGGCGGCTGGTGGTGGTTGCGCAACCTGCTGGTGCTGGGGACGGTCCAGCCGGTGGGGATCCCGGACCGGTTCGTCGAGGCGGAGCCGCACGGCCTCTGGTACTTCCTCCGAGTGGTGGTGACGGGGCTGACCCGATCGTTCTTCGGCAACTTCGGCTGGCTGGAGATCCGGCTGCCCGACGCCGTCTTCTGGAGCGCCGCCGTCGTCGTCGGGGCGCTGTGCGGTCTGGCCGTGGTGCGCGGTCCCGCGCGGCGTGCCACGGCGGTGCTCCTGCTGCTGCCGGCGGCGCTCTGGTGCGGCGTCCTGGTGAACGCGTGGCCGGACTACTCCGCGCACGGGTGGATCTCCGCGATCCAGGGCCGGTACCTGTTCGCGGGGCTCCTGGCCCTCGCCGCCGGGACGGCGCTGGGCCTGCACGCCCTGCTCGGGACGCGGCTGCGCCGGGCGGTGCCATGGGTGAGCGGTGCGGCGGCCGCGGCGGCGGCGAGCGGGCTCGCCCACGGGTTCTGGGGTTTCTACCAGGGTCCCGGGGAGTCGGTGGTCGACGCCGCGGCCCGCTGGGCCGGATGGAGCCCCCTGACCGGCTTTCAGCTCGTGCTGGTGGGATCCGTGACGGTGGTCGTGGGGGCCGCCGCCGTGGTGGCCTCCGCCCGGTTCGGGCGGGTCCCGCCCGGCGCCCGGACGGCGCGGAGCGCGAGCGCCGCCGAGCCGACGATGGCGGTCACGGCCAGCACGCAGACGACCGCCGCGGGGACCGACGCCTCGTCGTAGTACCCCGGCTGCGGGGGCGTGGCCAGCTCGACCGAGAGCCAGACCGCCAGGTCGAGCACGGTCACCGCGGTCCAGGCGGGCACGAGCAGCCGTGGCCGTACCGCGAGGCCCGCCGCTATCGCCAGGCACAGGGGCAGGGACACCACCAGCAGGTAGCGCGGGTACACGCCACCGCTGCTGGAGGCGTACGCCACCTGCACGGACACCGACACGAGCAGTGCGACGACCGGCAGGGCGCGCAGGAGCAGCCCGTCCACGGTCCGCTCGACCAGCAGGGTGCGACGTCGGGCCGCCGTCACCAGCGCGACGATCAGCGGCGTCCACACCAGCAGCAGCGCGGTGACCACCAGCGTGGTCACGGTGAGCGGCGTGTTCGGTGGCAGCCGTCCGGCCCACCAGAAGAGGTCGGGCAGGCGGAGCCAGGTCTCCGGGTCGGCCAGCACCGCCCACACGGGCCGCTCCTGCCGGTTCTGGTTCTCCAGCGCCCAGTCGAAGTGCGACCCCGTGACGGTGCCGGTCAGCCGCACGTTGCGCAGGTAGAACCAGCCGCTGGTGGCCAGCACCGCGCCCGGTCCGACCACCGCCAGCGCGATCACGTGGGTCCACCGGCCGCGGCCCTGCGCCGCGCGGACGGTGCCGGCGGCCAGGGCGACCGCCGCGATCACGGCGGCGATGAGCGCGGCCGACAGCCGGGTGAGGGCGCACGTCGCGGCGGCGAGCGACAGCCACGTGATCAGCCGGGGGTCGAGCCCGCGCCGCACGGCGGTCGCCGCCAGCCCGAACAGCACGGTGACCCCGGTGGCGGCCAGCAGGTCGTTGTACGCGGTACCGCCCACGTGCGCGGCGGCGGGCATGGCGCCGGCCAGGAACGCGACGAGCGCGGGCAGCGTGCTGCCCGGCCGGGTCAGACGCCGGGCGCTCCACCAGGCGGCGAGCACGAAGACGCCGCTGAGCAGCACGTTCACCCCGCGCGCCGCGTAGACGGCGGCGACCGGGTGGCCGGCGTCGGCGAACGGGCCCACGAGCGGGGCGATCAGCAGGTAGTACAGCGGTGGGTGCTGGGCGGTCCACTGCACGGGGGCGAGCCAGGCGCCGTCTGGCCGTAGCTCGAGCCCGTCCTCGAAGACGGGGAGCTCGCCGTGCCACACCTGGTAGGCGTAGTCGACGTGCGGTGGCTCGTCGCCGGTCGCGTACGGGGCGTCGGCGAGGGCAACGAGCAGGGCCAGCAGCATCCCCGAGACCACGGCGCCGAGGACGGCGAGCTGCTCGGCCCGTCCGCCGGCCCGGGGGAGGGCCCGGGCCAGTGCGCGCCTCACGTGGTCACCAGGGGGTCCGCGGCCGGCCGGGCGGGGCGGTCCGGCCCTCGGCCTGCGACGGCGGTGCGGGTGAGCGAGACGGCGACGGCGGCGCAGAGCGTCAGGCCCACGACCGTCAGCACCACCAGCACGGCGCTCGGGAACGCGTACCAGTGGCCGACGGTCGCGAGCGCCTGGACGAACGCTCCGGGCCCGCCGTCGTGGGGCATCCAGTACAGGTGCCACACGTCGTGCTGGAAGGCCAGGTGCATGCCGCCCGCGAGCAGCAGCAGAGCGAGTGGCACCGTGCGGCGCCACCGGGGCCGCAGCACCGCCGCGCCGGCGAGCGCGACGACCAGGAGCCCGACGAGACCGGTGTACAGGTACCGGCCCTGCTGCGCGGCACCGAAGTCGTGGAAGGCCGCGAACTGCTCCCACGAGCCGCGGGCGACGATCCCGGCGAGGGCGGGTATCGGGAACAGCAGCACGAGCGCGTCGAGGGGGCGGAGCGTGCGGCGCACGAGGGCGGTGCCGATGCCCGCGAGGATCACGACGAGCGCCACGCGGGCCATCCACCAGGAGACGTCGTGCTCGCGGGCCGCCGCGTGGTCCTGGACGAAGAAGAGCGTGATCATGCGCTCGGTGAACCGGCCGAGCCAGGTGAGGCCGCCGTCGGACCACCCGTGGACCGGGGTGAGGTCCGGCGGGGTGGCGTGGGTGCCGTGCGGCTGCAGCATGCCGTGGACCACCAGGTTGCGGATCCACCAGGCGATGCCGGGAAGGGTGACGGCGGCGGCCACCAGCAGCGACGTCGCGGCGCTGCGCAGGCGGGTGCGGTGGCGGTACCCGGCGGCGGCGTAGGCGAGCAGGATCCACGCGGGCAGCAGCAGCGCGAAGCCCTTGGTCAGCAGTGCGAGCATCGTGACCAGCCCGAGCAGGGCGGCGGTGCGACGGCTGAGGTCGCCGGTGAGCACGCGGGTCACCAGGAGCGTGGCGCACGCGCCGAGGATCACCAGGAGGTTGTCGTTGTTGACGGCGGAGGCCAGGTGCGTCAGCTCGGGGATCGCGAGCGGTGCCAGTGCGGCGGCGACGGGGAGCGGTTCGGGCAGGCGCAGCCGGCGTGCGGTGGCGAACAGCAGCAGCGGCAGCGGCAGCGCGAGCAGCGCGTTCCACCAGCGCAGGAGCAGCCACACCTGGTCCAGGGGTGCGCTCTCCCAGTCGGGGACCAGGCCCACGACGCCGGCGCCGAGCAGGTAGTACAGGGGTGGGTGCTGGACGAGCTGGTTGAACCCCGGCTCGGTCTCGCCGCCGGGCACGTCGACGGTCATCGTGGCAGGGCCACCGGCCTCCAGGTAGGTGGGTCGTTCGCCGCGCGGCGGGACATCCTGGCGGTCGGCGAGGTGCAGGGGCCCGTCGAGGCTGTCGGCCTCGACGAAGCCGCCGGCGGTCACGCCCTGGGTGAGGTGGGTGGTGCCGGGTCCGGGCCACGGCCAGGCCTCGCCCTGCCGTACCTGGAGGATCAGGTCGACGTGCTGGCGCTCGTCGGGTGAACGGACGTTGGGGAAGACGGCGGTCTGACCGAGCAGCACGGCGAGGTGCAGCAGCACGATCAGCCACACGACGACCGGAACCGTGCGGGGGCGGGTCACGCGAGCAGACTAACCACGGCCAGGTGGCTGATCCGGGCAGTGTGATCACGGCCGGATAACAGTCACTCCAGGGCACCTGATGTTCATGCTCTGGTCATGTCCCGTGCTTACGCTCGTGACGCCACTCACTGCTTACCGAAAGCCCGCTACCGAAAGCACGGGGCCATGAAGCTGTTCGTGCAGATTCCCTGCTTGAACGAGGAGGAAACCCTTCCTCTGGTGCTTGCCACAATTCCCCGTGAGATCCCGGGGATCGACGAGATCGAGATCCTGGTCGTCGACGACGGGTCGACCGACGGCACCGTGGAGGTGGCGCGTCGCCTCGGCGTGCGGCACTTCGTCCACCACACCCGGAACATGGGCCTGGCCAGGTCGTTCAGAGACGGTATCGACTACGCGCTCCGGCACGGGGCGGACATCGTGGTGAACACCGACGGTGACAACCAGTACCCGCAGGAACGGATCGGGGACCTGGTGATGCCGGTGGTGCTCGGCGATGCGGACATCGTGATCGCCGACCGGCAGACCGGCACCATCGAGCACTTCTCGCCGCTGAAGAAGGCATTGCAGAAGATAGGCAGCAATGTCGTGAACTTTGCTGCGGGAACCAACCTCCCGGATGCCGCGAGCGGCTTTCGCGCGTATTCTCGCGGCGCCCTGATGCGGCTCAACGTCGTCACGCAGTTCAGCTATTGCATGGAGACGATCATCCAGGCCGGGCACAAGCGGATGCGGATCCGCAGCCTGCCGGTCACCACCAACGCGAAGACCCGCGAGTCGCGGCTCTTCACGAGCATGTGGCAGCACATCGCCAAGTCGGGCCAGGCCATCAGCCGGTCCTACGTGATGTACAAGCCGCACGCCGTCTTCATCACGCTGGGCCTCGTCTTCACGCTCGGCGCCGCGGTCCCGTTCGGCCGGTACGCGGTGCTCCTCGCTACCGGTACGGGCGGTCAGCACCTCCAGTCGATAGTGCTCGGGGCGGCGTCCCTCGTGGGGGCGCTGCTCAGCTTCGCGCTGCTCGTGCTGGCCGACCTCCAGCGTACGAACCGGGTGCTGCTCGAGGAGACGCTCGAGCGGCTCAAGGACGTGCAGTACGGCACGACGACGGCGCCCGCCATGGCCGGCTCGGCGGAGAACCGCCAGCCGTCCGCGGGCAACGAGGCGGGGTCGGTCGACCGGGCGGGACAGCTGGACCGGCAACAGCCGGCCGGGCCGACGGACGTCCCGGCGGCCGTGTAGTGATCGCGTTCGGCACCTACGACGCCGCGCGGCACCCGCGCGTCGCCGTGCTCATCGCCGGGCTGCGTGCCCACGGCATCAAGGTCACCGAGCTGAACCGCCCGCTCGGCCTCTCCACCGCCGAGCGGGTCCGCATGCTCCAGCAGCCGTGGCGGTTGCCCGTCCTCGCCGGCCGCCTGCTGCGCCGCTGGGCGGGCCTGGTGGCCGACGGCGTACGGCAGCGGCGAGCGGAGGGTGCGCCCGGCGCCGTGCTCGTCGGCTACCTGGGGCACTTCGACGTGCTGCTCGCCCGGCTGCTGTACCCGCGCTCGGTGGTGGTGCTGGACCACCTCGTCTTCGCCGGCGACACGGGCGCCGACCGAGGAGCCGCCGGCCTGCGCGTCCGGCTGCTGGCGGGCCTGGACCGGCTGGCCGTCTCGTGCGCCGACGTGGTCGTCACCGACACCGAGGAGCACCGCCGGATGCTCCCCGACCCGGACAGGGGGGTGACCGTGCTGGTCGGTGCCGCGGACGCCTGGCGCGTCGCGCCGTCCCGGGCAGAACCGGTCGCGGAGCTGCCTGCGGTGCCGCCTTCGGGGCCGCTCTTGGGGCCGCCGGAGGCCGCGGGCCTGTCCGTCGTCTTCTTCGGGCTGTACACCCCGCTGCAGGGTGCGCCGGTCATCGCCGAGGCCGTACGGGACGCCGTCGCGGCCGGTGCTTCGCTGCGCGTGACCATGGTCGGCTCCGGCCAGGAGCTGCCCCGGGCACGCGAGATCCTCGCCAGGACACCCGGAGTGACCTGGCGCGACTGGGTGGAACCCGACGAG
This sequence comes from Promicromonospora aerolata, assembly GCF_042682255.1. NCBI lineage: Bacteria > Bacillati > Actinomycetota > Actinomycetes > Micrococcales > Promicromonosporaceae > Promicromonospora > Promicromonospora aerolata. The sequence continues at coordinate 4,829,574 of NZ_JBHUHF010000001.1, forward strand.
CTGCCCGGGCTCGTCGCGGGCCACGACGTCTGCCTCGGGATCTTCAGCGACACCCCGAAGGGCGTGCGGGTGGTGCCGAACAAGGTGTACCAGGGGCTCGCGGCGGGCTGCGTGGTCATCACCTCGGACACACCGCCGCAGCGCCGTGCCGTGGGGGAGAACGTCGAGCTGGTCCCCGTAGCCGACCCCGGGGCGCTCGCGGACCGGCTCGTCACGCTCTGCGACCCCGCGGCGCTGGCCACCGCACAGGTGCGCGCCGCGCGCGGACGCGGCCGGATCCGCCCACAGGCGGTCACCGAGCCGTTGGCCGCCGAGCTCCGCCGTCGGGACGTCCGGTGACGGCCGGCCCTGCGACCACGACGGCGCAGACGGCCGGGCGCGCGGCCGTGCGGGTCGCCCTGGCCGCGCTCCGGTCGCCCTGGGTGCGCTGGGGCTTTCTCGCGATCGCCCTGGTGCTGGCCGTCTGGTACGTGCTCGGCAACCGTGCGGCCCTGGCCGGGGCGGCGGCACACCTGACCGCGACCGACGTGCTGCTCGTCGGCCTGCTCGGTGCCCTGTACGTGTGGTGCACCCTGCTGGCCTGGCGGGCGGTCCTCGCGGACCTGGGCTCGCCACTGTCGCTGCGCGGTGCCATTGCGCTCTTCGGTGTCAGCCAGCTCGGGAAGTACGTGCCGGGCGGTGTCTGGAACGTCGTGGCCGCCGCGGAGGTCGGCGTGGGGCACGGTGTGCCGCGCAGCCGGTCGGCCGCGTCGATGCTGGTGGCCGTCGCCGTGTCCGTCGCGTCGGGTGCCGCGGTGGGCGCCGTCGCCCTGCCGTTCGTCTCGGCGGGCGCACTGGGCGCCTGGTCCTGGGTGGTCTGGGTGGCGCCTGCGGTGGTCGTGGTGCTGGCCCCGCCCGTGCTGAACCGGCTGATCGGTCTGGTCGTGCGGGCCACCCGACGCCAGGCACCCGACCAGCCGACGACGTGGCGGGGCCTGGGCCGCGCCGCCGCCTGGTCGGTGGCCGGGTGGCTCGTCGCAGGCCTCCAGCTCTGGGTGCTCTGCACCGGGCTCGGCCTGCCCCCTACCGTGCGCACCTTCGCCCTGGCGACCGGCGGGTGGGCTCTCGCCTGGACCGCCGGGTTCCTCTTCGTCGTCGCCCCGGCCGGCGCCGGCGTCCGGGAGGTGGTCCTCGCCGCGGTCCTCGCCGGGGCGCTGTCCGCCCCCGCCGCCGCACTCGCGGTGCTCGTCAGCCGCGTCGCCCTGACCGTGATCGACCTGGTCCTCGCCGGTGCGGGGCTGCTGCTGGTCCGCGGTGGGCGGCGTCCCGACGCACGGCCCCCGCCGTTCCGACCGTGACCGCCCGGGCGTGTTCGGCGCGTTGTGCCCGGTCAGGGCGTAGTCTCGGCGCGTGAGATCGGTGAGACAGTGTTCGCGCTCGGCCTGTACCAACGCGGCCGTAGCGACGCTCACGTATGTGTACGCGGACTCGACGGCGGTTCTGGGTCCGCTTGCGCACCTGGCTGAGCCCCACAGCTACGACCTGTGTGCGGAGCATGCCGAACGGCTGACCGCGCCGCGCGGGTGGGAGGTCGTCCGCCTCATGCCCGAGTTCGAGGACGCCGGGCCCAGCCCGGACGACCTGTCCGCACTGGCCGACGCCGTGCGCGAGGCCGGCAAGGCCCGCCGCCCCGCGGAGCCGCCGACGGTGACGGAGACGGCCCGCCGAGGCCACCTCAGGGTCCTCCGCGCCGACGACCCCCCGTCGGCCTGACTTCTACCCAGCGATCTGGCCCGAAAACACGAGAGTTTCGGGCCAGATCACTGGGTACAGATCGTTTCGCTACGGGACCCAGGCGCAGACCGCGTGGCCGGCGCCCGAGAGCACCAGGTTGCCCGCGTCGTGGGGCACGAAGACCGACTCGCCCTGGACGAGGCGCTGCGGCCCGTCCTCCGAACGGTCGGCGTCCAGCTTCAACTCCCCGGCCAGGCACAGCAGGATCCGGGGGCCGGTGGCAGGCAACGTGACGTGTTCGGCCGGGTCGACGTCGGCCGTCGTGAGCGCGAACTCCGTGACCGGCACCCGATAGGTGTGCACCTGCCCGCGACTGCCCGCCGTCGTCATCTCGGGGGCGGACGGCTGCTGCGGTGAGAACACCGTGCAGGCGACGAGGTTCTCCTCGTCCACGAGCTTGGTGGTGAGACCGGCGCGCAGCACGTTGTCGGAGCTGGCCATGATCTCGATGCCCAGCCCGGACAGGTAGGCATGCACGACGCCGGCGGGGGTGAAGGCGGCCTCGCCCGGCTCGAGCGAGAACCGGTTGAGCATGAGGGACGCGATGGCGCCGGGGTCGCCCGGGTGCTGCTCGGCGAGGTCGACCACCGTGCGGTCGGCGCGCTCGAACCGCGAGCCGGCCGCCAGGCGGGCACGCACCGAGTCGACGGTGACCTCGATGTCGGCCGCGCAGGCCGCGTCCGACCGCGCGGACAGCAGGTGGTTGAACGCCTCACGCATGCCGTCGTGGCTGCGGTCGCGCAGCAGTGCGGCGCGAACGCCCTCGACGAGGTCGCCCGGCAGCCCCTCCAGCACGTCCAGGATGGTGCGCGGCGTGCGGAAACCCGCCAACCCCTCGAACTGGGACAGTGCGACGACCATCTCGGGCTTGTGCTGGTCGTCCTTGAACGAACGCTTCGGCGACGTGAGCGGCACGCCGGCCTTGTTCTCGCGCGCGAAACCCTCCCGGGCCTGCCGCGGTGAGGGATGCACCTGCAGGGAGAGGGCCTTGCCGGCGGCCAGGACCTTCAGCAGGTAGGGGAGGCGCGGGCCGAACTGCTCCGCCACCCGGTGGCCGAGCGTCTGCACCGGGGCCTCGCGGACCAGGCGGTCGAGCGCGACGTCCTCGCCCTCGATCAGGCTCACCGACGGCGCGCTGGTGTGCGCGCCGAGCCACAGCTCGGCCTGCGGCTCCCCGTCGGGCTCGAGACCGAGCAGGTGGGGCACCGCATCGACCGACCCCCAGTCGTACCGCTGGATCGTGTTGGTCAGCGGCAGGGGCGCGTGAAACTGAGCGACGGCTAGCACCGCGTCAGGATAGCCCGGCGACTGCGACCAAACGGTGAAGGAAGTCCGTTCGTCCGTGCGCGGTGAGGGACAGAGGGCCATCTCGAGGCCTGTGCGACTCTCGCCACGGCAGGCACCACAGGAACCTTGTGTACACGCACCTCAGGCCCCACGCTGTGGACATGAGGCCACTTCACGGAAACTCGGATCTCCTAGATCGAGGTCGGCGGTGGGCCGTCATCGCGCTGGTCGCTGCCACCGGACTCTTGTCAGGGTGTTCGACGCCGATCGAGGCCGATCAGGTCTCCGGTACCTATCGGAGTGCTGAGACGGGCGGTGAGCTCCGGCTCGAGCCCGACGGCACGTTCCTCGCCACCGGCATCTCGGGAGACGAGGCGGTCGGGTCCGGTGGTACCGATACCGCAGATTTCAGCGGTGAGTGGGAGGTCGTCGACTTCGGTTCCGACGATGTCGTCTACCTGTCGATCGATGAAGGGCTCGGGGGCGTCCACGGCTTTCCACTCAATCTGCATGGTCAGGACGCGTTCGAGCTCCGCCCCGACCCTGATGGGCCAGTTTCTCTGGTCCTCGAGCGGGAGGCGTGATCCGTACCGATCGCCCACCGGCCGCCGACGCCTGCCGGCAGTGACTGGTTCGGGACGCTGCAGCGGGGTTGATCGCGTCCGCCCGCGCGGCTCCGTAGGCTGTCCGCGTGGCCATCGACCTGAGTTCCATCGTCAAGGCGTACGACGTACGCGGTGTTGTTCCCGACCAGCTGTCCCCACAGGTGGCGCAGGCCCTGGGGGTCGCGTTCGCACGGGTGGTGGTCCTGCCCGACGCCGACGCCGCCGGACCGGCCGGCTCCGGGCACCCCGGAGTCGTGATCGGCAGGGACATGCGGGAGTCCGGTCCGGACCTGGTGGACGCGTTCGCCGAGGGCCTGACGTCGGCGGGCGTGGACGTGACACTGATCGGGCTGTGCTCCACCGACGGCCTCTACTTCGCCTCGGGGCAGCTCGACGTCCCGGGCGCCATGTTCACCGCCAGCCACAACCCGGCCGAGTACAACGGGATCAAGCTGTGCCGGTCCGGCGCTCGCCCGGTAGGACAGGAGACCGGCCTGGCGGAGATCCGGGAGCTGGCGCAGGAGATCCTCGACGGTGCGTTCCCCGAGCCGGTCGCCGACACCGGGCAGGTGACCGAGCGGGACCTGCTCGGCGAGTACGCCGGATTCCTGCGCTCGCTGGTGGACCTGTCCGGGTCCCGGCCGCTCAAGGTGGTCGTGGACGCGGGCAACGGGATGGCGGGCCTCACGGTCCCCGCCGTCCTCGGCGACGCTGCCGGCCTCGCCGCGCTGCCGTTGCAGCTGGTGCCGCTGTTCTTCGAGCTCGACGGCTCGTTCCCGAACCACGAGGCCAACCCGCTGGAGCCGAGCAACCTGATCGACCTGCAGGCGGCCGTCGTGGCGAACGAGGCGGACCTGGGGCTCGCGTTCGACGGCGACGCCGATCGGTGCTTCGTGGTCGACGAGCGTGGCGGGGCCGTCTCGCCGTCGGCGGTCACCGCCCTGGTCGGGCTCGCCGAGGTGACCAAGGAGCTGGCCGCCGGTCGCACCCCCACGGTGATCCACAACCTCATCACCTCCCGCGCGGTCCCGGACCTGCTGTCCGCGGCCGGAGCGAAGACGGTGCGCACGCGCGTCGGCCACTCGTTCATCAAGGCGCAGATGGCCGAGCACGGCGCGGTGTTCGGCGGTGAGCACAGCGCGCACTACTACTTCCGGGACTTCTGGTTCGCGGACACCGGCATGCTGGCGGCCCTGCACGTCCTGGCGGCGCTGAGCACGCAGGAGCACACGATGTCCGAGCTCGCCGAGATGTTCGAGCCGTATGTCGGCTCGGGGGAGATCAACTCGACGGTGTCCGACGCCGCAACCGCGACCGAGCGGGTGCTCGACGCGTACCGGGTCGCCTACCCGGGGATCGTGGTCGACACCCTCGACGGCGTGACCGTCTCCCACTGGGAGTCCCACCCCCAGTGGTGGTTCAACCTGCGTGCGTCCAACACCGAGCCCCTGCTCCGGCTCAACGTCGAGGCCGCAGACCACGACATCATGGAGAAGGTGCGCGACGACGTCCTGTCGCTCGTGCGTGAGCCGGCCGCTTCGACAGAGGAAGAAGAGACATCGTGAGCACGAACAAGTTCGAGGCGCTGGAGCCCTGGGTGCGCGAGATTCTGCGCTGCCCCGTGACCGGAGCGACCCTGGTGGACGGAGTCGGACCGGGCGGTGAGCCGGAGCTGCACTCGACCGACGCCGAGCGGCCGCTGGCCTACCCCGTGCGCAACGGCATCCCGGTGCTGCTGGAGTCGGACGGCCGGGCGCTCTGAGCCCGTCCCGCTCAGTGCGCGCGTCCCTCAGCGGGTTCGGATGCTCGTGAACCACGCCGCCGGCACGTTGCCCGCGAACGTGGCGGCGCCGACCTTCGCCCGGATCGTGTCGGCCGAGCCGGAGATCCGGGCGGTGCGGCCGCTCGGCGACGTGGCCACCAGCGTCTTGGCCTGCCCGCTCGAGTACCGGTCCGCCACCCTGATCGACGCGACCTGGCCCAGCCCGAACAGTCGCTGCGCCTTGGCCTGCCCGATCCCGCGGGTCCAGCGCGCGTAGCCGTTGCCGGGCGCCGCCTTCGAGTACGGGTCTGCCTCCGACCGCTCGTACGGGATGACCGACGACCACACGTCCTCGGAGTTCGCGGTGCGGCCTCCGCTGGACGAGTAGTAGTGGGCGGCGACCGGGCGGCCTCCGTGGACGAGCACCTTGCCGTTCATCAGCGAGCTCTTCGTGGCGTTGACGGCTCGCACCCAGTGCGCCCCGGCGAATCCGGACGCCACCTGGTTGCCGGAGAAGTACTGGTCGCGCACGTCGTCGACCAGGTGGCAGCGGCAGGTCCGTTTCCAGTCCGCTCGCTTCAGCAGCGCGTACGACCGGCCGACGACCGCCTGCGCCCGGAGCGCCTGCGCGCCACCTGTCGTGCCCCACGACGCCGGCATCTCGGCCAGGCCCCAGAGGTACTCCGAGTTCAGGCGCAGCCGATTGACGATGTTCGGGATGCCCTTCGACGCACTGAGCACCATCCGTCCGTGCTGGTACGTGCCGTGCGCCCCGTCGACCACGGCGGTGCTGCGGGTGCCGTCGGGCCGGAAGTACCGGGTCCCTGCGAGCTGCAGGACCAGCTTGTCGCGTTTGATGACCCGGTCCCCCGAGCGGACCACGATGTCGCCCTTGGACGTCCAGACCCGGAGCTTGCCTGCCGGGCCGGACGCGACGGTCTGCTCGCCGGCGCGCAGCCGCCAGGCGCCGTCGCGCACGGTGATCGTCGTCGCGGTGGTGTCGCCGTAGCCGGAGAACGAGTACGGGTCCGGCCCGTAGATCTGGACGTCGACGAGAGCGGGTGTGCTGCGATTCGCCACCGCGGTGTCCCGGTAGTAGTGGCGCAGGATGCCGCTGGCCGTCGAGCCGCGGCGGGACATCTCGTACGCGCCGTACTGCGGCATCCCGACGCCGTGCCCGTAGCCCGAGCCGGTGATGACGAACCGGTCCGGCAGGTCCGCCGGCGCCGCGGTGGCCGGCGTCGCGACGAGCGTCGCGGCGAGCAGTGCGGCGAGCAGTGCGAATCGGGTGTCCATGTGCGCTCACCCCCTCTGGTCACTGTGCACCACGCGGGCACGGTCGGCACCCCGGGGCGTTCGTGCGGGTGAACTGCGGCGACCTTCGGTGTGATGCCAGGCGGTGAAAGCTACGGTCGACAGCATGAGGTCTTTCGTGCGGCGTGTGTCCACGGGATGTGGACCGAGGTGCGGAACGACGTTTACTGCCACGACCGTGCGTGGTCCACGGTGCACGCGGAGAGCAGGCTCGTGGTCAAGGACGTCGAACGCATCGTCGAGACCCGGGTGAGTGCCGTCGCGTTCGTGCGCTGGTGATCGCAGGCGCCGGTGACCGCACGATGCAGGGCACGGGCGGGTGATTGATAGCCTGTGGCCGTTCCCGACGCGAAAGGTCCCGTTCCGTGAAACACCTCGTCCTCCATGCGGGCGCCCACAAGACCGGCACGACCCTTGTGCAGAAGGCGCTCCAGGCCAACCGGGAGGCCTTTGGCAAGAAGGGCTACGAGGTGCTGGTCCGTAACGAGTACGAGATCGCCACCGGCCGGGTGCACTCGCTCTGGCGCCGCAAGGGGCTCGACATCAGCAACGTGAACCGGGGCTTCGAGATCCTGCGCGGCCAGCTCGAGCACGAGAATCTTCTGCTGTCGCACGAGGACCTGCTCGCCTCCGTGCACTCCTTCCGCACGGGGCCCATCTATGGGACTGCCGGTGACGTCCTGCGGATCGCCCACGAGGAGCTGCGTCCGGAGCACACCACGCTCCTCTTCTATGTGCGTCGCCAGGACAGGTTCGTGGAGAGCTCCTACCTGCAGACGGTGCGGATGGGTTCCACCCTCACGTTCGAGGAGTTCATGGAGCCGGTCACCGACGAGAACCTGCGCTGGGACGTCCTGATCGACCAGATGCGGGATGCGCTGCCAGAGGGCACCGAGATCAAGGTCAAGTACTTCGAGACGATCAAGACGCTCAAGTCGCGCCACTTCGTGCGCGACTTCTTCTCGGGCACCGGCATCGGGGTCGTCCCGAAGTTCCCGTTCAACACCGAGGGTGTCAACCGCGGCTACTCGGACGTGGCCCTGAAGCTGGCTCTCGTCGGCAACGCCGAGCTGGAGAAGGAGGACTCGCGTACGCTCCGCCACTTCCTCGACGCGAACTTCTCGAACGTGACGCACCCGGCGCCCCGTCTCCTCACCCCTGAGCAGCGTCAGCAGATGCTCACGGCCCTGGCGCCGTCGAACAAGGCCCTGCACGACATGATGGGGGAGGACGGCTCCTCGCCGTACGTGCCGGAGGCTCTCTAGGCCCCGCGGGTCAGCCCACTGGTCGGCGAAGGGCCCGATGCTATTCTTCTCGGGCCCGCCGGCCCAACCGTTTGAAACTGAGGGATGATGAGTCGCCAGCGCCTGCTCCACCTAGATCTCAAGACCGTCTACAGCTATGGCGACCAGCTCCTCTTCGAGCTCGTTCGGCAGGCGTTCAACTCGTGGGGCGGCGGGGACTACCTTGAGCTGACGAGCACCAGCCCGTTCCGTGAGAAGGCCACCAGCTCGTTCGTGGACGACATCAACGAGAACTTCGACGGTGTGGTGATCGGCGGCGGCGGCATCTTCCCGCGTCGCACCAACGCGGCCCCCGCCTCGGGTTGGCAGTGGAACATCACGGTGGAGCTGCTGAAGAAGCTGAAGAAGCCGATCATCGTCTTCGGCGCGGGCAACCCCCACCCGTTCGACCCGGAGACCCACAACAAGGTCTTCCGCAAGCACATCAACCAGACGATGTCGCAGAGCATCTTCTTCGGCCTGCGCTCGACGGGCGCCGTCGACGACATGCGTGGCTGGCTGGACGAGCCCGACTCCGCGCCGCAGCTGACCCTGCAGCCGTGCCCGACGACGCTGGGCCGCGTGCTGCTCCCGCGCGTCGCCGGCGACGGCCCCGTCACCGACAAGCGCATCGGCATCCAGGTCGGCCTCGAGGTGGCCCACCTGCAGTCCGGCCTGCAGCCCGGCGCCATCTTCCCGCAGCTGCGTGACCTGATCACGACTCTCCAGTCGGACGGCTGGGACGTCGAGTTCCTCGGGCACAAGCGCGCGGACATGAAGTTCTTCCAGGAGTACGGCGAGGAGCTCGGCCTGACCGGGCGTCCTCTGTACGGAAGCACAAAGGTCCTGTTCAACGGGATGCGCGACTACGCACAGCTGCCGATCATCCTCGGCGCCCGCGGGCACTCGCAGATGATCCCGTTCGGTCTCAACAACATCCCGCTGTCGCTGAGCACGAACAACAAGATCCGCTACTTCGCCCACGAGATCGGTCACCCCGAGTTCCTGATCGACCCGTGGCAGGACGACTTCGCGGGTGCGGCGCTGACGCAGATCAACACGGTCGAGGCCAACCGCGCGGCGCTGCACACCGAGCTCGCCGGGACGCAGCAGCGGTTCGTCGACACGACGACCAACAACCTTTCGACGATCTACGAGCGTCTCACCGGCGAGAAGGTGACGGCCGACCTCGTCCCGTACAGCGATCGCGAGATCAGCCTCGCCCAGGCGGACTACGACAGCGACTACGACCGTCGTCGGCTCCTGGAAGCGGCGGTCGCAGCGAAGACCGGCGTGAAGCGCAAGGAGGGCGGCGCGACCGGCGAGGCCACGCAGCCCGCACCGGCCGCAGCACCTGCGCCGGCGTCGGCCGACGAGCCGGCGGCCCCCCGAGGCCTGCGCAACATCCTGAAGGGTGGCCGCGGCACCCAGCGCGCCTCGACGAAGTAGCGGGCATTCCGTACCGGGCGCCCGACGCAACGTCAGAGCCCGCGGGATACGAACCGATTCGGTGCGTATCCCGCGGGCTCTGTCGTACGGACGACGTCGCTACGCGAGCTTTTTCTTGATGGAGCGAGCCTGTGCCAGCATCACGTCGCGCATGACGCTCCGGCGCGGGTCGATCGCGTAGGCCTGCTTGAGCACACGGGCACAGTCGTCATGCCTGCCCAGGCGCCGGTAAGCCTTGGCGAGCTCGCGCAGCTCGGCCGACGTCGGCTCGCGCTGGGCCATGACCGCCTCGATCGTCAGCACGGCGTCCTTGGCGCGGTTCGTCCGGTTGGCCTCCTGGGCCTGACGGAACGGGCTGCTGCTCCCGGCCTCCGGGGGCTTTCCTCCGGCGGCGGCGTGGCGCAGCTCGCGCACCAGCTCGTTCTTCTCCCAGTCGGCGAGGTGGTCGAGCCAGGCGTAGTCGAGCTGGTCGTACCGCTCGCCCCTCGACGTCGGCTCCCACGGCTTGCGTCCCACGTAGTGGAGGACCTTGACGTCCTCCTCGTTGAAAACCTGCGGGTGGTGGGAGTAGATGCGCTTGGTGGTGTTGTACTCCAGCGGCAGCTTGCGCCAGTCGGAGAAGAACTCGTTGAGGAAGCCCTGGTCGCCACCGTCGTACGACGTCGTGTGGCCCAGCTGCGACATCATCTTCTCGAACATGGCGTGCGACGGGCTCACGGCGAAGACGCCGGAGTTGAACACGGTGCCGTCGGGCAGGTCCAGCCCGGCGTCGGGCACGGCGGCGAAGTCGTCGCCGTCGAACAGGTCGTCGAGGCCGCCCTTGACGATGGTGTCGCTGTCGAGGTAGACGAGGCGGTCGAAGAAGTCGAGCCGGAACGCGTGCAGCTTCGTGTAGGTCATCGCGAAGCGGGCCTGGATCTTGTTGCCGCCCGCGTTCATGGGGTTGCGGATGCCCGGGACCTGGATGGTCCTGATGCCGCTCGCAGCAAGGGCCGCGCGGTCGGCGTCCGGGGTGACCAGCGCGATCAGCGGCACGTCCGAGTGCTCGCGGAGCGAGTTCGCCAGGGCGCGCGCGCCGTGGTGGTAGGCACCGGAGACCACGGTGACGAAGGCGCACTTGCGCCCGTCGATCTCCTTCCACAGCGGGCCGCCGACCTGGGGGACGACGACGGAGGCGTCCTCGCCGACCTCGGGGAGCTGCAGGTCCACCGTGTCCTTCGACGCGGCGAGGGTCGGCACCGCCTCAGGGGTGAGGTGCGGGCGGTCGGTGAGGTCGTCGGCCGGTGGCACGAAGAGGTGCAGCGTGTCCGACTGGCTCACGGAACGGATGGTCGCGTCCGGGAACTCCGTGAGGCACGAGCGCAGGAACGCCAGGTCGGAGTCGAGGCCGTGCGCGGACTCGTAGCCCGGCGTGAGGTCCTTGTCCTTGAGGGCGGACTCCGCGGCCTGCGTGACCGTGTAGCCGTACCGGCTGTCCTTGGACTCGTACATGTCGACGCCGGCGAGGTACACCTCGCGGAAACCGACCCCCAGGCCGAACGCGAGGGCCTGCATGCCAGTGGTGGGCAGGCCAGGGCGGCTCATGAAGGCGCGTGCGAGGCGGGGGTGCAGCGCCGGGATGGACCAGGAGTCCAGCTCTTCGACACCGGGCATGGGCTCGAGGCCGTACTTGTCACCGTCACGGTTCGCGGCGTGGCGCATCGGGCTGAGGATCCGCCGCACGTCGTAGCGACCCGCCCGCATCTCCTCCTGCAGCAGCTTTTCCAGCTTCTCGTTGGGAATGGCGCTGAAGTACGCGTCGACCCGGTCCCCGAAGTGGTAGTTGCTCTCGAGGAAGAACCAGTTCATGCGGAAGACCACCGCGTCCGCCGGGATCCGGTGATAAGGAGGCATGGCCGACGACGGTCCGTTGCCGACAATAAGCAGTGGCCTGTCGATCAGGTCGGCGAACGACGCGATTTCCGCGTCGCCCGGCTCACGGCCGAGCGGAACGCTCCGCATGGTGGGCATCGGTAACTCCCTTTCGATGAACTGAGACCGGTCGAGTCTAACGGCCGGATCGAAACGCGCCGGGTCAGGACTTCGCTACTGCTTCGGCTGCTGCTCGGACGTGCGGGAGCAGGAGCTGCTGCCGGTCGGCGACGTCCGCTCGGTAGTCGTCCTCGCGGCCCAGCACGTCGAGGGTCCGCTCGGCGAGCCGGGCTCCGAGAGCCGCATCGCCTACGTCGTAGCCCCAGTCCAGCCGGTCCACGTCCTCGAGGAAGTACCGCATCTTCGGGTGCGACACGATGCTCAGGACCGGGGTACCCACGCCGAACGGGATCATCGTGGCGTGGCCGCGCATGCCGATCACCAGGGATGCCTGGCGGTAGACGGCGAGCGCGTCGTCCTGGTCCATGTTGTGCAGCTCGTCGACGGTCAGCTTCAGGTCGTGCGCCGCCTCCAGGTCGTTGGCGAGCCGGAGGTCGCCACGGGTGTGCGCAGCGATCCTGACCTCTGCGCCACCCTTGGTGGCCTTGTTCGTGAACTCGACGATCTGCGCGAGGAAGTCCGCGTAGCCGCCGCCGAAGCGCCGCTCGCTGCGGTCGAACGCTGCGTTGAGCAGCACCGTGCCGGAGCCGGAGCCCCCGGCGGGCAGCTCGGGGCGGATGTGCTCGAGCACGGTGGTGGGGCAGGGCACGAAGCGCAGCTTGTCGTGCAGCTCGGCGGGCAGCATGCTCCGGACGCGCTCGATCGAACCGGTGTTGCGCAGGCCGACGAACTCGGCCTTGCGCGTGAAGGCGACAAGGCTGCGGCGGAACAGGTCTCCCTTGAAGTGCTGGCCGGTGAAGAGGTTGAAGCCGACGGCGAAGGCGTAGAGCGGAACCGTCAGCGCGTCGAGCGACGCCGCAGGGACGTTCCACTGCCAGCCGCTGTTCCCGTTGGGCGAGGTGTCCGGGAGGAACAGGCCGCCGCCGCCGACGACGAGCGCGCGCTGGCTGTTCGCGATCCGCACGAACTCGTCGTCGAACACCTGGTGTGCGTGGAAAGCGGTCCACTCGGCGGGGCCCGCCGGCTCACTGATCGCGTCCCGGACCGCGTGGGGCAGCACGATGTCGCCGAAGTTCTCCCCGCGGTCCACGAAGAACGCGACGTGACCGAGACCACCCGTGGGGGCGTCCGCCTCAGGGGGCGTGATCGGGTGCTCGACCCGGCCGAGCACGGTACGGACGGACGACCGCGGCATGTCGTGGCGGATCGCCTTGCGGGCGAGCGTGTACGCGGACTGGTCGTCGTGCATGATCCAGGCGACCTGCGCGGCGCGCGCCGAACCGACCCCGGGGCTCGCGAGTCGGAGGGCGCGCCGGGCAGGGCCGTAGTGGCTGAGCGCGGAGAGCGACGTGCCGAGTGCGAGGAGGTACCGCTCGGAGACGAGACCGTACTGGCGGAACGTGGCCTGCAGGAGCCGGAGTGCACCGGCGTGGTCGGCGTCGGCCGCCACGTACTCGGCGTTCTCGACGGCGAGATCGAGCAGGCCGGGCGGCGCGACGAGCGCGGTCATGCGACCGGCGTCGGCGAACTCGTCGAGGAGCTCGCCCAGCGGCCCGTCGACACCCTGGGTGAGGCACGCCACGAGATACCGACCGAAAGCGGCGTCGCTCGTCCTGCGATCGGCGACGGACACCGATGCAGCGAGCTCCCGTAGGTCGGCCAGGTCCTCCGGGCCCTCGTGCGTGAGCATGCGTGCCCGGAAGTCGAGGAACTGCTGCAGGCTCTCCACGGTGCGGCGCGCGTTCGCGTGGCGACGCGCCACCGAGCCCGTGCCACGGGACGCGTGGTAGAAGTACTCCTCCGCTGCCTCGGTGTCACCGGCGAGCAGTGCGACGATGCCTGCGATACGGCGCGTCTCCGGATCGGGTGAGTCGACCCGCAGGCGCTTGGCGAGCACCGCCGCTGCGTCCAGGTCCCAGCGGTCGATCGCACCGGTTGCGCCGTCGAGCATCGCCGCACGCACCTCCGGGACCTCCGGCCACGTGAGCCGGCCCTTCGCGAGGAACCGCGTGGTGGCAGGGTCGAGCTTCGGCCGGGAGCCCGTGATCCTCCGCAGCATCCGCATCACCTCGGCGGTGCGCTGCGCGTTCGCCCGCCGATCGGCCCGCGAGACCGCACGTGGTGCACCGGCGTCGGTGTGCGGGGAGTTCGCCTGACGACCTTCGTTTCCGGGCACTCGAGCTGTCTCCGTTCTCGGTACGGTCACGCGGGATCTCTGGGGGCGCCGCATACCGCTTCGTGGGGAATACATCTGGGGAGGTTGGCGACTGTCGTCACGCAACGGCAGGATCCCACATCCCGAGCAGGTCCGGGGACGGCGCCTGGTGCGTTCCACCGTGCGTATGGCGCTAGTGTTGACGGCGTACCCGTCCCGCCCGACCTGACTCGAGAGTGCTACGTATGTCTGTGCCCGGTGAAACCCCGTCCGCCGTCGTCGTCATCCCGGCCCGGGGAGGTTCGCAGGGCGTACCCCTGAAGAATCTCGCGCGGGTGGACGGGATCACGCTCGTCGGGCGCGCCGTCCAGGCGTCGCTGGCGGCGTCGTCGGTGGCCGAGGTCATCGTCTCGACGGACCACGACGAGATCGCCGCAGAGGCGCGGCTGCACGGAGCGCGTGTGGTCGCACGCCCCGCTGAGATCGCGGGCGGCACCGCGTCGTCGGAGTCGGCGCTGCTGCACGTGCTGGACCGCGTCGAGGCCGGTGACGGCGGCCTGCCGCCGCAGCAGATCCCGCCGGTGACCGTCCTGGTGCAGTGCACCTCGCCGTTCATCGACCCCGAGGACCTGGACACGGCGATCCGCCGGGTCGCCACGGGCGAGAAGGACGTGGTGGTGGCGGTCTCCGAGACGCACGACTTCCAGTGGCGCATCGACGACGGCGTCGCGAGCCCTGTGGGACACACCACGGAGTACCGCCCGCGCCGGCAGGAGCGGCCGCAGCACTTTCGCGAGACCGGTGCTTTCTATGTGATGCGCACGGAAGGATTCCGTGCAGGCACCACGCGGTTCTTCGGCGACGTCGGGATCCAGCCGGTCGCCCCCGAGTGGGCCATCGAGATCGACGAGCCGCGCGACCTCTGGCTCGCCCGCCAGCTCGTGGACCAGGACGTCGACGCGGCCAGGCAGCCGCTCGACGTCGACGCCCTCGTCACGGACTTCGACGGTGTGCACACCGATGACCACGCGTTCGTCGACCAGGACGGCACCGAGCAGGTTCGAGTGAGCCGCGGCGACGGCATGGGCGTGTCCCTCCTGCGCCGCACGGGCCTGCCGATCCTCATCCTGTCGACCGAGGTCAACAAGGTCGTCGCCTCGCGTGCGGACAAGCTGAAGGTGCAGGTCATGCACGGCGTCGACGACAAGGCCACCGCCCTGCGCGGCTGGATCGCGGAGCAGGAGCTGGACCCGGCACGGGTCGCGTACGTCGGCAACGACGTCAACGACCTCGCCGCCATGGCGATCGTCGGTTGGCCCGTCGCGGTCGCCGACGCGCGCCCTGAGGTCAAGGCACAGGCCAGGCTCGTACTGTCCCGCGAGGGCGGGAACGGCGCGGTTCGTGAGATCTGTGACCGTATACTCGCTGCGCGTCCGGCTTCAGCAGCCGCTAGCACGGCAGCTGTCCAGACCCCCGTCGTCACCGGTTAGTCCCGACGACACGTAACAGCACTACCCTGTGCTCGACCCTTTCGGAAGGACCTTCTTATGAGCGCGACGAACGCGCAGCCCGCGCCGGTCACTATCGGCGACCTGCAGGTCGGCGCCGACCAGCCCGTGTACGTGATCGGCGAGATCGGCATCAACCACAACGGTGACGTCGAGATCGCCAAGAAGCTGATCGACGTCGCGGTCGAGGCCGGGTGCCAGGCCGTGAAGTTCCAGAAGCGCACCCCGGAGATCAGCACTCCGAAGGATCAGCGCGACAAGATTCGTCAGACGCCCTGGGGCGAGATGACGTACCTCGAGTACAAGTACAAGGTTGAGTTCGAGGAGCCGGAGTACACGGAGATCGACGCGTACGCCAAGGAAAAGGGCGTGCAGTGGTTCGCCTCTCCGTGGGACGCCCCGTCGGTGGAGTTCCTCGAGAAGATGGACGTGCCGACCCACAAGGTGGCCTCCGCCTCGGTGACGGACCACGAGATGCTGCGTGCGCTCGCCGCCACCGGCAAGCCGATCATCCTCTCGACCGGTATGTCGACGCTCGAGCAGATCGACGCCGCCGTGGAGATCCTGGACACGAGCAAGCTCGTGATCCTGCACTCCACCTCGACCTACCCGCTTCCCCCCGAGGAGGCGAACCTGCGCACCATCACGACGCTGCAGGAGCGCTACGGCGTGCCCATCGGCTACTCGGGCCACGAGACCGGCCTGCAGATCTCGATCGCGGCAGTGGCGCTGGGCGCCGTCGCCGTCGAGCGGCACATCACGCTCGACCGCGCCATGTGGGGCTCGGACCACGCCTCCTCGCTCGAGCCCAAGGGCCTCGAGAACCTGGTGCGGGACATCCGCATCCTCGAGAAGGCTCTCGGCGACGGCCAGAAGCGCGTCATGCCCGGCGAGTTCTCGCCGATGTCGCGTCTTCGCCGCGTCGACGCCTGAGTCGAACGCTCGACGCAGGTTCGGGACCTCCAGCAGGATCCGAACCCGTGAACTGTTCATTCGTCGGAGGCGGGCACCGCACGCGGTGCCCGCCTCCGATGTTCCCGGGGCCGGTAGGTTCGGGGACCACGACCCGGGCCGGTTCGGCCCAGCTATCTTCTCCACGAGAGGGGGCCTCGTGCCCGAGCGGGTAGAGGCGGCCAGCATGCCGTTGGTGACAGTGGTCGCCGTCGTACGTGACGAGGAGCCGTACCTCGAGGCGATGGTGCGCTCGATCCTGGAACAGGACTACCCGCACCCGCTGCACATGGTGCTCGCGGTGGGGCCCTCGCGTGACCGGACCCACGAGATCGCGGACAAGCTCGCCGCCGAGACCGGCCGGGTCACGGTGGTGGACAACCCGACCGGCTCCAAGCCGCTCGGCCTCAACGCGGGCCTCGAGCGGATGCCCGAGGGGCACTCGATCTTCGTTCGCGTGGACGGGCACACCGTGGCCGAGCCCACGTACGTGCGGCGTGCCGTCGAGGCACTCCAGGTCGCCGGCGCCGACGGGGTGGGCGGGCGCATGATGCCCGTCGGGGACGTTCCCGTCCAGAAGGCGGTGGCGCGCGCCATGAGCCACCCGGCAGGCCTCGGCTCGGCGTCCTTCCACACGGGCGGCAGCGCGGGCCCGGCCGAGACGGTCTACCTGGGTACGTTCCGTCGCGAGGCACTGGAGCGCGTGGGCGGTTACTCGCCGGTGTACGTGCGAGCACAGGACTGGGAGCTCTGCCTCCGGCTGAGGAACAGCGGCAGCCTCCTGTGGTTCGATCCGTCACTCGTGGTCGAGTACAAGCCGCGCCGCACACTGGGTGCCGTCGCCACCCAGTTCTGGCGTACCGGTATGTGGCGCCGTGAGGTCGTCCGCCGCAACCCCGGAACGGCGAACCTCCGCTATCTCGCGCCGCCGACCGCCGTGGTCATCCTCAGCGTCTCCGTGCTGCTCGCCGTGGTCGGCCTCGTCGCCGGCTGGGTGCCCGTCACGCTGCTCGGGCTCACGCCGCCCGCCACCTATCTGCTGGGTGTGCTCGCCGCCTCCGCGCACGCGGCGACGCGGCGCCCGCGGCTCGACCTCCCGTCGGCGCTCGCCCTACCTGCCACGCTCATGACCATGCACATGGCGTGGGGAGCAGGGTTCCTGCGTGGCCTCACCGAACGGGTCCGCGTCGACGACGGGCTCTGAGGTCCCGAGCTGTCAGACGCGAGCGAAGCTGTCAGACGGACAGATCACTCCGGTGACCTGTCCGTCTGACGGCTCGTGCCGGGGCTGACATGTCTCGTCAGGCCTTCTTGTCCAGGAACAGCAGCCGCACCGGGCGCGTCGCCAGCCGGATCGTGTCGTAGGCGAACTTCGGCAGGTACATCTGCAGGGCCATGCGCAGGTAGCGTGCTCGGAGCCACGGCTTGACCTCGGTCAGCGTGGCCAGCGTCCCCGCCTCGCGGCGTGCCGCGAGGTCCCGGACGGTCGACGGCAGCTCTGACTCGGTGGCGTGCAGGTAGTTGTCCTCGAGCCAGGCAGGGTCGGGCTCCGGACCACCTGCGCGCAACGCGGCAGCGGTCTCCGCCACCGGCATCACGCAGCCGCTGCCCGCGAACGGCGCGTTGAGCAGCTCAGCGCTCACGCCGAAGTCGTCGATGATGACGGTGGACAGCCCGAGCGCCAGCGACTCCATCGCAGCGGTCGAGCTGACCGTCATGAGCGCCGTCCCCGGCTGCAACCACTCCGCCATCGGGCCGTCGACGAACCGCAGCGCGTCGCTGCGGTGCCCGAGCCCACCGTGCTCGGTGTCCCACAGCTCGTCGTACGGGAACGCCTCGTTGTGCGTCTGGCGCTCACCTTTGCGCGCACGCAGCTTGACGATGACCTCGAACTCGTCGTCGGCGAGCCGGGCGAGGCGGTCCAGGAGGGCTACCCGGTCGGGCCGGTTGTCCGGCACCTTGGCCTGCGCGGCGAAGACGACCCGCTTGACGGGCTCGGTGCCGAGGCTTGCCGACATGTGCTCGAGGAACGGCAGGTGCGCGAGCGGTACCTCCGGGGCTACGCCATGAGCGGCGAAGGCTTCCCGGTAGGCGCCGATCTCGAGCCGGCTGTGCACGACGAACGCGTCGCACCAGCGGCGCCAGCCCGTGCCCTCGGGCGTCGCGGGGAGCGCCATGCCGGGCAGGCCGGTGACGAGGGCGGGACGGCGCTTGCCCGTCGCGGCGACGATGGCGCGTGCCACGACCTCGGCGACCGGGCCTGTCGCGGCGATGAGCACCACGTCGGGCCGGTGGGATCGGATGTGCGCGGCGAGGTCCCGGACGGGAAGCACGGCGGGACGGACCACGGAGGACCCCGCGACGGCGGCGGCGATCTGACTGGTGGTCGGTGCGATCGGCGTCTTGACGATCACCGCCGAGCGCTCGAGCCCGGACTCTTCGGCCGGGCCGAGCCTGTCCAGCGTCGCGCATGCCCACTTGAGATACGAGTCGCTGTCCGCGACCGCGAGCACGCGGATGGTCATTCGTTCGCCTCCGGGGAGTCGGTCTCCGAAGCGTCGTCGACGGCGGCCCTTGCCTGCTGGGCGAGCGCGACGACGCTTGTCAGGTGTGCACGGTGATCAGCCGTAGCGCGCTCGGTCCACCAGTCGGCGGGTACGTCGAGCGCGGTGACGGGGACACCGAGCGGTGAAATGATAGTGGTCAGCAGGATGGTCGACGTCGAGGGCAGGCTCAGTACGCGCTGGCCGGAGCGCAGGCCACGGAGCCGGATCTCGACGGGTGCGCCCGGTACGTCGACGGTGACGCCGTCGATCTCGGCGAGGGCCGCGAGCAGCTCCGGGGTCTGGCGGCGGTGCGGGAGGTAGCGCAGCGCCCCCTCCTTCGCCAGCGACCGGACCCAGTCCACGTACCGGTGGGCATCGATGAACCCGTCGGCCGGCATCGCCGAGCCGACGACGATCGTCGGCTCGGACATCGAGTCGTCGGCGGGCTGTGCGGCGAGCCAGCCGAACTGGTTGTGCCGCACGTCGAAGCCCTGGGTACGCAGGCCGTCGGCCAGGTCGGGGGTCAGGGGAAGTGCGGTGAAGATCGTGACGCGGCCGTCGCCGGCCAGCGAACGCAGGCGGCCGGCGGCGACGGCGCCGAGCCGACGGCGAGGCGCGGGCGCCGGCCGGCCGATGCGGACCAGCGGATCGCGGCGCACCAGGAGACGGCACAGCTCGAGCGTGGCCAGACCGTCGTCGACCAGGACTATGCGTTCGGGTCTGCGCAGGGGAACGGTGGCCTGGAACAGGCCGGAGAACGCGTCGCCGACGAGCCACACGGGTTCGCGGGCGGTGAGTGCGCTGCGCCGGCCCGCCAGGTCGAAGTCCAGCCCGTGGGGGAGCGTGAGCTCACGCACGGCCGACAGGGCGTCGCCCAGTGCGGGGACGTCGTCGCGAACGTGGACGTGCGTGGCGGTACCGCCGAACCCGGCGGCGTGCGCTTCGACCGTGCAGAGCAGCTGCAGCGGCGACTCGACCAGAGCACCCGCGACACGCGGGGACGCGGCGCGCGGGTCTGTGGTGCGAGAAGTTGGACGGGGGTGCTGCACGCGGTGCAGTCTCTCACGTGGAGGTCCTCGCGTAATGCACATCAGTGGCCTTGCGGAGCCGGGACGGCGAATCCCGACCATACTGCTAGGGTATGTGACCCGCTAGGATCGAACGGCCGGATTGTCCCCGGCAGTGCCCCCGACCAGACAGGTATTTCACGCACCGTGAGCACACCTACTACCGACGCGGCAGCGCCGGCCAAGCCTGCCGCCGGTGGTGGCGGAGCCAAGAAACCGCCGCCACCGCTCGCCCCCAGAACGACGTCAGAGGAGCGCCTGGCCCTCGCGAAGCAGTATGGACTCCGGCCGCTGAACGTGCGCCCCCCGCTGGGCGAGTACATCCGCGACCTGACACGCCGCTGGGCCTTCATCCGGGTCCTGGCCACGTCCACCGCGTACGCCAGGAACCAGAACAACTACCTGGGCCAGCTCTGGGCGGTGCTCAACCCGATCCTCAACGCGGCCGTCTACGTGCTGATCTTCGGCATCCTGCTGAATCTCAGCCGCGGTGTGGACAACTCGATCGCGTTCATCGTGATCGGCGTCTTCATGTACCGGTTCGTCGAGGCCTCCGTGACGGGCGGCGCCAAGTCGATCAGCGGCAAGACCCAGCTCCTGCGCTCCCTGCACTTCCCGCGCGCCGTCCTGCCGATGTCCACGGTGCTGTCGCTGCTCACCACGCTCATCCCTGCGATCGTGGTGATGTGCGCCATCACCCTGCTGAGCGGGTTCCTGCCCGGCTACGAGATGATCCACGTGACGTGGTGGTGGCTCCTGCTGCCCGCCGCCGTCGCGCTGATGTGGGTCTTCAACACGGGCCTGGCGTTCATCATGGCGCGGTTCGTGGCCAGCACGCCGGACATCGAGAACGTGCTGCCCTTCATCATGCGTGTGGTGATGTACGCGTCGGGCGTGATCTTCCCGGTGCTGACCTTCGTCGACCGGTTGCAGATCTCCGAGACGGGGAAGGCGATCGTCGGCGGCATCCTCGAGTACCAGCCCGTCGCCGTGTACCTGTACCTGGTGCGCTCGGTGCTGATGCAGGAGGAGGACATGTTCCCGCACAGCGGCCTGATGTGGGTGCTCGGCGGCGCATGGGCCGTCTTGTTCTTCGTGATCGGTTTCATCGTCTTCTGGCGTGGCGAGGAGAGGTACGGACGTGACTGAGGCCGACGAGCACATGGACTTCGACCTCGAGGTCGAGCCGGAGGACGAAGGGCAGGAGGCGCTCGAGACCGAGCTGGGCGACCCCTGCCTCGTGGTGGACGATCTGCACGTCGTCTACCGGGTGATCGGTGGCCGTGCCAAGCGGGAGGCCGAGAAGAAGGGCGCCGAGATCCGCGAGGTCGAGGTCAAGGTGCCGTTCCACAAGCGGTTGCTCCAGGCCGGGCGGCGGCACGTGGGCGCAGTGAGCGAGGTGCACGCCGTCCGAGGCGTCTCCTTCACCGTGCGGCACGGCGAGTCCGTCGGGATCGTGGGCGTCAACGGTTCCGGCAAGAGCACCATGCTGCGCGCGATCGCCGGCCTGATGCCCCCGAAGTCGGGCAGCGTGCACGTCTCGGGCGAGCCGTCGCTGCTCGGCGTCAACGCCGCGCTCATGCCGCAGCTCACGGGCGAGCGCAACATCATGATCGGCGGCCTGGCGCTCGGGCTCACGCCCAAGCAGGTCGACGAGAAGTTCGACGAGGTGGTGGACTTCGCCGGGATCGGCGACTTCGTCTACCTGCCGATGAAGACGTACTCGTCCGGCATGGGCGCCCGTCTGCGGTTCGCCATCTCGTCGGCGGCGTCCCCGGACATCCTGATGATCGACGAGGCTCTCGCCACCGGCGACGCGGCGTTCAAGGAGCGCAGCAAGTCGCGCATCGAGGACGTCCGCTCGAATGCAGGCACCGTGTTCCTCGTGAGCCACTCGATCTCGACGATCGAAGCCATGTGTACCCGCGTGCTGTGGATGCACCAGGGCCAGCTGGTCATGGACGGACCCGTGCACGAGGTCGCCGACGCGTACAAGAAGTTCGTACGGGCGCAGCGTCCCGGCATGGGCCCGGCCCGGCGCAGGGCGCTCCAGCGCAAGCGGGCCGCGGAGGAGGCCGCGAAGAAGAAAGCCGAGGCGGCGGAGCAGGAGAAGGCCGACGCCTAGGTGGGCACCGCCTGCCGAGGTGGTCGGCCGGCGAGGTGGTCGCTCAGTCCGATCCGAGTGACCGCCTCGCCGCACGTCCGCCGCTCCACGTGACTACCTCGGCGGGTCGGCGAGCAGAGCCATGAGATGGCGGCGGACCGCCTCGACGGCGTCGGCCACGGGGACATCGGTGGTGTCGATGACCAGGTCGGCGTCGTCGGGTTCCTCGTAGGGCGAGGAGATGCCCGTGAACTCCGCGATCTCGCCGGCCCGCGCCTTGGCGTAGAACCCCTTGCGGTCGCGGGCCTCGCAGACCGCCAGCGGTGTGCTGACGTGCACGAGGACGAAGTGGGCTCCTGCTTCCTCCACCAGGGCTCGCACCCGTGCCCGGCCGGCCGCGAACGGCGCGATCGGCGCGGCGACGGCGATACCACCGTGCTTGGCCACGAGTGCCGCCACGTAGCCGATGCGCTCCACGTTGGTCTCGCGCGACTCCCGGTCGAACCCGAGGCCCTTCGACAGGTGGTGCCGCACCTCGTCACCATCGAGCAGGGTCGTCCCGAGGCCGTCGTCGTCCAGCTCGGCGGCCAGTGCGCGCGCCACCGTCGACTTGCCCGAGCCGGACAGGCCGGTGAAGAACACGACGGCGCCCCTGCGGTGGGCACCCTTCGTCGCGCGGACCACCTCTGCGGCCGAGGCAGGCGGGTACAGCGCCCGCACCGCGTCGTCCTGCACGCGGGTCAGAGCTGCCACGCCGTCGGCGGTCGCGGGCGAGCGGCGCGTCGCGAGCGTCTCGACGCGCGCGACGCCGTAGGCGGCCCCCAGGTCCGCCAGGGCGGTCCCGCCCAGCCCGGACCACGGCACGACGACGGTCCGCACCCGCGCGCCGGTGCGCTCGGCCAGCGTGGCGGCCAGGCCCGAGGTCGCACGGACCAGCCCGGGAGCGCCGACGGCGCCAGCTTGCGGGGAACGCCGCGCGACCGGCACGAGCAGCAGCACCGTGCTGGTGCTCGTGCCGGCGGTGCGCGGTGTGTCTCCGCCGGTGACGAGGGCTACGGCGGTGTCGGACTCCTCACGGGTCGGGACCTCGGTGACGAACAGGCCGAGGCTGTTCTCGGCGTCGTCCCCCGTTCCGGTCTCCAGCTCCGCCCGCACGTCGCGGGCCGGCCGCCGGACCGCGGGGTCCCACTGCGGGCCGATCGCCGCGGCCACGGGCTTGAGCGGCTCGAGCGCGTCGGGCAGAGCGCCGGGTCGCGCCGTCAGGCGGGCCAGCGGGGTGTTCTCCGCGTCGGTCAGGACGACGTCGGACGGGACGCCCAGAGCCGCTGTGAGGGCCGTCGGTGGGACGGCGCCGCCGAGGGCCAGCTCGAGCAGGTCCAGCTCGTCGTCGGACAGGACGCGGGTGGGGGAGTCGGTCATCTGCGGGGGCTCGTTTCTGCTGGGTCTGTGGCCGAGTCGTCTGCTGGGCCCTCGGTGGTCTCGTCCGGGACCGAGTCTGCTACGGATGCGGCCGAGCCGGCGGCGAAGCGCCGCTTGACCAGGAACCAGGTCAGGTTGCCCAGGACGAGCGCGGCAGCGGCGGCGCCAAGGACCACGGGGATGCTCGCGCCGAGCAGCTTGAGCGCCGAGGCCAGCAGGAGGATCGCCAAGGCGCGGCGGATGATTCCGCCCGGAGCGCGCGAGGACACGTGCGCGCCGAACCATGCGCCGGGGATGGCCCCGATGAGCAGGGAGGTCGTCAGACCGAGCGAGAAATCGCCGTACAGGACGTGCCCCAGCGACGCCGCCGCGACCAGCGGCACCGCTTGGACCAGGTCCGTCCCGACCAGCTGGGACGCCTTCAGGGCCGGGTAGAGCAGGAGGAGCACGACGATGACGATCGAGCCCGCGCCGACCGACGTCATGCCGACCAGGAGCCCGGCCAGGGCGCCGAGGAGCGCGGTGGGGAGGGGGCGCACCACGAGCTCCCGTGGGGCGGACGGGCGGGCGGGGCCCTCCCCGAACGCCGACCGGCTGCGCACCATCTGCAGGACCGCGCGGACCACGAGGCCGCCGGACGCGATGAGCAGGGCGACGCCGAGCACGCGCAGGAGGGCAGCGTCGAGGGACTCGCCGAACGGCAGCACCTTGATCAGGAGGGCGCCGGAGAAGGCGGCGGGGACCGATCCGACGCACAGCCAGAGGACGAGCTTGAGGTTGACCGTCTTGCGGCGGAGGTGCACGAACGCGCCCGCCGGCTTCATGAACAGGCTGGCGACCACGTCGCTGGAGACAGCGACGAGCGGGTCCACGCGGAAGACGAAGATCAGCATGGGTGTCATCAGCGCGCCGCCGCCCATGCCGGTGAGCCCCACGATGAACCCGACCAGCAGCCCGCCGACGATCAGTGCCGGGTCGATGCTCACTGGCGCGCTCTCCCCAGGCTCGGAGCCACGCCCCTCTTAAATCCGATAAACTTGGTCGGCTTAAAGGGCATGCGTGTTCCCGGGTTGTCGATCAGCATGGAACTGGCCCCCTGACAATGGATCGCATGCACGAATGGTAGCCTCGGCGCGTTCGCCGGAGTCCACCCGGCTACCGCCCGGACGCTCGTCCTGGGCAGGCGTCGCTCACGGTGGACCACCCGAAGATTCCACAGACCTGGAGATCGATGAACGCGCCGTCCCCCATGCTTCCCTCGGCGTCGCTCGACGACGGCACGCTCGCGAGCGCACTGGCCTCCGGAGCCGCGGAGGTGCTCCTCGCGCTCCGCGCCGAGGTGGACGCCTCCGGCGGCTCCTTCGTGGCCAAGGAGCTCAAGGATGCCGGCGATGCCGCGGCTCAGGCCTGGCTCGCGGCTGCGCTGGCCGCCGCTCGGCCCGCCGATGTCATCCTCTCGGAAGAGGCAAAGGACGACCCGGCCCGCCTCGGTGCGGACCGGGTGTGGATCATCGACCCGCTCGACGGCACCCGCGAGTTCGCGGAGCGGCACGCCGACGGGTCCCTGGCCGGGCAGTGGCGCGACGACTTCGCCGTGCACATCGCGCTCTGGGAGCGTGGCGCCGGACTGACCGTCGGCGCGGTCGCGCTGCCGGCGCGCGGGGAGGTGCTGGCCACCCGCGACGGCGTCGTGCCGGACGGCGAGGCCGGTGTGGCCGTGCTGTCCGGGAGCCGTCCCCTGCGGATCGCGGCCAGCCGCAGCCGTCCGCCCGCATTCGTGTCAGCCTTGGCCGAGCGGGACGATGTCGAGCTGGTCCCCATGGGTTCTGCGGGCGTCAAGATGATGGCCGTCGCCGACGGTACGGTTGATGCTTATGTCCACGGCGGTGGGCAGTACGAGTGGGACTCTGCCGCCCCGGTGGCCGTCGCCTGGTCCAGGGGACTCGTGTGCACTCGTCTCGACGGATCCGAGCTCGAGTACAACCGGGAGAGCCCCTGGCTCCCCGACCTGTTCGTATGCCCCCCGGCACTGGCTCAGCGCTTGCGCGAGCTGCTCGACACCGTTGGTGTCGTGTCCGTGGTCGGGGCAGATAGCAAGGAAGGTGCTTAAGGAGTGAAGAGTCACGTCCTGAGCCAGCTGCGCAGCCTGGAGGCCGAGAGCATCCACATCATGCGTGAGGTGGTCGCCGAGATGGAACGGCCGTGCCTGCTGTTCTCCGGCGGCAAGGATTCCATCGTCATGCTGCACCTCGCCGTCAAGGCGTTCGCGCCGGCGCGGGTCCCGTTCCCGATCATGCACGTCGACACCGGGCTGAACTTCCAGACCGTGCTCGACTGCCGTGACCGGTGGGTGGAGCGCACGGGGGTGCAGCTGGTCACCGCCTCCGTGCAGGAGGGCATCGACCGCGGTCTGGTCCAGGAGGAGCCCAACGGTTCCCGCAACCGGATCCAGACGCCGGTGCTGCTGGAGGCCGTGGAGAAGCACGGCTTCGACGCCCTGTTCGGCGGGGGACGCCGGGACGAGGAGAAGGCCCGCGCCAAGGAGCGCGTGTTCTCCTTCCGCGACGACTTCGGCCAGTGGGACCCGAAGAACCAGCGCCCGGAGATCTGGAGCCTGTACAACGGCCGCGTCCACCAGGGCGAGTCCATCCGTGTGTTCCCGCTGTCCAACTGGACCGAGCTGGACATCTGGGCCTACATCGAGGCCGAGGAGATCGACCTGCCGGACCTCTACCTCGCCAAGGAGCGCGAGGTCGTCGAGCGCGGCGGCATGCTCTTCGAGGTCAACGGCTTCACCCCGCTCAAGGAGGGCGAGACCGCCCAGGTCAGGTCCACGCGCTACCGCACGGTCGGCGACGCGAACCTCACCGCATGTGTCGAGTCCGCGGCGACCACGCTCCACGGTGTCGTCGAGGAGGTCGCGGCGGTGCGTCTCACCGAGCGCGGCGCCACGCGTGGCGACGACAAGGTCAGCGAGGCCGCCATGGAGGACCGCAAGAAGGAAGGCTACTTCTGATGACGACGACCCTGCCCGAGGACGCGGGCACCTCCGAGACCCTCAGCGAGGTCGTCAGCGGCGACCTGCTGCGGTTCGCGACGGCGGGCTCGGTCGACGACGGCAAGTCGACGCTGATCGGCCGCCTGCTGTTCGACAGCAAGTCGATCTTCGCCGACCAGCTCGAGTCGGTCGAACAGGTCAGCAAGGACCGGGGAAACGACTACGCCGACCTGTCGCTGCTGACCGACGGCCTGCGTGCCGAGCGTGAGCAGGGCATCACCATCGACGTGGCGTACCGCTACTTCGCGACGCCCAAGCGCAAGTTCATCATCGCGGACACTCCGGGCCACACCCAGTACACGCGGAACATGGTCACGGGCGCCTCGACGGCGGACGTCGCCCTGATCCTCGTGGACGCGCGCAAGGGCGTCGTCGAGCAGTCACGCCGGCACACGTTCCTGGCCACCCTGCTGGGCGTGCCGCACGTGGTGGTCTGCGTGAACAAGATGGACCTGGTGGACTACGACGAGCAGGTCTTCGAGCAGATCCGCACCGAGTTCACCGAGTTCGCCTCTCGCCTGCGCGTTCCCGACCTGACGTTCATCCCGGTGTCCGCCCTGGCGGGCGACAACGTGGTGACGCGGTCCGAGAACATGCAGTGGTTCGACGGGTCGCCGCTGCTCAGCCACCTCGAGCGTCTGCACGTCGCCTCCGACCGCAACCTGGTCGACGTGCGATTCCCGGTGCAGTACGTCATCCGGCCGCAGCAGAACGACGCGCGCGACTACCGCGGCTACGCGGGCACCGTCGCGTCCGGCGTCATGAAGCCCGGCGACCGGGTGCTGGCCCTCCCGGCCGGCCTGGAGACGACGATCGAGGCCATCGACACGGCCGACGGCCCGGTCGACGAGGCGTACCCGCCCATGTCGGTGACGGTCCGCCTGGCGGACGAGATCGACATCTCGCGTGGCGACATGATCTGCCGCCCGAACAACGCCCCGACGGTCACGCAGGACGTCGACGCCCAGATCTGCTGGATGGACGAGTCGGCGTCGCTGGTGCAGGGCAAGAAGTACGCGATCAAGCACACCACCCGATGGGCACGTGCGATGGTGAAGACCATCAACTACCGCGTCGACGTGAACACGCTGCACCGCGACGAGGAAGCCACCGAGATCAAGCTGAACGAGATCGCGCGCATCAAGATGCGCGTGACCAAGCCGCTCTTCGTGGACTCCTACCAAGCCAACCGCCAGACGGGCGCGTTCATCCTCGTCGACGAGGCGACCAACAAGACCGTCGCCGCCGGGATGATCGGCGGCGCGGCGCACCAGTACTGAGCAACCGGGCCGCGGAAGCAGCGACCGTGACGGGCGCCGTTACCCAATCCTGACGCGTTCCGCACCTCCGTGGGGCCGCTGACCTGAGTCAGCGGCCCTACGCTGTGCTGAGGTGGTCTTTGCCGAGGACGTCTGTCCACGTGATGTGTGACCACGGTGCACAGACCGACTCCGAAGGACCACAGGTGACCGTTGTCTCCAGCCCGCCGCCCGCCTCAGGTGGGTCGACGGGTGTTGACCGGACAGCGGGCGGGGCCCCCGCCGCCCCGGCCCTCCCGGTGGCCGCTGACCGGCCCGGTGCGCGTCGGCGACCGACGCACATCCCCGAGCTGCACGGCCTGCGCGGTCTGGCGCTGGCCCTCGTCGTCGCGTTCCACCTGTTCGGCGACGGCCGGGTGTCCGGCGGCGTCGACGTCTTCCTCGTCGTGTCGGGATTCCTGGCGACGGGGTCGTTGCTGCGCCGCGCCGAGCGCCGCGAGCTGCGCCTCGGCGAGCACTACGGGCGGACGTTCTCCCGGCTCGTCCCGCCGGCGCTCGTCGTGCTCGTCGCGACCGCCGGCCTGGCCTGGTGGGTCATGCCGCAGGGCGTCTGGGCGCAGACCGGGCGCGAGATCCTCGCCTCGGCCCTGTACTACGTGAACTGGGAGATGATCTCGGGGCAGCTCGCCTACGGCGCGGCCGGCCCGGAGACCAGCGCACTCCAGCACTTCTGGTCGATGTCCGTGCAGGGACAGTTCTTCCTGGCCTGGCCGGTCGTCGTGCTGATCGTGGTCGCGCTGGCGCGGCTGCTGTGGGTCAGCGCCCGCCAGCTGCTCCTCGTCGTGGTCGTCGGCCTGGTGGTGGCGTCGTTCCTCTTCGCCCAGAACCTGCACGCGCTGGACCAGTCGGTCGCCTACTTCCACTCCTGGGCCCGGTTCTGGGAGCTCGGGGTCGGTGGCCTGCTCGCCCTGATCCTGCCGTGGCTGCGGGTCCCGGGAGTCCTGCGGCCGGTGCTCGGCTGGGTCGGGCTCGGGCTGGTCGTCTCCAGCGGCTTCGTGCTCGACGGTGGTGCCCTGTTCCCGGGCGAGTGGGCCTGGTGGCCGGTGACGGGCGCGCTGCTCGTGCTCCTGGGATCCGGCGGGCCCGCCTGGGGGCCTCGGGGTCTGTTGCAGGTGGCGCCGCTGCGCTTCGTTGCCGACATCTCGTACGCGCTGTACCTGTGGCACTGGCCCCTCCTGATCGCCTACCTGCACTACACAGGGCTACCTCGGGTGGACTGGCTCGGTGCCGCGGCGATCATGTCGACGTCGGTCGTGCTGTCGTGGCTCACGATGAAGCTCGTGGCGGACCCGGCGCAACGGTTCCGCGAGGCGTTCGGCAGCGGCCGTGCGCTCACCGCCGCTGCCGTCAGCGTCGCGCTCGTCGCGGGGGCAGCCCTGGGCGGGCTGACGCTGCTCGACCGGCGGGACGCCCAGCTGCTCGCGGCGGCCGCGGCCGTCACGGCCGACACCGGGCCGGACCAGTACCCGGGGGCGCTCGCCCTGAGCCCATCGCACCAGATGCCGGTCCCCGACGACCTCGACGTCCAGCCGGCACCGGCGGTGGCGGCGCTGGACCTGCCGGCCGTCGACGACGACGGATGCATCCAGGGCAACGTCGACGCGCCGGGCTCGGACACCCCGCTGCTGTGCACGCTGACCGACCACCCGGACGCCGACCACGTGGTCGTCATGGTGGGCGACTCGCACATCGTCCAGTGGACCCCTGCGATGAGGGAGATCGGCCACGAGGAGAACTGGCAGGTGCTGCTGCTGGCGCGGCGTGGTTGCCGGCTCGCGGCCCCGGTCGGAACCACAACCGGTCTCGACCAGTGCTGGTCGTGGCGCGTCAACGCGCTGGAGCTGCTCGAGCAGATGCGGCCCGACGCGGTGATGGTCGTCGGCAGCCGCACCTCGCCCACCGCCGCCGGCGACCGGGTGATCCCCGCCGAGTCGCGTGCCTGGCGGCAGCTTGCCGGCGCGGGCATCCGGGTGATCACGCTCCGGGACAACCCGCGGTTCGCGTTCCAGGTGCCGTCCTGCGTCGAGCAGCACCCGGACGGCGTCGGCTGCACGCGTGCCCGCGCGGAGGTGTACTCGCCCGTCAACCCGGTCGAGGATGCCCCGGGGGTGCCGGAGTCAGCGGTGCACATCGACCTCTCCCGGTACATCTGCGGGGAGCAGCTCTGCGCCGGCGTCGTCGGTAACGTGCTGACCTACCGCGACGACAACCACATGACCGCGACCTACGCGGCGACCCTTGAGCGGCCCCTGCGCCGCGCCCTCCAGGTGAAGGCGAGCTGGCTCTTCGTCGACCCGATGCGCGGCCCGGCGATCCAGACGCGCTTCTGACCACCGAGGTGGTCATCCGGCGACATAGCCGTGCAGCGAGGTGGTCACCCGGAGCATGCCGCGTGACCACCTCGCCCGATGACTAGCTTGACGGGATCGTCAGTGGGTCACCGCGTCCAGGGCGTCGGCGATGCCGTCACCGTAGAAGCTGTTCTCCTCGAGCCCGCCCACGCAGGCGGGCCCGCGCGTCGTCGTGGTGCACTCGTGGTCGTCGGCCTGCGTCCGGACGGCCGCCTCCAGCTGTGCCGGGCTCCAGCGCGGGTGCGCCGACTTCATGAGCGCCAGCACGCCTGCGACGTGCGGCGACGCCATCGACGTGCCGCTCTTGAGGTCCCAGGTGCCGTCGAGCTCCGTGGACAGGATCGCGCTGCCCGGGGCGGAGACGTCGATCTTGCCGAGGCCACGGTTCGAGAACGAGCTGAGGTCGGTGGACTCGGTCAGCGACGAGACCGTCACCACGCCGTCCAGCTCCGCGGGGATGTCCTCGCAGCCGGAGTTGATCACCCGGTCCACGGCGGTCGAGTCGTTCGGGCTCGACGTATCGGTGGTGTTGTTGGCCAGGTCGGTGGCGGCGTTGCCGGCCGCGGCGGCGTGCACCACACCGCGCTTGGTCGAGAAGTCCACCGCGCGGCGCACGGCCTCCTTCGCGGCCTGCTGGTCCGGCTGGTCCTCGCACCAGTACATGAACGGGTCGATGTAGTACGAGTTGTTCGTGACGTCCATGCGGTTCATGCCCGCCCAGACGAAGCCACAGATCGCGTACTCGGGGTAGATGTACCCGTCGTCGTTCACAACCTTGACCGAGGCCATCTTGACGCCCGGCGCGACGCCGACGATGCCGACGCCGTTCTGCGCGGCGGCGATGGTGCCCGCTACGTGCGTGCCGTGGTCGGACGTGGTGGGCAGCCAACCAGTCGAGGACATGTCCGGCCTGCCGCCGTCGGTGCAGTTGACCGACGAGTCGGCGTCGACCTGGGTCGCGAGGTCCGGGTGCGACGCGTCGATCCCGGAGTCCAGCACACCGACGACGACGTCGGACGAGCCGGGGTTGATCGCCAGGGACTGGTCGGCCTTGATCATCTCCATGTCCCACTGCGTCGCCTCGCCCGGGTCAGGGACGGCGGTCGTGCCGGCCGGCTCGTCGACGGTCCAGCCGGTGGTGTCCTTCTTGGCCTGGCCGACCACGGTCTTGCTCTTCTTGGCGCCGACGGCAGTGTCGGCGCCAGGCGTGCCCTCCGTGGGGCTGACGGTGCGGGTGGCGCCGACGGACTCGACGACGCCGACCCGGTCGGCCGCGAGCACGTCCTCGCGGAAGGACCCGTTGGCCGAGTGCGCCACGATCACGCCGATCTGCGGCCAAGCCTGTACGACGACGCCGTCGGCCCGCTGGATCGCCTTGATGGCGAGGGTGGCGTCACGGCTCCTGGTGTCCTCCGTGTTGACGACGTAGGAGAACAGGGCCCCGTCGGGTGTGACGATCGGGACGGGCGTTGACTCCGGCTCGTCCGCCGCGTACCCGGCGCCGGTGCCGAGCGCGGTGAGCGCGAGGGTCGTCGCGGTAGCGACGGCGAGTGCTCGCCGGGAGTGGGAGATGCGCATGGATCACTCTCCTGGATGAAGACGGGCCCCCGGGTGGGGCCCGTACCGCAACCTACGCGTCCTGGCAGAAATTGCCCACTGGTCCTCCACAGCCGAAACGGAAGGAAAACCCGAATTCTTCACCCGCTTCCGGCGCGATTTCACCCGGAAAATTCACCCTTTGTGGCACAGTGGTCCCTTCTGCTTCCCCGAGACGAAGAGCGCGACAACACGACATGACGGCAACGACGACCACGCCCGCCGCCACGCCGAGCCGGGACGCCGAGCCCGCGGGCCGCCCACGGAGGTTCCGCCCAGAGGTCCAGGCCCTGCGAGCCCTCGCGGTGCTGCTGGTGCTCGCCTATCACATCGACCCGGCCGTCCTGCCGGGCGGCTACATCGGCGTCGACGTCTTCTTCGTCATCTCCGGGTTCCTCATCACGGGACACCTGTGGCGCGAGGTGTCTACCACCGGACGGGTGAGCCTGAAGCGGTTCTGGGCCGCCCGAGCCCGACGCATCCTGCCCGCTTCCCTCGTCACCACCGTGGGCGTGATCGTGCTCGCGCTCGTGCTGCTCCCGCCGTCGCTGGTGGAGTCGTGGTGGCGGCAGGCCCTTGCCTCCGTCCTCTACGTGGAGAACTGGGCACTCGCAGGGGAGGCCGTCGACTACCAGGCGGCGACCAACGACCCGACGGCCTTCCAGCACTTCTGGTCGCTGGGCGTCGAGGAGCAGTTCTACCTCGGCTGGCCCCTGCTCGTGCTGCTCGCGGTCGGCCTGTGGGGCGGTGCGCGGCGCGGCGTCGCGACGGCGAACCCGGCGGCACTGCGCCGCATCCTGCTGGTGGTCTTCGGCGTGGTCGCCGTCGCCTCGCTCGCCTGGGGTATCAAGCAGTCGATGGGCAGCGACCCGGTGGCGTACTACTCCACGCTGACCCGGGTCTGGGAACTGGCGGCCGGCGGCATCCTGGCGCTGCTGATCCGCGACACCCAGCGGTTCGCGCCGCTGCGCAACACGCTGGCCGTGTTCGGCGTGGCCACGATCGTCGCTGCGGCCTGCCTGTTCGACGACGGGACCCCGTTCCCCGGTGTGGCTGCCCTCGCACCGACGCTGGGCGCGTGCGCGGTGATCCTGGCCGGTCGCACCTCAGGCCCTGGTTCGTTGCGCGTCGTCGCCGAGTCGTGGGCCGTGCAGCGCATCGGTGACATCTCGTACTCGCTCTACCTGTGGCACTTCCCGGTCATCGTGTTCTTCGGCCTCTCCACGGGCCGTGAACCGAGGCCCACCGATGTCCTGCTGATCCTCGTCACCTCGTTCGCCCTGGCGATCGCGAGCTACACCCTCGTCGAGCAGCCGATCCGCACGGCGAGCCGGTTCAGGGCCGACGGCCGCATGCTCGTGGCGGCACTGCTCGCGATGGTGCTGGTCGCCGGGCTCACCCTGACGCTGCCGCTGCGCGTGCAGGCCACCGTCGAGCGCTGGGACAGCAACGCGCAGGTGGCAGCCGGCGAGGCGGACGAGACCATCCCGGAGGGGATCGAGGAGGGCTTCGCCCCGTTCGTCGACGGGAACACCACCATCTCGCCCAACCCGGTCAAGGCCGCAGAGGACAAGCACCCCGCGGTCAAGGCCTGCCAGGCGGCGCAGCGAGCGACGGTCACGAGCATGTGCGAGTTCGGCGTCACCGACGACCCGAAGGCCACCGTCGCCGTCGTCGGGGACTCGCACGCGGCGATGTTCGCCGAGCCCGTCACCGAGGTCGCCACGGAGCGCGGCTGGCGTGTGGTCACGTACCTGCACTCCGCGTGCCCGTACAGCGCCGGCCCGCGCGTCGGCAGCGGGCCGGAGGTGGAGGCCTGCTCCGCGGCCAACGAGCAGACCCGAGCGGAGCTGCGTGAGCTCGCGCCGGAGGTGGTCGTCACCAGCTTCCAGGAGTCGTACTCGCTCGCCGCGCGCGGCTCGGAGGAGCACCCCGGTGCGTCCGGCCTGGCCGAGGTCTGGAACGAGCTCGCCGACCGGGGATCAGAGGTGCTCGTGCTGCGGGACACGCCACACGCGCGGGAGGACGTGATCGAGTGCGTCACCGAGAACTACGAGGACCCCACGCAGTGCGACCAGCCGAGGGAGGACGCGTTGAAGGGCCGTGACACGGTACCGGGAGCGCTGGAGGAGGCGCCCCGTGTCAAGGAGGTGGAGTTCTTCGACTACTTCTGCGACGCGAGGTCCTGCCCCGCGGTCATCGGCAACGTGCTCGTCTACCGCGACCCGAACCACGTGACCCGCACCTACATGCACCAGGTCACGGACCGCTTGCGGCAGGTTCTTCCGCGGGGGATGTGACGGCGAGGTGGTCGCGGCCGCGCGCTCGCAGGTGCTGACGGGGCCTCACGCCCAGCCGTTCCACGAGCCCTGCCACGACGCAGCTCGCCACGAGGACCGCTACCGTGACGGCCGCGCCGAGCACCAGCGAGCGCAACCAGCCGGCCTCCGGGGTCTGCAGCGCCCCCGTGACGAACGGGTGCAGCAGGTAGACGTACAGCGAGTGCTTGCCCACGACACCCAACGCCTCCCCGACGATCGGCAGGCGTGAACGCAGGGCGTCGCGGAGCGCAGGTACGCACAGGGACGCGCCGAGGGACAGCACGGTGAACGCGACGACGCTCCACCAGGGCCCTGCGGCGTCGGACACGTAGACCCAGCTGCGCGCGGCGAGGCCGCCGACGACGAGCGGTGCGAGCCACCACAGGCCGATGCGGGGGAGCCACCCGTTGCGGAGCGCCACACCGAGCAGGACCCAGACGAAGTACCCGGCGTACCGGGCGTCGACGTTGTCCAGGACGACCGGGGGGAGGAGCTCCTTCAGCGGCGTCTGGAACAGCAGCGCACCGGCGACGGCGGCCACGCCGAGCGCCGAGCGCGCCCGGGCGGAGCCGTTGAGCGGTCGGCCGAGCAGGCGCAGCAGCAGCACGCTCAGGAACAGCATCGGCACGTACCAGAGGTGGAACGCTGGCCGCAGCAGCAGCACCGCGACGAACGACTGCACGCCGGTGAAGGCGTTCGGTTCCTCCAGCGCCAGCCAGAGCACACTGACCACCAGCCAGGCGGCGAGCATGCGCTTCCAGTAGTGGCGCAGCAGATCGCCCCATGGCCGGGTGCCGAACCGGGCCATCGAGATCATGTACCCGGAAAGGAACAGGAACATGGGCATGTGGAAGCCGTAGATCATCCACTTGGTCCATGAGTCGCCGACGTCCTGCCAGAACGTGTGCCCGAAGATCACGAGCACCAGGAGGAGGCCCTTGAGCTGATCCGGGCCGGGGTCGTGCCGCGTGCCGTTCATCGCGGGTGAGGCTACCTGCTCTCGCTCGGTGCATTCGTCCGGTGCTGACCGGTGCCGGGCCGGTCCGGGTCCAACAGCCACGGGACCCGGGTGCGCAGCTGCTCGCCCAGGACCGGGACGAGGGTGCGCACGTACGTGTTGGTCAGGTGGTCGTCGTCGCGGTAGACGAGCACGTTGCCGACCACCGCGTCGCACCGGTCCGGTCCGCAGATCGAGTCCGTGAGGTCCAGGTGGACGGCGGAGTCCGGTACGCCGGGCGCGGTCGTCACGGGCGAGACGTCGGCGAGCTGTTCCGCGCGTGGTCGTCCGCAGGCCTCGGGCGAGACGGCGTCGACCATGCACTCCGGCACGAACCACTCGAAGCGTGGGTTGTCCCGGATGGTGACCACGCTGATCCCGGCGTCGTCCAGCGTGCGCCACGCGCGGACCTGGCCCGGCAGCACCTCTTCCGGAGCGCCGTCCTCGTAGGTCCGGGTGCCCACCACGACCACGACGTCCGGGCGGGCCGCGACCAGCGTGTCGAGCGCGCCCTCGTTCCACGTGGCGCACGCCGACCGGCGCGCCCTGCTGCCGTCGGCCGGGGTCCCGAGACGGCAGCCGTGCTTGAGCATCTCCCGAAGCTCCCAGCCGTGTGCGCGGGCGAGCGCGACGAATGCCTCCTCGTACTGCTGCTCGTGCGAGGCACCGGCGAGGTAGACCACGGCCGTGGGGTCGTCCGGTGCCACCACCGTGCACTCCAGCACCTCGGACCGGTCACCCTCCTGCGCGCAGCCCGCGCTCTCCGGGTGGTCGTCGTAGGCGACCCAGGTCGCGGGCCGGAACGGTGCGGCGGGCCGCGGGTCGGTCAGCGGCGCGTCGGGTGCGAGCGCGGCAGCTCCCGGGTGGTCGGGCGAAGGAGTGAGCAGGGCCGCGATGTCGTGCTGCACCTTCGCGTCGTGCCCGGCCGCGGCGGCCTGGGTGCCGCCGAGCACCAGGACCGCGGCGCCCGCCAGTGCCGCGAGCGTCCGCCTGCTCGGCGGTGTCGAGGTGCCTCGGGGAGCGACGTCCCAGCTCAGCGGGGTCGTGCTGGCCGCCATGGCACGCCGGGCCGCCAGGTGGTCGGTGACCCGGTCGAGCAAGGGCTCGGCGACGTACCGCGTCGTGAGCCACGCAAGGATCGTCGAGACCGTGAGGATCCCGGCGGCCGCCACGGGGTCCACCCGCCGCGTGTCGGTGGTCAGGAGCCAGAAGATCAGGATCGGCCAGTGCCAGAGGTACAGCGCGTAGGAGATGCGCGCGCCGAGACGCAGCGGAGCACTGTCCAGGAGCCGCTCGACGCCCCGGCCCGCACCGAGCACCTCCTGCGCGGCCGGCGCCGTCGCCACGAGCACGAGCGCGGCACCGCCGACCGGGACGAGGGCCCACGCCCCCGGGAACACACGGGCGCCGTCGACCAGGAACCCCGACCCGACCACCAGGGCAAGCCCGGCCCAGCCGAGCGTGTCGCGCCACGGGCCGGGCCCGAGCGCGCGGGTGCGAAGAGCGAGAGCGAGCAGCGCACCGGCCCCGAGCTCCCAGAACCGGGTGAAGGTGCTGAAGTAGGCGACCGGCTGGTCCACGGTGACGAGCCACAGCGCAGCCGCGAAGGATGCCGCCGTGGCCAGGCCGGTGACCAGCGCGACCAGGACGGCGGGGCGGAGCGGGCGCGCGGTGCCGTGCCGCCCGCACCACCGGGTGGCGCCGCGCCACCGTGCGGCCCCGACGAGGCCCAGCACCGCCAGCGGCCAGACGGCGAAGAACTGGCCCTGCACCGACAGCGACCAGAAGTGCTGCAGCGGGCTCGTGTCGGGTCCGGCGGCCCCATAGGCGAGCGAGGCGTGCACCAGCTCCCAGTTCTCCCAGAAGGTCGCGGACGCCCCGACCTCGCGCAGGCCCGCCGACCAGTGCATCCGTGGGGCGAGCGTCAGCAGCGCGACGGTGACGGCCGCCAGCACCACGAGCGCGGCCGGGAGCAGCCGGGCGAGCGTGCGCGCGTAGTGCGTCGACAGGTGCAGGGTGCCCGCCTCGGCGCGGCGGACCAGCGTTCCTGTGGCGAAGTACCCCGAGAGCAGGAGGAACACGTCGACCCCGCCCGAGACGCGGCCCTGGCCGAACAGGTGGAACGCGACCACGAGGAGCAGCGCGAGACCGCGCAGCCCGTCGACGGCGCCGATCCTCCGGGTCGGTGAGGTGTGGGCGATCGAGGGCGCCGTCGGCGCGCCGGTGGCTGGCACGCCGACGACGGTAGGGCGAGCGCCTTACGGAGAGATGGAGCGCGGATAACGTCCAGGTCTCGAATTCACCCCGCGCACCGTTCTCGCGGGTGTGCCACGCCGCAGGCTCGCGGTGGTTCGATGGCACCGTGATCGACACCCGTGACTACGAGATCGAGGACGAGGCCCGCGTGCGCGACCTGGTCCGCAACCATGGCTGGGCCACCCTCGTCTCGGTGGCCGACGACGGCGCGCCCGTCGCCTCCCACCTGCCGGTCCTGCTGGAGCCGACGCCGCCAGGAGAGCCGATGACCCTGCTCAGCCACGTCGGCCGCCCCGACGAGGTGCTGCACCGGCTGGACAGCGGCCGCGAGTCGCTGCTGATCGTCCAGGGTCCGCACGGCTACGTGTCGCCCGGCTGGTACGACCTCGCACCGGCCGTGCCGACCTGGAACTACGTCGCCGTCCACCTGCACTGTGCGGTGGAGCTCCTCCCGCCCGAGGAGTCGTACGCGGTCCTGTCCGACACCGTCGACCACTACGAGTCGGTGCGGCCCGACCCCGTGCGCCTGCCGCACGTCGAGGAGTACGCGCGCCGCATCGCCAAGGGTGCGGCAGGATTCCGGTTGCGGGTCACCCGGTGGCAGGGCAAGGCCAAGCTGAGCCAGGACAAGCCCCGCGCCGTCGCCGAACGTGTGGCGGCCGCACTGGAGACCGACCCGCACTACGCCCAGCCGGCGCTCGCGGCCGAGATGCGCGCGGAGCTCGGGCGGCGCACCGCCGGCCCGAGCGGCGGTGGGGCATGAGCGGCGCGGGCCCGGCCGAGCCGCTGCTGCTGACCAGGGCGCGTCTCGCCGGACACACCGGACCGGTCGACCTGTTGCTGCGCGACGGCCGGGTGCGCGGGGTCGCGCCGTCGGGCACGCTCGCGAACGGTGACCTCGGCGACGCCTCGGGTCCCGGGCCGCGTGCCGCGCCGGTGGAGCGGGTCGACCTCGACGGGCGCACCGTCCTGCCGGGCCTCTGGGACCAGCACGTGCATCTCACGCAGTGGGCGCTCGTGCGGCGTCGGCTCGACCTGTCGGGCGCCCGCTCCGCCGCGGAGGCCGTCCGGCTCGTGCGCGACCGCCTTGCCGACGGCCCGCCGGAGCCGGGAACCGCCCTGGTCGGCTACGGGTTCCGGGACGGGCTGTGGCCCGACGCCCCCACGGCGGCGCTGCTCGACGCCGTCGCGGGCGAGGTGCCGGTCGTGCTCGTGTCCGGTGACCTGCACTGCGCCTGGCTCAGCACCGCGGGTCTACGGTTCGTCGGCGTCGGCTCGCATCCGACGGGCGTGCTGCGGGAGAGCGAGTGGCTGCCGCTGGCCGCCGTCGTCGACCGGGTGGCCGACCGCCTCGCCGACACCTGGGTGGCCGACGCCGCCGCTGCCGCCGCGGCGCGGGGCGTGGTCGGCGTCGTCGACCTGGAGATCACCGACAACCTCGCGGCCTGGCGTCGCCGGTTAGACGGCGGGTTCGACGCGCTGCGGGTGCGGGCCGGCGTCTGGACGCCGTGGCTGGACGACGTGCTCGCCGCAGGCCTGCGTACCGGCGACGTGCTGCCCGGTACGGGCGGCCTGCTGGAGCAGGGCCCGTACAAGGTGGTCACCGACGGGTCGCTCAACACCCGCACCGCCTACTGCCACGACGCGTACCCCGGTCTGACGGGGCCCGAGGCGCACGGGATCCTGTCGGTGCCGCCGGACGAGCTGGTCCCGCTGATGAAACGCGCCCACGACGGCGGCCTGCGTTGTGCCGTCCACGCGATCGGTGACCACGCCAACGCCCTCGCACTGGACGCGTTCGCCGCGACGGGCGCCCAGGGCTCGGTCGAGCATGCGCAGCTGCTCGACGCCGCGGACCTCGCCCGCTTCGCCGAGCTGGGCGTGATCGCCTCCGTGCAACCCGAGCACGCCATGGACGACCGCGACGTCGCCGACCGGCACTGGGCCGGCCGCACCGGCCGAGCCTTCGCCTACGGCTCCCTGGACGACGCCGGGGCCGTGCTCGCCCTCGGCTCGGACGCCCCCGTCGCCGTGCTCGACCCGTGGGTGGCGATCGCCGCGGCGGTGAGCCGCACCCGCGACGGGCGCTCGGCCTGGCACCCGGAGCAGCGGATCGGGTTGCGGACGGCCCTGGAGGCCTCGACGGACCGTGAGGGGCCGTACCCGACGGCGGGGGCGCCGGCCGACCTCGTGGTGCTCGACACGGACCCGTTCGAGATCGGCGCCGGCAGCGAGGGGCGGGATGCCGACGGGTCGGACGCCAAGAGGTCGGACGCCGACGTGTCGGAGGCGCTGCGCCGAATACCGGTGGCGGGCACCCTCCTGGCCGGCCGCTGGACCCACCGCGAGCTCTAACCCTGGCCAGCCCCTGGCCAGCCCCGTCGAACGTAGGGTTGGTCGCTCCAACGGGCTGCTTGGAGCGACCGACCCTACGTTCGACGGAGAGCTCGATCGGGACGGGCGACAGATGAGGAGGGGCATGAGCGGTCGAGGGGGCGTGCTCGGCGTCCGTCACGAACCGAGCGGGTACCAGTGCCCGTTCTGCCTCCTGCAGCAGGGAGTGTTCGACGAGCGGAACCAGCCGGCCGACGTCGTCGGCGTGACCGGCCTGGCCTACGCGCGGATCGCGCCGAAATGGTGGCCGGCGAACCCCGGCGGGGTCCTGGTGCTCCCCCGCGCGCACCACGAGAACCTGTACGACCTGCCGGACGACGTCGGGCACGCGGTCTGGGACCTGACCCGCAGCGTCGCAGCAGCGATGAAGAAGACCTACCAGTGCGACGGGGTGTCGACACGGCAGCACAACGAGCCCGCCGGCGACCAGGACGTCTGGCACCTGCACGTACACGTCCTCCCGCGCTACGAGGACGACCAGCTCTACCTGCGGCACCTCGACGCCGCCTACGTGCCCGCCATCGACCGGGTGCCGTACGCCGAGCGGCTCAGGGAGTCCCTGGGCGTTCCGACGGTGTTCACCCGAGTGCGCTGTGCCTGAGCACCGCTACACCAGGCCTCGCCCCGCCGTTGACGGCCGTGTTTT
This sequence comes from Promicromonospora aerolata, assembly GCF_042682255.1. Lineage (NCBI taxonomy): Bacteria > Bacillati > Actinomycetota > Actinomycetes > Micrococcales > Promicromonosporaceae > Promicromonospora > Promicromonospora aerolata. Next base: position 4,869,766 of record NZ_JBHUHF010000001.1, read on the forward strand.
TACGTATACGATATTGACATGACCGAGAGGAAGATCCGCGGGCAGGCGGTGAGCGAAGAACAGATCCAGGCGTGGGCCGAGGAGGCTGAGGCCGGCTATGACGTGACCCGGCTGCGCGGCCGCGGCCGCCCGCCTGTCGGAGACGGGCCAGGCGAGGTAGTGCCGGCCCGGCTGGACGCTGCGACGTTGGCCGCGCTGGATCGGCAAGCCAAGGCTGAGGGGCTGGCGAACAGGTCCGAGGCCATCCGTGCGGCGGTGCGTGCCTGGGCACACGTCGCGTGAAGCTGCATGACTCGGCCCTCCTGGACTCGCGCAATGTGCGGCTGGCCAGTGGCCACCTGACCTCGCCCCGGCCGGGTGCTCAGCCGTTCAGCGCGCTGAGGATCAGGTAGCCCGCGCAGGCGGCGCCGAGGACGAGCGCGGCAGCGGTGGCCAGGGCGATGGGGGCGGCCCCGTGGTCGAGCGAGCCGGTGCTGTGCAGTGCCGTGTTGGCCCGGCGGTAGCCGACCGCGGCGGCGACGTAGGCGGCGACCGCCAGGCCGGAGCCGATGACGCCCGCGAAGACGGCGAGGACGCCGGCGGCCTCCACGGTGAACCGCATGGCGACGAGGCTGGCGACGCCGAAGGCGAGGCAGGTGCGACGCCAGGCGAGGAGCGTGCGCTCGGTCTGGAGGCCGGGATCGTAGATGCCGTGGTCCTGGCTCATACGAACAGCCCGATCGTGACGAGGGCGACGGCGACGACGATGCCCACGACCAGCAGCCCGCCGACGGCGAGGCCGGGGAGCGGCCGGCCCAGGCGTAGCGCCGTCTCGGTGGCGGACCAGCCCAGCCAGGCCTGGACCGCGGCGACCGTGCCGAGGAGGAGGAAGACGCCTGCCGCGGCGACGCGCCAGCCGGTCGAGGCGGGCAAGGAGAGCGCCTCGAGGGCGAACGCGCCCGCGTAGAGCCCGAGCGCGGTGCGCAGCCAGGCCAGGAACGTGCGCTCGTTGGCGAGGCTGAACCGGGGGTCGGGCTCTCCGCCGTCGCGGTAGACGCGCTGGGGGAACCTCTTGTGCGTCATGCTCGTGCCCCGGCGGAGCTGAGCGCGACCGTGCGGAAGCCGGCGTTGCCCATCGACGAGTCGGGGGTGTTCGACGACCGCGCGGAGTTGCGGTAGCGGTTGCAGTACGAGATGTGGCACAGGTAGCTGCCGCCGCGCAGGATCCGTACCGTGCCCTGTGCCGGGCCCGGCGGGTCGGCCGTGGGGGAGTCTGCGTAGTAGCCCGGGTCGAACCAGTCCTGGCACCATTCCCAGACGTTGCCGACGGGCTGCCAGAGCCCGTAGCCGTTGGGCTCGAAGGTGCGCACCGGTGCGGTGGTGAGCCAGCCGTCGTCCAGAGTGTTCACCTGCGGGAAGGTGCCCTGCCAGATGTTGGCGCGCCAGCCGCCGTCGTTGACCTCGGCGTCGCCCCAGGGGTACTTGGCGCCGTCGATCCCGCCGCGGGCCGCGTACTCCCACTCGGCCTCCGTGGGCAGGCGCCGGCCGGCCCAGGCGCAGTAGGCGAGGGCGTCGTTCCAGCTGACGTGGGTGACCGGGTGGTCGTCGAGCCCGTCGATGTCGGACCGCGGCCCTCCGGGGTGGGCCCAGTCGGCACCGCGCACACCGAACCACCACGGGGTGCCGCCGGGCTGGCCCAGGATGTCGGCGGGGTCGGCCGCAACGGCGAGGTGGAACACGGCGGAGAAGCGATAGGTCTCCGCCTCGGTCCGGTAGCCGGTGTCGTCGACGAACCGCGCGAAGTCGGCGTTCGTGACGGTCGTCGCGTCGATCTCGAAGGCGTCGAGCGTCACCTCGTGCAGCGGGGCCTCGCCGTCGCCGGCGTTCTGGTCGCCCGACGAGTCGCCCATGGTGAAGGTCCCGGCGGGGACCGTCGCCTGCTCGACGCCGTGCGGGCCGCGCGCGGGTGTCGCGGCCGCGTCGCCGTCGTCGGCCGGTCGGGTGCCGAGCGGGACGAACGCCTCGCGTCCCGGGGTGCAGCCACAGCCGCAGCCCTCGTGCTCTGCCCCGGTCTGCTCGCTCATCATCACGGTCCCACCGTAACGGCGCCGGCCGGTCGCACTCCGTCCACGCTGGATTCCGGACGCCCGCACGGTCCCGGACGTCGGCGTCCCTCAGCGTCCGCGGGCCTGCCGACGCTCCTCCACCGCCGCCGCGACCACCGGGTCCGAGCTCGGGGTCGTGACGCCGTACCGCAGCAGGTAGCCGATCCGGGACTCGCGGACGTGCGCGGCCATGAGCGCGGCGGCGCGCTCGCCGTCGCCGGCGTCGATGGCGCTCACCAGCACGCGGTGCTCCGGCCAGAGCCGCTTGCCGCGGGGCTGCGCGTCGGCGGCGTAGAGCCACTCGATCTTCCACGAGAGCTGGCGCAGCAGCCGCGTCAGGGTGGCGCTGCCGCTCAGCTCGGCGATCCGGAGGTGCAGCTGGTCGTTGAGGGCGACCAGCGGATCGAGGTCGGCGGCGGCGGCGAACCCGTCCCCGGCGTCGAGCAGCGCGGCGATCTCGCGGCGGATCCGCCACCAGTCGTCGGGGCTCTCGACGCCGGTGTACAGGTTCGCCGCCCGGCGGGCGGCGCTCCGCGCGGTGGACACCTCCAGGGCCTCGCGCACCGCGAACAGGTCGTCGGCGTCGTGCACCGGGATGGGTGCCACACGCGAGCCCACGTGCGGCAGCGAGTCGACGAAGCCTTCGCTCTCCAGGCCCCGCAGCGCCTCCCGGACCGGCACTCGTGAGACGTCGTAGCGCTGGGCGAGGGCGCTCTCGGTGACGCGGGCGCCGGGAACCAGCACACCGGCGATGATGTCCCGCCGGATCGCGTCCTGGACGGACACCGGCCGGGCGGTGTCCTCAGCGCCCCGCGGCATAACCCTGCGCGCCCCTCGGGTTGGCCGCGGCGCCCAGCAGTCCCGTGGCCGGGTCGTGGGTCACGGCGGACAGCCGCCCCAGCGCCCAGTCGCCGGCCCGGGTCACCACGTGGCCGCGCCGCTCCAGGCCGGTGATGACGTCGTCGCCGAGCCGGTCCTCCACGACCGCTCCGCCGGGCGTCCAGGTACGGGGCCAGAACGAGCCGGGGAACGACGTCGTGTGCAGGGCCGGTGCGTCGATCGCCTGCTGGGGCGTGTACCCGCCGACGAGGACGCGCAGCAGGAACAGCAGCTGCCACTGGTCCTGCTGGTCACCGCCCGGGGAGCCGAGCGCGATCAGCGGCCGGCCGTCGCGCAGCACCAGCGTGGGCGTGAGCGTGGTGCGGGGCCGCCGGCCGGGCACCAGGGCGGACGGCGACGCCGGGTCGAGCCAGGTCATCTGCAGCCGCGTGCCCAGGCAGAAGCCGAGCCCGGGCACGGTGGGCGAGGACTGCAGCCAGCCGCCGGACGGCGTGGCGGAGATCATGTTGCCCCAGCGGTCGACGACGTCGATGTGGCAGGTGTCGCCGCGGGTGGCACCGGTGTGCTCGGGGGAGTCGGGGCCCGGGACGGTGGGTTCGCCGACGCCGGCCGCCGCGCCACCGGTCGGGGCACCCGGCAGGGAGCCGATCGGGGCGTCGCTGGCGTACTCGGTGCGGAGGGCCGGCACGGGCGGCGTCGGTCGGCCGGGAACGGCGCCCGGGCGCACCTCGCGGCTCGCGGTGTCGGTGATGAGCGCTCGGCGCCGCGCCGCGTAGTCCTCGCTGAGCAGGTAGGTCAGTGGCACGTCGTCGTCGGCGGGGTCGCCGAACCAGACGTCGCGGTCGGCCAGCGCCAGCTTCTGCGCCTCGAGGATCGTGTGGGCGCCGAGCTCGGTGGACGGGTCGAGTGCGACGTCGTCGAACCCCTCCAGGATCTTGCAGGCGGCGAGCAGCGCGGGCCCCTGCCCCCACGCACCGGTCTTGGCGATCGTGTACCCGCGGAAGGTCGCGGTGGTCGCGTCCTCGTAGGACGCCGCGAAGCCCGCGACGTCGGCGGCGGTCATGACCCCGGCGTGGTCCCCGCCGTCGGCGTGCCGGTGCGGGGTCGCGACGAACTCCTCGACGGCCGCGCCCACGCGCTCGCGCCAGGCGGCCCGGGCGAGGTCGATCGCCTCCGCGCGGTTCCTGGCGGAAGAACCCGCGGCGACGACGGCGTCCAGCAGGTCGGCGTACTCCGGGTTGGTCACGACCGTGCCGGGTCCGGGGACCGCGCCGTCGGGCAGCCAGCGGGCGGCCGAGGTGGGCCAGTGGTCGCGGAACAGCTCGGCGACCAGCGAGAGGGTGGAGCTGACCCGGCCGAGCAGCGGGTGCCCGTCGCGGGCGTAGCCGACGGCGTAGGCGAGCACGTCGGCGAGCTCCCACGTGCCGTGGTCGCGCAGGAGCAGCAGCCAGGCGTCGACGGCGCCGGGCACCGCCGCCGCCAGCGCTCCGGAGCCCGGCACGAGGTCCAGCCCCTCGGCCCGGAAGTGCTCGATGGTGGCGCCGGCGGGCGCCGGCCCCTGGCCCATCAGCACGCGGGGGGTCGATGGCGCGTCGGCGGTGACGAAGACGCCGGTCATGTCGCCGCCCGGCCCGTTGAGGTGCGGCTCCACGACGTGCAGCACGAAGGCCCCGGCGACCGCCGCGTCAAAGGCGTTGCCGCCCCGTTCGAGCACGGCCTGGGCGCTCGCGGTGGCGATCCAGTGGGTGGAGCCCACCATCCCGAACGTGCCCTGGAGGTCGGGCCGCGTGGCGGGGCCGGCGGGCGGGGTGAAGGACGAGGTGCCGAGCGTGGCCGACGACGGAGTGCGCACGAAGAGAATCCAATCCGAGGCTGACGGGGACGATCGCATACAACCATGGCTGCCACCACCGAGATGTATGCAATGTGTGGGGGTCCCGTACCGGCGCTGTCCACGCCGCCGTTCCACTGCCCTGTCCAGCTCCGTGTGCGGTGCCGTGCCGGGATGCCGGGGCCGTGTTGAGGCGCCGTTGAGCGGCGGTTGTGCAGGAGATTCCGGGAGCGGTGCGGCTCCGGGGCAGCGCGTGACCGGGCTGGACCGCACCTTACGATCAGGTCACAGATCAGCCTGCTGACGGTCATCCGGCCGTTCGGCGCGTCGACCGCCCGTACCGTGTCGCTGCGCGGGCTGTCACGCGGCCGGCCGCAGCACCCCCCTACGTAACGAGCCTTTGTGACCTTTACCGAATACCTGACGCGCAACTATGACAACCTTCTCGAGCTCGGTCTCGAGCACCTCAACCTGGTCCTCCTCTCCATGGGGATCGCACTCGTCGTGGGCCTGCCCCTCGGGATCGTGGCCCACCGCAACGGGTTCCTGCGCAACCCGATCCTCAGCACCGCGGGGTTCTTCCTGACCCTGCCGTCGCTGGCCCTGTTCGCGATCTTCATCCCGGTGTTCGGCATCGGGGCGCCGCCCGCGATCGCCGCCCTCAGCCTCTACGCGCTGCTGCCGATCGTGAGCAACACGGTCACGGGCCTCGCCTCGGTGAGCCCCGCGGTGGTCAAGGCCTCGCAGGGCATGGGGATGACCGGCTTCCAACGGCTGCTCAGGGTCGAGCTGCCGCTGGCCTGGCCGGTGATCCTCACCGGCATCCGCGTCTCCACGCAGGTCGTCGTCGGCATCGCGGCCATCGCCGCCCTCGTGGGTGGTCCCGGACTGGGCACCGAGATCTTCCGCGGCCTGCGGTCCCAGGGCAACGCGAGCGCCCCCAACCTCGTGTACGGCGGCACGCTCGGCGTCATCGTGCTGGCACTCCTGCTCGATGTCGCCTTCGTCCTGATCCGCCGACTCACCATCTCGCGAGGTATCCGATGACCACCACCGACACGTTGACGCAGGCCGGCCCGACCGGATCCGGCGCCAAGCCGATGATCGAGCTCGTCGGCCTCACCAAGCGGTTCCCCGGCACGGCAGAGGCGGCGGTGGACGGGCTCACGCTCACGGTCGACGAGGGCGAGATCACGGTGCTCGTCGGACCCTCCGGCTGCGGCAAGACCACCTCGATGGAGCTGATCAACCGGCTCATCGAGCCCACGTCGGGCCAGATCCTCATCGACGGCAAGGACATGACCCACACGAACCCGGACGAGCTGCGCCGGCACATCGGGTACGTGATCCAGGAGACCGGGCTGCTGCCGCACCGCACCATCGCGCAGAACGTCGGTACCGTGCCCAAGCTGCTCGGCTGGGACAAGGCGCGCATCGCCGCACGCGTGGACGAGCTGCTCGAGATGGTCGGCATGGACCCCGCGACCTACCGCGGGCGCTACCCCAAGGAGCTGTCCGGCGGACAGCGCCAGCGCGTCGGTGTCGCCAGGGCGCTCGCGGCGGACCCGCCCGTGATGCTCATGGACGAGCCGTTCGGTGCCATCGACCCGATCACCCGCGAGCGGCTGCAGAACGAGTTCCTCCGGCTGCAGCAGCAGGTGCGCAAGACCATCATCTTCGTCACGCACGACATCGACGAGGCGCTCAAGATGGGTGACCGGATCGCCGTGCTGCGCAACCAGTCGCACATCGCCCAGTACGACACCCCGGAGAACCTGCTCACGAGCCCGGCCGACGACTACGTGTCGGACTTCATCGGGACGGGCGCCTCGCTGAAGCGGCTGAACCTCAGCCGGGTGCGGGACATCGAGATGGCGACGGACGCGCCGACGGCGAGCGTCTCGGCGCCGGTGGCCGAGGTGCGGGCCGCGCTGCTCGCCTCCACCTGGACGTGCCTGCTGCTGCTCGACGCGGCCGGCCGCCCCGTCCGGTGGGTCACCAGCCGTGACCTGGCCCGCGCCGACAAGGGCGCGGCGCTCGCCGACGTGGGCCTGCCCGTCGAGGCGGTCGTCGAGCCCCATGCGACGCTGGCCGACGCGCTCGACGAGCTCATCGCGTCCAACGTGGGCTGCACGGTGGTGGTCGACGGGTCGGGCGCCTACCAGGGGATCGTGGACCTGGAGACGATCATGATCGTGGTCCGGACGGTCCGGGACGAGTACGAGCGGTTCCACCTCGCCCAGAAGCTCGCCGAGCAGCCGGCCGACGGTCGGGAGCGCTGATGGCGGACACCGCGCTCGCCAACCGGGCGACCGGAGCGTCGGACCGTGCCGTGCTGCGGCGCGGCGGCTCCCGGCTGAGCTGGTTCGGCATGCCCGTGCTGCTCGCCGTGATCCTGGGCGCCACCTACCTGTGGGTGGGCTCGCTCGAGCTGGACACCATCGAGCGGCGCACCCTCAACGCCGAACAGCTGACGCGGAGCACGCTCGAGCACCTGCACATGACCGCGGTCTCCACGGCCATCGTGATCGTGCTCGCGATCCCGCTCGGCGTCCTCCTCTCGCGACCGTTCGCCCGACCGGTGGTGCCCGCGGTGCTGGGGGTGGCGAACATCGGCCAGGGGGTGCCGTCGTTCGGGCTGATCACCATCGTGATCCTCTGGACCTCGCTGGGCTTCTGGCCCATGATCATCGGCCTCGTGGCCTGCTCGATGCTGCCCATCCTGCGCAACACCATGGTGGGGCTGGAGCAGGTGGACCGCACGGCCGTCAAGGCGTCCCGCGGGATGGGGATGTCGCCGCTGCAGGTGCTCCTCAGGGTCGAGCTGCCCCTGGCCTTCCCGGTCATGATCGCCGGCATCCGTACCGCTCTGATCATCAACGTCGGCACAGCGACCCTCGGCACGTTCTTCGGCCAGGGCGGGCTCGGCTTCATCGTCTACAACGGCATCACGCTCAACCGCACGCCCGTGCTCATCACGGGAGTGGTCCTGGTCTCGGCGCTGGCGCTGCTGGTCGACTACCTGGCCGGGGCTCTCGGCCGGCTGCTCGCCCCACGGGGCTTGTGACGCGATGCCCGCGAGCGGGCTCCGCGCGGAGCAGCACTCTCGACGTACAACGCTCTGGAAAGGAGCATCTATGCGCATGAAAAAGGCATTTGCCACGGCGGGCGTGGTCACGCTGTCGTTCGGGCTGACCGCGTGCGGCGGGGGTGACGACGGCGGGTCCGCGACCGGCGGTGCCCTCGACGGCGCCGACATCGTCGTGGGGTCCAAGGACTTCGACGAGCAGCTCGTCCTGGGCAACATCACCAAGCTCGCGCTGGAGAACGCCGGCGCCCAGGTCGACGACCAGATCAACCTGGGTGGCACCGACGCGGCGCGCGCCGCGCTGACCTCCGGTGACATCGACACGTACTGGGAGTACAACGGCACCGCCTGGATCAGCTTCTTCGGTGAGACCGAGGCGATCCCGGACCGTATCGAGCAGTACGAGGCCGTGCGCGACCGCGACCTCGAGGAGAACCAGCTGGTCTGGATGCAGCCGGCGGAGTTCAACAACACCTACGCGCTCGCGTTCCCGACCGAGGCGGCCGAGGAGCTGGGCAACCCCACCACGCTGTCCGACCTGGCCGCCCTCGCGCAGGACGACCCGGACGCCGCGACGGTGTGCGTCGAGAACGAGTTCTCCACGCGGGACGACGGCCTCCCGGGCCTGGAGGAGACCTACGGGTTCGAGTTCGCGACGGACGACGTCACGGTGCTCGACACCGCGCTCGTGTACACGGCGGCGGACGCGCAGGACCCCTGCAACTTCGGTGAGGTGTTCACCTCCGACGGCCGGGTGGCCTCGCTGGACCTGACCGTGCTCGAGGACGACAAGGGATTCTTCCCCCTCTACAACCCGAGCCCTGTCTTCCGCGAGGAGGTCTACGAGGAGTACGGCGACCAGCTCGACGAGATCTTCGACCCGATCTCCGCTGCGCTCACCCAGGAGGAGATGACCATGCTCAACGAGCGTGTCTCCGTCGATCTGGAGCAGCCCGCCGACGTGGCCGAGGACTGGCTGACGGAGCAGGGCCTGCTGTAGGTCCCCCGTTCCTGGCCGCGCCCGCGGCCCGACCTGCCCACTCGGCGGGACGGGCCGCGGGCGTGCCTCTTTCCGGCGGGTGAAAGCCTGAGTACAGTCTCGCCATGGAAAAGGACAATGAGGTCACTTCACACGGCCCGACCAAGGGCCCGCCGACGGCGGACGGCGGGGCGGACACGGGGTACGACGGGGCCCTCGAGAAGCCGCGCTGGAAGATCGTCGGACCCGGCCTCATCGTCGCGGCCACCGGCATCGGCGCCGGTGACCTCGTCGCGACGATGGTCGCGGGCAGCACCTACGGCTACGCCCTGCTGTGGGCGGTGATCCTCGGCGTCATCATCAAGATCGTGCTCGTCGAGGGGGCGGGCCGCTGGTCGCTCGCCACCGGCCGCACCATCTTCGACGGCTGGAAGTCGCTGGGTCTCTGGGCGGTCGTCTACTTCGGCGTCTACGTGGTGGTGTGGGGCTTCAGCTACGGCGCCGCCGCGATGTCGGGCACCGGGCTCGCGCTGAACGGGCTGTTCCCCGGGATCGACGTGCGGTACTGGGCGATGCTCGCGGGCGTCGCCGGCCTGGTGCTCGTCTGGTTCGGCAAGTACAAGCCGTTCGAGAACGTCATGGCGGTCCTCATCGGCGTCATGTTCGTGACCGTCGTCGGCTCGGCGCTGCTGACCACACCCAACCTGGGCGAGATCGCGGCCGGCCTGGTGCCGATCATCCCCGAGGGTGCGGTGCTGAACACCCTGGGCCTCGCGGGCGGCGTCGGCGGCACCATCACCCTGGCCGCCTACGGCTACTGGCTCGCCGAGAAGGGCTGGTCCACCCCGCGCTGGATGCGCGTCATGCGGATCGACAACGCGTGGGCGTACGTCATGTCCGGCATCTTCGTGGTGTCCATGCTGATCGTGGGTGCCGAGCTGCTCTACTCCGCCGGCATGGCCGTGGCGGACGGCGAGGAGGGGCTCATCGACCTGGCCGACGTGCTCTCGCAGCGATACGGGGTCTTCATGGCGCCGCTGTTCCTCGTCGGGTTCTTCGCCGCCAGCTTCTCGTCGATGCTCGGCGTCTGGCACGGTGTGTCGCTCATGTTCGCCGACTTCGTCGCCACCATGCGCAACCTGCCGGGCGACGACCCGCGCCGGGGCGCGGGCGGCACCTACTACCGGGCGTACATCCTGTGGCTGACGTTCCCGCCCATGGCGCTGCTGTTCCTGGACCGGCCGATCCTGCTCGTCGTGATCTACGGCGCGCTGGGCTCGCTGTTCATGCCGTTCCTCGCGCTGACGCTGCTGGTGCTCATGAACTCGAAGGCGGTGCCGCTGCGGTGGCGCAACCGGTGGTGGGTCAACGTGATCCTCGCCCTGGTGGCCGCGATGTTCCTGTTCCTGGGCGGCAACGAGCTCGTCAAGGTGCTCACGCCGATCCTCGGCGGCTGAGCCACCCACCGACGTGCCAGACGCTCAGGTCGCTCCGGTGACCTGAGCGTCTGACCCGTCGGGGATGTCTGACGGGTCGGAACCGGTCAGGCCGCTGCCGGGGTCTCGCGCATGCTCCGGACCTTCTCGTAGATGCCCTCGAACGCGTCGAGCGTCCCGTCCACGGCGTGCGCCGCGACGAGCTCCCGGCTCGCCCCGCCCATCCGGCGGCGCAGGCCGGCGTCCGCGAGGAGGTCGCTCAGCCGGTTGGCCAGCTCGCGCACGTCGCCCGGGGTGTAGAGCCAGCCGTTGACGCCCGGACGCACCAGGTGCGGGAGCGCCATCGCGTCGGCGGCGACCACCGGCAGGCCCGAGGCCATCGCCTCGAGGGTCACCAGGCTCTGGAGCTCGGCCACGCCGGGCATGCAGAACACGTCGGCCGCGGAGTAGGCGTCGAGCAGCTCCTCGTCGGGCACGTAGCCGCGGAAGCGGACGCGGTGCGCGACGCCGGAGGTCGCGGCGAGGTCCGCCCACTCCTCGGCCTTCGAGCCCGTGCCGACGATCTCGAGCCGCCCGGGCAGGTCGGCGGGCAGGAGGGCGAAGGCGCGGATGATCTCGTCCACCCGCTTCTCCTGGTCGAGCCGGCCGACGAACAGCACGGTCGGCTCGTCCCGGCCGTCGCGGACGGTGGTGGTGTACCGGTCCGTGTCGATGCCGTTGGACACGGGGATCGCGTGGGTCAGGCCGGCGTGCTGCGCGAGCAGGTCCACCGCGCGCGGGGTGGGAGCGGTGACGACGTCGGCCTTCGCGTACACGCGCCCGATGTCCTGCCAGGCCCAGCGCCCCACGGTGCGGTGCATGGAGCTCGGCACCATGAGATAGCCCACGATGTTCTCCGGCATCAGGTGGTTCGTGGCCACCAGGGGGAGGCCCTCCCGGTGCGCCGCGTCGACCAGGGCGCGGCCGACGATGAAGCTGCCGTTGGTGTGCACGACGTCGGGCCGGACCTCGTCCAGGATCTCCGTGACCGCCCGGCGCGTCTCCCACGGCAGACACACGCGCAGGTTGTCGTGCGACGGGTAGCGCCGGGAACGCAGCCCGTGCAGCACGACACCGTCGCGCACCTCGCGCACCGGCGCGCCGGTCGGCGACGGTGCGACGACGTGCACGTCGTACCCACGCCGGGCCAGGCCGGTCGCCAGGCTGCCGGCGAACCGGGCCGCGCCGTTCACGGCGGGCGGGTAGGTGTCGGCGCCGATCAGGATCGTGCGGAAAGTACCGGGCAGGTTCACTGTGCTGTACCTCTCGATGGTTCGGGAAGTCTCGAAGGGGTGGAGTGCGCCGCGCGAGCCGCTACGGCGTCTGGGTGGAGCCGGGCAAGGACGAGGACCCCCACGGCCGCGGCGACCGCCGCACCGCCGAGGAGGAACCAGGTGGCGACGGACGTGTCGGCGCCCTCGCCGAGGAGCAGCGCGCCGAGCAGGACGGCGACGATCGGGTCCACGACGGTGAGGCACGCGACCACGACCTCGGGCGGACCGGACGGGTAGGCCTGCTGCACGAGCCAGCCGCCCACGACGAGAGCGACGAGCGCGCTCGCGGCGGCGCCGAGCACCGGCGGTTCGTACCAGCGGGAGTCTCCGGCGGAGATCTCCTGGAAGATCACCCGCATGAGGGCGGAGAGCAGGCCGAACGCGGTGGCCCCCGCCGTCGCGCAGGCGACGCACCGGAGCCAGCCGCCGACAGCGAGGCCGGCCGTCGCGAGCCCGAGCACCACGCCGCCGACGACGAGCGTGGTCGGCAGCGTGGAACCGGGCGGGGGCGGGTTGCCGGTGGCACCGCCGACCGAGGCCGCGACGAACACCGCGACGCCGGCCATGGTCAGGACGACGCCGAGGATGACGTTGCGACCGGGCGCACGCCGGGACCGGAGCGAGGAGAGCAGTACCGCTACCGGCACGGCGAGCACCCCGATCGGCTGCACCACGCGGAGCGGGGCCAGCGCCAGTGCGACGGCGTGCACGATGGTGCCGCCGCCCGCGAGCCCGAAGCCGGCCAGCCAGCCGGGTCGCCGCGCGATCCTGCCGAGGCGGCGCAGGGACAGGATGCGTTCGCGGGGGAGGGGCTGCCCGTAGAGATCGGCCACCTCGCGGTGCTGCAGGACGGCGGCCCCGGCGAACAGGGCGGCGCCGAGCACTGCGAGGGTGACCGCTATGGCTTGCATGGGACAACCGTGACGTAAGGATGCCCTTCTCCGCCACCAGGTTTCCCCCCGGGATCGCATGGGGGTTTACCCCCATCTTTCGGTGCCCCCTCCCGCGCCGACCGCACACGTGCTTAGGGTCAGCGCGATGAACACCGACACGCATCCGCGCCGCCGTGCCGCGTCGCCGCCCGACCGACCGCACAAGGCATCGTACGAGCAGCCCTACGCGGCGCTCGTGGACGCCACGCCCGTTCGGGACGCGGACCTGGAGATTCGTGGCGTCCACGCCCACGTGCGCGTGTACGGCGCCGCGACCGCGCCGCACCGGATGGTGTTCCTGCACGGGCTCCGAGGGGACCACCACGGTCTGGAGCCGATCGTCGCCCACCTCGTCCAGGAGTGCCCTGACCTGCAGGTATGGGTCCCTGACCTCCCGGGTTTCGGTGCTTCGCCGCCCATGGTGGACACCGCGCACGACGTCGCCGGCTACGCCGCCTGGACGGCAGAGCTGCTGACCGCCGTCGTGCCCGAGGGTGATGCCGTGCTCGCGGGACACTCCTTCGGGTCGATCGTCGCCGCCGCGACGGTGGCCGGCCCGACAGGGTCCGCGGCCCGGCCCGCTCCGTCCGTACGGGGCCTCGTGCTCGTCAACCCGATTGCGACGGCGGCGCTCGACGGCCCGCGCAGGGCGTTGAGCGCCGTCACCGTGGGGGTGCACCGGCTGGCCGCAGCCCTGCCCGAACGGGTCGGGACGGGACTGCTGCGTCACCCGCTGTTCACCCGCGTCGCGAGCCTCGCCATGGTCACCTCCAGCGACCGGGAGATGCGGCGCTGGATCCACGCGGAGCACGACCGCTACTTCTCGGGATTCGCCGACCGGCGCACCCTGCTGGAGTCCTTCCACGCCTCCGTCGGGACGGACGTCGCCGCCTACGCCCCGCGGATCGGTGCGCCGACGCTGCTGGTCGCGTCGGAGAACGACGACGTCGCTCCGTTGCCGTCCCAGCGGGTCCTGCAGGCGACGCTCGCCGATGCGCGGCTCGCGGTGGTCCCGCGGATCGGGCACCTGGCGCACTACGAGGCACCGGGTGTCGTCGCCCGCGAGACCGCCGAATTCCTGGCCGCGCTCGAGGCCGCTGCCGGGCGGGATGAACAGTGAGGGAAGATCGGATGAAGATCGTCGTCGACTGCCGCTATCTGCGGGTCGGCCGGCACGACGGCATCAGTCGGTACACCGCGGGGATCGTCACCGCGCTGGCCCGGCTGCACCCGGTCGAGGTGCTGGTGAACGACGAACGCCAGCTCGACCACCTGCCCGACGGGCTGCCGTGGCACCTGGTGAGCGCCCCGACCAGCTGGCGCGAGCCGTTCGTGGCGCGGCAGGTGCGGCGGACGGGGGCCGACGTCGTGTTCAGCCCCATGCAGACCATGGGCACCTGGGGGCGTGACTACCGCGTCGTCCTGACCCTGCACGACCTCATCTACTACCGGCACCCCACCCCGCCGCGGAACCTGCCGGCCCCGGTGCGCCTGCTGTGGCGGGCGTTCCACCTCGCCTGGTGGCCGCAGCGCCTCCTGCTGAACCGTGCCGACGCCGTGGTGACCGTCTCGGAGACGACCCGCGACCTCATCGCGCGCCACCGGCTGACCCGGCGTCCCGTGACAGTGGTGCCGAACGCGCCCGACCCGGTGCCGGAGGCGCCGGGGCTGCCCGGACTGGCGGGCGGCCGGTCCGAGACGTCCCGCACCCGGTCCCTCGTGTACATGGGTTCCTTCATGCCGTACAAGAACGTCGAGCTGCCCGCGCGCGCCATGGCGCGGCTGCCCGGGTGGGAGCTGCACCTCATGAGCCCGGTGGCGCCCGAGCACCGTGCGCGGCTGAGCGAGCTGGCCGGCGCCGGGACGCTGGTGTTTCACGACGGTGCGTCCGACGAGGTCTACCGCGACGTGCTGGGCAGCGCGACCGCGCTCGTCTCAGGTTCCCGGGACGAGGGCTTCGGGCTGCCGCTCGTGGAGGCGATGGCGCTCGGCACGCCCCTCGTGGTGAGCGACATCCCCGTGTTCCGCGAGGTGGGCGGGGACGCGGGGGCGTACGTGGACCCCGACGACGTCGCCGGGTTCGTCGCAGCGGTCCGCGAGCTCGACGACGGCGACGTGTGGGCCGAGCGGTCGGCCGCCGCACGGATCCGGGCGGCAGGATACGACTGGAACACGTCTGCGAAGGCACTTCTGGCACTTCTGGTAGGGTGAATTTTGACCGTTATCGTTCTGTGATCTAAGGTCTGCGGCGATGACCCGCCAAGAGAGCATGCCCGCCACCTTGCCCGAGGCAACCACCCCGACCACGGGGGGCAAGGACCGGAATTCCTCCGGTCGGCTCGTGGGGATCGACGCGCTGCGCTTCGCCGCGGCGGCGGCGGTGCTGCTCTACCACTTCACGGCGACGTCGACGGTGACCGGGTACTGGGGTGTCGACCCCGTGGACGCGTTCCCGATGCTCAACGAGATCACGCGGTACGGGTGGCTCGCGGTCGAGCTGTTCTTCATGATCTCGGGGTTCGTCATCCTGCTCACCGCCGACGGGCGAGGGATCGCGGGCTTCGTCGCGTCCCGCGTGGGGCGGCTCTTCCCGGCCTACTGGGCGTGCATCCTCCTGACGGCGGGCCTGCAGCAGGTCTGGTCGGGCGGACGCCGGACCTCCCTCACCGAGACGCTGGTCAACCTCACGATGGTCCAGGACCTGTTCCAGGTCACCGGCTTGCAGGTCGTGTTCTGGACCCTGTTGGTGGAGCTCAAGTTCTACCTGCTGGTGTTCGTCGTGCTGGCGCTCGGCCCGCTCACGCGCAACCGGGTGCTCGCGTTCGCCACGCTGTGGCCGCTCGCCGGCTGGGCGGCTCAGACGTTCGGCGCCCAGTGGCTCGTGGACTGGCTGGTGCCGAACTACGCGCCGTACTTCGCCGTCGGCATGCTCCTGTTCCTCGTCTACCGCGACGGCTTCGACCTGGTCAGCGGCCTGCTGCTCATCGGGGGAGTCACCCTGTGCGTGCTGCGCGTCCTCGACGCCGCCGGCCGGGCGGCCGACCTCCAGGGCGTGCCCGTGAACCCCGTCATCTCCGCGATGCTCATGCTGATGAGCATCGTCGCGGTCTGGGCGACGACCCTGCCCGGCAGGACCGTCCCACCCCGGCGTGTGGCGGCCGTGCTGGGCACGGTCGGCGGGCTGACCTATCCGATCTACCTGGTGCACACCCAGTTCGGCTACGCGGTGATCGACCTGCTCGCCCACCAGACCACCCGCACCGTGGCGCTGTTCGCGGCCGGCGCGCTCAGCCTGGCGCTGGCCGTGGCGATCCACTACGGCGTCGAGCGCCCGACGTCGGTCCGGCTGCGCCGGGCGGTGCAGAGCGCACTGCTGCGCTGCTCGACGGCCCTGCGCTCGCGGGGCCGGCTGCGCACCCGGACGACCTCCGGTCCCGACGCCACCCAGGTCTGACGGTGCCGAGCTGCAAGTTACGGGTGCAGTATTCGGTTGAGCGGGTGTGGTGCGGTGCCGAGCTGCAGGTTGCGAGTGCAGTACTCGGTTGAGCGGGTGTGGTGCGGTGCCGAGCCGCAGGTTGCGAGTGCAGTATTCGGTCGAGCGGGTGTGGTGCGGTGCCGAGCCGCAACTTACGAGTCCAGTACTCCGTCGAACCGCAAGGAACGGGTCCATCGGGGCCCCTTTTGACCAGGAACCTTCGGTTGGGCGCGACCGATGGCGTGTTGCTTGCGGTTCGGCGCCTGAAGGGCTTGCCCGTGGGTTTTGACTGACGAGGAACCTGCGGTTCGGCGCGACGGGTGGCGCGTAGCTTGCGGTTCGGCGCCTGAGGTGCTCGCCCGTGGGCTCCTCCTGACCAGCAACCTGCGGTTCGGCGGGGCCAGCGACGCGTAACGTGCGGCTCGGCGCCCGAGAACGTCCGCCGCGCAGGCCGAGCGACGCGCTCGGCTCAGCGGGGCGGGTCCGCCACCGCGAACGGGAGACGGTGCAGCAGCTCCGCCTGCTCCTCGGCCCGGTTGCGCTCCCGCTGGCCGACCGCGAGCTCACGTTCGCGGCGCTCGGCGAGGACGGCGTGCAGGAACGCCTCGGGGTGGGTGCCCGGCGGCGGTCCGGGCGCCACGTAGCGTTCGATCTGGCCGGCCAGGTCGTCGCCGAGCCGGGCCCGGGACTCGGGCGCGAGGCGGGCGGCGCGGCCCAGGAGCTGGCGGGCAGCCAGGGCCAGCCCGTCCGGCAGCCGGCGCATGTCGGCCGTGTGCGCCCACGCCGCCAGGGACTGCGGCATCACGATCGGGGCCGACAGCGGCTTGCCGCCCCGGACCCGGACCGCGTAGGTGCCGGCTGCGAGGTCGCCGAGCCGCTTGCCCTTCGCGTTCGCCAGCGACGTGATCGCCGCGATGCCACCGAACGTGAGCCACAGCTCGATGACGCCGACCAGTGCGCGGACCAGCGCGTGCCGGAACCGGACGGGGCCGCCGTCGTCCCGCACCACGCGGATGCCGCAGGCGAGCTTGCCGACCGAACGGCCGCGGGACAACGTCTCGACGGTGACGGGTACGCCGACCATGATCACGAAGGTCGCGACCACGTAGACCACCAGGGCGATGTCCTCGTTCAGCGCGGCGCTCTCCAGGAACCAGACGCCGCCGAAGATCAGGGCGGTCCAGAGGACCGCGCCGATCACGAGGAAGTCGAGCATGGCGCCCATCCCGCGCGTGATGAACGACGCCGGGCGGGCGTCCAGCACCACGCCTTCGCCGATGACTATGCCGTCCTGCACGGTTCCTCCGGTCGGGTGTCGGGGCCTTCGAGGTCACGCCGTAACTCTTGTGCGGCAGACTACCGCCGTGGACATCGACGCCTTCACCGCCGTGCACGCCGCAGAGTGGGACCGACTCAAGGAGCTCGCGTCCCGCCGTCGCCTGGACGGTGCGGAGTCCGACGAGCTGGTCCGCCTCTACCAGTCGGTGGCCACGCACCTGTCGACGGTCCGGTCGGCCGCGCCCGACCCGACACTGGTCACGCGGCTGTCCGACGTGCTCAACCGGGCGCGGACCCGCATCGCCGGGACGCACGAGCCCGCCTGGCGCGAGGTGGTGCGGTTCGCGGTGGTGTCGCTGCCCGCGGCGTTCTACCGGATCCGGTGGTGGTCCCACGTGGTGACGGCGGCCTGCCTGCTCGTCGCGGTCGTGGCCGGCATCTACATCGCCACCGACTCCGCCGCGCTCAACGACATGGCGACGCCGTCGCAGCAGGAGGAGTACGTGAACGAGGCGTTCGCGTCCTACTACGACCCGGGCCTCGGGTTCGCGGCGGTGGTGTGGACCAACAACGCATGGATCGCCGCACAGGCCGTCGGCGGCGGGATCACCGGATTCTTCCCGCTGATGGTCCTCTGGCAGAACGCGGTGCAGATCGGCGCCACGGGCGGCATGATGGCCGCCCACGGCGAGCTCGACCTGTTCCTCACGCTCATCGCACCGCACGGCCTGCTCGAGCTGACGTGCATCTTCGTCGCGGGTGCGGCCGGGCTACGGCTGTTCTGGACCCTGGTCGACCCCGGGCACCGCAAGCGGTCGGTCGCCATGGCCGCCGAGGGCCGGGCGCTGATCACCACGGCCATCGGCCTCGCGGCGGCACTTGGCGTCTCCGGACTCGTGGAGGGCTTCGTCACCGGGTCCGAGATGTTCTGGTGGCTCAAGATCGTGATCGGCATGATCGTGCTGGCCGCGTTCTGGACCTATGTGTACGTGCTCGGCGGTAGGGCGGTCCGTGCCGGCGCCACCGGCGACCTCGCCGAGCACGAGGCGGGCGCCACCGTGGTCACGGCTGGGTGACGGTTGCGTGGAGCGACCGGCGCCCGCCGGAATTTCACGGCCCGCTGTCAGCCCGGCGTACTAGGGTTGCCGCGCAGGCACGACTTGAGACGACACCCGGGAGCACGCCCCCATGACGACGCCCGAGAGCGCACCCGACCAGCCGGCGCAGCCGACGCCTCCGCAGCCCGGTGCGTCCCAGCCCGCCGGCTGGGGCGAGCCGCCGCGGTACGGGCAGTACGCGCCCGGGTACGACCCGGCAGCGCCGACCGCTCAGGGGCAGCCGCAGTACGGCACCCCGCAGTACGGCACCCCGCAGGGTGAGCCGGCGGCACAGTACGGCCAGAGCCAGTACGGGCAGTACTCCCCGTACTCCTCGCAGGTACCGGGCTATCGGCCTCCGGCGGACAAGCCCGGCATCGTCCCCCTGCGGCCGCTCAGCCTGGGTGAGCTGTACGACGGCGCGTTCGGCGGCGTCCGGCACAACCCGGGCGTGACGCTGGGTCTGACCGCGATCATCGTGGTCGGCGCCGTCGCCCTCGGCACGCTGATCAGCATCCCCCTCACCACGCTGTTCACCGACCTGTTCGCCGGCCTGTTCGCCGAGGTCGGGTCCGACCCGACGTTCGACGACCTGGGCTTCACCCAGGACGTCCTGGGGGTCACCTACGGCTCCGCGCTCGGTACGGGCATGCTGCTCACGCTCGCCACGCCGCTCGCCATGGGGGTCATGGCGGTCTCCGTCAGTGACTCGGTCATCGGGCGCAAGATCCCCGTGCCCGACGCCTGGCGTCGCGTCGCCAAGCGCGCGTGGTTCCTGATCGGGTTCTCGCTCCTGAGCACCCTCGTCGTGATCGTCGCCTATGCGCTCGCCGTCGGGCTCGTCGCGCTGCTGTTCTACGCGGACCCGGTGGCCGGCGTCATCGGCCTGATCCTCACCGTCGCCGCGCTCGTGGTGGCCGGGGTGTGGGCGTTCACCCGTGTCGTCCTCATCCCCCCGGCGCTCGCGGTCGAAGGCGGCGGCTTCTGGGCCACCTGCCGACGCGCCTGGAAGCTGACGCGGGGCACGTTCTGGCGGGTGCTCGGCATCTACCTGCTCACCTCGCTCATCCTGGGCATCATCGGCCAGATCGTCGCGGTGCCGGTGAGCCTCCTGCTCAGCCTGTTCATGGTCATGGAGAGCGGTGTGGGGCTGTCCATCAGCTACGGGATCACCTATGTCATCACCGGTGGGATGAGCGTGCTGTTCCTCGGCGGCGTCGTCGCGCTGCTCTACATCGACACCCGCATGCGTCGAGAGGGACTGGACGTGCAGCTGCAGGCGGCGGCGGCAACCGCAGCGGACAAGTGAGATGAGGGCCGACCTGCCCGTCGTCCCGGACCGGGACACCGCGCGTGAGTGGCTCAGCAGCGAGCTGCAGGGTCCGGAGTACGCGGAGCGCGAGTCGCTGCTGTCCCGTCTGATCGGCTGGGTGCTGGACTGGCTGAACGGCATCGACTGGCCGGTCGCTGCGATGGCGGGTCCGCAGCTGGGGATCGCCATCGGCGTGGTCGTCGCCGTGATTCTCGTGCTCGCCTGGCTGGTGGCCGGACCGGTGCGCCTCGGGCGCGAGCGCACCAGCTCCGCCGAGGTGCTCGACGCCGACGACGCCCGGACAGCCGCGCAGATGCGTACGGCGGCCGACGCCGCTGCGGCGTCCGGCGACTGGAAGACGGCGACCGTCGAACGTTTCCGCGCCGTCGTGCGCGCTCTGGAGGAACGCGTGATCATCGAGCCGCGGCCCGGCCGCACGGCCCAGGAGGCCGCCGCCGACTCCGGTGCGCGGCTGCCCGCCCAAGCCGCCGGCCTGCGCTCGGGCGCCGACGTGTTCGACGGCGTCGAGTACGGCGACCGCGTGGCCACACCGCAGGACGACGCCGACCTGCGCGCGCTCGACGCCGAGGTCACCAAGGCCCGTCCCGTGGCACCGTCCGGTCCCGGTCCGGCCGCTGGACCGGGCAGCGGGCCGGTCGCCGAGGCGCGGGCGGACGAGCAGACGGAGGTGTCCGCATGACGGTCGCCTCCCCGCCGCCGCCCGCACCCACGCCACCCGCGGTGGTGTCCGGCGCGCGTGCGGGCGGTCCCGTCGACGAGCCGCCCGTGGTGATCGGCGACGACAGCACCGGCCGGTCGCGCGCAGCGAGCAGGTGGCGCCGCCTGCGTTGGCCGCTGACGGTGCTCGCCGCCGTCGCTCTCCTGGTCCTGTTCCTCGCGCTGGTACGCCCGCCGACGTCGGCCGCCCAGTACGCCCCGGACAACCCGGAGCTGAACGGCGGCATGGCCGTTGCCGAGGTGCTGAAGGACCAGGGGGTGCAGATCACCCACGTGACCACCGTGGCCGACGCGGTGGCGGCCGCCGGGCCGGACAGCACGCTCCTGGTCACGCCCAACCCCGCGTTCTTCGCCGACGACCAGATCTCGGCGCTGGACGGCACGGGTGCCGATCTCGTGGTGCTCGGTGCCGACTACACCATGGTCGCGGCCGTGAGCCGGAACACCCTCGACTCCACGTACGGCGAGGCCGCCGAACCGGTGGCGCCGCAGTGCGACGACCCGGCCGCGCAGGCCGCCGGCGAGCTCACGCTGCGGCCCGGGCTGTACGCCGCGTCCGGCGAGGCGGGCGCCGACGCTGTACACCCGGTGCTGTGCTGGCCCGACGGCCTGGGTGCCTACGCCTACGCACGCCTGGACTTCCCGGACCGGTCGGTGACCGTGGTCGACGACCCGGCCGTGATCCGTAACGACTCGGTCCTGGAGGAGGGCAACGCCGCGCTCGCGCTTCGGATGCTCGGGCAGCACGAGGACCTCGTCTGGCTGGTGCCGAACCCGATGGACGTCAGCACCGGCGAGGACGAGCCGACTCCCGCCGAGCGCGGCCAGGTGAACGCGCTGATGCCGCCGGGTTCCGCACCGGTCGCGCTGGTGGCGGTGCTCGCCGCCGTGCTGCTCGCATTGTGGCGCGTGCGCCGCATGGGTCCGCTCGTCGTCGAGGACCTGCCGGTGCTCGTACGGTCGGCCGAGGCCACGCGCGGGCGTGCCCGCCTTTACCGGGCGGCCCGCGCCCGTGGTCACGCCGCGGCGGGCCTGCGCGCATCGACGGCCGACCGGATAGCCTCGCGTCTCGGCCTGGCCCGTTCGTCCGACGCCACCTCCGTGGTCGACTCCGTCGTGGCCGCTACCAACCGCCCGTCGCAGCAGGTGGCAGACCTGCTCTACGGCCCACCCCCCGCTGACGACGCCGCGCTCGCCGAGCTCGCGCGCCGACTCGACATCCTGGAGAGCGAGGTCCACCGACCGTGACCGAACCAGCCTTCCCCCACCAGCCCGCGGCCCAGCCCGCCGAGCCCACGCCGGCTCAGCAGGCGGCGCCCGAGCAGCCCGCGACAACCGGTCCGCAGAGCGCGGCGCCCGCGGCCGAGCCGCCGCGGTCCGCACCCGAACCGCCCGCCCCGTCGCAGGAGCTGCGCTCTGCCCTGGCTGCGGTCCGTACGGAGGTGGGCAAGGCCGTCGTCGGGCAGGACGCAGCGGTGACCAGCCTGCTCATCGCGCTGCTGTGCCAGGGCCACGTGCTCCTCGAGGGTGTGCCGGGTGTCGCGAAGACCCTCCTGGTCCGCACCCTGGCGGCCGCCCTGAAGCTCGACACCAAGCGGGTCCAGTTCACCCCGGACCTCATGCCGGGTGACGTGACGGGCTCGCTCGTGTACGACGCGCGCACCGCCGAGTTCTCGTTCCGCGAGGGCCCGGTGTTCACCAACCTCGTCCTGGCCGACGAGATCAACCGCACGCCCCCCAAGACCCAGGCGTCGCTCCTGGAGGCGATGGAGGAGCGGCAGGTCTCCGTGGACGGCACGCCTCGTCCGCTGCCCGACCCGTTCCTCGTGATCGCCACGCAGAACCCCGTCGAGTACGAGGGCACCTACTCGCTGCCCGAGGCCCAGCTCGACCGGTTCCTGCTCAAGCTCGTGCTGCCGCTGCCGGAGCGCGACCAGGAGGTGGAGGTCCTCGCGCGGCACGCCGCCGGGTTCGACCCGCGCAACCTGGCTGCCGCAGGAGTCACTCCCGTGGCGGACGCCGGCATCCTGGAGCGCGCCCGCGCCGAGGTGGCCCGCGTCCAGGTGTCGCGCGAGGTGCTCGGGTACGCCGTGGACGTGTGCCGCGCCACCCGCTTCTCGCCGTCGCTCTCGCTCGGCGTCTCGCCGCGTGGCGCCACAGCGCTGCTGCGTACGGCGCGGGCGTGGGCCTGGCTCTCCGGTCGCTCGTTCGTGACGCCGGACGACATCAAGGCGCTCGCCCACCCGACGCTGCGGCACCGCGTGCAGCTGCGTGCGGAGGCCGAGCTCGAGGGCGTCACCGCCGAGGGCGTGCTGGACACGGTGCTGGCCTCCGTGCCCGTGCCGCGCTGAGGGCGCGCGCATGGTCGTGACGTGGCGGGCCGCCGCCCTGATGGGTCTCGGCGTGGTCCCGGTGCTGCTCCTGCCGGCGAACGGGACGGTGCTCGTCTGGTCGGCGGTGGTGGTCCTGGCGTGTGTCGTCGACATCGTGCTGGCCGCCTCGCCACGGCGGGTGGCGGTGCAGCGCCGCGTGCCGGCTTCGGTGCGCCTGCGTGCCGAGGCCACGAGTGAGCTGGTGGTCCGCAACGCCTCCGGGCGGCGGCTGCGCGCCGTGGTCCGCGATGCGTGGGGCCCGTCGGCGGGCCCGGGACCGGGACGCGGACGGTCGGAGCGGGTGCGCCCGGCATCCGGCGGACCCGGCCGGCACCACGTGAACCTGCCGGACGGCGAGGCCGCGCGCCTGCCCACCACGCTCGTGCCGACGCGGCGCGGCGACCGGACGGCGGGCGGTGTGACCGTCCGTAGCCTCGGGCCCCTGGGCCTGGCGGGCCGTCAGGTGACGCTGCCGGTGCCGGGGCGCCTGCGGGTGCTGCCGGAGTTCGCGAGCCGCAAGCACCTGCCGTCGCGTCTGGCGCGCCTACGGGAGATGGACGGCCGCGCAGCGGTGCAGATCCGTGGCGAGGGGACGGAGTTCGACTCCCTGCGGGAGTACGTGGTGGGCGACGACGTCCGCTCGATCGACTGGCGTGCCACCGCCCGCCGCCGGGAGGTGGTGGTGCGCACCTGGCGGCCCGAGCGCGACCGGCGGGTGATGATCGTGCTGGACACGGGACGCACCTCCGCGGCGCGGGTGGGTGCCTCGGACTCGACGGGCGCCCCTCGCCTGGATGCCAGCATCGAGGCGGCGCTGCTGCTCGCCGCGCTGGCCGGTCAGGCGGGTGACCGGGTGGAGCTCGTGGCCTTCGACCGCACCGTCCGCTCCCGCGTGGTCGGCGCGGCCGGGCCGCGGCTCATGCCCGCGATGGCCGAGTCGTTGGCGACCGTCGACCCGGTGCTCCTGGAGACCGACTGGCCGGGTGTGGTCACGCAGGTCCGCACCCGCATGACGCAGCGCGCGCTGGTGGTGCTGCTCACCACCCTGGACCCGGCGGCGGTGGAGAACGGGCTGCTGCCCGTGGTGGACCAGCTCGCACGGAACCACACGGTCGTCGTCGCCTCCGTGGCGGACGAGGAAGTGGCCGGGCTGCGTGCCGGACGTGAGACGGTCGCCGAGGTCTATGACGCGGCCGCCGCCGCCCGGGGCGACCTGGAGCGTACGGCCGTCACGACGATGCTCCGGCGCTACGGGGCCGATGTCGTCGAGGCGCTGCCGGATGATCTGGCGCCCCGCCTGGCGGACGAGTACCTAGCGCTCAAGGCCGCGGGCCGGCTCTGACTACCCCGCTGGCCCACCCAGCTGGCCTACCCAGTGATCGCGCCCGGAAATCCGGTGGTCCCGGGCCTAATCGCTGGGTAGGGCGGGGCCTCACGCACCCAGGTGGCGCAGCACCGCCAGGACGCGGCGGTGGTCCGCGGCGTCCTGGGGCAGGTCGAGCTTGGTGAAGATCGCTGCCACGTTCTTCTCGACGGCCCCGTACGAGAGGTGCAGCAGCTCCGCGATCGCCCCGTTGGAGCGGCCCTGGGCCATGAGCCCCAGCACCTCGCGCTCCCGCGCCGAGAGACGCTCCAGGCCGTCGTCCTGCCGGGCCGAGCCCATGAGCTGCGTGACGACCTCCGGGTCCAGCACCGTCGCGCCCGCCGCGACCCGCCCGAGCGCATCGACGAAGTCGCGCACGTCCGCCACGCGGTCCTTGAGGAGGTAGCCGACGCCGCGGGCGTCGCCGGACAGCAGCCTGCTCGCGTACCGGGTCTCCACGTACTGCGAGAACAGCAGCACGGGCAGGCGGGGGTGCCGGGCCCGCAGGCCCAGCACCGCGCGCAGGCCCTCGTCGGTGAAGCTGGGCGGCATCCGGATGTCCGCCACGACCACGTCGGGCAGCGACTCCTCGCGGACGAGCCGGGCGACCTCCCGCTCCAGGGCGGTCCCGTCCCCGACGGCGGTGACGGTGTGGCCGCGCCGCGTCAGCAGGGCGGCGAGGCCGTCCCGAAGGATCGCCGAGTCCTCGGCGAGGAGCACCCGCAGGCTCGGTGGCGGGTCGTTCGGCCGGGTCATGCGCGGCCCGAGGAGCCGCTGGTCGGCAGGAGCACGGTCACTACCGTAGGCCCACCGACCGGGCTGGACAGGTCGAACGTGCCGTCGACGGAGTGCACCCGCTCGGCCAGGCCGGCCAGTCCGGAGCGCAGACCCGAACCGTCGGGCGGGACCACCGTCGCCCCACCACGGCCGTCGTCGCGGACCCGGATGCGCACCGTGTCCCCGACGGGCTCGACCAGCACGTACACACCGGTGGCGCGGGCGTGCTTGGCCGCGTTGGTGACCAGCTCGGCCACGGAGAAGTAGGCGATCGACTCCAGGGCGGGTGCCAGGCGCCCCTCGGACTCCACCCCGGGGTCCACGTCCACGTGGACCGGCAGGGCGGAGCGGGCGGCGAGGGTCTCGAGCGCCACGGTGAGTCCGCTGTCGAGGGCCGGCGGGTGGATGCCCCGTGCGAGCTCGCGCAGCTCCGTCAGTGCTTCCTTGGTGGACGAGTGCGCGGTGTCGACGAGTTCCGCGGCCTCGCGCACGTCGCCGCCGTCGAGCAGCTGCTCCCGCGCCTCGCCGAGCTGCATGGCGACGGCGACGAGCCGGGCCTGGGTGCCGTCGTGCAGGTCCCGTTCGATGCTGCGCAGGCGGGCGTCGGCGTCGTCCACCGTGCCGGTGCGGGACCGCTCCAGCTCGGCGACGCGCAGGCTGGCGCGGGTGGGGCTCAGCAGCCCGCGGGTCAGCGCGCGGAAGAGCATCGTGAACGTCCGGGTGATCCAGGGCCAGCACAGGATCACCACCAGGCCGATCAGCGCGGCCAGCGCCAGTCGCGGGGGCGTGTCCAGGAAGTAGGACGAGCCGAACTGTGCGCCGCGGTGCAGCTCTCCGTCGGCGCCCGGCTGCTCCGGCAGGAACCGGTACCAGAACCAGTACGTGAGGCCGCCGAGGCCCGTGGCCAGGAACGTGACGCTCACGATGAACGACACGGCGGAGAGGGGCAGGGCGAGGAACATGAACAGGAGCGCCCGCCAGCCGGTGGCGTCACCGAGCATGGAGCCGACGGCGCGCCAGAAACCCCGCGGCCGCTCGTACGGCGCGGGCGCCGCGACATCGACGTCGAGCAGCTCGCGGGCCAGGCTGCGGTAGGCGGCACCCCAGCCACGTGCCCCGAGCACGACGGCGCCGGCCACGAACAGCCCGGCCACCGTGATCGCGACGCCCGCGGTGAAGCTCACCGTGAAGATCGTGTAGGTGAACGCGAACGGTGCGAGCAGGAGCACCAGCGCGAGGTAGCCCTGCTCCCGCCACGTGCGGCTCGCGAGCGGAGCGGTGAGGAAGTGCGGGCCCGGACGTGCTGTCCTGCCCGGGGCGGCGGTGCCGGCCGTGCGCCGGTCGACGGTCATGGAGGTCATGGTGCCAGGTTGGCCCGCGGCACAAGGCCCACGACATGGTGCCGACCGCCCGGTTCGACGGGGGTTGTCCCCCCGCAGGAGGGTCTGGTCGGCCCGAGCACCGGGGGTGCTGGGCGGGGGTGAACTCCTGGTGAACGCGCCCGCCACGGCAGGCGCGGCCGAGTTTGCTGGACCAGCCTGGCACACTGGAGTACATGAAGGTACGAGTTCTCGTCGTCGACGACGACACAGCACTGGCGGAAATGATCGGCATCGTCCTCAAGGGCGAGGGGATCGATGCCGTGTTCTGTGCCGACGGCGACTCCGCGCTGGGGATGTTCCGCACCCACCAGCCGGACCTCGTGCTGCTCGATCTCATGCTGCCCGGTAAGGACGGTGTGCAGGTCTGCCGCGAGATCCGTGCCGAGTCGGGCGTGCCGATCATCATGCTGACGGCCAAGTCCGACACGCTCGACGTCGTGGTGGGCCTGGAGTCCGGCGCCGACGACTACGTCTCCAAGCCGTTCAAGCCCAAGGAGCTCGTCGCCCGGATCAAGGCCCGGATGCGCCGCAGCGAGGACCCGGGGCCGGAGCGCCTCGTGGTGGGTGACGTCGAGATCGACGTCACGGGCCACACCGTCATGCGGGACGGCGAGCGCATCGCGCTCACCCCGCTGGAGTTCGACCTGCTCGTGGCGCTGGCCCGCAAGCCGTGGCAGGTGTTCACGCGAGAGGTGCTGCTGGAGCGCGTCTGGGGCTACCGGCACAGCGCCGACACGCGCCTGGTCAACGTCCACGTCCAGCGCCTGCGCTCCAAGATCGAACGTGACCCGGAGAACCCGGAGATCGTCCTCACGGTGCGCGGCGTCGGTTACAAGGCGGGCGCGACACGCTGATGCCGCACGGCCTGGTCACGCGGCTGCGCCGGGTGGTGTCCCGGGCTCGGGTGGTCGCGGTCCGCACCACCCGGCGCGCGGTCGCACAGTGGCGCTCGTCCCTGCAGCTGCGCGTCGTCACCACCGCCCTGGCCATCGGCTTCGCGGCCATCGCCGTGCTGGGGCTGTACCTCTCGACCTCGGTCCGCGACGGCATCTATGAGCAGCGGCTCGCCGCCGTCGACCGGGAGGCCGCGGCCCTGACGACGCAGGTGTCGAAGAACTTCTCGGAGACTTCGACGACGTCGGACGGCGAGCTGCAGCTGCTCCTCCTGGACACGATCGCGACGCTCAGTGCGACGAGCGGGTCCACGGCCGAGCACTACTTCCTGCTCCACGAGCTGGGCAGCCCGGCGCGCGTCGCCGACTTCGCCTCTCGGGCGGACCTGAAGGACGTGCTCATCACTCCGGAGCTGCGCCAGGCGAACATCGCCTCCGAGGACGACCAGGTGCTGCAGGCGGTGGGCATCCCGTCCCGGGACGACGTCGGCGTGGTCAGCCCGGGCGTCATCGTGGGGTCCACGGTGCAGGCCTCGCCCGACGCCCGGTACGAGATCTACTACCTCTACTCCCTGGAGCCCGAGCAGGAGACGCTGTCGTTCGTGCACCGCGTGCTGCTCGCCGGCGGGTTCGGCATGCTGGCTCTGCTCGGCGTCGTGACCTGGACCATGGCTCGCCAGACGGTGACCCCGGTGACGCGGGCGGCGACCGTGGCGGAGCGCCTCGCCGAAGGGCACCTGTCCGAGCGCATGCCCGGCGCCCGGGGCACGGACGAGATGGCGAGCCTCGCGCGCTCGTTCAACGAGATGGCGGGGAGCCTGCAGGACCAGATCCTGCGCATGGAGGAGCTCTCCGCGATGCAGCGCCGGTTCGTGTCCGACGTGTCGCACGAGCTGCGCACCCCGCTCACGACCATCCGCATGGCGAGCGAGATCATCCACGAGGCACGCCACCAGATGGACGAGGACGCGGCACGGTCGGCAGAGCTCCTCCTCGGCCAGATCGACCGGTTCGAGTCGCTCCTGTCCGACTTGCTGGAGATCAGCAGGTTCGACGCGGGTGCCGCCGTGCTCGACGCCGAACGCCGCGACCTGCGCGACCTCGTGATGTCGGTGGTCGAGCAGGCCGCCCCCCTCGCGGAGACCAAGGACGTACGGGTCTCGGTGCGCCTGCCCGACGTCGACGCGGCGGCCGACTTCGACCCGCGCCGCATCGAGCGCATCCTGCGCAACCTCGTCGTCAACGCCATCGAGCACGCCGAGGAGCGCCCTGTCGAGGTGACCGTCGCCGAGGACGACCGTGCCGTGGCCGTCGTCGTGCGGGACTACGGCGTCGGCATGACCAAGCAGGAGGTCGAGCACGTCTTCGACCGCTTCTGGCGAGCCGACCCGGCGCGGGCCCGCACCACCGGTGGCTCGGGCCTGGGCCTGGCGATAGC
Organism: Promicromonospora aerolata; assembly: GCF_042682255.1. Taxonomy (NCBI): domain Bacteria; kingdom Bacillati; phylum Actinomycetota; class Actinomycetes; order Micrococcales; family Promicromonosporaceae; genus Promicromonospora; species Promicromonospora aerolata. The sequence goes on from NZ_JBHUHF010000001.1 coordinate 4,898,394, forward strand.
GCTCGAGGACGCCCGTCTGCACGCGGGACGCCTCGATGCGTGGGGCCGGCCCGGACAAGGTGCGAGCTTCCGGCTCACGCTGCCCCGCAGCGCCGGTGTGCAGGTGGGTGAACCACCGGTCACGATGGCTCCCGCCTCGCACGAGCCCGGGCTCCGGACCGGACAGGTCCCCGTGGTGCACCCGTCCACGGGCCCGACGCCGACGGCGATCCCCGACCTGTCCGACCCGGGCGGTGCCGGAGCAGTGGGACTGCCCGCCGCCGACGATGTGGAGGTGCACTGATGCGTAAGGCAGCGATGACCGTCATGGCCGCCGTCGTGACGCTGGCCTGCGTCGTCGGGCTCGGAGCCTGCGCCCAGATCCCGACGTCGGGACCCGTGCGCGTGGGCACCGAGGACGTGGAGAAGCAGATAGACATCGCGATGCTGCCGCAAGGACCGGCGCTCGGCGCCGACCCGCACGCGATCGTGTCCGGGTTCCTCGGCGCGGCGGTCGCCGCCACGACGTCGCCGAAGGAGTTCGAGACCGCACGGGAGTTCCTGACCGACGACGTCGCCCAGACGTGGGACCCCGAGGCGTCGGTGCGCGTGGTCCGCGAGCCGCCACTGCCGGAACCTTTCGCGAGCGGCACCGAGATCAAGGAGGCCGACACCGTCGAGGTCGTCGTCCGCGCGACGGCCGTCGCCACCCTCGACAGGGCGGGTGCGTACACGGAGGTCGGTGACCCGCGGGAGCTGGGCTACCGGTACACGCTCACCAGGTCGGGTGGGGAGTGGCGCATATCCGCACTCGACAACGGCGTCCTGGTACCCGCCAACCTGTTCGCCAACCAGTACCGCGCGACCCGCCTGTTCTTCACGGCCGAGAACGACATCAAGAGCCTCGTGCCCGACCTGCGCTGGTTCCCGCGGCAGTCCTGGCGCCGGGTGGCGGTCGAGGAGCTGCTCGCCGGCCCGCCCGAGTGGCTGCAGGGTGCCACCCGGTCCCTCGTGCCGGAGGGTACCCAGCTCGCCTCGCCCGCCATCAGTGACCCGGACGGCGACGAACCCGTCGCCGTCCGGCTCAGCGAGCAGATCAGCACCGCGCCCGCCGCCCAGCGTGCGGTGATCGCCGCGCAGATCTCCGCGACCCTTTCCGAGGGCGCCGGCCGTCCCGTGCCCGTGGACCTGTTCAGCGGCACCAACCGCCTCGCCGTCAACGACACGGAGGTGGACCTGCCGGCCACCATCGTCCAGGCCATGGCGCTCAAGGACGACACCCTGTACCGCATCGAGGACGGCCGGCCCGTCGAGTACGAGGTCCCGGTGGACCTCTCGGGTATCGACCCGACCGCGCTCGCGGTCAGCCCGGTGACGACGCCGATCGTGGTGCGCAACGGCACCGACCAGATCGTGAGTCTCTCGCTCGACGGTGAGAACGGTCCGGTGCCGATCCTCGAGGGGCCCGACCTGGCGTCGCCGTCGATCGACAACCTGGGCGCCACCTGGACCAGCGGGGGCATGGGCGAGCTGAAGGTGGCCGTCACGGCCCTCGACGAGGTCACCGTGGAGCCCGACTGGCTGAGCCGGCGCAAGGTCATCAGCGTGTCCGTGGCACCGGAAGGCTCACGGATCGCGATCGTCAGCGAGGCGCCCTCGGGTACGCAGGTCGACGTCGCCGGCATCGTCCGGGACAACGACGGAAGGCCGATCGACCTCGCGCCGCCGATCTCGGTCGGCGCGCCGGTCGACGACATCGAGGAGGCTCGTTGGTCCGGACTCACCACGCTCGCGCTGCTGACGCGGGACAGTGCGGGCACCTCCGGCATCTGGACCGCCGGTGTGGGCGGGCTGGCCGGTACTGCCGGGCAGTCGCGGCAGCTGCCGGGACTGACGGACGTGCAGGAGATGGCGGCCGGCGTGACCGACCCGAGCATCCTCGTGATCACCAAGGACGGCGACCTGGAGCACGAGGAGACCGGCGTCTGGCAGCCGCTGGCCGAGGACTTCGACCTGGTCGCCTACCCGGGCTGACCGCCGGGCCGCACCCCTGAGACAGATCTCTGGCGAAGTAGAAACGCGTTCTACCTCGCCAGAGCTCGGTCTTGGCGGGGTTCTACCTCGAGCGGGTCACTTCAGATCGGTGACCGGCGCGGCACCGCACGGGCTGTCGAGCTGGATCACTCCGAAGGACCAGCCCTTGCGCTTGTAGAGGACCGACGGACGCGACGTCTCCTTGTCGATGAACAGGTAGAAGTCGTGGCCCACCATCTCCATCTCGTAGACGGCGTCGTCGAGGGTCATGGGGTCCGCGTGGTGGAGCTTCTGCCGGATCACCACGGGCGAGTCGCCGATGGTGGTCTCCACGGAGTCGCCCGGTTCGGACAACGCCGCCGGGGTCGAGATCTGCGGTTCGGGAGCGTTGGCGGACGCGTTCTCGTCGGACAGGATCTCCTCGAGGGGGCGGACGTCCACGGGCGGGAGCACCTTGTTGTTCCGGTGGTCCTTGCGCCGGTCCCGGGCGCGACGCAGGCGCTCGTTCAGCTTGTCGATGGCGAGGTCCAGGGCGCCGAAGCGGTCGTCCGCTGCGGCCTCGGCGCGGATCACCGGACCCTTCGCGCGCAGTGTGAGCTCCACTCGTTCACGGTTCTCGGAGAGTCGCGGGTTGTTCTCGTGCGTGACTTCCACATCCACCCGACGTACGTAGGGAGACAGCAGCTCGACCTTGGCGAGCTTCTCCTCCACGTGCTGGCGGAACCGGTCCGCCACGTCCGTGTGCCTGCCGACAACGACAATTTCCATGTGCGTATCTCCGCTCCGGGAACTCTGGGCCGCGCCGTCCCTTGCCGGCGGCGTGCGCCCGTCCTACTCGTCATGGCACCCCCTGCTACGGGTGCCGGGCACGAACCACCTCCCGTCGCGTACGCCCCGACCGCATCGTCGAGACTCCGATCCAGCGTGGAAGGTTCAGGCTAACTCCGTCGCCTGGGTAACGACAGTCCCAACGGAGAGTGAACAAGGCGACATGGATCTGTCAGACTTTCAGGTTCTGACCAGTTTTCCGTCGATGTCCGACCGGCCGTGTCGCGCCGCCGGCGCGTCGTCCGCCGGGGGCGGCGTCGCTGCCAGCACCGTTGCGCCCAGGACGTCGTGGCCGGCGCGCTCCAGCGCGCGCTCGACGGCGGCCAGCGTGGCGCCGGTGGTCAGGACGTCGTCCACAAGAATGCAGGCGGATCTTTGTCCGAGCGCCCGAGCCCCGCGTCTCGTCATGCGGACGGCGCCGGCGAGATTGCGCCCGCGGGCGCGGGCGCCGAGACCCACCTGGTCCCGCGCGGCACCGCGCCGAGCGAGCGCGGGCACGAACCGGGCTGCCGATCCTGCGTCGCGGAGGCCGTCAACGACGGCCCGGGCCAGGACGGACACGGGTTCGCGGCCGCGCGCCCTACGCGCCGCGCCGGTCGAGGGCACGGGTACGACGGCGAGCGGCGTATCGCCGAGCGCATCGTGGAACGCCGGGCCGAGACGGCGCGCGGCACGGTGCAGTGCCGGCGCGAGCAGCCGGTCGAGGTCGGCCCGGCCGCGGTCCTTCCAGTGCACGACGACGTCCCGCACCGGGCCGGAGTAGGGCGTGAGCGCCCACACGGGAACGGCCGCCACTCCGTCGAGCCGGTCCAGCCGCGGTGCACCGCGCTCGACCCGGACGGGTGGTCCGTCCAGGAGGGCCGCGCACCGCGCACACCAGCGCACGTCCGGCGCGCCGCACGGGCAGGCGACGGGCAGCAGCAGGCGGACGAGCTCACGGACGGGGCGCATCCGACCACCCTGCCCCGTCCCCGCTCGCCGCGCGCCTTGTCCACACCACCGCCGGCGGTCTCCGGGGACCGCCGTGCCCGGTCGGGACGAGTCGAGGGCCGTACCCGACGACGGCCCAGGAGGGAATGTCAGTGGGTGCGGGCACCATGGGGGCGTGCAACCGATCTCCCTGTCACTCGACCAGGCACGCCGGATCGCGATAGCGGCGCAGGGCCTGAACCGCCCGCGCGCCGACGGAACGCGCACGATGCGGCACGTGCAGGGCGTCATCGACCGGCTGGGCCTGCTCCAGATCGACTCGGTGAACGTCCTCGCCCGGGCACATCTGCTGCCCCTGTTCTCGCGGCTCGGCCCCTACGACACCGACCTGCTGGACCGCGCCACGGCGTCGGGCCGGTACGCCCGGCGCACGAGCAAGGGGGCGGCCGCCGACCGCCGGCTCGTGGAGAGCTGGGCGCACGTGGCCGCCTACGTCCCGCCGCGTGTGTGGCCGTTGCTCGCCTTCCGCCGACGGTGGTTCGCGCAGGAGTACGACTGGCGTGAGCTGGACGGCGTGCGGCTGCCCGACGCCCCGCAGGTCGCCGAGGTGCGCGACCTGGTCGCGGCCGAGGGGCCGATCTCCGCCTCCCAGATCCACGACCGGTTCGTCACCGAGGGTCGGTCGGTGCGCCGCAAACGGGGGACATGGTGGGACTGGAGCACCGAGAAGCGCGTCGTGGAGCACCTGTTCTTCACGGGCGAGGTGGTCTCGGCGGGGCGGAACGCGCAGTTCGAGCGGTTGTACGACCTGCCGGAGCGGGTGCTGCCGCCGGAGGCCCTCGGGGAGGTGCCCGAGGCGGAGGCCAAGCGCGCGCTGCTGGAGCTCGCCGCGCGGGCGCACGGCATCGGGGTGGCGCGCTGCCTCAAGGACTACTACCGGCTCAAGGGACCCGTGGCGGACCAGGCGCTGGCCGAGCTGGTGGAGGAGGGCGTGCTGCTGCCCGCCCGCGTGGCCGGCGGCTCCGAGCAGTGGTTCCTGCACCGCGACGCCGGCCGACCGCGGCAGGCGACGGGGCAGGCCCTGCTCGCGCCGTTCGACCCGCTGGTGTGGGAGCGCAAGCGGCTGGAACGCCTCTTCGGGATGCGCTACCGCATCGGCATCTACACCCCCGCCGCCCAGCGCGTCGACGGGTACTACGTGCTGCCGTTCCTCGAGGACTCGCAGCTCACGGCCCGGGTGGACCTCAAGGCCGACCGGGCGGCGGGCACCCTCCGCGTGCAGTCCGCGCACGCCGAGCCGTCGCGGACGGAGGAGACCCCCGCACGCCTCGCGGCCGAGCTGCACGAGATGGCACGCTGGCTCGGGCTCCAGGGGGTGACGGTCGAGCCGAAGGGTGCGCTTTCACCCGCGCTCCGGGTGGCGACGGCGGCTGGCTGAAACATGCGACAACTAAACTCGGTTCATGGGAACCGCTGCGCTCTTCCTGCTCGTCGCGGTCGCGGCCGGGCTGGGGGCGGTCCTGCTCCGGTTGCCGCCCCTGGTGGGATTCCTGGTGGCGGGTTTCGGGCTCCATGCGGCAGGGATCGCTGAGCCGGCCTACCTCGGGACCGTCGCCGACCTGGGCGTGACGCTGCTGCTCTTCGGCATCGGGCTCAAGCTCGACGTCAAGACGCTGCTGCGCAAGGACGTCTGGTTCACCACCGTGGCGCACCTCGTGGTGAGCGTCGCGATCGCCGTCGGTTTCCTGGGGCTGCTGGGCGTGGTCGGGTTCTCCATGCTCGCGGGCGAGGGCCTCGGCGTCCTCGCCCTGCTGGGGCTCGCCCTGTCGTTCTCGTCGACGGTGTTCGTGGTCAAGGTGCTCGACGGCCGTTCGGACCAGTCGGCGCTCTACGGTCGTATCGCCATCGGCGTGCTGATCATGCAGGACCTGATCGCCGTCATCTTCCTGTCCGTGTCCTCCGACCACCCGCCCAGCCTGTGGGCGTTCGGCCTCGTGCTCCTGATCCCGGGGGCATGGCTGCTGCGCCGGGTGTGGTCGCGGGTGGGCCACGGCGAGCTGCAGGCCCTCTTCGGCGTGGCGGTGGCGCTCGGACCCGGTTACGCGCTGTTCGACGCCGTCGGGCTCAAAGGTGATCTCGGAGCTCTCGTGATGGGACTGCTCCTGGCGGGCCATCCGGCGGCCACGGAGCTGTCGCGCAACCTGTTCACCCTGAAGGAGCTGCTGCTCGTCGGCTTCTTCGTGTCCATCGGCTTCTCCGGCGAGCTCACCTGGCAGGCGGCGGGCATCGGGCTGCTCATGCTGCTCATGCTGCCACTGCAGGGGATCGTGACAGCGGTGCTGCTGCGTCTGATGCGGTTGCGCAAGCGCACGGCGATCCTCTCCGGGCTGGTGCTGGCCAACTACTCCGAGTTCGGCCTGATCGTCGTCGCCGTCGGCTCCCAGACGGGTCTGCTGGACGACGAGTGGCTGGTGGTCCTCGCGGTCGCCGTGGCCGCCAGCTTCGTGCTGTCCTCGGCCGTCAACACCCGCGGCAACGAGTACGCCGTGGCGCTCGCCAAGCGTTTCCCGTCCAAGCCCAACGAGTGGCTGCACCGGGAGGAGCGGCTCATCGACGTGTCAGGTGCGGAGGCGCTCGTGCTCGGCATGGGACGGGTGGGCCGCGGCGCCGTGCGCCAGCTCCACGACGACTACGGTCTGAACGTCGTGGGGGTCGAGCACGACCCCGCACGCGTCGCCACCCTGCGCACCGAGGGCTTCACGGTCGTGCAGGCGGATGCCACCGACATCGAGTTCTGGGGCCGGGTGCGCAGCGCCGGCGCGGTGCGCCTGGCGATCCTCGCCATGCCCTTCCACGCGGCGAACCTCATCGCTCTGTCCCAGCTGCGTGCGAGCGGCTTCGACGGCACCGTCGCCGCCGTCGCACGATACGACGACGACGCCGCGGAGCTCGAGCGACACGGTGCCGACGCGGTGTTCCACCTCTACGGCACGGCGGGCCTGGCGCTGGCCGACGAGGCCGCCGAGGCCGCGCTCGGCTACCCGGCCGCCGAGCGGATGCGGGACGCGCAGGCACGGCGGTTCGCCCCGCGGGACCGGACGCCGGAACAGACGCCGGAACAGTCACCGGAACAGGCGGCCGAGCCGGTCGCCGGTGCCGGCCCGCCCTGACAGCTGCCCGGCCCGCCCTCGGCCGACCTCCGCCTCAGCCGTCGCTGTCCCGTGTCGGGTCCAGAGGGTCCTCGGGCTGGTCGCCCGGGGCCTGGAGGAGCACCGGGGCGACGTTCCCGGTGCGGAGTCCGGCCCGGCCCACCATGTGCGCCCCCACGGGAGTCGTGAGGAGCTGGAAGACCGCGACCAGCAGGAGCATGGTCACCGACGTCCAGTCCAGCAGCCGGAGCGCCAGACCGGCGAGGAGCAGGAGCAGCCCCAGTACCTGTGGCTTGGCGACGACGTGCATCCGCGAGAGCAGGTTGTCGAAGCGCACCACGCCGACCCCGGCGGAGAACGAGAAGAAGGCGCCGAGCAGCAGGCAGACGCCGGCCGCCACGTCGGTCAGCACGGTCATGGTGCCTCCTTGCGGACGTCGCCACGGTCGGAGTCGCGGTCGGAGTCACCGTCGGAGTCGCGGCCGGGCCGGTTCAGCGTGCCCGAACCCGCCTCGCGCCCCTGTCGTCCTTCTCGGGGCGGTTCGACGGCGGCGAAACGTGCGATCGTCACCGACCCGATGAACCCGACCATCGACAGCACCACGAGGATGGGCACCGACTCCGTGCGGCGGGACAGCGCTGCCTCGATTGCTATCGCGCCGACCAGCGCGGTGGTGAGCACGTCGAAGGCCACCGCACGGTCCAGCATGGACGGCCCGCGCTCCATCCGGACCACCGCGAGCAGCGCCCCCGTGGCGAGCAGGGCGGTCGCCACCACTCCGACGGCGAGCATCATCGCTGTACCTCCTTGTCGGTGGGTCCGTGCCGACCGTTCCCCTCGGCCAGACCGACGCGGACCAGCTCGTCGTGCGACGCGAAGGCCCGCAGCAGCCGTGCTTCCAGCGCCAGCATCGACTCCCGCACCCCGTCGGGTCCACCCGCCCGGTCGAGGTCGAGCACGTGCAGCCGCACCGTCCTGGTAGGCGGGTCATGGTCGACGACGAGGGTCCCGGGCACCATGGACGACAGCCCCGCCGTCGTGGCGACGAACAGGTCGGACGCCGACCGGAGCTGCACCCGGACCAGACCGGCCTCGGGGGTCGCGCCCGGCGTGATCGCCGCCCAGGCCACCTGGAACGACGCGAGCACCAGGTCCGAGAGGAAGCGGCCGGCCAGCCGGAGCAGGGGCCCGGGCCGCAGGGTCGCGGTCGTGTCGAACGGCGGCAACGGGAATGCCAGGGCGACGAGCGCCCCGAGCGCCGCACCGGACAGCACGTTGGCCCAGGACAGGTCGCCCCACAACAGCACCCACAGCACGGCACCCAACGCCATGGTCGGCCCCAGCGTGCCCAACCGTTGGGCCCGGCGGCGCCACGGTCGCTCGGCCTGCCCGGTATCCGTCATGACCGGCCCTCCTCGGCGTCGTCCGTGACCTCGTCGGACTGACCGGTGCCCCGGGGCCCGTCCGGGAACACCGCCCGGACATAGGTGTGCCCGTCCATGACGGTGCCGGCTGCCCGCTCCGCGTAGTCGTAGAGCGGACCGGCTGCCACGGTGAGGCTCACTCCGACGGCGACCAGGGCCGCCGTCGGGCCGACCATGCCCCAGGGCAGCGGGGCCTGCTCGGGCAGGTCCTCCTCGTCGCCGCCCGGCTGCCAGAACGCCTTGTTCCAGGCCCGGATCACCGCGTACAGGGTGAGCAGGGAGGTGACCACCGAGCCGACCACGAGCACCCAGGCCAGCCAGGACCCGTCGAGCACGCCGGCCTCGAGCAGGCCCACCTTGCCGAGGAAGCCCGACATCGGCGGGATGCCCGCCAGGTTCATCGCGGGGACGAAGAACAGGACCGCCAGGCCGGGAGCCAGCCGTGCGAGACCGCCCAGCCGGTCGAGCGAGGTGGTGCCGCTCCGGCGCTCGATCAGGCCGACGACCAGGAACAGCGCGGTCTGCACGGTGATGTGGTGCACCACGTAGAAGATGGCGGCGGCCGTGCTGGCCTGGGTGGCCAGCGCCACCCCGAAGATCATGTAGCCGATATGGCTCACCAGGGTGAACGACAGGAGCCGTTTCACGTCGTCCTGCGCCACCGCGCCGAGGATGCCGACGAGCATCGTGGCCAGGGCGAGGACGAGCAGCACCGCCTCCAGCTTCTCGTTCGGCGGGAAGAGGAGGGTCTGGGTGCGCAGGATCGCGTAGACGCCGATCTTGGTGAGCAGGCCGGCGAACACGGCGGTGACCGGCGCGGGCGCCGTCGGGTAGGAGTCGGGGAGCCAGGCGGAGAGCGGGAAGATGGCCGCCTTGATCCCGAAGGCGAGGAGCAGCAGGGACTGGATGCCCAGCCGCACCCCGGGGTCGACGTCGGGCAGCCGCTCGGCGAGCTGCGCCATGTTCACGGTGCCCGTCGCCGCGTAGACCAGGCCGACGGCCAGCAGGAAGATGATCGAGCTGAGCAGTGCGACGACCACGTAGACGCTGCCCGCCCGGATGCGCTCGCTGGTGCCGCCGAGCGTGAGCAGCACGTAGGACGCGGCCAGCAGGATCTCGAACCCGACGAAGAGGTTGAAGAGGTCGCCCGCGAGGAAGGCGTCCGCCACGCCGGCGGCCAGGATCAGGTACGTCGGGTGGAAGACCGCGACGGGCAGGACGTCGCGCCGGCCCGACTCGTCGGCATCGGGATCCTGCGCCTCCAGGGCATCGCGCAGGAGCTCGGCGTTCCTGGAGGCGGGTGCCGTCCGCTCGTGGCGGTCGGCGATGCCCTGTGCCATCGAATACAGCAGGACGCACAGCAGCATGATGCTGCTGACGAGCAGCATGATCGCGGCCAGCGGATCGGCCACCAGGTTGACGCCGACCGGCGAGGCCCAGCCTCCGACGTCGACCACGACCGGTCCGTCGTTCGCCGCGACCACGAGGCCCGCGGCGGCCGCGGCGGCCACCGACAGGGCGACGACGGAGATGACCCGCTGCACCCGTTCGTACCGGTGCAGGGCCAGCGCCAGACCGGCGGCGAAGAGCGGCACCAGCACCGGCAGCGGGACGAGGGTCTGTACGGTCCACAGGTTCATGAGCCATCACGCCCACGGACCGTCGGGTCGACGGTCGGGTCGGGGAGCGCGACCTCGTCGCGAGCCGTCACGGCCTCCTCGGCCAGCGTGGAGCCCGGCTCCAGGGAGTCGCTGTCGGCGTACGACGGCACGTCCTCGACCGCGAGCCGCGCGATACGGGTGTCCTCCACGTCGTCCTGCACCTCGTCGTGGCCGTGCAGCTGCCACGAGCGGTAGGCCATGGCCAGCACGAACGCCACGAGGGCGAGGGTGATGACGATGGAGGTCAGGATCATGGCCTGGGCCAGGGGGTCGCTCATCGGCTCCCCGGTGGCCCTGGCGCCGGTGATCGGCGGCGCTCCCGCCCGGCCACCCGCCATGAGGATCGCGAGGTTGGCCCCGTTGCCGAGCAGCACGAAGCCGAGCAGGACGCGGGTGAGCGACCGTTCCAGCAGCAGGTAGACGCCCGCGGCGAACAGCACGCCGACCGCCAGCAGCAGGGACCCGGAGGGCACGGTGTCGAGCACGATCATGCGCGCTCACCTCCGGCTCGGCCCGCCGTGCGGCCGTGCGAGCCGACCACCTGCGCGAACGGTTCGGCCTGCCGGTCCAGCTCCGCGCCGAAGGCCCGCAGGATGTCGATGACCAGGCCGATGACCACGAGGAACACTCCGATGTCGAAGAAGAGGCTGGTGACGAGGTGGATGTCGCCGAGCACCGGCAGGTGCAGGTCGATGATCGTGCTCTCCAGCGCCGCCTGGCCCGCGAGCAGCGCGACCAGACCCACGCCCGCCGACAGGAACAGCCCGGTCCCCAGGACGAGGCCTGGATGGACGGGCGCCGCCTCGCCGAGCTCGTACCGGCCGCCGGCCAGGTAGCGGACGGTGAGCGCCAGCCCGGCGACGAGCCCGGCGGCGAACCCGCCGCCGGGGGCGTTGTGCCCGCTGAACAGCAGGAACAACGCGAACAGGATCATCGGGTGGAACAGCACGCGGGTGAGTACCTCGAACAGCATCGACCGCTGCGCCGGGTCGAGGGTGGGGCCGGCCACGAGCCAGGTGCCCTGGCGGACCTGCCGGGAACCGGCGGCGGCCTGTTCCGCGGGCTCGTCGGCGTCCGCGGTCTCCAGCCGGAGGATGCCGCCGCTGCGTTGACGCAGGAAGACGAGCGACGCGACACCGGTGGCGGCGACCAGGAGCACCGAGATCTCACCCACGGTGTCCCAGGCGCGGATGTCGACGAGCGTGACGTTGACGATGTTGTGCCCGCCGCCGAAGGTCTCCGCCTCCTCCGGGAAGTCGACGGACACCGGCTGGTGCACGCGGACGAGCGGTGCGGCGGCGACGAACAGCATGACCACCAGCCCGGTGAGCCCACCGATCGCCAACCGCACCCAGCGGCTCGCCGCCAGTGGCCGGTCGGAGAAGTACGGCGGCAGGCGCCGCAGGACGAGCACCATGACGGCAAGGGTCACGGTCTCGCACAGCACCTGGGTCAGGGCCAGGTCCGGGGCGCCGTGCAGCAGGAACAGGGCCGCGTTGCCGTAGCCGGCCACGCCCGCGAGGAACACCGCCTTCAGCCGTCGGCGGGCGCGGGCCGCCAGCACGGTGGCCACCACGATCACCAGGACGATGACGAGCTGGGCCGGGCGGTCCCACGGCACCAGGGCGAAGGGGCCGAGGTGGAGCACCCCGTCGCGCCCCACCGCCTCGGCGGCGACGGGCAGGGCAGCACCGGACGGGGCGCCGACCAGGCCCGCCGCGAGCGCGACCCCGGGGCCCACGGCGAGCACCAGCAGGATCATGCCCAGGTAGACGGGCAGGGAGCCGCGCTGGGTGCCGGCGGTGACGTCGGCGGCGACCCGGTCCAGCCGGCGCATGAGCCGCCGATAGACCACGTCGGCGCCGCCGGGGAAGCGCAGGGCGGCCTGCACGCGCTCCAGCCGTCCGCGCTGCCAGAACGCCAGCGCGCCGAGAAGGAAGATCGTGGCGGTGACCGCGAGCCCCGGGGTGAAGCCCTCCCACAGGGTGAGGTGCCCCGGCTCGCCGGCCGGGTAGGTGTTCGCGTACGGGGCGAGCAGCCGCTGGCCCACCTCCGGCACGAGCGCGACGGCGAGACCGAGCACCGCGAGGACGAGCGGCGGCGCCACCATCCAGAAGGACTGGCGGTGCACCGTGGCCGGAGCGGCGTCGAGCGTCGCCTCCGGCTCGACCGGTGCTGCCCCAGCACTCGCGCGGTCCTCCCCGCCGCGGCCCGGCGGCGGCTCCTCCGGCTCGGGCAGGGCCCGCAGGCGGGGCTTGAACGCGCCCCAGAGGAACCGCAGCCCGTACGCCACGGTGAGGGCCGATCCCACCGCGACGACGGCGATCATGACCATGCCCAGCAGATCGCCGTCGTGGGTCCACGCCGCGAGCGCCGCCTCCTTGGCGACGTAGCCGGCGAAGGGGGGTAGGCCGATCATCGACGCCGTGGCGAGCGTGGCCGCGAGGGCGGTGCCGGGCAGGCGGCGTCCGACGCCGGCGAGCCGGCGCAGGTCCCGGGTGCCGGTCGCGGCGTCGATGGCGCCGACGACGAGGAAGAGCGACGCCTTGAACATCGCGTGGGCGCCCAGCAGGGCCAGGCCGGCGAGCGCGGTCGCCCTGGTCCCGTAGCCGAGCAGCAGCGTGAGGAGCCCGAGCTGGGAGACGGTGCCGAACGCGAGGATCAGCTTGAGGTCGTGCTGGCGCAGTGCCCGGTAGCCGCCGAGCAGGAGCGTCGCGCTGCCGAGGACCAGCACCACGGTGCGCCAGGCCGTGAGGTCCGAGAAGGCGGGAGCGAACCGTGCGATCAGGTAGATGCCCGCCTTCACCATGGCCGCGGCGTGCAGGTAGGCCGAGACGGGCGTGGGCGCCGCCATCGCCGCGGGCAGCCAGAAGTGCGTGGGCACGAGCGCGGACTTGGTGGCGGCTCCGGTCAGCAGGCAGACCACGGCCACCGTGACGGCGGGGCCCGACGGCGGGTCGGCGAGCACCGCGGAGAGGCTCCAGGTGCCGGCGGTCACCCCCAGCACGACCACGCCGACCAGCATCGCGAGGCCGCCCGCCGTGGTGACGAGGAAGGCCTGCATGGCGGCGCGCCGCGAGGAGGTGCGGTGGGCGTAGTGGCCGATCAGGAGGTAGGAGAAGACCGAGGTGAGCTCCCAGAACACGACCAGCAGGAGCATGTCGTCCGCGATGACGAGCCCCGCCATGGTGCCGGCGAAGGCCACGAGGTACCCGCCGAAGCGGCCGAGGCCGTGCGCGTCCCGGGCGAAGTACGCGCTGCAGTAGAGCAGCACCAGGGTGCCGACCGCGCCGACCACGAGCAGCATGATCCAGGACAGCGGGTCGAGCCGGAGGGCGACGGAGAAGCCCAGCGCGGGGATCCAGGGCACGTGCTCGGCGGGAGGGTTGCCACCCAGGACGGCCGAGGTCCGGGAGAGGGCGTAGAGCGCGGCTGCGGCGGGGGCGAGGGCGAGCACCCAGAACGCGCGCCGACCCAGGGCTGCGACGAGAGCGGGTGCGGCGAGGGCCAGGACCCCGTGGGCGAGTAGTACCGGGAGCACGTCCGTGCCGTCCTGTCGGGGCTCGCGGAGAGACGGCGTCGTGCCTGGCGAGCCGGGCGGAACCCGGTCGTCGTACGGGCCGGCTGACGCGCGAGCGCGGGCGGGTGGGCGGTGACTGCCACTTTATCCGCAGGAGCCGGGTGGGGTGCGGGCAGGAACCCGTGAGCGGCCGCGATCGTTACCCCTGGAGCGAACCTGCCGATCTGTCGCCGGTCATGTGGGCCACGGGCCCTGGTTTACGGCCTACGATGGACGACGGCGAAACTTGACGACGACCTGGGAGAACCCGCGTGTCCATCCTCGACAAGGTCCTGCGCATAGGCGAAGGACGTGTCCTGAAGAAGCTGCACTCCGTGGCTGAGCAGGTCAACCGCTTGGAGCCCAGCTTCGTCGAGCTGAGCGACACCGAGCTGCGTGAGGAGACCGCACGTTTCCGGGAACGGCTGGAGCACGGCGCCACCCTGGACGAGCTCATGCCGGAGGCGTTCGCGGCGATCCGCGAGGCGGCTCATCGCACGCTCGGCCAGCGGCACTTCGACGTCCAGATCATGGGTGGTGCGGCACTGCACCTCGGCAACATCGCCGAGATGCGCACCGGTGAGGGCAAGACGCTGGTGGCGACGACCGCCGCGTACCTCAACGCCCTGGCGGGCGACGGCGTGCACGTCATCACCACCAACGACTACCTGGCCAAGTACCAGGGTGACCTGATGGGCCGGGTCTTCCGGTTCATGGGCATGACCACCGGCGTGATCCTGTCGGGCCAGACGCCGGCGCAACGCCGGCAGATGTATGCCGCCGACATCACGTACGGCACGAACAACGAGTTCGGCTTCGACTACCTGCGCGACAACATGGCCTGGTCCACCGACGACCTGGTGCAGCGCGGGCACAACTTCGCGATCGTCGACGAGGTCGACTCGATCCTCATCGACGAGGCGCGGACGCCGCTGATCATCTCGGGCCCCGCGGCCGGTGACGCGAACCGCTGGTACAACGAGTTCGCGAAGGTCGTGCGCCGGCTCGCGCCGACCGTCGACTACGAGGTCGACGAGAAGAAGCGCACCGTCGGCGTGCTCGAGCCGGGTATCGCGAAGATCGAGGACTACCTCGGGATCGACAACCTGTACGAGTCGCTGAACACGCCGCTGATCGGGTTCCTCAACAACGCGATCAAGGCCAAGGAGCTGTTCAAGCGCGACAAGGACTACGTCGTGCTGAACGGCGAGGTCATGATCGTCGACGAGCACACCGGCCGGATCCTCGCGGGCCGTCGCTACAACGAGGGCATGCACCAGGCCATCGAGGCCAAGGAGGGGGTGGAGATCAAGGCGGAGAACCAGACGCTCGCCACGATCACCCTCCAGAACTACTTCCGGCAGTACGACAAGCTCGCCGGCATGACCGGTACGGCCGAGACCGAGGCCGCCGAGTTCCAGAGCACGTACAAGCTCGGCGTCGTCCCGATCCCGACCAACAAGGAGCCGCAGCGGATCGACCAGCCCGACCTCGTCTACAAGAACGAGGACGGCAAGTTCAACGCGGTCGTCGCGGACATCGTGGAGCGGCACGCCTACGGCCAGCCGGTCCTCGTCGGTACGACGAGCGTCGAGAAGTCGGAGCTCCTGAGCGCCAAGCTCAAGAAGTCCGGCGTGCCGCACAACGTGCTCAACGCGAAGGAGCACGAGCGCGAGGCCGCCGTCGTCGCGATGGCGGGCCGTAAGGGTGCCGTCACGGTCGCCACGAACATGGCCGGCCGCGGTACGGACATCATGCTCGGTGGTAACGCCGAGTACCTCGCGGTCGCCGAGCTCTCCGAGCGGGGTCTCGACCCGGTCGAGACGCCCGACGAGTACGAGGCTGCCTGGCCGCAGGCGCTCGAGAAGGCGAAGGAGCGCGTCGCGGCGGAGCACGACGAGGTCAAGGGGGCCGGTGGCCTCTACGTGCTCGGCACGGAGCGCCACGAGTCCCGCCGGATCGACAACCAGCTGCGTGGTCGTTCCGGCCGTCAGGGCGACCCGGGCGAGTCCCGGTTCTACCTGTCGATGCAGGACGACCTGATGCGCCTGTTCAACTCCGGCCTCGCCGAGTCGATGATGAACCGCGCCGGTTTCCCGGACGACATGCCGCTCGAGTCGAAGATGGTCACCCGCGGCATCATGTCCGCGCAGGGCCAGGTGGAGTCGCGCAACTTCGAGATCCGCAAGAACGTGCTGAAGTACGACGACGTGCTGTCCCGGCAGCGCACCGTCATCTACGCCGAGCGCCTCCGGGTGCTCGAGGGCGAAGACATGCACGAGCAGATCCAGCACTTCCTCACCGACACGATCACCGACTACGTGAACAACGCGACGGCGGAGGGCACGTCGGAGCAGTGGGACCTCGACGCCCTGTGGACGGCGCTCAAGGCCGTGTACCCGGTGTCGCTGACGCCCGACGAGGTCGCCGAGGAGGCCGGCGGCGCCGACCGGCTCACGAGCGAGATGCTGCTGGAGGAGATCCTGTCCGACGCGCGGGTGGCCTACCAGGCGCGCGAGGACGAGCTGGGGTCCGCGGCGATGCGCCAGCTCGAGCGCCGTGTGGTGCTCTCGGTGCTGGACCGCAAGTGGCGGGAGCACCTCTACGAGATGGACTACCTCAAGGAGGGCATCGGGCTGCGGGCCATGGCCCAGCGCGACCCGCTCGTCGAGTACCAGCGCGAGGGGTTCCAGCTGTTCCAGGCCATGACCGACGCCATCAAGGAGGAGTCGGTCGGGTTCCTGTTCAACCTCGAGGTCACGGTGCAGCAGCCGGACGCCGAGCAGGCGGCCGACGGCGGCTCGGAGCTGCCCGCCGCGGGCCAGGTGCCGCCGCGCGGTCGCCTGGGTACGGGCCAGCCGGACGCGCCGCCCACGGCGCAGATGCCGGTCGTACCGCCCGCGGCAGCGTCGGGGCAGGACCAGCCGGGGCAGCCGCCCGCACCGCGGCAGCGCCGCGCGGCCGGCGCCGCGACCGAGCCGATCCTGCTCGCGAAGGGCCTCGACGCCCCGAACCGGCAGCAGCCGCTGACGTACTCGGCACCGAGCGAGGACGGCTCGGGCTCGGCGTTCATGCAGTCGTCGGACGGCGCCCGCCGTCGGGCGGCCCTGCACGGCGAGGCGACCGCCGCCACGAGTGACGGCCGCACGTTCCCGGGCACGCCCCGCAACGCCCAGTGCCCGTGCGGGTCGGGCAAGAAGTACAAGGTCTGCCACGGGGTCAACGAGGCCTGACCGCCCGGCACCACCACGCCGAGGGAGCACGGTGGCGAGACAGGACCGCAGCGAGGCAGAACCTTGCCGACCGCCGCGGTCCGGTCTCGCCACCGTGCTCCCTCGGCGGCGGCGTCGTGAGACACGGCGCTCGCGTGTCGGATGCTGCGGTTACCCTGATCGCAACGTCCGGAACTCCCCGTGTGGACCTGCACCGGACCGGACCGTTTCCCCACGACGAAAGCAGGATCGCTGTGCCTGTCCACGTTCCTGAGCCCGCACGCGGGCTGCGCGTTGCACTGCTCGGCTGTGGCGTCGTGGGCACCGAGGTGGCCCGGATGCTCCTCGACCAGGGCGTGGATCTCGCCGCCCGGGTCGGCGCGCCGCTGGAGCTGGCCGGCATCGCGGTCCGTGACGCGGACCGGCCCCGCGACGCGATCATCCCGCGCGACCTCCTGACGGAGGACGTGGAGTCGCTGGTGGACGGCGCGGACATCGTCATCGAGGTCATGGGCGGCATCGAGCCCGCGCGCGGTCTGCTGCTCCGCGCCATCGAGAGCGGTGCGGCCGTGGTGACGGCGAACAAGGCCCTCCTGGCGGCGGACGGACCCACCCTCTACAAGGCTGCCGACTCCGCCGGCGTCGACATCTACTACGAGGCGGCGGTGGCCGGTGCCATCCCGATCGTGCGCCCCGTGCGGGAGTCCCTGGCGGGCGACCACGTGCGCCGGGTGCTCGGTATCGTCAACGGCACCACGAACTACGTGCTGGACCAGATGGCCACGAACGGGCTCGAGCTCTCCGACGCGGTCGAGCAGGCGCAGGAGCTCGGTTTCGCGGAGGCCGACCCCACCGCGGACGTCCAGGGGTACGACGCCGCGGCGAAGGCAGCGATCCTCGCCAGCCTCGCCTTCCACACCCGCGTCTCGGCCGATGACGTCGCCCGCGAGGGCATCACCGGCATCACCGCCGACGACGTCTCCTGGGCTGCCCGGACGGGCCACGCCCTGAAGCTGCTGGCGATCGCCGAGCAGACCGGCGAGGGCGTGTCGGTGCGGGTGCACCCCGCGCTGGTGCCGCTGGAGCATCCCCTGGCGGGTGTCAAGGGCGCGTTCAACGCCATCTTCGTCGAGGCGGACGCCGCCGGCCCGCTCATGTTCTACGGCCAGGGGGCCGGCGGCCGGCCCACCGCGTCGGCGGTCGTGGGCGACGTCGTCTCGGCGGCGCGCCACCGTGTCCTCGGCGGCAAGGGCCCGCAGGAGTCCACCTACGCGGCCCGCCCGCTGCTGCCCCCCGACGCCGCGGTCACCCGGTACCAGGTCCGCCTGCTCGTCGCCGACCTGCCGGGCGTCCTCGCCCAGGTTGCCGGCGTCGTGGGCGACCACGGCGTGTCGATCGACACGATGCGCCAGACTGGTCCCTCCGAGGGCACCGCCGAGCTGCTCCTGACCACCCACGCCGCCCGTGAGGCGTCGTTGGCTGCCACCATCGCGGCGGTGCGCAAGCTCGAACCGGTCCGCGAGATCACGTCCGTCCTGAGAGTCGAAGGCTGAACCCGTGCCTCCTGTGCTGCCCGCTGAACCGAACCTCCCCTCCGCTGCCTCCGGGGGCGCACCCACGTCGCGCCTGTGGCGCGGCGTGATCGCCGAGTACGCCGACCGCATGCCCGCCCACGTGCAGCGCAAGATCGTGACGCTGGGAGAGGGCGGCACGCCGCTGGTGCCCGCCCCCGCGCTGTCCGAACGCACCGGAGCCGACGTCTACGTCAAGGTCGAGGGGATGAACCCGACCGGGTCGTTCAAGGACCGTGGCATGAGTGCTGCGATCTCCGCGGCGGCCGGGCGTGGCGCCCAGGCCGTGGTGTGTGCGTCGACGGGCAACACGTCGGCGTCGGCCGCGGCCTACGCCACCCGCGCGGGCATGATCTGCGCGGTCCTCGTGCCGGACGGCAAGATCGCCATGGGCAAGCTCAGCCAGGCGGTCGCCCACGGCGCGCGCCTGCTCCAGGTGGACGGCAACTTCGACGACTGCCTGGTGGCGGCCCGCAAGCTCGCGGACACCCACCCCGTCGAGCTCGTGAACTCCGTGAACCCGGACCGGATCGAGGGGCAGAAGACCGCGGCGTTCGAGATCGTGGACGCCCTGGGCGACGCACCCGACCTGCACCTGCTGCCCGTGGGCAACGCCGGCAACATCACGGCGTACTGGAAGGGCTTCCGGGAGTACGCGGATGCCGGCGTCGCGAGCCGGACGCCGGCGATGTGGGGCTTCCAGGCAGCCGGTGCCGCCCCGATCGTCAAGGGCCACCCGGTCGACGACCCGGACACCATCGCCACCGCCATCCGCATCGGCAACCCCGCTTCCTGGCAGCTCGCCGAGGAGGCACGCGACACGTCGGGCGGCGTCATCGAGGCCGTGACCGACGAGCAGATCCTCGCGGCGCACCGGATCCTCTCCGCCGAGGTGGGCGTGTTCGTGGAGCCCGCCTCCGCGGCGGGTGTCGCCGGCCTCCTGGCGCGCCACGAGCGCGGCCTCGTACCCGCGGGCGCGCGCATCACGATCACCGTGACCGGCCACGGGCTCAAGGACCCGAGCTGGGCGCTGCGTACACCCGACGGCAGCGACGTGGAACCCGTGCGGGTGTCCGCCGACGTCGTCTCGATCGCCGACGCTCTCTCCCTCTGATGCAGCTCGGCGCCGACCACGTGCGGGTCCGGGTGCCCGCGACGAGCGCGAACCTCGGTCCGGGCTTCGACTCGCTCGGCCTGGCCCTCGCCCTGTACGACGAGGTCGAGGTGCGCCTCGTGGCGAGCCCGGACGTCGTGGTCGAGGTCAACGGCGAGGGCGCGGGGGACGTCCCCCTCGGAGAAGACCATCTCGTGGTGCGCGCGCTGCGCCGCACCATGGAGCTGGCCGGAGCCGTGCCCACCGGCATCCACATGACGTGCCACAACGTGATCCCGCACGGTCGCGGCCTCGGGTCCTCGTCGGCGGCGGTGGTGGCGGGGATCGTCGCCGCGCGTGCCCTGCTGGCCGAGCCGCGGGCGGTCGACGCCGCCACGGTGCTGGCGCTCGCCACGGAGTTCGAGGGACACCCCGACAACGCGGCGCCCGCCATCCAGGGCGGGGCGACCGTCGCGTGGACCACCGACGCCGGCCCGCGTGCGGTCGGCCTCGACGTCGACCCGACGATCGAGGCGACCGTGCTGGTGCCCGACGCGCGGCTCGCCACCTCCCGGGCGCGGGCCGCCCTGCCCGAGCGGGTGTCGCACGGCGATGCGGCGTTCACGGCGGGCCGTGCGGCGCTGCTGGTGGAGGCCCTGGCGAGGCGCCCGGAGCTGCTGTTCGACGCCACGGAGGACCGCCTGCACCAGCCGTACCGGACGGCCGTTCTCGGGGCCTCCAGCGAGCTGCTGCGAGCGCTGCGGGACGAGGGGGTGCCGGCGACCGTCTCGGGCGCCGGGCCGACCGTCCTCGTGCTCGCCGGACCAGGTCACCGGGCCCGGCGGGACGCCGTCCTGGCGGACCTCGTGGACGAGACGGCCGGCTGGCGACGGATCAGCCCGGGGATCGACACGACCGGCGCACGGGCCCGGAGGATTTCCGGTGACGCAGGTGCGCTATCGTCCGGTTCGTCAGGTGCAACCGGACCTCGCGTCGTACCAGGATCACCAGCAGTACGGGGTGGTAGTATGCAGTGAACCTTCGGGATCGCACGTCCTGAGCCATGGTGGCTGGAACTCGGATTCGACATCGGTTCTTCACCGCCTAATCCGGCAGAGTCGTTCATTCACAGAGCCTCAGCCGCTCAGCCGTGCCCGTTGCAGGCCGTGACCAACGGCCACCGCATCTCGCGAGAAGGCAGACAACGCCCCCGTCAGCCGTCGTCGTCGTACCACGGATGCGAGGTTTTTCGCGTTCTGGCCGCATCGAGCCGGGCGCCCACCATCCCGCGGCCCGCGATCACGCGATTAGCCGCAGTTCGAGGGGGAAGGGTCCTTCGTGACAGACACCACCGATAACGCTCAGCCAGCAGCCAGCCGTACGGCCGGAGCGCTGAGCAGCATGCGCCTCGCCGAGCTCCAGGCACTCGCCGGAGATCTGGGCGTGAAGGGCACCTCCAGGATGCGCAAGAGCGACCTCGTGGACACCATCCGCGAGAAGACGGGCGGCGCGACGAAGCGTTCGGACCGTGCCGCCTCCGCCTCCGCCGAGAAGCCCACCACCAACGACAAGCCCGCCCGCGCCGAGGCGCCGGCCGACAAGCCCGCCCGCGCCCAGGCGCCGGCCGACAGCTCCGCCCGCACCGAGGCGCCGGTCGCCGCCGCCGAGGTCGCCACCTCGGGCGTGCGCGCGGACGCGAGCACGGAGGCCGAGAAGGCCGCTCGTCTGGCCCAGCTGGCCGACGCCGTCGCGGCGCCCCGCGAGCAGGGCGGCGGACGTCGCTCCGGCCGCGGTCAGGGTGCCCCGGAGGGGAACGCCGAGAAGTCCGGTGACGACAAGGGCCGCAACGCCCAGTCCGGTGCCGGCCGGCAGAACACCCGTGGCAACGACCGTGCCAACGAGCGTGGCGGCAACGAGCGGAACGCCGAGCGGAACGAGCGCGGTAGCGCCCGCAACGCGGAGCGGAACAACGACCGTGGCAATGACCGCGGTAACGACCGCGGTAACGACCGCAATGACCGCAACGACAACGACGAGGACCGTAACTCGCGTCGCCGTCGGGGCCGCGACCGCGGCCGGGACCGTAAGCGCGGCCGTGGCCGCCAGGGTCCGGACGTGGCGGGTCTCGACAACGTCCCCGAGGTGCGGGAGGACGACGTGCTGCTGCCCGTCGCCGGCATCCTGGACGTGCTCGACAACTACGCGTTCGTGCGGACCTCCGGATACCTGCCGGGCAACAACGACGTCTACGTCTCGCTGAACCAGGTCAAGAAGGCCGGCCTGCGCCGCGGCGACGCGGTGGTCGGCGCCGTGCGCCAGCCGCGCGAGGGCGACGAGCCGCCGACCCAGCCGACCGGGCGCAACGCCAAGGTCAACAAGGTCAACGCCCTGGTGCGGTTGGACTCCGTCAACGGCATGACGCCGGAGGAGGCGCGCGAGCGTCCGGAGTTCACCAAGCTGACGCCGCTGTACCCGCAGGAGCGGCTGCGCCTGGAGAACCCCGAGGCGACCAAGCTCACGCCGCGCGTGATCGACATCGTCGCTCCGATCGGCAAGGGCCAGCGTGGCCTCATCGTCGCGCCGCCCAAGGCCGGCAAGACGCTGATGATGCAGCAGATCGCCAACGCGATCTCGCTGAACAACCCTGAGGTCCACCTCATGGTCGTGCTGGTCGACGAGCGTCCGGAAGAGGTCACCGACTTCGAGCGTTCGGTCAAGGGCGAGGTCATCTCGTCGACGTTCGACCGCCACGCCTCCGACCACACGCTGGTCGCGGAGCTCGCCATCGAGCGTGCCAAGCGTCTCGTGGAGCTGGGCCAGGACGTCGTGGTGCTGCTCGACGGCATCACCCGCCTGTCCCGCGCCTACAACCTGGCCGCTCCGGCGTCGGGGCGCATCCTGTCCGGTGGTGTGGACGCCGCCGCGCTCTACCCGCCCAAGAAGTTCTTCGGCGCCGCCCGCAACATCGAGGACGGCGGCTCGCTGACCATCCTGGCCACCGCCCTGGTCGAGACCGGGTCGAAGATGGACGAGGTGATCTTCGAGGAGTTCAAGGGCACCGGCAACATGGAGCTGCGTCTGTCGCGGTCCCTGGCCGAGAAGCGCATCTTCCCGGCGATCGACGTCAACGGCTCGAGCACCCGACGCGAGGAGATCCTCATGTCGAAGGACGAGCTCGCGATCGTCTACAAGCTGCGCCGCGTCATGGGCGCGCTCGACCAGACGCAGGCCGCCGAGCTGCTGCTCGGCCAGCTCAAGAAGACCAAGACCAACGTCGAGTTCCTCCTGCACGTGCAGAAGACGACGCCGGGTGGTCTGACGGAGGACGAGAACGTGGGCGAGACCGTCTGACCGGGACGCGGCGTCCGACCCACGTCACATCAGTCTCCCTCGCCCGCACGGGCGAGGTAGTGGCAGAATGACTGGCTGGCCCGCTGGTTCACGTCACTGCGATTCTGCAGGGCGACCCAGCGGCATCACACCAAGGAGCATCATGAGGGCTGGGATCCACCCCGAGTACGTCGTCACCGAGGTCACCTGCACCTGCGGTAACACGTTCACCACGCGCAGCACCGAGACGTCCGGCAAGATCGCCGCCGACGTCTGCAGCGCCTGCCACCCGTTCTACACGGGCAAGCAGAAGATCATGGACACCGGTGGCCGCGTGGCCCGGTTCCAGGCGCGCTACGGCAAGAAGGCCGCCGACAAGTAGCGACTTCGCAGCGCCGGTGGTCCGGCCCGACAACCTCTCCAGGGGCAGTCGGGAACGGACCACCGGCGCTGTCGTTTTCCCACAGCCTTCCCCAGCACTCAACGGGTGCCGTCGCTAGGAGAAAACTTGAGCGAGTCTTCGTTCGCCGCCGTCGGGCCGCTGCTCAGCGAGCACGCCGAGATCGAGTCGGCGCTGGCGGACCCCGCCGTGCATGCCGACCCCGGTCGCGCTCGCACCCTGGGCCGGCGGTACGCCGAGCTCAACCAGGTGGTGGGGGCCTACCGCGCGTGGGAGCAGGCGCACGACGACGCGGAGGCGGCGGCAGAGCTGGCGGCCGACGACGCGGCGTTCGCCGAGGAGCTGCCGGTCCTCCGGGAGGCCGAGGCCGCGGCCGAGGAGAAGCTGCGCCGCGTGCTGGTCCCGCGCGACCCCGACGACGGCCGGGACGTGATCCTCGAGATCAAGGCGGGGGAGGGCGGCGAGGAGTCCGCGCTGTTCGCCGGCGACCTGCTGCGCATGTACCTGCGGTTCGCGGAGCAGCAGGGCTGGTCCACGCAGCTGCTGGAGGCCACGGAGTCCGACCTCGGCGGCTACAAGGACGTCCAGGTCGCCATCAAGGCGAAGAACGTCCAGGGCCCCGAGGACGGCGTCTGGCACAGCCTGAAGTACGAGGGTGGTGTGCACCGCGTGCAGCGCGTCCCGGTGACGGAGTCGCAGGGCCGCATCCACACCTCGGCGGCCGGGGTGCTGGTCTTCCCGGAGGTCGACGACCCGGGTGAGCTGGAGATCGACCAGAACGACCTGCGGATCGACGTGTACCGGTCGTCCGGCCCCGGGGGGCAGTCCGTCAACACCACGGACTCGGCCGTGCGGATCACGCACGTGCCCACGGGCATCGTCGTCTCGATGCAGAACGAGAAGTCGCAGCTGCAGAACCGCGAGCAGGCCATGCGGGTGCTCCGGGCCCGCCTCCTGGCCGCGCAGGCGGAGGCCGCCGCGGCGGAGGCCGCCGACATGCGCCGCTCGCAGGTGCGCACCGTGGACCGCTCCGAGCGGATCCGGACGTACAACTACCCGGAGAACCGGATAGCGGACCACCGGACGGGGTACAAGGCGTACAACCTCGACCAGGTGCTCGACGGCGACCTGGGCCCCGTGGTGCGGTCCGCGATCGACGCCGACGAGGCGGAGCGGCTCGCGGCCGCCTCCGGTGTCTGACGCCGGCGCCCGGGCGGTCTTGCCCGCCGGGCCGGCCGGGCGGCAGGCTCGTGCCGTGGGTGAAGTTGCCGTGGGTGAGGTCGCTGTGGTGGAAGGAGCGCGGTGAGTACAGAGCTGTTGAAGTGGGCGGCAGAGGAGCTGGCCGACGCCGGGGTGGCGTCCCCCCGGGCCGACGCCGAGGCGCTGCTGGCGCACGTCCTCGGGGTGGACCGCGGGGAGCTGCGGCGGCAGGTCGTGCTGGGCCACGAGGTGCCCGAGGACGCGGCCGGCACCTTCTCCGGCCTCGTGTCCCGCCGCGCCGCTCGGGAGCCGCTGCAGCACCTGACCGGGGTCGCGGCGTTCCGGCACCTGGAGCTGGCGGTCGGCCCCGGGGTCTTCGTGCCCCGGCCGGAGACCGAGGAGGTGGCCCAGGTCGCCATCGACGAGGCGGCCAAGGTCGCCGGCGAGCGTGCGGACGTCGTCGTCGTCGACCTGTGTACCGGCACCGGGGCCATCGCGCTGGCGGTGGCCACGGAGGTGCCTGGTGCGCGCGTGCACGCCGTCGAGCTGGACAAGGACGCGCACGCCTGGGCCGAACGCAACGTCGACGCCGTGAGCGCCGCCGTGGTGGGCACGTCGTCCCGGAGCGCCGCGGCGCCCGAGCGGGTGGTGCGGCTCGTCAAGGGCGACGCCCGCACCGCGCTGTACGGGATCGACGGGCGGGCCGACGTCGTCGTCTCGAACCCGCCGTACGTGCCGTCGGACGCCGTGCCTGTGGACCCGGAGGTCGCCGAGCACGACCCGGCCGTGGCGCTGTACGGGCTGGGGCCGGACGGGCTGGAGGTGCCGCGCGGGATCACGGACGCGGCGGCGCGGCTGCTGCGGCCCGGCGGGCTGTACGTGATGGAGCACGCCGAGGTCCAGGCGGAGGCGGCACGCGCCATGGTGGCGGCCGCCCGCGACGCCGACGGACTGCCCGCGTTCGGGGATCCCGAGACCCGCAAGGACCTGACGGGCCGCCCGCGCATGGTGGTCGCACGCCGGCTGGGACCGGAGCGCGGCCCGCGGTGAGGGCCGAGCCGAGGCGCTCGACCGGGGCGGCACGCAGATCACCGGTGCCGACGGCATCGCCCGGTCCCCGGATCGTGAAAGACTGTTGCGCGTGAGTGTGCCTGTACATCCCGTGCTCGACGCCACCGACCCGCAGTCCTGGGGCCCCGCGATCGACGAGGCAGTGAATGCGATCTCCCGTGGCGGCGTCGTGGTCCTGCCCACCGACACCGTGTACGGCATCGCCGCCGACGCGTTCGACGAGGCGGCGGTGGCCGCCCTCCTCGCGGCCAAGGGCCGCGGGCGGCAGATGCCGCCGCCTGTCCTGGTGGGGGAGGTGGCAACCCTGGACGGCCTGGCCATCGACGTGCCCGAAGAGGCCCGTGAGCTCGTCGAGGCCTTCTGGCCCGGCGGATTCACGATCATCCTGCGTGCGCAACCCTCGCTGCAGTGGGACCTCGGCGACACGGGCGGCACGGTCGCCCTGCGGATGCCGGACCACCCCGCGGCGCTCGCCCTGCTCAAGCGCACCGGGCCCCTGGCCGTGTCGAGCGCGAACAAGTCGGGCAGCCCGGCGGCGCTGGACGTGACGGACGCCCGGCGCCAGCTCGGCGACGCGGTCGCGGTCTACCTCGACGGCGGCGACGCACCGGGCGGTGTCGCGTCCACGATCGTGGACGCGACCGGCCGCGGGATGCGGATCGTCCGCGAGGGCGCCGTGTCGCTCGAAGCACTGCGCGAGGTCACCGACGTCCAAGGCCCCGAGGTGTCGCGTGAGGACGACCCGAGCGATCCCTCGGCCGGCGCCGCGGAGGACGACGAGTGAGGGTGTACCTGCTCCTGATGCTCGTGGCCGCCGCGGTCACGTTCCTGACGACGCCCTTCGCCCGCTGGGTGGCCCTCAAGACCTCGGCGATCTCGGCCGTACGCGCTCGTGACGTGCACTTGGTGCCCACGCCGCGCCTCGGCGGGCTGGCCATGCTCATCGGCATCATCGTGCCGGTGCTCCTGGCGTCCCAGATGCCGTTCCTCGAGGGCGTCTTCTCCGCCCGCCAGGCGCCCCAGGCGTGGGGCATCGTCGGCGGCGCCGCCATCGTGTGCGCGCTCGGCTGGGCCGACGACAAGTGGGATCTCGACTGGATCACCAAGCTCGCGGGCCAGGTGCTGGCCGCCGGGTTCATGGCCCTGCAGGGCGTCCAGCTCATCACCATGCCGATCGCGGGAGTGACCATCACGTCGTCGCGCATGTCGCTCGTGGTGACGGTGCTGGTCATCGTGATCGCGATGAACGCGGTGAACTTCGTGGACGGCCTCGACGGCCTCGCCGCCGGCATCGTCGCCATCGGCGGTACGGCGTTCTTCCTCTACACCTACGGCCTCACGCAGCAGTCCACGCCGGACAACTACGCCAGCCTCGCGTCGCTCATGCTCGCCGTCATGGTCGGGGTGTGCGTCGGCTTCCTGCCGCACAACTTCCACCCGGCGCACATCTTCATGGGGGACGCCGGGTCCATGCTGATCGGCCTGGTGATGGCGGGCGCCGCGATCACCGTGACCGGCAACATCCCGCCGGGGATCATGACCGGCGCCAAGGCCCTGCCCGCGTTCATCCCGCTGCTGCTGCCCGTTGCGGTCCTCATGCTGCCGCTGCTCGACATGGGTCTGGCGGTGATCCGGCGGCTCGCGGCGGGCAAGTCGCCCATGGCCCCGGACCGCATGCACCTGCACCACCGCATGCTGGCCCTCGGCCACTCCCACCGCCGCGCCGTGGTCATCCTGTACGTCTGGACCGCCGTGTTCGCGTTCAGCGCCGCGGCGCTCGTGCAGTGGGACTGGGAGATCGTGCTGATCTGGACCACCGTGTTCGTGGTGCTCGCGCTGCTGGCCACCCTCGGCCCGCTGCGGCACCGCGGCCGCTTCCTGGACGACGACGTGGCCGCGATGTCGGGCCAGACGCCGAAGGTCCCGGTTGCCGTCGGCGTCGCGGCCACGGCCGGCTCCGGGGCTGACGCCGGAGTTGCGGTGCAGCACGTCGCGCCGCAGAGCGAACCTCGCCCGAGCGCTCGCCCGAGCGCCGGGCCCCCGACCAAGGAGACCATCGAATGACCGAGCAGGAACCTCACGCCCCCGACGCGCCGCGCGGCGCAGCCGAGCAGGCGATGCTGCGTGCGGCCCTGCGCGACGGCCTGATCCTCGTGGCAGGGCTCGCGGTCCTCGGCTCGCTGGTCGGCCTCCTGGTCGCGGGGGTGCCCGGACTCTGGGGCGGGCTGATCGGGGCGGCGATCGCCGCATTCTTCTGCGGGACCACCGTGTGGTCGATGATCTACACGGTGGGCAAGGGCGCGACCACGATGGGCGCCGTGGTGATGGGCACGTGGATCGCCAAGATGGTGGTTCTCGTCGCTGTGCTCCTGGTGCTGACCAGGTTCGATTTCTATGACCGTGTGGTCCTGTTCATCGTGCTGCTGCTCGGGGCAGTCGGCGCGGCACTCCTCGACTATCGCGCGGTCAAGAACGGCCGCGTCACGTACGTCGAGCCCGAAGCCGGGGCCTGATGGACGCAGCTGTACCGACATTGACCCGGCACAGGGTTGCGCAATAAGTCACAAGGGGCCGCGCTGTGCGGTTATGCGGCCAAATCCTCATCCGACATGGGTTAGGCTTACGACTGAATCCATGACGGCCAGGCCCGATGGCGCGCCCGTTCCGCCCCTTTGCGGTGACGCGCGCAGGGCCTAATGACCACCTGGGAGTCCTCCTGTCCACGCATGCGACGTCCGTAATCCTCGCCGCCACCGAAGGCCACGAGGGTGAGGGCGGCTTCCACCCGCCGTCGATCTCCGACTTCTTCCCGCCGGCCATCCTCTTTGAGGACACGATCTTCCAGATCGATCGCATCTGGATCATCCGGATCGTCGCCACCCTCGTGCTGCTGTCGGTCTTCGTGATCGCCGCACGCCGGGCCAAGGTGGTGCCGGGCCGGTTCCAGACAGCCGTCGAGTACCTGCTGAGCTTCGTCCGGGTACAGATCGGCGAGGAGATCCTGGGCAAGGACAACGCCAAGCGTTTCCTGCCCATGCTCACCACCATCTTCTTCACCATCCTGGCGTTCAACCTCACGAGTGTGATCCCGGGGCTGAACCTGGCCGCCACCTCGCGGATCGGCGTGCCGCTGCTCCTGGCACTGTGGGTGTTCGTCACCTACTGGGCCGTCGGCATCCGCCGGCACGGGCTCGGCGGCTACCTCAAGTCGAACCTGTTCCCGCCGGGCGTGCCGTGGCCGATCTACTTCATCCTGACGCCGATCGAGCTGCTGCAGCTCCTGATCATCCGGCCGGGCTCGCTGATGGTGCGACTGGTGGCCAACATGGTTGCCGGCCACATCATGCTGGTGCTCTGCTTCGCCGCCACGCAGTTCTTCGTCGTGGACTCGGCGGGCTCTGGGCTGATGATCTTCGGGGCGCTCACGCTCCCGGCGGGCATCTTCGTGACCCTCTTCGAACTTCTGGTCGCGTTCCTGCAGGCGTACATCTTCGCGCTGCTGGCCGCGGTCTACATCAGCATGTCGCTGGAGGAGGAGCACTGAGTGCTCCTCCGGGCGACGCTTCATAGCTTCACCTGGAAACCCGCGACGGGCGCACCAGCGCCTCCGCACACCACGCGACGCCGTACCGTCCGGTTCGGCGCCCAACGGAAGGAAGACGCAAGTGGACGTCACCAATCTCGCCGAGGTCACCGGTAACCTGAACGCCGTCGGCTACGGCCTCGCCGCCACCGGCCCGGGTATCGGCCTCGGTATCCTCATCGGCAAGACGATCGAGGGCATGGCTCGCCAGCCCGAGGTCGCCGGCCAGCTCCGCGCCACCATGTTCCTGGGTGTCGCGTTCGTCGAGGTGCTCGCGCTGCTCGGCCTGGTCGCTGGCTTCCTCTTCCCCGCCGCGTGATGGCTGCGCTCCCGGGCGCTGCCGGTGTCGTGGTAGCGCAGACAGAGGAAGAGCCCGCGGGCATCGATCTGTTCCTGCCCGCCGGATACGACCTGCTGTGGTCATCGGTCACGATCCTGATCATCGCGGTGGTGTTCTACAAGTTCGTCCTGCCGTCGATGAACAAGGTCCTCGACGAGCGCTCCGCGCTGATCGAGGGCGGTATCGAGAAGGCCGAGGCAGCCCAGAAGCAGGCTGACGAGGCACTGGCGCAGCAGCAGCAGCTGCTCGCCGAGGCCCGCGCCGACGCCGCGCAGGTCCGTGAGGAGGCGCGTGCCGAGGGCACGGCCATCATCAAGGACCTCAAGGTCAAGGCCAGCGAGGAGGCGGAGCGCGTCACCGAGACCGCCCGCCGTCAGATCGAGGCCGACCGTCAGGCCGCGTCCGTGTCCCTGCGTGCCGAGGTCGGCGCGCTCGCGACCGGCCTGGCGTCGAAGATCGTGGGCGAGTCCCTCGAGGACTCGGCCCGGCAGTCGCGCGTGGTGGACCGCTTCCTCGACGAGCTCGAGGCAAGCCAGACCGTGGCAAGCAACAAGGAGGCGTGATGCGGGGATCGAGCGGGGCATCGCTGAAGGCGGCGCAGGAGCGCTTCGAACCGGTGCTGCGTGCCGCGGGTGCGGACGCACTGACCCTGGGCGAGCAGCTGCTCACCCTGGTGTCGGCGCTGGACGAATCCGCCGCGCTGCGCCGCTCGCTCGCCGATCCCTCCCGCGAGGGCGAGGCCAAGGCCGGCCTGGTGGCCGGCCTGCTGAGCGGTTTCGACGAGCGCGTGACCGATCTGGTCTCGGGTCTCGTCCGGTCACGCTGGGCGAGTGACGGCGACCTGGGCGAGGCCGTCGAGCGTCTCGGGCTGGACGCCGTCCTGGCGTCCGCCGAGGCGCGCGGTGCGCTCGAGACGGTGGAGGACGAGCTGTTCCGGCTCGCCCGGTCGCTCGACGGCCAGCGCGAGGCCAAGCAGATCCTCTCGGACGCCTCGACGGCTCCCGAGCGTCGGGTGGCCCTCGTGGACGCACTGGTTGCCGACAAGGTCGACACCGTGACCCAGCGCCTGGCGCAGCGCGCGACATCGTCGCTGCGTGGCCGGCGCTTCGTGCAGACACTCGGTTGGTTCGGCGAGGTCGCGGCGGAGCGTCGCAAGCGCCTCGTCGCCTCCGTGACGAGCGCGACGATGCTGACCCGCGAGCAGGAGCAGCGCCTCGGTGCGCTGCTCGAGCGCTCGTACGGGAAGCCCGTGCAGCTGAACGTCACCGTGGACCCGGCAATCGTCGGGGGCATGCGCATCCAGGTCGGCGCTGACGTCGTCGACTCCACTGTCCTGTCGCGCCTTGCTGACGCCTCGCGTCGTCTGGCCGGCTGAAAACGTGAACAAGAACCTTCCGCCGCGGCTTTCGCGGCCACGACAGGAGAAGAGCAATGGCTGAGCTGACGATCCGGCCGGACGAGGTCCGGGCCGCACTGGACAGCTTCGTGAAGTCCTACGAGCCCCAGGAAGCGGTCACCGAGGAGGTGGGCCGCGTCGCGTACGCAGCGGACGGCATCGCCCGCGTCGAAGGCCTCCCGGGCGTGATGGCCAACGAGCTGCTGCGCTTCGAGGACGGCACGCTCGGACTCGCGCAGAACCTGGACGTCCGGGAGATCGGTGTGGTCGTCCTGGGCGAGTTCACCGGCATCGAGGAGGGCCAGGAGGTCCGCCGTACCGGTGAGGTGCTGTCGGTCCCCGTGGGCGAGGGCTACCTCGGCCGCGTGGTGGACCCGCTGGGTACCCCCATCGATGGTCTCGGCACGATCGAGACGGAGGGCACCCGTGCCCTCGAGCTGCAGGCGCCCGGCGTCATGCAGCGCAAGTCGGTCCACGAGCCGCTGCAGACCGGCATCAAGGCGATCGACTCCATGATCCCGATCGGCCGTGGTCAGCGTCAGCTGATCATCGGCGACCGCCAGACCGGTAAGACGGCGATCGCGGTCGACACGATCATCAACCAGAAGGCGAACTGGGAGTCGGGCGACCCGACCCAGCAGGTGCGTTGCATCTACGTCGCGATCGGCCAGAAGGGCTCGACCATCGCCGCCGTGCGTGGCGCCCTCGAGGAGGCCGGCGCGCTCGAGTACACGACGATCGTCGCGGCTCCGGCGTCCGACCCGGCCGGCTTCAAGTACCTCGCGCCGTACACCGGCTCGGCCATCGGCCAGCACTGGATGTACCAGGGCAAGCACGTCCTGATCGTCTTCGACGACCTGTCGAAGCAGGCCGAGGCCTACCGTGCCGTGTCGCTGCTGCTGCGCCGCCCGCCGGGCCGTGAGGCCTACCCGGGTGACGTCTTCTACCTGCACTCCCGTCTGCTCGAGCGTTGTGCGAAGCTCTCGGACGACCTGGGCGCGGGCTCGATGACCGGTCTGCCGATCATCGAGACCAAGGCGAACGACGTCTCGGCGTACATCCCGACGAACGTCATCTCCATCACGGACGGCCAGATCTTCCTGCAGTCCGACCTGTTCAACGCCGACCAGCGTCCCGCCGTGGACGTCGGTATCTCGGTCTCCCGAGTCGGTGGTGACGCGCAGATCAAGGCCATGAAGAAGGTCTCCGGCACGCTCAAGCTGGAGCTGGCGCAGTACCGCTCGCTCGAGGCGTTCGCGATGTTCGCGTCCGACCTCGACGCGGCGTCCCGCGCCCAGCTGCAGCGTGGTGCGGTCCTGACGGAGCTGCTCAAGCAGCCCCAGTACTCGCCGTACGCGGTCGAGGACCAGGTCGCGGCTGTGTGGGCCGGCACGAAGGGCAAGCTGGACGACGTCGCCGTCGAGGACGTCAAGCGGTTCGAGACCGAGCTGCTCGACCACCTGCGCCGCAAGACGGACGTCCTGCCGTCGATCCTCGAGTCCGGCAAGCTGGAGCCCGAGACGGAGGAGGCGCTCCGCGTCGCCATCGACGACTTCCGGGCCGGTTTCCAGAAGAGTGACGGCACCCCGCTCGTCGGTGGCAGCACCGACGACGGTCCCGTGGACGTCGAGCAGGCGCAGATCGTCGTCAAGAAGAAGGCCTGACCGTGGCCGGTGGATCCCAGCGCGTCTTCAAGGCACGGATCAAGTCGACGCAGTCGCTGAAGAAGATGTTCCGTGCGCAGGAGCTCATCGCCGCGTCCCGCATCGGCAAGGCCCGTGCGAAGACCGCGGCGGCGGCTCCGTACGCCCAGGCGATCACGCGTGCGGTCTCGGCCGTCGCGACGCACACCGACATCGACCACCCGCTCACGCGGGAGGTCGACGGCGGCAAGCGCGCCGCGGTGCTCGTGGTCTCCTCGGACCGTGGCATGGCGGGTTCGTACCCGGCGTCGATCGTCCGTGAGGCGGAGCGGCTGACGCAGCAGCTGGTGGCCGAGGGCAAGGAGGTTCTCCTCTACGTCGCCGGTCGCCGTGCGATCGCCTACTACACGTTCCGCGGGCGCGACGTCGTCTCGTCGTGGGCGTACGGATCGGAGCGTCCGACGCCGGAGATCGCCGAGGAGATCGGGCAGGCACTGCTCGAGAAGTTCCTCGCGACCGAGGACGAGGGCGGCGTCTCGGAGCTGCACGTGGTCTCCACGCAGTTCGTCAACATGGTGACGCAGCGCCCCCACGTGGTGCGCATGCTGCCGCTCGAGGTGGTCGAGGGCGTGACCGCGGCGGACGAGCACGAGGCCCTGCCGCTCTACGACTTCGAGCCGTCGCCCGAGGCCGTGCTGGACTCGCTGCTGCCGCGCTACGTGCAGCAGCGGATCTACGCGTCGCTGCTCGACGCCGCCGCTTCCGAGCTGGCGGCCCGTCAGCGTGCGATGCACACGGCGACGGACAACGCGGAGGACCTGATCCGCACGTACACCCGACTGGCCAACCAGGCCCGTCAGGCGGACATCACCCAGGAGATCAGCGAGATCGTCTCCGGGGCCGACGCACTGGCGGGGTCCTGACCGCTGAGGCCAGACCAGCCCGTCCTGCAGACAAGAATCCCCCGCCGGAGGACCCTCCGGCCCACCGAAGCGAGGCAAGTATGACCGCCACCACCGTGGAATCACGCGGCGCGGCCCCGACCGAGCCGGCGACTGGCCGGGTCGCTCGGGTGATCGGCCCCGTCGTGGACATCGAGTTCCCCGAGGACGCGATTCCCGAGATCTACAACGCGCTCACCGTCGAGATCGACCTGTCCGGTCTGAGCGACACCGAGAACAAGTTCACGCTGACGCTCGAGGTCGAGCAGCACCTGGGCGACTCCCTCGTGCGTGCCATCGCGCTCAAGCCGACCGACGGCCTGGTCCGTGGCGCCGTGGTGACCGACACCGGCTCGCCCATCAGCGTGCCCGTCGGTGACATCACCAAGGGCAAGGTCTTCAACGTCACCGGCGAGGTCCTGAACCTCGCCGAGGGTGAGAAGTTCGAGGTCACCGAGCGCTGGCCCATCCACCGCAAGCCCCCGGCATTCGACCAGCTCGAGTCGAAGACTGCGATGTTCGAGACGGGCATCAAGTCCATCGACCTGCTGACCCCGTACGTGCAGGGTGGCAAGATCGGTCTCTTCGGTGGTGCGGGCGTCGGCAAGACGGTCCTCATCCAGGAGATGATCCAGCGTGTGGCCCAGGACCACGGTGGTGTGTCCGTGTTCGCCGGTGTCGGTGAGCGCACCCGTGAGGGCAACGACCTCATCGACGAGATGGACGAGGCCGGCGTCTTCGACAAGACTGCGCTGGTGTTCGGCCAGATGGACGAGCCGCCGGGCACCCGCCTGCGGGTCGCTCTGTCGGCGCTGACGATGGCGGAGTACTTCCGCGACGTGAAGAAGCAGGACGTCCTGCTCTTCATCGACAACATCTTCCGCTTCACGCAGGCCGGTTCCGAGGTCTCCACGCTGCTCGGCCGTATGCCGTCCGCCGTGGGCTACCAGCCGAACCTGGCCGACGAGATGGGCCTCCTCCAGGAGCGCATCACCTCGACGCGTGGTCACTCCATCACGTCGCTGCAGGCCATCTACGTGCCTGCCGACGACTACACGGACCCGGCCCCGGCCACGACGTTCGCCCACCTGGACGCGACGACCGAGCTCTCCCGAGAGATCGCGTCGAAGGGTCTCTACCCGGCGATCGACCCGCTGACCTCGACGTCCCGCATCCTCGACCCGCGCTACGTGGGCCAGGAGCACTACGACGTCGCGACCCGGGTGAAGTCGATCCTGCAGCGCAACAAGGAGCTGCAGGACATCATCGCCATCCTCGGTGTCGACGAGCTCTCGGAAGAGGACAAGACGGTCGTGGCGCGCGCGCGTCGTGTCCAGCAGTTCCTCTCCCAGAACACCTACATGGCCAAGAAGTTCACGGACGTGGAGGGCTCGACGGTCCCCCTGTCTGAGACCATCGAGGCATTCAAGAAGATCTGCGACGGTGAGTTCGACCACATCGCCGAGCAGGCCTTCTACAACATCGGTGGGCTTGAGATGCTCGAGGAGAACTGGGCACGGATCCAGAAGGAGTACGGGGCCTGACGCCTCGCACACCTCCCCCCGTGCGTGATGCCGTCCCGCTGGGCGCCCCGGAACCGGGCAGCCCGGCTGGGGCGGTACCACGCCCGCTACATCGGAAGGAGCTCTCGTGGCAGAGCTGAGCGTGGACCTCGTGTCCCGGGACCGCAAGGTCTGGAGCGGTGCGGCGACCCAGGTGAGCGCGCCGTCCGCGGACGGCCAGATCGGCATCCTGGCGAACCACACGCCGCTGCTGGCTGTGCTTCGCCCCGGTGCGATCAAGGTGGAGACATCCTCCGGCCCCGCCCTGGAGGCGCAGGTCACCGGTGGCTTCGTGTCCGTCGACAACAACCTCGTCACCCTGGTGGTCGACGAGATCTCCCTGGTCTGAGGGAGGGCGAGTGCCGGGCGTCATCTGGATCGCGATAGCGGTACTCGGTGCGCTCGCGCTCGTGCTCGCGGCGGGAATCTCCCGTCTGCGGACACTCTCGCGCAGAGTGGGTTCGTTCAACTGCAGTGCCCGGCCGACAGGCAACCCCGAGGGTTCCTGGACGCCGGGCATCGCGCAGTACGCGGTGGGCCGGATCGAGTGGTGGCGGTGCTGGTCACTGGCTCCTCGTCCGGCCCGCACGTGGTACCGGGAGCGGCTGACCGTGACGGGCCGCACCCCGCTCGACCCGGACGAGCGTGGTCAAGGTGACCACTACCTCGTCCAGTGCCGGTACGACGGGCTCGACTTCGAGCTCGACCTCGCTGCCGGCGATTATTTCGGCCTCGCCTCCTGGCTCGAGGCCGCCCCTCCCGGACGACAGGATCTGGTTCTCTGATGCGGCTGGTCGTGGCCGACTGCTCCGCCCTCTACACGGGCCGCCTGACCGCGATGCTCCCGCCGGCCACCCGGCTGCTCGTGGTCAAGGCTGACGGAAGCGTGCTGATCCATTCCGACGGCGGCTCCTACAAGCCGCTGAACTGGATGAGCCCGCCGTGCACCCTGGCGGTGCGGGAGCCGTCCGAGGAGGCCGCCGAGCGCGGTGTCACGGAGGTGTGGACCGTCCAGCACGCCAAGTCGGACGACCGGCTCGAGGTGGAGCTGTTCACCGTGCACCACGACTCCGCACACGATCTGGGCGTCGACCCGGGCCTCGTGAAGGACGGCGTGGAGGCGCACCTGCAGGAGCTGCTCGCCGCGCAGATCGCGCTCCTGGGGGACGGGCACACCCTGGTGCGCCGGGAGTACCCCACCGCCATCGGGCCGGTGGACATCCTGGCGCGGGACGGCTCCGGCGCCACGGTCGCGGTGGAGATCAAGCGGCGCGGTGACATCGACGGGGTCGAGCAGCTCACGCGGTACCTGGAGCTGCTGAACCGGGACCCGATGCTGGCCCCGGTGCGCGGCGTGTACGCCGCACAGGAGATCAAGCCGCAGGCGCGCGTGCTGGCCAAGGACCGCGGCATCGGCACGCTCCTGCTCGACTACGACGCGATGCGCGGCGTGGACGACCCGGAGTCCCGCCTCTTCTGACCTCGACGGCCCGGCCGGTGCGGCAAGATGTCCGCATGACTGATTCCGGTGCTCTCGTGGTGCGTGGCCGGCTGGTCCGGCCGTCCTCGGTGGTGGACGACGGTGTCGTCGTCGTCGCGGGGGGTCGCGTCACCTTCGCGGGTTCGCTGCCCGACGCCGTAGTGGCCGGCCACGGCGCTCTCGCCGAGTCGGTGCCGCCCGCCCCGGAGACGTACGTGCTTCCCGGGCTCGTCGACCTGCACAACCACGGCGGAGGCGGCGTCTCGTTCCCCGACGTGACGTCGTCGGCCGACGCGTTGGCCGGCGTGCTGGAGCACCGCCGCCACGGCACGACCGCCCTGCTCGCGTCGCTCGTGACGGCTCGGCCGGAGGTGCTGCTCGCCCGCGCATCGGTCCTGGCCGAGCTCGCCGTGGCCGGCGAGATCGAGGGCCTGCATGCGGAGGGGCCGTTCCTGTCGCACCGCCGTCGGGGCGCACACAACCCGGCTGACCTGCAAGAAGGCAGCGCGGACCTGGTCAGGGACCTGGTCAGGGCCGCTCGCGGTTCTCTGCGGACCATGACGGTCGCCCCAGAGGTGCCCGGCGTCGCCGGGCCTGGCGGGGCCGCCGAGGCACTCGTGGAGGCAGGCGTGCTGCCCTCGCTCGGCCACACCGACGGCAGCACCGAGCAGGCCGAGGCTCTGATCGCCCAGGTGGGCCGAGCCGTGGCCGCTCGGGGTGGCGTCCTCGGGCCGATGACGGCCACGCACCTGTTCAACGGCATGCGCCCGCTGCACCACCGCATGCCGGGCCCCATCGCGGCCTGCCTGGCCGCGGCGGCTCGTGGCGACATGGTCGTCGAGCTCATCGGCGACGGTGTGCACCTCGACCCGGCGACGGTCCGCTCGGTGTTCGCCATGGTCGGGGCCGACCAGGTGGCCCTGGTCACCGACGCCATGGCGGCGGCCGGCATGGCCGACGGCCGCTACGAGCTCGGGCCCATGTCGGTGGTGGTGCGCGATGGCGTAGCGCGCATCGCCCCGCCCGACGTGCCAGACCCCGAGGTCACCGGGGTGACCCCTGCGTCTGGCACGGCGGAGGCGGGGGAGGGGTCCATCGCCGGGGGCACGGCCCACCTGATCGACGTCGTGCGCGGTGCCGTGGTCGCCGGCGTGCCCCTGACCGACGCCGTGCGGTCGGCGACCGCCGTGCCCGCCCGGGTCCTGGGGCTGGCCGGCGAGATCGGCTGCCTGGAGCCCGGGGCCCGGGCCGACGTGCTCGTCACGGACGCGGACCTCCGGCCGGTCCGGGTGCTGCGCCACGGCGGCGACGTCGAGGTCGCCGGTGCGTGACGCGGCGCTGTTAGCGTGCCCGGCATGACGCCTTCCGTGTTCCAGCCCGGTCAGACCGTAGTGCGCCGCGAGATCATGCGCGGCGAGCCGTGGATCGCCGTCCCGCAGATCTGCGTCCAGGACGACGGCGACCTGCTCGTCACGTACACCCCTGGTGGTACCCCGCTGGTGTACCCGCCGACCGGTGCGTTCCCCGTGGGTGAGCACCCGTGGAAGGCCGCGGGCGGTACCCGCTGGCGCGGCCACGGCCGGCTCGAGCTCCACTGGGCGGGGGTGGAGCACTCCCTGTTCCTGTTCTGGGCCGGTCCCGAGCGGGCGTTCCAGGGCTGGTACTTCAACCTCGAGGACGCGCCCCGCCGGACCGCCATCGGCTTCGACACGCTCGACCACGAGCTGGACGTCTGGTGGGCCGCGGACGCCGAGACCTACGAGTTCAAGGACGTCGCCGAGTTCGAGGAGACCGGGCCGGCGCGCTATCCCGGTCGTATGGAGCAGATCCGTGCCGAGGGCGACCGGATCGCCGGCCTGCTCGACGCCGGCGAGCTCTGGTGGGACAAGGCCTGGGCCGACTGGACGCCCGACGCGTCGTGGCAGCCCCGTGAGATGCCGGACCACTGGACGACCGTGCCGTTCGAGACGCGCTGAACCACGACTCGCCGGTGGTGGTGATGCTCCCGCCAGCAGCCGCCGCAATACCGGTGGCAACCCCGTCCCCGGGCGATACGGTCAGGTCGTGCCCTCTTCCGTCCCGGTTCCCGGATCCGCCACACCCCGTTCAGCTCCTCGACCCGTCGCGACTGCGCCCGTCCGCCGGACCGACCCCGCCTGGCCCGTGCGCACGGACCGACTCACGCTCCGTCCGGTCGTTCCCGACGACGCCGAGGCCTTCCTCGCCTGGCGCTCCCGCCCCGACGTGGTGCGGTACATGTACCTGCCGGCGTGGGACCCGGCGACGGCCGTGCTGAAGCTGCGCACCTGGTCGAACGCCCCGTTCGACCAGCCCGGCGACGTCCTGGTGCTGGCGGTCGTCCTCGGCGGCGACGTCGTCGGCGAGACGCTCCTCAAGTGGGCGGCCGGTCCACGGCAGGTCGAGGTCGGCTACGCGCTGCACCCGGACGTCAGCGGACAGGGCCTGGCCACCGAGGCCGCCGGCGCGACCCTGCGGCTCGCCTTCGACACGTACGGTTTCCACCGCGTGTTCGCGCGCATCGACGAGGAGAACACGGCCTCGGTGCACGTCGCCGAGCGACTCGGCATGCGCCACGAGGCGCGCCTCGTGGAGAACGACCTGCGCGACGGCGTATGGTCCACCGAGGTCGTCTACGGCATCCTCGACCGTGAGTACCCGGGGCGCGCGTAGCCGTCGGGGCTCCGGCCCGGGTCAGGCGAGCGGACCGGCGGGCCCGTCCGCCGAGCTCGCGCGCTCGGTGAGCACGGGGGCGAGAAGCCGGGTCTCGGACGGCTGCTCGCCCTCGAGGCGGGCCATGACCATGTCGACGGCCACCTTGCCGATGTTTTCGGCGGGTAGGTCGATGCTGGTCATCGGGATGCGCTGGGAGAGTGCGACGTCCCGGGGGCACACCGCGACCACCGACATGTCCTGGCCGACCACGATCCCGCGGTCGGCCAGACGCGCCAGCACGTGGGGGAGCGCGCCCTCGTTGTGCACGATGATCCCGGTGGTGTCCGGTGCGGTGGTCAGCAGGGTGTCCACGGCCTCCGAGGCACCCGCCGGCGTGGAGTCGCACGCCTCCACCGTGACCGTCACGCCCGAGCTCTTGGCCTGGTTCCGCAGGCCGCGCATCATCCGCTCGGCGTAGGACGTGTGCCGGCGCAGTACCTCGGGTGGCGAGCCGATGAGCGCGACGTCGGTGTGGCCGGCCTCCGCGAGGTGCCGCACGGCGAGCCGGCCGGCGGCCTCGAAGTCGAGGTCGACGCAGCTGAGTCCCTCCGGGTCCTGCGGCAGGCCGATCAGCACGGTGGGCTGCTTGGCGGCCGCCACGAGGGGCACTCGCGGGTCGTCCGCCTCGATGTCCATCATGACCAGGGCGTCCACCATGGAGCCGCTGGTCACCCGGTCGAGGCCGCTCACGTCGTCCTGGGTCAGCAGCAGGACGTCATGGTCGAAGTCCCGCGCACGCGTCACCACACCGGCGACGAACTGCATGATCACGGGCACGCTCACGCCGACCCGTAGGGGCGCCATCAGCGCGATCACGGTGGTGCGGGACGAGGCCAGCGCCCGCGCCCCGGCGTGCGGGCGGTACCCGAGCTTCTCGATGGCGCGCTCCACCCGGGCCCGCGTCGGCGCGGAGATGGGCCGCTTGCCGGACAGCACGTAGGACACGGTCGAGGCCGAGACCCCCGCTGCCTTGGCGACGTCTTCGATCGTGGCCACAGTGCTCCTTTTCGATCCGGTACCGCAGGGTGCCTGGGTGCGAGTGCCCGAGCGGGTGCGCCCGGACGGGTGTGCCCGGTGCGGCGGCTGGTCGTACGCCTGCCCGGGGCACACCAGTGTGCCGCATGTCAGGGAAGCGCTTCGATGAAAGCGTAGCCCGGTTCTGGAAGAAGGGCACTAGACAGTGGGTGGCGCGCGGGGTTAGCGTGTTGAAACGCTTCGACGATCCAGACACCGAGGTCTGGGCACGACGCGGTGGCTCCGCAGCCGACCGGCGTCGAGCACTGAGTCTCGGGCTCGCGAACTGCGAACCAAGCTCTACGAACGGCGAACCAAGGAGATGCGATGAAGCACCAGCGGACGATGACTGCCGTGGCGGCCGCGATGGCCGGCGCCCTGGCCCTGACCGGCTGCACCGGCCAGAGCGCCGGCGCCGGCGGGGGCGACACCGACGACAGCACGCTGACGATCTGGCACTACGAGAACGAGGACTCGGCGATGGGCAAGGCCTGGGCCGAGGCCATCACGATCTTCGAGGAGGAGAACCCGGACGTCACGGTCGACGTCGAGAAGCAGACGTTCGAGCAGATCCAGAAGAACGCCAAGATCGTGCTCACGGGCGACGACGTGCCCGACGTCATGGAGTTCAACAAGGGCAACGCGACGGCTGGCCAGCTCGCGGCGCAGGGTCTGCTGACCCCGCTGACCGACGCCGCGACCGAGCGCGGCTGGGACGAGAAGCTGACCGGGTCGCTGGCGACCACCGCGACGTACGACGAGCAGGGGCTCATGGGCTCCGGCGAGTGGTACGGGGTGCCGAACTACGGGGAGTTCGTCGGCGTCTACTACAACAAGGACATGTTCGCCGAGCACGGTCTCGAGGTGCCGACCACCCTCGAGGAGTTCGAGGACGTGCTGGCCGCCTTCCAGAAGGAGGGCATCACGCCGCTGGCCGAGGCCGGTGCCGAGTACCCGCTCGGCCAGCTCTGGTACGAGCTGGTGCTCGCGTACGGCGACCGCGCCCTCGTGGACGACTACCAGCTCTTCGCGAACGACGTCGACTTCCACAACGACGCGATGACCCAGGCCACCGAGACGCTCGACGAGTGGATCGAGAAGGGCTACATCGCCTCCGACTCGGCGGCACTGACCGCCGAGGACATGGGTGTCTCGTTCATCGACGGCACGTACCCGCTCATGGTCAGCGGGTCCTGGTGGTTCGGCCGCCTCGCCACCGAGGTCGAGGCGGACTGGGGGCAGTTCAACTTCCCGGGCAACACCCTGCACACGGGCTCGTCGGGCAACCTGTGGGTCGTCCCGGCGAACGCGGACTCGACGAGCCTCGCCGAGGAGTTCATCGACATCACGCTGCGGCCGGAGGTCCAGAACATCCTCGCCGCCGAGGGTGGCCTGCCGGTGGCGGGCGACGCCTCGGTCATCGAGGACGAGCGTACGCGGGAGCTGACCGAGAACTTCCAGGCGATCCTCGACGAGGACGGCCTGGCGTTCTACCCGGACTGGCCGGTGGCCGGCTACTACGACGTGATCGTCAGCGAGCTGCAGTCCCTGGTCAACCGCTCCAAGACGCCGGACGAGGTGCTGGACGGGCTCCAGAGCTCGTACGACGAGGGCAAGGCCGACCTGCTCGATGGCTGACGACACCCTGACCGAAGAGCGTCTGCGGGCGGTCGAGCGCCCGCGGACCGCGTCCGGGACCCGCCGCCGCCGTCGGGCCGCGTGGGTGGGGTACCTGCCGTACCTGCTGCCCGGCGGGATCGCGTTCCTCGTGGTGATCGGGTACCCGCTCGTGACGAACGTGTACTTCAGCCTGTTCAAGTGGCGCGGCGGCATGGCGCCGCTGCGCTGGAACGGGCTGGGCAACTACGTGGACCTGATGGGCGACGACAAGTTCTGGACGTCGTTCGCCAACTCGGCGGCGATGATCGTGGCGATGGTCGTGGTGCCGACGGTCCTCGGACTCGTGCTCGCCGCGGTCCTGTTCGACTACCTCGGCCGGCGGTTCGGTGCGCGTGTCTCGTCGGTGCTGCGTGCCACCTACTACCTGCCCCAGATCCTGCCCGTCGCCGTGGCGGGCGTGCTGTGGAACTGGATCCTCAACTCCCAGACCGGCGCGCTCAACGAGATCCTGCGTGGGATCGGCATCGAGACGCCGCCCAACTGGCTCGGTGATCCCACCACGGCGCTGCCGTCGGTGATGCTCGTGCTGATCTGGGTCCAGATGGGCTACCCGGTGGTCATCTTCATGGCTGCCCTGCAGCGGGTGGACCCGGAGCTCTACGAGGCGGCAGAGCTCGACGGGGCCGGGTGGTGGGACCGGTTCCGGGCCATCACGGTGCCCCAGATCCGGCCGGAGATCTTCGTGGTCACCCTGACCTGCACCGTGGCGGCGCTCAAGGTGTTCGGGCCCATCTACGTGCTGACGCGCGGCGGGCCCGAGAGCTCGACCCTGGTGCCGAGCTACTACTCGTACCTGAGCTTCTTCGACAAGTCCCAGGTGGGCTACGGCGCGGCGATCGCCACGGTGCTCACGCTCGTGATCGTCGTGGTGGCCGTGATCATCCTCGGCCTGCAGGGCCGTGCGGAACGACGAGAGCGGGAGGGGATCTGACATGGCTGTCGCCACAGACGCACGACCGACCACACGACCGGCTCAGGTGCGCAGCACCGCCGTCGACTCCCGGTACCGGCGTGGACCCGGCCGGTGGCTCGTGCTGGCCGCGGCGGTGCTCGTGGGCCTCGCGGTCCTCGCACCGTTCGGGATCATGCTGCTCAACGCGTTCAAGTCGCCGCAGGACTACGCGGCGAACGGGCCCCTGGCCCTGCCGTCCGGTCTCTACCTCGACGGGGTGGTGGCGTTCTGGGAGCGCACCGAGTTCCCCGTGAAGCTCTGGAACTCGATATTCATCTCGGCGGTCGTGGCCGTGCTCGGCGCACTGCTGTCGCTGTTCAACGCCTACGCGATCGGCATCGGCCGGGTGAAGGGGCGGCTGTGGATCGTCGCGCTGTTCCTGCTGGCGAACATGCTGCCGCAGGAGGCCCTGATCTACCCGCTGTTCACCATGGCGCAGTCGGTGGGGCTCTCCAACTCGCAGTGGTCGGTGATCATCATCTTCACCGTCATCCAGTCGGCGTTCGGCACCTACCTGCTCTCCTCGGTGCTGGGCACGTTCCCGCCGGCGCTGCTGGAGGCCGCGGCGCTCGACGGCGCGAGCCGGTGGCGCATCCTCTGGCAGGTCGTGTTCCCGATCGTGCGGCCCACGCTCTCGGTCCTGATGATCTTCTTCTTCATCTGGACCTGGAACGAGTTCTTCATCCCGCTGGTCATGCTGACCAGCAACGACACCCAGACCATCCCCATCGCCCTGGCGTCGCTGCAGGGCGATCGCATGATGGACGCGCCGACGATCAACGCGGGCTCGCTCGTCTCCCTCGTGCCGGCCGTCGTGTTCTTCCTGATCTTCCAGCGCACCCTGACCCGGGGCGTCACGGCGGGGGCGGTCAAGTGACCGCGCCCCGC
The DNA here is from genome assembly GCF_042682255.1 of Promicromonospora aerolata. Lineage (NCBI taxonomy): Bacteria > Bacillati > Actinomycetota > Actinomycetes > Micrococcales > Promicromonosporaceae > Promicromonospora > Promicromonospora aerolata. The sequence continues at coordinate 4,942,047 of NZ_JBHUHF010000001.1, forward strand.
CCTGCCCACCACCACGCCGAGAGGTTTCACCAGCCATGAGATTCACCGACGGCTACTGGCAGCTGCGCGCCGGTGTCGAGATGCTGCGCCCCCGGGACATCGACTCCGTCGAGGCCGGTGACGACACGCTGACCGTGTACGCGCCCACCGCGCAGATCACGCGGCGCGGCGACACCCTGAACCGCCCGGTCGTCACGGTCACGTTCGACGCTCCGGCCGACGACGTCATCGGCGTACGCATCGAGCACCACCAGGGCCGCCGTGACCCCGGTCCGCATTTCGCGGTCAACCGTGAGCCGGGTGCGGTCAAGGTGGTGGTCCCCGAGTCCGGGCCCGCCGAGCTCACCTCGGGCGGCCTCACGGCCCGTGTCTCCACCGACGGCCCGTGGCACGTCGACTTCGTGGCCGACGGCGCGGTGCTCACCTCGTCGTCGGACCGGAGCATCGGGATCGCGAGCACGCCCGACGGCGAGTTCGTGCACGAGCAGCTCGCGCTCGGCGTGGGCGAGCACGTCTACGGTCTGGGGGAGCGGTTCGGCGCGTTCGTGAAGAACGGCCAGAGCGTCGACGTCTGGAACGAGGACGGCGGCACCGCGAGCGAGCAGGCCTACAAGAACGTGCCGTTCTATCTGACCGACCGGGGCTACGGCGTGTTCGTGGCCCACCCCGAACGGGTCTCGTTCGAGGTGGGGTCCGAGGTGGTCAGCCGCACCCAGTTCTCCGTACCGGGGCAGTCGCTCCAGTACTACGTGATCCACGGGCCCACGCCCGCCGAGATCCTGCGGCGGTACACGGCGCTGACCGGCCGCCCCGCCGTCGTCCCCGCCTGGTCGTACGGGCTGTGGCTCTCGACGTCGTTCACCACGAACTACGACGAGGAGACCGTCACCAGCTTCATCGACGGCATGGCCGAGCGGGACATCCCGCTGTCGGTGTTCCACTTCGACTGCTTCTGGATGCGGCAGTTCCACTGGTGCGACTTCGTGTGGGACCCGGCCACGTTCCCGGACCCCGAGGGCATGCTCGCCCGGCTGCACGAGCGCGACCTGAAGGTCTGCGTGTGGATCAACCCGTACATCGCTCAGCGCTCCCACCTGTTCCGCGAGGGCCGGGAGAAGGGCTACCTGGTCACCACGGCCGAGGGCGACGTGTGGCAGTGGGACAAGTGGCAGGCCGGCATGGCGCTGGTCGACCTCACCAACCCCGAGGCCACGACCTGGTACACGGACAAGCTGCGGGTGCTGCTGCGCCAGGGCGTGGACAGCTTCAAGACCGACTTCGGCGAGCGCATCCCCACCGACGTCGTCTGGCACGACGGGTCCGACCCGCAGCGCATGCACAACTACTACGCCCACCTCTACAACAAGCTGGTGTTCGAGCTGCTGGAGGAGGAGCGCGGGCGTGGCGAGGCGGTCGTCTTCGCGCGGTCCGCGACGGCCGGTACGCAGGCCTACCCGGTGCACTGGGGCGGCGACTGCGAGTCCACGTTCGTCTCCATGGCGGAGTCCCTGCGCGGTGGCCTGTCGCTGTCGCTGTCCGGGTTCGGCTACTGGAGCCATGACATCGGCGGTTTCGAGGGCACGCCCGATCCGGCGGTCTTCAAGCGCTGGGCCGCCTTCGGCCTGCTGTCGTCGCACTCCCGCCTGCACGGGTCCAGCTCCTACCGTGTGCCGTGGGCGTTCGACGACGAGGCGGTCGACGTCACCCGTAAGTTCACGAAGCTGAAGCTGCGGCTCATGCCGTACCTCGGCCGGCTCGGCCACGTGGCCGCGCAGGAGGGCGTGCCCGTCATGCGCCCCATGGTGCTGCAGTTCCCCGAGGACCGGACGGCCGCCAACGTCGACACCCAGTACATGCTGGGGCCGGCGCTGCTGGTCGCGCCGGTCTTCCACGAGTCCCGCGCGGAGTACTACGTGCCGGAGGGGGAGTGGACCCGGCTGCCGGAGGTGAGCGGTGCCGGGCAGGAACCGGTCGTCACCGGCCCGCGGTGGGTGGCGGAGGAGCACGGCTTCGACACCCTGCCCCTGCTCGTCCGGCCCGGCACGGTGCTGACCGTCGGTGATCGAGATGACCGGCCGGACTACGCGTGGGCCGAGGGCGTGACGTTACGCTGCATCCGTCTGCCCGAGGGGTACGACGAAGAAGTCCTGGTCCCCGGAGGCACGGGCGCGCCCGCGACGTTCCGCGTGCGGTGCGTCTCCGGCGTCGTGCAGGTGACCAGTGACGACGCTCCTGGCGACTGGAGCGTCGAGAATGAAGGACGGACCGTTCGGGCCACCGGCCCAGGAGAGGTGACACTGTGAGTGCACGGAGTTTCCCCAGCGACTTTCTCTGGGGCTCGGCGACCGCTTCGTACCAGATCGAGGGCGGCGCGACCGAGGGCGGGCGGGGCCCGTCCATCTGGGACACGTTCTCGCACACCCCCGGCAAGACCCTGAACGGGGACACGGGTGACGTGGCCGACGACCACTTCCACCGGTGGCAGGAGGACGTCGAGCACATCAAGAACCTGGGCCTGGGTGCGTACCGGTTCTCCATCTCGTGGTCGCGCGTGCAGCCGGGCGGGTCCGGCGAGTTCAACCCCGAGGGCATCAGGTTCTACTCGGACCTCGTGGACGGCCTGCTCGCCGCGGGCGTCAAGCCCGTCGTGACGCTCTACCACTGGGACCTCCCGCAGGAGCTGGAGGACGCCGGCGGCTGGACCAACCGGGAGACGGCCCACGCCTTCGCCCGCTACGCGCGGCGGATGGCGGAGGAGCTGGGCGACCGCATCGACGTCTGGACCACCCTCAACGAGCCGTGGTGCACGGCGTACCTGGGCTACGGCTCGGGCGTCCACGCGCCGGGCCGCACGGAGCCCCTGGCCGCGCTGCAGGCGGTGCACCACCTGAACCTGGCGCACGGCCTCGCCGTCCAGCAGATCCGCGAGGTGCTCGGCGACTCCGCCAAGACGTCGATCACGCTCAACCTGCACGTCTTCCGGCCGGACGACCCGTCGTCCGAGGCCGACCTCGGCGCCGTCCGGAAGGTCGACGCGCTGGCCAACCGGGCCTTCCTCGGCCCGGTGCTCGAGGGTGCGTACCCGGCGGACCTCCTGGAGAACACGGCCTCGGTCACCGACTGGTCGTTCGTGCAGGACGGCGATCTCGAGCACATCGCGCAGCCGCTGGACGTGCTGGGCGTCAACTACTACTCGACCGCGCGGGTCAAGCACTTCTCCGGCGAGGGCGAGCGGCAGCAGGCCGACGGGCACAAGAACTCTGCGGGCACGCCGTGGATCGCGGCGGACGACGTCGAGTTCCTGCCGCAGCCCGGCCCGTACACCGCCATGGGCTGGAACATCGAGCCGGCGGGTCTCACGGACCTGCTGGTCTCGCTGCGCGACTCCTACCCGGACCAGCCGCTGATGGTCACGGAGAACGGTGCCGCGTTCGAGGACACCGTGGTGACGGAGGACGGCGTCGCCCGCGTGCACGACGTGGAGCGGGTCTCCTACCTGCACGACCACGTCGACGCCCTGGGCCAGGCCCGCGACAAGGGCGTGGACGTGCGGGGGTACTTCGCGTGGTCGCTGCTCGACAACTTCGAGTGGGCCTACGGCTACGACCGCCGGTTCGGCATCATCCGCGTCGACTACGAGACGCTGGAGCGCATCTGGAAGGACTCTGCGCACTGGTACCGCCGCCTGGCGACGACGAACACCCTGCCGGCCACGGACGACGTGTCGCCCGCCTGACCTGGCTGGGCTGCCGGGGCCCGGTGACCGAACTCGTGTTTCCGGGTCCGTGTGCTTCGGTACCTTCGGGGGATGAGCGAGTCGGACGATGTGCTGGGTGTGGTCCTGAGCGGTGTGGTCGGCGGTCTGCGAGGTGCCGCTCGGGTGCCCGCCCTGTCCGCGGCGGTGGGCCGCGGGGGAGACGTGGTCTGGGCCGGCGCGGTCGGCGCCCCGGCCCTCGCGGACGCCGGCCCGACCCCGCAGCACGCCTTCCGCATCGGGTCCATCACCAAGCCGATGCTCGCCGTGGCGGTCCTCCGGCTCGTCGAGGAGGGCAAGGTGGCGCTGCACGACCCGGTCGGTGCGCATCTGCCCGACGCGCCCGCCGCGGACGCCACGATCGCCGAGCTCCTCAGCCATACCAGCGGCCTGCCCGCCGAGCCGGCGGGCCCCTGGTGGGAACGGGCCGGTGGCTCGACCTGGGAGCAGATCGTCGCCTCCCGCCTGCCCCGGCTGGTCGCGCCCGGCATCCGGTACCACTACTCGAACGTGGGCTACGCGGTGCTCGGCCGGCTCGTCGAGGTGGCGCGCGGGCGGGCCTGGGACGAGGTGCTGCGCGACGAGCTGTGGGACCCGCTCGGGATGACCGCCACCGGGCGCACGCCCGTGGGCCCCCACGTCGCGGGGTATGCCGTGCACCCGCACGCCGACCTGGTGCATCGCGAACCCGTCGCCGAGTACCTGGCCATGGGCCCGGCGGGCGAGCTGTGGTCCACACCGGCGGACCTCGTGCGCTTCGGCATGTGGCTGGCCTGCCACGACACCCTGGGTGCGGCGGGCGACGCCGTCCTGCCGGCCGCCACGCGCCGGCTGATGACCGCGCCCCGCGTGGTCGTGGACGAGCCGGGCGCCGCCTGGACCGGTACCTACGGCCTCGGCGTGCGGATCCGCAAGGACCTGATGGACCTCCCGGGTACGGGCGGCGTGCCCGTGCGCACGGTCGGCCACTCCGGTTCGGTGCCGGGCTTCACCGCCGACCTGCGGGTGGACGCCGGGACGGGCGACGCCGTAGCGGTCATCGGCTCGAGCACCGGCGGGTTCGGCGACGGGACGGGCCTGCTCGCGGCACTGCTGAGCACGCCGTCCGGTGTCGGGCACCGGCCCACCGCGGAGCGGGCGAGCCGGGGTGTGGCACCGTACGGCCGTAGCGGCGAAGTTGCGGGCCGGGTGCCCGGCGCCCCGCCGACGGCGCCACCGGGGCTCGGAGCGGGCGTCCTGGACCTGACCGGGCCCTGGTACTGGGGTCCCACGCCGTACACGCTGCGCGCCGAGGGCGGCCGGCTCGCGCTGAGCGGGGCGGCGGGCGGCCGCAGTACCGAGTTCGCGCCGGGCGACACGCCCGGCGAATGGGTCGGTGTGACCGCCGGTTACTGGCACGGGGAGACGCTCCGGCCCGTCGAGCGCGACGGGCGGGTCGTGGCGCTGGACGTCGGCACCTTCTGCCTCACCCGGAGCCCTTACGCCCCGGACGTGGAGATCCCCGGCGGGCACGACGCCACCGGCTGGTACCCGCTCTGACCGGTCGGCCGTGACCGGTCGGCCGTGGCCGGCTCCCGCCGGTCCGCTGTGACCCGATTCACTGCACCGGCCGGCGCTCGCGGGACACGCCGAACGGTCGCGACACGCCGCGGACCGAGATCACTTTTCGAGCCGTGAAGGCCCCGTGAGGTGCCGCTTTCCAGGCCCCCGGCGACAGGTGCGGGAAGCCGCCCGGGAGGCCGTGCACGCCGCCTCCCAGGCGGTGTCGGAGGCTCGTGGCAGCATGGTCCATGGACGTCACGAGCAGTTCCGGCGTGGGGTGTCGTTCGTCCTCAACCACTACATCTCGTAGCCAGGCAGATGTCAGACACAACGTGTAGTGTTTGAAGCAGCGGGAGACGCAGACCCGCAAACAAAGCACACCAACGTAACTTCACAGGTGTCCTTCGAGGTCAGAGGAGGCGGACATGAGCGTCACGGTCTACAGCAAGCCGGCGTGCGTCCAGTGCGACGCGACGTACCGGGCACTGGATCGTAAGGGTGTCGAGTACACGGTCGTCGACATCACCCAGGACGCTGAGGCGCTCGAGATGGTTCGCGGTCTCGGGTACCTCCAGGCGCCGGTCGTCGTGGCCGGTGACACCCACTGGTCGGGCTTTCGCCCCGACCAGATCAGCGCGGTCGCCGCGCTTCAGGCCGCCTCGGCCTGACCTGAATTACCGCAACGTCGGCAAGGAGGCGTGACGTGGGTTCTCTCGTCTACTTCTCCAGCGTGTCGGAGTACACGCACCGGTTCGTCGAGAAGCTTGGACTCGAGGAGCTGGGGATGTCGGTGCACCGGATCCCGCTGCGCCCGGCCGACGGCTTCCTGCGCGTGGACGAGCCCTACGTCCTCATGGCCCCCACCTACGGTGGCGGCAACGAGGGCGGGGCCGTCCCGCGGCAGGTGAGGAAGTTCCTCAACGACGAACACAACCGGTCGCTCATTCGCGGCGTCATCGCTGCGGGGAACACCAACTTCGGGGCTGCGTACTGCATTACCGGGGACATCATCGCTGCGAAGTGCGACGTCCCGTACCTGTACGCCTTCGAACTCTTGGGCACTGCGCAGGACGTCACGCGCGTCCGCAACGGATTGGGACGATTTTGGCAGCAACAACCACAGAGCCTCTCCGCCTGAACGGTGAAGGGCTGGGCGAGGTCCCCCTGGAGCCCCTCCAGATGGACTACCACTCGCTCAACGCCATGCTGAACCTGTATGGGCCGGACGGGAAGATCCAGTTCGAGAAGGACCGCGAGGCGGCTCGCCAGTACTTCCTGCAGCACGTCAACCCGAACACCGTCGAGTTCGAGTCGCTCGAGGCGAAGCTGGAGCACCTCGTCGAGGCCAAGTACTACGACCAGGCCGTGCTCGCGAAGTACTCCGGGGAGTTCGTCAAGGAGCTGTTCCAGCTCGCGTACTCGAAGAAGTTCCGCTTCGAGACGTTCCTGGGTGCCTTCAAGTACTACACCTCGTACACGCTCAAGACGTTCGACGGCAAGAAGTACCTGGAGCGCTTCGAGGACCGTGTGGCCATGGTCGCGCTCGGCCTGGCCGACGGCAGCGAGCAGACGGCGCGCGACATCGTCGAGGAGGTCGTCGCCGGACGGTTCCAGCCGGCGACACCGACCTTCCTCAACGTCGGCAAGGCGCAGCGCGGCGAGCCCGTGTCCTGCTTCCTGCTGCGCATCGAGGACAACATGGAGTCCATCGCGCGCAGCATCAACTCCGCACTGCAGCTCTCCAAGCGCGGCGGCGGCGTGGCGCTGCTCCTGAGCAACATCCGCGAGCACGGTGCGCCGATCAAGCACATCGAGAACCAGTCGTCCGGCGTCATCCCCGTGATGAAGCTGCTGGAGGACTCCTTCTCCTACGCGAACCAGCTCGGCGCACGTCAGGGTGCCGGTGCCGTGTACCTGCACGCCCACCACCCCGACATCATGCGGTTCCTCGACACCAAGCGGGAGAACGCGGACGAGAAGATCCGCATCAAGACGCTCTCGCTCGGTGTGGTCATCCCGGACATCACGTTCGAGCTGGCCAAGAAGAACGCTGACATGCACCTGTTCAGCCCGTACGACGTCGAGCGGATCTACGGCGTGCCGTTCGCCGACGTCTCCATCTCGGAGAAGTACGACGAGCTCGTGGCCGACGACCGCATCCGCAAGACCACGATCAGCGCTCGTGACTTCTTCCAGACGCTCGCGGAGCTGCAGTTCGAGTCCGGGTACCCGTACATCATGTTCGAGGACACGGTGAACGCGGCCAACCCGATCAAGGGCCGCATCACGCACTCCAACCTGTGCTCGGAGATCCTGCAGGTGTCGACCCCGTCGACGTTCAACGAGGACCTCTCGTACAGCGAGGTCGGCCGGGACATCTCCTGCAACCTCGGCTCGCTGAACATCGCCAAGGCGATGGACTCGCCGGACTTCGGCCGCACGATCGACACCGCGATCCGCGCACTGACCGCGGTGAGCGACCAGACGTCGATCGAGTCGGTCCCGTCGATCAAGCGCGCCAACGAGAGCGGGCACGCGATCGGCCTGGGCCAGATGAACCTGCACGGCTACCTCGCCCGCGAGCGCATCTACTACGGCTCCGAAGAGGGCATCGACTTCACCAACATCTACTTCTACACCGTCGCGTACCACGCGATCAGGGCGTCCAACCGCCTGTCGATCGAGCGGAGCACGAAGTTCGGTGGGTTCGAGGACTCGAAGTACGCCACCGGCGAGTACTTCGACAAGTACGTCGAGCAGGAGTGGAAGCCGGCGACGGAGCGCGTCGCGCGGCTGTTCGCCGACGCCGGTGTTGCCATCCCGACGCAGGACGACTGGCGCGAGCTGCGGGCCTCGGTCATGGAGCACGGCATCTACAACCAGAACCTCCAGGCCGTGCCGCCGACGGGTTCGATCAGCTACATCAACAACTCGACGTCGTCGATCCACCCGGTGCCTGCCAAGATCGAGATCCGCAAGGAAGGCAAGCTCGGTCGCGTCTACTACCCGGCGCCGTACATGACCAACGACAACCTGGACTACTACCAGGACGCGTACGAGATCGGCTACGAGAAGATCATCGACACGTATGCCGCGGCGACGCAGCACGTGGACCAGGGCCTGAGCCTTACGCTGTTCTTCCCGGACACCGCCACCACGCGCGACGTCAACAAGGCGCAGATCTACGCGTGGCGCAAGGGCATCAAGACCCTGTACTACATCCGCCTGCGTCAGCTGGCGCTGGAGGGTACCGAGATCGAGGGCTGCGTCTCCTGCATGCTCTGACCGGTTCCTGCCGCCAGTCTCGCCCGTACCGCTGCTCCTGAAGGAACTCCCATGTCGCCAACCGGCAAGCTCAAGCTCATCGATCGCGTGACAGCGATCAACTGGAACCGCCTCGAGGACGAGAAGGATGCCGAGGTCTGGGACCGTCTCGTCGGTAACTTCTGGCTGCCGGAGAAGGTCCCGGTCTCCAACGACATCCAGTCGTGGAACACCCTCTCGGAGCACGAGAAGACCATGACCTCGCGGGTGTTCACCGGACTGACCCTCCTGGACACCATCCAGGGCACGGTCGGAGCGGTGTCGCTGATCCCGGACTCGCTCACCCCGCACGAGGAGGCGGTGTACACCAACATCGCCTTCATGGAGAGCGTGCACGCGAAGAGCTACTCCTCGATCTTCTCCACGCTGCTGTCCACGCCGGAGATCGACGACGCCTTCGAGTGGTCCGAGAACAACGCGAACCTGCAGAAGAAGGCGGAGATCGTCCTCGACTACTACCGGGGCGACGACCCGCTGAAGCGCAAGGTCGCCTCGACGATGCTCGAGTCGTTCCTGTTCTACTCCGGCTTCTACGCGCCGATGTACTGGTCCTCGCGGGCGAAGCTCACGAACACGGCCGACCTGATCCGCCTCATCATCCGGGACGAGGCGGTGCACGGGTACTACATCGGCTACAAGTACCAGAAGGGCCTCGCGCAGCTCACGCAGCCCGAGCAGGACGACCTCAAGGCGTACACGTTCGACCTGCTCTTCGAGCTGTACGAGAACGAGGTCGAGTACACCGACTCGCTCTACGGCGAGCTGGGGCTGACCGAGGACGTCAAGAAGTTCCTGCGGTACAACGGCAACAAGGCCCTGATGAACCTGGGCTACGAGGCGTTGTTCCCCAAGGAGGACACCGACGTCAACCCGGCCATCCTCGCGGCGCTGTCACCGAACGCGGACGAGAACCACGACTTCTTCTCGGGGTCCGGCTCGTCGTACGTGATCGGCAAGGCGGTCGAGACCGAGGACGACGACTGGGACTTCTGACACCACGTCGGGAGCCCGTCGCGCATAGCGGCTGATCAGAGGCCCGGAACCGCAGATTCTTGCGGTTCCGGGCCTCTTTGCGTGCAGCCAGCGGATTTCGCCTCTGGCATGCCTGGTCGGGCTAGTGGCCGCCGTGGAGCTCGCCGTCGCTCTCCGGGCGCTTGATCATCGTGGCGAGCCCGATGGTCAGCGCCATGACGCCGGCACCGATCCCGAACGCCAGACCGGCGCCTTCGGCCATCGCTGCCGCGCCGGACGACCCGCCGTCTTCCAGGGATGCCGCCCGGATGGTCATGATCGCGATGAAGAGCGCGGTACCGGCGGCACCCGCGACCTGCTGCACCGTGTTGAGGATGGCCGAACCGTGCGAGTACTGCTGCGGCTTGAGCACCCCGAGTGCGGCGCTGAACAGTGGCGTGAACACGGAGGCGAGGCCGACCATGAGCAGGATGTGCGCGCCGAGGATGTAGAAGATCGACGTCGTCGGCGAGATGAACGCGAACGCACCGCTCGCCACCGTGACCACCGCGGTGGCGGGGATCATGATCGGCCGGGGACCGAACCTGTCGTACCAGCGGCCGACGACCGGGCCGAGCACACCCATCGCGACGCCTCCCGGCAGCATGAGCAGGCCGACGGTCAGCGGCGCCATGCCGAGGGCGTCCTGCAGGACCAGCGGCAGCACGATCATGGTGCCGAACATCGCCATCATCGCGACCGCCATGATGATGACGGCGACGCGAAAGTTCGACTCGAGGAACGTGCGCAGGTCGAGCAGTGCGGAGTCGGTGCGCTGCCGGGCGATCTGCCGCCAGATGAACAGGCCGAGCACCGCGAGGCCCACACCGAGCGGGATCCACGGGTTGATGGCCGTGGCATGCTGCGCCGCCTCGCCCAGGCCGGAAAGGCCCCACACGACACCACCGAACGCGACCAGTGCGAGCAGCAGTGACAGCGGGTCGAGGTGGTGCTCGTCCTTGTCGGACACGTCGCGGATCCACAGGATGCCGGCGATCAGGGCGAGCGCCGAGATCGGCAGGACGACGCCGAACACGCCGCGCCAGCCCAGGGGGTCGAGGACCGCACCCGACAGCGTCGGGCCGAGCGCCGGCGCCAGCGCGATGACCAGCGTCACGTTGCCCATGATCCGGCCGCGCCTGTGCGGCGGGACGATGGTCATGATGGTCGTCATGAGCAGCGGCGTCATGATGGCCGTACCGGTCGCCTGCACCACGCGTCCGGTGACGAGGATCGCGAAGTTCGGCGCGATCATCGCCAGCGCCGTACCAACAGTGAACAGCGCCATCGCCAGCAGATAGGCGCCGCGCGTGCCCAGCCTGTTGATGAGGAAGCCCGTCGCCGGGATGACCACGGCCATCGTCAGCATGAACGCCGTGGTGAGCCACTGGCCCGTCGTGGCGGTCACACCCAGGTCGGCCATGATCGGCGGCAGCGCCACGGACATCGTGGTCTCGTTGAGGATCACGGTGAACGCGCTCGCCATGAGCAGCGCGATGACGCGGAGATGGCCCGGGGCGAGCTTGTCGGTGCGTGACGGCACGGAGGTGTCACTCGGTGCGCCGTCGGATGTGGCCGCAGTGGTCGGTGGATCGCTCAGGTGGTCGGACGTGTCAGTCGTGGCACTCATGGGCTTGCCCTCTCGTACAGCGCGTGGGACGAGATCGAGAGCGACGTTGCACGCGACCTGCTTCTGACGAACAAGGCTGGCTCCGCACCGGCAAGATCGTCAAAGATCTTTGCCAGTCCGGCAAATCTCGCAGGCGGCTCGGTGCCCCTTCCGGATCTGGCGTTCACAGCTCCCCGCGCGCCAGGTTGCCCGCCCGCCACGTCAGCAGGCCGCCGTCCAGGTTGACCGCGTCCCGTCCCCGCCCGCGCAAGAGGCATACCGCGCTGTGTGCGCGTTGGCCCACCTGGCAGTGCACGATCAGCCGTCCAGGAGGTAGTTCGCCGAGCCGGTGCCTGAGCTCGTCCAAGGGGAGGTTGATCGCACCGGGGATCGCTTCTGCGGCGAACTCGGCTGCGGTGCGCACGTCCACGACGGTCGCTCCAGCTGCTCGCGCCGCCTCGACCTCGTGCCACTGGATGTTCGCGGTGGTCCCGTTGGCCAGGTTCTCGGCCAGGTAGCCGAGCATGTTGACGGGATCTTTGGCCGTGCCGTACTGCGGGGCGTATGCCAGCTCCAGTCGCAGGAGGTCCGACGCGCGCATCCGGGCGGCCATGGCGGTGGCGAGGACGTCTATGCGTTTGTCGACGCCTTCGGTACCGACGGCTTGCGCGCCCAGGATCTGGTCGGTCTGGGCATCGATGAGCAGCTTGATCGAGAGGGGAGTGGCACCGGGGTAGTAGCCGGCGTGGGCGAGCGGATGAATGTGGACGATGCGGTGTCGGCGTCCCGCCGCGCGCAGCCTCTTCTCGTTCCAGCCGGTCACCGCCGCGGTCAGGCCGAGTACGCTGATCACGGCCGTGCCCTGGCTGTCCCCGTCGTGCACCGCCCGGCCTGCGATCGCGTCCGCGGCCAGCCTGCCCTGCCGGTTGGCGGGACCGGCCAGTGGCACAAGGCCCGCCTGGCCGGACACGGCGTCGGTCTTCTGGACCAGGTCGCCGACCGCGTGGATCCGGGGATCTCTGGTGCGCAGTGATGCGTCCACCACGACGCCGCCGTCCGGGCCGGTCGTCAGACCGGCCGCGGCGGCGAGGCGGCTGTCCGGCCGCACCCCGATGGCCATGATCACCAGGTCGGCAGGCAGGGTCGAGCCGTCGTCCAGCACCACGGTGGTGGCGTCGATGCGCTGGATTCCTGAGCCCAGGTGCACCGAGACGCCCTGAGTGCGCAGGTGGTCGAGCACCGGCTGGGCCATCTCCGGGTCCAAGGGCGGTAGCACCTGCCCGGAGAGTTCGACGAGTGCGACCGACAGCCCCCGGGTGTGGAGGTTCTCGGCCATCTCCAGCCCGATGAAGCCGGCGCCGGCCACGACGGCGGTGCGTGATCGTGCCGCGGCCTCTGCGATGACATCGGCGTCGGCGACATCTCGTAAGGTCAGTGCTCGCTCCGCTCCAGGGACGGAGGGGACCACCGGAGCGGCACCGGTGCTGAGCACGAGGTGGTCCCAGTCCTGCGTGTAGTCGACACCGGCACGGTGGTCTCGGACTTGCACCGTCTGCGCGGCACGGTCGATCGTCAGCACTTCATGGCGTACCCGCACATCGAGCGCGAATCTGTCGTGCAAGCTCTCGGGGGTCTGCAGCAGCAGCGCCGATCGGTGTTCGATGGTTCCGCCGATGTAGTAGGGCAGGCCGCAGTTGGCGAACGAGACGTGTTCGCCTCGTTCGAGCACGATGATCTCGGCGTCCGGTACGAGCCTGCGCACCCGTGTGGCCGCTGACATGCCACCGGCCACGCCACCCACGATGACAACCTTCATCGTTGCGTTCTCCTGCCTCTGGTGATGCCCGAAGCCACCGCGGCCTGGGTCGATGCACGAGACTGGCTCGGCGCGCGGGAGAACACCAAAGCTGTTTGCCGCTCTGGCAAACGTCACGGGGGAAGGCCGTGGTCGCCCGGCTGGTGACCTAGATCATTTCCTCGAGGTGGTGCGGGCGCGGATGTGCGCGCGCTCGCCCTGTCGTCCGATGAGGCAGAGGTATTCCACGGGCTGGTTGGTTGCGGCGCCGAACCAGTGTGGTGTGCGGGTGTCGAACTCGGCGGCTTCACCGGGCGAGAGGACCAGGTCGTGTTCACCGAGCACGAGCCGTAGCTGTCCGTTGAGGACGTAGGCCCATTCGTACCCCTCGTGGGTCTTGGGGGCGGGCTGATCCGAGGGGCGGCCTCCGGGAATGATGAACTTGTAGGCCTGGATGCCGCCGGGACGCCGGGTCAACGGCAGGACCGTCATGCCCCCTCTGCAGCTGATGGGGCGTAGGTGAATACGCGGATCACCGGTGGCGGGGGCGTCGACCAGCTCGTCGAGCGTGACGCCGTGGGCTCTCGCCAGTGGTAGCAGTTGTTCCAGGGTCGGCCGCCGGGAGCCGGACTCCAGCCGGGACAGCGTGCTGACGGAGATGCCGGTAGCGGCCGACAGCTCGACCAGCGTGGTCTCACGTTCATGGCGGAGGTTGCGCAGCCGGGGCCCGACGGCGTCCAGGCCTCCGCCCTTCTCATCGTTCATGGCAGGGAGTTTGCCAGAACGGCAACAATGTTTGCAAGATCCTGTTGCGTCCTCGCACGGTGGCACCTGAAGGCGCTCGTTCCGGGCGTCAACAGGAACAGGAGGATCTATGTCTACTGAGGACTCTGGCGACCCGGGTGTGCCGGTGGAGTACGCGACCTGGCGGAAGAACCGTTGGGAGGAGGTCGCCGGCCCGGGCGGGAAGGCGGGCACCGTCCAGCTGGCCATGGTCTCGCATCCCGAACCGGGGGTTCCGGGTCTGCCTGGTCGATGGGAGGTGAGCGCGTCGGGGGTCTTGACTCTCACCGTCACCGCTGCGGACGGCGTGTCGATCGGCGGGCGGGCGGTGACCGGTGCGGTGGACGTGGAGTCCGGCAGCCAGGTGGAGCTCGCTGACGGGCGGGTGTGTTTCGTCCAGGGACGGGGTGGAACCTACGGCATGGTCGTCTGGGACCCGTCCGCACCGGTTCTCACGGGGCTGCGTGAGATCGCGACCTATCCCTACGATCCGAGCTGGGTCGTCGACGCCGAGTACCGGCCAACGCCGGGCCGTACCGTCGAGATGGGGCGGCTGACCAGCCCGCGGAGCAAGGAGATGGTCTCCGCCCCGGGCGACCTGGTCGTCGAGCTCGGCGGCCAGGAGCACACCCTGCTGGTGATGGAATCCGTCCCCGGCCTGCGGCTGGCGGTATTCACCGATCCCAGCAGCGGCACCGACACCCCCGAGATCGGTCGATGGCTGATCCTCCCCCCGGACGAGGGCAGCACCTTCCGGGTTGACTTCAACCAGGTGATCCTGCCCCACCACGTGTTCTCCACGGCGTTCCCCTGCCCGATCCCGCTTGAAGCGAACCATCTTCCGGTTGTCGTCGACGCCGGAGAACGTGCGCCCGTCCTCGACGAGAGGAGCGGGAGCACGGTGACAGAGCCCGACAAGAAAGGACAGGACGGAACAATGGAACCCGAGCTGACGGAGAAGGCGGTCCAGTACCTGCGGCACCTGGAGAAGTTCGACTTCGCAAGCATGCGTGCGATGTGCGCGGACACAGCCACCGTCTGGCACAACGACGGCAAGGGCGAGCAGACGATCGAGGAGAACCTCGAGCAGCTCAAGCAGATGACGGGCGGCGGCGCCGCGCTGCGGTACGACATCGTCCGGCAGTTCCAGAAGCCCGACGAGGTGCTCCAGCAGCACGTGCTGCACATCAGCATGCCCGGCGGGTCCGGCATCGAGCTGCCCGTGGCGATGTACTTCGGTTTCAAGGACGGTCTCATCGACCGGATCGAGGAGTACGCGAACATGACGCCGCCCGGCGAGGGCAACGTGAGCGACGACAGCTGATCCAACGCTGGGGGATCTTCGGCACCTGGGCACGACCGGCAAGCTGGCCGGCTTCGCGCCTGGTGCCAGCAACGAGTTTCCTCACGTACCTAGCGGCTGACCAGAGGCCCGGAAGCGCAGAATTCTGCGGTTCCGGGCCTCTTGGTGTGCCGACTCCCCGAAGAGCGGGGCGGCCGCGGCTGTCAGATCTCCGTCCCGGTCGTCAGTGGGTCTGGGAGCCGAGCTCGATCACGAGCACCCCGATCGCGATCAGGACGATCCCTGCGGCCATCCGCCACGTGAGCGTCTCCTTGAAGAAGAAGCGGGCCCCGACCGCGGTCAGGGCCACTCCGCTGGCGGCCCAGATGCCGTACGCGATGCCGACGGGCATGCCGTTGGCCAGGGTGAGGGTCAGGAGCCCGAACGCGGTGAGGTACCCGATGACGATCGGGGCGATCCACACCTTCTTGCGCAGGCCTTCGGAGGCGCGCAGGGACAGTGTGGCGGCGACCTCGGTGAGGACCGCGCCGGCCAGGATGAGCCACGTCAACGGATCTCCTCGGCTGCTTGGGCTGCCCCGACGGGCTTGGCGGCGGACGTGTGGTGCCCGGTCTCCACGAGGACGATGCCCGCGATCACCAGCGCGATCCCGATAGCGATCGTGAGCGTGAACGGTTCCCCGAAGATGGCCGAGGCCGTGACGGCGGTCAGGGCGACGCCGGCGGCGGCCCAGATGCCGTAGACGACACCGATCGGTGCGCCGAGCCGGAGCAGCAGCGACAGGGCCACGAAGGCGCCGGCGTAACCGAGGGCGGCCAGAGCCCACCACCACGGGTTGTCGATCGCCGCGCGCAGAGCGAGGGTCGCGGTGACCTCCATGACGATCGCGCCGGCCAGGACGAGCCACTGCCTCATACGGACGTCTCCTCGATCAGTTCGGTCAGCTTGCCCAGCACCGCCGCGCGCTGTGCGGGCGTCACGCTGAGCATGTCCGTGGCCTCGGTGATCCACATGCCGTGCGCGGCCAGCCACACGAGCAGGAGGGGGGCGGAGTCCGCTCCCTCCCCGAACGCGAACCAGCCGCGCAACCAGGCCAGCCAGGGGCCCGACAGCTGAGGGCGCCGGACCGCCTCGGCGAAGACGGCGAACTCGCCCTGGGTCGCCTCGCCCGATCCCGCGAAGCGCACGAAGGCCTGCACTCGCTGGGCCAGCGTCGACTCCTCGGGTGGGATGCCGAGCACCTCGCACAGTTCGGTCTGCCACCGGTCGATGACGTGCCCGATGATGCCCGCCATCAGCGCGTCCTTCGACGGGAAGTGGTACATCAGCCCGGCCTTGGTCAGGCCCGCCTGCCGGGCGACCGACTCATAGGTGATGTCGGCGCCGTCCACGGCGTCGACGACGCGCAGGGCCGCGTCCAGGATCTCGGTGCGGGAACTGGGCCTCATGGGCAATGTTTACCGTACGTACGGTAAACATTACAACCCTCGACGGACTCCCGCCGGGACCGGGTTGGTCGGGGCCGGGCGCGTTCGGGCCGAGTGCCACAGCAGCCAGCCGATCATCCAGAACTCACCGATTGTCGCCGGGATCAGGAGCACGGCGGCAATCTGTTCGGCGTCCGGTGCGAGGTAGGCGACGAAGGCGTTGAGCACGTACGCGCCGCCGCCGGCCACCAGGGTCCAGCCGAGCGGCCGCGGCATGCCCGACCGCAGTGCGAGAACCCCCATGGGGACCAGCCAGAGCCCGAAGAAGAGGGCACTGACGCCCCAGAAGCTGCCGCCGAGGACGTACAGGAGCTGGGCGCCACCGGCGGTCTCGGCGGACGGCGGTGCGAGGGCGAGCTCCAGCGCCGCGCCGAGGCACGCCGCGCTGGCGAGGAACGCCACCGCGTTCATCAGCCCGAAGGCGGCCAGCGAGCCGGCAGCGAACGAGTCGACGCGCCGGAACAGCCGGTAGAACCACAGCCCGACGAGGGCTTGGACGGCGACGAGCGCGAGCTCCAGACCGATACCCAGGCGGGCGAGCGCCTCGTTCGCGACCAGGTGGTCGAGCGTTGCCGCCGCACTGTCCGGGTCGAACAGCATCGGGCGGATGACCAGAAACCCTGGGACGGCGACGACGGCCAGCGCAAGGTAGAGCAGGCCCGTCGTGCGGGCCGTGCGGGGGTGCAACGTGGACGAGCTCATGGCTTCCCTCTCGGCGAGACTTACGGCGTAAGGCAACCTTACGGCGTAAGGGGCGAGGGTGGGAAGGGTGAGATCTCCTGACCGGCCAGCGCGGCCAGGGGCTACTGCAACGCCGTCCTCGCCTGCGCGGCGATCAGCGCGGCCTCGACCCGGTTGCGCGCCCCGGTCGTACGCAGGATCGAGGTGATGTGCACCTTGACCGTGCCCTCCGCGAGATGGAGGGTCGCGGCGATCTCCGGGTTGGCAAGACCGTCGCCCACCAGGGCCAGAACCTCCTGCTCCCGCCGGGTGAGGCGCTCGAATCGCTCCCTGGCGTCCTGCTGTGCGACGAACCGCGTGCCCAGCCCCGTCTGCAGGAGCCGTCGCGATACCGCGGGCGAGAAGTAGGCGCCGCCCGCCGCCGCCGCGTGGACCGCCAGCAGCAGCTCCCGCGGATCACCCGACTTCAGCACGAAGCCGTCGGCGCCCAGCCGGATCGCTTCCGCGACGTAGGCGTCCTCACCGAACGTGGTGACCATGAGGCACGGCAGATGACCGGCCGTGCGGCGGATCTCGGCGAGGGCCTCCAGGCCGTTCATGGCGTCCATACGCACGTCGAGCAGTACGACATCGGGCCGGTGCGCCCGGACCGCCGCCACGGCCTCTTCCCCCGAGGACCCCTGTGCCACGACGCGGACGCCGTCGTCCGTCTCCAGGATCCCGGCGATCCCCGCGCGGACGAGGGGCTCGTCGTCGGCCAGGACCACCCGGGTCGGTGCGGTGGGACCGGGCCCGCCGCTCATCGCGCGCCCCCGACCAGGAGCTCCTTCGACGCGACGCGGTCGCCCGCCCAGCAGATCCGGTAGGCGTCGCCCGACGCGTCGTCCAGCGAGTCCACCGTGACGGCGTAGTAGCCGCACGACGCGTCGGCCCCCGGAGGCGGGTCGAGGGTGGCCGCAGGCAGCAGTAGCTGTACGCGCGAGCGGCTGTCGCCGACGGAGATGCGGGCAAAGGTCGCAGGTTCGATCAGCGCGCGCCGTGCATCGAGGTGGTCCGCGAGCTGGATGGCGGCCGCCACCGCGACGAGAGCGGCGGTCGGCACCAGCACCGCCGTCAGCAGCAGCGCTCCGCCCCGGCGGCGGGCGCGGTTGAGTCCGTGGGTCACCACACTGGCGTCCCGGGTCGCCGCACCGCGAGTCGGCATAGCGCGGGGCGGCGTAGCGCTGGCGGGGTCGCGTCCGTGCGGTGGTGAGCTGATCGTCGTGCCCGCCGGATCGTCCGACATGGGGCGCAGCTCGGCACGCAGGATGAAGTCACCGTCGCGCGGGCCGGCCTGGACGGATCCGCCCACGGTGCGCACGTGCTCGCCCAGCGACCGGAGGCCCGTGCCGCCGACCGCAGCAGGCGGATCGCCGCCCGGCACCGGCCCGGCGACGGCGCCCGGCAGGGGGTTGTGCACGGTCACGACGAGCCGTCCGGTCCTGGTCGCCAGCTCTACGCGGACCGGCTGACCGGCGGCGTGCTTGAGCGCGTTCGTCAGTCCCTCCTGGACCACCCGCACGACGGCGGGGCCGAAGGCGGCCAGGCGTTCGGCGCCGGGCGATCCCGTGACCTCGACGTCGGCGCCCGCGAGGCGCGCGTCGCGCACGAGCACGTCGAGGTCTGCCTGACCGGTCGCTGACGGACCGCCGTCAGCGAGGCCGGTACGAAGGGTCTGGACGGAGGTGCCCAGGCGGGCGACCGCATCGGAGACCTGGCGCCGCGCGAGCCCCACGGACTCCCGGACGGACGTGGCCGCCGCCGGTCCGTGCCGGGTCGTCGCGTTCCCCTCCAGCTCCAGCTCCAACCGGCCGAGGTTGACCGCGACGAGGCTGAGAGCGTGCCCCAGGTCGTCGTGCAGGCTCTCGGCGAGGTGCAGCCGCTGCCGGGCAAGGTCGGTCTCGGCACGCATCTGCTGGGCTTCCTGGTCCCGGATCAGCGCCATCGCCGCGTCGGCCTCGCCGGCCCGGCGGGCGCGCCACGCGATGGCCACCGACCAGGGCAGCACGCCGGTGACGACACCGCGTGCGGTGGCGACGAGCACATCACGCAGGTCTGCCCAGCCGGCCAGGGCGGCGACGGCAGCGGCGCCCGCCGCGACAGCCATGGCGAGGACGCCCAGCCGGGCACCACTGCGGGACAGCCCGAGCGGTGCCGCGGCGGCGGCCAGCGCGAGCATCCACCACGGGTTCACGCCTGCGAGCACCAGCAGGACCGCGAACGCGGTCGCGGCGACCACGCCCGCGGGCGGGACATCGGTGTGCTCATCGGTGTGTTCGGTGTGTTCGGTGTGTTCGGTGTGCTCGATGGTGTGCTCGGGCTCGGCGCTCTGGGGCGGCTGGGTCACCACACCATCGTCGCCGACGGTCCGCGGCGCGCGCTTCCGGCCCTGGTCTGATCTTCGCCAGGGGACAGTAGGACCACGGGTGTAGCCAGCACCTGACCTACGCCAGATCCGCAGGGTCTCGCCGATTCCTAGCGTTCTCGGCATGTCCACAACACGCCATGCACCACCAGCCGTCCGGCGGGCCACGCCGAGCCGGGCCGTGGTCCCGCGCGCCGTCCTGCCTGCCGCGCTCAGCGCCGTCCTGGGGCTGAGCGCTCTCGCGGCCGTCGCCTGGCCCGCACGCGAGAGCCTCTTCGAACAGGTCGCCGGAGGGGCCGCCCGTTCGCCGCTGGCCGGCCTCGCTGGGCTGGTCGCCGACAAGGGGTTGCTGGCGCTCGTCGTGATCACGGCGTGCCTCGCCGTGTTCACGTGGCGTCGTGATCGCTCCCGGTTCGGCCTGCTGGCCGCTGCGGGAGTCGGCACCCTCTGCGCGTACGGAACCAGCGAGGTGGTCAAGCTCATGGTCGCGCAGGAACGGCCCTGCAGGGTTGGCGAGGTGGCCACGGTGCTGGACTGCCCACCGCCGGGCGACTGGTCCTGGCCCAGCAACCACTCGACCATCGCGGGCGCCCTGGCGGTGGCGTGCCTACTCGTCGCACCACGACTCTGGCTGATGGTCGTACCGTTGGCGCTCGCCGTCGCCGGAGCCCGCGTCGCCGCCGGCGTCCACCATGTGCACGACGTCGCGTCAGGGCTGGCCCTCGGCGTGCTGGTCACCTGCCTGGTGGGCCTGTGCGTGCACGCGGGCGTTCAGCGGGTCACGCGTCGATCGACTTCGCGCCGGTCACCGGAGGCTCGGCGGACCACGGGAAGGTGATCCACAGATCGGTGTCCTTCCACGAGTAGTCCGGCTGGATGATCGTGCGCGGCTTGGTGAACAGCACCGCCGAGCGGGCCTCGGCGCCCTGCTTCTCCAGGAGGTCCATGACCAGGGCCAGGGTGCGGCCGGAGTCGGCGACGTCGTCCACCACCAGCACCTTGGCCCCGGGCAGCTCGGACGTGTCCATGAGGGGTGGCAGCACTCGGGGGTCGTCGAGGGTCTTGCCGATGTCCGTGTAGAACTCGACGTTCAACGTCCCGACGCCCTTGGTGCCGAGCGCGTACGCCATGGCGCCGCCAGGAACGAGGCCACCGCGCGCGACGGCGATCACGACCTCGGGCACGAACCCGCTGTCCACCACCTTGTGGGCCAGGTCGCGCACCGCATCGGGGAACGTCTCCCAGGTGAGCACCTCGCGCTCCGGCATGGGAGCGGACTCGGTGGCAGGGAGATCAGTCGACGTCATGGGAAGACCCTACGAGACGTGGCGGGCACCCGGCTCGGGCACCCGCCACGTCTACGCCGTGACCAGCGGCGATGCGCACGTCGCGTGCGCTAGATCTCAGCCGCTCCGCTGGGCGGACCGGCCGGCAGGGTCAGGCTGCCTTCGCCTCGAGGATGTCGACCACGAACACGAGGTCCTGGCCGGCGAGCTCGTGCGTGTTCTCTTCGCTCTTCTCGCCGTAGGCCTCGGCTGCCGGGACGACGAGCAGCACCTGGCTGCCGACCTTCTGGCCGGCGAGACCGTTGGTCCAGCCGGGAATGACCTGGCTGAGCGGAATCGACATCGGGGTGCCCCGGCTCCAGGAGGAGTCGAACGACGTGCCGTCGAGCAGGCAGCCCGCGTACTGGACGGTGACCGTCTGCTCCTTGGTGACCTCGGCGCCGTCACCCTCGATGAGGGGCTGCACCACGAGGTCGGTGGGCTTCTCGTAGCCCTCAGGGATGGTGACGGTCGGCTGGCCGTCGTCGGCGAGCTCGACGGCGGGCAGGCCCTCCTTCGGCTCCACCTCGGTGCCCTCCGCGCGGGTCGGGCTCTCCTTGGGAGCCTCGACCTTGGCGACCTCGACCATCGTGACCTGGATGGACTGGTCCATCGCGGTGCTGGCCATGAGCAGTCGCGTGCCGACCTTCTGGCCGATGAGCTTGTCGTTCAGGAGGTCGTACTGCGCGTCGCCGAGCTCGAACGTCTCGGGCTCCTTGGTCTTCCAGGTGGAAGCGGCCTGCGAACCGTCCTTGCCCGCGATCACCACGTAGTCGATGGTGACCTGGTCCTTCTCCTTGAGCTCCTCGCCGGTGCCCTCGTCGACGACGCGGAACGTCGGAGCGCTGACCTCCAGCGGCGTCTTGAAGGAGACCTTGGGCTCCTTGCCGACCGGGCCGGAGACCTCGATCGCCTCGACGGCCTCGACGTCCGCATCGGAGGGGCTGGGCGCGGGCGACGGCTCGGCGGCCGGCGTCACCTCGCAGACGTTTCCGTTGGAGGCGGCAGCACCGCCGTCCGCGGTGTCGTCGCCGCTTGCGCAGCCGGTGAGCGCGATGGATGCCAGCGCGACGGCTGCCAGGCCGGCAGTGGTGCGGTGCTTCACGAGTAGTCCTTCGGTCGGGTTTACGCCTTGCTGGGGACCGCCACACTCTAGCGGGCGGAAATGAGCGTGGCTCCCAGGTTCTGAGCAGGTTCGGGCAGGTCGAGCCATCAGCTCCGCCCTGCGGAAGAATAGATGCCATGCCGTCGAAGCGCCGCTCCAGCAAACGTCCGTATGCCGCGGACCACGTCCCCCTCGATGTCGACCGGGCGACGGGTGGCCGGCGCAGCGAGTCCGCCGCCGACGGAGAATGGGTGGTCCAGCGGATCCGCTCGTCGGACAAGACGTATACCTGCCCGGCCTGCCGTCAGGCGGTGACCCCCGGCACGGCGCACGTCGTCGCGTGGCAGACCGACCTGCTCGGCGGACCCGAGGCAGGCCTGGACGGTCGTCGGCACTGGCACAACAGCTGCTGGCAGCGCCGCGCCAACCTGCGCTGAGCCCACCGGTCGCGACGGGGGAGAGAATGGAACCGATGACCACTGAAGCGACGCCGGACGAGGCCTCCGGCGAGACGACCCATCAGATCCGCTCGCTCACCGTCCTGCCCGCACGGCGCGAGGACATCGAGCTGCACACCGCCGACGGCCTGACTCTCGTCGGCGACCTGGCACTGCCCGAGGACAGCGAGCCCTCGGCCAGCCTGCTGACGTTCCACCCGCTGCCGACGCACGGCGGCTTCATGGACTCGCACGTGTACCGCAAGGCCGCGTGGCGCCTGCCCGCGCTGGCGAACCTCGCGGTGCTGCGGTTCAACACGCGGGGGACCTCGTCCCCGCGGGGTACGAGCGAGGGCACGTTCGACGGCGGCGACGCGGAGCGCTACGACGTCGCGGCCGCGATCGAGCTCGCCGAGTTCCGCGGTCTGCCGCGGCCCTGGCTGGTCGGCTGGTCGTTCGGTACCGAGCTGGTGCTCAAGCACGGCGCCGACCCGAGCGTCGAGGGAGCGATCCTCCTGTCACCGCCGCTGCACCGCGCCACCGACGAGGACCTGGACCGCTGGGCGGCGTTCGGCAAGCCGCTCGTGGTCCTGGTGCCGGAGCTCGACGACTACCTCCGGCCCGACGAGGCCCGTCGGCGCTTCGCGCGCGTCCCGCAGGCCGAGGTGATCGGTGTCGACGGTGCGAAGCACCTGTGGGTCGGGGAGCCGGCCGTCGCCCGCGCGCTGAACGAGATCGTCGCGCACGTTCTGCCCGACCACCCGCTACCGCTGCCGACGCACTGGGACGGACCGCTGGGCGATTCCTGAGAATCCACCACCCACGAGGAGGACGACGATGACCTCACCAGCCCTGGCCACCTTCACGCTGCACGACGGCGGCGGAGTACCGCTCGTGCTGCTGCACGGCTTCCCGCTCGACCACCGCATGTGGACCGCCTGCGCCCAGCATCTGCCGCCGGGCGTCCGTGCCATCGGCGTCGACCTGCCGGGAGCCGGGCACAGCGACCTCGACGGGTACCAGCCCAGCATCGAGCACGCGGCGGACTGGGTGTACCGGACCATGGTCGCGGGTGGCGAGGGCAACGCCGTGGTCGTCGGCCACTCGATGGGCGGGTACGTGGCCCTCGCCCTCGCCGAACGGCACCCCGGCTTCGTCGCCGGCCTCGGCCTCGTGAACACCAAGTCCACGGCGGACACCGAGGAAGCCCGTGCCAAGCGCCTCCGGATCGCCGCGGCCGTCGAGTCCGAACAGACCGTGGCGGCCGTGCTCGGGATGCCCGCCGATCTGGTCGGCGGCACGAGCACGGAGCACCGACGGCACCTGTTCCCTCTGCTGGACTCGTGGATCCGTGCGCAGTCACCCGCCGGCGTCGCATGGGCACAGCGGGCGATGGCCACCCGGCCCGACCGGACGGCGGTGCTCGAACGCTTCGACGGGCCGGTGGCCGTCGTAGTGGGCACAGAGGATGCCATCGCACCGCTGACCGAGGCCGAGCACATGGTCCTGGCAGCCGGGGCGCCCTCGACCCTCGCCGGCGGGGACGCCGCGCTCACGCTCGTACCCCGGGCCGGCCACCTGAGCGTCGTCGAGGATCCGCAGGCCGTCGCCGCGGCCCTGGGCCTGCTGCACGCTCAGGTGGCGGCTCACCACTGACGGACAGGACGAGACAGAGCTGGGGCGGGACGAACCATGTGGTTCGTCCCGCCCCAGCTCTGTCGCTCTGGTCCTGGCCCAGCAGGGTCAGCTGGAGGCGCCGGCCTTCTCGGCGACCGGCTCCTCGGCGTCGTCGTTCTCCGCGGGGGAGGAGGCCGAGTCGCCGGCGCTCTGGCCGGACTTCGCGCTCGCCTTGTTGCCCCTGACCGACGGGATCACGACGGTAGCGGTGCCGACGGGCACGGGCGTCGGGTTGCTCGGCGGGATCGACGCGGGCATCGAACCGTCCGCGTCGGCCGACTCGGCGACGTCGGGCTCGGCCTCGGTGCCGTCTCCGACCACGGCGAAGCGGGCCTGCTGTGCGGGCGTCGCACCCGACATGCTCACCGGCTTGGCCGGTGGGCTGGGCACGGCCGCCGGTGCGGCACCCGGCGTGGCCGGTGTGGCCGGTGTGCCGAGCATGCCGCGCAGCTCGTCCAGGTAGGAGTTGATGGAGTCGTGCTGGCGGGTGAGGTCCTCGAGCTGGTGCTGTGCGGCCGACCGGCTCGACTCCGCCTCGGCACGGGCGTCGTCGATCGTCTGCTCCGCGAACTCCCTGGCCTCCGCCACGATCCGGTCGGCGGACTTGCGGGCGTCGGCCACGAGGTCCTTGACGTAGACGTCCGACTCCGAGCGGATCTTCTCCGACTGCTCCAGAGCCACGGCGACGCGCTTCTCCGCCTCTGCCGCGTGCTCCTCTGCCGTGCTGACCAGCTTGGCGGTCTCGGACTTCGCCGTCTCGTGCCGCTCGGCCAGCTCCTTCTCGACGCTCTCCTTGCGGGTGACGATGTCCAGCTCGGCCTGGGCGAGCGCGGCACGGGCCTGCTCGCGCAGCTCCTCCATCTCGCTGGTCACGGCGTTGGCCGCCTCGGCTGCCTGGCGGCGCGCCTCGGAGAGGATCTGCTCGGACTCGGCACGGGCACTGGCCAGCATCGCCGACGCGTCGCGCTCCGCCGCCTCGCGCTGCTCGGTGGTCTCCGTGTTGACCTCGCCGCGAAGCTTGGCGGCCTCGGCCTCGGTGCTGACGCGCAGCTCCGTGGTCTCGCGCTCGACCGTGGAACGCAGGGTGCCGAGCTCGCGCTCCAGACTCGCCCGGCGCTCGCTCTCCTCCGCGCTGATGGCGCTCGCGATCTGCGCCGACTCGCGCTCGGCGGAACCCACGAGCTCCTCCGCGCGGCGCTGCGCGGCGAGCAGGTGGCCCTCCGCCTCCGCGGAGGTGGTGGTGCGGATCTCCTCGGCCTCGCGGCGGGCGCTGGCGAGCATCTCGGCAACCTCGGACTCAGCGCGCGACCGCACCTGCCCGGCGGACAGCTTCGCCCGTGCCATGATGTCCGCGGCCTGCTGGTTGGCCTGGTTGATGATGTCGGTCGACTGGTCCTCAGCGGAGCGCAGCAGCAGCTCGATACGGGATCCGAGGCCGGCGTACGACGGCTTCTCGGTCTCCCGCAGGTTGCGCTTGGCGTCACTGAGGTCCTGCGTGAGCTGCATGGCGCGGCCGTCGGACGCCTCGACCTGACGTCGTGCTTCTTCGAGGGCGTGGTTCAGTCGATCCAGGTGAGCGTGCACCTGGTCGCGGTCGTATCCGCGCATGGCAGTCGGAAAGAGCGAGCGCTCGTCGGACACGGTGCAGACCTCCAGTGTCGGAACTTGGTGAGGCGCGGGTCAGGCTCCCCCCTGGGACGCCGCCTTGTACGGCTCGTCCGGCGCCCAGGATACGTGCCTTGTGCGGATGTGGATACTCCGCGAGCGGATGCAATGTACGTAATGCCTGGGATACTCTCCGCTGGCTCATCCGGCCCGGGGCCATGGTGGCGGTTCAGACACACCTCGGTGAAGGAAGGGTGAGAATCCCGACCGAACCGCACAAGCACGCCCGTCATTGGACAGTGCTCTTCGTTCGGTCCCTATGCTGGAACATCCACCTGATCGACGGGCACGCGCCCAATATTCGAAGGGAATCGGTGGTGCAACGCATTCTGGCGACTCTCCTGATCCTTGCCGGGCTCGGCGGGATCGGTTTCGGGGTCGCGACGGCGACCGTCCTCCGCGAGTCCGACACCGTGGTCGCGACAGCGGCCCCCAGCGGCGACGGAACGATGGTCGTGACCGAGCCCGGTGTGCTCGGTCTGGTCGATGACCAGGTGACCGTGCGAGCCACTGTCCCGGAGGGGCAGAAGGTCACCCTCGCGCTCGGTTCCGACGTCGACGTGCTCGGCTGGGTGGGCGACGACCCCTATGACTCGGTGACCGGCCTGTCCTCCTGGGAGACGCTGAGCGTCGCACCGGGTACCGGCCCCGCGACCGAGGAGGGGGAGGAGACGGACGAGGCCCCGGCCGAGAAGCCGGCGAACGGTCCCGACCCTGCCGGCTCCGACATGTGGCTCTCCGAGGTGAGCGGCGAGACCACGGTCTCCCTGCGCTGGACCGAGGAGCCCGGCCGGGTGGTCCTGCTGGCCGCCGGCGTCGGGAAGAACGCCGAGGCGCCGACGCTCGAGCTCACCTGGCCGCGTCCGGTGTCCACCCCGTACCTGTGGCCCGGAGTGCTGGGCGGAGGCTTCCTCCTCATCCTCGGCGTCTTCCTCGCCATCGGCGCTCGCCGCACGAAGAAGCGCGCGGCCAAGCGCCGTACGCCGACCGCGCCCCGCACCCGGCAGCCGGACTCCGAGCTGCCGCGTCGTGACGTGGTCTTCGGTGTGGACGGCGAGCAGCCCAAGCCGAGCACGCACGAGCCCGTCGGCGGGTTCCCGCCCGCACTGGGCGATCCGGCCGAGGGCGGGACGGCGGTTCTCCCGCCGGCACGACCCGAGCCGCCCGTCCGCGGACGGCCGACCCCGAGCGCTCCTGAGCCCGAGCAGGACCGGACACCGTCCTGGGGGCCGGCCGCGCCGTTCGGCGGAGCCGCCCCGATCGCCCCGCGTCCGGCGCCCGAGCCGGTAGCCGACCCGGCAGCCGACCCGGCTCCCCGACCTGCTGCGAACCCGGCGGCGTCCATCCGCGGGATCCGGCGACGTCGCGGTCAGGGTTCGGCAGGCACGCCCGCGGCACCCGCTCAGCCCACGGCACCCGCTCAGCCCACGGCACCCGCTCAGCCCGCGGCACCCGCTCAGCCCGGGGCCCAGCCGGCGCCGTTCGGCGGTGCCGCACCGGCACCCGGGACCCCCGTGGCCCCCCAGGCCGGTCAGTCCGCCCCGACGGCGTCGGACCGGCCGCTGACCCGGCGCGAGATGCGCATGCGTGAGCAGGCGCAGCGCAGAGCCGCGACAGGCGCGATGCCTGCCGTGCCCGCGCCCGAACCAGAGCCCGAGCCCGCACCCGAGGCCGAGCAGCCACAGACGCCGAGCAGCCGTGCTGCGGCGTGGCGCCAGACCTGGGGAGTTACCGGGAACGACGGAGGTAATTCATGAAGCGCTCCACGACCCGCACCACGGCCGTGGTGGCCACGGTGCTCGCCACGGGGCTGCTCGCCGGCTGTGCCGAAGAGCTCCCGACACCGAAGCCCGAGGCGCCGGTCGCGGCAGCAGTCGTCACCCAGTCCCAGGAACGCGAGATCCTGGACAAGGTGGCGGGCGTCGTCGGCAAGGTGGACAAGGCCAGCCAGGCCGAGAAGCTTCGCGCACGGCTGGACGGGCCCGCGCTCGACATCCGCGAGACGCAGCTCAAGGTCGCCGCCGCCCGCAAGGACAAGGAGCCGCTGACGGACCTGACCATGGAGATGCAGCAGGTGATCCTGCCGTCGGACCAGGAATGGCCGCGCAGCAGCTACGCGATCACGGTGCAGCCCAAGGACCTCACGACGCCGGTACTCATGGCCTTCGACCAGGCCACGGCCCGCGACCAGTACAAGCTGTGGGGCTGGGTGCGCCTGCTCCCGGGCGTGACCATGCCGCAGTTCGCCGAAGCCGACCTGGGCAGTCCCGCCGTGCCGGCGGACGACGAGAGCCTGAAGGCGACGCCGGAGGCGGCGATCAAGCAGTACGCGTCCGTGCTCACGGTCGACAAGGACTCGAAGTACGCCGACAACTTCGCCGACGACGACCTGCGCCAGTTCTTCCGCGACTACGGCAAGCTCCAGGTCGACGCGATCAACAAGGAAGAGTGCGGAGGCGACTTCAAGGTCGAGTACGAGCCCACCAAGGACCCGGTGAAGGCCGTCCGCACGGCCGACGGCGGTGCCCTGGTGCTCGCCGCGATGATCAGCCAGGAGACGATCACCGCCAAGGAGGAGGGCTGCGAGATCGGCCCGCCCACCAAGACGACCCAGGCCCTCTGGGGCGACGCCGACGTGAGCAACGTCGTCGAGGTCAACTACAAGGACATGGTGGCGATGTACGTGCCGCCCAAGGAGTCGGACGACCAGATCAGCCTGGTCGGCTACGAGCACGTGCCGAGCTCCGTCTCGAACGGCTGACACTTTCGACGACCAGCCGTCATCTCGCCGTTAGGGTGGCCCTCGTGAACCCACGGAGGCCACCCTTTCGACGTCTCGACGTCTTGTCCCCCCGGGCCCGACGACGGGGTGCCGTCCACCTGGCAGCGGTCGGCGTCGTCTCGCTCCTGCTCGCAGGCTGCGCGGTCGAGCCGCCCGCCCCCGCACCGGACGCTCCGGTGATCGCGGCGGTGGTCAGCGAGGGGCAGGAACGCGACATCCTTGACGCGGTCGCCGCCTCCATCGCCCAGCACGACAAGGTGTCCACGGCCGACGGGCTACAGGCCCGGATGACCGGACACGCGCTGTCGATGCGGAAGGCGGAGCTCCGCCTCGCCGAGGCCACGGGCGACGAAAAGAGGTGGCGCACCGACCTGTCGATGCGGACGCAGCAGCTCATCCTGCCGTCCGACCAGAGCTGGCCACGCACGAGCTACGCGGTCCAGGCCCAGCCGGACAACACCGATACCCCGGCCCTGATGGTGTTCGACCAGGCCTCCGCCCGCGAGCAGTACAAGCTCTGGGGTTACGTGAGCCTGGTGCCGGGCGCGAGCCTGCCGCCGTTCGCGCAGCCCGAGCTGGGCAGCGCGGCCGTTGCGCCGGACGACGACACGTCGCTGGTCCGGTCGCCGCAGGAC
Source organism: Promicromonospora aerolata (assembly GCF_042682255.1). Taxonomy (NCBI): domain Bacteria; kingdom Bacillati; phylum Actinomycetota; class Actinomycetes; order Micrococcales; family Promicromonosporaceae; genus Promicromonospora; species Promicromonospora aerolata. The sequence goes on from NZ_JBHUHF010000001.1 coordinate 4,971,366, forward strand.
GCCCTGGCCGGCTACGCGGAGGTCCTGAGCAAGGACGCGGACGCGAAGTCCGCCGGGGCGTTCGACGACGACCGGCTCCGTCAGAATCTGCGAACCCTTGCCACGTCGCAGACCAGCGTCACCGACTGGGCGGAGACCAAGGGCAAGTACTCCTACACCGCGGAGGTGGAGCCGAGCCAGGGACTGCGCGCGATGCGGACCGCGGACGGTGGCGCGCTCGTGCTGGGCGCCCTCACGGGGACCCAGGCGATCGAGGTCGGGCAGGAGGGCGCCAAGATCAAGACGGACACGCTCCCGTCGGCGCAGCAGGCCCTCTTCGGCGACCAGGAGGAGACCAACCGGCTGCGTACCCGGTACCGCGACTTCGTCGCCCTCTATGTGCCGTCGGCCGGATCGGCGCACAAGATCACCCTGGTGGGCTTCCGGCACATCCCGATCGACGTATCCGGCGAGTAACCACCGTCGAGTCATTAGGATTACCCCATGAGCAGTGCCACTCCTCCACCCGGGCCCGCCCGGAGCGCCCAGCCAGAGTTCGCGGTGCGCGGCGCCGTCGACCTGTCCGCCCTCAACCGTCCGCAGGCGCCACCGCCTGGTGAACCCGGTGGTGCACCCGAAGCCGACGGCTTCGTGGTGGACGTCAGCGAGGCGAACTTCGAGCAACTGGTTCGTGACTCGTCCACCTACCCGGTGGTGATGCTGGTCTGGATCCCGACCGACCAGGCGAACGCCGAGCTCGGTGCCACCCTGGGTCGCCTCGCCGAGGAGTACGGCGGGCGGTTCGTCCTCGGCCGCGTCGACGCACAGGCCTCGCCGCAGGTTGCCGCCGCGTTCCAGGTGCAGGGCGTACCCACCGTCGTCGCAGTGCTGCAGGGCCAGCCGCTGCCGCTCTTCCAGGGGGCCGCCGACGAGCAGCAGATCCGCGGCGTGCTGGACCAGGTCCTGGCGGCCGCCGAGCAGAACGGCGTCACGGGTCGGGCCCCGGGTGCGGTGCCCGCCGCGGACGAACCGGAAGCCGAGGTCGAGCAGCCGCTGCCGCCCCTGCACCAGGAGGCGTACGACGCGATCGAGCGTGACGACCTGGAGGCCGCGGCGGCCGCCTACGCCAAGGCCCTGCGCCAGGACCCCAAGGACGCCGACGCGACCGCCGGCCTCGCGCAGGTGCACCTGATGCAGCGCACCCGCGACGCCGACCTCGCCACGGTGCGCCAGGCCGCGGCCGACGCCCCGTCCGACATCGACGCGGCGCTCGCCGTCGCCGACCTGGACATGCTGGGCGGCAAGGTGGACGACGCGTTCGCGCGGCTGCTCGACCTGCTGCCCGACGCGGACGCCGAGGGCAAGGAGAAGCTCCGCGTCCGGCTCCTGGACCTCTTCGAGGTCGCCGGCACGAGTGACCCGCGGGTCAGCAAGGCCCGCAAGCGCCTGGCGATCAGCCTGTACTGACGCCGCTCTCTCCTTCGAGGCCTAAGTTACTTCGCTTTCAGGCGGCTGAAACGCGAGAAACTTAGGCCTCGAAGGGGAGGGGGCTGCCGCTAGCGGCGGTCGGCCGGGACGAGGACGAGGGCGGCCAACGGGGGGACCCGGACTACCGCCGACCACGCGCGGCCGTGGTGCGGCACCTGTTCGGCCTGCACGCGGCCCATGTTGCCCACGCCCGAACCGCCGTAGACGGTCGCGTCGGTGTTCAGTGCCTCGAGCCACATCGACGCCGGGCTCCCCCCGGCTCTGGCGGCCACCGGCGAGTCCTGCGTCCCGACGGGTTCGTCCGCCGAGGGGGCGGGCTCGGCCAGCGGCAGCGTCGGCAGCGGGAGCCGATATCCCTCGTGGGGTACGCCCGCGAAGTTCACGATCACCACGACCGGGTCGCCCGAGCGTGACCGGCGTACGTAGGCGAGCACGTTGTGGTCGGCGTCGTCGGCCGTGAGCCACTCGAACCCCGCGGGGTCGTGGTCGAGCTCCCACAGTGCGGGCGTCGCGCGGTACAGCGCGTTCAGGTCGCGGACGAGGTGCTGCACGCCGGCGTGCCCGGCGTCGCCGAGCAGGCCCCACGGCAGCCCGTCCGACTCGGACCACTCGGTCTCCTGCGCGAACTCGCACCCCATGAACAGCAGCTGCTTGCCCGGGTGGGTCCACTGGTAGGCGAGGAAGGACCGCACACCGGCGAGCTGCTGCCACCGGTCGCCAGGCATCTTGGCGAGCAGCGACCCCTTGCCGTGGACCACCTCGTCGTGGCTGATCGGCAGCACGAACTGCTCGGTGAACGCGTACACGAGCGAGAACGTCAGCTCGCCGTGGTGGTAGCGCCGGTTGTAGGGGTCCTCCGCGAGGTAACGGAGGGAGTCGTTCATCCAGCCCATGTTCCACTTCAGGCCGAAGCCGAGCCCTCCGCTGGAGGTCGGTCCGGTGACCTGCGGGAATGCAGTCGACTCCTCGGCGATCATCATGACGCCGGGGGTGCGGCGGTACGCGGTCGCGTTCGCCTCCTGGAGGAACGCGATGGCCTCGAGGTTCTCCCGCCCGCCGTGGACGTTGGGCGTCCACTCGCCGTCCTTGCGCGAGTAGTCGAGGTAGAGCATGGAGGCGACCGCGTCGACCCGCAGGGCGTCGACGTGGAAATCCTCGAACCAGTACGTCGCGTTCGCCACGAGGAAGTTGCGCACCTCGCGCCGGCCGAAGTCGAAGATCAGCGTGCCCCAGTCCTGCTGCTCGCCGCGCCGGGGGTCGGGGTGCTCGTACAGGGCCGCGCCGTCGAACCGGGCGAGGGCGAACTCGTCGCGCGGGAAGTGCGCGGGTACCCAGTCGAGGATGATGCCGATCCCGGCCTGGTGCAGCCGGTCCACGAGGTACCGGAAGTCGTCGGGCGAGCCGAACCGTGCGGTCGGTGCGTAGTAGCTGGTGACCTGATAGCCCCACGACCCGCCGTACGGGTGCTCCGCCACGGGCATCAGCTCGACGTGCGTGAACCCCTGCTCGGCGACGTAGGCAGTCAGCTGCTCCGCGAGCTCGCGATAGCCGAGGCCGGGCCGCCACGAGCCCAGGTGCACCTCGTACACGCTCAGCGGCGCCGAGTGCGGGTCGGTGGCCGTCCGGGCCGCGAGCCACGCCTCGTCGTGCCACTCGTGGACGGAGGCCGTCACGACGCTCGCGGTCGCCGGCGGCTCCTCGGTCGCCTTGGCGAGCGGGTCGGCCTTGGCGCGCCACACGCCGTCGGCGCCCAGGATCTCGAACTTGTACCGCAGGCCCGGTCCGACGTCCGGGACGTAGAGCTCCCAGACGCCGGTGGAGCCGAGCGACCGCATGGGGTGGGTGCCACCCCAACCGTTGTGGTCGCCCACGAGCCGCACGCCGCGGGCGTTCGGAGCCCACACGGCGAAGGCGACCCCGGCGATGTCACCGGTGGCGCTGGGGTACCGGTGGAGGTTGGCGCCGAGCACCTGCCAGAGCTGTTCGTGCCGGCCCTCGCCGATCAGGTGCAGGTCGACCTCGCCGAGCGTCGGCAGGAACCGGTACGGGTCGTCGGAGGTCCAGGTCTCCGTGCCGGACCGGGTGCGGATGCGGTAGTCCGGGGCGTGCCGGGACCCGTCCGGGTCCTCGGTGGCGGGCACGACGGCGGCCCACACCCCCGCACCCTGGTGGGTCGCGGTGGCCTCGCCGTCGGAGGTGGTCACCACCACCTCGTCGGCGAGCGGGCGCAAGGCGCGCACCACGGTCCAGGGCCCGTCGAGCAGGTGGGGGCCGAGCACGGTGTGCGGGTCGTGGTGGGTTCCGGACGCGATGGCCGTCAGAACCTCGAGGTCGACGTCGGGCAGGTCTGCCATGGGTTTACCTTTCCACGTCGGGTGCATGGCGTGCGACACGTCACACCCCGGCGAGGGCTGTTGCGGGATCACGAGGCGAGCACGCGCTCCACGGCGGTCAGCGGGATGTGCATCCACGCGGGTCGGTGCCGGAACTCGTAGACCACCTCGTAGAGCGCCTTGTCCACGACGAGGGCGCGCAGCAGCAGCTCGGCGGTCGCCACGTCGAGCTGGCTGCCCGACGTCGCCGCCCCGGCCACCGCGGGCACCGCTGCGCTCCGTTCCGGGCGAGTGCCTCGTTCCTCGGCCCTCACACTCCACTGCGCTTCGCGGTACCCCTCGAGAAAGCTGAGCTGGGCGTGCGCCGCCCAGTGCGGGTCCGTGGTCTGCCCGACGGCGGCCGCGTAGTCCAGCGAGCGGAGCATCCCGGCGACGTCGCGCAGCGGCAGGTCGGGGGCGGCGCGCTCGGACACGGGACGCTGGGGCTCGCCCTCGAAGTCGAGGACCTTCCAGCCGCTGGGCGAGTGCAGAACCTGGCCGAGGTGCAGGTCGCCATGGATCGGCTGCAGGGGGACGACGCCCCCCGCGCGCTCGGCGACGGCGGAGAGGCGTGCGCTCACGGCGTCGAACAGCGTGGTGACGCCGGCGCGCTGCGGCGCCAGGTCCGGCACGTCGGCGAAGGCCTCGGCGGCGCGGCGGCGCAGCACGCCCATGAAGCCGGCGGGTTCGAGCGCGGGGCCGGGGCCGAGCGCCTGCCGCAGGGCCGCGTGCAGGTGGGCGATGACGGCACCGAGCTCCGCGGCCGGCTCCCCGAAGTCCTCGTCCCGGGCGGCGTACGCGCAGGCCAGCTCGAACCCGTCGGTCGCTTCGGCGACGAGCTCCGACAGCACCGCGAGATGGGCGACCGGGCCGCCGGCCTCGCCCCAGGACGTGTCCTCGGTGCGCGGCGGTACCGCGCGGGGATCGCGGGGGTCGGCGACGGCGTCGGGCGTGGGCAGCTCGACGGCGCCCAGGAAGCGGGGCACGCCGGCCCAGCCGGCCTTCGTCAGCGCGGCCGGGATCACGACGTCGGGGTGCGGGCCGAGCGCGACGGTCCGCAGGATCTTCAGCATCCCGCCCCGGCCGGTCGCATGGGTCATGGCGGGGAGCACCACCGAGGTGTTCGACTGCTCGCCGGAGATCCGCCCCGCCCCGGCCATCTCGTCGCAGACCTCGGGGCCGCCGGAGTCCGGGAGGGCGGTGGTGAGATAGGCGTGCCAGGCGGCGGGGTGGACCCCGCCGTCGTGCACGGTGACGGTGCCCGACGCCGTCGACACCGTGCCGATCAGACCGGCCGCCTCCGTGTCGGCGGTGTCGGCCGTCGGCTCGGCCGTGGGGGTCAGGACCAACGGCACCTGGATCACCAGCGACTCGTCGCCCGCGGCCAGGCCGGGGCCGTGCAGCCGCAGGAGGGCGACGACGACGTCGGCCACGCCGGGGAACGTGACGGTGAGCCACGGCTCGTGCCCCACGCCGTCCGTGGGCACCGGGTACCAGCGCTGCTCGGGCAGCCACGTGTCCAGCAGCCGCAGCACCTCGGGGGGCAGGTGCGCGGCTCCGGGGGAGACGTGGACGTGTCGCGCCGCGCTCACACCTCTCGTGCCTGCCCGGCCGTGCTGGCGGCCTCCGTGCGTGCCGGCGGCGCCAGCACCAGCCAGTAGAAGTCCCGTGCCCCCCACGTCATGGTCAGGATCCCGTCGTCACCGACGCTCGGGAACCCGGCACCGCCGAACACGTCGGTGAGCGTCCAGCCGGCGTAGCCGGGGAGCTTGATCGTGGACGACCGTGCGGTGGCCGACAGGTTCGCCGCCACCAGCAGCGTCTCCTCGGCGGACGTGCGGGTGAACGCGATGACCGACTCGTCGTTGCAGTCCAGCGCCGTGAAGTCGCCCGTGCCGAACGCGGGGTGCAGGCGCCGGAACGCCAGCATGTTGTGCGTCCAGTGCAGCAGCGACGTGGGCTGGGCGAGCTGCGCCTCCACGTTGGTGTGCTGGTAGTGGTGCACCAGGGACTGGACGAGCGGGAGGTACAGCTTGCCCGGGTCGGCCGTGGAGAACCCCGCGTTGCGGTCCGGCGTCCACTGCATGGGCGTGCGGACGGCGTCGCGGTCGGGCAGCCAGATGTTGTCGCCCATGCCGATCTCGTCGCCGTAGTAGAGGCACGGGGTGCCCGGCAGCGACAGCAGCAGCGCGTTCGCCAGCTCGATCTCCTTGCGGGCGTTGTCCAGCAGCGGGGCGAGCCGCCGGCGGATCCCCACGTTGGCCCGCATCCGGGGGTCTGGGGCGTACCAGCCGTACATGCTGGCCCGCTCCTCCGTCGACACCATCTCGAGGGTGAGCTCGTCATGGTTGCGCAGGAACGTGCTCCACTGCCCGCCGGCCGGGATGGCCGGGGTGTCGGCGAGGATCTCCAGGAGCTGGCGTGCCCGCTGGTCGCGGATCGCGTAGAAGATGCGGGGCATCACGGGGAAGTGGAAGCACATGTGGCACTCGGGCTCGTCCTCGGTGCCGAAGTACTCGACCACGTCGGCCGGCCACTGGTTCGCCTCGGCGAGCATGATCCGGCCCGGGAACTCGGTGTCGAGCATGCGGCGCACCTTGCGCAGGAAGCCGTGGGTCGCGGGCAGGTTCTCGCAGTTGGTGCCCTCGGACTCGAACAGGTACGGCACGGCGTCGAGGCGGAACCCGTCCACCCCGAGCTGGAGCCAGAACCGCGCGACGTCGAGCATCGCCTCCACGACGCGCGGGTTCTCGAAGTTCAGGTCGGGCTGGTGGTTGAAGAACCGGTGCCAGAAGTACTGCCGCCGCACCGGGTCGAACGTCCAGTTCGACGTCTCGGTGTCCACGAAGATGATGCGTGCGCCCTCGTAGCGGGTGGGGTCGTCGCCCCACACGTAGAAGTCGCCGTACGGGCCGTCCGGGTCGGCGCGCGAGGCCTGGAACCACGGGTGGGCGTCGCTGGTGTGGTTCATGACCAGGTCGATCACCACGCGGATGCCGCGCTCGTGCGCGGCGGCGACCAGGGCGCTGAAGTCCGAGATGGTGCCGTACTGGGGCGACACCGCGGTGAAGTCCGCGACGTCGTACCCGCCGTCGCGCAGCGGTGACGGGAAGAACGGCGGCAGCCACAGGCAGTCGACGCCCAGCCACTCCAGGTAGTCCAACCGTTCCGTGAGGCCGACCAGGTCGCCGGACCCGCCGTCCGCCGAGTCGGAGAACGACCGGATCATGACCTCGTAGAAGACCGCCTTCTTGTACCACTCCGGGTCGTGGGACAGACCCTTGCGCCGGGCGTCGAGGCGTGGCTGCCGCCGCGGCGGCAGTGCCTGGACGGGGACGGGCACGGACGGCGGGTTCGGCATGCTGGGCCGCTGCGGCTGGGCGCCCTCGGCGGGCTCCGGGTAGCCCTCCGGTGGTCCGACGGCGGGGCCGCCCGGTCCGAACGTCGTCATGCCGGGCCCACCTGAAGGACGTGGGCCACGCGGACCTGCGGGTCGAGCCGGACCCAGGGATGTGCTCCCCAGCCGTAGGTCTCGCCGGACAACAGGTCGTGTGCCACGAAGAACGGGGCGTTCTCGTCGCCCTCGGGTGCGCTGAGGCCGAGGGCGGAAAGGTCCAGGTGCACTACTGACTCCTGTGCGTTCCGCGGGTCCAGGTTCAGCACGACCACGATCACGTCGTCGTGCCGCGGGGCACGCCGATCGTTACCCCCTGCTCTCATGGTGCGGCCCTGCGGCGTCGCTGTCGCGCGCGAGACGTGATCGGCCGCGATTCGGCGCGAGTACGCGACCACCTGGCCGTTCGTGGTGGGGTGGACGGTGAGGTTCCGCAGCTGCGTCAGCGCGGGGTGCGCGCGGCGCACCTCGTTCAGCCTGCCCAGCAGCAGTGCGATCCCGTACTCGTCGGCGGCCGCCCAGTCCCGGGGCCGGTACTCGTACTTCTCGTTGTCGATCTGCTCCTCGACGCCGGGCCGAGGGGTGCTCTCGACGAGCTCGTAGCCCGAGTAGATGCCCCACGTGGGCGAACCGGTGGCCGCCAGCACCGCTCGGACGGCGAACGCCGCGACGCCGCCGTCCGTGAGGTAGGGCGGCAGGATGTCGTGGGTGGTGGGCCAGAACGACGGCCGCAGCACCGAACCCTGCGGCCCGCTGACCTCGGCCAGGTACTCCTCGATCTCCTTCTTGGTGTTGCGCCAGGTGAAGTAGGAGTACGACTGGTGGAAGCCGATCCGCGCCAGCGTCAGCATCATCGCCGGCTTGGTGAACGCCTCCGACAGGAAGACGACCTCGGGGTTCGTCGCGTGCACCTGCGCCAGGAGCCACTCCCAGAAGTCCAGCGGCTTGGTGTGCGGGTTGTCGACGCGGAACAGCGTGACGCCCCGGTCGATCCACGTGCGGATCACGCCGAGCACCGCCTCGTACAGCCCGTCGGGGTCGGTGTCGAAGCTCAGCGGGTAGATGTCCTGGTACTTCTTGGGCGGGTTCTCCGCGTACGCGATGGAGCCGTCCGCCCGCACCACGAACCACTCGGGATGCTCGGTGACCCACGGGTGGTCGGGGGAGCACTGCAGCGCGATGTCCAGCGCCACCTCCATGCCCTGGGCCCGGGCCGCCGCGACGAAGGCCTTGAAGTCCTTCTCCGTGCCCAGGTCCGGATGGATCGCGTCGTGCCCCCCGTCCGCCGACCCGATCGCGTACGGGCTGCCCGGATCGCCCGGCTCGGCCTCCAGCGTGTTGTTGCGGCCCTTGCGGAACGTGGTGCCGATGGGGGAGACCGGCGTCAGGTAGACGACGTCGAACCCCATCGCCGCGATGCCGGGCAGCCGCTTCGCCGCCGTCCTGAACGTGCCGGACACCCACGTGCCGTTCTTCTTCTGGTACGCCCCCTCCGAGCGGGGGAACATCTCGTACCAGGCCCCCGCCAGCGCCAGCCGCCGCGACACCCGCAGCGGGTACGCGGCCGACGCCGAGACCAGCTCGCGCAGGGGCGCCCGGCGCAGCGCTTCCACCACCTCGGGCGCCGTCGCGGCAGCGAACCGCGCCTCGGCGGGGCGGGTGGCGTCGGCCAGGGCGCGGGACGCCGCGGCGAGCACCCGGGTGTCGCGCGACCGGCGGCCCGGGGCGACGAGCGCGTCCGTGGGTACCCGCTTGCGGATCCGCTCGAACAGGCGCACCCCCTCCGCGAGCATCAGGTCGGTGTCGATGCCCGCGCCGATCTTGATGCCCGCGTCGTGCACCCACGTCGCGTACGGGTCGGACCAGCCCTCCACCCGGAACGACCAGTCACCCTCGGCGTCGGGCTGCAGAAAGCCGCGGAAGTGGTCCAGGCCCGGAGCGATGTCGGTCATCGATGCCCACGAATGGTCCGAGCCGTCCGGCGCGACGAGTACGGCCGTGGCGGAGACGGCGTCGTGCCCCTCGCGGAACACCGTGGCCTCGATCGGCACCACCTCGCCGACCGCGGCTTTCGCAGGCCACCGGCCCCCCTCGACGACGGGTGCGACCTCGAGAACGGGGATGCGGCCGATCCGGCCGGATGTCGTGTGCTGGCTCACTCGGACCACGCTATCGACCGGTCAGGGGGACATGCGCGCCGGGCGCGCCGGGCTCCGGTGAACGTCCGCGGACGGGTCGGTGAAACCCTGGGCAACAGGTGTGCGAGACCGCACATGTGCGTAGTCTTCCTCCGGTGAGAGCGATCCGCAGATTCACCGTCCGCACGGTCCTCCCCGAGCAGCTCGCGGCGCTCGACGAGCTGGCCCAGAACCTTCGCTGGTCCTGGCACGCGCCCACGCGCGAGCTGTTCGCGAGCATCGACCCGGAGCTCTGGTCCGAGGTCCGGGGCGACCCCGTAGCGCTGCTCGCGGCGCTCGGCTCCGACCGCCTCGCGGCGCTCGCGGCCTCCGACGAGTTCACGGGCCGCGTGCGCGCGGCGTCGGACGACCTGCACCACTACCTGCGCGACCCACAGTGGTACCAGGGGCGGACCACGGCGTCGGGCGGCGAGCTGCCGCGCGCGATCGCCTACTTCTCGCCGGAGTACGGCATCACCTCCGTGCTGCCCCAGTACTCGGGCGGCCTCGGCATCCTCGCCGGCGACCACCTGAAGAGTGCCTCCGACATGGGTGTGCCCATCGTCGGTGTGGGCCTGCTCTACGGCGCCGGCTACTTCCGCCAGTCGCTCACCCGCGACGCGTGGCAGGTGGAGACCTATCCGCTGCTCGATCCGGACGGCCTGCCGCTGGCGGTGCTGCGCGAGGAGGACGGCACGCCCGCCGTCATCTCGCTCGATCTGCCCGGGGGACGCGCGCTCCACGCGCACGTCTGGGTCGCCGCCGTCGGCCGGGTGCCGCTGCTGCTGCTCGACTCGAACGTGCCGGAGAACGACGAGGCGGCCCGCAAGGTGACCGACCGCCTCTACGGGGGCGGCGGTGAGCACCGGCTGCAGCAGGAGCTGCTGCTCGGCGTCGGTGGCGTGCGCGCGCTGCGCGCCTGGTCCCGCCTCACCGGTGCGCCGGAGCCGGAGGTCTACCACACCAACGAGGGCCACGCGGGCTTCCTCGGCGTGGAGCGCATCCGCGAGCTCGTCGGGTCGGGCCTGAGCGTCGGCGAAGCGCACGAGGCGGTACGCGCGGCGACGGTCTTCACCACGCACACGCCCGTTCCCGCCGGCATCGACCGGTTCCCGAAGGACCTGGTCAGCGCGTACTTCGGCGGCGACAACGCGATGGACGGCGTGCCGCTGGAGAGCGTGCTGGCGCTCGGCTCGGAGGACTACGACGGCGGCGACCCCACCGTGTTCAACATGGCCGTGATGGGCCTGCGGCTCGGTGGCCGGGCGAACGGTGTCTCGCTGCTGCACGGCCAGGTCTCGCGGGAGATGTTCGAGGGCCTGTGGCCCGGGTTCGACGCGCGGGAGGTGCCGATCACGTCGGTGACCAACGGCGTGCACTCACCCACCTGGGTCGCACCGCGGCTGGCCGCCGTGGAGGCGGAGCGCATGGGGCTGGACCAGATCACGGCGCCCGAGGCGTCCGCCGGCTGGCTGGACACGAGCAAGGTGTCCGACGCCGAGCTGTGGGCCCTGCGCGGGGAGATGCGCGGCGAGCTCGTGGCCGAGGCCCGGCGCCGGGTGCGCAAGTCGTGGCGCGAGCGCGGGGCGTCCCCGGCCGAGCTGGGCTGGGTCGACGACATCCTGTCGCCCGACGTGCTCACCATCGGCTTCGCCCGGCGGGTGCCCACCTACAAGCGGCTCACGCTCATGCTGCGCGACCAGGACCGGCTCAAGGCGCTCCTGCTCCACCCCGAGCGGCCGGTGCAGCTGGTCGTCGCGGGCAAGTCGCACCCGGCGGACGACTCCGGCAAGCGGCTCATCCAGCAGCTGGTCCGGTTCGCCGACGACCCCGAGGTGCGGCACCGCATCGTGTTCCTGCCGAACTACGACATCGGTATGGCGCAGTCCCTGTACCCGGGCTGCGACGTCTGGCTGAACAACCCGTTGCGCCCGCTCGAGGCGTCCGGCACGTCGGGGATGAAGAGCGCCCTCAACGGCGGCCTGAACCTCTCGATCGAGGACGGCTGGTGGGCCGAGTGGTACGACGGCGAGAACGGCTGGGGCATCCCCACGGCCGACGGCGTCGAGGACGCCGACCGCCGGGACGACCTGGAGGCCGCCGCGCTGTACGACCTGGTGGAGTCCCAGGTGGCTCCCACGTTCTACGACCGTTCCGCCGACGGAGTGCCGGGCCGGTGGCTCGAGCTCGTGCGGCACACGCTCGCGACGCTCGGCCCCAAGGTCCAGGCCACGCGGATGGTCTCCGAGTACGTGCACGGGCTGTACGCGCCGGCGGCCGAGGCGGGCAGGCTGCTCGCGGCCGACGGTTTCGGCGCGGCGAAGGGCCTGGCCGGCTGGAAGGCGCACGTCCGGAGCTCCTGGTCCCAGGTGCGGGTGGACCACGTCGAGTCGGCGGGTATCGGCGAGGCGGTGCAGGTCGGCGACCGGCTCACCGTCCGCGCCTACGTCTCCCTCGGTGCTCTGTCGCCCGACGACGTGGACGTGCAGGTGGTGCACGGCCGCGTCACGGAGGCCGACGCCATCGAGGAGTTCACCGCCGAGCCGCTCGCGCTCACTGAGTCGTACGAGGCCGGACGGCACGCGTTCGGCGGCGAGGTCGACCTGGAGACGTCGGGACCGTTCGGGTACACCGTGCGGATCGTGCCGAAGCACACGCACCTCGCGAGCGTCGCGGAGCTCGGCCTGGTGGCCAACGCCTGACGTGGGCGGCTCGTGCCGAACCGCAAGCTGATGGTGGGTCCGGGCTGCCGAACCGCAAGCTGATGGTGGGTCCGGGCGTCGGAACGCAACTTAACCGTCGACCAAGGGCCGGATAGACGTCCAGCCTTCGGTTCGGCGCCTGTGGTGTGGCTAGGTTGCGGTTCGGCGGTCGGCCCGCCGCCAGAACTGGTCACGAGAACTCCACCGCTCGATTAGGCGAACTGCCCCTCGAGTGGGAAGAGTGGACCTCATGAAGATCAACGTGGACCGCGACGCCTGCTGCGGCGCCGGCCAGTGCGCACTGCTCGCCCCCGACGTTTTCGGGCAGGACGACGACGACCGGGTCATCCTGCTCGACGAGCGCCCCGGCCCTGAGCTCGACTTCGCGGTGCAGGAGGCTGTGAGCATGTGCCCGACGGGCGTCATCTGGGTGGACCAGAACGCCTGATCGGCCGGAGTGGATCGGTGGCCCTGTGGCGCGCCAGATCCGCCCCCCACGACATCCTGACCAGGACAGACCTGCGGCCGTACCCTCAGGATCCGCCGCGGCGCGCGGGTCGAGGGGGGATCGGCTTGGCGGTCTCGATCTCGGCGGCCGGCACGGTGACCTCCTGCGGTTCTCCGCGACCAGGCACCGGGTCGGTCCGCAGCCGCAGGCCGGCGTCGGACACCTCGACGACGAATCCGATCACGTCCGTCCAGCCGTACGCCGTCCCACCGGCGGACACGAGCGGGCCCGCAGGGGCCAGCCGGCGCCGGACGACCACCCGGGTTCCGGGCCGCAGAGCGCGCCAGCCGCCTGCCGGGACCGGCGGTGTAGCGAATGTCACGTCGATTCTCCTTCCGCTGCGTGAGACCGGTGGGGATCTGAGCGTCTCCCGGGAGATACTAGGATCGCGTCGCAGGGCCCGTCCCGCGGTTCGCATCGTGCATGATCCTCAGTCCGGAAGTGGAAGGACACCCTCGAAGTGACCTACGTGATCGCTCAGCCGTGCGTCGACCTCAAGGACAAGGCGTGCATCGAGGAGTGTCCCGTGGACTGCATCTACGAGGGCAGCCGCTCGCTGTACATCCACCCGGACGAGTGCGTGGACTGTGGCGCCTGTGAGCCGGTCTGCCCGGTGGAGGCCATCTACTACGAGGACGACGTCCCCGACGAGTGGAAGGACTACTACCGCGCGAACGTCGAGTTCTTCGACGACCTCGGCTCGCCCGGCGGTGCCGCGAAGATGGGCGTCATCGAGAAGGACGACCCGATGATCGCGGCCCTCCCGCCCCAGGCCTGACGGCCCGCCGGCATGGGCCTGCACGACCTCTCCGACCTGCCCTACCCCTGGGACTCGATCGCCGGAATCACGGCGGCCGCCACGTCCCATCCAGGAGGGCTGGTCGACCTCTCCATGGGTACGCCCGTGGACCCGACACCCGAGGTCGTGCGGCACGCGCTCGAAGCGGCGTCGAACGCTCCCGGCTATCCGATGACGGCGGGCACGCCCGCGCTGCGGCAGGCCGTCGCCGACTGGTTCGCCCGACGGCGGGGCGTGCCCGGCCTGGACCCGGCGGCCGTGGTGCCGACGATCGGCTCCAAGGAGCTGGTCGGCCTGCTGCCCTCGTTGCTGCACCTCGGCCCGGGTGACGTGGTGGTGCACCCCGTCGTCGCCTACCCGACGTACGTGGCGGGCATCCGTGCGGCCGGTGCCACACCGCTCGCTGCGGACGACGTCGCCGACTGGGCGGGCCGGGACGACGTCAAGATGGTGTGGGTGAACAGCCCGAGCAATCCCACCGGCCGGGTGCTCGGCGTCGAGGCCCTGCGCGCGGTGGTGGAGGCCGCGCGCGCCATCGGCGCCCTCGTCGTCTCCGACGAGTGCTACGCCGAGCTGGTGTGGGATCCGTCGTGGGACCCGGAGACCGGGGAGGGCGGCGTCCCGTCGGTCCTCGACCCGCGCGTGTGCGGCGACTCGCACCAGGGACTGCTCGCGGCGTACTCCCTGTCGAAGCAGTCCAGCATCGCGGGCTACCGCGCGGCGTTCCTCGCGGGTGACGCCGCGCTGGTCGCCGAGCTCACGCAGACCCGCAAGCACCTGGGCCTCATCGTGCCCGCGCCGGTGCAGGCCGCGATGACGGCGGCGCTGTCCGACGACGAGCACGTCGCCGCGCAGCGGGCGCTCTACGGCGCCCGGCGTCGGGCACTTTCCGCAGCGATCGCAGCAGCAGGGCTCACCGTGGAAGAATCGGGAGCCGGTCTGTACCTCTGGGTGGCGGCCCCGGACGGCCGTTCCGGGCAGCACATTGCCGAATGGTTTGCAGAGCGCGGCATTCTCACTGCGCCCGGTCATTTGTACGGCGACAATAAGCACACGCGAGTGGCCCTGACCTCCACTGACGCGAAGATTGCCGACGCTGTGTCACGCCTCACAGAGACTTGACCGACGGATTGGAAAAACAAGAGTAAGGCGCGATACTGTCGTGCCCCAGGTCGACGCTGTCCGACAGCTTTCTTCAGCAGCGTCCCTCGTGCGCCATTCAGGAAGGAAGACATGACCTCCACACCGGTGGACGGCTCGAGCCGCGTCGAGCTCGCCGTCAACGGAACCACTCACACCCTGCCTGTCGTTGCCGCGAGCGAGGGCAATGACGGCATCGTCGTGTCGTCGCTGCTCAAGGACACCGGCCTGGTCACGGTTGATCCGGGTTTCATGAACACGGCATCGTGCGAATCAGCGATCACGTATATCGACGGCGATGCCGGCATCCTGCGCTACCGCGGATACCCCATCGACCAGCTGGCCTCGGGCTCGGGCTTCCTCGAGGTGTCCTACCTCCTCATCTACGGCGAGCTGCCGACTCCCGCGGAGCTCGACACGTTCACCGAGCGGGTCAACCGCCACACCCTGGTGCACGAGGACTTCCGCACGTTCATGGGCACCTTCCCCCGGAACGCGCACCCGATGGCCGTCCTGGCGTCCGCGGTGAACGCGCTGTCGACGTTCTACCCGGAGTCACTCGACCCGGCCGACGACGAGCAGGTCGACCTGGCCACCGTGCTGCTGCTCGCCAAGACGCGCACCATCACGTCCTACCTGCACCGGCGCCGCGTGGGCGAGCCGCTGCTGTACCCGGACTACTCGCGCGGGTACGTCGAGGACTTCCTGCGGATGACGTTCGCGACACCGTACGAGGCGTACGAGGCCGACCCGACGATCGTCGACGCGCTGGAGAAGCTGCTCGTGCTGCACGCGGACCACGAGCAGAACTGCTCGACGTCCACCGTGCGCGTCGTCGGCTCGTCCAACGCGACCCTGTACGCGTCGGTCGCGGCCGGCGTGAACGCGCTGTCCGGCCCCGCGCACGGCGGTGCCAACGAGGCCGTGCTCTCGATGCTCGAGCGCATCCGGTCGGGTGGCGAGACCGTCGAGACCTTCATGGAGAAGGTCAAGAACAAGCAGGACGGCGTACGCCTGATGGGCTTCGGCCACCGCGTGTACAAGTCCTACGACCCGCGCGCGGCGATCGTGAAGAAGTCCGCCGACGAGGTGCTCGACAAGCTCGGTGCCAAGGACGAGCTGCTCGACATCGCGCGCGGTCTCGAGGAGATCGCCCTCTCGGACGACTACTTCGTGGAGCGCAAGCTCTACCCGAACGTCGACTTCTACACGGGTCTCATCTACAAGGCCATGGGCTTCGAGCCGGCCATGTTCACGCCGCTGTTCGCCCTGGGCCGCATGCCCGGCTGGATCGCCCAGTGGCGCGAGATGATCAAGGACCCGCAGACGAAGATCGGCCGCCCGCGCCAGGTCTACACCGGCGCCACGGAGCGCCCGTACATCCCGGGCGCGATGCGCTGAGCCCTGCCGGGTAGCCGCTCGCGCCCCAAGGCGCTCTACCCAGGGATCGGGCCCAGAACTGACGTCGGTTCTGGGCCCGATCCCTATCCCTGGGTAGACGTGCGCTGTGACGCGTTCGACGCGCGGGGCGTGACCGGATCGTTGCCTGGAGCGTCAGTTGTTTTGTCGTCACCGTCAGTGGGCAGGGCTAGTTTGGGGCCGTGAGTCGAGCCACCCTCCTTGCCCGCCGGTCGACGGCGCACCGCGGGCTGCTCGCGCTCGTGTGGCTGCTGGTCGCCGTGCTGACCGGTGCCCTGGGCGTGACGGTCGGTTGGACGCAGGCCGCCGCCACCGCCGAGGCCCGTGGCGGGATCGCGGCCGCAGAACCGCCGGGCCGGGCGGTGCAGCTCGCCACGCGTCTGGCGGAGGACGGCGCGGCCGACGCCCAGGACGACCGTGTCCAGCAGACGCTCGCCGACCTGCTGCGCGGTGTGCCGCACCGCGTGACCTACGACGTACGCACCGAACCGCAGTACACGACCGGCGGCGACGGTCAGGACCTGGGCCGCTGGACAGTGGCTCTCCTACCTGCGCCGTCGCGTGCCGACGCGCTGGCCGGTGGCGGTGCGGCCGGTGTCACGCTCGTGGACGGGACCTGGCCCACCGGCGCGGGCGAGGCGGCGGTGCAGGCCGACGCCGCGGAGGCCGCCGGCCTGGACGTCGGCGACACGATCCGGCTGGGCGTCGAGCCCGATGCCCCCGCCGCCACCGGCACGTCGCTCACCGTCGCGGCGACCTGGCGTGTCACGGCACCCGACGACGCGGTCTGGCTCGGTGACCCCGCCGTCCTGACCGGGGCCGACGGCAGCCACCTCGGTCCGGTGGTGGTGCACCAGGACGTCCTCGCTGTGCTGGACACCGACCCGTTCGCGCGCTGGACGGTGGTGCCCGACGGTTCCGCGCTCACCCCAGCGCACCTGCCCGCGCTGGCCGCGCTCGCCGCGGAGGTCGAGCGGGGCCTGGGTGAGGACGAATCCGTCGCGCCCCGCGGGCTGACCGTCACGGGAACGCTCTCCACGACGGCTGCTGACCTCGAGGACGCGCTGCATGCGGCGGACGCCGTGGCGCTGGTGCCGCTCTGTCTTCTGGCGCTCGTCGGCCTGGTCGCGCTGGTGCAGGTGGCACGCCTGCTGGCCGCTACCCGCGAGGGAGAGGTCGCACTGCTCGTCTCGCGCGGCGCCGCACCGGGCACGGTGGCGGCGGCCGCCCTCGTGGAGGGGGTCCTGCTGGCACTGACCGCCGCGGCGGCAGGTGGCGCCGCGGCGTGGGCGGCGCTGCGCCTGGTCGTGCAGTCGGACGCCGGCGCCGCCGTGCCCGCCGCGACGCCCGTGACCGTCGCGCTGGCGGTCGCGGTGGTGGCGGCCGCGACGCTCGTGCTGGTCGCGGCCCTGCAGGCGCAGGCGGCCGCGCGCCGTCAGATCACCGACCGCTCGGGACGGGTGCGTCAGGTGGCCGCCCTCGGCACGGTGGTGCTGACGGTGGCCGCCGCCGCGGTGAGCGTGACGCAGCTGCTGCGCTACGGCTCCCCGCTGCTGACCACGCCGGACGGTCCGCGCACCGACCTCACCGCTGCCGCAGCCCCGGCTCTCGTGCTGGCCGCCCTCGCGGTGGCGGCGATGGTGCTGCTCGGCCCCGCCACGCGCCTGTGGGCAGGGCTCGCCGGTCGGTCGCGCGGCGTCGTCGGCCCGCTGGCTGCCCGGCAGGTGGCCCGGCGGCTGGTCGTGTACGTGGTACCGGTGGTGCTGCTGGTGCTGGCGGGCGGTGCCGCGACGCTCGCGGGCGGCTACGCGGGCACCGCCGAACGGCTGCGGTCCGACGTCGACGTGCTCGCCAACGGCGCCGATGTACGGGTCACGGCACCCGAGAGCGGGCGCCTCGACCCGGCACCCTATCTGCCGGGCGGCGCGGGCCTGGACGCCGCCGCTGCGGCACCCGTGCTGTCCGCCACGGGCTACTCCGACGGGCGCCCGGTCACGATGCTGGCGCTACCCGCGGCGGCGGCACCAGCGGTGCTGCGCGCGCCTGCGGAGGTGCTCGACGTCGCACGCCTGACCGAGGTCCTGACGAGCGACGCCTTCGCCGCGGCACCTGCCTTACCCGACGAGGCACGGGATGTCGGCGTCACGCTGAGCGGCAGCATCCGCCCGGACGCCGGGACGGCGGCGGACGCCGAGCCGGCGCACCGGATGGACCTGTCGCTCGTGCTCGCGACACCGGACGGCACGCTGGCCACGGTCGACCTCGGACACCTGACCGACGGCGACGGCACGGGCGGCACCCTGGGCCCCGACCTGACCACGCACGAGCTGTCCGGTGCCGTGCCGCCACCTCCGGTAGACGGCCAGGCGTGGCGGATCGCCGCCCTGGACGTGAACACCCAGCCTGGCTGGTCGCCGGCCGAGGCGACCCTGTCCGTGGACGGGCTCACGGCGGACGGAGCGCCCGTCGACGGCGCGGAGTGGACACCGTCGCAGACGCTCGACGGCGTCGCCGTCTTCGAGCCGGGCGCCGACCCGCCGCCCGGGCAGATCCGGCTCACCATGCCGCTCGGCGGTGGGACGGGGGCCAGCAAGCTGCGCCTCCTGACCACGCCCGAACCGGAACCGATCCCGGTCCTCGCCTCGGCGTCGCTGTCCGGCGCCCTGGGCATCACCACGGGGGACACCTTCGAGATGACCCTCAGCAGCATGCGCCTCCCGGTGGTCGCCGTGGCCTCGTCGGGCACGGTGCCCGGAGCGCTCGAGCCGTACGCGGCCCTGCTGGACCGCGGGGCGCTCGCCGCCACGCTCGTCCGGGAGGTGAGCGACCCGGCCCTGACGAGCGAGGTCTGGCTGGCCGCCGGCCCGCCCGGCCCCGCCGCTCCGGCCGACGCCGTGGCCCGGCTCGCCCAGGACGCGATCACCGAGGCAGAGGCCGCCGGCACGATCCGGCGCGAGCAGCCGACCGTCACGACACCTGGGAGCGGGTCGACGGACACCGCGGCCCCGGTACGGGTCTCGTTCTGGCTCGCCGCCGCAGGCGCGACCGTGCTCGCCCTGGCAGGTGTGCTCGCGGTCGCCGTGGCGACCCTGCGGGAGCGGCGCGGCGAGGTCATCGTGCTGCGCGCCGTGGGGCTCGGCCCCGCGGCACAGGCTCGGGCCCGGGCCGCCGAGCTGATCGTGGTGGGCCTGGTGGCTGTCGCGGTGGGTGCCGCCGCGGGGTGGGCGGTGGCGCGCTTGACCGTCGGTGGGCTCGCGGCCGCGACGCTCACCGGAGTCGACGCCGCGCCGCCCGCACGGTTCGTCATGGAGAGCTCAGGGCCGATCCTGTTGCTGACCGCGGCCGTGGCGGGCCTCGTCCTGGTCGCGATCGGAGTCGGCGGCCGCGTCGCCGCACAGGCCCGCGACACCACCTACCGCGAGGAGGTCCGCTGATGGGGGCACTGTCCGGGCTGGGCCTGCTCGCGCGGCGGCAGCTGCGCACGTCCTGGGGCGCCACGGCGACGCTCGGCGTGGTCGCGTTCCTCGCGGCGGGGGTGCTGTCGACCGCGCCGCGGGCGATCGCGACGATGCACGCGGACCAGGTGGCCTACGAGACGGCGGCGGCCTCCGGACCTGCTCGGGACGTGATCTCGGTGGTCGGCGCGATCCCGGGGGACCCGCTCGGCGGGAGGTACTACGGGTCCCGCACCATCGAGGCGGGCATCCCGGCCGAGCCTGACTGGGACCCGTTCCTCGCCAACCTGGACACCGTGCGTGCCGAGACGCCGGACCCACTGCGCTCGGTGATGGGTGCCCCGCACTTCCACGTGACCTCGACCGATCCCGCGTACACCGACCCCGTGCCCAGCTCCGAGCTGGCCGAGGCCAAGGTCTTCCTCCGGGCGGCCACCGACCTGGCGGAGAACAGCGAGCTGGTCGAGGGCCGCTGGCCCGCCGCGACGCAGGGGCCGACGTTCGCGGACGGCGAGCAGCTCCTCACCGGACCGCAGGAGCCGGCCCCGGCGTTCGAGGTCGCCGTCTCGCGCGCCGTCGCCGACACCTATGGCTGGGAGCTCGGCGGGCGGTACGACAACCTCGGCGGCTCCGGCATCATCTCCCTGGCGGAGCGGTACCCGTCGCTGGTCGTGACCGGGATCTTCGAGACCGGCGACCCGGACGACGACTACTGGCTGCACCACAACCTGGCGGCCCGGCCCTCGGTGATCACCGACCCGAACCGGGGCCTCCTGGCCACCGCCTCCGCCTATGTGAGCCCGGCGATGATCATGCCGATCACCTATGGCATCGGCAAGACCCGGGTCTGGTACCCCGTCAGCACCGACAGCGTGACCGCGGCTGACGTGCCGATCCTCCTGGCCCAGTCCAACGGCCAGTCGGCGCAGACGTTTGTGGTGGAGCCGGGCCCCGACGACGCCGCACCGATCCAGCTGCGGCCCAACACCCGGCTCAGCGAGATCCTGGAACGCCTCCTCGCGCAGCGGACCGGCGTCGACGCGATCGTCGCCGTGCTCGCCGTCGGACCGCTCGGTGCCACCGTCGCCGTGCTGGCCCTCGGCGCGCGACTCGTCGTCGAGCGACGGCGTTCGGCGCTCGCCCTGCTCCGGGCACGCGGAGCGTCCGGGACTCAGCTCCGCCTGCTCATGGGTGGCGAGGGCCTCGTCGTCGGGCTCGGGTCGGCGCTGGTGGGGTTCGCGGGAGGGCTCGCGCTCACCTCCGGACTCGGCCTCGACGCACCGGTCACCGTGACCCAGGTGGCCCTCGCGCTCGCCGCGGGCCTCGCGCCGGCCGCCGCCCTGGCGCTCGCCACCTCACCCGCCGGCCTGCGGACCACACGGGCGGACCTCGCGCCCCGTTCGCGCAGCCGGGTGCGCTGGGTGCTCGAGGTGCTGGTCGTCGCGGGGGCGGCGCTCGCCACGTGGCTGCTGCTCTCCCGGGGGGTCGTGGCCGGCTCGGGTGCCGGCTCCGGTGTGGACCCGCTGGTCGCCGCCGCGCCCCTGCTGGTCTCCCTCGCCCTGACCCTGCTCGCCGTGCGCGCCTACCCGTGGCTCGCGCTCGCCGTCGAACGGATGCTCGCGCCCCGGCGTGACCTCGTCCCGTTCCTGGGCGCAGCACGTGCCACGCGCGACCCGGCGGGCGGCCCCGTGCCGGCGGTGGCACTCGTGCTCGCGGTGGCAGTCGCGGCGACGTCCGCGGTGCTGTACTCGACGGTCTCCGGCGGCGTGACCCGTGAGGCGTGGCGTGCCACGGGCGCCGACCTGCGCATCTCCGGTCCGATCGTCGACGAGCAGGCGGTCGAGCGCATCGGCGCGCTCGACGGGGTCGAGGCGGTCGCGGCGGTGGGCGACGTGGGCGACGCCGTCCTGCAGGGTGCCGTCCCCTCCTCGCGGACCGAGGTGTACACCGCGGACGCCGCGGTGCTCGCGGTCGCCCAGGAGGACGTGGCCGGGGCTCCCGAGACGCTCGCCGAGCTGGCCCGGGCGCCCGGGCCCGACGGGGCGGACGACGCGTTGCCCGTGATCCTCAACCGGGCGGCTGCCGGGCCGGGGGTCGGTCCCGGGAGCACGGGCCTCACCCTCACGACGCAGGAGGGCAGCGTCCCGGTCAGGGTGGTCGACGTGGTCGACGAGCTGCCCGGCCTGCCCGCCGGCCGTTCGCTCGTCCTGGCGGACACCGAGCGGCTCCTGGCGAGCACCGGCGACACGAGCTACGCGCGGCTCGCGCTCGTGGGCCTCACGGACGACGCCGATCGCGCGGCGGTGACCACCGGGATCTCGAACCTGTTGCCGTCGTCGCTGGTGGACGACCCGGACCAGGAAGCGGCCACCGTACTGGCGGCGCCCGTCTCGGGCGGTCTGGTGATCGCCTTCGTGCTGGCCGTGCTTCTCGCGGGACTGCTCTGTGCGGCAGCCGTGGTGATGACGCTCATGCTGGCCGCGCCCGCCCGGGCCCGGCTCCTGGCCGTGCTGCAGACGCTGGGCCTGTCGCCGCGCCAGGGCCGCGGGCTCGTCGGCTGGGAGATCGGTCCCTGGGCGGTCGTGGCCCTCGTGGTCGGTGCCGTGCTGGGTGTGGCCGTGCCGTCGCTCGTGCTGGCCGCGGTTGACGTCACGGCTCTGACGGGCGGGCTCGCGCAGCCTGCGCCGGAGTACGACCCGCTGCTGCTCGGCGCGGCCGCCGCGGGGTTCGTCGTGGTGGTGCTGGCCGCCGTCGGTGTCGCCGCGGCCATGAGCAGGCGCGGCGAGGTAGCCGCTCAGCTCCGGATGGGCAGCAATGACTGACAGCGATGACTGACAGGGCAGCGGCGGACCCGCACGTTCGAGAGGAGACCCGATGAGCACGACCATCGAGCTGACGGCCGGCGGCGCGTCGGCATCGGCCGGGCCGGCGTCGGCCGGCGGCGAGATCCGGTGCGGTGACCTGGTCCGGATCTTCGCCACGGACGGCGTGGAGGTCCAGGCGCTGCAGGGGCTCACCCTGAGCGTCGACCCGGGGGAGATCGTCGCCGTCGTCGGCGCGTCCGGATCCGGGAAGTCCACCTTGCTGACGATCCTGTCCGGCCTGGACACGCCCACGGGCGGGTCCGCGGTGGTGGCGGGTACCGACCTGCTGACCATGGGGCACGCGGAGCGGGTGCGGTACCAGCGCTCCACCGTCGGCTTCGTGTGGCAGCAGACCTCCCGCAACCTTCTGCCGTACCTGACTGCGAGCGAGAACGTACGGCTCCCGCTGGAGCTGGCGAACACCCTCCCGCGGCGGGAGCGGAAACGGCGCGTCGAGACCCTGCTCGAGCTGCTGGAGGTCGGTCACGTGGCCGGACGGCGGCCGGGCGAGATGTCCGGCGGTGAGCAGCAGCGGACGGCGGTCGCGGTCGCCGTCGCGAACGGCCCGCGCGTGCTGCTGGCGGACGAGCCCACGGGCGAGCTCGACGAGGCCACCTCCGTGGAGGTGCTGGAAGCGTTGCGGGGCGTGAACCGGGAGACGGGCGTGACCACGTTGATCGTCACGCACGACCCTACGGTGTCCGAGCACGTGGCGCGTACCGTCCAGATCCGCGACGGCCGTACCTCGACGGAGACGCTGCGGCGTACCGAGCTGGACGAGCACGGCGCCGAGCGGCACGTCGCCGAGGAGTTCGCCGTGCTCGACCGGGTGGGCCGCCTGCAGCTGCCGCAAGACTTCGTGCACGCGCTCGACCTGCGCGATCGCGTGCGCCTGGCGCTCGAGCCGGATCACGTGAGCGTCTGGTCGGCGGCGCCCGGCTCCACGTCGACGACGGACGAGCCCGTCGAGACCCCCACCGAGGAGGACCGATGACCGCCACCGCTCCGGCGCGCACCGTGCTGCGTGCCCAGGGCCTCACCAGGGTGTTCGGCACCGGTGCGGGCGAGGTCCATGCCCTGACGGACGCCGCGCTGCAGGTCGCGGCCGGTGAGCTGCTCGTGGTGCGCGGCCCGTCCGGCTCGGGCAAGACGACCCTGCTGAACCTGCTCGGCGGCCTGGACCGTCCGACGTCGGGCAGCGTGTGGCTGGGCGACGCCGAGCTGACCGCGCTGGGGGAGAAGGCCGTGCTCACCGCTCGCCGGGAGCGCATCGGCTACGTGTTCCAGTCGTTCGGGCTGGTGCCCGTGCTGTCCGCGGCGGAGAACGTCGAGGTGCCCTTGCGGCTGCGGCGCACGCCGCCGGCCGAGCGGGCCGAGCGGGTAGCGGCCGCACTGGACGCGGTGGGGCTCGCCGGGCACGCGAAGCAGCGGCCGTACGAGCTCTCGGGCGGTCAGCAGCAGCGGGTGGGCATCGCCAGGGCGCTCGTCGCCGAACCCGAGGTGCTGCTCGCCGACGAGCCCACCGGACAGCTCGATTCGGGGACCGCCGCGGTCGTCATGGACCTGCTGGCCCGCGTGGCGCACGAGCGCGGCGTGGCCGCCGTCGTCTCCACGCACGACCCGGAGCTGATGGCCCGCGCCGACCGTGTGGTAGTGCTGCACGACGGGCAGGTAGTGGACCGAGGCAACGGGTGATTTTCCTGGTCAACGCCCTCACGGCGCGATTGTTACGGGTGTGAGAACGACCTGGTCAGAACTGTTACCTGGTGTTACTCCCACATACCGAGATGGTCACAACTCGGTGGCGTTTCCCTTACGGTGGTCATCGGCATCTGCATGAAGCGACTACGTTAGATCTGTTATCACTGGGCGCAAAGATGCGCTCGCATCGCTCCGGAGGACAACTCCGTCGGACGGAGTGGGCACAACGAACCAGGAGGACACGTGACACCTCGAAAGCGACTCATGGGAGTGGGAGCCTTTACGCTCGCCACGGCTCTGGTGCTCTCGGCCTGCGGTGGCGGTGGCGGCGGCAACGAGGGCGAGGGCAACGGCGACAGCGCCGGCATCGTCACCGTTGGTAGCGGCGAGCCGCAGAACCCGCTGATCCCGACAATGACCAACGAGGTCTACGGCGGTCTGGTGGTCCGCAACATCTTCGCCGGCCTCGTTCGCTACGACGAGAACGGTGGCATCGAGAACGAAGTTGCCGCGTCCATCGAGTCCGAGGACAACAAGGTCTGGAACATCACCCTCAACGAGGGCTGGGAGTTCACGGACGGCACCCCGGTCACGGCGCAGAGCTTCGTCGACGGCTGGAACTACGGCGCCTACGCTCCCAACGGCCAGAACCTCAGCTACTTCTTCACCCCCATCGAGGGGTTCGAGGAGGTGCAGTTCGCCGAGGACCAGCTCAAGCCGGACGGCTCGCCCAAGGAGGGCGAGATGCCCGCGGCCGAGACCATGTCCGGTCTCGAGGTCGTCAGCGACACCGAGTTCAACGTGACGCTCACGCAGCCGGAGGCGGACTTCCCGGTGCGCCTGGGCTACGCGGCGTTCTTCCCGGTGCCCGAGTCCTTCAACGAGGACCCGGAAGCCTTCGGTGAGGACCCGATCGGCAACGGCCCGTACACGCTGGCGAACTGGGAGCACGACCGAGTTCTCGAGCTGCGCCCCAACGAGTCCTACGCGGGTGGTGCCACCGTGGAGAACGGCGGCATCGACCTGCTCGCGTACACGGAGGAGGACGCCGCGTACAACGACCTGCTCGACGGCAACCTCGACATCGTCACCAACGTGCCGTCGTCGGCCTTCGGCACGTTCGAGGAGCAGCTGGGCGACCGCGCGGTCAACCAGCCCGCCGCGGTGATCCAGGTCATCAACGTCCCGGAGTACAACGACAAGTTCTCCGGTGAGGCGGGCCTGAAGCGCCGGCAGGCGATCTCGATGGCCATCGACCGTGAGGCCATCACGGAGACCGTCTACCACGGTGCTCGTACACCGGCCACCGACTACACCTCCCCGGTGATCAACGGCTGGACCGAGGACCTCGAGGGCAACGAGGTGCTGCAGTACAACCCGGAGGAGGCCAAGAAGCTCTGGGACGAGGCCGAGGAGATGGACCCGTGGGGTGACGAGCCGTTCTACATCTCGTCCAACGCGGACAGCGACCACCAGTCGTGGATCGACCCGACCTGCAACGGCATCCGCGACGTGCTCGGCATCGAGTGCGAGTTCGACCAGTACCCGGTGTTCGACGAGTTCCTCGACGCTCGTGACAACGAGGAGATCCCGGCGACGGGTATGTTCCGCGGTGGCTGGCAGGCGGACTACCCCTCCATGGGTAACTTCCTCGGCCCGATCTACGGCACCGGTGCCGGCTCGAACGACATGGGCTACTCCAACAAGGAGTTCGACGCCAAGCTCGCCGAGGCGGCCGGTGCGGAGACCCCGGAGGAGGCCACCGAGCTGTACAAGGAGGCCCAGACCATCCTGCTCGAGGACCTGCCGGGCATCCCGCTCTGGTACCAGAACTCCACCGGCGGCCACTCCGAGGCCGTCGACAACGTGGCGTTCGGCTGGGACAGCGACCCGATCCTGACCCAGGTGACCAAGTCGGAGTGATGGTGATGACGTCCGGTCGTCGGACGTAGACCATTACCCCAGGTGAGAGGCGGGGCGTGCAGCAGTGCACGCTCCGCCTCCCCCTGTGCCGTGGTCCGGACCCCGGAAATGTTCCGGGATAATGGACGGCGGAAACTTACCAAGGAGATTCAACGATGCTCTGGTACATCGGACGCCGACTGATGCAGGTGATCCCCGTGTTCCTCGGCGCCACGCTGCTGCTGTACGCGCTGGTGTTCCTGCGACCAGGTGATCCCGTCGCGGCACTGGGCGGTGAACGAGGCCTGCCCGAAGCCGTGCAGGCCCAGATCCGCGAACAGTTCCACCTGAACGAACCGTTCATCATGCAGTACCTGTACTTCCTCAAGGGCGTTCTCACGTTCGACATGGGGAACGACTTCACGGGTCGTCCGGTGGCCGAGACCATCGCCAACGCGCTGCCCGTGACCTTCCAGCTGGCCATGATGGCCATCGTGATCGAGGCCGTGCTCGGCGTGGCCTTCGGCCTGTGGGCCGGCATGCGCAAGGGCAAGCTCTTCGACTCCGTCGTGCTGGTGTGGAGCCTGCTGCTCATCTCGGTCCCCACGTTCGTGACCGGCCTGCTGCTACAGATCGTGGTGGGTGTCCAGCTCGACTGGCTGCCTGTCACCGCCGGCCGAGATCCGGACTTCTACAGCCTGCTGCTTCCCGCGATCGTGCTGGCGACCACCTCGTTCGCCTACGTGCTGCGCCTGACGCGCACGTCGGTCGTGGAGAACATCACCGCCGACTTCGTCCGCACGGCGCGCGCCAAGGGCCTGTCACGCGACAAGGTGACGCGTCGGCACGTGCTGCGCAACTCCCTCATCCCGGTGGTCACCTTCATCGGTGTCGACCTGGGCAACCTCATGGCCGGATCGATCGTGACCGAGGGCATCTTCAACATCAACGGCGTGGGTGGCACCCTCTTCGAGTCGATCCAGCGCGGCGAGAACACCACGGTCGTCGCGCTGTCCACGGTGCTCGTGATCGTCTACATCGCGGCCAACCTGCTCGTGGACCTGCTGTACGCCGTCCTGGACCCGAGGATCCGTTATGCCTGAGAACAACAGACCAGCACCCCGTCCGGGCCAGGAGCACTTCGTCGCAGCGCCCGACGTGGTGCAGCTCCAGGTCATCGACTCGGTGGACACCAGCGAGGCGCCCTCCAGCATGTGGCGCGACGCCTGGAACGAGATGCGCCGTCGGCCGCTGTTCTGGGTCTCGGCGGTCATGATCGTGGTGGTCGTCGTCATGTCGATCATTCCCGGCGTGTTCACGACGGCCCTGCCGCGCTCCGGCTGCGAGCTCAGCAACGCGTTCGCGTCGCCGTCCGCAGCTCATCCGTTCGGCACCAACCAGAACGGGTGCGACATCTACGCGCGGACCCTGTTCGGCGCCCGGGCCTCGGTGCTCGTCGGCACGCTGACCACCACGTTCGTGGTGATCCTCGGTACCGCGGTCGGAGCGATCGCCGGCTACTACGGCGGGTGGATCGACACGATCCTGTCGCGGATCACCGACATCTTCTTCGCCGTGCCGTTCGTGCTGGCCGCCATCGTGATCCTGAGCCTGGCGCAGGAGCGCACGGAGCTGACGGTCGCGTTCGTCCTGGCTGCCTTCGGGTGGACCTCGATCGCCCGCATCGCCCGCGGGTCCGTGCTCAGCGTGAAGAACAACGAGTTCGTCACGGCGGCGAAGGCGCTCGGCATGGGCCGGTTCGCCATCATGGTGCGGCACGCGCTGCCCAACGCCGCCGCGCCGATCATCGTGTACGCGACCGTGGCACTGGGAACGTTCATCGTGGCCGAGGCCACCCTGACGTTCCTCGGCATCGGCCTGGATCCCTCCACCGTCTCGTGGGGCGGCGACCTGTCGACCGGGCGGGGCGCGATCCGCTCCAACCCGGAGATCATGTTCTATCCAGCGGGGGCGCTCGCCTTCACCGTGCTGAGCTTCATCCTGCTGGGTGATGTGGTCCGTGACGCCCTGGACCCGAAGGCGAGGAAGCGATGAGCACCGCCGTCTCCCTGAACGACGCCGTCGAGCGAGACCTGGACCCCTGGGAGAACCAGGACCCGTCGACGCCTCTGCTCGAGATCAAGGGTCTCGAGATCGGCTTCACCACCACCCAGGGTGTGGTGCAAGCGGTACGCGGCGTGGACCTCAATGTCTACCCGGGCCAGTCCGTCGCGATCGTGGGCGAGTCCGGTTCGGGTAAGTCGACGACCGCCCACGCGATCATCGATCTGCTGCCCGGCACCGGCAAGGTGACGGGTGGGTCCATCAAGTTCGGCGGGCGCGAGCTCGTCGGCATGCGTCGCCGGCAGACCGAGGACCTGCGTGGTCGTGAGATCGGCCTGGTGCCGCAGGACCCGATGTCGAACCTCAACCCGGTGTGGCGCGTCGGCACGCAGATCGAAGAGGCCCTCGTGGCCAACGGCTTCCAGGGCGACCGCGTGGCCCGCAAGGCGCGCGTCGCCGAGCTGCTCGGCGAGGCCGGTCTGCCGGACGCCGAGGCTCGTGCCCGGCAGTATCCGCACGAGTTCTCCGGCGGTATGCGTCAGCGCGCGCTCATCGCCATCGGCCTGGCCTCACGGCCGAAGCTGCTCATCGCGGACGAGCCGACGTCGGCGCTCGACGTGACGGTCCAGAAGAAGATCCTGGACCACCTGGAGGGTCTGACCAGCGAGCTGGGCACCGCAGTCCTGTTCATCACGCACGACCTGGGCCTGGCCGCCGAGCGCGCCGAGCACCTCGTGGTGATGTACAAGGGCAAGATCGTGGAGTCCGGTCCGGCGCAACAGATCCTGCAGGACCCGCAGCACGAGTACACCAAGCGACTGGTCGCCTCGGCGCCCTCGCTGGCCTCCCGCCGCATCCAGTCCGCGCACGAGCGTGGCCTGACGGCCGAGGAGCAGGTCGCCCAGCACACGGACGGGACGGCGAAGGCCGCACCCGACGTCGTCGTGGCGAAGGACCTGACCAAGGTGTTCCGGCTCCGCGGCGGACGTCCCGGTTCGCACACCGACTTCACCGCGGTGGACAACATCTCGTTCACGCTGCCCAAGGGCCGCACGATCGCCCTGGTGGGCGAGTCGGGCTCGGGCAAGTCCACGGCGGCCAACATGGTGCTGGGCCTGCTCGAGCCGACGTCGGGCGCGGTGACGATCGACGGCCAGGACATGTCCACGCTGTCGCCCAAGGAGTCCTTCACCATGCGCCGCCGGGTGCAGCCGGTGTTCCAGAACCCGTACGGGTCGCTGGACCCGATGTTCTCGGTGTTCTCCTCGATCGAGGAGCCGCTGCGGCTGCACCGGGTGGGTGACCGGAAGTCCCGGGAGGCGCGCGTGCGCGAGCTCCTGGACATGGTCTCGCTGCCGCAGGCGACCATGCGCCGGTTCCCGAACGAGCTCTCGGGCGGCCAGCGGCAGCGCATCGCCATCGCGCGTGCGCTGGCGCTCAAGCCCGAGGTGCTCGTGCTCGACGAGGCCGTCTCGGCGCTCGACGTGCTGGTCCAGGCGCAGATCCTCACACTGCTCAACGACCTGCAGGCCGAACTGGGGCTGTCCTACCTGTTCATCACGCACGACCTCGCGGTGGTGCGACAGATCGCCGACCTCGTGGCCGTGATGAAGGACGGCAGCATCGTGGAGCACGCGACCACCGACGAGGTGTTCGACAACCCGCAGCAGGAGTACACGCAGGATCTCCTGGCGGCCATCCCGGGTGCGAGCCTGGAGATCGGCGGCTGACCCTGCGCCGAGGCAGAACCTGGGCGCAGCAGAACCGGACGAGGTACCGCAGCGGGACAGCACCAGAGCCACCACGGCTCCGGCGCTGTCTCGCTGCGGTTCTGTCTCGGCCTGGTTGAGTCTCGGCCTGGTTGAGCCTCGTCAGGAGTCGTTCGCCGAACAGTGACACGGTCGACACCTGGAGATTTCGAATCCCGGGTAAGATAGTGCTGCCGCGAGACCGGTCCTTTCGGATCAGCGTCCGCGCACCTTGACTCCCCTTCTGGAAATGAGTGCTCCGTGACCGTGCCTGCAACCGCGCCGACCTCGGTCCGTGCGACCCGTTCCGACCTGAGAAACGTCGCGATCGTGGCCCACGTCGACCACGGCAAGACCACGCTCGTGGACGCCATGCTCAGGCAGTCCGGGTCCTTCGGTGCCCGCCAGCACCTCGAGGACCGCGTGATGGACTCGGGCGACCTGGAGCGTGAGAAGGGCATCACGATCCTCGCCAAGAACACCGCCATCCGGTACTCCGGGCCGGCGGCCGCGGCGAGCGGTGAGCCCGACGGCATCACGATCAACGTGATCGACACCCCCGGCCACGCCGACTTCGGTGGCGAGGTCGAGCGCGGTCTGTCGATGGTCGACGGCGTCGTGCTGCTCGTCGACGCGTCGGAGGGGCCGCTGCCCCAGACGCGCTTCGTGCTGCGCAAGGCACTCGCGGCCAAGCTGCCCGTCATCGTCGTGGTGAACAAGGTGGATCGCCCGGACGCGCGCATCACCGAGGTCGTGGCCGAGACCACCGACCTGCTGCTCGGCCTCGCCAGCGACCTGTCCGACGAGGTCGAGGACCTCGATCTGGACGCGATTCTCGACGTGCCCGTCGTCTACGCGTCGGCCAAGGCCGGGCGCGCCTCCACGGAGCAGCCCGCCGACGGCGGCCTGCCCAGCAACGAGGACCTCGAGCCGCTGTTCGCGACCATCCTCGAGAAGACCCCCGCGCCGACCTACGAGGAGGGCATGCCGCTGCAGGCGCACGTCACCAACCTCGACGCGTCGCCGTTCCTCGGTCGTCTCGCCCTGCTGCGCATCCACAACGGCACCCTGGTCAAGGGCCAGAACGTCGCCTGGGCGCGGCACGACGGCTCGCTGCAGACCGTGAAGGTCACCGAGCTGCTGGAGACCAAGGCGCTCGACCGTGTGCCGACCGACAAGGCCGGCCCCGGCGAGATCGTCGCCGTCGCGGGCATCTCCGACATCATGATCGGTGAGACCCTCACCGACATCGACGACCCGCGCCCGCTGCCGCTCATCGCGGTCGACGATCCCGCGATCTCGATGACGATCGGTATCAACACCTCCCCGCTCGCGGGTCAGGGCGGCAAGGGCCACAAGGTGACCGCCCGCCAGGTGAAGGACCGCCTCGACTCCGAGCTCATCGGCAACGTCTCGCTCAAGGTGCTCCCGACCGAGCGTCCCGACGCGTGGGAGGTGCAGGGCCGCGGCGAGCTGGCGCTGGCCATCCTCGTCGAGCAGATGCGTCGCGAGGGCTTCGAGCTCACCGTCGGCAAGCCGCAGGTCGTCACCAAGTCGATCGACGGCAAGCTCCACGAGCCGATGGAGCGCATGACCATCGACGTGCCCGAGGAGTACCTCGGCGCCGTCACGCAGCTCCTCGCGCAGCGCAGGGGACGCATGGAGACCATGACGAACCACGGCACCGGCTGGGTCCGCATGGAGTTCATGGTCCCGGCGCGTGGCCTCATCGGCTTCCGCACGCAGTTCCTCACGGACACGCGCGGCACCGGCATCGCGGCGTCCATCGCCGACGGGTACGAGCCGTGGCACGGCCCGATCGAGTCGCGGATGACGGGCTCGCTCGTCTCGGACCGTCCCGGCAAGGTCACGCCGTTCGCCATGATCAACCTGCAGGAGCGCGGCTCCTTCTTCGTGGACCCCACGCAGGAGGTGTACGAGGGCATGATCGTGGGCGAGAACTCGCGCAACGAGGACATGGACGTCAACATCACCAAGGAAAAGAAGCTGACGAACATGCGGTCGGCCAGCGCCGACAACTTCGAGAACCTGATCCCGCCGCGCAAGCTCACCCTCGAGGAGTCCCTGGAGTTCGCTCAGGAGGACGAGTGCGTCGAGGTGACCCCTGAGGTCGTGCGCATCCGCAAGGTGCTCCTGAACGCCACGGACCGCGCCCGCGCGGCCGCCCGCGCCAAGCGCGGCTGACCCCCTTCGCTGAGTGCTGGAGATTCGCGCATGAACGACCGTTCTGGGCGCGAATCTCCAGCACTCAGTGCTTACTCCAGTGCTTTCTCCGGGGGAGTGCTGGCGGTGCACGCGCATCCCGACGACGAGTCCTTGGCCACGGGGGGCCTGCTCGCCACCTTCGCCGCGGCCGGTCGGCCGGCCTGCGTCGTGACCTGCACGCGCGGAGAACGGGGCGAGGTCATCGCCCTTCCGGGCACGACGTCGGCCGGGCTGGCCGGTCTCGAGGGCGACGGGCCGGCGCTGGGCGCCCACCGGGAGACCGAGCTGGCGGATGCCTTGACCCGGCTCGCCGACGGCACCGGGAACCGGGTGGAGCACGCGTTCCTCGACGCCCTCCCGTCGTCCGGCCGGCGGTTCGCCGGCTCCGACGAGCCGGGTAGCCGGCGGTACGAGGACTCGGGGATGGCCTGGGTGGCGCCCGGCGTCGCCGGTCCCGCCCCGGACTCCCCGCCGACGGCGTTCGCGCGGGTGCCGCTCGACGAGTCCGCAGGCCGGCTCGCGGCGCTGGTCCGCGCACGACGCCCCGCCGTCGTCGCCACCTACGAGCCCGGGGGCGGGTACGGGCACCCCGACCACGTGCGAGCGCACCAGGTGACGGTCCGTGCGCTCGAGCTCGCGGCGGATCCGGCCTGGCGGCCCGACGGCGAGGACGGGCCGGTGCGGGACGGCGAACCGCGCACCGCGGGACGGCGGGACGAACCGTGGGCCGGTGCCGAGCTGTGGCAGACGGTCACACCGGAGGCCGAGCTGCGCACGGCGCGGGCGACGCTCGCCGCGCTGCCGGACGCGCTCACGCTGGCCACGGCCGAGGGCCTGACGTTCGCGGCGCCGGAGGCCGACCTCCCGCCGCTGGCCAAGGCCGGCCTGCCCCCGTGGTCGGCAGGACGTCAGGAGGTCGGCAGCCCGGGCTACCGATCTCCTGACGAGCTACCGATCATGCGCACCGGCCGGGTGGTGCGGGTTGCTGTCGGGCCCGTGGTTTCGCGGGTGGTCGGTGCGTTGCGCGCCCACGCCACGCAGGTGCAGCACGCGACGGCGCTCACGCGTCCCGTGGGGCCGGTCGCCGGCTGGTACGCCCTGTCCAACGGCGTCCTGGCCCCGATCCTCACCGCCGAGACCTACCTCGTGGGCCGGCCCGGCTGACCCGGGCGAGGCCCGGACGAGGTCAGCGCTCCTGGAGGGCGTCCAGGCCGATCGACATCGCGGTCACGAGCCGACGGTCGAGCCGCGGGTCCTGAATGTTCACGATGTACCGGTCGCGCAGACCCCACTTCTTCTCCACGGAAAAGGCGGGCCGGCCGTCGATCAGGAAGTCGAAGTGGTACGGCAGCCAGGCTGCCTCGACCAGACGGCGGATGATGGCGATCGCCATGTTCCGCTCCGTCCCGGTGGCCGTGCCGAGCCCCGGCTGGTCCACGTGCCAGGTGCTGCGCAGGAGCGACTTGGCGAAGTCCTTGCGGAACGAGCCGATCGGCGTGCCGCCCGCGTCCACCACGTCGTAGGTGGCGCCGAGGTCGATCACCTGGCGGGCCTTGAACCCGAGGACGGGCTCTCGCTTGGTGTCGTCGGTGTAGAGGGTGACCTCTTCGCGGAACGCCATGCGTTTCTGCTGCGCGAACGCGTAGAGCTCCCCCTCGGAACCGTCCGGCTGGGCGCCGTGCACCTCGTACTGGTTGACCATCAAGCGGATGCGCTGTCGAACGATGAGCTGCGTTTGTGCCTGGAGCGTATTCACCCGCCGGAGTGTTGCACATATGCAGCGTCCTCCCAGGTGAATGCTGGACAATGGCTGGGTGAACTCACCCCGACGCCACCTCGGACGAACGATCGTGCGCACCCTGCTTGCCGTGCTGCTCGGCGTCGTCATGGGTGCGCTCGGAACAGTGGTGCACCGGTTCGGCGACGAGTCCTGGTACCTCGGCCTGGCTCTCGCGCTCGCTCTGACGGCTGCCGCCGGCGTGCTGGCCCGTGCCTGGGCCGGCTACGGCACGCTGCTGGGCTTCGGTGTGGGCTGGGTCGCCGTCGTGCAGGCCCTGTCACTCACGGGTTCCGGGGGCGACGTCGTGGTCCCGGCGGGCGTGCTGGGCATGGTCTGGTCGTACGCGGGGGTGGCCGTCCTGGCCGTCGTCGCCTTCCTGCCGTCGTCGTGGTTCGCCGAGGTCCCAGCACGCCGAGAACGGCCTGCTGCCTGAGGTCTGCGGTCCTTCGCAAACTGGTTCAGGATGGTGGTCAGGATTGATACACAACCTCCACCTCGGGGCGTCCAGTACGCGGCCTTGGGCAGGATTCTCGCTGGATAGGATGCCCGGCAGGGCGACCGCGTCCGGCGGAATCGCCGCAGGCCAGGTACGCCCTTGGGGGACGCGGAGAGCCCGCGTCTCGGGTAGTTGCACGGAGCGTGCCGATGGGTCAGCCGACCGAGCGTGACGAACCGCTCGAGCCGACGTCAGACGAGAACGCCGGGACACGACCTGCCCCGGTGACACCTCCCCGCTTGTCCCAGACGCGCCCTGGCAGCGTGCCGAGACAGGTAGTGAAACCCCCGATGCGGCCGACGGACCCCGGGGCAGCGCAAACCTCAGTACCGGCCGGTCGTCCGACCGCTCAGCCGGCCCCCCGAACCCCAGAGAAGGCCCAGCCAGTGACCCCTCCGGAGCAGTCCGAGGCCCCCCAGGCCCCGCGCCCGCCCGTCGTGCCGCCCGCAACAGCGCCAGCGGCAGCCGAGAGCATCCCCAGGAGCCCAGGAGCGGCTGGGGTGCCGGACGGCGCCCCGAAGAAGCCCGAACCCGCCAACCCGACGGCGTCCCCGAACACGCCCAAGGCGGCGGGCGAGCCCGGGGCCCCGAGCCGACCGGCTTCCCCGAGCACGGCCACGCCGGCGGGAACAGGCACGGCCTCGGGTACGGCGACGCCGACGAGCGGGCCGCCCCAGCCCGGCAAGCCCGGGTCACCGGCCGGACCGACTCCGCCGGAGACTGCGGACCCCGACCCCGTGGCGGTGCTGCAGACCGTCGTGGAGAAGCTCGCGACACCGACCACCAAGACGTCCGCGGCACCGAGAAGCGGGTACACGCCGCGCGTCTTCGCGTTCGACCGCCCGCCCAAGACCACACCCGCCGCGAGCAACGCGGAGAGCCCGAGCACGCCGCCGCAGAACCCGGCGGTACCGGCTACCGGGACGCCGGCGGGTGCAGCGCCCGCCAGCGTGGCGCCCGCGAAAGCGGCGCCCGCCGCCACGGGTGCGGCGCCGGCTGGCGCGAGCCAGGGCCCCGCTCCGACCGGTCAGGGTGTGTCGCCCGGGAACGCCGCACCCGCAGCTACCGCCGGGTCGGAATCGGCGACCGCGGCAGTGGCCTCCGGAGCTGCAGGTGCAGCGGTCGGTGGAGCAGGCGCGGTAGCGGCGGCGGCCTCGGCAGGTGCCGGAGCGGCGAGCCAGGCAGCCGCCGTCCCTGCACCCGCGCCCGTGGACTCGCCGACGGCCGGCTCTGCGCCCGCTGGTGCCGCACCCGTTGGGTCAGCGCCCGCCGGGGCCGCCCCGGCCGCTGCCTCCGGCACGGGATCTCCCGAGGGTGCGGCACGCTCGGCGGCGTCTGCCGCGCCGGCGACGCCGTCCGAGCAGTCCGCGCCGGCCACTTCGCCGGCCCCGGACTCAGCGGTCCCGCAGCGAACACCGGAGGGCACAGCACCTGAGAAGCCGGAGCCGGCGAAGCCGGCACCGGGCACGACAACCGGCCGGGCAGCAGGCGCAGCAGCAGGTACAGCGGGGGTCGGCGCGGCCGCGGGTGCTGCGGGTGCAGCAGCCAGCGCTGCCCCGATGCCGGTCCCGCCCGTGCCCGTGCACGCCACCCCGCCCGTATCGCCGCCGCCGTCCGTCCAGCCGCATTCGCTGATCCCGCCGCCGCCCGGCGGGGGGAACCCGGGCGCCGTGCCCCCGCCGGACACGAGTCAGAACTCGTTCCTCAAGCCCTTGACCGGTGCGATCCAGCGGGTGGCCGGCGCACGCTGGTCACCCGTGCGCCCGGAGGCGACGCCGCTGGCGTCCGCCGCGCAGGGCCCCGCGGCGTCGAACGGACCAGGTGGTCCGGCCGGCCCGAATACCCCTGCGGGCCCGCACGGTCCTGCGGGCCCGCAGGGCCCGGGCGGCCCGGCCGGCCCCAACGGTCCGCACGGCCCCAACGGGCCGACGGGTCCGTACGGGTCGGGCGGCTCCGGCCAGGGCGAGTTCTTCGGCCTTGCCGGTGACGGCGCGCCGCGCAGGGGCCCCAAGATCGCCCTGCTCTCGGTGCTGGGCGTCGTCGTGCTCTTCGCGGTCTACGCCCTGGCGGCGTGGGGCGTGAGCGACACGGCACCTCCCGACACCACGGTGGCCGGCGTCGACGTGGGCGGTATGACGCGCGCCGAGGCGGCGTCGACGATCACGGAGGAGCTGGCCCCGCAGGTCAAGGAACCGATCGAGCTCACCGCGGGTGAGGGCAAGGCTCAGCTCTCTCCCGAGCCGAGCGGACTCTCGATCGACGCCGAGGCCACCGTCGCGGAGCTCACCGGATTCTCGCTGAGCCCGACGCGGATGTGGGCCCACGCCTTCGGCGGCTCCGACGAGGAGCTGGTCCTGGCCGTCGACGAGGAGAAGTTCGAGTCCGCGGTGGCGGGTCTTGAGGAGTCGCTCGCCGTCGACCCCGTGGACGGAACCGTCGCGTTCGTCGACGGACAGGCGGTCAAGACCGACGCCAAGGCGGGTTCGCAGATCGTCGCGAGCGAGACCTCGCGCATCATCCAGGAGCGCTGGCTCCGTCAGGACGGCCCGTTCGACCTCCCGATCGAACCGGTCGAACCGGCGATCACGCAGCAGGAGACGAACGAGGGCTTCGCCGTCGCGCAGAAGGTCGTCTCGGCGCCGGTCACGGTGTCCGTCGGCGATCAGTCGCCGGTGCTCTCGCCCGAGGTGCTGGCCGGTCTCTTGCGGTTCGAGCAGAAGGACGGCCAGCTGGCCACGATCGTGGACCGGAAGGCGACCGTCGCGGCCATCGTCGAAGGCACCACCAACCTGCTGGCAGTGCCGAGCGACGCGCACTTCGAGTTCGTCGGCGGCAAGCCGACCGTCGTGGCGGGCGAGACCGGCACGACGCTGGACCCTGCGGAGGCGGCCAAGGCCGTGCGGGTCGCCGCGACGAGCGACGACCGCGAGACGTCGGTCGAGCTGGTCGAGCAGGACCCGGAGGAGACGGTCGAGTCCCTCGAGGCGCTGGGCGTCAAGGAAGTGGTCTCCGAGTTCCACACGCCGCTGACGAACGAGCCGGTGCGCACGAACAACCTGGAGCGTGGCGCGCAGATGATCACGGGCGACCTCATCAAGCCGGGGGAGACGTTCTCGCTGCTTGACGCGCTCGCGCCGATCACGCTCGAGAACGGGTACTTCGACGCCGGCGTGATCGAGAACGGCAAGCATGTCGAAGCGGTCGGCGGCGGTCTGTCGCAGATGGCCACGACCACGTTCAACGCCGGCTTCTTCGCCGGGTACGAGGACGTCGAGCACCACGCGCACTCGTTCTGGTTCGAGCGCTACCCCGCCGGCCGCGAAGCCACGATCTACGTGGGCGCCAAGGACATGAAGTTCACCAACGACACCCCGTACGGCGCGGTGCTGCAGTCGTACGTGGCGGGCGGCGAGCTCTGGGTGCGGATCTGGAGCACCGAGCACTACCGGGTCGAGGAGAGCAACAGCGGCAAGCAGAACATCGTGCCGAAGACCGTGATCCACGACTCGTCGGAAGACTGCGAGCCGTACCCCGGAGGCGAGGACGGGTTCTCCATCAGCATCTACCGCAAGGTCTACCTGGGCGACGAGCTGGCCAAGGAGAACTCGTTCAACCACACCTACAACCCGGACAACCCGGTGGTGTGCGACTAGCCGTGAGGCTCTGTCGACCGACCGGCGGTAGGTTGCGCACATGCTTGGACGTAGCGAGCGGGAGTCTCCCGCGCACGCGGTGCTTGCCGCGCGGATGGCGGGTTGGAACGACCCGGTCGAACTGCTGGACCTCGGCACCACGGCGGACACGCTCGCCACGGTCGCCGGGATCGAGGCCCTGGCGGCGGTAGTGCACCTGGGACACCCGGAGCACCCGGCGCCAGGCCTCGAGCGCGCCCTCCTGGAGGGCGCGCCGTCACTGATCCTGACGGGTGCGGTCGCCGTGCCCGGTCAGTGGGTCTGGGTCGGTCGGGGCGACACGGTGGGTCAGGTGGTCATCGACGAGGCCGGCATGCGCGACTGCGCCGGTGTGCTGCGCACCCTCGGTGCCAGCCCGCGCCTGGTGCCCACGCGTGCGACGGTCGAGGAGCGGATCGCCCTGGCGGGCGAGAGCGGGTCGCTCGTGATCGAACGGTCCCGGGTCCCGGCGGGATTCACCGAGCTCCCGGACAGTGCGGCTCTCGCCGAGGGAGGCCCCGTCTGGTACGGGCTGCTGGAGTCCCGCGGAGACTGGCCGCCGTTCACGGAGCCCGCGCAGGTGTGGCTCGCGTTCGGGCCGGCCGACGACCACCTGGGCTCCCTGCAGCCCACGCTCGCGCTCATCGCGGACGCCGGTCTCGACCTGGACCACCTGCGCAGCCAGCCGTCCTCGGACGGGCCGCACGTGTTCTTCACGTCGTTCTCCTGCCCCACGTCCGAGGCGCTGAGCGACCTGGTCGCTGCGTTGACCGAGCGCGGCGTCGCCCACCGCACGCTGGCCGTGCTCCCGGGCGAGGCGTTCGTGCCCGGGCCGGCCGCCTTGACGCCGCGATGGGCGTGACCGTGCCGGCCACCGAGCACGGTACGCGGGCCGCGTACCTGGGACCCGAGGGCACGTTCACGCACCAGGCGGCGCTGGAGTGGGCGCGCCTGCACGCCTCGGCGGGCGGGTCCGCGGCCGACGTGACCGTCGAGCCGCTGGACACCGTCAAGAACGTCCACGACGTCGTGGCGGACGGCACCGCCGACGTCGGCGTCGTCGCCATCGAGTCCTCCGTCGAGGGGTACGTGGTGCCGTCCCTGGACGCGCTGCTGTCCAGTGCCGACGTCGTCGCCGTGGACGAGGTGGCGCTCGACGTGTCGTTCGACGCGTTCGTGCGCCCCGACCACGCAGAGCTGACCGCGGTGTCCGCGCACCCGCACGGGCTGGCGCAGTGCACCGGCTTCGTCACGGGCACCGGGCTGGCGACGGCTCCGGCGTCGTCCAACGCGGCAGCGTGCCGCGACGCGGGACCGGGGACCATCGCGCTCGGCCCCACGATCTGTGGCGAGCTCTACGGCCTGGAGACGTACGCGAAGGCCGTCGAGGACTTCCGCGGCGGCCGCACCCGGTTTCTCGTGCTGACCAGGCGGAGCACCGCCGACGCACAGCTGGCTCGGTCGCGCGCCGCCGGCGCGACGGCCTGGAAGACGATGCTGGCGATCACTCCTGCCGTGACGGGACCGGGCGTGCTGGCGCGGATCACCGCCGCGTTCGGCGACCGCGGCGTGAACATGTCGAGCCTGATCACCCGGCCGCTCAAGGCGCAGGAGAGCAAGTACGTCTTCGTGGTGACGTTCGACGAGGCGCCCTGGGACCAGGGCGCCCGGGAGGTGGTGAGCGACCTGCTCGCCGCCGGAGACTCGCTCAAGACGCTCGGCCTGTTCCCCGCCGGCGCGGGCTTCCGGGCGCTCGACGGCGTGCTCGACCCCGACCACGCCCCGGTCGGCTCCGTCTCCGCCAAGGACTCCGACCA
Organism: Promicromonospora aerolata; assembly: GCF_042682255.1. Taxonomy (NCBI): domain Bacteria; kingdom Bacillati; phylum Actinomycetota; class Actinomycetes; order Micrococcales; family Promicromonosporaceae; genus Promicromonospora; species Promicromonospora aerolata. Next base: position 5,011,068 of record NZ_JBHUHF010000001.1, read on the forward strand.
GGCGCGCGACCGGGGACTGCTGTGGTGAGCGGCTTCGTCGCGCAGGGCGGGTCGGTCGGCATCGTGGGCCTCGGGCTGATCGGCGGCTCCCTGGCCCGGGCGCTGCAGGCGGCAGCCGTGCCGGTCGTGGCGACGGACCCGTCCTCGGCGGAGGAGGCCCGCGCGGTGGGTCTCTCGGTGACGGAGGACATCGCAGGGCTCGCCGTCCACCGACCCGAGATCGTGGTGCTCGCCGCACCGCTGCGCGCCATGCGGACCGTCGCCGGCGAGCTCGCGGAGGCGCTCGCGGGGGAGCCGGGCTGGGACCCGACGGTGACGGACGTCGGCTCGGTGAAGGCACCGGTGCGGGAGGCCGTCGCCGACGCCGGCCTGGGCGATCGCTACGTCGGGGCGCACCCGATGTCGGGGACGGAGCGGAGCGGGTTCGAGGCGTCGTCGGCCGAGCTGATGCAGGGCATCCCGTGGGCGGTGACGTGTGCGGCGGCCGAGGCCGGCGTGGCGGGGACCGACCCGGTCCGCCTGGAACGCGTGCTGCGCCTCGTCACCGGCCCGCTCGGCGGGACGGCCGCCGTGCTCACCGACGAGCTGCACGACGAGGCTGCCGCGCTCGTGTCGCACGTGCCCCACGTGCTGGCCAACCAGCTGCTGGGGGTCGTGGCCGGCGCACCGGTGCGGGACCTCGCGCTGGGACTCGCCGCCGGTTCGTTCCGGGACGGGACCAGGGTCGGGCTCACCGACCCACGCCGCACGGAGGCCATGGTGACCGAGAACGCGGCGTGGGTGGCGCCCGTCCTGCGGCTCGCGGCCCGGGACCTGGAGCGGCTCGCGGACGCGCTGGACTCCAACGCGCCGACGCACTGGTTCTTCGACCGGCCCGACTCCGTGCGGGAGCAGATCGGCCGCCCCGGCGGCACCCGGGTGACGGGACTGCACCCGGGGGACGGGGCCAGGGGCGGCGGGTCGATGGGTGCTGGGTCCAGGGGTGGTGCGGCCGACGCCGGCGTCGGCCCTGGTGGTGTGGGTGGCTTCGGCTCGGACGTCGAGTCCGTGCCGCTGACGGGCGACTGGCCCGCTGAGCTGGTCGCCCGCTGTGCGGCGGGAGCCGTGGTGCTCGGCCTGGAGGACGGCAAGGCGCTGTTGCGGTAGCCGAGAAGTTATGAGCTGCCCGGCCCAGATTTCGGTGTCGAACCGCAACGTAGTCGTTGGGCCGGGTGCCGAGCCGCAACGTTGTCGTAGGTGCGGGTGCCGAGCCGCAACGTTGTCGTAGGTGCGGGTGCCGAGCCGCAACGAACGCGTCCAGAAGGCCCGTGAGGACGTGCAGCTTGCGGTTGGGCGTGCTGTTTGACGTGCAGCTTGCGGTTCGGCGTGCTGTCGGACGTTTGGCTTGCAGTTCGGCGCTGTTGTGCGCGCTGTCGGACACTTATCTTGCGGTTCGGCGCACCCGCGTGTGCCGTCGGACCTTTGTCTTGCGGTTCGGCGCGCCGGCGCGTGCTGCTGGAGGTTCACCTTGCGGTTCGGCGCGTAGCGCAGCGCGCACCCACACGCTCACCTTGCGGTTCGGTCCAGCCGCACGAGCTGGCCCCCACCCGGCCCGGCCCGGCCCGTACCGGCCCGGCCCCCACCTGGCCCGGCCCGGCCCGTGCCGGCCCGTACTGGCCCCACCCCACCCGGCCCAACGGATCAGAGCGTCTCCGCCAGGGCCCGTCCCGTCGTACGACCCGTGAAGAGGCAGCCCCCCAGGAACGTGCCCTCCAGCGCGCGGTGCCCGTGCACGCCGCCGCCGCCGAAGCCCGCGGCCTCGCCCACCGCCCACAGGCCCTCCAGCACGTCGCCGTCGGGGGTGAGGGCGCGGCCGGTCTCGTCGCACCACAGGCCGCCGAGCGTCTTGCGGGTCAGCACCGACAGCCGGACGGCGAGCAGGGGACCGTCCTTGGGCTCGCTGAGGGAGCGCGGCGGTGCCACCCGGATGGCCTTGTCCACGATGAAGTGTCGAGCGGCCGACGTCGCCACGACCTGCGGGTCCTTGCCGAGCCCGGTGGCGACCTGCGCGTCACGGGCGGCCATGAGGGCAGCCAGGGCCTCGCCGTCGACGTGGCCGGCCGAACCTTCGGTCGCCTCGGTGAGAGCGTTCATCTTCGCGGCGAGCTCCGCGGGTGTGTCCGCCCACAGAAACTCTTCCGACTGTTCCGCGAAGGTGCGTACGGGCACCGACTTCCCGCGCACCCGCTCCAGGAGCAGCGGCATGGACTTGCCGGTCAGGTCCGGGTTCTGCTCGGAGCCCGACAGCGCGAACTCCTTCTCCATGATCGCCTTGTTCAGCACGAACCAGGAGTGGTCGTCACCGCGGGTGGTCACGTGCCGGAGCGCCCCGAGCGCGTCGAAGCCGGGGAAGAGCGGTCCGGGCAGGCGGCCGCCGTCGGCGTCGAGCCAGAGTGACGACGGCCCGGGCAGGATCCGGATGCCGTGCTTCGACCAGACGGGGGAGTGGTTCGCGATGCCCTCCGGGTAGTGCCACATGCGGTCCTCGTGCACCAGTGCGGCGCCCGAGGCCGCGGCGACGCCCAGCATGAGGCCGTCCGTGGAGTCGGGCACCCCGGACAGCATCCGCGTCGGCAGGCGCCCGGCGTCGGCGGACCAGTGGGCCCGCGCCAGGTCGTGGTTCGCGCCGATGCCGCCGCTCGCGACCACGACTGCGTGCGCGGACAGCTCCACGTCGCCGGTCGCTTCACGGCTGGACGGTTCGCCGCGGCCGGCGTCGTCGTCGGCCAGGATCTCCGCGCGGACCCCGGTGACGCGGCCGTCCGTGGTGACCAGGGAGGTGACGCGGTGGCGGAAGCGGAGGTCCAGCAGACCGGCCCGGTCGGCCTCGTGCGCAGCGGCGACGAACGGCGCGACGACGGCGGGTCCCGTGCCCCACGTGACGTGGAATCGTGGCACGGAGTTGCCGTGCCCGCCCGTCGGGTATCCGCCGCGTTCTGCCCACTGGACCAGTGGGAACCAGCGCACACCCTTGGCGTGCATCCACGACCGCATGTCACCGGCCGCGAACTCGACGAACGCCTTGGCCCAGCGGTAGCCGAAGCGGTCCGGGCCCTCGCCCTGCTCCGCGCCGGGCGCGAACTGGGCGGAGCCGAGCCAGTCGGCGAACGCCAGCTCGAACGAGTCCTTGACCTTGAGACGGCGCTGCTCGGGCGAGTCCACCAGGAACAGCCCGCCGAACGACCACCAGGCCTGCCCGCCCAGCGACGCGGCGGGTTCCTGGTCGAGCAGGATGACCCGCTTGCCCGACGCCGTCAGCTCGGTCGCGGTGACGAGCCCCGCCAGCCCCGCGCCGATGACGATGACGTCGGTGTCGACCGCTGCGGCAACGGCGTTGTTGTAGTCGGAGTCAGTCATGAGCGCACTTTAACCAGGACATTCCTCCCACGGTGCCGGGGGCAGGGCATTTCCGGGGTGAAACGCTGCACCGGTGCGGGCCCGACCGACGGGCCCGACCGACGGGCCCGACCGACGGGCCCGCCAGACCGCCCCGCCAGACCGGCCCGAGCGACACCCCGAGGCGCGTCTCACGTACCCGGCGAGAGCAGCACCTGGAGGCTCAGCGCGTCCATCGTGACCGAGGTCCGGGGCCCGGCCTCGTCCTCGGGCACGAACGGGAAGTCCCACGAGGAGTCCCAGACCAGGTGCCAGGGTGCGCTGTCCGCGCGGTCCTGCGTGGGCAGTGTGACGTGCGCGTCGTCCAGGCTGCCGTTCACGACCAGGAGCACGTCCGAGTCGCCCGCCGTCGGACCCGGGCGCAGCATCTGCAGCACCCGCCGGCACGACTGGTTCCAGGTGGCCGGCTCCATGAGCGTTCCCGCCTCGGAGAACCAGAGCAGGTCCGGGTCGGACTCGTTCGGCCGGGGCGAGCCCAGGAAGAACGAGTCGGCCCGCAGCGCGGGATGCTCCCGCCGCAGCCGGAGCAGGTACCGGGTGGTCTCCAGCAGGTCGTTGGCGGCGTCGTCGAGCGCCCAGCGCAGCCACGACACCTCGTTGTCCTGCACGTACGCGTTGTTGTTGCCGCCCTGGCTCCGGCCGAACTCGTCGCCCGCCGTGAGCATGGGGGTGCCGGCGGCGAGCAGCAGGGTGCCCAGCAGGTTCCGCTGGGACCTGCGCCGCGGCGGCACGATCGCCTGCCACGGTTCCGTGGTGGCGTCGTCACCCGTCGGGGTGTGTCCCTCGATCCCGTGGTTCCACGACAGGTTGTTGTCCGAACCGTCTCGGTTGTCCTCGCGGTTGGCCTCGTTGTGCTTGTGGTCGTACGCCACGAGGTCCGCGAGCGTGAACCCGTCGTGTGCCGTCACGTAGTTCACCGAGGCCACCGGGCCGCGCACCAGCGGCGGGTCGCCCGGCCCGAAGAGGTCGGCACTCCCGGCGAGCCGTGTCGCGAGGTCCCGCAGGCCGAGCATCTCCTGCCCGCGAGCGCCCTGCCGGGGCGCGTCCAGCCAGAAGCCGCGTGCGGCGTCGCGGAACCGGTCGTTCCACTCGGCCATGGGCGGCGGGAACGACCCGGTCTGCCAGCCGCCGGGGCCCACGTCCCAGGGCTCCGCCACGAGCTTGAGGCCGGACAGCACGGGGTCCGTCTGCAGGGCCACGAGGAACGGGTGGTCGGGGTCGAAACCGACGTTGCCGCGGCCCAGCGTCACCGCGAGGTCGAAGCGGTACCCGTCCACGCCGACGGTCTCGGCCCAGTACCGCAACGAGTCCAGGGCCAGCTGGATGACGCGCGGCCGCCGGAAGTCCAGCGAGTTGCCGGTGCCGGTGACGTCGGCGAGCGCGGCGGGCGAGGCGCCGTCGTGCAGGTAGTAGACCGGGTTGTCGAGGCCTCGCCAGGACAGGTGCAGCCCGTCGTCGCCACCCTCGCAGGTGTGGTTGTAGACCACGTCGAGCAGCACCTCGATACCCGCCTCGTGCAACAGGTGCACCATGCCGCGCACCTCGTCGAGCACGGCCTCGGCGCCCTGCTCCTGCGCGGCCCGGGTCGCGTACTCGGCGTTGGGTGCGAAGAAGCCGAGCGTGTTGTAGCCCCAGTAGTTGGGCAGGTCGTGGGCGGCGAGCCGCGACTCGGCCGCGCTCTTGTGGATGGGCAGGAGCTCGACGGTGGTCACACCGAGGCTCAGCAGGTGCTCGACGACGGCGGGGTGCGCCAGTCCCGCGTAGGTGCCGCGCAGCTCTGGCGGGATGTCCTCGCGGAGCATGGTCAGGCCGCGCACGTGCGCCTCGTAGATGACCGTCTCGGCCCACGGTACGCGGGGCCGGGACAGGGGAGCGGGCGGCGGCAGCGGCGCGACGACGACGGAGTGCGGCACGTACGCCAGGGAGTCCCGCTCGTCGGGCGCGCCGTAGGGGTCGCCGAGCCACCAGCCCGGCTCCCGCTCCGTCGAGACCGAGCCGACCACCTCCGGGCCGTAGCGCAGGCGGCCCTCGAAGCCGCGGGCGTACGGGTCGATCAGCAGCTTGGCCGGGTTGTGCCGCAGCCCGGCACGGGGGTCCCACGGTCCATACACCCGGAACCCGTAGCGCTGACCAGGGGCGACGTTCGGGACGTGCGTGTGCCAGACGCCGTAGACCGGGCCCACCATCTCGACTCGCCGCTCGGTGTACCGGTCGGGGTCGTGCTCGTCCAGGGACGGGTCCGTGACGTCGATGAGGCAGAGGTCGACGGCGGTCGCGTGGGAGGCGAGGACAGCGGCGTCGATCCCGCCGTCGGGCGTGACGTAGACCCCGAGGGGCGGGACGTGGCTGCGCCGGGCCGATGGACGGATGAGCGGCCGGACTACCGGCCGCGGCGCCGGGTCGCCCGGTGCCCGCTGTGGTTCTGCTCGTGGTGACTGCACCATGTGCCCAATCGTTGCAGGCCCGGCTGTGGACCGGATCCGTCACACGCCGCCCGACGTCGTACCGTTACCCCATGCGCATCGTGGTCACCGCCAAGTACGTCCCGGACATCAACACCGAGCGCGGTTTCGATGACTGTCGGGTCGTGCGCGACGCAGGCGAGGGCACCCTCAACGAGCTGGACGAGAACGCCATCGAGGCCGCCCTGCGGCTCGTCGAGGCGGAGCGGGCTTCCGGCAGCATCGGACCGGAGGACGGCGAGGTCATCGTCGTCACCATGGCCGGCCCCGACGGGGACGTCGCGCTGCGCAAGGCGTTCCAGCTCGGGGTGGACCGCGGCATCCGCGTGTCCGACGACGCTCTGGCCGGCTCCGACTACTTCGGTACCGCCACCGTGCTCGGCGCCGCCGTCCGCAAGCTCGGCGAGGAGTCGCCGGTGGACCTCGTGGTGACCGGCATGGCCGCTCTCGACGGGCTGGGCTCCGTGGTCCCGACGCTGCTCGGCGCCGAGCTCGGCCTGCCCACCCTGAACCTCGCCAAGCAGGTCGAGCTCGCGCCCGCGGAGGGCTCGACGCGCACGCTCACGATCACCCGCGAGGTCGACGACGTCACCGAGCGACTGTCCGGGCCGCTGCCCGCCGTCCTGTCCGTGACGGACGCGGCCAACCAGCCGCGCTTCCCGGGCTTCAAGCTCATCATGGCGGCCCGCAGCAAGGAGATCGAGGTGTGGTCGCCCGCCGACCTGGGGCTCGCCCCTGACGCGGCGGGCACCGCCGGCGCCCGCACCGCCGCGCTGTCGGCGGCCCCGCGCCCGGAGCGCGCCGAGCCGCAGATCGTCACCGACAAGGGCGAGGGCGGCGTGGCGCTCGCCGACTTCCTGATCCGCAACGACCTGGTCTGAGCCGGAGGTGCGGTGCGAGGGCGGGGGCCGGACGACGCGGCCCCGCCCGCAGCGGAACCGCAGGCTCCGACCAGCTCCGTAGAGCCTGATCGATCTTGAAAGGCACGTCATGACCAACCGCACAGTCCTGGTCCTGCTCGACCCAGCTACCGAGGTCCGCACCAGCGTGCTCGAGCTGCTCACCATCGCGCGCGGCCTCGGGCGGGTCGAGGCAGTCGCCCTGGAGGCCCCCACGGTGGAGGTCCTCGCACAGCTCGGCGCCTACGGTGTCGAGTGCGTGCACCAGGCGGAGCTCGCCCGGGACGGCGCCCACGTGAGCGGTGACGAGCGGCACCTGCCCGCCGTCGTCGCCGCCGCCTTGTCGGCCGCCGTCCGGCACACCGACGCCGACGTGGTGCTGCTGCCCACGTCGTTCGCCGCCAAGGAGGCCGCTGCGCTCGCTGCCCACGAGCTCGGCGCCGGACTCGTCATCGACGCCGCCGCGGTGGGTGAGGCGGACGGTCGGGTCGTGGCCGGCAAGCGTGTCTTCGCCGGGGCGTGGGACACGGAGTGCGCGGTGACCACCGCTGTCGCCGTCGTGACCGTCCGGGCCAACTCGGCCGTCGCGCAGCCGGCCGAGGCGGCCGTCGAGCCGGTGACCGAGGGCTTCGCCGTCGAGGTGGCGCCGTCTCCGGTGACGCTCCTGTCCCGTGAGGTCAAGGCCGACACGAGTGGCCGGCCGCCCCTCGACCAGGCCGCGGTGGTCGTGGCCGGCGGGCGCGGCACCGACGGTGACTTCGGACCGGTCGAGGACCTCGCCGACGCGCTCGGTGCCGCCGTCGGCGCGTCGCGGGACGCGGCGTTCGAGGGCTGGTGGGACTCCTACGTGGGGCAGACGGGGGTCACGGTGGCCCCGCGCGTCTACATCGGCGCGGGCATCTCCGGCGCGCCGCACCACCGCGGCGGCATGCAGGCGTCCCAGGTGATCGTCGCCGTGAACAGCGACCCCGAGGCGCCGATCTTCGAGATCTGCGACTTCGCGGTCGTGGGCCAGCTGGCCGACGTGCTCCCGCAGGCCGCGGCGGAGATCCGCAAGCGCAGGGGCTGAGGAGCGACCGCTGGTGGCCGCCGGGCGTCGGGCCGCGATCGGTGCGGCCGGCGCCTCGTGGTGGAATGACGTGATGGAGCAGCTTCCAGCACAGCCGGCGCCGGCGCTCTCGGCGGGTCCGGCACCTGTGGGAACGCTGGCGCCCGCCGAGCGGCGCCGGGTCGCGCGGCACCTTCTGCTCGACGGTTTCGGCCTGGCCGCACAGGAGCGGCTGGCCGCGTCCCGTGTCGTGGTGGTGGGCGCGGGCGGCCTGGGCTCGCCGGCGCTGCAGTACCTCGCCGCCGCGGGCGTCGGCACGCTCGGCATCATCGACGACGACGTCGTCGAGGCCTCCAACCTGCAGCGGCAGGTGCTGCACACGGTGGCCGACGTCGGGCGCGCCAAGACGGCCTCGGCCGGCGATGCGCTGCGCGGGCTCGCTCCCGAGGTCGAGGTGATCGCGCACGGCGAGCGGCTGACCCGCGACAACGCCGCGACGATCCTCGGCGGGTACCACGTGGTGGTCGACGGCTCGGACACGTTCGAGACGCGCTACGCCGTGTCCGAGGCGGCGGCGAGCCTCGGCCTGCCCGTCGTCTGGGGCACGGTGCTGGGCTGGGACGGCCAGGTGAGCGTCTTCTGGTCGGCGGCTCCCGACGGCCGGGCGATCACCTACCCGGACGTGTTCGGCCCGCAGCCGCCCGAGGGAGAGTCGTGCGCGACCGTCGGGGTGCTGAGCCCGGCGTGCGGCGTCGTGGGCTCGACGATGGCGGTCGAGGCGGTCAAGGTCCTGACCGGGACCGGCGATCCGGCCCTTGGCCGGCTGCTCGCCTACGACGCGCGCACCTCCGCGTGGGACACGATCGAGCTGGCACCTCCGCCGTCGGGCCCCGCAGTCCTTCCGGCGGAGCCGGTGCGGCTCGCGGAGCAGGGGCCGTCCGCCGAGCGGGTGCGGTCCGCGGTCCCGCCGTCCGGGCAGCCCGGGACCCCCGGCGTCCTGGTGCTCGACGTCGGGCTGCGCCCTGGCGCCGTGCCCGGTGCGGTGTTCGCGCGGCTGGAAGATCTCGCGGCCGGTGACCTGCCGCCGGAGCTGCTCGACCACCCGGTCGACGGGCCGGTCCTCGTGGTGTGCGAGCGAGGTCTGCGATCGCGCGGCGCGGAGCAGCTGCTGCGTGCCGAGGGGTGGCGGGACGTCACGAGCCGCGCGATCCTCGGGTAGAGCATGCCGTCGTCCTTCCTGGACATGTCCCGTTCACCTGGGCGTACCGGCCCTTTCGCGGGTGAGACATCACCTGCTCCTAGGTTGACGACGACCTACCCCCCTTTCGGACCGGAGAGCCTCCGATGACGATCGCCCCTGAACACCGCCCGCTGCTGACGGTGCACACGCACGCGCGCGGCAAGCGCAGCCCCGTCACGTGCCGACTCAAGTGCAACGACGCGTGCCTTCACCCCGCTCCCAACGAGAGCGCCAACGAGTACTTCAAGGACGTCGTGAGCTCGGTGCTGTCCCGCCGCGCGATGCTGGGCTCGCTCGCCGTCGCCGCCGGCGCCGTGGTCATCGGCGCGCAGGCTGTCGGCGCGCCGACGGCGGCCGCCGCGACCCTGCCCGAGGGGCGCTTCCCCGGCCACGGCCGCGGTCTGGCCTTCGGCGCGATCGAGCCGCAGCACGTCGACGTCGACCAGCTCGTGGTGCCCGAGGGCTACACGTGGGACCCGATCATCCGCTGGGGCGACCCGATCCTCCCGGGTGCCCGCACCTTCGACCCGAACAACCAGTCGCCGGAGCAGCAGGCCAAGCAGTTCGGCTACAACTGCGACTACCTCGACATCCTGCCGTTCGACGCCGGCGACGAGCACCGCGGCACCCGCGGCCTCCTGGTGTCGAACCTGGAGTACACGAACGCGTCGATCATGTTCCCCGCCACGGAGAAGTACTGGGAGACCGACGCCGCCGGGAACGTCACCGGGACCAAGAACGCCTACGCTCGCGCGATCGAGCGCGCCGCGCACGGCATGGCCGTCGTCGAGGTCCGCCGCCAGGCGCCCGGCAAGCCCTGGTCCTACCAGCGGATCAGCCCGGTCAACCGCCGCATCCACATGGACACCGAGTTCGTCCTCGACGGCCCGGCGGCCGGTACGGACCTGCTCAAGACGGCGGCCGACCCGACGGGTACCCGGGTGCTCGGCACCATGAACAACTGCGCCGGCGGCACCACGCCGTGGGGCACCGTCCTGTCGGGCGAGGAGAACTTCAACGGCTACTTCGCGGCTGCCGGAGTGAACAAGACCGCCGACGCTCGGTACGGCATCCCCGCATCGAGCGGCTACGGCTGGGAGGCCGACGAGCCCCGCTTCGGTGGCGGCGCCGGGTACGAGAACGAGGCCAACCGGTTCGGCTGGATCGTCGAGCTCGACCCGCACGACCCCTCCGCACCGCCCGTGAAGCACACCGCCATGGGCCGGTTCAAGCACGAGGGTGCCAACGTCACCCTGTCCCGTCGCGGGCACGCCGTCGCCTACATGGGTGACGACCAGGCGTTCGACTACGTGTACAAGTTCGTCTCCAAGGACCGCGTGGCCAAGGGCAGCTCCCGCTGGGCGCGGGCGCACAACAAGACGCTGCTCTCGGAGGGCGACCTCTACGTCGCGAAGTTCACCGGGGACTCGCCGGCCGCCGAGATCGACGGCTCGGGCGCGCTGCCCTCCGACGGCGCCTTCGACGGTACGGGCGAATGGCTCCCCCTGGTGCTGGACGGTGTCAGCCAGGTCGCGGGCATGTCCGTGGAGGAGGTGCTCGTCTACACGCGCCTGGCGGCGGACACCGTGGGCGCCACCAAGATGGACCGCCCCGAGGACGTCGAGATCAGCCCGGTCACGGGCCGTATCTACGTGGCGTGCACCAACAACTCCGGCCGCACGCCGGGCAACGGCAGGGAGGGCGTGACGGAGCCCAACCCGCGTGACCACAAGGTCCAGGGTGGCGCCACCGTCAACGGCAACCGGGACGGCCACGTGGTCGAGATCATCCCGACGGGCGACCAGACCTCCACCAGCTTCACGTGGAACCTGCTGCTCGTCGCGGGCGACCCCGCCGTCGACGGCACGTACTTCGCCGGTTACCCGAAGGACCGGGTCTCACCGATCTCCTGCCCGGACAACCTCGCGTTCGACGCCGAGGGCAACCTCTGGATCTCGACCGACGGGCAGCCCAGCTCCAGCGGCATCGCCAAGTGCGACGGCCTGTTCAAGGTGCCGGTGGCGGGCCGCGAGCGCGGGCACGTGCAGCAGTTCCTCTCGGTGCCGGCCGGTGCCGAGACCTGCGGTCCCGTCATCGACTCGCGTGACGGCATGGTCTACGTGAACGTGCAGCACCCGGGCGAGGACGGCACGTTCGACGCGCCGCAGTCGCTCTTCCCCGACTACATCGCCGCGGGCGCGCCGGTCGAGGCCGGCGACTTCCGCGGGCCGCGTCCGACGGTCGTGCAGGTCTACCGCGACGGGGGCCGCGGTAACGGCCACGGCAACGGTCGTGGCAACGGGAACGGTCGCTCCGACCGCTGACCCGCGCCGCAGTAGCCACCGGCCGAGCCTGCCGGGACCCGAGCTTGTCGGAGCACGGGTCCCGGCAGGCTCGGCCGGCGGCGTTCGGCCGGCCGGCATCCTCGCCGGCCGGCCTTCGCGCGCCGGCGGCCTGCGCCGAGGGGGCCGCGGTCGATCCATGTCACAGGACGGGATGCGATCGGGCCTCTTCGGCGTTCGTAGACTTGATGACCGTGAGCACCCCGCCCCCCGAGCCCGCCCGCGCACCCGTGACGGTGAACGGCGCGCACGGCACCCCGCCCCGCGAGCCGGACGGCGCGTACCTCGACCACGCCGCGACCACGCCCATGTCGGCCCCGGCGCTCGCGGCGTACGTGGCCGAGGCGCAGCGCACCGGCAACGCGTCGTCGCTCCACTCCGCGGGTCGCACGGCACGTCGCGCCGTGGAGGAGGCGCGTGAGACGCTCGCCAAGTCGCTGGGCGCACGGCCCAGCGAGGTCATCTTCACGTCAGGCGGCACCGAGGCCGACAACCTGGCGATCAAGGGAATCTTCTGGGGCCGGCGCGCGCAGGACACGCGCCGCTGCCGCATCCTCGTCTCCGCCGTCGAGCACCACGCCGTGCTCGACCCGGCGTTCTGGCTCGCCGGCCACGCGGGCGCCGAGATCGTGCTGCTGCCCGTCGACGGCGAAGGCCGGCTCGACCTCGACGCCCTGCGCGCCGAGCTCGCCGCGCACGCCGACGAGACCGCGCTGATCAGCGTCATGTGGGCCAACAACGAGGTGGGGACGGTCCAGCCCGTCCGGGACGTCGTGCGTGCGGCGCGCCCGTACGGCATCCCCGTGCACACGGACGCCGTGCAGGCGGTGGGCCAGACCGAGGTGGACTTCACGGAGTCCGGCGTGGACGCCATGACCGTGAGCGGCCACAAGCTGGGCGGTCCCGTGGGCGTCGGCGCCCTGCTCGCCCGGCGCGACCTCGCGCTCGACGCCGTGCTGCACGGCGGTGGCCAGGAGCGCGGCGTGCGCTCCGGCACGCTCGACACGGCCTCGATCGCGGCCTTAGGCGTCGCCGCGCACCACGCCGTCGGCTGCATGCCGCGCCGTGCCGCCCGGCTGGCCGCCCTGCGCGACGAGCTCGTCGCCCGGGTGCGGGCCGCGGCGCCCTCCGCCGTCCTGCGCGGTCCCGAGCCGGCGCCCCACCCCGAGTACGACCCCGACCGTGCGGCCGACGCGCCGCGCAGCACCGAGCGACCGGTCGACCGGCTCCCCGGCAACGCGCACTTCACCTTCCCCGGCGCGGAGGGCGACTCCCTGCTGTACCTGCTCGACTCCGCGGGGGTGCAGGCCTCCACCGGTTCGGCGTGCCAGGCGGGCGTGCCGCAGCCCTCGCACGTGCTGCTCGCGATGGGCGTGCCCGAGGCGGAGGCGCGCGGCGCCCTGCGGTTCACGCTCGGGGCCACGTCCACCCAGTCCGACGTCGACCGGCTCGTCGCCGCGCTGCCCCAGGTGGTGGCGCGCGCACAGGCCGCCGGTCTGGTGTCCGGACGAGCGATCGGAGGTATGTGATGAGGGTGCTCGCGGCCATGTCGGGCGGTGTGGACTCCGCGGTCGCCGCGGCGCTCGCGGTCGAGGCGGGGCACGACGTCGTGGGCGTGCACATGGCGCTGTCCCGGAACCGCGACCAGTTCCGCACGGGATCGCGCGGCTGCTGCTCCATCGAGGACGCGGGTGACGCGCGTCGCGCCGCCGACCTGCTCGGCATCCCGTACTACGTGTGGGACCTGTCCGAGCGGTTCGAGGACACCGTGGTGGCCGACTTCCTGTCGGAGTACGAGGCGGGCCGCACGCCCAACCCGTGCGTGCGCTGCAACGAGCACATCAAGTTCGAGGCCCTGCTCGACAAGGCGACTGCGCTCGGGTTCGACGCCGTCGCGACGGGCCACTACGCGCGGATCGAGACGCGCGAGGTGGCGCTGTCCGACGGCGGCCGGCGCATGGTGCGCGAGCTGCACCGCTCGCCGAACGACGCCAAGGACCAGTCGTACGTGCTGGCCGTCGCCGGCCCGGAGCGGCTGGCGCGCGCGATGTTCCCGCTGGGCGGCTTCGCGTCCAAGGACGAGGTTCGTGCCGAGGCCGCGCGACGTGGGCTGTCGGTGTCCGCCAAGCCGGACTCCTACGACATCTGCTTCGTGGCCGACGGCGACACCCGCGGCTTCCTGCAGTCCCGCCTGGGCTCCCGTCCCGGCGCCGTCGTCGACACCGAGGGTGACGTCGTGGGCGAGCACGACGGCGCGTACGCGTTCACCGTGGGCCAGCGCAAGGGTCTCGGCCTCGGCCGGCCGGCCGCCGACGGCAAGGCGCGGTACGTGGTGGACGTGCAGCCCGCGACGAACACCGTGGTGGTGGGCCCCGCCGAGCTGCTGAGCGTCGACCGGATCGCGGGGGAGAAGGCGCTGTGGTTCGACGGGGTGCTGGAGCCCGTTCCGCCGGTCGAGGACGGCGGGACCACCGTCGGCGTCGTGCCGGACCCGGACGGTTGGTTCGACGCCGAGGTGCAGGTCCGCGCGCACGGCGCGCCCGTCCCGGCGCGGGTGCGGTCAACTGCCCAGGCTGCGGACGCGTATGGTGACGACGTCCCGGACGACGAGCGACCGGCGTCGGCGGACGGATCGCACCCGGCCGCCACCGCGATGGAGATCGAGCTGACCGGGACGCCGCTGCGCGGTGTCGCACCGGGCCAGTCGGTGGTGGTCTACCAGGGCACGCGTGTCCTGGGCCAGGCAACGGTCGCCCGCGCGTGGCGCGTCCCTCGCCCGGACCGAACTCGCTGACTTCGGTCCCTTGGGATGAGATCGGTCGGTCAACTGGCCGATCTCATCCCAAGGGACCGATTTCATCGCCACACATCTCAACAAGGAGAACTGATGACTGCTGTGAGCGGACACGGGCCATGGCCCGGAGGCGAGCGCGATGTGCTCGACGCGCAGCAGACGGCGCTGGGCGAGCTCGCGGAGCTGCCCACGGGCGTCGACGCGATCCCGTTCCTGACGCAGCTGACGCAGCGTGGCCCGGGCGCAGATGCTCTCGGACGCACGGCGGTACGCCTGGCCGAGATGCCGGTCGAGCTGGGCCCGCACGGCTGGAAGCTCACCGAACGCCCTGGCGCCGACGCGCGCCGGGCCGAGACGTTCTGGCGAGAGGACCTCGGTGCCCTCGCCATCGCGGCGCACGGCCACACGGGTCCGCTCACCGTGGAGCTGTTGGGGCCGTGGACGCTGGCGGCACAGCTCTGGTCGGCGCGAGGGGACCGGGTGCTGGCCGACACCGGGGCCCGCGCCGACCTGACCCTCGCTCTCGCCGAGAGCCTGCGGACGCTGGTCACGGACCTCGTGGCCCAGGTGCCCGGCGCCGAGGTCACGGTGCAGCTCGCGGAACCGCTGCTCGGCCAGGTGCACGCGGGCGTGCTGCCGACGTTCTCGGGGTTCTCGCGGCTGCGGGCGGTGGCCGGACCCGAGATCGTCGGAGGGCTCGAGCCGGTGCTCGCGGCGGTGCGGGACGCCGGGGCGCGGTCCGTGGTGCACCTCGGGGGTACCTGGGTCGGTGTGCCGCCCGTGGTGCTGGCCGGTGCCGACGCGCTGGGGCTGGACCTGGCCGCCGTCGGGCCGGACGGCTGGAACGAGCAGGCCTGGGAGCTGCTGGCCCGCGCCATGGAGCGCGGCACCGGCCTCTGGGCCGGGCTGCCGCCGGCGCAGGTCTCGCAGTGTGCGGGGCCCGCGCTCGGCGAGCTCGCGGACCTGGTGGCGGTCCCGTGGCGGCGGATCGGCCTGTCCGCCGCACAGCTCGCCGAGGTGACGCTGGTGGCGGCGCCCCGCCAGTCGCTCGGCTCGTCCGACGCCCACCGGGCGGAGCTGGCCAACCTGGGCCGCATCGCGGAGAACCTGGCGGAGAAGTCGGAAGGCTGACGAGGCTCGGACTGCGGCCCTGACTCGCTGTACCAGGTACGGCGAGTCAGGGCCGCAGTCCGGATGGTCGTTCGGCGTCAGCTGCTCAGCCGGTTCCAGAGGAACGTCCAGTGCGTCGCCGCCATGTAGGCGGCCTGGGCGTTGTTCGCCGCCCCGCCGTGGCCGCCCTCGATGTTCTCGTAGTAGGTCACGTCCTTGCCCGCCGCCAGCATGAGCGCCGCCATCTTGCGGGCATGGCCGGGGTGCACGCGGTCGTCCTTGGTCGACGTCGTGAACAGCACCGGCGGGTAGTCCTGCGCGGCGTCGAACAGGTGGTACGGCGAGAACTTCTGGAGAAACTCCCACTCGTCCGTGTCCGGGTCGCCGTACTCGGCCATCCAGGACGCGCCGGCGAGCAGGTGCGAGTACCGCTTCATGTCCAGCAGGGGGACGCCCACGATGATCGCCCCGAACAGCTCCGGGTAACGCGTGAGCATGTTCCCGGCCAGCAGGCCACCGTTCGAGCGTCCCTCCATCCCGAGCCGCGCGGGGACGGTGATGCCGCGCGCGACGAGGTCCCGCGCCACCGCCGCGAAGTCCTCGTACGCGCGGTGCCGGTGCTCCTTCAGCGCGGCCTGGTGCCACGTCGGCCCGTACTCGCCGCCGCCCCGGATGTTCGCCACGGCATACACTCCGCCGCGCTCCAGCCACGCCCGCCCGACGGTGCCCGAGTAGCCGGGCAGGATCGCCTGCTCGAACCCGCCGTAACCCCACAGCAGGGTGGGTGCGGGGCCCGCCTCGCCCGAGACGAGGTCCGCCCGGCCGACCACGAAATAGGGCACCCGGGTGCCGTCGTCCGACTCGGTGAACTCCTGACGCACCTCCAGCCCGGCCGCCTCGAAGAAGGAGGGCGCCGACTTGAGCACCTCGGGTGCGGCCTGCGGCTCCTGCGCCCCGACGACGGTACGGCCCAGCGTCGACGGCGTCAGGTAGCCGGTGGTGACCACCCAGACGTCGTCGGAGTCGACGACGTCCACCGCGCCGACACCGACCGTCAGCAGCTCGCCGCCCACGGGAAGTCCGGACCGGACCCACTCGCCCCCGGCCGCGGGCGGCGTGAGCACGTGCAGCAGGTTCTTCACGTCGTCCAGCACGTTGAGCACCAGGTGGTTCCGCGTCCAGGTGACGCCGGCGAGCGACGCCGTCGGCGTCGGCTCGAAGAGGACCGTCAGCTCACGGGATCCGGCCATGAAGTCGTCGAACGGGGCGGCGAGGAGGGATCCGGCCGGGTACGTCGTGTCGCCGAGCGTCCAGTCGTCCCGCAGGCGGACCATCATCCACTCGCGGTGCAGGCCGACGTTCGCCGAGTCCGGCACGTCGATCTTCGTGAGCGTCTGGTCGGGCGTACCGACGTTCGTGGCCAGGTACGTCTCGTTGGCGTAGAACCGGAGGGCACGGTGCACCAGGTCGCGCTCGAAGCCCGGGGTGTGCGAGCGGGAAGCACTGATGTACATGTCCTGGTCGGTGCCCTCGTAGACGAGCGTCGCCTCGGCCAGGGGAGTGCCCCGGCGCCACCGCTTCACCTGCCGGGGGTAGCCGGACGGCGTCATGGTGCCCGCGCCGAAGTCCGTGAACACGTAGACGGTGTCCGCGTCGATCCAGGACAGCCCGCCCTTGGCCTCCGCCCGGACGAACCCGCCCTCGTTCTCGGGCACGAACCGCTTGGTCACCAGGTCGAACTCGCGCGTCACGTCAGCGTCGGAACCGCCCGGCGACAGGTCGACCAGCGCGTGCCTGCGCGGCTCGCCCGCCGCGAGCTGCTCCGGCGTGGGCCGCAGGACGCTCGCACCGTGCCAGACCCAGCTCTCGTCCTCCTGCTCGGCCAGGGCGTCCAGGTCGAGGACGATCTCCCACTCGGGGTCGTCGGTCCGGTACGAGTCGAGCGTGGTGCGGCGCCACAGCCCGCGCTCGTGCTCGGCGTCCTGCCAGAAGTTGTAGTAGTGCTCGCCGACCTTCGACACGTGCGGGATCTTGTCGTCCGAGTCGAGGACCTCGCGCACCGCCAGCTCCGTCCGGGCGAAGTCCGGGCCGCCGAGGGCCTCGGCGCTGTGGGCGTTGCGCTCGCGGACCCAGCTCAGGGCGGTGTCACCGTCGACGTCCTCGAGCCACGCGAACGGGTCCGGAAGGGCGGGATCGAGGGGAGTGGCCGGGAGAGCGGATCGGGGGGCGGACTGGGTGTGCTCGACGCTCATGAAGAGCACCCTACGCGGCGGGCCGCGGCATCCGGCGTCGTTCGGCTGGTTGCCGTAGCCTGAGAGGCGAGCGCCCGTTTTTTGCCCTAATGTGGGGTTATTGGGCGATGGGGTTACCGCATTCGTCGATGGCACATATTTTCGCTTCGCGCACCACGGTCGTGCCCTTCCACGCTTGGGACGCGCTGTGGTAGAAACTGCAGTCCAGGGGGTTGTTCGCCCTCTCCAGCCGAGTTCGTGGAGCAGGTTGCGGCATCCGCCGTGTCCGGTCTTCCCAAACTCTGACGAGACAACTATTAGGGGGATCGGCTCGGTGAGCTCGATGTCTTCTTCTCCTCCGCCGAGCAGGCTGCGCCAGGTCGCGCCCTGGGTGTGCGTTGCCGGCGTGCTTGCCTATGTCCTCGTGGCCCCCGTCCTGTTCACTGCCACCGGGGCCTCCTCCACCTGGCCCGCGTGGCTCGTCGGCATCGCCGCCGTCGGGCTCGCCGTGGCGGCCGCGCTGATCGCCGCGCGGTCCTCCCGGGACGATCTTGCCTCGCACGAGGACCTCGTCCTCGCGCACCGTCGGGCCGAGGAGCGGGCCGAGGCGGCTTCCGCCGCGCTCGACGCCCTGGCGAAGGAGCAGCTGCCCGCGTTCCTCGACAGCGAGCCGGCGCCGCCGCTGCCGCACCTTCCCGGTGATGCGGGCGCACAGGCCCGGCTGGACGAGGCCGCGGCCATGCTCGCCCGGGTGCAGGAGGAACGGGTCGCGCGGCGCGACGCCGTCCAGGTCGCCGTGGTGGCCCTGAGCCGCAAGGTCCAGGCCGCCGCGCACCGTATCCAGGAGGAGGCGGCGCGGATGGTGCAGCGCCACCCCACCGACCCGGACATCCTGCAGACGTCCATGCGCGTGGACCACGCCGCGGCCCAGCAGGCCCGTCAGGCGCAGAGCCTCGCGGCCCTGTGCGGAGAGTGGCCGGGCCAGCAGTGGAGCGAGCCGCTCCCGCTGCCCGACGTCGTCAAGGGTGCTGCCAGCCGGATCACGGCCTTCCACCGGGTCGAGGTGTCGGGCGACCCGGGTGTCGCCGTCTCGGCGCGTATCGTCGAGCCGCTCATCCACCTGGTGGCCGAGCTGCTGTCCAACGCCACGCAGTCCTCGCCGCCCACCACGCAGGTGCTCGTCTCGCTGCGCCAGGTGCAGCGCGGCGCGGTCGTCGAGATCGACGACTGCGGTGTGGGCCTGGACCTCAAGCAGCTCGAGCAGGCGCGCGACATCGCCTCCGGCAAGCGCGAGATCAGCATCACCGAGCTGGGCGAGATCCCGCAGACCGGCCTGGCCGTCGTCGGCACCTATGCCCGGCGCCACGGTTTCCGCGTGGACGTCACCGAGTCGGTGTACGGCGGCCTGCGCGCCATCGTCATGATCCCGGCGGAGCTCACCGAGGCAGTGGTGCCGACGGGCATGCTCACGCCGGCAGCGACGTTGCCGAGCGCTACAGGCCCCGCCGGCGGGGCGTCCGCGCTCTCGTCGGGGCGTAGCGCCACCGCCGTCGTCGAGGCGCCGCTCGCGCCCGACCTGCCCAGTGTGCAGCCTGCTGACGACGACGAGTGGCCGGCTCCCGCTGCGCCCGACCCTGCGACAGTCGTCCCGGTCGAGCCGCTGAGCGCGCCCGACGACGTGGTCGACGACGACGAGGAGGAGACGCCCGTGGCCGGTGCCCCGGTGAAGGCCCCTGGCGAGCTGCCCCTGCGTCCTGGGCGAGCCCGCCCCGAGGACGACGAGTTCCCCGAGCCGTCCGCACTTCCGCAACGGCGATCACGCCGCGGCGAGGCGGGAGCGCCCGACGAGCGGACCACGACCACGGAGCCCCGTACCGAAGCTCCTGGTCCCGTGCAATCGGCTGAAGAGGCCGGTGAGTGGATGGGTGCCTTCTTCAGTTCGAGCGAGGCGCGGTTCGGGGACTCATCTGACAGCAGCGAACCGCCGGCTGGAGCCGGTGGAACTTCGGAGGACCGATGACGACGCACGCCGACGGCATGACGAGCACCGATGGCAACAGCTGGATGCTCGAGCTCATCAGTGGTGTACGGGGGGTCAAGCATGTCGTGGTGCTCACCTCGGACGGCCTGATGAAGGTTCGGACGGACCAGACCCCGCTCGACGTGGCCGACAAGGTCGCCGCGGCATGTGCCGGACTCGCGGCACTCGGGATCGGAATGAGCAGGGAGTTCGGGAACAGCGACACGATTCGCCAGATTGTGGTGGAATTCGACGGTGGGTTCCTCTTTGTCCGGGGGGCCGGTGACGGCTCCCGTCTTGCGGTCGTCACCGATCCGGTGATCGACCCGGCGCTGATTGCCCAGCAGATGCAGGCTCAGGTCCTCATGATCGGAGAACGCACCCTGGGCACGGAGCGGATCACCAGCTGATCCCGCATCGGGCACCGTCGAAGGAAAGCAGTACTCGAGCCCGACAGGGTTCGAATCAGGCACCACCAGCTCGACCGATACCTGACCGACCGACAGGGGGCGAGGGGATGGACACCGAGGAGTACCGCGACCACCCGGTGCGCTCGTACGTGCTCACCTCAGGGCGGGCGCACCCGTCGCGCAACACGCTGCGACCGGAGACTCTCGTCCGAGCCGTCGAGAGCCGTCCCGTGCTCTCGACGGCGGGCCGGCTGGAGCGCGAGCTGGTTCAGCTCTGCCGTGGCACGCTCGCGCTGGCCGAGGTCGCGGCCTACCTGCAGCTACCGGTCAGCCTCGTGGCGGTCATGGTCTCCGACCTGGTCGACTCGGGGAACCTGACGATCCGTTCCAACCATCAAGCGCACGTCCTGCCCGGCAAGGACATCCTGGAGAAGATTCTCGATGGACTCCGCAAGCTCTGACCGCACCGTACCCGAGCAGCACCTGGCGCCGACCGTGGCACGGTCGGTCAAGGTCCTCGTCGTCGGCGCGTTCGGGGTGGGCAAGACGACCCTGATCGGCGCGGTGAGCGAGATCGAGCCGCTGCGCACCGAGGAGCGCATCACCACGGCGAGCGTCGGTATCGACCCGGGGCAGCCGAACAAGGAGACGACGACGGTCGCGATGGACTTCGGTCGGATCACCGTGACCGAGGACATCGCGCTGTACCTGTTCGGCACCCCGGGCCAGCGCCGCTTCTGGGACCTCTGGGCGGGTCTGGCCGACGGCGCCGTGGGTGCGCTGGTCATGATCGACACCCGGCATCTCGAGGACAGCTTCGAGGTGCTCGACCAGCTGGAGCTGCGCACCAAGATCCCGTTCGCCGTGGTCGTCAACCAGTTCCCCGACTCGCCGGCCTACCCGCTGGAGCGCGTGCGCGCGGCCCTCGACCTGTTGCCGGAGACCCCCATCGTGGAGTGCGACGCGCGGGACCGGCAGTCCGCCGTGCTGACCCTGATCACCCTGGTCGAGCACGCCATGACGTTCCCGGTGTTCCAGAAGGTCAACGCGTGACGTTGGCCAACAGACTGCACCTCCGGCTGGAGGACATCTCGGACCGGGTGCAGCTGTCGGACATCACGACGGCCCGGGATCCGCACAAGCTGTACGAGCAGCTCCGTGACGAGTGGGGCCCGGTCGCACCGATGGACCTGGAGCCGGGCGTCCCCGCCTGGCTCGTGCTGGGGTACGACGAGGCGAGCAGCGTCATGCGCAACGAGCTGCTGTTCTCCCGCAACTCCCGCAACTGGCGGTACGTGCAGGAGCGTTCCCTGCCGGAGAACTCGGGAGTGTTCGCGGCCCTCGCGCCGCGGGAGAACGCGTACTTCCTCGACGGGATGCAGCAGCGGCGGCTGCGCGCCCCGCTCGACGACGCCCTGAGCGGCGTGGACGAGAAGCGGCTCGCGCGCACCGTGGCGGTGACGTGCGAGGCGATCATCGACCGCCTCATGCCGCGGGGCGAGGCAGACCTCGTGGCCGAGTACGCGGTGTCGGTTCCCGTCATGGTCATGACCGAGATGTTCGGCATGAGCCTGTCGGACGGGAACAAGATGCACGAGCTCACCGAGGCCGTGTACGCGGGCACGGAGAAGGCCCGAGCGGCCGCCGTCGAGCAGGAGTCGCTGCTGGCCGTGCTCGTGGCGACGCACCGCGCCGAGCCCGGCGAGGATCTGACCACCGCCCTCGTGAACCACCCCAACCACGCGAACGACGTCGAGGTGATGGGTTCGATCGGCGTGATGTTCAGCCTCGGGCACGACGCCGAGATCGCGTGGATCGCCAGCACGCTGCACATGATCCTGACCGACCCGGCGTTCGCCGCCCGGGTGCGGCGCGGCCGGCTCGACCTGGACGACGCGCTGGACGAGGTGTCCCGGCGGCACCCGCCCGCACCCCACGTGCTGCCCCGGTTCGCCCGGCAGGACTGCGAGCTGGGTGGGCGCCGGATCGCGTACGGTGACGCGCTCGTGCCCGCCGTCGCCGCGGCGAACGCCGACCGGGCGATCCGCACGGACGACCCGTGGGAGGAGCTGGGCAGCCGGTTCCACCTCACGTGGGGCGCGGGTGCGCACGCCTGCCCCGCGCACCGCATCGGCCCGCTCATCGGGCGGATCGCCGTGGACACCCTGCTGCGCCGGATCCTCGACATGGAGCTGACGGTGTCGTCGGACTCGCTCAAGATGTCGATCTCGCCGTGGTCGCGCTACCCGCGCAGCCTCCCGGTCCGCTTCACGTCGCCGCCCACCGAGGGCGGCCCCCGCATCGAGCGCTGACCCCGCCGGGGTGGACCGCTGCCGAGGTGGCACCGCGGCGCAGGCTGCGGTCCCACCTCGGCAGTGCGGGGGTCAGGACTCGGAGGCGACCCGCTCCTTGGGCGTCCGCTCCTTGATCCGTTCCTTGAGGCGGGGCACCAGGTTCTTGTAGACGGACGGCTCGATCGGCAGGAGCCACTGCATCGTCCGGGTGCTCGATCCGATGTTCACGCCGGCCTCGTCGAGCGTCTCGTCGATCTGGTGCATCGAGAACGGGATCACGTTGGTGCCGCGAGCGTGCTTGCCGCCCGTGCGCTTCTCCATCCACGCCACACGCTCGGCCACGTGCTTGCGCCGCTCCTCGATCCTCGGGAGGTCGAGGGCACCGCTCAGGTACGCGGCGATCCAGATGGCGCCGGCCTCGGCGGACAGCGGCGAGAAGAGCGAGGAGTTGTAGCCCGAGAACGTCAGGTGCGGCACGTCGTGGGGCAGGATCTGCCGGTAGAGCTCGTAGTTGCCCTGGTCGTCCAGCAGGCGTGCGGAGATCGTGTCGTCGAGGAACGGGACGCGCTGGTGGAAGCCGGTGCCGCAGACGACGAGGTCGACCGGGAGCCGGGCGCCGTCGCTCAGCACCGCGACCGGGTGGTCGCCCTCGGACTCGAACCGTTCGATCTCGGTGTCGCGGTGGACGGCGATGGTGCCGTCCACGACCTGCTCGTAGAACCCGTCGGTGGACAGCGACACGGTGCTGTTCGCGATGTCGGCGAACTCGCCGTTGGGGACGAGGCCGAGCTTCTTGAGCTTGAGCTGGACGGTCGCCACCGCCCCGATGCTGTCGAGCATCGAGGCCCGGACCTTGTCGCCCGGACCGTGCAGGAACTTCTCCATGCCGCCGTTCAGGTCCTGGTAGCGGAACAGCGCCTCGCCCAGCCGGGACAGCAGCAGGTACTTCATGTTGAGGACCTTGCCCACACGCTTGGGCATCTTCCACAGCAGCTGGCGTGCCACGACCGTGGTGGACTGGGCCACCGGACCGATCTCGGCGGCGACGTCGCACGCCGACTTGCCGTAGCCGACCACCACGACGTTCTTGCCACGGGCGTCGTCCAGCGTGTTGAGCTGGCTGGAGGCGACGAGCTTGCCGCCGGCACGGACGAGGTCGGCGTAGCCCTCGTACTGCGGGAAGACCGGGTCGGAGAAGATCCCGTTGGCGACCACGAGGTGGTCGAACCGCTCGGGGGCCGAGACGGGGGCACCGATCCGGCGGGCCGTGATCATCCAGCCGTCCTCGGCGTCCGTGAGCTCGGCGCGCACGACCTCGGTGGCGAGCCGCAGGTGCGGGCGCAGCCCGAACTTCGCGACGTACCGCTCGAGATAGGCCTGGACCTGCTCGCCGGTCGGCCACTCGGGGTAGTCCCGGGGCATCGGCAGGTCGGAGAACGCGTACGAGTCCTTGTTGTTCTGCGTCCGCAGGCCCGTGTACCGGCGCGTGGCGCTCCACACGCCGCCGACGTCCGGCGCCTTCTCGAAGACGGTGACATCGTGCTCGAACTCGCGGAGAATCTTCGCGGTGGCCAGTCCTGCGAAACCGGCACCGACGACGGCGATCTTCAAGGGGCCCCTGCTCTCAGTAGATTCCTGGCATTTTTCTCGAATGGTAGCGGGACGGAACCCTGTGCGATAGGGGCGGATCAGGGCAAATGCCCAGGTCGGCTGACCTTTCGTCGCGGGCTCCGGTGCCTGGCCGTTCGAATGTCAGTGGTTCAGTCCATGATTGTGTCTGTGAGCGAGACGACAGGCATCCCGGAACCCACCGAGACGACGAGCGACGACGCCGGTGCGCAGCGCCGGTGGTCCGAGCTCGTGGCCCGGATCGAAGAGGACCGGCGGGCGTACTTCGAGGCCGACGCCCCGGTGTCGTCGGACGCCGAGTACGACGCGCGGATGCGTGAGCTGCAGGCGCTGGAGGCGGCGCACCCCGCGCTGGCGACCCCGGAGTCACCGACCCAGAGCGTCGGAGGTGCGGCGGCAGCGGGGTTCGCCACGGTGGAGCACCTCGAACGCATGCTGTCGCTCGACAACGCCTTCACCACCGACGAGCTGGCGGTCTGGGCGGAGAAGGTCAACCGTGACCTCGGCACCGACCGACCCGGCCTGCTGTGCGAGGTCAAGATCGACGGCCTGGCGATCTCTCTCGTGTACGAGCGGGGACGCCTGGTGCGAGGGGTCACGCGTGGTGACGGACGCGTCGGCGAGGACGTGACCCGCAACGTGCTCCGGATCGCCGAGATCCCCCAGAAGCTCACCGGCGAGGACCACCCGGACGTGGTCGAGGTGCGGGGCGAGGTGTTCATCCCGGTCGCCACCTTCGCGCGGCTCAACGAGCTGCAGGCCCAGCTTCGGGAGCGGGCCGTCGAGGAGAGCCGGGCACGTTCCGGACGCCACACCGCCGGTCGCAAGCCGTTCGACGTGGAACAAGCCCGCATCGCCGCCCTGCGCCGGTTCCCGCAGTTCGCCAACCCACGCAACGCCGCGGCGGGCGGCCTGCGGCAGCTGCTGGATAAGAAGGACGGGCTCGAGCTGGAGGCGGGGCTCGCCCGGGTGGAGGGGCTACGCATGTACGCGCACGGCGTGGGTGCGCTGCAGTGGGAGGAAGGCGAGCACGCCGAGCTGGAGCGGCAGTCCGACGCGTACACGCTGTTCGAGCAGTGGGGCATCCCCGTCTCCCCGCACAACCGGGTGGTCGACGGGCTGGACGGCGCGCTCGAGATGATCGAGCACTTCCGTGAGCACCGGCACGACATCGAGCACGAGCTCGACGGGATCGTTCTCAAGGTCGACGCGCTGGCACGGCAGCGCCGGCTGGGGTCGACCAGCCGGGCGCCCCGGTGGGCCATCGCCTTCAAGTACCCGCCCGAAGAGGTCAACACCCGGCTGCTGGCCATCCAGGTCGGTGTGGGGCGGACCGGCAGGGCCACCCCGTACGCCGTGATGGAGCCGGTGAAGGTCGCGGGCTCCACGGTGCGTCAGGCGACCCTGCACAACCAGGACGTCGTGCGGGCCAAGGGCGTGCGCATCGGCGACGTGGTGGTGCTGCGCAAGGCGGGCGACGTCATCCCGGAGATCCTCGGGCCGGTGCCCGCCCTGGCCGACGACGGCTACCCGCGCGAGGACTTCGTCATGCCGGCCCGGTGTCCGGAGTGCGATACGCCCCTGCGTCCCATGAAGGAGGGCGACGTCGACCTGCGCTGCCCCAACGCGAAGTCCTGCCCGGCACAGGTGCGCGGACGGGTCGAGCACATCGGGTCGCGCGGCGGCCTCGACATCGAGGCGCTCGGCGAGGTCACGGCCGCGGCGCTCACGCAGCCCGACGTGCCGGACACCCCGCCCCTGGTCACCGAGGCCCAGCTGTTCTCGCTCACGCTCGACCAGCTGCTGCCGATCGAAGCGGTGGTGCGGGACGCGGAGACCGGCCTGCCGAAGATGGACGACGACGGCGTGGTGCGCCGCAGGGCCCCGTTCCGGCGCAAGCTGTCGTACACGAAGGCGCAGCGCGCCGCGGCGGAGGAGTCGGGCGAGACCCTGTCGGACGGGGCGCCGTCCGCCAGCGCGACCAAGCTCCTGGACGAGCTGGAGCGCGCCAAGACGAAGGAGCTGTGGCGCAAGCTGGTCTCCCTGAACATCCGGCACGTCGGGCCGGTGGCGGCCCGGGCGCTCGCGGGCTGGTTCGGTTCCGTGGAAGCCGTCGAGGCGGCGTCCGAGGAGGAGCTGGCGGCGGTGGACGGGGTGGGCCCGGTGATCGCCGCCGAGATCAAGGCGTGGCTGGCGGTGGACTGGCACCAGGACATCCTCGCGGCGTGGCGTGCGGCGGGTGTCGAGCTCGCCACTCCGGGGCACCCGGGACCTGCCGCGATGGCCGAGGCCGACACCGGGCCCACCGGCCCGCTCGCAGGCCTGACCGTCGTGGTGACCGGCTCGCTGGAGGACTTCACGCGCGACGGTGCCAAGGAGGCGATCCTCGCCGCGGGCGGCAAGGCCTCGGGATCCGTCTCCAAGAAGACCGACTACGTCGTGCTGGGCGAGAACGCCGGCACCAAGGCCGCCAAGGCCGAGGCGCTCGAGATCCCCACCCTCGACGAGGACGAGTTCAAGGCGCTGCTGGAGGGCGGTCCCGAGGCGTTGTGAACGCGAGGATCACCGCCGGCCCGGTAGCCGCACGGTAAGCAGCTTGGCCCGGGGCGCGAGGCGTTCCGCGAGGGCGAAGACCCCGTCCGTGCGCTCCCGGCCGGGGTCGATCACCGAGAACAGGTTCACACCCAGGTAGAAGGTGATCGCGGCGTCGGCGACGTCCCGTGCGGGGAGCAGCTTGCCGAGCGGTGACCCGCCCACGACCCGCTCCCAGTGCTCGGCGACGAAGCCGACCCAGGGTTCGGCCCGCACGCTGATCTCCTCGCGCAGCGCCGGCTTGGTCACGGCGGCCGCGACGAGCTCGCCGAACTGCGCGAGGTACCCGCGCTCCAGGTCGGTCCGGTAGATGGTGGTCGCGGCCTCGACCAGCTCTTCGACGGTGCGTGCCTTCGCCGCGGTGACGCGGTGCAGTGCCATGCGTTCCTCGGTCGCGCGGTCCAGCGCCGCCAGGAGCAGCTGGTCCACACCACCGAAGTGGTAGAAGACCAGCGCCGAGTTGGCCTCCGCCACGGTCGCGATCGTGCGGGCCGAAACTCCGGCATACCCCTGCTCCTGCAGCACCTGGTCCGCCGCGTCCAGCAGCCGCTTGCGGGTCTCCTCGGCCGTCCTGCGCCCGGTCTGGGCCATCGTCAGCTCCTTTCGCCGTCTCTTGATCATATGCTTTAATCGAGTGATTAAAGCGACTGATCAAACGAGCCCCGGCCGCTGGCCGACGGCGGCGGAGGGACTGGTGCACGGACCGATGGAAGAACCCCGAGGGATCGGCCCCGACCCGGAACGCCCGGTCCCAGAACATCGCGGCCCGGAGTATCCCGGCCCAGAACAAGCCGACCCGGCACGCCGCGACATCCGGCCCGACGCGGAGTGGGACGCCGACCCGGAACCGCGCCCAGCATCCCGCCCTCCGCTGACGCCCGGTGCGCGCCGCGCCCGGCTCCAGCTCGCCGGGGTCGCGCTCGCCCTTTTCGCCGCGATGCTCGTGGCCAAGCTCCTCGGCTCTGCCGACGCGCAGCAGACGGCACTCTTCTACGTCGGCATCCCGGCGGTCATCGCGCTCACGGTGATCCTCACCGCCCGGCCCCGGAGCGCGGTCGGCACGGCGCTGGCCACCACCACGGTGGGGCTGGCGCTCGCGGGCCCGCTGCTGGACGAGGGTGTCGTGTGCCTGGTCATCGCGGCCCCGCTCTTCTACGGCGTCGCGGCGCTCATCGGTGGGCTCGTCCAGAAGTCGCGCCACCATCGCGGACGCGCGGTGGCGGCCGCACCGGTGCTCCTCGTCCTGCTGGCCGAGGGGGTCGGCGGGTTCAGCCTGCTGCCGCGCGACGACTCGGGCACCGCAACCGTGGTGGTGCAGGCGACACCCGAGCAGGTGGCGGCAGCGCTGGCCGCCCCGCCCGCCTACGGTGACTTCGAGGCGCCGTTCCTGCGGGCGGTCCCGTTCCCCGAGCCGGTGGCCGCCACCGGGGACGGACTGCGCGTGGGGGACGAGCGCCACGTCACCTTCACCCCCGGCCGTAGCCTGGGCCTCGGCGCGGAGGTGGTGCCCCGCGCGATGTCGCTCCGGGTGGTGGAGTCCCAGGTGTCCGACGGCGGGGGACACGTGCGCCTCGGCGTCACGGCGGACACGACCCTGGACCGCTGGATGGACCTGCACTCCGCCGACGTCACGTGGGAGGCGGCCGGTGCCGGTCGCACGCGCGTCACCTGGTCCCTCGACTACACCCGCACGTTCGACCCGTCCTGGTACTTCGGGCCGCTCCAGCACTACGCGACCGGTCTGGCCGCCGAGTACCTCATCGAGACGTTCGCGGCCACTGCGGAGCGGACGGCCACGGCGGAACAGGCGGACGGGTGACCGGTCCGCTCGACCCGGCTACCGCCGCCGTCGTCGTCCGGGCGGTGGCCGTGGGAGTGCCGCTGCTCGCCGTGGTCGCCCTGGGCGCGTGGCGGCCGCCGAGCGCGCGTGTGACCGGGGCGGCGGTCACGGCCACCGCCTGGGCCGCGCTGCTGCTCCTGCCCCTGAACGTGGTGGCGCCGTCGCTCGGCTGGTGGACGTTCCACGCGACCGGGGCCGTCTGGCTCGGTGTGCCCGTCGACCTGTGGCTGGGCTGGTCGCTCCTGTGGGGTGCGGTGCCCGCCCTGAGTGCGAGCCACCTCCGCGACGGGCGCGGGTCGCTCGTACTCCTGGCCGCTGTCCTGGTCTGGCTGGACCTGGCCGTCATGCCGCTCGGCGAGCCGGTGGTCGTGCTCGGCGGCGCCTGGCTGGTCGGCGAGGCGGTGGGCGTCGTGACGGTCCTGGTCCCCGCCCTCTTCCTGACGCGCTGGACGCTGCGCGGCACGCACGTCACCCACCGCGCGTGGGCCCAGGCGTTCTGGGCCGGCGGTCTGCTGCTCGCGCTCCCCGTCCTGGCCCTGTCGCCCGAACCCCGCTGGCCCGCGGGGATCACGTCCGTCGGCCTCCAGCTCACGCTGCTCACCTGCCTGCCGGGACTGGCCGCGATGCGCGAGCTGGCCGCCGTCGGACGCGGTACACCGCTGCCGTACGACCCCCCGTCGCACCTCGTCACGTCCGGCCCGTACGCGTACCTGCGCAACCCGATGCAGACCACCGTCGCCGCCACGTATGCGATGCTCGCCCTCACCCTCGGGGAGCCGGCGCTCCTGCTCGGCACCCTGGTCGCCGTCGGCTACTCCGCCGGGCTGGGCGAATGGCACGAGGGAGAGCAGCTACGCAGCACGTTCGGTGCGCCCTACCTCGGCTACCGCGCAGCGGTACGGCCCTGGCTGCCCCGCTGGCGGCCGGCACCCACGGTCCCCGCCGCGACGCTCTGGGTCGCCGCCGACTGCGACCCGTGCAGCGGACTCGCACGCTGGTTCGTGCGTCACGAGCCCGTCCGCCTGCAGATCCGGCCTGCCGCAGAGCACCCGGACGTGCTCTACCGCGTGACGTACGAGGTGCCGGACGACACCACAGGTGTGCCAGGGACACCGGCCGTCCGTGCCCAGGGCGTCGCCGCGGTCGCCCGCGCACTGGGGCACCTCCACCTCGGCTGGGCGCTCGTCGGCTGGGCGCTCGACCTGCCCGTCGTGCGGCACTTCGCGCAGCTCGGCGCCGATGCGTTCGGGGCGGGCCCCCGCGCGTCCCGCCCCCAGGATTGCCCTGTGCCCGCCCTGAGCCCAGCCCTTGGCGGCCCTCCCCGGGACGACACCAGGGCAACCGACGGCAACTCATTGTGACCGCTCTACCGGGGTCATACCGTCGGCCACGGCAGGAGGACGACATCGGTCCTCGTGCGCGTGACGGACAGGCAACCTCAACGGAGAGGCAGGCTGATGAACCGCATTCTCACCCCCGGACGGACCCCCGGTCGAACCCCGCGACGACGGACCCCACGAACGAACAGGTGGCTCGGTGCGGTCGCCGGCGTCGTCCTCGCACTCCCGCTGGTCGCGTCAGGCGCCTCGGCCGCGCCGGCAGCGGACGAGTGCGTCTACGGCTACTCGGCCGGCCAGTCGGTGTTCTTCGGGGCGGGCGAGGCCGCCTCCGGGGTACCCAACCGTGACACCGGCAACGGGTGCACCGTCATGGACGAGATCATGGCCGACGCGCCGTTCTCGACGCACGGCCAGTTCACGAGCACCGTCGCTCGGGTCGCGAGCGAGCTGGAGCGGGCGGGGGTGCTCACCGACGCCGAGCGGTCCAGCATCGCGCGAGCCGCGGCCGCCTCGGAGGTGGGCGCCCCGCACCCGGTGACCGGGACGCGTTCGGTGGACCTGAGCACGATCGGCCTGGTGGGCTACACCGTCCGGGCCACGATGCCCACGGATGCCGAGGGAACCCTCGCGGCGCTCGCCGAGTGCGGGTTCCAGAACATCGAGCCGTCGGGCCGCGTCGGCAACTTCTACGGGTACACGTCCGCACAGCTCGCGCCGCTGACGGACGCTGCGGGGCTGGCCGTCCCGTCCCTGGGCGTCAGCCTGTCGAACCTGGAGAACGACATCGACGGCGTCATCGCCGAGGCGCACGCGATCGGCGCCGAGTACGTGCGCATCTCCGGCTCCAGCAGGTGGACCCTCGCCGACTACTCGCGGACGGCGGCGGTGCTGAACGAGGTCGGCGCGACGCTCAAGGCGAACGGGATCACCGTCGCGTACCACAACCACGGGTACGAGTTCGAGACCGTCGAGAACGGCGTCAGCGGCTACGACGTCCTGGTCCGGGAGACCGACCCCGAGCTGGTCACGATGGAGCTCGACGTGTACTGGTCGGCCAGCGTCGGCGTCGGCGCGGTCGAGCTGTTCACCACCTACCCCGGCCGGTTCGAGCTGCTGCACCTCAAGGACCTCGCGGCCGACGGATCCTTCGCCGACGTCGGCGAGGGCACCATCGACTTCGCCGAGATCTTCGCGAACGCCTCCCTCGCCGGGGTGCGCTACGGCTTCACGGAGCACGACCAGCCGACCCCGGACGGTGTCACGTCCGCGTGCACCAGCATCGGCAACCTCGCCGAGCTGCGCTACTGAAGCACGCTGCCGGTCGCTCGTACCGGCGAGCCCGGAGAACGTCGACGACGCCGTTCGGCCGACGAGAGCTTTCACTACACGGAGGAGTGTTCATGATGCCTGCACCACGCCACAGAGCCGTGGCGGCCGTGCTCGGGATGGCCGTCGCCGTCGGGTCCCTGGCAACCGCCTCGGTCTCCGCAGCACACCCGGGGGAGGGCGGCCACGCCGACTCGTCCAGCTTCGAGAAGATCCCGCTGGTCACGGAGGGTCTGAGCGACCCGTTCGAGCTGGACGTCGCCGAGGACGGCCGGGTCATCTACATCGAGCGGACCGGCGCGGTCAAGGTCCTCGAGCAGGACACGCTACGCCAGACCACCGCCCTGGACCTCGACTACTCCCTCGACCTCCTGACCCAGTCGGACGGCCTGCTGGGTCTGACGCTGGACAACGACTTCGCCGAGAACGGGTGGCTGTACCTGCTGTGGAGCGACCCCGACGTCGCCAAGATGAATCTCTCCCGGTTCACCATGGGGCCGGACAACACGATCGACCCGGCGTCGGAGGAGCGCCTCCTCGACTACACGATCTGGCGGGGTGAGGGCCGCGCGAACTCCCACATGGGCGGCTCGCTCGCGATGGGTCCCGACGGCAACCTCCACGTGGCCACCGGTGACAACGCCGACCCGTTCGACCAGGCCGGCTACACGCCGATCGACGAACGAGACGGCCGCCGGGCCTGGGACGCGCAGGGCACGTCCGCCAACACCAACGACCTGCGCGGCAAGGTCCTGCGGATCCACCCGGAGGACGACGGGACGTACACGGTCCCCGAGGGCAACCTGTTCGCGCCGGGCACCGCGGGGACCCGTCCGGAGATCTACGGGATGGGTTTCCGCAACCCGTTCCGCATCACCGTCGACCCCGGGACCAGCGCGGTCCTGGTCGGTGACTACGGCCCGGACGCCCGGGTGGCGAATCCGCTGCGCGGACCCGAGGGCATGGTCGAGTTCATCCGGATGACCGAACCCGGCAACCACGGCTGGCCGTACTGCCACGCGAACAACCAGGCGTACATCGACTACGACTTCGCCACGGGCGAGTCGGGCGAGGCGTTCGACTGCGCCAACCCGGTCAACGAGTCCCCGAACAACACGGGTCTGCGCGAGCTGCCGCCCAGCGAGCTGCCGCTCGTCTGGTACGGCTACGGCGAGTCCGCGGAGTTCCCCGAGCTCGGGACGGGCGGCGCCGCCCCGATGGCCGGCCCGGTCTACCGGTACGACGCCGAGAACCCCGTCAAGACGAAGTTCCCCGAGTCGTACGACGGCCACTGGTTCGTGTCCGAGTACGCGCGCAACTTCTACAAGGTGCTGTCGATCGACGAGGCCACGGGCGACCTTCGCTCGATCGATCCCTTCCTCTCCGAGGAGACCTTCGTCTCGCCGTTCGAGGCGGAGTTCGGGCCCGACGGGTCGCTGTACATCATGGACTTCGGCAGCGGGCGAGGCGCCGGACGAGGCAGCACCAACACCAACGCCGGCATCTACCGCGTGGACTACGTCGCCGACGGCCGGCGCCCGATCGCGCAGTTCACGACCGACGTCGAGTCCGGCGCGGCGCCGCTCACCGTGAGCTTCGACGGCGAGGCCAGCAACAGCCCTGACGGGCTCGACATCACGTACGCCTGGGACTTCGAGAACGACGGTGTCGTCGACTCGACCGAGGCCAAACCCGTGCACACCTACACGGAGCGCGGACAGCACTCCGCGCGGCTCACCGTCACCGACAGCGATGGCCTCACCGGGGTCTCGGTCCAGAAGATCACGGCGGGCAACACCCGCCCGGAGGTCTCCTTCGGCACACCGGCAGCCGGCGGCTTCGCCGAGCTCGGGGACACCCTCCCGTACTCGGTCGACGTCGTCGACGCCGAGGACGGCTCCACCGCCGCCGGAACCATCGACTGCGACCGCGTGACCGTCAACACCCAGCTGGGGCACGACACGCATGCCCACCCGCTGGACAACTACACGGGCTGTTCCGGTGCCGTGTTCCTCGACCCGGCCGACCACGGTGCCGGGCAGAACGTGTACGGCGTGCTCGGTGCGGGCTACCGGGACCTGGGCGCCGCGGGCGTTCCGGAGCTCACCGGCCAGGACCGTATCCGGCTGCAGGTCAAGGACAAGGAGGCCGAGTTCTTCAGCGACAGCGCCGGTGTCACCGTCGTCGACGACCCCGCGGCACGCGGCGGCCGTCTGGTCAGCGACCTGGACCCCGGCGACTGGATCGCGTTCGAGCCGGTGGATCTGACGGGCATCACCGGGCTCACTCTCGGCGTACTGCCCGGCGACGTCGGCGCCACCGTCGAGGTGCGCGTGGGCAGCCCGACAGGTCCCAAGCTCGGTCAGGCGCGGGTCGGTGCGGCGGACGCCGCCGGACAGGTCGTCTCGCCCAGCATCGACATCGACGGGCAGAGCGGGACCACCACCCTCTATCTCGTGTCCAGCGACACGGGGCAGCCTGCCGGGACGGCTGAGGCGGACGTCGCACCGGCGCTCGACTGGCTCGTCTTCCACGGCCGGGGCGTCGCCGACGCCACCGCGCCGCGGGTCGAGGCGGAGGCCGACCGCACCGGGGCGCCGGACCACCTCGTGGCCGAGCTCTCGGGCTCCGCCGTGGCACCGGAGGGCCGGGAGATCACGTCGTACCGCTGGGACCTCGGTGACGGCACGACGGCGGAGGGCCAGGAGGTCACGCACGAGTACTCGGCCCCGGGCCGGTACACCGCGCGGTTGGTCGCGACCGACAGTGCGGGGGCGCGGGACTGGGCCACCGTCGAGCTCGTCGTCGCCGACACCGGCCGATGAGCTGACCGCAGGGCACCTGAGTCGGCCGGTCGGGATGCGTCTTTCGCACCCGGGCCGGCCGACGTGTTCCGGCAAGCGCCATTAACGGCGACGAGTTGACGACTTCTGCTTGACTGTCGACAAAAGTCCTCGTAGGTTCTTGTCGCATGGTCAACGCCGACCGAGGAGAGTTCATGCGCCAACGTGGAACCAATGTCCACGCAAGACAGGCAGTCGCAGGCGCGACTGCCATAGGCCTGACAGCGGTGATGCTGGCAGGAACTACCGCTTCCGCATCAGCGGCGGACGAGCTGCCGCCGCAAGAGCCCGGCGTCACCCTGAGGACCTACGACCTGGCCCGCGAGCTCAGCGAGCTGTGCACGCTGCGGTCGGGCCAGACGCCCAACGTCGACCAGCTCACCCCCACCATCGACTACTCGACGGACGCCGACTTCGGGATGAGCGACCGGTTCATCTCCCACGCGCTGGCGAACCTCACGGTCCCGTCGGCCGGCAACTACGAGTTCCGGCTCACCAGCGACGACGGTTCGCGCCTGGTGATCGACGAGGCCGAGGTCATCGACCACGACGGCCTGCACGGTGAGACCTCGAAGGAGGGCACCGTCGCGCTCGAGGCGGGCGTGCACGCCCTGCGGGTCGAGTACTTCGAGAACGGCGGCGGCAACGTCCTCCGGCTCGAGTGGCGTCCCCCGGGCGCGGCCGACTTCGCGATCGTGCCCTCGTCGGTCCTGAGCACCGAGGCCGGCGTCGTGCGCGTCACGGCCCCGGGCACCAAGTACTGCGAGAACCAGGACGACACCGCGGGCGACGGCATGCGTCTCGACTCGGTGTACCCGGGCTACACGCTCACTGACCTGCGCCCCGAGGGCTTCGAGCCCATGGTCGCCGCGCTCGACTGGACCGGTGACGACCGGCTCGCCGTGGTCACGTCCGGCTCGGTGAGCCCCGCCGGCTGGGTGGAGGACCCGGAGCCGGGCGAGGTGTTCCTGCTCGACAACGTGACCGGAGAGACCTCGAAGGAGGAGGTCACCGTCGAGAAGGTCGCCACCGACCTCCTCAACCCGATGGGTGTCGCCGTGATCGGGGACTCGATCTTCGTCTCCGAGCGGGACGGGCTCACGGAGCTCACGGACCCGGACGGCGACGGGTTCTACGACGAGCACAGCACGCTGGCCGAGTGGCCCTTCGGCGGCAACTTCCACGAGTTCGCCTTCGGTCTGCTGCACGACGAGGAGAGCTTCTATGTCAACCTCTCCGTCGCCATCGACAACGGTGGTGCCACCACGGACCCGCAGCCGGCCGAGAACCGCGGCACCGCGATCAAGATCGACCGCGAGACCGGTGAGATCGAGTACGTGGCCGGCGGCCTGCGCACGCCCAACGGCATGGTCAAGGGTCCGGACGGCGAGCTGTTCGTGATGGACAACCAGGGCGCCTGGCTGCCCGCCTCCAAGCTCGTGCACGTCGAGCAGGGCAAGTTCTTCAACCACTTCACGAACCCGGCGGGTCCGTTCGACGACCAGCCGGTCTCCGCTCCGGCGCTGTGGGTGCCCCAGAACGAGATCGGCAACTCGCCGAGCGCCCCGGTGCAGCTCGACGAGGGCCCGTACGCGGGCCAGCTGGTGTTCGGGGACGTCACCTACGGTGGTCTGCAGCGTGGCTTCCTCGAGAAGGTCGACGGCGAGTACCAGGGCGCGGTGTTCCGGCACTCGGCCGGCCTGGAGGCGGGCGTCAACCGCACGGTGGTCGGTCCCGACGGCGCCCTGTACGTGGGTGGCATCGGCGAGGCCGGCAACTGGAGCGAGGGCGGCAAGCTGCGCTACGGCCTGCAGAAGCTGGCGCCCAACGGCGAGGACGCCTTCGACATGACCGAGATGCGGGCCACCGAGACCGGCTTCGAGGTCGAGTACACGGAGCCCCTGTCGGACGAGACGGTCGCGAAGA
Source organism: Promicromonospora aerolata (assembly GCF_042682255.1). Taxonomy (NCBI): domain Bacteria; kingdom Bacillati; phylum Actinomycetota; class Actinomycetes; order Micrococcales; family Promicromonosporaceae; genus Promicromonospora; species Promicromonospora aerolata. The sequence continues at coordinate 5,046,849 of NZ_JBHUHF010000001.1, forward strand.
TCGCCGAGAACCCCAACGAGGCGTTCCGGATGGACCACTGGCGCTACGTGCCCACGCGCAACTACGGCGGACCGAAGATCGACGAGCGGCCGCTCTTCGTCGCGGACGCCGAGGTGTCCGAGGACCGTACCCAGGTCACGCTGACGGTGGACGGGCTCGAGCCGGGCCGCGTGGTGCACCTGCGCAGCCCGCGCCCGTTCGCGGACGCCGAGGGCCGTGAGCTCTGGAACACCGAGGCCTGGTACACGCTCAACGCCATCCCCGGCTACACGTCGCCGGCCGAGCGCGGGTACCACGAGGCCGAGGAGGCGACGCTGCGCGGTTCCGCCAACGTGGCCACCGAGCACTCCGGCTACTCGGGGTCCGGGTTCGCTGCCGGGTTCGGCCAGGTGGGCGCCTCGGCTCGGTTCACGGTGGACGTGGACCGGGCGGGCACGCACCCCGTGCGCCTGCGCTACGCCAACGGCCCCAACCCGTTCCAGGGCACCAAGCAGGTCTCGGTGCTGGTGAACGGGCAGGAGGTCGAGCCGTGGGCTCTCGAGTCCACCGGTGACTGGAAGACCTGGGCGACCGTCACGCGGCCGATGCAGCTGCAGGAGGGCGTGAACACGATCACGCTCCGCTACGACGCGGACGACGACGGGAACGTCAACCTCGACGTCCTCAAGGTCGGCGGCAACCCGGACATCTGCGGTTCGAAGGACTACGGGGAGGGCTACGAGGCGCTGTTCGACGGCACCCTGGAGTCCCTCGACGAGTGGCGTCTCGCGGGAGCCGGCTCGTTCGGCCGCCAGAGCGACTGCTCGATCCGTAGCACCGGTGGCATGGGCCTGCTCTGGCACACCGGTCAGGAGCTGGGCGAGTACAGCCTCAAGCTGGACTGGAAGCTCGTGCAGGACGACAACGGCGGCATCTTCGTCGGCTTCCCGGACCCCGGGAACGACCCGTGGGTCGCCGTGAACCAGGGCTACGAGATCCAGGTCGACGCGAGCGACGAGCCCGACCGCACCACGGGGTCGATCTACACCTTCCAGGGTGCGGACGCGGCCGCCGTGGAGCAGGCTCTGAACCCGGTCGGCTCGTGGAACTCCTACGAGATCCGGGTGGAGGGCCAGAACATCAAGGTCCTGCTCAACGGGGTGCTCGTGAACGACTTCATGAGCACCGACCCGGCGCGTGACCTCGCGCAGGGGTACGTGGGCCTGCAGAACCACGGTGGTGGCGAGACCATCTACTACCGTGACGTCCGGGTGAAGGACCTGGCGGACGTGGGCTGACCCGCGACACAGGAAGATGGTGCTGCCCGGGACGCGAGGTCCCGGGCAGCACCATCTCTCGTTCGGTATCTCTCGTTCGGTTCGGGCGCCTTGCGCGCCTACTGCGTCGGCTGTGCCGAACCCGCCGCCCAGAGGAGCCCGCGGGTGATGGTCCGGTGGATCGCGGGGTGCTCGAGATCCGCGACCGAGTGGCCGACCGTGCAGGCGAAGACCCGGCCCTTGCCCCAGTGGCGCGTCCAGGTCACCGGAACGGTGACGGGCTCCTGCCACGGCGCGTCCGGCCGCGGCTGATGGGTGGTCGTCATGAGGACGTCGCAGGCGGCGTCGTTCTGCACCCAGTACTGCTCGGTGTCCAACCGGATCGTCGACGGAAGACCCTCGACGACCGGGTGGTCGGCGCGTTCGGGCCGGACGACGATCTCGTGGTCGATGGCGTCGTCGGGGTGCGCGACGAACTGGCCGCCGACGATGTGCTGGTAGTCGGTGACGTTGCGGAAGGCGTCCAGCAGCCCGCCGTGCCAGCCGGCGAGCCCGGTGCCGTTCTCGATCGCCACGCGCAGGCCGTGCATCTCCTCGACCAGGATGTCGCCCATCGTCCACGACTGGACGATCAGGTCGGTGCGGGCCATGACCTCTTCGTCGGCGTAGACCTCGAGAGAGTCCTCGACGATCACGTCGAACCCGGCGTCCTGGAGGGACGGGACGAACAGGTCCGTGGTGCCGACCGGGTCGTGACCGTCCCAGCCTCCCCGGACGACGAGTGCCGTACGCGTGGTCATGAAACCTCCTTGGCGGCGATGAGAGCGTCGACCGACGATGGCGCAAGGTACTGCTCGATGACAAGGGTGGCGGCCCCGACGACGCCGGCCTGGGGACCCGCCTCGGACGGCGTGATGCGTAGATGCTGGGTGGCCAGCGGCAGCGACCGCTGGTAGACGACCTCCCGGATGCCCGCCAGGAGATGCTCGCCGGCTCCGGCCAGGATGCCTCCGACGACGATCCGCGCGGGGTTCAGCAGGCTGACCGACGCGGCCAGCACGCTGCCGATGTCCCGGCCGGCCTGGCGGACGGCCTGTCCGGCGGCGACGTCACCGGACCGGACGAGGTCGACGATCTCGTGGGTGCTCTCGACCGAGGCGCCCAGCTCGCGCAGGTGCGCGGCGATGGCGCCACCACCGGCGACGGCCTCGAGACATCCGGTGTTGCCGCACCGGCAGGGGATCTCCCCGGCGCCGGGCACGGTGACGTGGCCGAGGTCGCCGGCGGCCCCCTGGGCGCCCCGACGCAGCTGACCGTCCATGATGATCCCGGCACCGATGCCGGTGGCCACCTTGATGAACAGCAGGTCGTCGACGTCGGGAGCCATCGTGCGGTGCTCACCGAGCGCCATGATGTTGACGTCGTTGTCAACCATCGCCGGCACGCCGAGCCGCGCGTGCAGCTGGGCCGGGACGTCGGCGCCGCCCCAGCCGGGCATGATCGGCGGGTTGACGGGCTGGCCCGTGCTGTGGTCGACGGGGCCGGGCAGGCCGATGCCGATGCCGGCGAGCTCGTCCATGCGGCGTCCGGCCCGGCTGACGAGCTTGCTTCCCGTCTCGGCCACCCAGGTCAGCACGCGGTCGGGGCCTTCGGCGATGGCGAGCGGCTCATCCACGTGCGTGATCGGCTCGCCCGCGAGGTCGGTGACGGCGATCCGGGCGTGGGTGGCGCCCAGGTCGACCCCCAGCACGATCCGTGCCGCCGGGTCGAAGGCGAAGGTCGACGGGGGTCGTCCACCGGTGCTGGTGGCTTCTCCCGCCGGAGTGAGCATGCCGACGGACCGTAGTGCGTCGATCCGCGCGGCGACGGTCGACCGTGACTGCCCGGTCTCGGCGACGAGCGAGGCACGCGTCCGAGGCGCACCGTTCCTGAGCAGTTGGAACATCTCGCCCGCACCCGTAGGTCGCGGTGGGAATTTTGCCAGCCCTTCCATGAGCACAGTGAACCATGCCGCCTTTCCTCCGACTTTTTCGCCCGCCCTACCGCGTCACGGGCTGGTAACGTTCCTAAAGTACCGGAACTTTTGATTGACAGTAAGCAGAAGTGCCGTCTACCGTCGGCGCATGGTCAGCGAAGACTCAAGCGAAGACTCAAGAGCACCGCTGCTCGAGATGCGGGGCATCGTCAAGCACTTCCCTGGCGCCAAGGCACTCGACGGCGTCGACCTCGAGGTCCGCCCCGGCGAGGTGCACTGCCTGCTCGGCCAGAACGGGGCCGGCAAGTCCACCCTCATCAAGACCTTGGCCGGTGCGCACCAGCCCACCGCGGGCGAGGTGCTGCTCGACGGGAAGCCGGTGACCATGCCGGACCCGGTCGCGGCGCTCCGGCTCGGCATCGCCACGATCTACCAGGAGCTGGATGTCGTCGACGGGCTGACCGTCGCCGAGAACATCTACCTGGGGCACGAGCTCGCTCGGAGCGGCGTCACGCGCCGGTCCGACGCGGCGCGGAACACCCGGGCGATCCTGAAGCGGCTCGGCCACCCGGAGATCTCGCCCCACCGCGAGGTAGGGAGCCTGCCGGCAGCCGGCAAGCAGATCGTGTCGCTGGCCCGCGCGCTGTCGCGGGATGCGCGTGTGGTGATCATGGACGAGCCCTCCGCGGTGCTGGACTCCGAGGAGGTCGAGAACCTCCACCGCATCGTGCGCGAGCTGACCGCCGACGGCGTCGCCGTCGTCTACATCTCGCACCGGTTGGAGGAGATCCGCCAGCTCGGTGACCGCATCACGGTGATCAAGGACGGCCGTACGGTGGCGACGAGCCTGTCCGTCGCCGACACGTCGACGGACGACCTGATCAAGCTGATGACGGGGCGCAGCGTCGAGTACACGTTCCCCGCACGCCCCGGCGTGCCGGACGACGCGGCACCGGTGCTCGAGGTCGACGGCCTCGCGCACGGCGAGGTCTTCAAGGACGTCTCGCTCACGGTCCGGGCCGGCGAGATCGTCGGCCTGGCGGGCCTCGTCGGCTCCGGCCGGTCCGAGATCCTCGAGACCATCTACGGGGCGCGGCGGGCGACGTCGGGCACCGTGCGGCTGGGCGGCAAGCGCCTGCGGTCCGGCGTGGACGCGGCGGTCGCGGCGGGCATCGGCCTGTGCCCGGAGGAGCGCAAGAGCCAGGGCCTGCTCCTGGACGAGCCCGTGTACCGGAACATCACCCTGTCCTCGTTCGGGCGCATGGCGCACGGCGGCTGGCTCGACGAGCGTGCCGAGCGTGCCGCGTCGCAGGAGCAGGTCGAGGCCCTCGAGCTGCGGCCCGCGTCCGTGGACCGCGACGCACGCACCCTGTCCGGCGGCAACCAGCAGAAGGTGCTGCTCGCCCGCTGGCTCGTGCACGGCTGTCGCGTGCTGCTGCTCGACGAGCCCACCCGGGGCGTCGACGTGGGCGCGCGCTCCGAGATCTACAACCTGATCCGTCGCCTCGCCGACGACGGCGCGGCCGTCGTCGTCGTGTCGAGCGAGATCCCCGAAGTGCTGGGCCTGGCAGACCGGGTCCTGGTCATCTCCGACGGCCGGGCGGTCCACGACAGCCCCGCCGACGACATCGACGAGCACGCCGTGCTCGACATGGTCATGGAAGGAAGTGTCCCGTGAGTGGACGAGCTGCTGCCCTGTCAGGGCCGGCACTGCGAATGGGCGGCCTCGTGCTTGCCCTCATCCTGCTGTGCGTGGTGGGGATCGCCACCACGGAGGGCAGGTTCGCCTCGGTCGGCAACATCACCACGCTGCTCGCCCTCGCAGCCACGACTGGCGTGGTGAGCATCGGCATGACGTTCGTCATCACCGCCGGCGGCATCGACCTGTCGGTCGGCTCGGTGCTCGGCCTGGCGACCGTCTGGGCGTCCACGCTGTCCACCCAGTACATGGCGGAGGACTACGGCTGGTGGATCATGGTGGTCACCGCGATGGCCGTCGGCCTGGCCGCCGGCCTCGTGAACGGCGCCCTGGTCGCGTACGGCAAGGTACCGGCCTTCATGGCCACCCTCGCCATGCTGGCCGCGGCCAAGGGTCTCGCCGAGCTCATCGCCGGTCGGCAGACGCAGCGTGTCGAGGTGGATCCGTTCCTCGACGTCTTCCGCGCCGACGTGCTCGGCGTACCGATGATCGTGTGGATCTTCGTCGTGGTCGCGGCCGCTGGCTGGTTCCTGCTGAACCGCACCACGTTCGGCCGGCGCACCGTTGCGGTGGGCGGCAACCCCGAGGCCGCACGCCTCGCGGGCATCAAGATCAAGCGGCACACCCTCTACCTGTACGGGCTCACCGGCCTGACGGCGGGTATCGGCGCCGTGATGATGCTGGCCCGCACCACGGCCGGCTCCTCCACGACCGGAACGCTCCTCGAGCTGGACGTCATCGCGGCGGTCGTCGTCGGTGGCACCCTGCTGGCCGGCGGCCGCGGCACCATCACCGGCACCGTGCTGGGCGTCCTCATCTTCTCGACGCTCACCAACGTCTTCATCCTCAACAACATCGACAGCTCGGTCCAGGCGATCGCCAAGGGCGCGATCATCGTGGGCGCCGTGCTGCTGCAGCAGTGGTTCGCGTCGCGCGAGAAGGCGACGAGCACGTGAGCAAGCCTGACCCGTCGCGTATCTCCGGTGCGCGTACCAGCCAACACCCCAGCTCCACCTCCAGATCAAGGGAGATCACGATGACCTCAGTTCGAGCAGTACGTACCCGCCGGGTGTCCGGTGCCTTCATCGCGGCAGCCTGTGCCGCGCTCGTCGTCAGCGGCTGCGTCAGCAACGAGCCCCGCGACGAGGAGACGGCCGCGGCCGGTCCCGTCACGACGACCGAGAACGACGAGCCCGGCGACGAGGTGGTCATCGGCTTCTCCGCCCCGGCCGCCGACCACGGCTGGATGGGCGCCATCACCTCGGCGGCCGAGGCCGAGGCCGAGAAGTACGAGGACGTCGACCTGCGCGTCGCGGAGGGCACCAACGACGTGAACGTCCAGATCAGCCAGATCGAGGGCTTCATCAACGAGGGCGTCGACGCCATCGTGCTGCTGCCGTTCGACGGCGCCGCGCTCACCGAGGTGGCGCTCGAGGCCATGGAGGCCGGCATCCCGGTCGTCAACGTGGACCGCGAGTTCACCAGCCCGTTCGCCGCCCGCACCACGGTGCTGGGCGACAACTACGGCATGGGCGTGAGCGCGGGCACGTACATCTGCGAGCAGATCGGCGACAACAAGGACGCCGTGGTCGCCGAGATCGCCGGTATCGACGCCCTGCCCCTGACGACCGACCGCAGCAACGGCTTCAAGGACGCGCTGGACGACTGCGGGCTCGACGTCGACGCGCGCGTCGCCGCGGACTTCACGGTCCAGGGCGGCGAGGAGGCCACCGCGAACCTGCTGTCCGCCGAGCCCGAGATCGACGCCATCTGGAACCACGACGACGACCAGGGCATCGGCGTGCTCGCCGCTATCGAGAACGCCGACCGCGACGAGTTCTTCCTCGTGGGTGGCGCAGGCTCGCTCGACATGATGGAAGAGATCCAGTCCGGCGACAGCGTGGTGCAGGCGACGGTCGTCTACCCGTCCACCCAGGCTGCTGACGGCGTCAAGCTCGCCCGGCTGATCGCCCAGAACAAGACGGTGAGCGACCTCGCGTCGATCGGCGTGCCCCGGACCATCCAGCTCTTCGCGCCCGTCGTCACGGCGGACAACGTCGAGGAGTACCTGCCGATCGGTTTCGACTCCTGACGCGGTGACGCAGCAGATGACGCCCGCCAGGGCGTGCGACACGGCGGTGAGACAACAGTGGCGGGGAGGCGCGGTATGAGTACTGGTAAGAGCGAGCTCGGGGTCGGCATGGTCGGCTACTCGTTCATGGGGGCAGCACATTCGCAGGCGTGGCGCACGGCGCCGCGGTTCTTCGACCTGGCGCTGACGCCGCGCATGCGTGCGGTGGCGGGCCGGGACGAGGCCGCGGTCCGTGCGGCCGCCGACCGGCTCGGCTGGGACGAGGCGGTCGTCGGGTGGCGCGAGCTGCTCACGCGGGACGACATCGGACTGGTCGATGTCTGTACGCCGGGTGACACGCACGCCGAGATCGCGGTCGCGGCGCTGGAGGCCGGCAAGCACGTCCTGTGCGAGAAGCCGCTGGCCAACAGCGTGGCCGAGGCCGAGAAGATGGTGGCTGCCGCCGACGCGGCAGCCGAGCGGGGCGTGCACGCGATGGTGGGGTTCACCTACCGCCGCGTGCCCGCCATCGCGCTGGCCCGCCGGCTCGTGGAACAGGGCCGGATCGGCGAGATCCGGCACGTGCGGGCCCAGTACCTGCAGGACTGGATAGCCGACCCCGAGGCGCCGATGTCCTGGCGCCTGGACAAGCAGAAGGCGGGTTCCGGTGCGCTGGGCGACATCGGCGCCCACGTCGTGGACCTGGCCAGGTTCATCACGGGCGAGTCGCTCACCGGAGTGAGCGGCCTGCTCGAGACCTTCGTCCACGAGCGGCCGGAGGCGTCGTCGTCCTCCGGCCTGTCGGGCGTCGCCGACGGCGGCCGCACGGGCAAGGTCACGGTGGACGACGCCGCGGTGTTCCTCGGGCGGCTGTCCGGCGGCGGCCTGGCGACCTTCGAGGCGACCCGGTTCGCCTGGGGCCGCAAGAACGCCATCCGGCTGGAGATCAACGGCTCGAAGGGTTCGCTCGCGTTCGACTTCGAGGACATGAACCTCCTGCACTTCTTCGACGCCACCGACGATGTGACGACCGCCGGCTTCCGTCGGATCGTCGTCACCGAGCCGGAGCACCCGTACGGCGGCGCCTGGTGGCCGCCGGGGCACGGTCTCGGCTACGAGCACGCCTTCACGCACCAGGTCGTCGACCTGATGGGCGACCTGGCGGAGCGGCGGCAGCCCACGCCGTCGTTCCGGGACGGCCTGGAGGTCCAGCGGGTGCTGGACGCCGTCGAGCGCAGTGCCCAGCAGGGCAGCGGCTGGGTGGAGCTGCCCTGACGGGCGGCTCCGACGAGAGGAGGAGCGGAACCTCGGCAGAGATGCGAGGCAGGTAGCAGCAGGACCGGTACCGATGTCGTCAGGGCCGACGGCTCGGATTCCCGGAGCGCAAACAAGACCATTCGACGACGAAGGAGTTCTTGGTGAAGGATTTGCTCTGGGGAGTACCGCGGGCGGGTGTACGGCTGCTTGCCGTCACCGCCGCGCTCGCGGTCGCCGCTCCCATGATGCTGGCCGGCGCTACGTCGGCGCAGGCGGCCGTCGAGGCCGCACCGCCTACCGCGCCGCTCGCCGCGGCGCCACCCGAGTCCGACCCGTTCGACGTGCTCGTCTTCTCCAAGACGGCAGGGTTCCGGCACGGATCGATCCCCGCGGGTATCGCGGCGATCGAGCAGCTCGGCGCCGACCACGGGTTCACGGTGGACGCCACCGAGGACGCCGGGGCGTTCACCGACGAGAACCTGGCGAACTACGACGTGGTCGCCTGGCTCTCCACGACCGGTGACGTCCTCGACGGCCAGCAGCAGGCCGCGTTCGAGCGCTACATCCAGGGTGGCGGCGGCTACGCCGGCATCCACGCGGCCTCCGACACGGAGTACGACTGGCCGTGGTACGGGGAGCTGGTGGGGGCCTACTTCAGCTCCCACCCGCAGAACCAGGACGCCACGGTCAAGGTCGAGGACTCCGACCACGCCTCGACCGAGCACCTGCCGCAGCGGTGGCAGCGCTACGACGAGTGGTACAACTACCGCTCCAACCCGCGTGACGAGGTGCACGTCCTCGCCTCGCTGGACGAGTCGACGTACGACGCCGGGACGGGCGCGATGGGCGCGGAGCACCCGATCGCCTGGTGCCAGGACTACGACGGAGGCCGGTCCTGGTACAGCGGTGGTGGGCACACCGACGCCTCGTACGCCGAGCCGGAGTTCCTGGAGCACCTGCTGGGTGGCCTGCAGACCGCGGCCGGAGCCGTGGACTCCAACTGTGCCGCGACACAGAGCGACAGCTACGAGATGGTGCCGCTCGACGAGGACACGGCGAACCCGATGATGCTGGACGTGGCCGATGACGGCACCGTCTTCTACGTCGAGCGCGACGGCCGCGTCCAGGTGATCGACCCGGAGGCGAACACCACGAGCACCGCGGTGACGCTCTCGGTCACCCAGTCCAACGAGGACGGCCTGACCGGGGTCGTGCTCGATCCCGACTTCGCGTCCAACGGGTGGATCTACCTGTTCTGGTCCCCGCAGGACGTCGGCGACGACGGGCCCCACAACCGGGTCTCGCGCTTCGACTACGACGCGGCCTCGGGCACGATCGACCCGGCGACCGAGGAGACCGTGCTCGTCATCCCGACGCAGCGCCAGACGTGCTGCCACGCCGGCGGTGACATGGTCTTCGACGCCGACGGCAACCTGTACGTCGCCACCGGGGACAACACGAACCCGTTCGAGTCCCAGGGGTACGCGCCGGTGGACGAGCGGGCCGGCCGCGAGAACTACGACTCCCAGCGCACGTCGGCCAACAGCAACGACCTGCGCGGCAAGGTGCTGCGGATCACGCCGCAGGACGACGGCTCGTACACCATCCCCGAGGGCAACATGTTCGCTGCGGGTGAGGCGGACACGCTGCCGGAGATCTATGCGATGGGCTTCCGCAACCCGTTCCGGATCGGGGTCGACCCGGCGAACGGCAACGTGCTCGTGGCCGACTACGGCCCGGACGCGGGATCGGCCAGCGAGGCCCGAGGGCCCGCCGGCACGGTCGAGTGGAACGTCGTGAGCGAGCCGGGATTCTACGGCTGGCCGTACTGCACGGGCGCGAACGCCGACTACCGCGCCTACGACTTCGCCACGGGACAGTCCGGTGCGGCGTTCGACTGCGCCGGTGGTCCGGTGAACGACTCGCCCAACAACACCGGCATCACGCAGCTGCCGCCGGCCGTGGAGGCGGAGGTCTGGTACGGGTACGCGACCAACCCGCTGTTCCCCGAGATCGGTGGGGGCGGCGCACCGATGGGCGGCCCGGTCTACGAGTACGACCCGGAGCTGGAGTCGGACGTCAAGTGGCCGGCCTACTGGGACGGCAAGGCGCTGTTCGGGGAGTGGAACCAGGGACGGATGTACTCGTTCCAGCTCGCCGGCGAGCAGCGCCACGACCTCGTGGACATCAACCGGGTCCTGCCCGGGGTCTTCGACCCGCAGGCCGGGTTCGACCGTCCGATGGACTTCGACTTCGGTCCTGACGGCGCCCTGTACGTCGTCGACTGGGGTTCCGGCTTCGGCGGCAACAACGACAGCTCCGGCGTGTACCGGGTCAACTACGTCAAGGGCGACCCGGCACCCATCGCGCAGGCCACGGCCGACGTGACCGACGGTGTGGCCCCGCTGACCGTGCAGTTCTCGTCGGAGGGCACCCGGCACCCGGCCGGGGAACCGATCACGCTGCAGTGGACGTTCGGCGACGGTTCGGAACCGAGCACCGAGGCGAACCCGACCCACACCTACACGGAGAACGGGCGCTACACCGCCCAGCTCGTCGCCACCGACCCCTCCGGGCAGACCGGTGTGGCGAACGTGACGATCGTGGTCGGCAACGTCGCCCCCGAGGTGACGATCACCTTCCCCGAGAACGGTGGCTTCTTCGAGTGGGGCGACCAGGTGCGTTACGACATCGATGTCAATGACCCTGACGGGGACGTGACCTGCGCGGACGTCTCGCTGTTCACCTCGCTCGGCCACGACTCCCACGCCCACCCGTTCGACGAGCTGACCGGCTGCGAGGGCGTCATCCAGACCGCCCGCGACGAGGGCCACGGCATCGAGTCGAACATCTTCTGGGTGATCGAGGCGTTCTACACGGACGACGGCGGAGCGGCCGGCGCACCGCTGACGGCCACCGACCTGCAGGTGCTCCAGCCCAAGCTGGTCCAGTCGGAGTTCTTCACCGGCACGGGCCGGGTCGACGGCATCGGTGACGGCGCCGGCGACCCCGGCGTCCAGATCGAGGAGACGGGCGACACCGCCGGCGGCGGCCAGAACATCGGGTACATCGAACCCGGTGACTACTGGGCGCACGAACCGGTGGGCCTGGGCGGCATCGACGCGATCTCGCTGCGCGCCGCCTCCCCCGGCGGCGGGGAGGTCTCGGTGCGCTGGGACGCCCCCGACGGTCCGGAGATCGGCCGCATCACGGTGCCCGGCACCGGCGACTGGCAGCAGTACGTCGACGCCCGGACCGAGCTCACCGACGCACCGTCCGGCTCGGGCTCCCTGTACTTCGTCCTGCTCTCCGGTGGGATCAACGTCAACTGGATGCAGATCGACGGCCGCGGTGTCACCGACAACGAACGGCCGGAGGTCAGCCTGACGGTCGACCCGATGGCGGGCGACGCCCCGCTGACGGTCACCGCGACCGCCGAGGCCACCGACCCCGACGGAACCGGCGACCTGACCTACGCCTGGGACGCCGGACTCGGTGACGGGTTCGTCGACGGCACGTCGGCCTTCGAGCACACCTACGACGAGCCGGGCACCTACCGGCTCCAGGTGCGCGTCACCGACGAGGGCGGCGCCTACGCCGTCGAGTACGTCATGGTCGAGGTCACCGGAACCCTTCCGGAACCGACACCCTGCCTGGCGGGCCGGTCGGACGACTTCCTCGGTGCCGAGCTCGACCCGGAGCGCTGGACCGTGCTGGACCGCAACCAGGACCTGCAGGTCGCCGACGGGGTCCTCACGATCCCGGCGAGCGCCACGGACATCTACGGCACGAACAACACGACGGTGCCGAACCTCGTCCTGCAGGACCTGCCCGACGGCCCGTTCACCGCGACGGCCAAGGTCACCATCCCGGCCCACGCGCAGTACCAGCAGGCAGGCCTGCTGATCTACGGGGACGCGGACAACTACGCGAAGATGGTCATCCAGGGCCGTTCGGCACCTGCCGACCCGGCGACGCGCATCTTCCAGTACATCCGTGAGGAGGCCGGCGCACCCAACGAGGTCGGCGACTCCAACACCGCCGCCCTGGGCCAGGAGTACCCCGACACGGTGTACGTGCGGCTGGCGAGCAGCGACGGCGCGGACCTCACGGCGTCGTACTCGGCGGACGGCGTGGAGTTCACGGCCATGCCGCAGACCAAGGCGCTCGCCGGCATCGACGACCCGCAGATCGGGCTCGTCGCACTCGCCGGTGCGGGCTCGGCCGCGGACGTCGTGGACGCGCAGTTCGACTGGTTCCACATCACCCCGGACGACACGGCCGGGACCCCCGGGCCCGCGGACGAGTTCGACGGGACCACTCTCGACGGCTGCCGCTGGGACGTGGTGCGGGAGGACCCGTCGGGCTACCGGGTGACCGGTGGCGCGCTGGAGATCGACACGACCGCCACGGACATCTACACGGGCAGCAACACCGGCACGCCGAACATCGTCGTGCAGGACCTGCCGGAGGACGACTGGACCGTCGAGACCAAGGTGGACGGGTCGGACTTCGACCAGCAGTACCAGCAGGGCGGTCTCATCGTGTACGGGGACGACGACAACTACGTCAAGCTCGACCTCGTGACCGACAACGCGGCGGGCGACCCGGTCGCGCAACGCATCGAGCTGCGCAGCGAGGTCGGCTCCGTGGTGCAGGACCCGCAGCCGAACGCGAACGACCTCACGTCGGGCGTGTGGCACCTGCGGCTGACGAAGCAGGGCTCGACCTACACCGGTGAGTACAGCGCGGACGGTGCGGACTGGACCGCCCTCGCCGACGCGGTGACCCACGAGGGGCTCCAGGACGCGCGGGTGGGCCTGTACGCCCTCGGGGCCGCTCAGCAGTCGGCGGCCACGGCGTCGTTCGAGTACTTCCGGACGGCCGGTTCCGCCGAGCCGCTCGAGGTGACGGGCACGTTGTCGCCGGCTGAGCCGGACGGGTCCGACGGCCAGTGGGCCGGGCCCGTCACCGTCACGGTGGAGACGTCCGGCGGTCCGGCCGGTGCCCAGGTGTACCGGGAGGTCAACGTCGACGACGAGGGCTGGACCGAGTACACGGCACCGCTGGAGATCTCGGCGGCCGGCGCCCACACCGTCCAGGTGCGGGCCTCGGTGGACGGCGAGACGGTGGTCGGCGAGACCCTCGAGTTCACGATCGCAGAGCCGGCCGTCGAGGCGGTTCCCGCCGTCGAGATCGTCCAAGCGACGTGCTCGTACGACGCCTCGGGAGCCGAGGTCGTCACCGGTGGCGCGCTGGTCACCGCCCAGGTGGCGGGCGTGCGCTCCTACGTCGTGCGCGAGTGGGTCGACGGCACCGCCGGTGACCGCGTGGACGACCTGGAGGACGTGGCACCAGGGACGTACCGGATCGCGGCCCGACCGGCCGACGGGTACGTCCTTGTCGCCGAGGACGGCTGGAAGGTCCGCGACAACGGGCTCGCCGTGCTCTTCGTGACGATCGAGGAGCCGGAGTGCCCCGACCCGAACACGCCGGACGTCGTGGTGGCGGCGGCGACGTGCGACGCGGGTGGGTCGATCGATCCCGTCGTGCTCCCGGGTGTGCGCGGCTACACCGTGCACGGCTGGGTCGACGGCTCGCCGCGCGGCAAGGTACGGGACCTGGGCGACCTCGCTCCGGGTGACTACCGGGTGACCGCCTCGCCGGCCAGGGGCGCCGACCTGACAGCCGCGGGGGACTGGGAGCTCCTGCGGTCCGGCAAGGCAAGCATCGTCGTCACCGTCGAAGAGAGGTGTGACTGAGAGACCTGGGGCGTGCGCCGGCCCTCGGCGCACGCCCCGCTGACCGTCGTCGGCCGCCACCGCGCTGAACGCCCGTCGCCGACCTGGCCCAAGGTCGGCGACGGGGAGCGGTGGCGGCCGGCGGCAGGGCCGGTGAACGCCGGCCCATCCTCGGCACGGGGTGGACGCGCTCCGGCCCCGTGCCGAGGCCCCACGGGGCCGCCGGCCCCTGGTCGAGTCAGGGCCGCCGGCCCTGGTTGAGTCGGAGAGGAACGAACATGGAACGGTTCACCCGCCTCGGTGCGGTGCTCCTGCTGACGTGGGGGCTCGCCGCCGGGCCTGCCGTCATGGCTCCGGCTGCGGCGCACGGCGGCAAGATCGACGTCGAGCTCGGCACCGACGGCGCCGGCGGCATCTCCGCTGCCGTGACCTGGGCAGGTGACGACCACCCCGTCGAGGAGTCGGCCGTCGTGGTCGTGCGGGCGGTCTCCGACGCCGGCGAGGAGGTCGGCCCCGTCACGCTCGTCTCCGCCTCGGAGGGCGTCGGCTGGTACCGCTCGGAGCCCGCGCTGCTCGACGAGGGGCACTGGACGGTCACCGCGCGGGTGAAGGAACCGCGGAAGGCAAAGGTCGAGGTCGAGGTCGATGTCGTCACGCCGGCCGCACCGCCGTCCGACCCCGCGCAATCCGACCCTGCGCCGTCCGACCCCGGACCCGAGGCTCCCGAGATCACCGCCGAGGCGGACGCCGCCGGCGCGGCGTCGGCCGGCGGGACACCGACCTCCAGCGGCCTGCCGGGCTGGACCGGCTGGGTGCTGGGAGCGCTGGTCGCCGCCGGAGGGGTGGTGGCCGTCGTCGTCCTGCGTCGCCGGACGACGTGACCGAAGACCGATGGGCACGACCGGCGCCGCCGGATCGTCACGCACAGGAGGAAAGCACATGACACGACCGATCACCCTGTTCACCGGCCAGTGGGCCGACCTGCCGCTCGAAGAGGTGGCGCGCCTCGCGGGCGAGTGGGGCTACGACGGCCTCGAGCTCGCCTGCTGGGGCGATCACCTCGACCCGTGGCGCTGGGACGACGACGAGTACGTCGCCGGGCGACTGGAGCTGCTGGAGCGGCACGGCCTGAAGCTGTGGGCGATCTCCAACCATCTCAAGGGCCAGGCCGTCTGTGACGACCCGATCGACCAGCGGCACCGCGACATCGTGTCCGACCGGGTGTGGGGCGACGGCGATCCCGAGGGTGTGCGCCAGCGCGCCGCGGAGGAGATGAAGAACACCGCCCGGCTCGCCGCCAAGCTCGGCGTCAAGACGGTCGTCGGGTTCACCGGCTCCGCGATCTGGAAGTACGTGGCGATGTTCCCGCCCGTGTCCGACGCCGCGATCGAGGCGGGCTACCAGGACTTCGCGGACCGCTGGAACCCGATCCTTGACGTGTTCGACGAGGTGGGCGTCAAGTTCGCCCACGAGGTGCACCCGAGCGAGATCGCCTACGACTACTGGACCACCGTCCGCACGCTCGAGGCGATCGGCCACCGCGAGGCGTTCGGCCTGAACTGGGATCCGAGCCACATGGTGTGGCAGGACCTGGACCCGGTCAGCTTCCTCTGGGACTTCAAGGACCGCATCTACCACGTGGACTGCAAGGACACGAAGAAGCGCATGACCAACGGCCGCAACGGCCGCATGGGCTCGCACCTGCCGTGGGCCGACCCGCGCCGCGGCTGGGACTTCGTCTCCACCGGGCACGGCGACGTGCCGTGGGAGGACGCGTTCCGGATGCTCAACACGATCGGCTACGACGGCCCGATCTCCGTGGAGTGGGAGGACGCGGGCATGGACCGCCTGATCGGCGCGCCCGAGGCGCTCCAGTTCGTCCGCTCGCACGCGTACGACGCACCCGACTCGGCGTTCGACGCCGCCTTCTCGACCCGCTGAGTCTTCCGACGGCAGAGACTCGCTCTGCCCGCTGACCTCTGCCCGCTGAGCAAGGAGGTATGCCCCGCAACGCACGGTACGACCCGCCGTCATGGTCCGACGGCGGAGCTGCGTGAGGACGCAGGACCGGGCCCCGGACGAATGGGATGCGCACGAGGCCCGGTCGGCGTGACGAACTCGACGAGGAGCTGCATCACGTATGAAGACTATCCAGGCACGCGCTCGAGCGCGGCAAAAGAAGGCGCTCGCGGCGCTCGCCGCGACCTCACTGATCGGTGTGGCCCTCCTGGCCGCGCCGACGGCATCGGCCCAGGGCACGGACGAGTCCGAGACCGCCGCGGCGGCCGACACGGACTGGAACAACTACGAGAAGGTCCTGCTCACCAAGGACGTCGGCGAGCCCATCGACATGGCGGTGCTCCCCGACCGGCGGGTCCTGCACACGGCCCGCAACGGTGAAGTGCGGGTGACCGACCCGGCGACGGGCGTCACCAAGGCGGCGGGCACCCTCGATGTCTACGCCAACTCGGAGGACGGCCTGCAGGGCATCGCCCTCGCCCCGGACTTCGCGACGAGCAACGAGGTCTACCTCGTCTACGCACCGCGGGACGCCGACGGTGACGGGCAGGCGGACACTCCTGCGGGCAACGCGCCCAACTCGCTGCCCGCCGGCGAGGACGAGAGCTACTGGGACCGGTGGGTCGGCGTGAACCGCCTCGCCAAGTTCACGTGGACCGGTGATGCTCTCGACCTGGCGTCGGAGCAGCCGATCCTCGACATCGAGGTGCAGCGCGGCCAGTGCTGTCACGTCGGCGCGGACATCGACTTCGACGCGGAGGGCAACCTCTACCTGTCCACCGGCGACAACACGCCGGCCGGCACGCCGGGGGCCAGCGGGTACGCCCCGAACAACGACGCACCGGGGATGAACCCGGGCTTCGACGCCCGCCGGGGTGCCGGGAACACGAACGATCTGCGCGGCAAGATCCTGCGGATCGACGTGAAGGACGACATCGCCGCCGGCACGCCGCCGGGGGAGGGCAGCACGTACGACGTCCCCGCCGGCAACCTGTTCGCACCCGGTGCGGTGGGCACGCGTCCCGAGATCTTCGTGATGGGCGTGCGCAACCCGTTCCGCATCGAGGTCGACCCGGAGACGAACTCCCTGACCTGGGGCGACTACGGTCCCGACGCGGGTGCGGCGAACCCGGACCGCGGGCCGATGGGCTATGTGGAGTGGAACGCCGTGGGCCTCGACGACCCGCACAACTCCGGCTGGCCGTACTGCCACGGGCCGAACGCGGCCTACAACGAGTGGGACTTCGCGACCGCGACGCCCGGCGAGTTCTTCGACTGCGCCGCGCCGCAGAACAACTCCCGCTGGAACACGGGTCTCACCGACCTGCCCGCCGCGCGTGCGGCGACCGTGTACTACGGCGACCAGCCGGGCCAGCAGCCGCGTGACGAGCTCGTGAACTTCGGTTCCGGCCGGGGCCAGGCCCCGATGGGTGGACCCGTCTACCACTTCGACGCCGAGAACACCGCGCCCGGCAAGTTCCCCGCGTACTGGGACAACAAGGCCTTCTTCGGTGAGTTCTCCCAGGACTACTACGCGGCGTTCAGCGTTGACTGGTCCACGTTCGAGCTCGGCGAGATCGAGGACTTCTTCCCCAACAGTGCCGTCGAGGCCGCGGGCATGAAGACCCACGACAACCCGATCGACCTCGAGTTCGGCCCGGACGGGTCCCTCTACGTGCTCGAGTACGGCGACGGCTTCTTCCGGCAGAACCCCGACTCCGGGCTCTACCGCATCGACTACGCCGAGGGGAACAAGGCGCCGCAGGCGCGGTTCACGGCCACGCCGGGATCGTCGTCGCAGGCTCCGCTGGAGGTCACGTTCGACGCCTCCGGGTCCAGCGACCCCGACGGTGACACCCTCACCTACGAGTGGGACGTGGACGGCGACGGCACGTTCGACGCCACCGGCGTCCGCACCACGCACACGTACACCGAGCTCGACGTGTACACCGCACGCCTGCGGGTCACCGACCAGAGCGGCAAGTTCACGCTCACCTCGCGCGACATCAGCGTGGGCAACCAGGCACCAGAGGTCACCGTGGAGTTCCCGGCCGACGGCGGCTTCTTCGACTGGGGCGCCGATGTGCCGTTCCAGGTGACCACGCAGGACGCCGAGGACGGCGCCGAGACGGTGTGCGAGCGGGTGTCGTGGTCGTACGGTCTCGGCCACGACGAGCACGCCCACCCGGAGGTCTCCGGCACCGGGTGCACCGGTGTGTTCCCCACCGACCCCAACTCCCCGGAGCACGGCGCGGGGGCCCACCTGTACGGGGCAGTGGTGGTCACCTACACCGACGGCGGGGCGAACGGCCTGCCGCCGGCCACCGGTGAGGCGACCGTCCGCCTGAACCCGAAGCTGCAGCAGGCGGAGCACGCGACCGGGGACGGCGTGGAGGTCGTCGCCTCCGATGCGGCGTCGGCCGGCGCCTACGTGACCGGCCTGGGCAACGGCGACTCGCTGGGGCTCACGCAGGTCAACCTCAGCGGTATCGACAGCGCGACGGCCACCGTCCGGGGCAAGGGCAAGCTCCAGCTCCGCTGGGACTCGCCCACGGCCAAGCCGTTCGCCACCGCCAAGGTGCGCAGCGGTCAGGCGTGGCAGGACGTCGCCCTGCCGTTCGGCGCCCCCGAGGGCACCGGAACCCTGTACGTCACCACGAACGGGACGCTCGACGTCGACGCGGTGACCATGGTCGGCGCGGGCGTGGGGACGCCCCCGGCGGCAGCAGAGAACGTGACCGGCCCGACCGGGGCCGCTCAGACAGAAGGAGAGCAGTGATGGAATCACGCACTGACGTCGACCGCAGGAACTTCCTGAGGCTGGCCGGCGGCACCGTAGCCGTCGGCGCGGCTTCGCTCGCCGGCGTGGCCCTCGCGGGCAGCGCCGCCGCCTCCACCCTCGCCCCGACGACGGCGGCGGCGCCCGCGACCACCGCCGCGGGCACGGGCCGGGTGCTCGTCCCGCCGGGCCAGATCGGGATCCAGCTCTACTCGATCCGGGACAAGGTCTCGTCGCTCGGCTTCCGCACCGTGTTCGAGCGGCTCTCGGCCATGGGCTACGCGGAGATCGAGTTCGCCGGGTACTCGCAGGGCCAGGTCGGGCCGATCACGCCGCAGGAGATCCGGCAGCTGCTCGACGACAACGGCCTGCGCGCTGTCGGGTCGCACCGCGGCATCCGGGACTTCGTGAACAACCTCGAGCAGGAGCTCGACATCGCCGAGATCCTGGGCACGGAGCACGTGGGCACCGCGAACGCGCCCACGTCGGACCGCACGGTCGCCGGCTACCTCGCCGCGGCCGAGCAGTTCAACGGGTTCGGGGCGGCCGCGGCCGCCCGCGGCCTGAAGTTCTACCAGCACAACCACGACGGGGAGTTCAGCTTCGCGACGGACAACCCCGACGTGCGCCTGTACGACGTCTTCTACGACAACACCGACCCCGCGAAGGTGTTCCTCGAGATGGACGTCTACTGGGCGTTCGTGGGCCAGCACCGGTACCCGGGCTTCGAGCCGGTGGACTACATCAAGCGCAACCCGCACCGGTACCCGCTCCTGCACCTCAAGGACGGAGAGGTGAACCCGGAGAACTCGGGCGGCTACGACATCGTGGAGTTCGGTGCCGGCGACCTGCCGTACACCGAGTTCCTGTCGGCACTCGGCGGTGGCGGCCGCCGCCACGGGATCTGGGAGCAGGACAACGCCTCCTCCCGGCCGGCGCCCGGCTTCCCGGTCGACTCGTTCGGGAACGCCGAGCGGTCCTACGTCGAGATCCGGTCGCTCCGGCGCGGCTGAGCAGTGCTCGCGGGGGGTGTGGCCGACGCCGGCGGCGTCGGCCACACCCCCCGCGGTGTCGGTGGCGCCCCGCCGCTAGCGGGTGCGGAGCAGCACCAGGTCCTCGTGCGCGAGTCCGCCCACCACGTAGGGGCGCTGCCCGACCGTCTCGAAGCCGTGCTTGCGGTAGAACGCCTGGGCCCGCAGGTTCAGGGCGTTCGTCCCCAGCCAGTAGGGCAGGTCCGGGCCGAGCTCGGCCGCCGCATCGGCGGCAGCCCGCATGAGCTCACCGGCGACGCCGCCGCCCTGCACGCCGGGCTGGACGTAGATCTTGGACAGCTCGACATACGGGGCGTCGAGCCCGCTCGCCTGCCGCACGGCGTCCGCCTCGGCCGCACCCTCGGGCGCCCCACGGACCAGCAGTGCGTATCCGAGCAGCCGCGTGCCGTCGTCGTGCACGAGGAGGGCGTGCCGGTCGCTGGCCGCCCACTCGCGGAAGTGGCCGGGCGTCAGCTTCTCCGCGATGTGCGTGGCCATCTCGGTCCGTGCGGCCTCGGGTGGGCAGGCGAGGGGGAAGGTGAGCGCGGCGAGCCACGCGACGTCGGCAGCGTCGGCGGCGGTGGCTCTGCGCACGACGCCGGGGACGGCCGGCGTCGCGACAGACGTCCCGCGCCCGTCGGGAGTGATCTGCTGGGCGGTGGGTGTCGCGGTACTGGTGGCGGAGGTCGGCCTGGTCTCGGAGGTCACGGTCCGAACGTATACGCGTGCAGGCCGCGGCGGTCGAGGCGCTGTCACCGGAAAATCGCGATGCGGGAGGGGCCAATGGGTGGTCCGCTGCGGGCTACGACGGCCCCTGGGGGGTGGCCCCGGTCACACGTACCGCCCGGCGGGCCGTCACGGCCTCGTCAAAAGCGCCTCTGACCTGGGAAAACAGGGTGTGCTCCAGGCCACTCGGAGCGGAGTGGCGTCCATGGAGGAACGTGTGTAATGTTCTCCAGGTCAGCCCGACGGGCAGACGGACACCAGCCAGAAACGGCAGGGTGGCCGCGCCGGGGTTGAAACCCACATCGCAGGACCGGGAAGCTTTGTGTTCCCCGGAACAATGATGTGGTGCCGAATTCGGCAGGCGGGTGCAATTCCTTCCAGTTCTGAGAACGGAAGCGAATTTGATCGGCCGAAAGAATCTGGTAAGTTAGAGGAACTGCCCCGGACAGGGAAGCGATCGGAAAGATTGCGACTTTGACGGTGTGCGTCGGTTGTTTGAGAACTCAACAGTGTGCTTGATAGTCAATGCCAATGTTTTATCCTCGTGAGGGTGTGGCGTGCCAGCTGTCTGGTTGGTGGGTTGCAGGTCTTGTGGGGTTTTTTGGACGGACACAAATCATCAGATTTGTATCTGGCCGGTATCATTTGTTCGTGCCTGCCCTTTTGGGGGTGGGTGTGGATGTTTCTCTTTTACGGAGAGTTTGATCCTGGCTCAGGACGAACGCTGGTGGCGTGCTTAACACATGCAAGTCGAACGGTGAAGCTCAGCTTGCTGGGTGGATCAGTGGCGAACGGGTGAGTAACACGTGAGCAACCTGCCCCCTACTTCGGGATAAGCCTTGGAAACGAGGTCTAATACCGGATATGAACGCTTGCCGCATGGTGGGTGTTGGAAAGTTTTTCGGTGGGGGATGGGCTCGCGGCCTATCAGCTTGTTGGTGGGGTAATGGCCTACCAAGGCGTCGACGGGTAGCCGGC
The DNA here is from genome assembly GCF_042682255.1 of Promicromonospora aerolata. Classification (NCBI taxonomy): domain Bacteria; kingdom Bacillati; phylum Actinomycetota; class Actinomycetes; order Micrococcales; family Promicromonosporaceae; genus Promicromonospora; species Promicromonospora aerolata. Next base: position 5,068,381 of record NZ_JBHUHF010000001.1, read on the forward strand.
CTGAGAGGGCGACCGGCCACACTGGGACTGAGACACGGCCCAGACTCCTACGGGAGGCAGCAGTGGGGAATATTGCACAATGGGCGAAAGCCTGATGCAGCGACGCCACGTGAGGGATGACGGCCTTCGGGTTGTAAACCTCTTTCAGCAGGGAAGAAGCGAGAGTGACGGTACCTGCAGAAGAAGCGCCGGCTAACTACGTGCCAGCAGCCGCGGTAATACGTAGGGCGCAAGCGTTGTCCGGAATTATTGGGCGTAAAGAGCTCGTAGGCGGTCTGTCGCGTCTGGTGTGAAATCCCATGGCTCAACTGTGGGCTTGCATCGGGTACGGGCAGACTAGAGTACTGTAGGGGAGACTGGAATTCCTGGTGTAGCGGTGGAATGCGCAGATATCAGGAGGAACACCGATGGCGAAGGCAGGTCTCTGGGCAGTTACTGACGCTGAGGAGCGAAAGCATGGGGAGCGAACAGGATTAGATACCCTGGTAGTCCATGCCGTAAACGTTGGGCACTAGGTGTGGGGCCAGTTCCACTGGTTCTGTGCCGTAGCTAACGCATTAAGTGCCCCGCCTGGGGAGTACGGCCGCAAGGCTAAAACTCAAAGGAATTGACGGGGGCCCGCACAAGCGGCGGAGCATGCGGATTAATTCGATGCAACGCGAAGAACCTTACCAAGGCTTGACATGTACGAGAACGCCCCAGAGATGGGGTTCTCTTTGGACACTCGTACACAGGTGGTGCATGGTTGTCGTCAGCTCGTGTCGTGAGATGTTGGGTTAAGTCCCGCAACGAGCGCAACCCTTATCCTATGTTGCCAGCGGGTTATGCCGGGGACTCATGGGAGACTGCCGGGGTCAACTCGGAGGAAGGTGGGGATGACGTCAAATCATCATGCCCCTTATGTCTTGGGCTTCACGCATGCTACAATGGCCGGTACAGAGGGCTGCGATACCGTGAGGTGGAGCGAATCCCAAAAAGCCGGTCTCAGTTCGGATCGGGGTCTGCAACTCGACCCCGTGAAGTCGGAGTCGCTAGTAATCGCAGATCAGCAACGCTGCGGTGAATACGTTCCCGGGCCTTGTACACACCGCCCGTCAAGTCACGAAAGTTGGTAACACCCGAAGCTCACGGCCCAACCCCTTGTGGGAGGGAGTGGTCGAAGGTGGGACTGGCGATTGGGACTAAGTCGTAACAAGGTAGCCGTACCGGAAGGTGCGGCTGGATCACCTCCTTTCTAAGGAGCTCATCTCCATCAGCCCCCACACAGTGGGGTCGCCGGCTGCCGGCAGTGGTCGTTCTTCGGAGCGGGTGCTGCGTAGCGTGGTTGGTGCTGGTGGCAGAGGCCAGGCCCAGGCCGTACGTGTCTGGGGTGGTTGCTCATGGGTGGAACATTGACGAAGAGTCGCCTGCTGTCCGGGTTGGCTGCTAGTACGCCGGTGCTTGTCACGGGTTGGAACGCGGTCTGCCGGGTGGGGGTGGTTCGCCGAGCACACTGTTGGGTCCTGAGACAACCGGCCATGTGTCGGGGGTTTCTGGTTCGAGTACGGGTCACGAGGTTCGTGTCATACCCGCTCACGCTGACTGGTTCTTTGGAGCTGGTTGGTTGTTGGGTGTGGTGGTGCGGGTTTGCCTGGTGGGTTCGTCCGTTGCTTGAGAACTGCATAGTGGACGCGAGCATCTTTGAAATTTTCCAAGATTGCGATCGTGAGATGATGGGGCTGTGTACCTTCGGGTGTGTGGTCTTGTTGTTTTATCGGTCATCTTGGTTTCTGTGATTGTAGTGTTGTTGAAGTTTTTTAGGGCACATTGGTGGATGCCTTGGCACTAGGAGCCGAAGAAGGACGTTGTAGCCTGCGATAATCCTCGGGGAGTTGGCAGACGAGCTGTGATCCGAGGGTCTCCGAATGGGGGAACCCAGCCGAAGTCATGTTCGGTTACCCGCGCCTGAATGTATAGGGCGTGTGGAGGGAACGTCGGGAAGTGAAACATCTCAGTACCGACAGGAAGAGATATTCCGTGAGTAGTGGCGAGCGAAAGCGGATGAGGCCAAACCGTATGCGTGTCAAGCTGTCAGGCGTTGCGTGTGCGGGGTTGTGGGACCTTCTGTGGAGATCTGACAGTCTCCGGACCAGTAAGAAAGTCGTGTCATAGTCGAACCGGGTTGAATACCGGACCGTAGTGGGTGGGAGTCCCGTAGACGAAATGGCATGGCCTGGTGGAGGGGATCCCAAGTAGCACGGGGCCCGTGAAATCTCGTGTGAATCTGGCAAGACCACTTGCTAAGCCTAAATACTACCTAGTGACCGATAGCGGACAAGTACCGTGAGGGAAAGGTGAAAAGTACCCCGGGAGGGGAGTGAAATAGTACCTGAAACCGTGTGCCTACAATCCGTCGGAGCCTCCCTAGTAGGGGTGACGGCGTGCCTTTTGAAGAATGAGCCTGCGAGTTAGTGCTCGGTGGCGAGGTTAACCCGTGTGGGGTATCCGTAGCGAAAGCGAGTCCGAATAGGGCGATTGAGTCGCCGGGTCTAGACCCGAAGCGAAGTGATCTAGCCATGGGCAGGTTGAAGCGCCGGTAAGACGGCGTGGAGGACCGAACCCACCAGGGTTGAAAACCTGGGGGATGACCTGTGGTTAGGGGTGAAAGGCCAATCAAACTTCGTGATAGCTGGTTCTCCCCGAAATGCATTTAGGTGCAGCGTCGCGTGTTTCTTACCGGAGGTAGAGCTACTGGATGGCTAATGGGCCTCACCAGGTTACTGACGTCAGCCAAACTCCGAATGCCGGTAAGTGCAAGCGCGGCAGTGAGACTGCGGGGGATAAGCTCCGTGGTCGAGAGGGAAACAGCCCAGATCACCGGCTAAGGCCCCTAAGCGTGTGCTCAGTGGGAAAGGATGTGGAGTTGCACAGACAACCAGGAGGTTGGCTTAGAAGCAGCCACCCTTGAAAGAGTGCGTAATAGCTCACTGGTCAAGTGATTCCGCGCCGACAATGTAGCGGGGCTCAAGCACACCGCCGAAGCCGTGGCACTCACACGTTAGCCCAGCACCAGACTTGTTCTGTGTGTTCAGGTGTGTGGGTGGGTAGGGGAGCGTCGTGTGGGCAGTGAAGTCGCAGGGTGACCTAGCGGTGGAGCCTACACGAGTGAGAATGCAGGCATGAGTAGCGAATGACGGGTGTGAATCCCGTCCGCCGAATGACCAAGGGTTCCAGGGCCAGGTTCATCCGCCCTGGGTAAGTCGGGACCTAAGGCGAGGCCGACAGGCGTAGTCGATGGACAAGGAGTTGATATTCTCCTACCGGCGAAGTACCGCCCATACCGAGCCCGGTGATACTAACCACCCCGGACCCACACCGGCACCTTCGGGTGTCATCGTGGGCGAGGCGTGGGACCTGATCCGGTAGTAGGTAAGCGTGTTAACAGGGGTGACGCAGGAAGGTAGCCAGGCGTGGCGATGGTTGTCCACGTCCAAGGTTGTAGCCCGTCCCATAGGCAAATCCGTGGGGCATGAGGGTGAGAGCTGATAGTGACCGCTTACGCGGGAAACTGGTGATCCTATGCTGCCTAGAAAAGCCTCGACGCGAGGGACTAGCCGCCCGTACCCTAAACCGACTCAGGTGGTCAGGTAGAGAATACTAAGGCGATCGAGAGAATCGTGGTTAAGGAACTCGGCAAAATGCCCCCGTAACTTCGGGAGAAGGGGGGCCTGAACCGTTAACCCACTTGCTGGGGGACGCGGGGAGGGCCGCAGAGACCAGGGAGAAGCGACTGTTTACTAAAAACACAGGTCCGTGCGAAGTCGCAAGACGATGTATACGGACTGACGCCTGCCCGGTGCTGGAAGGTTAAGAGGACGGGTTAGCCGTAAGGCGAAGCCCAGAATTTAAGCCCCAGTAAACGGCGGTGGTAACTATAACCATCCTAAGGTAGCGAAATTCCTTGTCGGGTAAGTTCCGACCTGCACGAATGGCGTAACGACTTCTCCGCTGTCTCAACCGCGAACTCGGCGAAATTGCACTACGAGTAAAGATGCTCGTTACGCGCAGCAGGACGGAAAGACCCCGGGACCTTTACTATAGCTTGGTATTGGTGTTCGGTGCGGTTTGTGTAGGATAGGTGGGAGACTGTGAAGCCAGGGCGCCAGCTCGGGTGGAGTCATTGTTGAAATACCACTCTGATCGCTTCGGATGTCTAACCTCGGTCCGTGATCCGGATCAGGGACAGTGCCTGGTGGGTAGTTTAACTGGGGCGGTTGCCTCCTAAAATGTAACGGAGGCGCTCAAAGGTTCCCTCAGCCTGGTTGGCAATCAGGTGTCGAGTGCAAGTGCACAAGGGAGCTTGACTGTGAGACCGACAGGTCGAGCAGGGACGAAAGTCGGAACTAGTGATCCGGCGGTGGCTTGTGGAAGCGCCGTCGCTCAACGGATAAAAGGTACCCCGGGGATAACAGGCTGATCTTGCCCAAGAGTCCATATCGACGGCATGGTTTGGCACCTCGATGTCGGCTCGTCGCATCCTGGGGCTGGAGTAGGTCCCAAGGGTTGGGCTGTTCGCCCATTAAAGCGGTACGCGAGCTGGGTTTAGAACGTCGTGAGACAGTTCGGTCCCTATCCGCTGCGCGCGCAGGAAACTTGAGAAGGGCTGTCCCTAGTACGAGAGGACCGGGACGGACGAACCTCTGGTGTGCCAGTTGTTCCGCCAGGAGCACGGCTGGTTGGCTACGTTCGGAAGGGATAACCGCTGAAAGCATCTAAGCGGGAAGCCTGCTTCGAGATGAGGTTTCCACACACTTCGGTGTGAGAGGCACCCAGCAGACCACTGGGTTGATAGGCCGGATGTGGAAGACAGGACTAACGACTGTCGGAGCTGACCGGTACTAACTGCCGATAACTTCATAACACCTCAACGCTGTTAATAATGCTCAAGGTTTTTGTTACGCGTCCACTATGCGGTTCCCGAGTCACGGGCACCAACCCCCCGACACACGACCAGCACACATCCCTCTTTTTAAGGGTGTTGGGTTGGGAGTGGCGGAGAGGGTTTGCCTTCTCGATAGTGTTACGGTGGTCATAGCGTGGGGGAAACGCCCGGTCCCATTCCGAACCCGGAAGCTTAGCCTCACAGCGCCGATGGTACTGCCCTGGAGACGGGGTGGGAGAGTAGGACGCCGCCGGACAACCATTCAAAGGGAGCCTTCCTTTCCGACCAGTACTGGTCAGAAAGGAAGGCTCCCTTCTTTTGTGCGCCCCCGCCGACCGGCGGACGAACCGCAAGTGGCTCGTCCGCCGGCGTGTCGAACCGCAATCTGCGTGTCGACAACGGCCCCCGCGGACTCGTAAGTTTCGGCTCGGCGCCGTCAGCGACGGTTAGGTTGCGGTTCGGCGTTGTTTCGGGCGGAGGGACCGGTGTACCGCGGGCTCCGAGATCGCAGAGATTCACAGTGCGGGGGGCCGAATCGGGGACGATCTCACGGCGTCCGGCGACTAGACTTGCGGCCATGTCCACCATCTCCCGTGACGAGGTCGCGCGCGTGGCTGCGCTGGCACGGATCGACCTGCGACCGGACGAGGTCGCCCGCCTGGCCGGTGAGCTCGACGTGATCGTCGAGTCCGTCGCCCGTGTGAGCGAGGTCGCTACCGCAGACGTGCCGGCAACGAGCCACCCCCTCCCGCTGACGAACGTGTTCCGTGACGACGTACCGGAACCCGCCCTGCCGATCCAGGACGTCCTGGCCGGCGCCCCGCAGCAGGAGAACGGACGGTTCGCCGTCCCGCAGATCCTCGGCGAAGAGTGATGGGAAGCAACGACATGACACACGACATCACCCGGCTCAGTGCGTCCGACCTCGCGTCCGCGCTCGCCCGCAAGGACATCTCCAGCGTCGAGGCCACCCAGGCCAGCCTGGACCGCATCGCCGCCGTCGACGGCGACCTGCACGCGTTCCTGCACGTCGCCTCCGAGGCGGCGCTGACCACGGCCGCCGAGATCGACGCGAAGCGCGCCTCCGGTGACGAGCTGCACCCGCTCGCGGGCGTACCCATCGCCGTCAAGGACGTCGTGGTCACCCAGGGGCTGCCCACGACCGCCGGCTCGAAGATCCTCGAGGACTGGATCCCGCCGTACGACGCGACGCTCGTGGAGCGCATCAAGGCTGCCGGCCTGCCGATCCTCGGCAAGACCAACATGGACGAGTTCGCCATGGGGTCCTCGACCGAGCACTCGGCCTACGGCAACACGAAGAACCCGTGGGACCTCGACCGGATCCCGGGCGGGTCCGGCGGTGGCTCGGCCGCCGCGGTCGCCGGGTTCGAGGCGCCGCTCGCCATCGGCACCGACACGGGCGGTTCGATCCGTCAGCCCGGCGCCGTCACCGGCACGGTCGGCGTGAAGCCCACCTACGGCGGTGTCTCCCGGTACGGCCTGATCGCCATGGCCTCGTCGCTGGACCAGGCGGGCCCCGTCACGCGTTCGGTCCTCGACGCGGCGCTGCTGCACGAGCTGATCGGCGGCCACGACCCGCACGACTCGACCTCCATCAACGAGCCGGTGCCCGGCGTCGTCGCGGCGGCTCGGCTGGGTGCCAAGGGTGACCTCAAGGGCCTACGTGTCGGCGTGGTCAAGGAGCTGTCCGGCGAGGGCTACCAGGCCGGGGTGTCCGCTCGGTTCGACGAGTCGCTCGAACAGCTCCGCTCGCTCGGCGCCGAGATCGTCGAGGTCTCCTGCCCGAGCTTCGGCTACGCGCTGGACGCCTACTACCTGATCATGCCCGCCGAGGCCTCCAGCAACCTGGCCAAGTTCGACGGCATGCGGTTCGGCCTGCGCGTCGAGCCCGCCGACGGTCCGGTCACCGCGGAGCGCGTCATGGGTGCCACCCGCGGCGCTGGCTTCGGCGACGAGGTGAAGCGTCGCGTCATCCTGGGCACCTACGCCCTGTCGGCCGGTTACTACGACGCCTACTACGGCAGCGCGCAGAAGGTCCGCACGCTGATCCAGCGCGATTTCGCCGCGGCGTTCGCGCAGGCCGACGTGCTGGTCTCGCCCACGGCGCCGACCACAGCGTTCAAGTTCGGCGAGAAGCTGGACGACCCGCTCGCGATGTACCTCAACGACATCGCGACCATCCCGGCGAACCTCGCCGGCGTCCCCGGCATGTCGCTGCCGAACGGCCTGTCCGACGACGGGCTGCCGGTCGGGTTCCAGATCCTGGCGCCCGCCAAGGCGGACGACCGGCTGTACCGCGTGGGCGCTGCCCTCGAGGCGGCCCTGGAGTCCCGCTGGGGCGGACCCATCCTGAACCAGGCACCCGAACTCAAGACCACGGAGCTCGCCCGATGACTGCCCAGACATCCGCGACGGCGACGAAGCTTGTCGCCTACGAGGACGCCGTCCGCCGCTACGACCCGGTGCTGGGCATCGAGGTGCACGTCGAGCTCGGCACGCTCACCAAGATGTTCTGCGCGGCGGAGGTCGCCTACGGCGGCGAGCCCAACACCCAGGTGACCCCGGTCAGCCTGGGGCTGCCGGGTGCGCTGCCGGTGGTCAACGGCAAGGCCGTCGAGTACGCGATCCGGATCGGCCTCGCGCTCAACTGCAGCATCTCCGAGAACTGCCGGTTCGCGCGGAAGAACTACTTCTACCCGGACGTGCCGAAGAACTTCCAGACGTCGCAGTACGACGAGCCGATCGCCTTCGACGGCTGGATCGACATCGAGCTCGACGACGGTGAGGTCTTCCGCGTCGAGATCGAGCGCGCGCACATGGAGGAGGACGCCGGCAAGAACACCCACGTGGGTGGCCTGACCGGCCGCATCCAGGGCGCCGAGTACTCGCTCGTGGACTACAACCGCGCGGGTATCCCGCTGGTGGAGATCGTGACGCGGCCCATCGAGGGCGCCGGCGAGCGCGCTCCCGAGGTGGCGCGTGCCTACGTGCAGACGCTGCGCGACATCTTCCGCTCGCTCGACGTCTCCGAGGCGCGGATGGAGCGCGGCAACGTCCGCGCGGACGTGAACCTGTCGCTCCGCCCGACGCCCGAGTCGCCACTGGGCACGCGCACCGAGACCAAGAACGTGAACTCGTTCCGGTCGATCGAGCGCGCGGTCCGCTACGAGGTGTCCCGCCAGGCGGGCGTGCTCGACGCGGGCGTGCCGGTCATCCAGGAGACGCGCCACTTCCACGAGGAGGACGGGACCACGTCGTCGGGCCGAGTGAAGTCGGACGCCGAGGACTACCGCTACTTCCCCGAGCCCGACCTGGTCCCGGTGGCACCGAGCCGCGAGTGGGTCGAGGAGATCCGCGCGACGCTCCCGGAGATGCCGGTGGCCCGCCGCCGTCGGCTCCAGACGGAGTGGGGCTACGCCGACGCCGAGATGCGCGACGTCGTCAACGCGGGCGCCATGGACCTCATCGAGGCGACCGTGGCCGCGGGCACGAGCGCCGCGGGTGCGCGCAAGTGGTGGATGGGCGAGCTGGCTCGCCGCGCCAACCAGGACGAGGTCCCGCTGGAGCAGCTGACGGTGACCCCGGCGCAGATCGCCGAGCTCCAGGGTCTCGTGGACTCGGGCCGGCTCAACGACAAGCTCGCCCGTCAGGTGCTCGACGGCGTGCTCGCCGGCGAGGGCGACCCGGAGTCGGTGGTCGTGTCGCGCGGGCTCGAGATCGTGTCCGACGACGGCCCGCTGCTCGCCGCCATCGACGACGCGCTGGCCGCACAGCCGGACATCGTGGAGAAGGTGCGGGGCGGCAACCAGGGACCGGTCGGTGCGATCATCGGCGCCGTCATGAAGGCGACGAAGGGTCAGGCCGACGCGAAGCGGGTCCGCGAGCTGGTGCTGGATCGGATCGGCTCATGAGACTGGGTTCGAGGGCAGCCAGGTGACCCGCGGGCCCCTTCTGCACGGCGAGATGATGCGGCTGCGCCCCATCGAGGCGCGTGACTCGGAACGTCTGTGGGAGGCGGTCCAGGACCCGGAGGGCACCCGGCTGACCGGGACCACCGCCGTCTTCACGCGCGAGCAGATCGACGAGTGGGCGCGGACGGTGAGCGATCGGCCCGGCCGCTTCGACTGGGCGATCTGCCCGGCCGCGGAGCGGGACGGCAAGCCGGTCAGCGACGAGCTGATCGGTGAGATCGTGCTCAACGACCTCGACGAGGACGTCCGCTCCGCGAACCTGCGGCTCCAGCTGCTGCCGAACTACCGGGGTCGCGGGTACGGCCGGGAGGCCATTGCCGAGGTGCTCCGGTTCGCGTTCGAGGGCGTGGACGGCGAGCCGGGGCCAGGCCTGCACCGCGTGAGCCTGGACGTGCTCAGCATCAACCCGCGCGCCCAGGCGCTCTACGAGTCGTTGGGCTTCCGTCCGGAAGGTCGCTTGCGGGACATCTACCGCGACGGCGACACCTGGGCCGACGCGATCGTGATGAGCATCCTCGAGGACGAGTACCGGGCGCTGCAGGACTGAGCCGGTCGGGCCCACCCGGGCCCGACCGGCCCCGTGGCCCGGGCGCCCCTGTCTACCGACCGCCCGTGATGTAGGCGGTCAGCTGGTCGCGCTCTGCCTGGACCTCGGCGATCCGGTGCTTGACCACGTCACCGATGCTCACGATCCCGGTCAGCCGGGCGTCCACGAGCACGGGGACGTGCCGCACGCGGTGCTCGGTCATCACGGGCATCAGTTCGTCGAGCGTCGCCTCCGGCCCGCAGGTGTGCACACCGGCGGTCATGATCGCCGCCACGGTGCCGTCCAGGATGCCGTCGCCGTCCGAGTGCAGCCGCCGGACGACGTCGCGTTCGCTGACGATCCCGTCGACGTGCGCACCGTCGTCGGACACCACGACGGCACCTATGCCGTGCTGGGCGAGAAGGGCGAGCAGGTCCCGCACGCTCCGGTCCTTGGCGATGGTGACCACCGAGCTGCCCTTGCGCCGCAATGCCTCTGTCACTCGCATTCGAGCACCTCCATCGCGTGCACGCCGGAATCCGCGTCTTTGCGGGCTCCTGCTAAGACCGTACGGCACCGTGCGACGTTCAGGTAGTGGGAGAACGCCACCGGCCGCCACCGCACCGTTCGTCCGGTACTCCGGGGCGCGGCCACCCTGTGGACGCCCGCTGCCGCGGGCGGCACACCGGAGGTAGCGTGCTCAGGCCGCTCGCCTTGCACAGAGCGCGGCCACCCAGCATCGAAGGAGCTGAACCGTCATGAGTCGTCCCCTGCGCTCCCGGACGTCCACCCACGGCCGCAACATGGCCGGAGCTCGCGCGCTGTGGCGCGCCACGGGCATGGGGTCCGAGGACTTCGGGAAGCCGATCATCGCGATCGCGAACTCGTACACGCAGTTCGTTCCGGGGCACGTACACCTCAAGGACATGGGCGACCTCGTCGCGTCGGCGATCCGCGAGGCCGGCGGCGTTGCCAAGGAGTTCAACACGATCGCCGTCGACGACGGCATCGCGATGGGCCACGCCGGGATGCTCTACTCCCTGCCGAGCCGCGACCTCATCGCGGACTCCGTGGAGTACATGGTGCAGGCGCACACGGCGGACGCCCTCGTGTGCATCTCGAACTGCGACAAGATCACGCCCGGCATGCTGAACGCCGCGCTGCGGCTGAACATCCCGGTGATCTTCGTGTCGGGCGGCCCGATGGAGGCCGGCAAGGCGGTGGTGGCGGACGGCGTCGCGAAGACCCCCCTCAACCTGATCAACGCGATCAACTACTCGGCCGACGAGAACGTCGACGACGCGGCCCTCGGCCTGGTCGAGGAGAACGCCTGCCCCACGTGTGGCTCGTGCTCCGGCATGTTCACGGCGAACTCGATGAACTGCCTCACGGAGGCGCTGGGACTGTCGCTCCCGGGCAACGGCTCGACGCTCGCGACGCACGCGGCCCGCAAGGAGCTGTTCCTCGAGGCCGGCCGCACCGTCGTCGACCTGGCCCGGCGCTACTACGAGGACGAGGACGACAGCGCCGCCCCGCGCGGGATCGCGACCAAGGCCGCGTTCGCGAACGCGATGGCGCTCGACGTCGCCATGGGTGGCTCGACCAACACCGTGCTGCACGTCCTCGCGGCGGCCCAGGAGGCGGAGGTCGACTTCACGCTCGCCGACATCGAGGGCATCAGCCGCAAGGTGCCGTGCCTGTCGAAGGTCGCGCCCAACCACCCCGACTACCACATGGAGGACGTCCACCGGGCCGGCGGTATCCCCGCGCTCCTGGGTGAGCTGGACCGGGGTGGCCTGCTGGACCACGACGTCACGTCGGTGCACACGCCCACGCTGCGCGCATGGCTCGACGACTGGGACGTCCGCGGTGGCAAGGCGACCGAGCGCGCGCTCGGCCTGTTCCACGCCGCGCCCGGAGGCGTGCGCACCACCAAGGCGTTCTCCACGAACAACCAGTGGGAGTCGCTCGACACCGACGGGGCGGGCGGCTGTATCCGGTCCGTCGAGCACGCGTACACCGTGGAGGGCGGGCTCGCCGTGCTGCGCGGCAACCTCGCCGAGGACGGCGCCGTCTTCAAGACGGCGGGCGTCGACCCGGACGTGTTCCACTTCGTCGGCAAGGCGCTGGTCTGCGAGTCGCAGGACGAGGCCGTCGAGAAGATCCTGACCAAGCAGGTCGGGCCCGGCCACGTCGTCGTGGTGCGCTACGAGGGGCCCGCCGGCGGTCCGGGCATGCAGGAGATGCTCTACCCGACCTCGTACATCAAGGGCCGTGGCCTGGGGAAGGTCGTCGCCCTCATCACCGACGGCCGCTTCTCGGGCGGGTCCAGCGGTATCTCGGTGGGGCACGTCTCGCCGGAGGCGGCCGCGGGCGGCACGATCGGCCTGGTCGAGGACGGCGACGAGATCGAGATCGACGTCGACACCCGGAAGATCCGGATCAACGTGCCGGAAGAGGTGCTCGCCGAGCGGCGCGCGAAGATGGAGTCCTCGGAGCGTCCCTGGCAGCCGGTCGGCCGCGACCGCTACGTGTCACCGGCGCTGCAGGCCTACGCGGCGCTGGCGACGTCCGCGGACCGTGGTGCGGTGCGGGACGTGGCGCGGCTCCGGCGCGGCTGACGGTACGGGCGCGGCGCCCGCGAGGTGCCGCGCCCGCGGCCGGCATCTCGCCGCCGGATGACGTTTTCGAGTGTCGGTGTGTCGTGCCATGGTGGGGTGACCCACTCGACACGCAACCAGGGAGCGACCCATGACCGACGCGATCACCGCCGCCGAGTTCACCGCGGGCGAGGGCATCGGCGAATGGCGGGTGCTGAGGAGGTCGGCGGTCGCACGGTTCACCACCGGCTCGTTCACCCGGGGAGTGCGGCTGGTCAGCCGCATCGGCGCGCTCGCGGAGGCGGCGAACCACCATCCGGACGTCGACCTGCGCTACGGGACCGTCACGGTGCGGACCTGGTCGCACGACGTCGGCGGGCTGTCGGCGCGCGACCTCGCGCTCGCTCGGGAGATCTCGATGGCGGCCCGGGAGCTGGACGTCGCGGCGGACCCGGCAGGGGTCAAGGACGTCACGATAGGTATCGACGCGATCGTGGGACCTGAGGTGCAGCAGTTCTGGCAGGCGCTGCTGGGGCACGACGCGCAGCTCTCCCGCGGTGGGAACGACGCCGCGGCACCGCTGAGCGATCCCGACGGGCGCCTGCCGGTGGTCTGGTTCCAGCAGTCCGACGAGCGCCGGGAGCAGCGCAACCGCATCCACCTCGACGTGTGGGTGCCGTACGACCAGGCCGAGCAGCGGGTGGCGGCAGTGGTGGCGGCGGGTGGCCGACTGGTCACGGACGAGTTCGCGCCGTCGTGGTGGGTGCTGGCCGACGCCGAGGGCAACGAGGCCTGCGTGTGCACGTGGCAGGGCGAGTTCTGATCTTCTGCCGCCGGTCGCCTCGCGCGGCAGGACCGAGAGCGTCGGCGTCGGCAAAAACAGGGTGATCGCCGGCCGCGCGACACGTAAGATCTCGCGTTTGTGCGCTCGCTCCCTTCACCCGCCCGGAACCCGTACTGGCGGTTCCTGGTCACGGGTTTCCGCGGGCAGTCGGCCTATCCGCTGGCGACGCTCGCCGGCTTGATCGCGAACGCGACGTTCGGCCTGCTCAAGGGCGGGATCATGGGTGCGGCGGTCGAGAGCTCCGGTGGTGAGCTGGCCGGATACACGGCGGGCACCATGGCGGCGTTCGTCTGGCTGGGCCAGGGGATGCTCGGCTCGGTGAACATGTGGGGCGGCAGCGACCTGCAGACCCGGATCAAGTCGGGTGACGTGGCCGTCGAGTTCCTGCGACCGGTGAGCGTGCAGGCCGCGCACATCCTGACCGACGTCGGCAAGGGCTTGTTCGCCCTGCTGCCGCGAGGCCTCCCGAGCGTGCTCATCGGCGTGCTCATCGGCGGCATGGCACTGCCGCCCGGTGCGGCCGCGTATGCCCTGGGGCTGCTCAGCCTCCTGATCGGTGTGGCGGTCTCGCACGCCACCATGTACGCCGTGGCCACCTCCGGGTTCTGGCTCGTGGAGACGCGTGGCATCAGCGTGCTCTACGTGGCCGTCGCCGGGCTCTTCGCCGGCCTGTTCACGCCGATCTACCTGTTCCCGGACTGGCTGCTGACGGTCGCGCTGCTCACCCCCTTCCCGGCGATGATGCAGCTCCCGATCGACGTGCTCTCCGGACAGGTCACCGGCGTGGCTGCCTGGCAGCACCTCGGGATGCAGCTCGGGTGGCTGGCGGTGGCCCTTGTCGTCGGCCACCTGACCACGCGGGCCGGGCGCCGCAGGCTGGAGGTGCAGGGTGGCTGAGCCGGGGAGCAGGCTCGGGCGCGGACGGGCCCTGGCGGGCAGGACGCTCCGCGCCTACCGGGCGGTCCTCGCCAGCCGCGCCCGCTCCCAGGCGAGCCACCGCGCCAGCTTCCGCATGGACCTGGTCGGGGCACTGCTCGTGGGGGCCATCGAGTTCACGGAGATCTGGGTCCTGTACTCGGCCACGGACCAGATCGGCGGGTTCACACTCGCGCAGATCATGCTCGTGTTCGGCCTGGCGGACCTCTCGTTCTCGCTCGCCGACCTGGCGGCCGGGCACTGCGACAACCTCCCCCGGTACGTGCGCGCCGGCACGCTCGACGTCTTCTTCCTGCGACCGCAGCCGCTGCTGGCGCAGCTCATCACGAGCGATCTGAGCCTGCGCCGGATCGGACGCTGCCTCGTGGGCGCCACGTCGCTCACGGTCGGGCTGGTGCTCAACGACATCGACTGGAGCGTCGCCACCGTCGGACTCCTGATGCTCGCGCTGGTCTGCGGTTTCGTCATCTTCACCGCACAGTTCGTCACCGCAGCCGGCCTCCAGTTCTTCCTGATCAACGGCGCCGAGATGACCAACGCCTTCGTGTACGGCGGCCGCTACGCGTCCACGCAGCCCGCGAGCGTGTGGCCGCGGGGGCTGCTGGTCGTCTTCGGTGCCGTCTTCCCCATGGCCTTCGCCGCCTACCTGCCGGTGTCCACGCTGCTCGGTGAGCCCGGGCTGCCCGGCCTGCCCGTGTGGCTGGGCTGGTGCGCGCCGGTCGCGGCACTCTGGGCCGTCACCTGCGCGGGTCTGTGCTGGCGCTGGGGCCTTCGCAACTACCGAGGAGCCGGCGGATGAACGTCATCGAGACCGAGGGGTTGACCCGGGTGTTCACCGGGCGGCCGAACCGGAAGGACAGGTTCCGGCGTCCCCGGCATGTCGCCGTGGACCACCTCGACCTGACCATCGGGGCCGGCGAGGCGGTGGGCTACATCGGCGCGAACGGCGCCGGGAAGTCGACCACCATCAAGATGCTGGTCGGCATCCTGGTGCCCACCAGTGGAACGGTCACCACAGTCGGCCTGCACCCGCTGAAGCAGCGCCGTGCGCTCGCGCGCCGGGTCGGCGTGGTGTTCGGGCAGCGCTCGCAGCTCTGGTGGGACCTGCCGGTGCGGGAGTCGTTCTCGATCCTGGCGGCGATCCACTCCTTGACGGCCGCCGACGAGCGGAGCCGCACCGCGGAGCTCGTCGAGATGCTCGAGATGGACCAGTTCCTGGCCACGCCGGTGCGCCAGCTGTCCCTCGGGCAGCGGATGCGCGCCGAGGTCGCGGCCGCGCTGCTGCACCGGCCGGAGCTCCTGATCCTCGACGAGCCGACGATCGGCCTGGACGTGCTGTCCAAGCAGCGACTCCGGGAGTTCCTCGTGACCCAACGGCGCGAGCACGGCACCACGCTGCTGCTGACGACCCACGACATGGGCGACGTCGAACGCCTCTGCGACCGCGTTCTCGTGGTGGACCACGGCCGCCTCGCGTTCGACGGCACGCTCGACGGGCTGGCCCGCACCGTGGGCGCGCGGCGTGAGCTCGTCGTGGACCTCGCCACGGCGAGCCCGGACCTCGTCGGCCTGGACGGTGCGGAGCACGTGCGCAGCGAGTCCGGAGGCCTGCGGCAGCGTCTCGCCTTCGACCCGCAGCGCACGACGGCGGCGCGCGTGCTGGCCCGGGTGTCCGAGCGGGCGGAGGTGGTGGACCTGTCGATCACCGAGCCGGACATCGAGGACGTCGTGCGCGAGATCTACCGCGCCACCCGGCAGTAGTCCCGCGGTCCGGCTCAGCGGGAGACGACCAGCTCCGACCAGGCAGGGACCAGCACGCCCCGGGCCGCCCGCCGTCGGACGACGCGCAGCGGGCGGTCCGCGGACCACAGCATCCGCAACAGGGTGCCGATCTCGGCCCTGGCCAGCGCCGCGCCCAGGCAGAGGTGCCGGCCGGCCCCGAACCAGAGCTGGCGGGACTCCCGCACGTACGGACGATCGGCGCGGAACGGGCCTGCCGTGGCGTTCGCCGACCAGACCAGCAGCATGATCCGCTCACCGGCACGCAGCCGGGCACCGCCCACCTCGACGTCGGCGGCCACACCCCTGCCGATCACCGATGCCGGGCTCGTCACCCGCAGCCCCTCGCGCACCACGTTCTCGACGGGGTCGCCCTCGCCCGGGTTCAGCAGACGGACGGCCTGCCCGCCGCCGCCCGCGGGACCGGGTGCCGGGACCGCCGCACCCACGCCAGCACCGACCCCGGCACCGACCCCGGCACCCGCCCGCAGCGCCGAGAGCAGTCGATGCTGCTCACCGGTGTCGATCAGCAGGGCGGTGGTGCGGCCCATGGCGCTCGCGGCGGTCTCGGTCCCCGCGACCATGAGCAGGCAGGCCAGGCCGGACGTCTCGGTCAGGCCCAGGCCGAGCTCGCGGCAGCGGCCCAGCAGGGTGTCCGGCGGCGCGTCCCGCCAGCCGTCGGGGACCCCCGCGGTCAGCTCGGCGACGACGTCCTGCGCGGTCGCCACCTGGGCCGGCGTCAGCAGCGTCGACCCGGCCGTGCCGAGCGCGACCGTGGCCAGTCGCTCGCCGGTCTCGAAGACCTGCAGCGCACCCTCGTCGTCGGGCCAGGATCCGTGGTGCCCCGCGGGGCGCGGGATACCCAGCAGACCGATGACCATGCGGCCCACCAGGACCCGGGAGAGGTGTGCGACGTCGAGCGTCCCGCCCGCGCGCAGCACCTCGCCCGCGGCGGCGACCCGCTCGGCCCACGCCGAGTGCACGAGATCACGGGAGACGGCCTCCGTGAACAGCTCGCGCGTGCGGGTGCGCAGGTCGTGGTGGCCGGCGCCGTCGAACAGGTCGAGCACCCAGTCCCCGAGGATCTGGGCCCAGAGGTTCCCCACCCCGCCTTCGCCCAGGATGGTGAACGACCGGTGGTCCTGCAGGACCGCGCGGGCAACCACCGGGTCCGCCGTGACCCACCCGATGCCCGGGACCTTGCGTACCGGCGAACCCTGGGCGGGCCATCGCTGGGCGGCAGAGCCCGCGAGGAGCAGGCCGGCCATCGCGGGTCGCGCGCGGTAGAGGAGGCCCAGCTCGTGCCGGGTGGTGGGGAGGATCTGGGTCACGGCCGTCACCCTATGGGCAACGGCTCCCGGCGCGGCACCCGTTCGCCGGCTCAGCCGTACAGGCTCTGGACGTCCAGCTCGATCGGGAACGGCAGGTCGACCTTGAGGGTGTCGCGGAAGATGCCGATCGGGACGTAGGTCCTGGTCAGGTCGTCGAGCTCGTAGACGTGGATCGCGGTCGAAGCGTCTCCGTCCTCAGTCTCGACGCGCCAGAAGTGGCGGATGCCGGCCTCGGCGTACTTGTGGGGCTTGACCGTTCGGTCGCGGTGGACGGACTCGGGAGAGACCACCTCGACCGCCAGGATGATGTCCTTGGCCTCGTACCACGTAGCGTCACCGGCGATCGACGCCGTCGAGACGATCACATCGGGCTCGGGGCGGTTGTACTTGTCCAAGCGGACGGTCATCTCGCTGTCGACGACGGCCCCTTCTGGCGCCTGACGCGTCAGGTCTGTCCGCAGAGAGAAGACGATGCTGCTGTGCCTGCGGCGTTGTGGGGACATCATGAAGACGAGGGCTCCGTCGATTAGCTCGGTGTGGCGGGGAGCATCCGGCAGGTTGTCCAGGTCCTCGGCGAGCCAGCCCTCCGGGCGCGGAGGGCGCATCCAGCCGGGGAGCTCAGTCATGGCACCACGGTAGCAACGCGCAACTGCCGTGTCATGACTGGGCGCTGCTGCTGTCGATCGCATACCTAGACGTTAATACGTCTAGCCCTCATTGGCACGCTGGAGGCGTGCTCTACTCTGTGCCGAGTGCTCCCCGAACCGGCCGCTGTGCTGAACCCGGCACCCGCCCGACCCGCCGAACCGTCCGCGTCGCCCCAGCCGGCGCCGCACCAGCTCTCTCCCCGTCCCGTCGCCCGCATCGTCGACATCGCCGTGCACCTCCCCGAGCGCACCCGGGACGTGGCCGACGCCGAGAGCGACCTGCACCGCAGGAACCCGAAGGTCGCGCCCCGGCTCCCGATGGTGTCGCGGCTGACGGGCGTGCGGCGCGTGCACGTGGCGGACGACGACCAGCAGGCGTCCGACCTCGCCGTCGCCGCCTCCCGTGCCGTCCTGGACCGTGCGGGGCTGGGCCCGCAGGACGTCGACCTCCTGATCTTCGCGTCGGCCACCCAGGACATGATCGAGCCCGCCACCAGTCACATCACCGCTGCCAAGCTCGGCGTCCGCGGCCCGGTGATGGACGTCAAGAACGCCTGCAACTCCGTGCTCAACGGCATCGAGGTGGCCGAGGCGCTCATCGGTACCGGCCGGTACCGCCGGGTGCTCGTCGCGTGCGGCGAGCTGCCCACGCGCGGGGTGCGGTGGGACGTGCCCGACCGCCGCACGTACGCGATGTCGGCGGCCGGCTACACGATGTCCGACGCGGGTGCGTCGGTACTCCTCGAGGCGACCGGCGAGATGACCGGCGAGGCGCCGGGCACGCGCCCGGCCGGCACCTTCGAGGACGACCTGGTCGCCGAGCTCGCGGGGCTGGTCCGCGACGAGAGCCTGGAGGCGTCCGGCAGAGAGTCCGGCAGAGAGTCCGGCAGAGAGCCAGCGGGCAGGGAGCCGGGTGGGCCGTCCGGCATCCTTGCCTCCGCGTTCACCGCCGAGTCGCAGCACTGGGACGTCGGCATGCTGCCGGGCGGCGGCACGGTGAACCCGCGTGACCCGGAGCGGAGCTACTTCGAGATCGACGGTTCACGGCTGCGCGAGGCGTTCCTCGCGCTCGGGTCGGGACCGGTCGGGCAGGCCCTGGAACAGGCGGGCGTGACCATCGACGACGTGGACCTCGTCGCCGTGCACCAGGTGGCCGTCGGCTATCTCGCGGACGTGCACCGTGCCCTCGGCGTGCCGGCCGACCGCACGATCGTCACGGTGGCCGACCACGGCAACGTCGCCTCGGCGACGCTACCCCTGCAGCTGGCGAAGGCGCTGGAGTCGGGTCGCCTCCAGCGCGGCGACGTGGTGCTGCTGGTGGGCCTCGCCGGCGGGATCAGCATGGGCGCGATGGTGGTCCGGTGGTGAGCGACCTGCCCGGCGGTCAGGCGGACCCGGCGACCGGCCGCCCGCGCCTCGCCGTCGTCGTGCCGGCGCTGAACGAGGCGCACGAGCACGGGATCCTGCGCACGCTCGAGGCCCTGCACGCCCAGGAGGACGACGACTTCGACGTCGTGGTCGTCGACAACGGGTCCACCGACGGCACGCCCGACGTCGTCCGCAAGGCGATCGCCGAGTGGGGGCGGCTGCGCTGGCAGGTGATCACCGAGGACCAGAAGGGAACCGGAGCCGCCGCCGACACCGGCATGCGGGCCGCGATCGGCCTCGGTGCGCAGCTGCTGGCCAGGACCGACGCCGACTGCCTGCCGCCGCCCACCTGGACCCGCGCGGTGCGCGAGGCGTTCGCGTCGGGCGACGAGCTCGTCGCCGGCCGGCTCGTCCCGCGTGACGACGACCTGCCCGTGTCCCGCTTCCAGCAGGGCGTCCTGTCGTTCGCGCTGTGGGCGTCGAGCACCTTCGGCAAGGTGCGGCCGGGCAACCAGGACGAGGGCTATCTCGGTCCCTACGTCATGACGCCGGGCTGCAACATGGCGATCACGGCGTCCCTCTACGAGCGGGCGGGCGGGTTCCCGCGCACCCGCATCGAGGACGTGCACGAGGACCGGGCCCTCGTCAACGCGGTACGGCGGCTGACCATGCGGTACGCCGAGCACCGTGCGGTGTGGGTGCGCGCCTCGACGCGTCGCGTGCACGCCTGGGGGCTCGTCCGCACGCTCGGGTGGTACGCCGACCACCGGTACCGGCCCGAGGTCGTGGATATCCGATGAGGGCCGCTCCGGCCCCGCGCCGCGCCGTCCTGCGCGCGGCCGCGCCCGAGGGGCTCTGGGAGGAGCGGGTCCAGCGGTCCGCGCACCCCATCGCGTACCCGGCGCTGCGGTCCGCCCGGCACCGGCCGGCGGTGCGGGTGCCGCGCGTCGGGGTGGTCGTGAGCGACGCGGCGCTCGCCCGCGACGTGCTGCTCGACCTGGACCACTTCTCGAAGGTGGGCCCGGGAGCGCCGTCGGACCTGTGGACGCCGGTGCTCGGTCCGTCGGTGCTCCTGAACATGGAGGGCCCGGAGCACGCCGCGCTCCGGCGCGCGCTCGGGCCGTTGTTCTCGCCGCGAGCGGTGCGGGAGCTCGTCGCCGCGGGCCACGGGCGAGCGGGCGTGCTGCCGGAGCTCACGCGACGGCTCGGCGCGGGGGAGACCGTCGACCTGGCGGCGGTGGTCACCGCACAGGCCGGTGCCGTGATCTGCACGATGGTCGGGCTGCCGCCGACGGACGACGCCGTGCGTTCCGCGATGGTGGCCGCACAGACGGTCACCGGGATGGTGCGCCTGCACCGGCACGGGCTGACCCGGTCCCAGACGGTGCGGGCCCGGAGCGTGCTCGAGCGGCTGACGGCGCCCGCCCGCGCCGCCTACCGGGCCGGCGACCCGGCGACGGTGCCCGGGCGGATGCGCGAGCTCGGCCTGTCCGAACGTGAGGCGATGGGCGCGGTCGGGGCGTTCGTGCTCACCGGGACCGAGACCATCCAGTCGTTCGTGCCGCGGCTCGTGGCCATCGCGCACGACACCGGATGGACCCGGCGCCTCCTGGCGGACGACGCGGGGCTGCGGCGGCGCGCCGTCGAGGAGGGCCTCCGGGTCACCGTGCCGACGCCGGCGATGCTGCGCTCCGTGCGTGCCGACACGTCGGTCGGCGGGGTGCCGGTCCACGCGGGCGACCGCGTGGTGATCGCCACCGTGAACTGCTGCCGGGCGCCGGGCGGCTTCGACCCCGCACGGCCGGTCGACCCTGCCGTGCGGCACCTCTGGTTCGGCGCCGGCCCGCACTTCTGCCTCGGCATGCCGCTGGCCCTGGCGCAGGTGGACGGCGTGCTGGACGCGCTGGCGGCAGGTGCGGCGGACGGCCGGCTCCCCGTCGTCGGGCGGCGTCGCGCCGCACGCGGCGTGCTGGTGCCGGCGTACCGCTCGCTGGAGCTCAGCCTCTCGGTCGCTGAGCAGGACGCCGACCGGTGGGCGGTCGCCGGCGCCGGCTGTTCCCGGACCGCGGAGGAGGCCGCGTGACGCACTTCCTCGACGAGCTGACGGCCCTGGCACACGGCACGCCCGACGCCGTCGCGCTCCGCTGGTTCGGCGGCGGCCGCGGCTGGTTCGGCGCCGGCCGGGGCTGGTCCGGCGGCGCTCGCGGCTGCGCGCGGGTGCGCGAGGAGGTCACGTTCGGTCTCCTGGCCGAACGGGTGGAGCGGACGGCGGCCGCGCTGCGCGCCGGTGGCCTGGCGCCCGGTGACCGGGTCCTGTTCAGCATCCGGCCCCGGCCCGAGGGCGTGATCCTGTGCCTCGCGGTGCTGCGGGCGGGCGGCGCCGTCGTCTTCGTGGACCCCGGTTCGACACCGGAGCTGTTCGCCGCCCGGATCGCCGCGGCCGCGCCCCGCTGGGCTGCGACCGAGGCCCTGCTGTACGCGGCGTCGTCCGGTCCGTTGCGGGCGGTCGCCCGGTCGCGCGGCCTGCTGCTGCCGGACTACGGACGGTTGCCCGTGCGGCACCTGTACACCGGCCGGTGGCTTCCGGGGGTACCGCGCGGGGCGCGTCGGGTGGCGGACCTGGCGCGTGCGGAGCCGGGCCCGGCCGCGGTGCGCGGCGGGCCGGCGGAGCAGGAGGACCGGGAGGCGCTCGTGGTCTTCACGTCCGGGACGACGTCGGACCCGAAGGCTGTGGTGCACACCGTGCGCACGCTCGGCGGGATGCTGGAGCTGTTCGCGCAGGTCGGCGACCTGCGGCCGGGGCAGCGGGCGCACACGGACCAGATGTTCCTCGGGCTGCCGGCGGTGCTCGCGGGCGGGACGTGGGAGATCCCGGCGCGGGCGCCGAAGGACGCGCCGGAGGCGTTCGCGCGCGGGGTCGCCGGGGCCGACTCGTCGTTCCTGGTGCCTGCTGACGTGACGGCACTGCTCGACGTGCTGGAGGCGGGGAGTGTTCCTGCTGCCGGTGCTCCCGCTGCCGGGGCGGCCCTGGGCCCGGCGGTGCTGGCGGTCGGTGCGGCGCCCGTGCCGGTGGCCCTGCTCGAACGTGGCCGCCGCGTGCTGCCGGGCACACGGTGGCTCGCGGTCTACGGCGCCACCGAGATCCTCCCCGCGGCGGTGACCGGTGCGGACGAGAAGATCGCGGCCGTGGCGGACGGCGACCTCGTCGGCCGGCCGCTCGACGGCATCGGCGTCCACATCGACCGGGAGGCCGTGGACCCGGACGACGTACCGGCGTCGTCGGCCGGGTCGCACGAGGTGGGCGAGCTCGTGCTGACCGGGCCCTCCTTGATGGCCGGCTACCTGTCCGACCTCGACGCGGGCAAGGGCCGCGCGACGGAGCACCGCACGGGGGACCTCGCGTACCAGGACGACGCCGGCCGGATCGTGCTGGTCGGCCGCAACCGGGACATGATCATCCGGGGCACGGTGAACATCTACCCGGGTCTGTTCGAACCGCGGCTGCGGGGTCTGCCGGGCGTGGCCGACGCCGTCCTGGTCGGCGTCCCCGGACCCGACGGTGACGAGCGGGTGGTGCTCGTGGTGACCGCCGCGGGCGGTACGCGGGTGGCCGGCTCCCCGGAGATCCGGACCGGCACCGAGCTGACCCGCTCGGTCGCCGACCAGGTCACGGACGTCCTGGACCACGGGGCCCTGCCCGACCTGGTCGTGGAGGCGTCGCACCTGCCGCTCGCCGGCCGCTCTCGTAAACCTGATCGTCGCGCACTGGTCAACGTGGTGTCACCCGTGGCCGGTACAGTGCGCGCATGAGGGTGGCGGTGACCGGTTCGTCGGGTTTTGTCGGTGGTGCTGTGGTGCGTGACCTCGCGGCGCACGGACACGAGGTGATCGCGTTCTCGCGGCGGGTGCCGCGCCTGCCCAGCGAGGTGCTGCACCGGGTGTCCCACCAGTTCTGGGACCTCCGGGACGGGCCGCTGGCCAAGGAGGACCGGCCCGAGGACGTCGACGCCGTGGTGCACTGCGGCGCTGCCGTGGCCGACGGCGGCAGCCACGCCCGGGCGTGGGTGGTCAACGTCGAGGGCACGCGCGCGGTGCGCGAGACCTTCCAGGAGGCACGGTTCGTGCACGTGTCCTCGGGGAGCGTGTACGACCCGCGCACGCCGAGCGTCGCGGTGACGGAGGCGGAGGCGCCGTCGCGCGGCTACGTCAACCCGTACGGCGCCACCAAGGCGGCCGCCGAACGGTACCTGGCGGCCGACGCCGCGCGGGAGGACCGCGGCCCCGTCATCGTGCTGCGGCCGCACGCGGTCTACGGCCCCGGCGACACGACCCTGCTGCCCCGGCTCGAGTCGGCGGCGGTCGGCGCCTGGCTGCCGATCCCGGGCGGCGGCAAGGTGCGTCAGCACCTCACGCACGTCGACACCCTGGCGCACGCGGTGCGGGCGGCCCTCGGAGCCGACGTCGAACCCGAGATCGCGGCCGGCCGGCCGCTCGTGGCGAACGTGGCCGATGCCCGCCCGGTCGACCTGGACGAGACGCTCGAGCTGCTGATGTTCGCCAGGTTCCGGCCGGTGCAGGTGGTCGGCATCCCGGTCCGGCTGGCGAACGCACTGGCCTGGGCGGGGGAGCGGGTCTCCCGGTGGACCGGCCGCGAGCCCCGGCTGTCGCGGTACACGATCAGCCACCTCGCCATGGAGCGCACCTACGACCTCACGGTGCTGCGCGAGCGGCTCGGCGTCGACCCGGCACCGACGTCGCTGCACGGCGCGATGAGCTGGTAGCACCCGATCGGGGGGCCGCCGGCGTCGTCCCGATTCACCTGCCAGGCGCGGAATCCCGCGGCTGAACCCCTTCTGTGTCTCGAATCGTGGGACCTTCGGCCCGCTGGGTGACACCGGCGCAGATTCGGCGTAACGTGCGTCACGTGCAGACGATCATTCTTGTAGTACTTCCTGAGCGCGCGGCCTAAGCCCAGCACAGGCATCGTCCGCGCGCTCACCCTGGCAGTCCTTCTCACCGAGGACCCGGGGTTTTTTTGTTGTCACGAACGCTCGCTTTCGCCCCGGGACGGGGCGCGACGGCAGGAGATCCGTATGACCGGCACACCGACACCCGCACAGATCGCCGCGCGCGCCGAGGCGCGTGACCAGGTGCGCACCGAGCTTCGGTCCCGCGCGGTAGGCGGCAAGACCGAGCCCGAGGCAGCCGCACCTCGCGTCGGGCCGGAAGAAGTCACGGGGGCGCAGTCCATCGTCCGCTCGCTCGAGGAGATCGGGGTCGACACCGTCTTCGGTATCCCGGGCGGCGCGATCCTTCCGCTCTACGACCCGCTCATGGACTCCGCCAAGCTGCGCCACATCCTCGTGCGGCACGAGCAGGGCGGCGGGCACGCGGCATCGGGCTACGCCCACGCGACCGGCAAGGTCGGCGTGACCATGGCGACGTCGGGCCCGGGCGCGACCAACCTGGTGACGCCCATCGCGGACGCCCACATGGACTCGATCCCGCTCGTGGCGATCACCGGCCAGGTGGCCTCCTCGTCGATCGGGACCGACGCGTTCCAGGAGGCCGACATCGTCGGCATCACGCTGCCGATCACCAAGCACAACTTCCTCGTGACCGACCCGGCCGAGATCCCGCGCACCATCGCCGAGGCGTTCCACATCGCCAAGACGGGGCGGCCGGGTCCGGTGCTCGTCGACATCTCGAAGTCGGCGATGCAGTCCCGCACGACGTTCTCGTGGCCGCAGGACCTCCAGCTGCCCGGCTACCACCCGGTGACGAAGCCGCACTCGAAGCAGATCCGGGAGGCCGCGAAGCTGCTGGCCACGGCCCGCCGGCCGGTGCTGTACGTGGGCGGCGGCGTCATCCGGTCGGGTGCGGCGGACCTGCTGCGCCAGCTCGTGGACCTGTCGGGTGCACCGGTCGTGACCACGCTGATGGCTCGTGGTGCGGTGCCGGACAGCCACCCGCAGCACCTCGGCATGCCGGGCATGCACGGCACGGTGCCCGCCGTGGCGGCCCTGCAGAAGGCGGACCTGGTCTTCGCGCTCGGTGCCCGGTTCGACGACCGCGTGACGGGCAAGCTCTCGAGCTTCGCGCCGCTCGCGACGGTCGTGCACGCGGACATCGACCCCGCGGAGATCGGCAAGAACCGCGAGGCGGACGTCCCGATCGTGGGCGACCTCCGTGAGGTCATCGGCGACCTGCTGCCCGAGCTCGCCCGGGAGCACGGGGCGCACGGCAAGCCGGACGTCGAGGGCTGGTGGCGCCAGCTCGACGAGTGGCGTCGTACCTACCCGCGCGGCTACACCCAGCCCGAGGACGGCCACCTCTCGCCGCAGCACGTGATCCAGCGGATCGGGGACCTGACCGGTCCCGACGGGATCTATGTCGGGGGTGTCGGGCAGCACCAGATGTGGGCGGCCCAGTTCATCACCTACGAACGCCCCAACACCTGGATCAACTCCGGCGGCCTCGGCACGATGGGCTACTCCGTGCCCGCCGCGATGGGCGCCAAGGTGGGCATGCCCGACCGGAACGTGTGGGCGATCGACGGTGACGGCTGCTTCCAGATGACCAACCAGGAGCTCGCCACCTGCACGATCAACGACATCCCCATCAAGGTGGCGGTGATCAACAACAGCTCGCTCGGCATGGTGCGGCAGTGGCAGACGCTCTTCTACGAGTCGCGCTACTCCAACACCGACCTGCACACCGGCCACGGCACCCGGCGCATCCCGGACTTCGTGAAGCTCGCCGACGCGTACGGCTGCGAGGGCATCCGTGTCGAGCGGGCCTCCGACGTGGACGCCGCGATCAAGCGCGCCAACGAGATCGACGACCGGCCGGTGGTCGTGGACTTCACCGTCTCGCGGGACGCGATGGTGTGGCCCATGGTCGCCGCCGGCGTCAGCAACGACGACATCCAGTACGCACGCGGCATCTCGCCGGCGTGGGACCGAGAAGACTGAGCGAGGACTGAATCCCATGTCGAGGCACACCCTGTCCGTGCTCGTGGAGAACAAGCCCGGCGTGCTCACGCGCGTCGCCGGGCTGTTCGCCCGTCGCGCGTTCAACATCCACTCCCTGGCGGTGGGCCCCACGGAGCACGAGGAGATCTCGCGCATCACCGTGGTGGTCGACGTCGAGGAGCACCCCCTGGAACAGGTCACGAAGCAGCTCAACAAGCTGATCCACGTGATCAAGATCGTCGAGCTCGAACCCGAGTCGTCGGTGCACCGCGAGCTGCTGCTCGTCAAGGTGCGGGCCGACGCCACCACCCGAACCGGGGTGCTGGAAGTCGTCGAGATGTTCCGGGCGCGCGTCGTCGACGTCGTGCCGGACTCCGTGGTCATCGAGGCCACCGGACCCGCCGCGAAGCTCGACTCGCTGCTCGCGGCGCTGGAACCGTACGGCGTCCGTGAGATCGTCAAGTCCGGGACCCTGGCCATCGGTCGGGGCGCTCGATCCATCACGGACCGCGCCTTCGAGCGCGCCGTCCGGTCCGCGTGACCGCGTGACCGCGTGACCTACTGACTTACTTTCCATCAGAGATATCAACTCAAGGAGCAAGAACCGTGGCTGAGCTGTTCTACGACGACGACGCCGATCTGTCGATCATCCAGCAGAAGAAGGTTGCTGTGATCGGCTACGGCAGCCAGGGCCACGCGCACGCCCTGAACCTGCGTGACTCCGGCGTGCAGGTGACCGTGGGCCTGCGCGAGGGCTCGACGTCCCGCACGAAGGCCGAGAACGAGGGCCTCGCCATCGCCACCGTGCCGGACGCCGTCCGAGATGCCGACGTCGTCGTCATCCTCGCGCCCGACCAGGTGCAGCGGCACGTGTACGCCGAGGACATCGCGCCGAACCTCAAGGAGGGCGCCGCGCTCGTCTTCGGGCACGGCTTCAACATCCGCTACGGCTACATCAAGCCGGAGGCCGGCCACGACGTGCTCATGGTCGCCCCCAAGGGTCCGGGCCACATCGTGCGCCGCGAGTTCGCCGACGGCCGCGGCGTTCCCGTGATCGTCGCGGTGGAGCAGGACGCGTCCGGCTCCGCCTGGGGCCTCGCCCTCTCGTACGCCAAGGGCATCGGCGGCCTGCGCGCCGGCGGTATCAGGACGACGTTCACGGAGGAGACCGAGACCGACCTGTTCGGCGAGCAGGCCGTCCTGTGCGGTGGCGCGTCGCAGCTGGTCCAGTACGGCTTCGAGACGCTGACCGAGGCCGGCTACCAGCCGGAGGTCGCGTACTTCGAGGTGCTGCACGAGCTCAAGCTGATCGTCGACCTGATGGTCGAGGGCGGCATCGCCAAGCAGCGCTGGTCCGTCTCGGACACGGCCGAGTACGGCGACTACGTCTCCGGTCCGCGGGTCATCGACCCGAGCGTGAAGGAGAACATGAAGGCCGTGCTGGCCGACATCCAGAACGGCGCCTTCGCCGAGCGGTTCATCGGGGACCAGGACGCGGGCGCCCCCGAGTTCAAGGAGCTGCGCGCCAAGGGTGAGCAGCACCCCATCGAGACCACCGGGCGCGAGCTGCGCAAGATGTTCTCGTGGATCAAGCCGTCCGACTCGGACTACGTCGAGGGAAGCGCGTCGCGCTGACGAGGTAGGGGCGAGG
This sequence comes from Promicromonospora aerolata, assembly GCF_042682255.1. NCBI lineage: Bacteria > Bacillati > Actinomycetota > Actinomycetes > Micrococcales > Promicromonosporaceae > Promicromonospora > Promicromonospora aerolata. The sequence continues at coordinate 5,095,950 of NZ_JBHUHF010000001.1, forward strand.
GTCGCTGACCGTACCGCTCGCAACGCACGGCGCCCCGCTCTCCGCACGGAGAGCGGGGCGCCGTCGTGTGTCAGGCGTGGCGGCGGCGCTCCGCGAGGAGGGGCACGGCCACGCCGACGAGCGTCAGAGCAGCACCCACGTAGGTCGCGACCCCTGGCGGCGTGGCACCGGGCGTCACCACATCGAGCACCAGTGCCGTGACGATCTGCCCGGCGATCATGCCGAGGCTGAGCAGCAGCACGCCGATCCGGTGCACGATGGCCGCCGACAGCGCGATGAACGCGATGCCGATGATCCCGCCCGTGTACAGCAGCGGGTCGGCGGGGAGGGCGCCGTCGGGCAGCCCCTCGGCCAGCACCGAGATGCCCAGCGCGACGACGAGCACAGTGGTGCCCACCACGAAGTTCACGAGGGTCGCGGCGAGCACGTCGCCGGCGGCGGCCCGTACGTGCCCGTTGACCGCCTGCTGCCAGGCCGAGCCGATCCCGGCCAGGAGCGGGAGGACGGCCAGTGCCAGGGCCGACGGCGACCCGAGGCCACCCGACATCGCGATGACGACGGCCGCGACGGTCAGCACGGGGCCGACGGCGCGCGGGAACGTCACCAGGCGGACCCCACCCGGCCCGAGGCCGAGCCGGTCGATGACGACCGACCCGAGCGACTGGCCGGTGACGAAGGCGACGATGAAGGTCGCGACCCCCAGCACCCCGACGGTGAGTCCCTGGGTCGCGACGAAGAACCCGCCCGCGGCGCCACCGAGAACCTGCCACGGGCGCAGGCCTCCTTCGCGCAGCGCCGTGGCGATCCGGCGCATACCGGTCCGGCTACGGCGGGAGACCAGCAGGGCGAGGGCCAGCAGGACCAGCCCGGACCCGAACGACACGACCGCCGCGAGATAGCCGCTGCCGACGTGCTCCGCCAGGGAGCCGTTGACCCGGCTCTGCACGGCGATCCCGGCGCCGCCGACGACGGCGAGGACGACGCCCGCCGCCGCGCGGCCGCCGGGACGAGCGGCGGGCGGGGCGGTGTCGGCAGCGGGCACGGGGTCGTCGAGCGAGAGGGTCGGGGGCACCTGACAAGTCTAGGAACGGCGCTTGCCCGAGGCACCGGTGCGGAGCTGTCTACCTCGTCACACGACTGCGGCGCCCCACCCCCGAAGGGATGAGGCGCCGCAGGTCCAGATGTGGTCGGCATTCGGTCAGGTGATCGGTATTCCGGGGTGCCGATCACCTGACGATCTGCCGACCACGACTGGCCGTCAGCCCTTCAGGGCGTCGACCCAGTCCTGGTTGTCCGCGATCCAGGCCTCGACACCGGCGGCCGGGTCGTCCGGGTTCTGGTTGACGACCTGGTCCTCCAGGGTGCCGTACTGCGCGTCGTCCATCTTCGCGTTGCCCATCATCTCGGCGACCTCGGGGAACTCCTCGCTGAACCCGCTGGTCGCGAGCTCGTGGAGGCCCTCCGGCTCGCCGAGGGCGCCCTTGGGGTCCTCGAGGTCGCGGACGGGGAACTCGTTGTTCGCCCAGAAGGGACGCCACAGCGTGACGACGACGTCCTCCTCGTTCGCGACGGACTCCTCGAGGACGCTCAGCATCGCCTGGGTCGAGGAGGTCTGGAGCTCCCAGCCGTCCTTGTCCAGACCGTACTGCGGGATGACCTGTTCCTGGACGGCCTTGGTGAGGCCGGCGCCCGCCTCGATGCCGATGATCTTGCCGTCGTAGTCGCCCGACTTACCGACGAGGTCCTCGATGGACTGGAGATCCGAGTACTCCGGGACGGCCATGGTCAGCTTGGCGTTGTCGTAGTACGCGCCGAGGTCCTCGATGTCGTCGCCGTACTCGTCCATGTAGGACTTGTGCGTGACCTCGGGCCATGCGGACGGGTACACGTCGATGTCGCCCTCGGCGAGTCCCGTGTACAGCGGCGCGGCGTCGTTGATCTCCTCGATCTCGACCGTGTAGCCGTCCTCCTCGAGGATGTTCTTCCACAGGTGGGCGGTGCTGAGGCCGTCCGTCCACGAGGGGATGATCCCCAGCGTGATCGTCTTGTCGGTCTCGCTCTCGCTGCCACCGCTCGCCCCGTCTTCTGAGGCGCATGCCGTGATGCTGAGGGTCAGGGTGAGAGCCGCGGTCGCAGCTCCGATCCGCTTGCCGGTCGTGCCGATCATCGGTGTCCTTCCGTTTCGTATGCAGTATTCGTGATGTATGGGAGTCGTTGGTCTGGGTACGAGCGTGGGTCAGGCCACGCGCGCCGGCGTCTTGGCCGGCGTGCGGGTGAATCGGCCGCGCAGCTCGCGGAGCCGGCCGTGCCCGGGACGGCGGGACCCGATGGAGGCCGTGAGCCGGTCGAGGAAGATCGCCAGGATCACCACGGAGACACCGGCGTCGAACCCGCGCGCGAGGTCGAGCGTCGAGATGGCGCCGACCACCTCGTCGCCGAGTCCGCCGCCGCCGACCAGGCCGGCGATCACGGCCATCGACAGCGCGAGCATGATCACCTGGTTGACGCCGGCCATCACGGTCGGCAGGGCCAGGGGCAGCTGGATGTCCTTGAGGATCTGGCGCGGACCGGCGCCGAACGCCTGGCCCGCTTCGACCACTTCGCCGTCGACCTGGCGGATGCCCAGCTCGGTGAGCCGGACGGCCGGGGGCAGCGCGAAGATCACCGTGGCGACCAGCGCACCGGCCACCCCGATGCTGAACAGCATGACCACCGGCAGCAGCCACACGAAGGCGGGCATGGTCTGCATGAAGTCCATGACGGGCTTGGTGATGCGGCTGACCACCGCCGAGCGCGCCGCCAGGATGCCCAGCGGGATGCCGATCACCAGAGCGAGCAGCGTCGCCACGATCACGAGGGCCAGGGTCTCCATGGCGGGTTCCCACATGCCCATCCCGATGATCACGACCATGCCGACCAGGGTCCCGACCCCGAGCTTCCAGTTGCGCATGAGCCACGCGAGCAGCGCGAAGAGGCCCACGAGCAGCAGCGGGTCCGGGAGCAGGAGGAGGCCGGCGATCCCGTCGATGGCACCGTCGACGAGGTCACCGACGGAGTCGAAGAACGCGTCGAACGTCTCCTTGAACCACTCGAAGCCCGACTCGAGCAGGTCGCCGATCGGCAGGGGCGGAACGATCGTCTGGGGAACGGCGCTCTCAGCCACGGACGGCCTCCTTCGTCTCGTCGGTATCGGGTGCCGGACCGGTATCGGGTGCCGGGGCGCTCAGGGCAGCGGCCATCTCGGCGTCGGTCTGGGTGGCGAGGGCCGAGAGCAGCGTGATGCGCGGGATGACGCCGCGGAGCTTGCCGTTGTCGTCCACCACGGCGATGGCCGGGGTCTCGGCCGCCGGGCCGAACAGGTCGGCGAGCGAGGTGTCGGGGGAGACGCTGGCGAAGTCCGGCACCGGCTTCAGGAGGCCGTCGAGGTTCTTCTGCTCGAGGCGCATGCTGACCTCGTTCTCGGTGACGTAGCCCTGCAGCGTGCGGTCCCGCGCGGTGACGAACATCGCCGGCAGCTGGTGCTCCCGCATCAGCTTGTGCGCGGCGCGCGGCCCCTGCTCGGCGCCGAGGACCGCGGCCGGCGGCTCCATGACGGACGACGCCGTCAGGACGCGGGTGCGGTCGACGTCGGCGACGAACTGGGCGACGTAGTCGTTGGCGGGGTCGGTGAGGATCTCCTCCGCCGTGCCGACCTGGACGATCCGCCCGTTGCGCATCATGGCGATGCGGTCGCCGATGCGCATGGCCTCGTTGAGGTCATGGGTGATGAACAGGATCGTCTTGCCGAGCTTCTGCTGCAGCTCGATCAGCTGGTCCTGCATGTCGCGCCGGATCAGCGGGTCGAGGGCGCTGAACGCCTCGTCCATCAGCAGGATGTCGGTGTCGGCGGCGAGCGCGCGGGCCAGGCCCACGCGCTGCTGCATGCCGCCGGACAGCTCGCTGGGCAGGTGCTCGTCCCAGCCGGTCAGGCCGCACAGCTCCAGCGCCTCGTGAGCGCGCCTGCGCCGTTCCTCCTTGCCGACGCCCTGGGTCTCGAGGCCGTAGGCGGCGTTGTCGATGACCGAGCGGTGCGGGAACAGCGCGAAGTGCTGGAACACCATGCTGATGCGCTCGCGGCGCAGCCGGCGCAGATCTTTGCCGGTCGCGGCGGTGATGTTCTCGCCGTGGAGCTCCACGTGGCCGGCGGTCGGCGGGTGGAGCCCGTTGATCATGCGGATCAACGTCGACTTGCCGGACCCGGACAGGCCCATGACGACGAAGATCTCGCCCTCTTCCACGGTGAACGACGCGTCGATGACCGCGGGTGTGAGTCCCGACTTCTTCAGTTCGTCGGCGTCGGCACCGGCCTTGAGGCGTTTGACGCCCTCATTAGCCTTACGGCCGAACACCTTGTACAGATGATGTGCCTCGATGGCTGGCACAGAGCCTCCTTGCCTTGGCAGGAAAATGATGTGGGCCCGGCACGGGGGTGCGACATGGGCCGTCGATCACCAGACCACGGTCGGTCACGCACATGCAAACTCGGTAAGGGTTCGTTATCGGATCGTTCAGGGTTTGTAATGCGGCCCGAGGCCTCGTCGGGCGATGGCCGGTAGGGCAGGATGTCCCCGTGAACCACGACGTGAACCCGCAGGCCGCGGACGACAACGAGCCGACCGACGAGTCCCGGGCCGAGCCCTTCGACCCCGCGACGTTCCAGCCCGAAGCGGTCCCGGTCGAGGACGCGGAGGTCGCTGCCGAGGTGCTCGACTTCTGGGCGGCCACCCGGCAGTACGCGGGCATGGCGAAGGCGAGCATCGTGGTGGGTCAGACCGTCGGCGAGACCGTGCCGCCGCAGGCGTGGTCGTTCGGTGACGAGCCGGAGCTCGCCGAGCGGCTCCTCGACGCGGTCCTCGCGGGGGACAAGACGGCGACGTCGTCGGCGCTGTGGGACTACGACGACGAGGGGGCCCCGCTGCCCGTGGTCGGCGAGCTGTCGATCCTCCTGGACGGCGGCAACCACCCGCGCGCCCTGATCCGCACCACGAGCGTCGAGACCACCACGTTCGAGGAGGTCGACGAGGACTTCGCCGCGGCGGAGGGCGAGGACGACCGCACGCTCGAGTCCTGGCGCGCCGGGCACGAGTCCTACTTCCGCCGGAACCTTCCGGAGGGCCGGGAGTTCGCGCCCGACATGCCGGTGGTGTGCGAGCGGTTCGAGCTGCTCTACCCGAGGCTCTGACCGGCCGGGCTGCGTCCTGCTGTGGCTCCGCCCGGCTCACGCCGGCGGGAGGACCAATCCGGCGAAGCCGACCACGCCGCGGTAGACGCATCGTCTCGCCGGGGTGGTGATGTGCCTCGCGGACGGTGCTGAGTCGATCGCGGACACTACCTGGACCGTCTGAATGTGGTGGTTGCGGTGCTGGTCAGAAGGGTGGGTCGGTGGGTAGGGCTCCCGGTTCGGTGGTGGCGTAGCTGCGGGGCAGGCGTTGGCCGGTGAGCGCACGGAGGGTGAGGTCGCCGCTGGTGTCCGGATCGACGTCCTCGAGCACGGCGTGGGGATCCAGCACGGTCGGCGGACGTTCGTGCTGACGTCCGGTGGGCGTGGTCCAGGTCGTGATCCCGGTGTCGGGATCACGAACGACGCCCCAGCCCGCATGAGTCTTCAGGAGGTGGTGCTTGCGGCACAGGGGTTGGAGATTGGCGGCCCGGGTCTGCCCTGGAGTACCGGGTGGCGAGGTCGCCGGGTCGAGGTCATGGTCGAACGGGACGATGTGGTCCAGGTCGTCCCATGCGGCAGGACTGTCGCACCCGAAGAGGAACGTGCAGGTCTCGTCGCGGGCCTGCACGGCGGCGCTCAACACCTTGCCCGGTCGGTAGGTGGTGGTGGAGTAGTCGGTCAGGACCCCGGTGCTCGGGTCGGTGAGCAGCCGCTGCCAGGTCGCATCGGTGGCGATGACCCGGGCGACGTCCGCGGGGATCGGTCCGAAGCCGCGCAGCTCGCCGGGCGCGTCGTCCAGGCCGAGCAGTGCGCTGGCCGGGACGGTGACCCGGACCACGGGGCGGGTCGGCGTGACCCGTACCGGCTGCACCACTTCCTGGACGACCTGCTCCACTACAGGCGCCCGTCCACCACACGTGCACACCGGCTGGTCCGCGGGGTCGGCGTCGCCGGTACCCGGGACGTCCAGACCCTCCGGGTGAGCGTCGTCGCCGGCTCCGAGCCCAGGGTCGGTGCTCGTGCTCGTGCTCGTGTCCGTGTCCGTGTCCGTGTCCGTGTCCGTGTCCGTGCTCGTGCTCGTGTCCGTGTAACGGTCGGCGGGCAGGAGACGGCCGGTGATGATGCCGGTCAGGGAGTCGGCGCGGAGCTGTCCCAGCGTGCGTTCCTCGCCCGTGACGTGTCGCAGCTGGTGGGCCATGTCGTCCACGACGCCCCAGACCGCTGCCGCGTCGACAGCGGGCAGGTAGGCCGACAGCCAGCCCATGTCGTTCTCCGCCCGGTCGAGCTGCACGCAGCGCCCCTGGGCCGCCGTCCTGGCGGTCTCCGCCGCACCGTGGCGGGCCTTGGCGAACTCGAGCATCCGGGCCTGGAGCCACCGCCACGTGCGGCGCGGCGCACGGGGAAGGAACCGGGCGATCGCCTCGGCGCGCTCGGCCACGGTCAGCTGGGCGGCGCTACGCAGCAGGGTCTGTGCCTTACGGACGTCGATCCGCCCCGCCTCCAGAGCCGCGATCACGGTGGGGTGCCGGGCGCCGGACTCGCCACGGACCACGACCTCGGTCGCCTCCGGTTCGGTCACCACCAGCTCGGTGGTGACCTGCCCGACCAGGGAGCCGTGCGCCAGCGGGTGGGTCTCGCGCGCGGCGCGGTGTGCTACGGCTCGGGCCTGCACACCGGCCGCCCAGGCCTGCAGCCGCCCGCATGCGCTCACCAGGTCGCCGAGCGCGTCGTCGGACAGGTCGGCGAGCCGGTCGGCCTCCGTCGCGGAGACCTCGGCCACCACCCGCGCCAGACGGTCGCCAGGTGCGCCCGACAGCGCCTGCTGCAGCAGCCCGACCGGCCACAGGGCCACCGGCACGCCCTGCGGCGGCCGGTCCGGTGCATCGTCCGGTGCGTTGTCCAGCAGGCCGTCTGGAGCGGCGTCCGACCAAGGGCCGGGCGGGGCGTTCAGGACCCAGGCGGGGACCTCGTCGTGCGGCACCACGCGCACTTCCGTCCCGTCCCGCACGGCGAGCTCACCCAGGACCCAGTCGTCCCCGGCCGGGTCGTCCAGGAGCACGCTGCCCATGCCCGCGTAGTGCTGCCCAGCGCCCATGCCGACTTCACCCCTTTTGGTCAAGAACCTGTCAATAGGACCATCACTGCGGATATTTGTTCGATCATAGCTGGCACCACTGACACGGACCGGGGCTTCTGCCATCCGTAGAAGAAGACGTGCAGGCCGCGCCCTGCGTGCCACGGACCCCCATGCTCAAGACGCACCCACCCGACTTCTCCCGTCCGCGTGTCAGTGTCGCCTCCTACGGTGGGCGCAGCGGCGCGGGAGGCGCGCCGCAGGTCCCGACATGAGGTGAAGGCGATGACGCTGCGCTGGTACTCGACCGTGGTGGAGTCCACCGACCACAAGAAGCTCGCCCGCTGGTGGGCCGAGGCGCTGGGCTGGGACGTCAGATTCGAGACGGACGAGGAGTCCGTGCTGGTGCCGCCCTGGGCGCTCGAGCTCTCGGAGAAGCTGGACTTCCACCAGGTCCCACCGGGCATGGTGTTCGTCCCGGTGGAGCATCAGAAGGTCGGCAAGAACCGGCTGCACTGGGACTTCGCGCCGCACACGAGCGACGACCGGGACGCCGAGATCGCCCGGCTCGTCGAGCTGGGGGCGACCGTGATCGACGTCGGGCAGCCGGACGACGCGACCTGGACCGTGCTGACGGACCCGGACGGTAACGAGTTCTGCGTGCTCTCGGCCCGGGAGCAGTAGCCGCCCGTCGAACCCACCGATAGAGCCGATCGATGCGTCCATTGGGTGAGACCCGCGTCTCAGACGCCTGGTCGCACGCGTAGGCTCCGGACATGGCACAGGTGGGCAGGACAGAGGGTATCGACCTCGCAGTGGTCGCAGGTGACGGCATCGGTACCGAGGTCGTCGAGCAGGGGCTCACCGTGCTCGAGGCGGCGCTGGCGCCGTCGGGCACCAAGCTCTCCACCACCGAGTTCGACCTGGGCGCGCGCCGCTGGCACGCCACGGGCGAGACCCTCACCGACGAGGACCTCGAGAAGATCAAGGCGCAGGACGCGATCCTGCTCGGCGCGATCGGCGACCCGTCGGTCCCGAGCGGCGTGCTGGAGCGCGGCCTGCTGCTCAAGCTGCGCTTCGCGCTCGACCACTACGTGAACCTGCGTCCGACCAAACTGTTCGAGGGAGTGTCCAGCCCGCTGGCGAACCCGGGCGAGATCGACTTCGTCGTCGTCCGCGAGGGCACCGAGGGGCCGTACGTCGGCAACGGTGGTGCACTGCGGGTGGGCACGCCGCACGAGATCGCCACCGAGGTGAGCGTCAACACCGCGTTCGGCGTCGAGCGCGTGGTCCGGGACGCCTTCACCCGGGCCAACGCGCGCAAGCGCAAGCACCTGACGCTGGTGCACAAGCACAACGTGCTGGTCCACGCCGGCCACCTGTGGCGCCGTACCGTCGAGCAGGTGAACGCCGAGTTCCCCGACGTCACCACCGACTACGCGCACGTGGACGCCGCGACCATCTACCTCACGACCGACCCGAGCCGGTTCGACGTGATCGTGACGGACAACCTCTTCGGTGACATCCTCACCGACCAGGCCGCTGCGATCAGCGGCGGCATCGGGCTGGCGGCGTCGGCCAACATCAACCCGGACCGCACCGCGCCGTCGATGTTCGAGCCGGTGCATGGCTCGGCCCCCGACATCGCGGGCCAGGGCAAGGCCGACCCGACGGCGACGATCCTCTCGGTCGCCCTCCTGCTGGACCACCTGGGCTTCGCTGACGAGTCCGCGAAGGTTCAGGGCGCCGTCGCGGCGGACCTCGCGGAACGCGGCGACGCTGTACGCACGACCGACCAGGTAGGCCGCGATATTGCGGCCCGCGTGACCGAGTAGCCCGTCGCACCACGGCGAGCCCGGGTCACGCAGACCGAACTCGGGCGCCGCCGTCGTATGTCGAAGGCCGTCCGGGGCAGGCGCCCGGCACGGAATGCTCCTCCTGCCTTGCCGGGCGTGGAAGACTGACAACAGCATTCCGGTGAAAGGCATCGACATGACAGCAACGACGGATCCCATCCTCCCGACCCGGCTCGAAGACCTGGTCGCGCTCTTCGACGTGCGGCCCACCGACGTGCCGACGCCGGAGGCCGAGCGCGCCGAGGCGCTCAGCGCACCGAAGTTCGGAACGGTGTTCACGGACCATATGGCCCGGGTCTCCTGGACCAGTGCGGACGGCTGGAAGGACCGGCGGATCGAGAAGTACGGTCCGCTGCAGCTCGACCCCGCGACGGCAGTGCTGCACTACGCGCAGGAGATCTTCGAGGGCCTCAAGGCCTACAAGCACGCCGACGGCTCGGTCTGGACGTTCCGGCCGGACCAGAACGCCGCGCGGTTCGCGCGTTCCGCGCACCGCCTGGCGCTCCCCGCGCTCAGCGTGGACGACTTCATCGGGTCGCTCGCCGCCCTCGTCCGTACCGACATCGACTGGGTGCCCGACGGCGAGGACTCGTCCCTCTATCTGCGGCCCTTCATGTTCGCGTCGGAGGCGTTCCTCGGGGTGCGTCCGGCGCTCGAGGTCGAGTACCTGGTGATCGCCTCGCCGGTCGGCCCGTACTTCGCGGGCGGCGTGCAGCCGGTGTCCATCTATGTGTCCGAGCAGTACCACCGGGCGGGCCCGCCCGGAGGCACCGGCGACGCGAAGTTCGGCGGCAACTACGCCGCGAGCCTCCTGCCGCAGCTCGAGGCGCAGAAGGAGGGCTTCGACCAGGTGTGCTTCCTGGACGCGGCCTCCAGCACCTACCTCGAAGAGCTCGGCGGCATGAACGTGTTCCTCGTGATGGACGACGGCACCCTGCACACGCCGGAGCTCGGCTCGATCCTGGAGGGCATCACGCGCACCTCGGTGCTGCAGCTCGCCGAGGACCGCGGGTACCACGTGGTGGAGCGTCGGATCCCGCTCGCGGAGGTCGCCGCGGGCCTGGAGTCCGGGAAGATCAAGGAGTTCTTCGCCTGCGGTACGGCCGCGGTCGTGACGCCGGTGGGCCGGCTCGCCGGGGCGACGTTCGACCACGAGATCAACGGTGGCGAGCCGGGCGAGCTCACGATGGCGATCCGCCAGGAGCTCACCGGCATCCAGTACGGCCGTGCCGAGGACCGGCACGGCTGGATGCGCCGCCTGGCCTGACTCACTGAATTCGGTCCGTTGCCCCGAGATCGGTCCATCGACGGACCGATCTCAGGGCAACGGACCGAATTCAGCGGACCGATCCGGGGAGGAGACGTCAGGTCCAGAGCCGGCCGATCGCGTCGCGGGCGACGAGGAACCCCACGATCCCGACGACCCACGCCGTGGTGCTCGCGGCGTTCTTCGTGAGCCACCTGTCCAGCCGCCCGAGCGGACGCTCCACGAGCCGCGCCGCGAACACCCGTGCCGCCAGCAGGACGAGGGCCGGTGCGATCATCACCAGGCAGTACCCGACGATCCAGAGGCCCGACGTCGGCCAGGCGGGCCCCTGCGTACCGATCAGGCCGAGCGCGGCGAGATACGGGAGCATCGACGCGACCTCGACGAGGCCGGCCCCGATCGCCAGCATCACCAGCGCCGAACCGCTGCCCGACTCACTGCTGAGCACCCGCTCGCGCCACCGGTTCAGCCGTCCTGGCCGGACGTGCTCCGCGGCGGCGTCGCCCGCCGCCCCCGTGGCTCCCGGTGCCGGAGCTCCCGCCGTTGTCGCTGCCACCGTGGGCTCGGTGCGCTTGCGGCCCCCGATGGGCTCCAGCTTGAAGCTCCACGCGAACAGCCCCACGCCGACCACGAGCTGTGCGATCAGGAACGGGCGGGTGCTGGACAAGCTGGTGAGGGTGTCGCTCAGCGCGCCGGCACCGAGCAGGATCGCGAGCCCGATCAGCGCGTAGAACCCGGCGATCGACCCGAGGTAGACGAGCATCCGCCCCGCGCGCACGCGCCCGGGCGACATGAGCAGCCACACGGGGATGAGCAGGGTCCCGAAGCTCGTGGAGTCGATGAGCGCGAGCACGGCCAGAGCGCCGATCAGCGCGGCACCCGTGAGCTCGGCGGAAAGGAAGTCCATGCGCCCAAGCCTCGTGCAGAACCCCGCAGGGGACATCCGTCGAACCGCCGAATCCTGGTACATCTTTCGGATGACCCGGGCCGCGGCCCGCCGTGCTGAGATGGGGGCATGCTCCGTGCGTCCGACCTGTTCGCGTCCGTCTCGAAGATCTACACGGCCGAGAACCGGCGCGGCGACGTCATCACAGCCGGCGGCCTGCTCCTCATCGCGCTCGCGCTCGACGCGCTCGGCCTCGTCAGGATCACCTGGGACGGACCGACGAACATGCCGTCCTGGTGGTTCGCCGTGCCCGCCGTCGTCGGCTGCACCGCACTGGTCTGGCGGCGGACCCGGCCGCTCGTGGCGCTCGCGGTCGCCGCTGTCGCGCTCGGCGCCGACATCGCGCTCGGCGGGAGCGTCGGCCTGTTCGTGGTCGTGTGGGAGTCCCTGTACTCGGTCCACCTGCACGGTCGGCCGGTGGCCCGGCGGATCACCGCCCTCGGCACCGCCCTGGTCACGCTCGCGCTGATGATCGTCATCGGCGTGCTGAGCGGCGACCTCCGCGCTGCTGTCCTCTCGGGGCTCCAGATCGTCACGCTCCTGGTCATGCCGATGTGGTGGGGCGCCAACGTGCGACAGGGCCGGGAGCTGACCGCAGCGGCGTACGAGCGGGGACGCCTCGAGCGGGAGCGCAGCCAAGCGCTCCTCCGCCTCGCGGAGGCGGCCAGGCACGACGCCGTCCGGACCGAGCGCACCACCGTCGCCCGCGACCTGCACGACGTCGTCGCCTCGCACCTGTCCGCGATCACGATCACCTCGGGCGCCGCGCTCGCGGGTGCCGCGGAGGCGGAACGCGACCGTGCCGCGCTGCGCAGCATCCGCGCCGAGAGCCTGGCATCCCTGCAGGACATGCAGGCCATGATCCGCGTGCTGTCCGCCGAGACGGGGCAGGGCGGGCCAGCGCCCGGCGAGGCGCAGGCGGACGGCGGGGCGCCCACCGGCGCGGGCGGCACGGACCTGCTGGCCGCGCCGCGCGTCGCTCAGCTGGGCCTCGTGCTCGAGCAGATGCGGCTCGCGGGACTCGAGCTCGCGGTGACCGATGCCGACGGCGTGCTGGCCGGCGACACGAACTTGCCGGCGGCCGTGGACCACGCGGTGTACCGGGTCGTGCGGGAGGCGCTCACGAACGTGCTCAAGCACGGTGGCGCTCGCGGGGAGCTTCGCGTCGCGGCGGGCGACACCCTGAAGCTCGAGGTGTACGACGACGGGGTGCGTCCCGGGGACGCCCCGGACCAGGCCGACGTCGGCGGCGGTACCGGGCTCGGGCTGGTCTCGATGCGCGAACGTGTCGAGTCGCTCGGCGGCTCGTTCGCCGCGGGACCGGACGGCCCGTCCGACGGCGCCGGGTGGCGGGTCCGCGCGGTCCTGCCCCTGCCGGAACGCGTGGCGGTCGAGCCGGCACCGTCGGACCGGACCGTCCCGGGGCTCCACGCATGATCCGCGTACTGCTCGCCGACGACCACGCGGCGATCCGGGCCGGTCTGCGCATGCTCCTCGCGACGGCCGACGACATCGAGGTGATCGGCGAGGCCGGTGACGGCGCCGTCGCGGTCGCGAACGCGCGGGCGCTGCGTCCCGACGTCGTGCTCATGGACGTCCGGATGCCCGGGACGGACGGTGTGACCGCTACCCGGCAGATCGTCGAGGAGGGCCTGTCCGAGGTCCTGGTGCTGACGACGTTCGACCTGGACGAGTACGTGTTCGGTGCCCTGCGGGCCGGGGCGGCGGGGTTCCTCCTGAAGACCGCAGAGACGACGGCGCTGGTGGACGCCGTACGGCATGTCGCGGCGGGTGACGGCGTGGTCGCGCCGGAGGTCACCCGGCGGCTCATCGCGGAGCTGTCGGCGCCGCGGGAACGGAACGGCGGCAGCCCCCGGGGCGGCCCGGTGCGATCCTTGCCCGCCGACCTGACGCCGAGGGAGCGCGATGTGCTCGCCGGCCTCGGCTGCGGCCTGTCGAACGCCCAGCTCGCCGCCGAGCTGACGATCAGCGAGGCCACCGCGAAGACCCATGTGTCGCGGGTGCTCGCCAAGCTCGGCGTGACGTCCCGCGTCCAGGCGGCCATCGCGGCGCGCGAGGCGGGCCTCGCGTGACCTGAAGACGTGACCTGAAGACCGTCACGCCAGCCGCCGGCTCAGCAGCGGCCGCGGCCGGGCGGCCAGCCAGGCCGCGGCGATGGCGAGGACCGGGAGCGCCGCGGCCAGGCCGACGAGCCACGGCCAGGGGACCGCGACGGTCCAGGCGCCGGCGGTCGACGCCATCTCCCAGGAACGCAGGAGACGGACGAGGGCGACGCCGAGGACTCCGCCGATGCCGAGTCCCAGGACCGTTCCGACCACCGCGATCGCTCCCGCCTGCGCCGCGACGACCGTCCGGCGGGTCCGGGGTGCGGCGCCGACCGCTTCCAGCGTCGCCAGGTCCGGCCGGGCCTCCGCGGCGGCCAGCCCTGCCGCGAGCCACGTGACGGTCAGCGCCACGACCGCCGCGATCGCCGCGATGATCAGGGCTGAGACGGTCTGCCACGTGGAGTCCTGGCCCCGTTCGGTGCGGGCCGTCACGAATGCGGCGTCGTCCCCGGCCGATCCGGGTGCGCTCCCGGTGGGGCCGGGATCCTGTGGCACCACGAGCTCGCCGAGCCGGTCCGCGAGCGTTTCCTCCTGGGCGGGCGTCGGGACCGTCCCGGTCTCGACGACGAGGCGTTCGACCCGTTCCTCGCCGCCCAGCTCACCGAGCAGCGTGGGCGGGAAGATCGGAAGGTTCGGTACGGCTTCCAGGCCGTCGCCGATCTCCGTGGCGGGGACCCGGACGGTACGGTCCTCCGACGTGTGGCCCAGCTCGGCCCGGTCGGCGGTATAGACCTGGATGTCCAGCTGAACCGTGCCGTCCGAGGCGGTCGTGCCGCGCGGGACGACCGCACGCCCCTCACGGAGGGCCGAGACAGCGGCATCCGCCGTCTCCCCGGTCAGCCCGAGCAGCGGCACGAGGTCGCCGTCGTCGACCACCGGCGCCCCGAGCCCGTCGGTTCCATGGCCGAAGCCGGCGCCGTCCGGGTCGATGACCATGACCATCACGGTGGTGTCGGCCGTCGGCTCCGCGAACACGGAGACCGGGGTGATCGTGGTGACCTCTGGGAGGGTGTCCCGGATCGTGGCCTCGATCGCCGGGCGTTGCGTATCGAGCGGAATCGCCGAGCCGGTGGTGTGGACGACGGTGGTACCGGGTGTCGAGATCGGCCGGTAGACGCGCTCCCGGTACTGGGCGTCGGAGGCCAGGTGGATGAGTCCCGCCGTGGCGCCGGCGACGGCGACGAGCACGGCGGCGATGGCGGGTGACGTCCGCGCCCGGTGCCTGGCGGCGTCGCGCAGCGCGAAGCGGGCGGACAACGGGAGCCTTCCGGAGATCCTGGCGAGCCCGGCCACGATGGCACCCGTCGTCATGACGAGCCCGATCTCGGCGGCGACGAGGCACCAGGCGAGGATGGTGCCGTCGCCGTTGTTCGCCGTGGCCGCGAAGGCGCCGGCCAGGCCGGCGCCGGCGAGCATGATGCCGAACGTGGCGACCCAGCCCGTGACCTTGCGGGTCCGGCGTCGCCCGCTGAGCGTGGCGACGATGTCGAGCCGTGCTGCGGCCCGGGCCGGCAGCCAGGCCGCTGCGACGGCCACGACCAGCCCGAGGAGCACCATGCCGGCGATCCGTGGCCAGGGCACGACCAGGGCCGCGAACTCGTAGTACCACACGGGGACGGCGGCCACGGCGATCCCGGCGAGGGCCGCGAGCACCGACGCGCCGAGCCCGATCACGACGGCGGGCGCCATGGCCAGCACGCGGAGCGTGCTCGGTGAGGCGCCCTGCGCGGCGGCGACCGCGAGCGAACGCTCCTGCCGTCGGGCGCTGACGGCGAAGGCGGGGCCGACGATGAGAATCCCCTCGAGCAGGGCGATGATGGTGACGGCACCGCCGAGTGCGAGCTCGCTCGCGGCCACGCCGACGCCGGGACGGAAGAGAGTCTCGGCCTCCTGCGGCGGGAGGTTCGTCAGCACCTCCTGGCTGATCACGGCGGCACCGTGCTCGTTGAGCCGCAGCACGTCGTCCCACGTCACCGGCGTGGGCCCGGAGACGAACCACCCGACCTCGCCCCAGCCTGGAACGTCTCGGAGCGTCGGCGACACGTCGGCGGGATCGGTGAGCACCACCGCACCCGCATCCTTGGGGAGGTGCCGGGCGAGCAGCCCTGAGACCCGCCGGGCCTCCGTGCCGCCGCCGCCTCGCACCTCGACCTCGACGGTGTCGCCGATCTCGACGCCGATCTGCTCGGCGACCCCGCGCGAGACCGCGATCTCGCCAGGGCCGGGCGCGGCGCCCTCGCGGAGCTTGAAGGCCGCCAGGACGTCTGCGTCGGTCAGGTCGGTCTGCGCCATCCGGCTGGTGAGGTGCAGCTCAGGCCCGTGCAGGACGACATGGGCGGTCTCGACAGGGACGAGCCGGTCGCCGGGTGGCAACACCTCGGTGAGCTCCGCCTCGTGCTCGGCCCGGGTCGGCGTCTCCTCGGGCTCCACGCCGCTGCTCCAGGTGGCGTTCGTCGCGTCGAACGTCTGGCGTACCTGCCCGACACCCCGGTAGACGAGCGAGGCCTGGAGGTCGGGCCCCAGGGACTCGACGCGCACGCTCTCGGGGCTGTCCTTGCTCGACTCCAGCGCGGTCAGCGCCGTGGTGCCGGCCAGTACCGGCAGCCCCACCATCACGGCCACCAGGGTGGTGCGCCCCACGTGCTGCCGTGCTTCCCGGCGGGCGAGCCGCAGTCCGAGCCGCCACTGGGCGGGCAGGCGGTCCAGGATCCTGCTCATGCGTCGGTCTCCATGAGGTCGGCGGGCTCGCCCATCGGTTCGCCGGCCGAGGCGCCGGCATCCGTGCCGACGATCTCGCCGTCGCGCAGGTGCACCGTGCGGTCCGCCCACGCCGCGTACCGCGCGTCGTGGGTAACCAGGAGCCCGGCCGCCCCGGCGTCGACCCGGGTGCGGAGGAGTCGCATCACGGCCTCGCCGGTGACGGAGTCCAGGGCGCCGGTGGGCTCGTCGGCGAGGACGAGCCGGCGTGGTCCCACCAGGGCGCGCGCGATGGCGACGCGCTGCTGCTGTCCGCCGGAGAGGTCTACCGGAAACCGGTCACGTGCCGACTCGAGCCCGACGGCGTTCAGCGCGTCGGTGGCCTGCGCACGTGCCCTGCCGACACCGACGCCGTCCAGCTCCAGCGGGAGCGCCACATTCTCCAGCGCGGTCAGTGCCGGGATCAGGTTCAGGTCCTGGAACACGTAGCCGACGTCGCGCCGCCGCACCTCCGCCCGACGCCGTGCGTCCATCGCGGTGAGGTCCCGCCCGCCCACGAGCACCGTGCCCGACGTGACCGGGTCCAGGCCGCCCGCCACGTTGAGCAGGGTCGACTTGCCGGAGCCCGACGGGCCCATCACGGCCACGAGCTCGCCCTCCCGGACGGTGAGGTCCACACAGTCCAGGGCGTGCACCTGCGTCGCGCCTCGCCCGTAGTCGCGGGTCACGTTCGTCAGCTCCAGGACGACGCTCATGGTGTGCTCCTCTTCGATCGTTCCGTGTGGGGCCCGCCGGCGACCGTCGCCTCGACATGGTCGAGCCAGCGCGCCTCCGCCTCGGCGGCAAAGATCTGTGCGTCCAGGACCAGCGAACGAGCCCGGTCGGTCTCGGGGTCGGCCTGGCGCTTGGCCCGCGTGAGCGCGCGGAGGGCGCGCATGGTCTCGGACCGCTGGTGCCGCACGACGGCGGCGACGTCGACCCCCGGCGCCGTGACGGCCAGGGCGATCTTGATGGAGAGCTCGTCGCGCTCGGCCTTGCCGCGGGCGACGGGCGACTCCCACCAGATGACGGCCGACTGCCGACCGAGCTCCGTGAGGTGGTACTGCTCGGCGGGGCGGCCGGTGGTGGGGGGTGTCGCCGGGTCGTCGACGGTCTCGCCCGCGACGGCCTCGACGAGGCCGTCCCGGTGCAGCCGGTTGAGGGTCGTGTACGCCTGGCCGATGTTGAGGGGCCAGGCGCCGCCGGTGCGGCGCTCGAACTCCTGCCGGAGCTGGTAGCCGTGCATCGGTCGTTCGCTGAGCAGGGCCAGGAAGCCCTGACGGACGGACACGGTGGCCTCCAGTAGTTACCGAGTAAGTATCTGTCGGGGACATACTTACCCGGTAACTACCCCACCGTCAACGCTCACGAGGGCGAAAGCCGCCAGACGCGCCAGACCCACAGGTCATCGGAGTGACCTGTGGGTCTGACAGCGTGGCGGAGGGAGGCGGTCAGCCGGGCGGGCGGCGCACCACCGTGCGGCTCAGCGTTCCCGTGAGCAGGGAGTAGACGGCGGAGCCGATGACGATCCAGACGATCGCCGCGAGGATGGCGGGCACGAGCTCGAACTGGCCCGCGAACGGCACGGCGGCCAGGATCACGGTGCCGAGCCCGACCACCCAGCCGAAGAAGGACCGGGGGCGTGGTGTGCTCATGACGAGGAGGTAGAGCACCGCCGCCGCGCCGAGCGCGAAGAGGGCGCCCGCCACGACCCAGGCCATCAGGTCGGAGCCGGTGCCGAACAGGTCGGCCTGCGCCCGGATCTCGAGGTTGAACACCTCCTCGAGCACGAAGTGCGCCGCCAGGCCGATGAGCGCGGCCACGAGGGTCGTCGCCAGCGCTCCCGCCCAGAACCGGCCGACCTCGAGGCCGAGGCGGGGGTTCTCGGTGCCGGACGTCACGGGCTGGACCGCCCCGCCGTCGGGCGGCTGTCCCACCGGTTGGGTCGGCGTCCCGGGAGTCTGCGCCGGCGGCGGATAGGCCGGCGGCGGCTGCTCCCCGTAGTCAGCGTCATAGGGGCGGTTCGGGTCACTCATCGCGGTACCTCCCGGTTGTGAGCCCTATGTCCACTCCACCACGGATCGGCGCGCACCGCACGGCGCAGAGCGGTCCGGGCCCGGCGTCGTACGCCGGGCCCGGCCGTCGTGCTCCCGCTCCTCGTCGTCCGTGGTCAG
The DNA here is from genome assembly GCF_042682255.1 of Promicromonospora aerolata. Classification (NCBI taxonomy): domain Bacteria; kingdom Bacillati; phylum Actinomycetota; class Actinomycetes; order Micrococcales; family Promicromonosporaceae; genus Promicromonospora; species Promicromonospora aerolata. The sequence continues at coordinate 5,114,329 of NZ_JBHUHF010000001.1, forward strand.
CCCACGCCCTGCAGGTCCAGCACCAGGCCCTTGACGGCGGTCGCCGGGACCTGGCCGGCGTCGTCGTCGACCCAGCGTGCGACGGACGACGGCACCTCCGCGTCCGAGCACAGCACGAGCGGCGTGTCCGCCGACGAGTCGGGCAGCCGGCCGTGCGTCCCGCGCACGTACGACGCGTCGAGCGGGGTGGTGCTCATCGCGTACCGCAGGCCCAGCTTCTTGCGCACCAGGTTCATGCCGGCCTTCGCCTTGGCGAGCGGGTCGGCGGGGTTGAAGAACAGCTCGGCGGGGTCGTACCCGGGCTTGCGGTGGATGTCGACGCCGCGTGCGAACTCGGGCGCGCGGTCGTCGTCGAGCCAGTAGTAGTACGTGAACCACGCACCCGGCTCGGCTACGACGACCAGCTCGCCCGCCCGCTCGTGGTCCAGGCCGCACTTCGCCTGCGCCTCGCGGTCGAGCACCTCGTCGACGCCGGGCACGCCCCGCAGCAGGTCCGCCACCCGGGTCACGTCCGACGGGTCGTCGACGTACACGTGCGCCACCTGGTGGTCGGCGACGGCGAACGCGCGCGACGTCCACGGGTCGAGCTGCTCGCGGCCGTCCTGCGTGTAGACCTCGAGATAGCCCTCGCGCCGCAGCAGCCGGTTGATGTCCACCGGCTGGTTCGCGGGCCCGATGCCGTACTCCGAGACCGCCACGACGGTGATGCCCGCCGCCGCGGCGTCGTCCAGCAGGGGCGTCAGGGCGGCATCGAGGTCGGCCGCTGCCCGGTCGGCCTCGGGCGAGTTGGGCCCGAAGCGCTGCAGGTCGTAGTCGAGGTGCGGCACGTATGCCGTCGTGAGCTGGGACTTCCGGGTGCGCAGCAGGTGCCGGGTCACGTTCACGATCCACCGGGTGGACGCGATCGACGCTGTCGGACCCCAGTACTGGAACAGCGGGAAGTCGCCGAACCGGCCGATCAGGTCGTCGTGCATCGTGGCCGGCCGGATGTACCCGTCCGGCGACTTGCGGCCGTCGGCGTGGTAGATCGGTCGGGGAGTGATCGTGAGGTCGGTGGTCATGCCCATCGCATACCACCAGCACACGTTGTCGGCCCGGTACGCCGCGTCGTGGCGGCGAGCGGTCTCCCAGACCTTCTCGCCCGCGACGAGCTTGTTGTGCTGGCGCCAGAGGTAGACGTCGCCCAGCTCGCGGAAGTACCACCCGTTGCCGACGATCCCGTGCTGCGCCGGCATCAGGCCGGTGAGCATCGTCGACTGCACGCTGCAGGTCACGGCGGGCAGCACGGTGGCGAGCTCGGACTGCCAGCCTGACGCGGCAAGCCGCCGGAGGCGCGGCATGTGGGTGAGGGCGCGGGCGGTGAGCCCGACGACGTCGAGCAGCAGGACGGGTCTCATGCTTCGGTTCCTTCCGTGGTGGCTCCGGCGGGTACGTTCCCGGCCCCCTCGTGGCCGGTCGGCAGCTCGTTCAGCAGGTGCTTGCGGGCCCACCGCAGCTCGGCCGCGATGCCGGCGACCAGGCCCGCCTCGCCCGGCGCGCCGCCGTCCACGCCGTCCGGCAGGACCGACCAGGTGTACGTCTCGACGTCGAGGTGCGCCTCGGCGCCGTGCGGTGCGGCCCGGACCGCGGCGACGGCGTCGCGCAGCACCTCGGTCGTCGCGGCGAGCGGCGCCGCGGGCTCGTGGTGCAGCGGCACGTGGAAGTGCACGCGCCACGGCCCCTCGCCCGGCAGGCCCGGCCGGCGGTCGGCGTCCCCGAGCGCCACGGGCAGGTCGTCGGACGCCAGCACGTCGCCCGCCGCCGTCAGCTCGCGCACCTGGTGCAGGTAGCGCTGCTCGACGAACTGGCCGACGGCGTCCCGCGCACCGGCTGCGGACAGGTCCGCGACCTCCAGCGCGGCGGACGCCTGCACCTTGACCACGCGCAGGCCGGCGTCCGTGATCCGGCGGACGGCGCCCGCCGGGTCGGCGAACGAGACGGCCAGGTGGCAGGTGTCCAGGCAGACGCCGATGTACTCGGGATCGATCCGCCGGTCGGCCGGCCACTCGGGCCCGGTGCGCGCGGCGAGCCACGCGACGACGTCGTCCACCGTGTCGAGCACGCACCCCGGCTCGGGCTCGACGGCGATGCGCACGGTGCGGCCGGTGCGCTGCTCCAGCTCGCGCAGCTCCGCGGACAGCGTGGCGAAGGCCTTGGTCGCCTCGTCGTCGTCCGCACGGGTCCAGGGAGCGCGCCACGCCAGCGGCAACGTCGAGATCGACCCGGCCGCGCCGTCGGGCAGCAGGTCGGCCAGCACCCGGGCGCACGCGAGCACGTAGTCGAGGCGAGCCCGCTCCGCCCAGGTGGGGGAGTACACGGCGAGCTTGACCACCTCGCGGTGGAAACCGCCGTACGGGAAGGCGTTCAGCGTGTGCACCTGGAGCCGGTGCTCGGCGAGCGCCGCCCGCAGCCGCGCGCGGTCCTCGGCGGAGGCGTCCAGGCGGTGCGCCACCTCGGCGGGCAGCCACAGCCCCACGCCGAGCGTGTCGAGGCCCGCGGCCTCGCGCACCGGGCCGGAGTACCGGGCGAGCTGGTCGATCACGCCGTCGAGGTCCTCGGCGGGGTGCACGTTGGTGCAGTAGGAGAGCAGCATCGTCAGATCCCCCTCAGGCTCGCGCGCCGCGGAGCACGGACGAGCCCTCGAACTCGACGCCCGGTGTGGGCGGGGCGCCCTCGGTGAACCCCGGTACCGGGTCCAGCACGAGATTGCCCGACTGCCCGTAGAACGCGACCGGGTTGCGCCACAGCACCTGGTCGACGTCGTCCTCGCTGTAGCCCGCGGCGAGCATCGCGTGCCCCGTCTTGGCGGTCTTGAGCGGGTCGGAGCGGCCCCAGTCGGCGGCGGAGTTCACGATCATGCGCTCGGTGCCGAACTCCTGCAGGATCGCGACCATGCGGTCCTCGTCCATCTTGGTGTCGGGGTAGATCGAGAACCCGGCCCACGCTCCGGCGTCGCGCACGAGGGCGACGTTGGTCTCGTTCAGGTGGTCCACCAGCACCTGCTCGGGCGGCAGGCCGGACTCGGCGACGACGTCGAGCGTGCGCCGCGTCCCGGCGAGCTTGTCGCGGTGCGGGGTGTGCACGAGGACGGGCAGCTCGGCCTCGCGGGCCATCTGCAGCTGCGCGGCGAACACCTCGTCCTCCTCGGGTGTCATCGAGTCGTAGCCGACCTCGCCCACGGCGACGACACCGTCCTTGAGCAGGTAGCGAGGTACCTCGGCGAGGACCTCGCGGCAGCGCGGGTCGTTCGCCTCCTTGGGGTTGAGCGCGATGGTCGCGTGGTGCCGGATGCCGAACTGCGCGGCCCGGAACCTCTCCCAGCCCAGCAGGGAGTCGAAGTAGTCGGTGAACGAGCCGACGCCGGTGCGGGGCTGGCCCAGCCAGAACGCGGGCTCGACGACGACGCGCACCCCCGAGGCGTACATGGCCTCGTAGTCGTCGGTGGTGCGGCTCGTCATGTGGATGTGCGGGTCGAGGATGCGCATCGTCACTCCTTCGTGCTGCTGAGCGGGTGGCTGCTGAGCGGGGGGCTCGTGAGCCGGTCAAGATCGGTGGGCACGGAGCGGCCGGCCGCGCGGCGCTCCGTGGCGAAGTCGCGGGCCATGCGGTCGAGCTCGTCGTCGGCCCGGGCCTCGAGGTCGCTCGCGGCCTCGAGGCTCACGCCCTGGAACACGAGCTTGAGGATCGCGTGCCGCCAGGTGTGCTGGTCCAGGTGCCGGGAGCCGAACGGGCCGACCGCGGCCGCGACGAGGCTCGGGTCGTTGGTGCGCAGCGCGTCGGCGGCCAGGTCGAGACCGGCGGCGACCGTTGGGTCCGAGCCGGTGTCGGTGTCGGTACTCGAATCGGTATCGGTATCGGTATCGGTATCGGTATCGGTATCGGCGCGGCCGAGGTCGCCCCGTTCCGTCAGCGCGTCGAGGCCCCGCAGCACCCCGCGTCGCTCCGCGGCGTCGCCCTGCCGGTAGAGGGACACCAGCCGGTCGGCGCAGTCCTGGCCGGTGCCCACGGCGTCGGCGAGCGCGACCACCAGGGCGGCACGGGCGGCGTCGTCGAGGGTGCCGTGGACGACGCCGGCCGGGTCGACGTCGGGCCGCAGCGGCGCTCGGCCCACGCGGCGGGCGGCGAACGCGAAGGCCCGGCTGATGCTGTCCGGGTCACGGGCGACCTCGGCGCGAGCCTCCGTGAGCCAGCCCGAACCGGGCTGGTCGTCCGGCCCGGTGGTCGCGTCGGTGGAGCTGTGGGGGGTCATCACCCGGTCCTTTCGCCGGTCGGTGCGCCGATGACGGTGGCCCACGCCCGCATCAGCGCGGTGCGGCTGTCGAGGGCGAGCCGGGGCGCGTCGTGGGAGTGGCGGGGCAGCTCGACGGCGGCGACGCCCGTGTAGCCGACGTCGGCCAGCGTGGCGAGCACCATCGGGAGGTCGATGCTGCCCTCGCCGAAGGGCCGGTGCTCGTGGTGCGTGCGGGGCATGTCGTCGAGCTGCACGTTGCTCAGGTAGGGCGCGGCGGCGCGGAGCGCCCCCTCGACCCCCTCGGGCTCCACGACCAGGCAGTGCCCGACGTCGACGGTGATCCCGAGCTCTGGCGGCGTACCGACGTCGGAGAGGAGCCGCAGGGCGTCGTCGACCGTCTCGACCAGCATGCCCGGCTCGGGCTCGACCGCGAGCCGTACGCCGCGCTCCCCGGCGTACTCGACCAGCGCCGGGATGCGGTCGCGCAACCGGGCCCAGCCGTCGGCGGGCGCGGCGTCGGCCGGCAGGATCCCCGAGAAGAACGAGACGCAGCGGGCATCGAGCTCCGCGGCGACCTCGATCGCGCGCTCGAGGAAGCGCATGCGCAGGGCGGCGTCCCGGTCCACGAGCGTGGGCCGGTGCTTGTGCAGCGGGTCCAGCAGGTACCGGGTGCCCGTCTCCACGACCACCGCGGCTCCGGTGCCGCCGCGCATCCGCCCGAGGTGGGCGCGCAGGGCCGTGACGTCGTCGCCGGCCAGCGGAGCGAACGGGTCGAGGTGCGGGAACCCGAGCGTGAGCGCCACCGCGTCGTACCCGACGTCGTCCAGCACGTCGAGCGCCGTGTGCAGGGGGTGGTCGCCGAATCCGTTGGTGCCGTAGCCCAGCAGGAACGGAGGTTTCACGTGATGCTCACCCCTGCCTTGCCGCGGGCGCGGCCCAGCAGCCGCAGCCCGTGCCCGACGGCGGCGACGCCGGCCAGGAGCGCTGCCGTGCCGAGGCCTCCCGAGCGGGCCGCCCAGGTGGCCTGGAGCGGAACCATCGCCTGGATCCCGGACCGGGTGGCGGTCCGGGCGTTCGCGGCCGTCGGCCGGGCCGCCGCGCGCACCTGTGCGGGCAGGCAGGCCGCGGCGTACGTGCCGGCGGCAGCGACGGTGGTCCAGCGGACGGCGGACCGGCGGCGGCCAGCGGTCGTCGAGCCGGCGGCCGGTGCGGTGGCCGCCGCCGCTGCCGCGCCCGCGAGGGTCCCGGCGGCGACACCACCCGCGACCTGTGCCGTCGTGCCGTGCACCTCGCCGCGGGAGAGCACGGTGACGCCGAGCGTGTGGGCGGCGAGGCCCGCGGCGGCCGGGAGAGCGGAGCTCAGCTGTCCGGGTGTCGCACCGAGCAGCACGTCGAGGCCGCGGCACGCGGCCATGACGAACGGACCGGTCGGGTGATCCTTCGCGACCAGGTCGTAGGTCCAGACGCAGGCGGCGAGCGGCAGCGCTACGGCGATTGCCCGCCGTCCTCCCGCGATGCCCGCCGCCGCCACGCCCCCGGCGGTCAGCGCGGCGCCGACCGCGAGCGCGCCCCGCGGCGTCACCCGGCCCGAGGGGATGGGTCGTTCGGGACGTTCGGTGGCATCGAGGTGCCGGTCGGCGTAGTCGTTCAGGGCCATGCCGCCGAGATAGAGGCAGGCCGAGGCGACCGGCAGCAGGGCGTGGCGGCCGCGGAGCGGGATCGAGGTGCCGGCCCGGGCGGCGGCCAGGCCCGCCAGGGAGTCGCCGACGACGCTCAGGGCGGCCGGTGCGCGGACCAGCTCGGCGAGGTCGCCGAGGCTGGGCGCCGGTGTGCGGGCCGCGGCCCCGGGGTGGGCCGGCGGCGTCACGGACGACGCATCGTGGAGCGGGGGGTCGAACCGGGGTCTGAACCGGGGTTGATCCGACCGAGAGGTCATGGCTGGACCTGCGCCGCGGCGCTACGGACCCAGCCCTCGAGCGCGCGGGACTGCTCGGCGGCGTCGTGCACGTCGGAGCCCCACGGGTCCTTGAAGAAGAAGCCCAGCTCGGGCACCGGCCCGCTGATCCCGGCGGCGTGGGCGAGCGCGAGCAGACGGGCGAGGTCGAGGACGAGCGGCGCGGCGAGCATCGAGTCGTGCGCGCTCCAGGTGGTCTGGAGGGTGAGCCGCGAACCGAGGAAACCCTCGACGTGCACGTGGTCCCAGGCGACCTTGATGTCGCCGAGGTCCGGCACGTTGTCGATGTGCAGGGGCGTGATGTCACTGCCGGTCAGCGCTGTCAGTCCGCGCGTCTTGGAGGACAGCTTGCTGCGCACGGCCTCGGGGTCGGCCAGGGTGGCGCCGTCACCACCGCCGAGCAGGTTGGTCCCTGCCCACGACAGCACCTTCAGGTTGCGTGCGGCGAACGCGGGCGCCATGACGGTGCGGAGCCACGTCTGCCCTGTCTTGCCGTCCTGTCCGGCGACGGGGATGCCGCGCTCGCGGGCGAGCTGGGCCAGGGCGGGCAGGCCCATGCCCGCCGACGGCGTGAAGGCGGCGTACGCGGCTCCGGCAAGGATCGCCGCGTACGCCGAGACGGAGGATGCCGGCAGCACGGCACGCGCGGGGTCGGTCAGCGCGGTGAGCAGGGCTGCGGGATCGTCGTGCTCGGGGGCGAGGTCGACGGGCGGCTCGGTCGAGGAGAGGTCGACCACCACGACCCGGGCCAGTGCGTGCCGGTCACGGAACGACGTGATGTCGGCGGCGAGGCGCTCGGCGGAGGCCTGCTGGGACTCGCCGCCCGGCCCCCCGTGCGGGTCGTAGCCGGGGCGCACCTCGGCGTCGGCGCGCTCGAGGGCGTCGTGCGCGGCGGCGAACAGCCGCGGCGGGACCATCCCGGTCTCGACCAGGCACTCCGCGCGCTTCGTCATGGTGACGGAGGAGATGTCGTGCCCACCCACCACGAGGTCGGTGAACTCTGGCAGGCCCGCGGACGTGAACGGCTCCTGCGCGGTGACACAGCCGGTCGGCGGTGCCTGTCCCTCGGCAATGGCGGCTAGGCCTAGTGTTGCCGTACTGGCCACGGAGCCACGGGCCCCGACGAACCAGATTCCTGTACGTTCTGCGGCACGGTGGCGTGCCGAGGCGTTCTGCATCATCGCTCCCCGGATCGACGTCGTCGTCCGGAGCAACCTATCCCGGACTTATGTCGATTAGCAAACAAAAGTTCAAAGATCTTTGCAAGAAGCGAGATCGTCGTCACACGGCCGGAGTTTCTCCGCCGCCGAGGCTCCGGCGGCGGGCTCGGGCGCCCAGATCTGGACACCACTACCGTGACCCGCCCTGCTGTGGCACGATGACCGGCATGACGACCCCGCGCTCCACCCCGCGACAGGTGATCATCATTTCGTAGCGCGTCCGGCGACACCCCACCGGACGCGCAGACCTTCCACACTCGGAAGGTCTTTTTTGTTGGCCTGAAGATTCCAGCTCGGCCACATCGCCAGACACATCGTTGGGAGCATCGATGACCACCCCCTCGTTCCAGGTGTACGACACGACGTTGCGCGACGGCGCGCAGCAGGAGGGCATGAGCCTCTCCGTCTCCGACAAGCTCGCCATCGCGGCTCTCCTCGACGAGCTCGGTGTCGGCTACATCGAGGGCGGCTGGCCTGGTGCGGTACCCAAGGACACCGACTTCTTCGCCCGCGCCGCCACCGAGCTGACGCTCAAGAACGCCGTGCTCGCGGCGTTCGGCGCGACCCGGCGGGCGGGCGTCCGCGCGGGCGACGACCCGCAGGTGCGGGCCCTGCTCGACGCCGCGACGCCGGTCGTGACGCTCGTGGCCAAGTCGGACGTGCGGCACGTGGAGCGCGCGCTGAAGACGACCCGTGCCGAGAACCTCGCGATGATCACCGACACCGTGGCCTACCTCGTCGCCGAGGGGCGCCGGGTGGTGCTCGACGCCGAGCACTTCTTCGACGGCTACCGGCACGACCCCGAGTACGCGACCAACGCCGTCACCGCCGCGTTCGAGGCCGGCGCCGAGGTGGTCACCCTCTGCGACACCAACGGCGGCATGCTGCCGACCTGGATCAGCGAGGTGGTCGGCGAGCTGCGGGCCGCGACCTCCATGGGGTCGGGACAGCTGCTCGGCGTGCACGCGCACAACGACAGCGGCTGCGCCGTGGCGAACTCGCTCGCCGCCGTCGAGGCGGGTGCCACCCACGTGCAGGGCACGGTCAACGGGTACGGCGAGCGCACCGGCAACGCCGACCTCGTCACGGTCGTCGCCAACCTCGAGCTGAAGGGCGGCATGTCGCTCCTGGCCGACGACGGCCTGCGGGAGGCCGCCCGGATCTCGCACGCGATCAGCGAGATCACGAACATCTCGCCGTTCGCCCGGCAGCCGTACGTCGGGGCGAGCGCGTTCGCCCACAAGGGTGGGCTGCACGCCAGCGCCATCCGGGTGGACCCGGACATGTACCAGCACACCGACCCCACCCTCGTCGGCAACGACATGCGCATGCTCGTCTCCGACATGGCGGGGCGGGCCTCGGTCGAGCTCAAGGGCCGCGAGCTGGGCTTCGACCTCGCCGGTCAGGGTGAGCTGCTGTCCCGGGTGACCAACCGGGTGAAGGACGACGAGGCGGCCGGCTACACCTATGAGGCGGCCGACGCGTCGTTCGAGCTCCTGCTGCGGTCGGAGCTGGGTGGCCGTCCGGAGTTCTACACGGTCGAGTCGTGGCGCACCATCATCGAGACCGTTCCCGCGGGCGCGGCGCCGCCGGCGGTCCATGCGCCCGACGCCGACGCCGTGGCCGAGGCGACCGTCAAGATCCGGGCCGGTGGCGAGCGGATCGTGACGACGGGGGAGGGCAACGGCCCCGTCAACGCGCTGGACCAGGCGCTGCGCACGGCGCTGTCCCAGGTCTACCCGGAGCTCGCCCGGTTCGAGCTCATCGACTTCAAGGTACGCATCCTCGACACGGAGCTCGGCACCGACGCGATCACCCGGGTGCTGATCGAGACCAGCGACGGCGAGCACTCGTGGTCGACGGTCGGCGTGGGCCCGAACGTGGTGGAGGCGGCCTGGGAGGCGGTCACCGAGGCGTACGTGTACGGACTGCTGAAGTCCGGTGTGGAGCCGCGCCCTTGAGCGTGGCGAGGTGCACGGCGACTTAGCACCGCCGAGGTAGCACCGTGACCCGGTCCTACCTCGGCGGGCGGGTCAGGCGACCGGTGCGGCCGGGCGCTCCGCCGGAGGGCTGCCCAGGTCGAAGCGCTGGTCGCGCACGGCGTCGTACGTCGCCTTGATGGCGATGGACGAGCGGTCGTAGGTGCGCTGCGCGACGCGGACGAACAGGTAGTCCACGACGGTGAGCTGCGCGATACGGCTCGACATGGCCCCGACCCGGAACTGGGTCTCGCGAGCCGTGGTCGCCAGGACGACGTCGGACACGAGGCCGATCGGCGCGTCCGGGAAGTTCGTGATCGCTGCCGTGAGGGCGCCGCGCTTGCGCGCGTTCTCGAGGGCCTGGTTGGTCTCCCGCGTCTGCCCGGAGTGCGAGACGCCGATCGCCACGTTGCCCGGCTCGAGCAGGGCCGACGAGGCGAGCTGCTGGTGCGGGTCGGGAGAGGTGAACACGAACACGCCGATGCGCTGCAGCTTCATGGCGAGGTCCGCGGCGGCCAGGTTCGACGAGCCGACGCCGTAGACGTCGACCCGCTTGGCCTCGGAGATGGCCGTGGCCAACCGCTCGATCGCGTCGGTGTCGATCATGCGGGCGGTCTCTTCGATGGTGCGGGCCTCGTGGAAGGCGATCTTCGAGACGACGGCCTCGATGTCGTCGGTCTGGTTGATCTCGCCCTCGGCGATGCCAGAGCGCTCCATCTCGACCTCACGCCGACTGGTCGCCTGGGCCAGGTCGATCCGGAACTCGGGGTAGCCCGCGTAGCCGACGGCGCGACAGAACCGCACCACGGTGGCCTGTGACGTGTCCGCGTGTCCGGCAAGCTCGGTGATGGTCGACTGGACGACGGTGTTCGGGTCGTCGAGGACCGTCTGCGCCACTCTTGCCTCTGCTGGCCGCAGCGTGGGCAGTGCGCGCCTGAGTCGGACGAGGACGTCACCTGTCATGTCGCATCTCCCGGGATGGGGTGGTGGGGCTGGGGGTCGAGAACATACACCCGTACCGGGGATTCGGGCATGACGGAGCAGTGAAGGAACTGGTCAGTGGATGACCGTCGGTCACTGAAGCTCGTCACCGGGCAGGTCGGTCGCCGAGAGCTTCGCGGCGAGCACCTCCGAGGCGCCAAGGTCCGAGGGGGTGTCACGGAGCGTGTGGTGACCGTCCACCCGGACGGTGAGCCAGGGCCGGAACCCGGCCACGGACTGGGGCGTGTCGCGCAGGCGCCGGGCCAGGCGAAGCGCACCGTCGAGCGGTGAGCCGTCGCTGGGCACGAGCGAGACGTCGGGCCGGTCCTCCGAGAGCTGCTTGGTGAGCGAGACCGTCAGCGGCGACTCCTCCTGCACCAGGCGGCCGGTGGTGGAGGCGAGCGGCGGGATGCCGTTGCCCAGCGCGCTCGACAGCGTGTCGGCGAGGTGCCGGCCCGCCTGCTCGAGGATGTTGATCGAGGTCGGGTCGCCCTCGGCCGCCGCGATGATGACCTCCTGGGCCATCGAGGCGAGCTGCTTGGCGCGCTGCTCGTTCTTGTAGAACTGGTTGGGCCAGCTCTCGATGAGGCCGAACTTGGCGACGGCCGCATCCAGCAGGCGCTCCGAGGCGCCACGCTTCGCGCCGTCGTGGAAGCGGCCGGCCGCACGCAGGGCCTCGCCACCGATCCAGACGCCCGCACCGAGGTCGCCGAGCAGGTGGCCCCAGCCGTCCGCGCGGCGCCAGCGGCTCACGCCGTCGTAGCCGAACGCGACCGCACCGGTACCCACGGACAGGACGGCACCTGCGCGCCCCTTCAGCGCTCCGAGGTGGGCGGTGAGCGCGTCACCGGCGACGGCGGTGCGGTTGGTCCGCAGCTCGCGCGCCAGGATGTCGTGCACGTCGATGGGCTTCTCGACCAGCGAGGTCAGGCCGGTGATGCCGACCGCCGCAGAGGCGACGGGTGCGGTGCTGCCGTCGCTCATCCCGTGGTGGCCCATCCGGGCGGCCCACGCGTTGAAGGACTGGCACAGGGACGCGACCACGGCCGGAGCGTCGCTGCCGTGGTGGTTCACCTTGACGGCGCGGCCGTTCAGGCTGATGCGCTCGTTGCCGAATTCAGCGACAAGGCGCGAGCCACTGCCGCCTACGTCGAGAGCGACGACCCAGGCGTCGACCGCCGCTTCATCAATCCCCTGTGCGAGTTCGGACACCAGGTCATTCTGACATGAAACCAGGGCAAGGTTGTCTAAAGAGAGGAGGAAATTCTGGTCTGTTCTGCTGCGCCTTCTCGCCAAATATCGGATGTGCCCGACGCCGAGGCCGCGCCTTTCCGTACCTGGGGCGCAGCTTCGGCGTCGGACACCGTAGGCACCGTCGCCTACTGTGAACACGTGCGAGGAGAGTTCAAGGTTCCACTCGGAAAACTGGTTCGTGTCGAGACCGAGGTGGTCGAGGGCGAGGAGCCCGTCCGGCGGCTGACGAGCACGCGGGTGAGCGGGGACTTCTTCCTCGAGCCCGACGAGGCGCTGGAAGCGATGGGGGCCGCCCTCGACGGCATGCCCGCCGACGCGTCGAAGGCCCAGCTCGCCGAGGCCGTACGGGGAGCGCTGGAAGGGGCCACCGCCGTCGGTTTCGACGCCGACGCCGTGGCCGTGGCCACCCGGCGTGCGCTGGGCCATGCGACCGCGTGGGAGGACCACGAGTTCCAGGTGATCCGCACCCCGGCGGTGTCGCCGCTGCTCAACGTCGCCCTCGACCAGGTCCTGACCGGGGAGCTGGGTGCCGGGCGCCGCGGGCCGACCCTCCGGTTCTGGGAGTGGGACGAGTCCGCGGTGATCATCGGATCGTTCCAGTCCCTGAGCAACGAGGTCGACGTCGAGGGCGCGGCACGCCACGGTGCCCGCGTGATCCGGCGCATCTCCGGGGGCGGTGCCATGTTCATGGAGCCGGGCAACACCATCACGTACTCCCTGTACGTACCGGGCTCGCTCGTGGACGGGCTGAGCTTCGAACGGTCCTACGCGTTCCTGGACGACTGGGTGATCGGGGCCCTGCACGACCTCGGCATCGACGCCGCGTACGTGCCGCTCAACGACATCGCCTCGCCGGCCGGCAAGATCGCCGGCGCCGCGCAGAAGCGGCTCGCCGGGGGCGCGGTACTGCACCACGCGACGATGGCCTACGACATGGACGCCGACAAGATGACGGACGTGCTGCGGATCGGCCGCGAGAAGCTCAGCGACAAGGGCACCCGCAGCGCCAACAAGCGGGTGGACCCGCTGCGTTCCCAGACCGGGCTCGGCCGCACCGCGGTGATCGACGCGCTCGAGACGTCGTTCCGGGCGCGGTATCGCACCGTGACCGGCGAGATCACCCCCACGGAGTGGGGTCTGGCGGGCGAGCTGGTGGACTCGAAGTTCGGCACGCCGAAATGGACCGCGCGCGTTCCGTAGAACGTGTCGTGGGCCGCGCCCCGGAAGGCGTGCCATGATGGGCAATCACGGTTTGGTAACACCCCTAGCAGATAGCCCATCCCGTCAGTAATCTCCACGCAATGCCGCGTATTGGGAAGTTCATTTCTCAGGAATATCACCTGGCTACTCTCGCGGCACCGAGCGGAAGGAAGCCGAACGATGACTCGAGCGATGCGACGGCCCATGGCTGCAGCCACGGGCGCACTGCTTCTCGCGGCCACGACGGCCGCGTGCGGCGGCGGCGGGGACGGCGGCGAGACCGAGGGTGACGGCACCCTCGACGTCTGGATCATGCAGGGCACCAACCCCGAGGCCGACGGCTTCTTCGACGATGTCTCGACGGCGTTCGAGGAGCAGACCGGTGCCACGCTCAACGTCGAGTTCGTGGAGTGGGGCGATGCCCACGACCGGTTCGTGACCTCCATCGCCGGCGGCACCACTCCCGACGTCGCGGAGACCGGCACCACCTGGACCCCCGAGTTCGCCGACGCCGGCGCGCTCGCGCCGCTCGACGAGCACGTCGAGGGCGCAGGGATCGGCGACGACCTGGTCGAAGGTCTGGTCGAGGCCGGGACCTACGACGAGCAGCTCTACGGCATGCCCTGGTACGCCGGGGTGCGCTCCCTCGTCTACAACACGGAGATGTTCGACAAGGCCGGTGTCGAGCCGCCCACCACGTGGGCCGAGCTCGAGGACGCGGCAGCGGGGCTCGAGAAGGAGTACCCGGACAAGATCGCGGTGGCCGTCCCCGGCGACGCCGAGTTCACCGTCTACCCCTGGGTGTGGGGAGCAGGCGGCGAGGTCGCCACGCTGGAGGGCGACACCTGGACCTCGCACCTCGACAGCCCCGAGTCGCAGGAGGGCATCGAGTTCTGGACAGGCCTGGCCACCGAGGGCGGCTACTCGTCCGAGGGTGCCACCACCTGGCGCGAGACCGACGTGCTCGACGCGTTCGCCGCCGGTGACGTCGGCATGGCGGTCATGGGCTCGTGGACGCCCGGCGCGATCGTGGACGCCAACCCCGACATGGAGGGCAAGTTCGCGGCCGTGCCGATCCCGGGCCAGGACGGCGGCATCGCACCGTCCGTCCTGGGCGGATCGCACCTGAGCATGTTCGAGACGGCCGAGGACAAGGACCTGGCCTTCGCGTTCATCGAGATGATGACCACCGGCGAGTTCGCGCAGCAGTGGGGCGAGGAGTCGGGGTACTTCCCCGGCCAGGTCTCGCTGCTGGACGAGACGCTCGAGAGCACGGACCCGCTCGTGGCGCCGTTCGCCCAGCAGTTCGTCGAGGGCGGTGCCTCGGTGCCCGTCGCGCCGACCTACGGTGCGGTGCAGGCCAAGCTCACCACGAGCACGATGATGCAGTCGATCCTCTCCGGGGACGCGACGGTCGACGAGGCGAGCACGGCAGCCGCCGAGGAGATGACCAGCGTGCTGAACGGGTCTGAGTGACCCTGCGGTGACAGTGACACTTCCACGGCTCAGCCGGGCCAGGGCCGCCACCGTGCGGCCCTGGCTGCTCCTCGCCCCCGCGCTGGCGGTCCTGGCAGTCCTGCTGCTGTGGCCGCTGGTGCGGGTGTTCCTCTTCTCCCTGCAGGACTACGGGCTGCGCGAGATCACCACGGGCGAGCCGAACTGGATCGGCGGCGCCAACTACGCCGAGATCCTCACGTCGTCCCAGCTGTGGACGGTGGTGCTGCCCAACACCGTCGGGTTCGCCGTGCTGTCCGTGGCGGGAACCGTCGCGTTCGGCACCGGTGTGGCGGTACTGCTCGCGTCGCTCGGCACCTTCTGGCGCACCGTCACCTCCAGCGCGATCATGGCGGCCTGGGCCATGCCCGCGGTCACCGGTACGTACGTGTGGATCTGGATCTTCGACGCCGACAGCGGTGTCTTCAACGACGTCCTGATGGGGCTCGGCCTGCTGGACGACCCCACCAACTGGTTCACCGACCGGTGGTCGTTCTACGCCATCGTGCTGCTCAACGTGATCCACCACGGCTTCCCGTTCGTCGCGGTCACGGTGCTCGCCGGCCTGCTCGGGGTGCCGAAGGACATGCTGGAGGCCGCCGAGATGGACGGCGCCGGATCGTTCCGCCGGTTCTTCTCGATCATCGTGCCGCAGCTGCGGCAGGTGTTCGCCGTCGTGATCATCCTGTCGACCATCTGGGACTTCAAGGTGTTCGCGCAGGTGTATCTCATGCCCGGTGGCGCGGGATCGAACCGGTCCGTGCTGAACCTGGGAGTGTGGTCGTACGTCGAGTCGTTCGGCCAGAACCGGTACGGGTTCGGGTCGGCGATCGCCGTCCTGCTGACCGTGCTGCTGCTCGTGATCACCGCGGTCTACGTCCGCACCGTGCTGGCTGAGGAGGAACGATGAGCGCCACCCCCCTCGCGGAGACACCCGGCGCCTCACCCAGCCGCACGCCCGGCTCCACCACGGGTGCGGCCGCCGTCCGGGCCGGCCGGCGCAACCGGCGCCTGCTGCGGCGCACCTCGCGCCGCTCGCCACTGCGCCAGCTCGGCAAGGGCGTGCTCGTCGCCCTGCTGCTCGTGTTCACGCTGTTCCCCGTCTACTGGATGCTGAACAGCTCGCTGGACGCACAGGCCGGCCACACCAACAGCTTCTGGCCGGCCGAGCCGACGCTCGACCACTACGTGTTCGTCCTCACCGAGGGCGGGTTCGGCACGTTCCTGCGCAACTCGCTGCTCGTGGCGCTGGGCACGGTCCTGATCTCGTCGGCGCTCGCGCTGCTGGCCTCCGTGGCGGTGGCCCGCTTCCGGTTCCGGATGCGCACCCAGATCCTCATGCTGGTGCTGATCGTGCAGATGGTGCCGCTCGAGGCCCTCGTGATCCCGCTGTTCGTGCAAGTCCGTGACCTGCAGCTGCTCGAGACCCTGATCGGCCTCGTCGTGGTGTACGTGGCGCTCGCCGTGCCGTTCGGGATCTGGATGCTCCGAGGATTCGTCGCGGCGGTCCCGGTCGAGCTGGAGGAGGCCGCCTACCTCGACGGCGCGAGCTGGGGCCGCATGTTCTGGTCGGTCCTGCTGCCCCTCGTGGCGCCCGGCCTGGTCGCGACGAGCATCTTCGCCTTCATCACCGCGTGGAACGAGTTCATCTTCGCCATGACCATGCTCGGCGGTGCGACAGAGAACTACACGGTGGCGATCGGCCTCCGCTCGTTCTTCGGCATCCACTCCAACGACTGGGGCGCCATCATGGCGGCGTCCACGATCATCACCGTGCCCGTGATGATCTTCTTCATCCTGGTCCAGCGCCGCCTTGCCTCCGGGCTCACCGCGGGGGCCGTGAAGGCATGACCGCGGAGCCTGCCGGGGCGACCCGTACGGAACGCGCCGTCAACGGCGTGCTCCTGCCCGGTTTCGAGAACCGCGGCCGCCCGGCCGGCGACCCGGACCGCGACGGCGGGCTCGTGCCGGACTGGTTGGCCGATGCCGCCCGCGCGGGTCTCGCCGGCGTGGTCTACTTCGCGCGGAACACGCCCGACGTGGCCACCACCACGGCCCTGTCCAGCGCGCTGCACGCCATCTCGCCCGACCTGGTGATCGCCGTCGACGAGGAGGGCGGGGACGTGTCGCGGCTCGAAGCGGTCACCGGATCGTCCCTGCCCGGAGCGGCGGCGCTCGGCGCCCACCCCGGCGGCGCCACCGTCTCCCTCGACGCCGGCCGGGCACTGGGCCGGCTGCTCGCCGCGACCGGGATCGACCTGCTCCTCGGCCCGGTGCTCGACGTCGTCTCCGAGCCGGACAACCCGGTGATCGGCGTGCGCGCCTTCGGGACCACACCCGACGACGTCGCCCGGCACGGCATCGCGTTCGCCCGCGGCGTGCGCAGCGCCGGCGTCGGCGTGTGCGGCAAGCACTTCCCCGGCCACGGCGCGACCACCGTCGACTCCCACGTGGGCCTGCCCGTCGTGGACGAGCCCCTCGACGTCGTGCGGGCGCGCGACCTGCTGCCGTTCGCGCGCGCCCTGCGGCCCGAGGGCCGGGACGCCGGCCAGTCCACGCTCGACGCCGTCATGACCGCCCACGTGCTCTACCCCGCGCTCGGGCCGGCACCCGCCTCGGTGGAGCCGTCCGCCACGCGCCTGCTGCGCGAGCTCGGCCACGACGGGCCGATCATCACCGACGCCCTCGACATGGGCGCCCTCCGTGAGCTCACCGGCTCGGTGGGCGAGGCCGCCGTCCGCGCCGTCGAGGCCGGCGCCGACCTGCTCTGCCTCGGCCTCGACCCGGCCCTGTACACCGAGTCGTTCGACGCCCTGAGCCAGGCGGTGGCCACCGGACGGCTGACCCTCGACCGGCTCGAGGAGTCCCGGGCGCGGACCCAGGCGCTCGTGCGGGCGGTCCGCGACCGACGAGCCGCGGCAGGGGCGGCGACCGGCCTCGACGTCGCGACGGAGGCGCTCGCGGACCTGACCGCGTTCGGGGCCGGGATCGCGGACGCCGTCGTGCACGTGCGGCGCGGGTCCCTCGTGCCGCTGGTGCCCGAGGCTGAGCCCGACGTGGTGGACCTGCGTACGCGGCTGGACCACGCCGCCGGGCGCAAGGCGCGGCACGTCCAGGCCGCGATCACCGCGGCCTGGCCCCGGACCAGGGCTTTTCCTGCCGACGACGTCGAGAACGGTGCCGGTCGGCGTGCCGAGAACGGGGCCGCCGACACGCCGCCGGCGGAACTCGGCCAGGATCAACCTGGACTTGCCGTGCTAATTGCCCGATTCACCCGGTACGGTGTGTCGGCGGATCTCAACAGAATCGATACGGAACGTGGCGCAGAATTTCCTGGAGCCGTCCAGGAAGCGTCCGGCTCCGAACCACTCGTGGTGATCACCCGGGAACCCGTCCCTGGTTCGGCCGAACGGACCCGCCTCGAGCAGCTCTGGGCGGTCCGGCCGGACCTCGTCGTGGTGCACACGGGTCTTCCCGGACCGGTCGAGGAGTGGTTCGGGACGCTGAGCGGTGGTGGTCCGGTGGTCGTGGTGGCGTGCGGTACCGGTCGGGCGAACGCGGCGGCCGTCGTCGAGCGGCTCCGGGGTCCGGCGGGCCGGCAGGGCGGCGAGGAGCAGCACGGCAGCGAGCAGCAGTGACAGCAGTGACAGCGGTGATGAGCAGGGTGCGAGAGCACGAAGTCAGAGAGCACCACGTCAGAGAGCACAGAGTTCCCGAGGGCAGGGTCCCCGAGGACAGAGCAAGCAATGAGAAAGGGGCTCGCCGATGATCGCGGAGGCGGGATTCGAACGGCACGCACAGTCGGCGCCGCGCCCGGTCTCACCCACCGAGGAGCGCAACCCGCGCACACGGGACATCGACGTGGTCTCCACCGCCGAGATGGTCCGCATGATCACCGACGAGGACGCCGCGGTCATCGCCGCGGTGCGTGCGGCACACCCGCGCATCGTCGAGGCGATCGACCTGGCGGTGGACGGGATTCGCGCCGGGGGACGGGTGCACTACGTAGGTTCTGGCACGTCGGGCCGCATGGGCCTGCTCGACGCCGCCGAGCTCCTGCCCACCTACGGCGTCGGCGAGGAGATGTTCGTGCCCCACCTGGCGGGCGGGCTCAACGCCTTCAAGCGGGCGGCCGAGGGCGCCGAGGACGACATCGCGGCAGGCGGGGCCCTCGTGGCCGACGTCGGGCCGGCCGACATCGTCTTCGGCATCGCGGCCAGCGGCGGCACCCCGTACGTCGGGGGCGCACTCGACGTAGGGCGGGCCCGCGGGGCTCGCACGGTGCTGCTCGCGTCCAACCCGTTCGCCGCCCTGGCACCGAAGGCGGACGTCCCGATCCTGGTGAACACCGGTCCGGAGGCCATCACCGGGTCCACCCGCATGAAGGCGGGCACCGCGCAGAAGATGGTGCTCAACACCTTCTCGACGGCGGTGATGGTGCGCCTCGGCAAGACGTACTCGAACCTGATGGTCGAGGTGCTCGCGACCAACGCCAAGCTGCGCCAGCGGCTGGTGCGCCTGCTCACCCAGGCCACGAACCTGGGTCCGGACGTGTGCGAGAACGCGCTCGCCGCCACCGACGGCGACCTGCGGGCCGCCCTGGTGATGCTCGTGGCGGGCGTGGACCGCTCCGCGGCGACGCGTGCCCTGGCCGTCGAGCCGGGCCGGATCGGTGGTCCGTCGGTGCGCGACGCGCTGGCGACGCTGGGTATCGAGCCCGCCTGACGCCGACGAGCACGGTCGGGGCCGGGCGGGCGCCGGTCAGGCCGACCCCGGTCAGGCGGGGACGGCCAGCTGGGGCCGGCGCGCCAGGGCCGGGGCGCCGCTGACGTCGGCGGCGAGCTTCGCGACCAGGATGTCGCCGCCCTTGGTGAGCTGCTGCCCGCGCTCCTCGAACCCGAGGCGGCCGTGGAAGCGCATCGAACCGGGGTTCGGCGGGTTCAGGTTGACCTCACACGTGACCACGTCGTGGCCGGCGGTGCGGGCGGCGTCGAACACGGCGTCGTAGAAGAGGCGGCCGATGCCGCGGCCACGAGCCTTCTCGCCCACCACGATGCGGTCGACGTACAGGTGGTCCAGGCCGCGCTCCTCGAACCAGGCGTAGTTCTCGCCGGACCAGTCCTCGCCGCCCTCGAGCGCGACGACGAAGCCCAGCGGGTCCGCCGGTGTCTCGGGGTCGACGGCGACCAGGGCGAGCGAGGAGACGTCGAGGAGCTCGGTCATGTCGTCGGCCGGGGTGTCCGGGACGGCGGGGACCGAGGCGTTGTTCAGGGTGACCAAGCGAGAGACGTCGGCGTCAGTGGCGGGGCGCAGCAGGGTGGCCGTGGGCATGGCGCGATCACTCCAAGGAGTTGATGGGAAGACCATGGACTTTAGTCGTCCTGGCCCCGCCCGTCTGTGACGTGCGTCAAAGAGTGGCGGCGATCACGTGCCGCGCGGGAGCGCCGCATCCCCCGGAGGCTGAACGACACGCCTGGTCACGGCTTCGGGCGGGGGCCGAACACCGCAGTACCCACCCGCACGACGGTCGCACCCTCGGCGATAGCGAGCTCCAGGTCGCCGGTCATGCCCATGGAGAGCTCGGTGGCGGAACCCGTCCCCGGGGCGCCCGAGGCCAGGACGTCGTCGCGCACGGCGCGCAGGCGGGCGAACCCGGCACGGACCGTGTGCTCGGCCGCGTCGTCCAGGTGGGCGCCGATCGTCATGAACCCGGTCAGCCGCAGACCCGGCAGCGCGGCCACCGCCGTGGCGAGCGCGCCCGCGTCGTCGGGTCCGACGCCGGACTTGCTCTCCTCGCCCGTGACGTTGACCTGGACCATCACCTCCAGCCCACGCTCGCCGGTGCGACCGTCGCGTACGCAGCGGTCCGAGATCGACCGGGCGAGGTCCAGCGAGTCGAGCGTCTCCAGGCCCGTGGCGGTGGCGAGCACCTGGTTGATCTTGTTGCGCTGCAGGTGGCCGATCATGTGGACCTCCAGCTCGCCCGCCGCGACCCGGTCCGCCACGGCCGGGGCCTTCGCGACGAGCTCCTGCACGCGGTTCTCCCCGATCAGGTCGACACCCGCCGCCAGCGCCTCCAGCACGGCCTCCGGCGGCTGCGTCTTGGTCGCGACCAGCAGGCGCACCTCGCGCGGGTCGCGGCCGGCGGCGTCGGCGGCCGCGGCGATGCGCTCGCGGACGGCGGCGAGCCGGGCGGCGACCGCACCGGAGTCAGTCCCGGAGTCAGGCCCGGTCGCGGTGGCGGGAGGCTGGGGCGTGGAGGGCTGCTGCTGGTCGGACACGGGCCGAGTCTATTTCGGCGGGTCCGGGTGGTGGCACGGCCGGGCCCGCAGTTGCAGGGCCACCGGCCGGCGACACAGGGTGGAGCCAGGCTCAGGGTGGGATCAGGGGTCTCCCGGTTCCGCGGACCCGCCGCACTACGGAAGGATGGAGCCATGAAGACGCTGCTGAACATCATCTGGGTCATCTTCGCGGGATTCGGGCTGTGGCTCGGGTACATGCTCGCGGGGATCATCTGCTGCCTGCTCATCGTCACCATCCCGTTCGGCATCGCCTCCTTCCGCATCGCGGGGTACGCCCTGTGGCCCTTCGGCCGTGAGGTCGTCGAGAGCCCGCGCTCCGGGGCGTTCGCCCTGATCGGGAACGTCATCTGGGTGATCGTCGCGGGCTGGTGGCTCGCTCTCGGGCACGTCGTCACCGCGATCCCGCTCGTGATCTCGATCATCGGCATCCCGATGGCCTGGGCCAACCTCAAGCTCATCCCGGTGTCCCTCATGCCCCTCGGCAAGCAGATCGTGCCCAGCGACGCGCTGCTGCCGACCTACCGCAAGACCACCGCGGCCTGATCAGTCGCGGGCGATCGGCGCCGTCGTCCCGCCCGTGAGCGTGAGCAGGTCGGCCGGCGCGAGGCCGACGTCGAGCCCGCGCCGGCCGCCGGAGACGTAGACCACGTCGTAGGCCTCGGCGGAATCGTCCAGCACGGTGGTGTGCCTCGTCTTCTGGCCCAGCGGCGAGATGCCGCCCACCACGTACCCGGTGGCGCGCTCGGCCGCCGCGGGCTCGGCCATCGCCGCCTTCTTGCCGCCGGCGGCCCGGGCCAGGGCCTTGAGGTCGAGCTTGCGGTCCACCGGGACGATGCCGACCACGAGCTTCCCGTCGACGTCGGCCAGCAGCGTCTTGAACACCTGCGGAGCGTCGACGCCGATCGCCTCGGCGGCCTCCATCCCGAAGCTGAGCTCGCTGGACGGGTCGTGCTCGTAGGGGTGCAGGGTGTGCGGAACACCCGCCTTCTCGAGCGACACGACGGCGGGGGTCCCGTGGCTGGCGCGCGGCCCCCTGCCCGTCCTGTGCGCTGACGTTCTCTTCCCGGAGTTCTTGGCCACGACGTGATTCTGCCGTCTCGAGTGTCCCGTGGCGCACCGATTTCCGGCGCGAACGTGCTGTCGTCGTCGTGCCGGGCGGGGCAATCCCGCAGTAACCGGTCGGGAATCGCTCGGTTACCGTAGGGCCGTGCTCGCTCTGCTGATCCTCGCCATCCTCGTCGGGGGTTCGTTGCAGCGTGTGGCGGGCATGGGCTTCGGGCTCGTCGCCGGCCCCTTCATCGTGCTTCTCACCGGCCCGGTCGAGGGCGTGCTCTTCGTCAACCTCGCCGGCGCGATGATGGCGCTGCTGGTGCTCGGACGGACCATCCGCGGCGTCGACTGGCACCGCTACGGCTGGCTGGTGACGGCCTCGATCATCGTCACAGTGCCCGCGGCGCTGCTGATCCGGGATGCGAGCGCGTCCGTGCTCGAGATCAGCATAGGTGGCGCGGTGGTGGGCGCCATGATGCTTGCCCAGGTCACGTCGCGCCTGCGCGGGCCGATGCGCCCCTTCGCACCGGAGGCGCGGCTGCCGCTCCTGCTCACGGGGGCGGCCGCCGGGTTCGGCAGCGTCGCGGCCGGGATCAGCGGTCCGCCCATCGCCGTCTACTCCGTGCTCGACCGCTGGGACCCCCGCGCGTTCGCGGCCACGGTCCAGCCGATCTTCCTGACCAACGCGCTCGCGGCGATCGCGGCGAAGCTGCTGGTCGCCGACGCAACGTTTCCCGAGCTGGCCGGGTGGGAGTGGGCGACGGTCCTTGTCGCGCTGGTGGCGTCGGTCGGGCTCGGCGAGCTGCTCGTCGGGCGGATCTCGGTGACCGCCACGCGGAGGGTGCTCGTGACGCTCGCCTACGTCGGCGGGTTCGCGACGCTCGGCCGTGGCCTGATCGGCCTGGCCGGCTGACCCCCGGGGCGGGGTCCCACCCTCACCCCCGGCTGACGCCCGAGGCGGGGTCCCACCCCCACCTACCCCTGACCAAAATCCCGCCGACTGCAGACCTGGTCCGCCCCCGACACGGCGAGTGCAGACCTGGTCGCGGATGGAGACCCCGTAGCCGCGACCAGGTCTGCACTCGGCGGATCCGGGCGGATCCGGGCGGATCCGGGCGCGGGTCAGCCTTGGTCGAGCGGTCCCAGGAGCATCCGGGGCTCACCCGTCGGCGTGAGCCTGGCGGCCCCGAGGTTGCCCACGGTGCAGCTGCCGCTGCGGGGGCTTCCGTCGTTCCAGACCTGGCGCAGGCAGTTGCGCATCGCGAGCTGCCCCCAGTAGCTGGGGTGCAGGGACTCCTGGACGGAGTACGGGGAGTCGCCGATCGTGGTGACCGTGCGGATCTGGTTGACCCACTCGGTCCGGTCGACGGCGCCGGGCGACTGCCAGCCGGGCAGGCCGACCTCCTCGTAGAGGCCCACCCCGTCCTCGCACAGCCGTTTGCCGTCGAACGCGTGGGTCATGTCGAGGGTGCGGACGTTCGGCAGCCCGACGTCGGACGCGGCACCGAGCAGGGCGCCGTTGATGGTGGGCAGCGCCGTGGCGTTGGCCCAGTTGGCATCCCTGTTCCAGAGGCCGCAGCCGCCGATGGACTGGCGGGTGTAGCCCGACTCGGAGTACCGGAACCCGGAGCCGTCCGGCACCGGTGACGGGTAGGTCTGGACCACGAGGGTCCACTGGTCGGTGCTGTACCCGGCGTTGCTCATCGCGGTCGCGACGTTGCCGAGCGCTCCTGCCACCCGGGCCCGGATGTCTGCGACGTTGGCGGCCGTGAAGTTCGCGGCGACCGAGCCGTCGTCGTGGCAGTAGTTCTTCCACCAGGACGGTGAGGTGAGGAAGTTGACCACGCACGTCTGGACGACGCTCGCGAACTCGAAGTCGTTGCCGCCGATCGAGACGACGACCATGCGGATGTTCCGGGTGGCGGCGGCCTCCTGGAGCATGAGTGCCTGGCCCTTGCCCGCCGAGCCGTCGTAGAAGTCGATGCCGGGCTTGAAGTTCCTGCCGGTCGAGGTCGCGGTCGTGGCTCCGCTGCAGGCGAGGTTGAGGCCGGTCACGCCGCCGCCGATGTGGGCCTCGGCGGAGGACGCACGGTGGCAGCGCGCGATGACCTCGCCGGTGCCGCTCGGGTCGTCGTGGTAGGCGTGCCGGCCGAGCGCGTCGGCCCGCCGGTAGTCGTCGTTGGAGCTGCCGGCCCAGCGGCCGGCCTCCCCGGAGATGTACGAGTCGCCGAGGGTCGCGATCCACGGTGCGCCGTCGCCGGGCCCGTCGGTGGCGACGGGTGCGGCGGACGCCGGGGTCGCGGTGAGCACGAGGCCGGCGAGCAGGCCGAACGCGCTGAGACAGGCGGCGGCGAGGGGGTTGAGGTGGCGGCGGTGGCGGTCGGGGTTGCGCAGGTGCGTCGTCATTGGCACTCCTGTGTCCAGGCAGTGCCGTCGGCACTGCTGACCGGAACTCTAATAGCAGGAGTTTACGCTAAGCCGGTTAAAAGGTAAATGAACGGCAAATCCCCTTGGCGCGCCGATCCCAGCAGCTGTCGGACGCACGGGGCACCGGGGTGACCTGTGCGTCCGACACGTGGGGGAGGGGTCAGATCTGGCCGACGTCGAGCACGGTCAGCACGACCTCGCCCGCCTCGTCGCTACCCGCCAGGTCGATCTGTGCGGTGACGGCCCAGTCGCGGTTGGTGTCGGCGTCGTCCAGGACCTGCCGCACCCACCACGTGCCGGGCTCGACCCGGCCGGTCTCGCCTCCGGTGTTGTCCGTGCCGCCCGACCCGCCCGGCAGCTCGGCGCCGGGTTCGAGGATGGTCAGCAGCGCGGCGGACCGCGCCTCCGGACCGATCCCGACGGCGTCGTCCCCCTGCTCCTCGAACAGCGGGTCCAGGGCGTCGGCCCAGGCGTCGGCGTCCCAGCCGCCACCCAGTGCGGCCAGCGCCCCGTAGGACTCGCGTGCGATGAGCTCGACGCGCCGGAACATCGCGTTGCGGACCAGTCGGCGGAACGCGCGCGGGTTGCCGGTGACCGGTCGGACGGGGGCCTCGGCGCCGGCGTCGGCCAGCTCTCCGTTGGTCACGAGGTCGGCATCGTCATCCACCGGATTTGCCAAGCGTTCCCACTCGTCGAGCAACGAGGAGTCCACACCTCGGACGAGCTCGCCCTGCCACTCGATGATCTCCTGCACCTCTTCGGTGCGGTGCTCGTCGGGGACCACCTGGCGTACGGCGCGATAGGCGTCCGCGAGATACCGCAGCACCACGCCCTCGGTGCGCTCCAGCCCGTACACGCTCACGATCTCGGTGAACGTCATGGCCTTCTCGACCATGTCGCGCACCACCGACTTGGGGGAGAGCTCGGCGTCCGCGACCCACGGGTTGGTCCGGCGGTAGGTCTGGAAGGCCGGCTCCAGCAGGTCGGCCAGGGGCTTGGGCCACGTGACCTCCTCGAGCAGCTCCATGCGCTCCTCATACTCGATCCCCTCGGCCTTCATCGCGGCGACGGCCTCGCCACGCGCCCGGTTCTGCTGGCCCATGAGCACCTGGCGCGGGTCGTCGAGGGTGGCCTCGATGATCGAGACGACGTCGAGCGCGTGCGTCGGGCTCTCCACGTCGAGCAGGTCCATGGCCGCCAGGGCGAACGGGGACAGCGGCTGGTTCAGCGCGAAGTCGCGCGGGAGGTCCACCATGAGGCGAGCCGACGGACGGAGGCGCCCGTCGGCGTCGGGCACGCGGACCTTCTCGACCACCCCGGCGAGCCGCAGCGACCGGTAGATCCGGAACGCCTGGCGCACGTGCGCGGCCTGCTGCGTCTCCGTGTCGTGGTTGGCGGTCAGCAGGTGCCGCATGGCGTCCACGGGATCGGTCGCGACACCCGAGGGGCCGTGCCCCGCCGTGCGGGACGAGGCCCGCGCCAGGACGTTCAGCACCATCGCGTGGTTCACGCGGAACTGGGACACGAGCGGTTCCGGGTCGGCGTCCCGGAGCCGCTCGAAGGTGGCCTCGGTCCAGTTCACGCTGCCCGACGGCGCCTTCTTGCGGACGATCTTCTTGAGCTTCTTCGGGTCGTCGCCGGCCTTCGCCAGGAGCTTGCGGTTCTCGATGACGTGCTCGGGCGCCATGACGAGCACCTCGCCCACGGTGTCGTACCCGGCACGGCCCGCCCGGCCGGCGATCTGGTGGAACTCGCGGGCGCTGAGGTGGCGCATGCGCTCGCCGTCGTACTTCACGAGGCTGGTCAGCAGCACCGTCCGGATCGGCACGTTGATGCCGACGCCCAGGGTGTCGGTGCCGCACACGACCTTGAGCAGGCCCTTCTGCGTGAGGCGCTCCACGAGACGGCGGTACTTCGGGAGCATGCCCGCGTGGTGCACGCCGACGCCGTGCCGCAGGAACTTGCTGAGCGTCTTGCCGAACCCGGTGCCGAACCGGAAGGCGCCCATCTCCGCGGTGATGGCCTCCTTCTCGGACTTCGTGGAGACGTTCATCGACAGCATGGACTGCGCCCGGTCGACGGCGTCCTTCTGCGTGAAGTGGACCACGTAGACCGGTGCCCGGTGCGTCTGCACGAGCTCCTGGATGACGTCCGTGAGCGGCTCGACCACGTACGAGAAGGTGAGCGGCACGGGGCGTTCGGCGCCCGCGACCTCGGCGACGGACCGGCCGGTGCGCTCCTCGATGTCCTCGCGGAGGCGGGTCGTGTCACCCAGCGTCGCGCTCATCAGGATGAACTGCGTGTCCGTGAGCTCCAGCAGCGGAACCTGCCAGGCCCAGCCGCGCTGCGGGTCGCCGTAGTAGTGGAACTCGTCCATCACCACCTGGGAGATGGCGCCGTCGTCCTCGTCCTCGTCGCCGTTGCCGCGGCGGAGGGCCAGGTTCGCCAGGATCTCGGCCGTGCAGCAGATGATGGGGGCGTCCGGGTTGACCGCGGAGTCGCCGGTCATCATGCCGACGTTCTTGGAGCCGAACGCCGCGACCAGGTCGAAGAACTTCTCGCTGACCAGTGCCTTGAGCGGGGCCGTGTAGTACGTGCGGCCGCCCCGGCCCGACCGGTGGGCCGCCAGCGCGGCGAACTGCGCGCCCATCGCGACCATCGACTTCCCGGATCCGGTCGGCGTCGCGAGCACGACGTGGGAGCCGGTCATGACCTCCAGGAGGGCCTCTTCCTGGTGCGGGTAGAGCGCCCGCCCGCCTGCGGCGGCCCACTCGCTGAAGCTCTCGAACAGCACGTCCGGATCAGGGTCCTTGCCCGTGGGTGCGGGCAGGTACGGGATCAGGGTCCCGGCGGGCTTCGGGAGGCCCGACGCCGGTCCGGGGTCGCCGGTGGAGGAGAGGGCGGTCGAGGAGGTCAGGGGTGTCGAAGAAGGCGCCGTCATGGTGCTGCCCATTGTTGCAGGCGGGTGAAGAGCGGGATCGACCCCGACGGCGGGCACGTCATCGTCGGCGTGTCGCGTGCGGCCTGTCGGGGTCGCCGGGCTTGGTGGGCTTGGCGGGCACCCGCGTCCGCTTCTCGCCGGTCTGGACCGCGATCACGCCCGCGAGGATCAGCACGCCGCCGACGAGCTGGACGAACCGAGGGAGCTCGCCGAGCAGCAGCCAGGCGAAGCCGATGGCGGCGACCACTTCGAACAGCCCCACGAAGGACGACAACCGGGGACCCAGAAGGCGGCCCGCGGCGATCCCGGTGACGTAGGCGAGGCCGGCGGTCACGATGCCGAGGCCGACCACCGGGAGCCACCAGGGCACCTCCGTGCCCGCGTAGACGGGCGATGCCGCGCTGTAGGTCAGCGGCATGATGCCGGTCGCGCCGAGCAGGCCGAGCGCCAGGGTGGCGGTGGTCAGGCCGCCGGCGGCCAGGGCGAACGGAGGCAGGCCGGTGTCGACGTTCGCGTTGATGACGAAGTACGTGGACACGCCGAGCATGGCGAGCAGCGCCCACGCGACACCGACGGGGCTGACCGATGTCGCGCCCGGCACCCCGGAGACGAGGTCCAGCACGAGCACCAGTCCGACGGCGGCGAGCAGCGTGCCCGCGATCGTGGCCCGCGTGGGGCGTTGGCCGTGCCGCAGCCAGAACCAGAGCACGACGGCGGCCGGTGACGTGTACTCGATCAGCAGTGCCGGACCGACCGGCATGTGCTGCACGGCGGAGAAGTACGCGAACTGGCAGCCCGCCACCGACACCGCCCCGTAGACCGTGATGAGCCCGAGGTTGCGCCGCACGGGGCGCCAGTCACCGTGCAGCGACACGATGCCGAGCGGGAGCACGACGAGCGCCGCGATGGCGACCCGGACGAGGACCATGGCACCGGGGCTCCAGCCCGTGTCGAGCAGCCCGCTGGCGAACACGCCGGAGAGGCTGAACGCCGCGGCGGAGACCCCCGCGAGCACGAGGCCCGTGGTCAGGCGGCGGGGGCGCGGCGCGGAGCCGACGCCGATCCCGCTGGTGCGGCTCGCGCCGTCGGCGTCAGGTGTCACAGCGCTCATGGGTCCTGACGCTATGGGTCTCGGGGTAATGTGTCAACGTGGTTTTTACTCATGACACGGCAGGGGCGCTCCAGTCGGCCGTCGCGCTGGTGAACGCGGGTGAGCCGCCGGTCACCATCAGGACCGTCGCGGATCTGGACGCGTTCTTCGTCGAGCACGCCTATACCGGGCGGCACGACCGAACGCAGGCGGAGCTCGGCCAGGTGCTGGAGCTCCGGCCACGGCTGCGGGAGCTGCTCACGGCGGACCGCGACTCGGCCGCACACCTGGTGAACGAGATGCTGGCCGCGGCAGGGGCGGTGCCACAGCTCGTGCGGCACCCGCCCGTCGACTGGCACATCCACGCGGTGCCGGTCGACGCTCCGCTCGCCACGCGGATCCTGGTCGAGACCGCGATGGCGATGATCGACGTGATCAGGGACGACGAGCTGTCCCGCCTCACGATCTGTGCCGACAGCGACTGCGGGGGAATCGTCCTGGACCTCTCCCGCAACCGCTCACGCCGCTACTGCTCCACGACGTGCAGCAACCGCAACGCCCAGGCGGCCCATCGGGCTCGGCGCGCGGACGGTGCCGCTCATCCCAGGTCCCAGAGGAGGCGGTAGTAGGCGACGCGTTCCGGGTCCTCGTCGATGCCGTACGCCTCGTAGACCAGGTGGTCGTGCCCGGGACCGTAGTTCCAGCCCAGGCTGTAGGTGGCGATGGCCAGGTCGGCCCAGCGGTCGGCGATGCCCAGCGAACCGAGGTCCACGTGCGCGGCCCAGCTGCCGTCGTCGGCGAGCAGGGTGTTGGGCGCGCAGGCGTCACCGTGGCAGACGACGAGCCGGTCGTGGTCGGGTGCGTCGAGGAGCCGCGCCCGCGCCTCGACGGACCAGCCGTCGGCCGCATGCCCGCGGGTCGCCCGGGTCGCGGCGACGGCGATCCGGTCGCTGATGCTCCAGGTCCAGGGGCACTCGTCGACGGGTAGCGCGTCGTGGAGCGCGCGCAGCCCGGTCCCGATCGCGCGGGCGGCGGTCTCGGGATCGGCCAGCCAGCGGGGGTCGACGGCGGAGCGGGCCTCGATCGCCACCGTCGCCAGCCACTCGGCGTGCTCGTCGGCGCCGACCTCCAGGACGTGGGGGACCGGCGTGTAGCGCGCCGCCCACCGCATCCGTGCCGCTTCGTCGGCGAGATCGACCCCCTCGGCCGCCGACCGGTCCGTCCGGGGCGCCCACTTCACGTAGGTCGCGCGCTCGGGGGTGCCGGGTGCCGTTGCGCCCAGATCGGCCGTCCCGCCCAGCCCGGCCAGGCCGTTCCGGGCGTCGGCCGGCCCTGCGGGGTCGATGCGGAAGGTCAGGCCGCCGAGCTCGTTGCTCCACGCGGGGGTGATCGGTGCTCCGGCGGCGAGCTCGCGTACCACGTCGGGCACGGCGACCGTGCCGGTGGGGATCGTCATGTGGTCAGGGTGCCAGACCGGGAAACGCCGCCTGCCGCCGAGTCCGTCGAACGATGTAGGCGCGCGGCCGGTAGATCGTCCCTTCGGCCGACGACGAGGCGGGCCGGCCGCGACAAGGTCAGGGCATGCCTGCCACACCTGTCACCCCGTCTCCGGCCGGGTCACCGGCAAGTACGCCTCCGCACCGGACGCCCGGCGGGGCGGGGCGGATCGCCGCGCTCGACGTGCTGCGCGGCGTGGCGATCCTCGGCACGCTCGCGAGCAACATCTGGATCTTCACGACGCCCGGCGGGCCGGCCGAGTGGATCTCCAGCGGCTTCGCCGGCGCCGATCCGGCGGAGCGGGTGCTGCAGGCTCTGGCCAACGGCAAGTTCCTGGGCCTGCTCACCCTCCTGTTCGGGGTGGGGCTCGAGCTGCAGTACCGGTCGATGGTCCGACGCGGTCTGCCGTGGCCCGGCCGGTACGCGCTGCGTGCGGGGATCCTGTTCGTCGAGGGCCTGGTGCACTACATCCTTGTCTTCGAGTTCGACGTCCTCATGGGGTACGCGATCGCGTCCCTGCTGGCTGCGTACCTGATCGGGCGGAGCGACCGGGTGGTCCGGGCCTGGGCCGGCGTGCTGGCCGGGGTCTACGTCGCGGGGATCATCGCCGTGACGGCGCTGCTCGTCGTGTCCGGTGCGGCGGCGGAGCCGGATGTGGCAGCGGAGCCGGATGTGGCGGCGGAGCCGGGTGCGGCGGGCGGGGCGGCGCCGGCCTCGTCGGCCGTTCTGTCGACTGCCAGCTGGCTCGACCAGGTGCTGCTCCGGCTGACGCACGTCGACGTGTTCCGGATCGAGCTGGTCCTGATCGTGCCCTCGGCCACCATCCTGTTCCTGGTCGGTTCCCGCCTCGTCCGGGCGGGCATGTTCTCGGCGTCCGAGGACGGCGCGCGGCTGCGGCGCCGGCTCGCCTGGGTGGGGCTCGGTGCGGGCGTCCCGCTCAACGCGCTGACGACCTGGGCCGGGCCCGACTGGTTCCTCGTCGACCGCTACCTGGTCGCGCCATGGGTGGCGCTCGGGATCCTGGCGCTGGGCACGACCCTCGTCGAGCGGGGCGGGCCGGCCGGCCTGCTTCGTCGCGGCATCGAGGCGGTCGGGCGGACCGCGCTGTCGTGCTACGTGCTGCAGAACGTGCTGGCCTCGGCGCTCTGCTACGACTGGGGTCTGGGACTCGCCGGCGGTGGCCCGTGGCAGGCGGTGGCGATCTGGGCGGGCGTCTCCGTGACGCTGATGGTGCTGGCGCCGCTCTGGTTGCGCCGGTGGCCGCGCGGACCGATCGAGCTGCTGATGCACCGCGTCTACGACGCGCGCCGCCGCTGAGCCTGCCGTGGGCCTCCCGGCGCCATCGCCCGGGTGCGAGCGGCCTCCTCCGCGTCCCACAGTGCGCGGTAGTACGTGGTGCGCTCGTGGTCGGGTGCCACGCCGTAGGCGGCGAGTACGAGCGGTTCCAGCCCGGGACCGTAGCGGCGGGTCACGCTGCGCGTCGTCACCGCGATGTCCGACCAGCGGTCCGCCACGCCCAGGTCCCCGACGTCGACGTGGGCCGCGAACCGGCCCGCCCGGTCGAACAGCGTGTTCGACACGGTGGCGTCACCGTGGCACACGACGGCCCGGTCGACGGGTGGCGGGACGCCCACCGCCGTCGTCGTGCCGTCTGCCGAGGCCAGGAGAGCGGCCGGGGTGGCGCGGAGGGCGGCGATGCGGGTCGGCGCCGTCCGGACGAACGGGCAGGTGTCCGTGGGCAGCGCGTCGTGGAAGCGACGCAGGCCCGCCCCGACGGCGGTCGCGGACCGCACGGCCAGAGCGCGCCACCGGGGCTCGATGGCCGACGTCGCGACGGCACCGCCCACCTCGACGGCCGCCGTGAGCAGCCACGAGCCGTGCGCGTCCCGCCCGACGTCCAGCACCCGGGGGACCGGGCTGAACGAGCCGGCCCAGACCAGGCGGTCGGCCTCGGCGAGCGGGTCGGGACAGGGCGCGCCGTGCGGCACCCACTTGAGGTAGGTGCTCCGGCGCGTGCTCCCCGCCTCGAGCCGGACCGTGAGACCGCCGTACTCGTTGCGCCACACGGGGACGACCGTCGCGCCGGACCGCAGCCGGCTTGCCACGGCATCGACGACGGGCGGCACTTCGACGGGCGTCGGACTGATGCCGACGGGCGCGCTCGACACGCCACCATCGTCCCATAGAGCGGGTGAAAAAGTGCTCCTGGTTCGTGGCGCTCACGGGCACTGCACAACATCGCGTGCCGGCGGCCGGTGCCCACTGTCGGGCACCGGCCGCCGGCCGGTAACGCTCCGCTCCTTCGATGCGTGGCTCGGGGCTAACAGGCGCCCTGATCCACCCAGACGTCGCTGGACGACGGAATCTCGCCCCGCGTCCACCACTTGGCGCGATAGGTGTGGTTCGCGTAGGTGACCAGGTCGCCGCCCAGGTACGTGGCGGTGGACTCCCAGGGTGCGGCGGTGCACTCGTCACCGGGCGGGTCGGTCGGGTCCTCGGGCGATCCCGTACCGCCCACGTTCACGTTCACGCAGGCGTAGAAGGCGTTGCCCGTGTCGAACACGTTCCAGCGGGCGAGGATCTTGTGGTTGCCGCTCGGCAGACCCGTCAGCGTATGGGTGACGGTCGAGCCGGGCTGCGCGCCGCCGTCGTTCACGGTCTTGAAGAGCTGACCGTCCACGAAGTACTCCCAGGTGGAGGTGCGGTGCCTGGCGGTCAGCGTCCACTGGAAGCTCTGCGTGCTGCTGATGGTCGTGCGCGGCCAGGCGAGCGAGTCGTTGTCGAGAGTGGTGAAGCGGCTACCACCCGAGCAGAGCATCGAGCCCTTGGGCGCCTCGACGCTGTGCGGCTCGTACTCGACGCCGTCGCAGGACCAGCTCACGGTGCGCGTGGCGCAGTGGTCCTGGCGGCTCGGTGGCGACACGACCCAGCCGTGGGCCTCCGCCGTGGGGGTCATGGAACGCGGGGCGGCGACCAGCCCCGTCAGGGTCAGGGCCAGGACGGCGAAGACGCCGAGCAGGGCTCTGACAGCAGGTGTACGCAGTGCGGTGAATCTCATGGGGCTCACCTCGGGGTGTGGAGTTGGAATCTGGTGGGACTGCTCCTGAGTGCTGGGATGCGGGAGTGCGGGGTTGCGGCAGTGCTGGGGTGCGACGTCATCGACGCTAGAAAGCAGGACGGCCCAGGACAAGTAGGGCAACTACCTACTCAGGGAGAACCCAGGGCCGGGCCAGGGGCCTCCCCGATGTGCAGAAACCGGGCCGACAGAAGACTTGTCCCCATGAGCCCCAGAGCCGAGTCCCGTGCCGAGTCCCGTGCCGCCGCCGTCGCCGTCGGCACCGCCTTCGTCCTGATCACCGCGGTCTGTGTCCCGTTCCTGGTCGCCGGCCAGGACGTACCGGACGCCGTCGTCCTGGCCGGTCGCTACCTACCGGCGCTCGCCAGCCTGGTCGCCATCCTGGTCGTGCTCGGCCGGCGCCGGCTCGCCGGTCTGTGGCGGCTGCGGCCCGCCTCGCCGCGCGAGCTGTTCGCCTCCTACGGGCTGGCGCTCGCGGTCATGGTGCCGGCCCTCGTCGCTCCGGCCCTCGCCGGGCTGCTGTTCGGGGCGCAGTTCAAGTCCGCGGGCGTACTGCTCGCCGCGCTGCCGACGATCGTGCTGGGGACCCTGCTCTTCGCCCTCTCGACCTTCGGCGAGGAGGTCCTGTGGCGCGGACAGCTCCAGCTGGCGCTACGGCGGCTGGGGTTCTGGCGGTCGTCGCTGCTCATCGGCGCGGTCTGGATGGTCTGGCACCTGCCGCTGCACCTCACGTACCTGGCCGTGGGGGCGCTGACGGGCGAGCAGGTCCTCGCCCCCACCCTCGGGATCGCGGCCTGGGCGCCTCTGCTCGCGGCCCTGGTCGAGCGGCGCGGTGTGATCTGGCCCGCCGTGTTCGCTCACGCCGTGCCGCTCTCCTCGCTCCAGCTGCTCACCGAGGCGTCGGTTCAGGACGCGGTGCCGTTCTGGGCGGTGACCGTGCTCGGCTGGGTCGCGATGCTGGTCGCGGCGGTGCTGGTGCGGGGCCGCGTGCCGAGCACGGTGTCGCAGACCTCGATCAGCCGGTAGCGCAGGTCGTTGGACCGTCGCGCGTACTCGCGCTGCCGGCGCACGTACTCGGCCTTGCCCTGCGAGGTCTCGATCTCGAGCGCCGCGACGCCGTACTCGGACACGTCGTAGGGCGACGCGGCCATGTCGGTCCACCGGATGTCGCGGGCCAGCTCGAACGCGTCCAGCAGCAGGTCGCCCGGCACGGCCGGGCCGAGCTTGAGGCACCATTTGTAGAGATCCATGTTGGCGTGCAGGCAGCCCGGCTGCTCCATACCGACCTGGGTGGCGCGGGTGGGCCGGAGCTGGTTGCGTCCGGTCGCCTCCGGCGTGAAGAACCGGAACGCGTCGAAGTGCGAGCAGCGCACCGGGTTCGACTCGACCACGGCGTCCGTGCCGGCGTGCCCGAGCCGCAGCGGCAGCGGGTGCCGCTGATCCCGACCCGCGTCCCGGTCGCGGTAGACCATCGCCCACTCGTGGAGCCCGAAGCAGCCGAACGTCCCCGGGCGCGCCGCGGTCGCCGACAGCAGGTCGCGCACGTACCGCACGGTGTCACCGCGGTCCGCGAGAAAGGCGTCGAGGTCGAGGGTGACGGCGTCGGGTGCGGCGGGGTCGGCGTCGGGTGTGTCGGGTGCGTCGGGGTCGGCCGCGACGGACCTGTGCCAGCGCCACGCGGTCCGGTCCTCCGGGTCTGTGGGGTCCGAGGTGGCGGGGTCGAGGCCGGTCGGGTCTGAGCCGGCGGGTTCGGGGCCGACCGGGCCTGGGCCGGCTGGGTCTGGGCCGGCTGGGTCTGGGCCGGTTGGATCCGCGGTGGGGGCGCCCGGTCCGCCGTCGGACAGTACGAGCACGACGCCCGCACCCGGGTGCCAACGCCGCAGGTGCGTGATCCGGGTGGGGTAGTAGGTGAAGAGGAAGTCCTCGATCGCGTGCTTCCGTCCGGCGGCGCGCGCCGCACGCCAGACGGCGGTGAGCTCGTCCGCTCGCCGGGCGTGGGCCGCTGCGACCGGCAGCCACTCCGCGGGGCGCAGCCGTTCTGGGGAGCGCAGCCGTTCAGGGGAGCGCAGCACCTGGGCAGGCGCCGCGTCGGCCGGGCGCACGACGGTGCCGCGCGCACCGGGCGCGGTCGTCTCCCCGAGGACTGTGCTCACCGCTCCAGGGTAAGGCCGGAGCCGCGGTCGCCAGCTCGAGCCCGACCTGCCCGCGACCCGGCCGGCGGAAGTCCGCCGGAGTCCGCCGGAGTCCGCCGAGTCCGCCGCCGGGCCCACCCGGCCGGTCCGCCCACTCTTTTCGAGGCCTAAGTTAGTTCGCTTTCCGCGGCCTGAAAGCGAATTAGCTTAGGCCTCGAAGAGAGGTGGTGGCCGTCGGAACGCGCCGCCGGCCCGGTCGCGGACCGTCGTAGGGTGCCAGCATGTCCGACCTTCCTCTGCGGCGCCTCGGGCGCTCCGGCCTGTCCGTTCCCGTCATCGGCCTGGGCTGCAACAACCTCGGCCGCACCGGCACCGCCTCCGAGACGAGCGAGGGCGCGCGGGCCCTGGTCGACGCCGCCATCGACGCCGGGGTGACCTTCTTCGACACCGCTGACCGGTACGGCGCTCGTCCCGGGCTGTCCGAGGAGCTCCTCGGCGCCGCCCTGCAGGGCCGCCGCGACGACGTCCTGGTCGCCACGAAGTTCGGCCTCGACATGCGCGGGGCGAACGGGACCGACTTCGCGGCGCGCGGCTCGCGCCGGTACATCGTGCGGGCCGCCGAGGCCTCCCTGCGCCGCCTCGGCACCGACTGGATCGACCTCTACCAGCTGCACACGCCCGACCCCGCGACGCCGATCGACGAGACGCTCGCCGCCCTCGACGACCTCGTCCGCGCGGGCAAGGTCCGCTACGTGGGCCACTCGAACCTCAAGGGCTGGCAGGTGGCCGACGCCGAGCACGTGGCGCGCTCCATGGGGTCGGGGGCCGGCTCGGGCACCCGGTTCGTCTCGGCGCAGAACGAGTACTCGCTGCTGTCCCGCGGCGTCGAGCACGAGGTGCTGCCCGCGGCGCAGGCCTACGGGATCGGCCTGCTGCCCTACTTCCCGCTGGCGAACGGCCTGCTCACCGGAAAGTACTCGGGCGGCGCCCGGCCCGACGGCAGCCGGCTGGTCACCGCGAAGCGCCACCTGCTGGAGACCGCCCCCTGGGAGGCGCTCGACCGGTTCGGCGCGTTCTGTCAGGAGCGTGGCGTCACCGAGACCGACGTCGCGTTCTCGTGGCTGCTGTCCCGGCCCGAGGTGTCGTCGGTGATCGCCGGGGCCACGCGGCCCGAGCAGGTTCGTGCCAACGCACAGGCCTGGACCTGGATGCCGACGGCGGAGGACCTCCGCGAGCTGGACGAGATCTTCCCGATCTGACAGGTGGTGCTGCGCCGGACAGGCGTGCGCGGGTCGATAACGTAAGCGGCATGAGCCACCCGTTTCGCCAGGTCGACGTGTTCTCACCGGTTCCGACCAGCGGCAACCCCGTCGCCGTCGTGCACGACGCCGACGGACTCACCGACGACCAGATGGCCGCCTTCGCGCGGTGGACCAATCTCTCGGAGACCACGTTCCTGCTCGCGCCGACGGATGCGGGGCGCGACGGCGGCGCCGACTACCGCGTGCGGATCTGGACGCCGGGTGGCGAGCTGCCGTTCGCCGGGCACCCGACGCTGGGGACCGCGCACGCGTGGCTCGAGGCCGGTGGAGCACCCCGCGGGGAGGGCGTGGTCCAGGAGTGCGGCGTCGGACTCGTGCGGCTGCGGCGCAGCACCGTCGGCCAGGGCCAGGGCCAGGGCCAGGGCCAGGGCCAGGGCCAGGGCCAGGGCCAGGAGCAGCAGCAGGGCGGGGGCCGGGCCGAGGAACCGCGACAGCGTCTGGCGTTCGCGGCGCCCCCGCTCCTGCGTTCGGGCGCCGTCGATGCTGCCGATCTCGCGCAGATCGCACGGTCATTGCGCATCGACGTGTCCGACATCGTCCGCTCGGCGTGGGTCGACAACGGCCCCGGCTGGGTGGCGGTCCAGCTGCGGGACGCGGAGACGGTGCTCGGCCTGGACCCGGATCTCGTGGCGATGGGGGACCTGGAGCTCGGTGTGGTCGGGGAGTACGGGCCCGGTGGCGCCGGCACCGGAGTAGCCGGTACCTACGGGCCCGGCGCGACCGAGCCCGCCGTCGAGGTGCGCGCGTTCGTGCCGTCGATCGGCGTCGGCGAGGACCCGGTGACGGGAAGCCTCAACGCGGGTATCGCGCAGTGGCTCGGCGGGGACGTGCTGCCGTCGTCCTACGTGGCATCGCAGGGGACGGTCCTGGGTCGCAGCGGCCGCGTGCACGTCGAGAAGCTGCCCGACGGCGAGGTGTGGGTCGGCGGCGACACCGTCACGACGATCGTCGGACAGGTGAGCTTCTGACGCCGGTGCCGGGAAGCCAGATCCGGGAAGTCAGGGCGGACCGGTCGTACATGGCTGACCGCGTGGCTCCATGGCGCCGGCCGCGACTGGTCGATCCCCATGACCAGTCGCGGCCAGCACCTTCTTGATGCTCGTCAGCTCACCGTCAACGGCCCGAACGGCACCTCCACCACGGAGTCCGCGAGGTTCAGGAGCGAGCTCGCGTTGCCGATCACGTTCCAGATCTCCACCTTGATCGTGCCGTCGGTGAGGTCACCGAGCGTGCCCGAGGAGCTCTCCAGCGCGTGGTTCGCCGACGTGTAGCGCTCGAAGCCGGGTACCGGATCCGTGGCGAAGTAGCGGTACGACTCCACCCGGTCGAAGGACCCGTCGCCGTCGAGATCGTAGGAGACGCGCAGCCGCGTTCCGTTGCCGACGTTCGACTCTGCGTCCAGACCGAGATCGAACGCCGTGCCCAGGCCGGAGAACTCGCCCGTGACGTGCTCCACGGTGGCGGTCAGGCCGGTGCTCGGGTCACCGACCGCGTCAGGTCCCTCCCGCGCGCCCAGTACGAACGTGCCGGTAGTGCCCGGATCAGTGACCAGGGCGCCGCCTGCGGTCAGGTAGAACGTCGTCTCAGCGTCACCGGGCGGATCGGTCGGGTCGGGCGGGTCGGGCGGATCCGTCGGATCGGTCGGATCCTCGGTGCCGCCCGGTGCGCCGCCCCCGCTCCACGCATGCGCACCCGAGGCGACGGTCTTCCCGACCGGCACCGCGAGCGACGTCCCGTCCGAGAACGCGACCGTGAGCGGTGACTGCGTGATGTTCGAGGCCACGTAGGTGCGCTCACCGTTCTTCGTGAACACGGCAGCCACGGGAGAGTTTGCGGTCACCGTCGTGTCGACCGTACCCAGCGCGGCGAGGTTGGCTATCCAGTGATAGGTGTGCGCACGGCTCTCGCCCTCCTCGACCGGGTAGTTGCGGTCGGCGTCGAGTGCGGAGAGCGCCCGGTCGCCGTCGCCGAGCGCGAGGTAGGACCACAGGATGTCCTGCCAGACCGTCGGGTCGCCGTTGTTGGCGGCGACCAGCTCGTCGTAGTTGGCCGCGACATCATCGGGGCGGAGGCCCAGGTAGAGATGACCGCCCGTGACCGGCAGGGTGTTGATGCCCTGGATCATCTCGGGCTCACCGCTGAACCAGGTCGCGTAGGCCCCGCCGCTGCCCCAGATCATGCCCACGGTGGAATGGCCGAAGGCGTCGGGCATCGCGCCGGACCCGTCGAACCAGTACTGCTGGATCGCCGCTGTCTGCGTGGCGTAGAGGTAGATCCCGGCATCGCGGGTGGCGTCGTCCCCTGTCGCCACACCCCACTGGATGAGGCCGTTGGCGAAGTTCTGGCCCTCCGAGCTCGACTCCTGGTTGTTGCCGTTGACGAACGCGCCGTGGCCCGCCGCCCAGTCGTGGCCGGCGTAGATGTCGAAATCCCGGAGATACGGGTAGCGCAGGTCGGTGCGGTCGAAGTTGTTCGCGTCCGCGATCAGCTGGTCGACCATCCCGCCGAACTCCTGGTCGGTGGCCCATGCCGGGTCGAACCGCGCGAGGGTGGCGGCCGCGACGATGAAGTACCCGTAGTGGAAGTGATGGTCGTTCAGCTCTCGGTCCGACCCGTACGCGGCGGGGAAGCCCACCAGGGTGCCCCAGTTCTCGTTGTACGCGAACACCTGCTCGGTCTCGCCGGGACTGGCGGTGAACCAGTCCGTGAGCACGGCCTCGATCTGTCCGAGGGCCGTGTCGCGGACGTCCGTGCGGTCGAGCTGGTCGGCGATCTCCACGATGCGCACCGCGCGGCCGAGCGCCTTGCCGGTCCAGTAGGTGTCGGCGCCGTCGACGCTCATCGGGTCACCCGCTTCGGCGTCGAGCAGGGCATCGAGCCGCGCGTTCGCGTCACCGTCCGCGGTAGCGACCGACGGGACCTCTGGCAGAACACCGGTGAACGGGGTGCCCGTCGTGAACGACGTCGCTCCGACCAGCGTGGTCATCGTGCCGCGTGCCGACTCATAGGTGCGGTCGGCGGCGACGCCGTCGCCGGGCCCGTCGCCGGCAGACCCCTCGAGGTACACGTCCTGATGCGGGTAGAGCGCCACGATCGTGCCCGTGTTGGTGCCCTCGTGCGCCTCGGTCGTCAGGGAGTACGTCGTACGGACGATGCTCGTCGCCTCGTCGTAGACGTAGTCGGCGCGGGTACCGGTCACCTCGACGTAGGCGTACGGGGTGTACGAGTCCGCCTGGGCGGTGCGCGCCGCGTCGTCGTCGGCCGGGGTCGTGGGAAGCGCGGCGACCGAGAGGTAGCCCTTGCCGGAGAGGTCGCTGCGCAGCTCGCTGCCCGAGACTGTCCAGGACGATCCGGTCGGCGCGAACGCGACGTAGTCGGCGCCGCCCGTGCTGAATCCGATGCGGGCGCCGTCGTCGAGCCACACTCGCAGGTCCGACCCACCAGAGAGGAGCGCGTCGCCACCCGCCATCTCGAACCACGTGACGGGCAGACCGTGCCCGATCGTCGCCGTCATGGAACGTGTCCCGTCGCTCCACGACGGGGTGACGGTCCAGTCGCTCCAGTCCGCGACCTCGGCGACGGACGCGTTCAGGCCCGCGACGCCGACGACGAGGTCCTGGCTGTACGGGTAGTGGAACTCCCCGATCCCACCGGGCGTGCCGTAGAGGGTGGGCTGCTGTGTGTACGAGAGGCCGAGGCCGTCCGGCGACGGCTTGTACGACACCGGGTGCGCGTGCAGCGGCTCGCTCATCGAGCAGTCGAACTTCTTGAAGCTCAGCGAGGACCACCAGTCATTGGTCGGCACCGCCCCTGCGGGTGCCGAGTCGGTGATGAACGCGCGGGCGTCGGTGGCGAGCGGGGCGCACCCCTCGGGTGCCGGGCCGACCTGGTCGGTCGTGTAGCTCCCCGCCCCCTCGGGCGTCGGGTCGGCGGCCACGGCCGGGACGGCGCTGATCGTGGAGAGCGCGACGAGGGCTGCGGTGAGGACAGCCATGCGCGTACGCCACTCGCGACGCCGGGGTCGAGACCTGCGCCGGTCAGCGCCGGGCGGTTGTGCCGTTCCGTCGGGATCGGCGGTCGAATCAGTGCTGGCAGAAGGATGGAACATCGTTGTCCTCTCGGAGCCGCACCGCCGCTGCGATGCCCGGCTCAGCTCGTTCCCGCGTCGTCGAGGGTGATGAAGGACTTGCGAATCTCACATCGAACGCTTCGCTAACAAATGATGGAAGCGCTCTCACACTGTGGCAGGGCCAGTGCGGAGGCGTCAACCAGTCGTCCGTGAGACATCGTTTTCATCCCATGTCATCGCCAGATGACGAGGGCGCCTCAGGGACTGAGCGGCCCCTGCGGGCCAGGCTCGTCGGGCACCCGGGGGAAGGCCGTGCGGGCGACCCACCCGAACAGCCGCTCCAGCGGGCCGCGGCCGAACAGCGCCCGCCACGCCGTCGCCACGGCCAGGGTGATGAGCACCATCCACCCGAGCGGCTCGTTGGTCGCGGGGTCGAGCAGGTCCCAGTAGGTGCGGGTCCACCACCAGATGGTGAAGATCTGCACCGAGTACACGGTGAGGGCCAGGGCGCCGACGGCGGCCAGCGGCGTGACGACCACCAGCAGGACCCCGCGCAGCACTCGCACGAACCGTCCGGCCGGTGCCGCGTCGGCGGGCGCGGGTGTCCCGTCCGCCCCGGTCCTCGCGGCCCCGCGGACCGCCGCGCCGACGAGCAGGCACAGCCCGAGCACACCGAGCGCGAACCCGCCGGAGCCCAGAGCCTCGAACATCGTGTCGTCGTGCGGGCCCTCGAGGTACAGGCCGGCCAGCGGCGGCCAGGGGTCGGACCAGGTGGGCGGCGGCACGACGCTCTCGGCCGACGTCATGGCCAGCCGGTCCTCGATGGCGGCGGCACCCCCGGCATCGGCGACCAGCTGCGCCGAGGCGATCGAGCTCACGGCGGCCAGGCCGAACCCGCCCGCGACCAGACCCAGGTGCAGAGCGGGGGACCGCAGGTCGCAGCGCCCCACCGCC
The DNA here is from genome assembly GCF_042682255.1 of Promicromonospora aerolata. Taxonomy (NCBI): domain Bacteria; kingdom Bacillati; phylum Actinomycetota; class Actinomycetes; order Micrococcales; family Promicromonosporaceae; genus Promicromonospora; species Promicromonospora aerolata. The sequence continues at coordinate 5,155,541 of NZ_JBHUHF010000001.1, forward strand.
AGCCCGGCCAGCACGTACGCCATCCAGACCAGTGCCGGATAGTGCCCCGTGAGGAGAAAGTCGGTGGCCGCACCGGAACCGTCGTGCGGCGGACGCAGCTCGGCACGGGCCAGCGCCTCCGGCCCGTAGTACACGAGGAACGGCCCGAGCACCGCGACGAGCACCGCCGCCGCCGCGAGCCGCCCCGGTGGCATCCGCAGGAACGGGAGGGCGAGCACGAAGTACGCGGCGTAGAAGCCGAGGATGAGCAGCACCCGCGTCCCCAACAGGTCCAGCACCGCGACCAGGGCCAGCAGCAGCACGGCCCGGACCAGGATGCGCGACCGGGCGGTGCGCAGCGCAGCGCCCCCGACCGGCTCCGAGCCGCCGGTGAACAGTGCGAGCGACAGCCCGGCGACCGTCGCGAACAGGATGGACGACCGCCCGTGCGCCAGGCCGAGCCAGCCCTCGAGCGTGCCGACGTCCGCCGAGGTGATGCCCACGTGCGCCGTGAACATCCCCAGCACGGCGATCCCGCGGGCGAGGTCCGCCCCGACCACGCGGCCGGAGCCGCCGAGCAGGTTGTGGCCGATGCGGCCGGCGGCCCCGCGGACCGCACCGCCGAAGGTGCCCGGGGAGACGGGGGCAGACCGGTCGGAGGGCTGGGCGAGCGTGGGCATGCGGGCATCCTTCCGTGTGGCCGACGCCGACGCGCGCGGGCCACGCCGTCGAGGTGCCGAGCGGACGCCCTCCCGGGTGAACTACCGGGCGAGCGACCGGGTGAACCCGGGCGCAGGCCCCCGGATTACCGGGCGAGCCGCTGGACAGCCCGTCCCGAGGGATGAGAACGCAGATGTGCCGCCCCGCACGGCGCACATACAGTGCGCCCATGACCGGCAGCGCCAACGAGCACGATATGGCCCGCAGTGAGATGTCCAACGACATGCCCAGGGAGACACCCAGGGGCACCGTCCGGGACGAGGCCCAGCCCGCAGGAACCGACCCCATCGACGCGGTCGACGCACCGAGCAGCCCCGGCGCGGTGAAGGACCTGACCAAGGAGTCCGAGTCCTACACGCACGGGCACCACGAGTCCGTGCTGCGCTCGCACCGCCGTCGGACGGCGGCGAACTCCGCCGCCTTCCTGCTGCCGCACCTGCTCTCCGACATGACGCTGCTCGACGTCGGCTGCGGCCCCGGCACCGTCACCGTCGACCTGGCCGAGCGGCTCACGCAGGGGAGCGTCGTCGGCGTGGACGCGTCCGACGACGTGCTCGAGTCCGCCCGCGGCCTCGCCGACGCGCACGGCACCAAGAACATCAGCTTCGAGCACGCCAACGCCTACGAGCTGCCGTTCGCGGACGACTCGTTCGACGTCGTCTTCGCCCACCAGCTCCTGCAGCACCTGTCCGACCCGGTCGCCGCGCTGCGCGAGATGAAGCGCGTCGCGAAGCCGGGCGGGTTCGTCGCCGTGCGCGACGCCGACTACGAGGCCATGACCTGGTTCCCGGAGTCCGCCGAGCTCACCGAGTGGAACATGCTCTACCACGAGGTCACGCACACCTACGGCTTCGAGCCCGACGCCGGGCGCCGCCTCGCCTCCTGGGTGCGGGACGCCGGCTTCGACCCGGAGTCGATCGAGCCCGGTGCGAGCGTCTGGTGCTACGCGACGCCCGACGACCGCACCTGGTGGGGCGGCCTCTGGGCCGAACGCTGCACCCAGTCGAACTTCGCGGTCCAGGCGAAGGACTCGGCGCTCGCGGACGACGTCGCCCTGGAACAGCTCGCCCAGGGCTGGCGCGAGTGGGCAGCGGCGCCCGACGGCTGGTTCGCGGTCCTCAATGGTGAGGTCCTCGCCCGCGCCTGACGCTCCGCCGGCGACGGGGACGTAGATTGAGCACGTGCGTATCGCTAGATTCACCACCGGAGACGACCCCCGCTTCGCCCTCGTGCAGCAGGAGGGCGACAAGACCTTCCTCGCTGTCCTGGGCGGCGACCCCCTCTACATGCCGGCGATGCCGACCGGCGAGCGCATCGAGCTGGGCGACGGCGTCCGGCTGCTCGCCCCGGTGATCCCGCGCTCCAAGGTGGTGGCCGTCGGCAAGAACTACGTCGACCACGCCAAGGAGATGGGCGGCGAGGTGCCGGCCAGCCCGCTGCTGTTCTTCAAGCCGAACACGTCGGTGGTCGGCCCCGACGACCCGGTGGTGCTGCCGGACTTCACGCAGGAGGTCTCGTACGAGGCCGAGCTGGCCGTCGTGATCTCGAAGGTGTGCAAGGACGTCACGCCGCAGAACGCGTCGTCGTACGTGCTCGGGTACACGGTCGCGAACGACGTGACCGCCCGCGACGCCCAGCGCACCGACGGGCAGTGGGCGCGTGCCAAGGGGTTCGACACGTCGTGCCCGCTGGGCCCGTGGGTCGACACCGACCTCAACCCGGAGGACGTCGGCGTGCGCTCGCGCGTCAACGGCGAGCTGCGCCAGGACGGCCGCACCCGCGACATGGTGTTCGACGTGCCGTTCCTGGTGTCGTACATCTCCGAGGCCATGACCCTGCTCCCCGGCGACGTGATCCTCACCGGAACGCCGGCCGGCGTCGGCAGGATCGACCACGGTGACCGGGTGGAGTGCGAGGTCGAGGGCCTGGGCGTCCTGGCCAACCCGATCGTGCGCCGCTGACGTGCCGCTGGACGACGGCGCGTCGCTGCACGGTGACGCGCTCGGGGTGCTGCGCGCCTGGACCGCGCCGACGCCGGAGCAGGAGCTGCTCCGGGCCCGGTACGTGCGGCACCTCGAGCGCCCTGCGTCCACAGATGCGGGGCCCGGCCGAGGGGTGTTCCGCGACTGCGTACCGGACCACCTGACGGCGTCGGTCCTCGTGCTGTCGCACGACGGCGCGAGCGTGCTGCTGACCCTGCACGGCAAGGCGGAGCGCTGGTTCCAGCTCGGCGGGCACCTGGAGGCCGGGGACGCGACCCTGGCCGCGGTCGCCGAACGGGAGGCGCGTGAGGAGTCCGGGCTGTCGCTGGTCGTCGATCCGGTGCCGGTCCACCTGGACGAGCACGTGGTGCCCTTCTGCCGGCCCGGCACCGGGGACGCGGCACGTCCGGTGCACCACCTGGACGTCCGGTTCGTCGCGGTGGCGGACGCCGGTGCGGAGCCCGTCGTCTCGGACGAGTCGCTCGACGTGCGCTGGTGGCCGTCCGACGCGCTGCCGACCCCCGACCTGTTCGAGTCGGTGGCCCTGGCCCGGACACGGTCCGGTGCCGCATGATCGACGCATGATCATCAGGTCTTCCACCGCGCACGTGCGGCCGGGCATGCTCGACGAGTTCCGCGCCTTCATCGAGGACGGCATCACGGAGTTCGCGTCGCTCGACGGCTTTCTCGGCGACGAGATCGTCGTCGGACCGGACACCCTGACGTACGTGAGCCGCTGGCGGGACACCGCGGCGCTCGTCGGGTACGCGGGGCCGGGCTGGCGCACCGAACCCGTGGTGCTCGAGGACGAGGACCGGTTCCTGCTCGAGCCGCTGCGCGTGCGGCACGTCGAGCTCCGGCAGGCCGCGCCGGACGACGCCCCCGGCATCGCCGACGTCTGGCACGCCGCCTGGGGCGACGGGCACCGCGGCCTGGTGCCGCCGGAGCTCGAGGCGCTCCGGACCCGTGCGTCGTTCGGGCCGCGGGCCCAGAGCCGGGTGCCGGGCACCACGGTGGCCGTGGCCGGTGTGGGCGACGGCGAGGTCATCGGGTTCGTCACCGTCGAGGGCGACGAGGTGGAGCAGCTGTTCGTCGCGGCCCCGCACCGTGGCTCAGGTCTGGCCGGCCACCTCCTGTCCGACGGCGAGCACCGGGTCGCCGCGGCGGGACACGCGGAGGTCTGGCTCGCCGTCGTGGCAGGCAACGACTGGGCCCGGCGGTTCTACGCACGTCAGGGCTGGTCGGACACGGGGCCGCTCGACTACCACGCCGAGACCGCCGACGGGTGGGTGCCGGTGCCGACGCGCCGGTACGTGAAGCGCCTGGCGGACCGGCCAGAGGCGGTTCCCGTAACCCGTCCAGGCCGCTGAGCAGCGGGTTTCGTGGCGTCCGCCGCGCGCACCGGTCATCATGAGCCATGCAGACCGTGCGGCGGTTCCTCGTCCTGACCCCTGTGGCGTTCGGCGTCACCGCGGCGGCGGACCTGATCCATCTGGCGTCCGGCGACCTCGGGCCGGACTACGTCGGCATCACGCTCCTGTTCGCGCTCGTGGTGACGGTCGCCGTGCTGGCCGCCATCCTCCTCGCCGTCGTCCTGCTCCGGCTGCAGGGCGTCCAGAACGCCTGGGGTGCGCTCGGCGTCGCCCTCGTCCTGTTCGTCATCGCCTGCTCGGTCTACTACGTCGCCGAGACGCCCTGGCGGGGCGACGAGGAGGAGTGGGGCGTGCTCATGCTCATCGGGCTCGCCACCAGATCGGCCGCCGCCTGGCTGGCCTACGCCGTCGGGCTGCTGGTCGGCGACCGGCGCAACCGGGCCGTACGGGACGGCGCTGTCGGTCCCACGGCCTAGGCTTAGGCCCGTGACTTCAGCAACCGACACCTCGACCGGCTCGGACGCGGCCGTCCGCGTCCGCTTCGCACCGTCCCCCACCGGCATGTTCCACGTGGGCGGCGCCCGCTCCGCGCTGTTCAACTGGGCCGTGGCGAAGCAGCAGGGCGGCACGTTCGTGCTGCGCATGGAGGACACGGACGCCTCGCGGAACCAGCCCGAGTGGGTGGACGGGATCCTGTCGGCGATGGAGGCCCTCGGGATCACCCAGGACGACCCGGCCTTCGAAGGGCCGTACTACCAGTCCGAGAACGCGGGCATCCAGAAGGAGGCCGCCCAGCGGCTCTTCGCCGAGGGCAAGGCGTACTACTGCGACTGCACCCGCGACGACGTGCTGGCGCGCACCGGCAACCAGCAGACCGGCTATGACGGCTTCTGCCGCGACCGCGGCCTGGAGTACGCGGAGGGACGAGCCCTGCGCTTCCGCACGCCGGACGAGGGCGAGACCCGGGTGGTCGACCTGATCCGCGGCAACCCGACGTTCCCGAACCGCAACCTCGAGGACTTCGTCATCGCGCGCGGCAACGGCTCGCCGGTCTTCCTGCTGGCCAACGTCGTGGACGACATCGACGAGCACATCACCCTCGTCATGCGCGCCGAGGAGCACCTGCCCAACACGCCGAAGCAGCAGCTGCTGTGGGAGGCGCTGGGCCAGACCCCGCCGCAGTGGGCGCACATGCCCGTGATCGTCAACGAGAAGCGCCAGAAGCTCTCCAAGCGCCGCGACAAGGTGGCGCTGGAGGACTACTTCGCCGACGGCGTGCTGCCCGACGCCATGGTCAACTACCTGATGCTGCTCGGCTGGGCGCCGGGCAACGACGAGGAGATCCTCCCGTTCGAGGAGCTGGTGCGCCGGTTCCGCGTCGAGGACATCAACTCCTCGTCCGCGTTCTTCGACATCAAGAAGCTCACGGCCTTCAACGGCGAGTACATCCGCGCCCTGAGCGTCCCGGAGTTCGCGGCGGCCTGCGACCCGTGGCTGCACGCCCCGCACGCGCCGTGGACCGAGGAGCAGTTCGACAGCGCGGTGTTCGACGCCGTCGCGCCGCTCGCCCACTCCCGGGTGGCACTGCTGTCCGAGATCACGAACAACGTCGACTTCCTGTTCCTCGACGAGCCGGCCATCGACGAGGACTCCTGGAACAAGGCCATGAAGGCCGGCGCCGCCGAGCTCCTCGCCGACGTGCGCACCGCTCTGGCGGACCCCGCGCTCGCCGGGTGGACGGCCGAGCCGCTCAAGGACACCGTCACCACCGTGGGCGAGGCGCACGGCATGAAGTTGGGCAAGGCGCAGGCCCCGGTCCGGGTCGCCGTGACGGGCCGCCGGGTCGGCCTGCCGCTGTTCGAGTCGCTCGAGGTGCTCGGTCGCGAGCGGACGCTCGCGCGCATCGACGCGGCGCAGGCCCGCCTGGCCGAGAACGCCGCCTCGACGCCGGCGGAGGTGCCCGCCGGGGCGGAGTAGCGGTCCCGGCGTGCGCTGGGCCCCGCCGCGGGGCGCTCGTGTTCGTCGCGGGCACCCGTGGCGTGCACCTCCCGTTCGGGGTACTGGTCTAACGTGCTGGGGTGACCGACGCCATGACGCCTGACGCCGCGCCGACCTCCGCACTTCCGCCGCCCCCGCCGCGCGAGTATCCACAGGCTCTCCGAGGGCCCCGGCATCGGTGGTGGCGGCCGTTGCTCGGGCTCGCCGCGGTCACGGTCTGCACCATCCTGCTGTTCGGGGCGATGCTGCTGTACGCCCTCGCCTTCATCGTCGCGCAGGCGGTCGGCGTGCAGCTGCCGGACCCGTCGTCGATCACCGACGCCTGGTTCGTCTCACCCGTCGGCCTGCTCGTCACCAACCTCGGCCTCGCGCTCGGCATCCCGCTCGCCCTGGTGGCGACCTGGGCACAGGCCCGGCGGGCTGGACTCGTCTCGTCGGTCCTCGGGCGGGTGCGCTGGCGCCTGCTGCTCGGCGCCCTGGGCGTCGCCCTGCTGCTCCTGGTGCCGCTGACCCTCGGCAGCGACCTGCTCCTGAGCCAGCTGGACCTGCCGGCCGACGACGGGTCCGGTACCGGCGCGGGGCCGGGTTCGGGCGCCGACGAGGACGGCTGGTGGCCGCTCACCCCGGCATCCGGCTGGCTGGCGCTCGCCCTCGTGATCCTCCTCACCACACCGCTGCAGGCCGCCGGCGAGGAGTACTTCTTCCGCGGCTGGCTGTCGCAGTGGATCGGCAGCCTGCTCCGGTGGCGATGGCTCGCGATCGCGGTACCCGCGATCGTGACGGCGCTGCTCTTCGCGCTGGCGCACGGCACGCAGAGCCCATGGCTGTTCGGCGACCGCCTCGTGTTCGGCCTGGTCGCGAGCGTGCTGGTCTGGCGCACGGGTGGACTGGAGTGCGCGGTCGCCCTGCACGTGGCGAACAACCTGCTGGCGTTCGGCCTCGCCATCGCCTACGACGGCCTGGAGGACTCGCTCCTGATCACCGAGGTGGCGCCCGTCGAGGGCGCCGCCAGCATCACGGGCACGGTCATCACGGCCGCCGTGGTGCTGTGGTGGGCCCGACGCCGTCGGCCGGCCGTCGTGGTGCCCGAAGCCCCCGTGGCGGGACCGGCGTCATGACGACCGACGGCATGATGACCGACGGCATCCTGTTCGACGTCGACGACACCCTCGTCGACACCAAGGGAGCCTTCGCGCTGGCGCTCGCCGCCGTGCGGGTGGAGTATCTCCCGCACGTGCCGGCCGAGCGGGAGCCGGAGATCCTGTCGCACTGGCGTACCGACCCGGGCGGCTACTACGCCCGCTACACGAGCGGGAAGCTGGACCACGTCACGCAGCGTCGGCTCCGAGCGGTGCTCCTCCATGAGACCTTCGGCGGAGCGCCCGTCACCGAGGAGTCCTTCGCGGCCTGGGACAAGCTCTTCTGGGGCACCTTCGAGAAGTCGTGGACGGCGCACGAGGACGCCCTGGCCGCGGTCCACGCGGCCGTCGCGGCGGGGATCCGCGTCGGCGTGGTGACGAACGCCGCGGCGCGGCTGCAGGAGCGCAAGCTCGCGCTGGCCGGGCTCGACGACCTGCCCGTGCTGGTCGGCGTCGACACGCTGGGCTTCGGCAAGCCCGATCCGCGGGTGTTCCGGGAGGGTGCCCGCCTGCTGGGCACGGAGCCGGCCCGGACCGCGTACGTGGGCGACGAGCCCACCGTGGACGCGCTGGCGGCTCGCCAGGCGGGCCTGACGGGCGTCTGGCTGGACCGGAAGGGCCACCGGCGGGGTCCGGGTTACCACGGCGGTCCTGCGCTGCCTGACGGCGCCCTGCGTGACCCACAGGACCCGGTCGCGCTGCGGGCCGCGGGCGTCGTGGTGATCGAGACGCTGGCCGACCTCCCGACCGCCCTCGGCTACGGCGGCAGCTAGGCGGTCCCGGTGGGGGCGTGCGGGCTCTCAGCAGGCCTCTTGCGTGCCTCGTACCGGTCCGGGAACCGGTCCGATGCGGTCCGGACACGGTCTGACGGCGGTGCGTGACGGACAGCACGCTCTTTCCGTTTTGACCACCGTCCGAGGTCAGGTAGTGTTCTCCAGCGGTAAGGCCTCCACGGAAAGCCTGTTGGAAACAGGTGTATCCGGACGGCTATTACCCCCATGGGGTATGGTGTAATTGGCAGCACGAGTGATTCTGGTTCACTTAGTCTAGGTTCGAGTCCTGGTACCCCAGCGCAGAGCGCAGCGCACTGTAGTCGATGCGAATCGGCAACAAGGTGCGCTACGGTTCTCACCGGCAACCGGTCCTCAAACCGGTAGTTCAGGCCCCCATCGTCTAGCGGCCTAGGACGCCGCCCTCTCACGGCGGTAACGCGGGTTCAAATCCCGCTGGGGGTACGCAGGTCCATCGGCTTCAGCCGGCGGATCCGTTCTGGCCCCCATCGTCTAGCGGCCTAGGACGCCGCCCTCTCACGGCGGTAGCGCGGGTTCAAATCCCGCTGGGGGTACGCAGGTCCATCGGCTTCAGCCGGCGGATCCGTTCTGGCCCCCATCGTCTAGCGGCCTAGGACGCCGCCCTCTCACGGCGGTAGCGCGGGTTCAAATCCCACTGGGGGTACAGCAGAAAGGCCCGGTCCACACGGACCGGGCCTTTCGCCGTCTGGTGCGCCGCCGTTGGGGGGTTAGCGGGTTAGCGCGCCGGTGCAGAGCTCGTCGCGGTTTGAGGGGTCGTAGCCGCAACAAGGTCTGCAGTCAGGGTCGTGGGCGCGACCAGGTCTGCAGTTGGGGCCGTGGGCGCGGGGCGGGCCGGGGTTAGTGGATCTTGGGGTCCTTGCCGCCCTCGATGAAGGGTTCGGGGCGCACGTCCGACGTGTTCGGGTCGGCGGTGGGGCCGCCGGGCACGTGCTCGCCGTGGCCGCCGTCGGTCGTCCTGCCGGGCTGGATGCCTCCCGCGACCGGGCCGCGCCCCGAGCTGCCGGCCGACGCCGCTGGGGCCCCGCTGCCGCTCGTGGCCGGCCGGGTGGCCCCGCCGGCGTCCGCGGCCGAGCTGGTCGCGCCGGCACCCGGGTGTTCCTCCGCCAGGCTGCCCTGGTCGCCGTCACCCCGGCCGGTCGGCAGCTCGATGCGCTGCGTCGGGGGATTGCTGCGTCGTCCGATCCGCGGCATGAGAGCCGGTGGTGCGGGGGCCGGGACGGATTCCGGCGGGGCGGCCGGCGGCCGGATGCTCGGGTTGGCCGACTGTGCTGCCGCCTCGGCGTCGGCGGCGTCCGGGTGGAAGAGCGCCGCGATGATGAGCCGGTACCGGGCATCGGGCCGGGGCACCCAGGTGACCCGGTCGAGGGCCTGGTCCTGGCCGGCGGTCTCGAGGACGAACGTGCCGTAGCCGAGCACCTGGCCCAGCGGGGTGCGCTCGTACCCGAGGTCGGTCACCTTCTCGGATGGCATCATCGCCACCCGGTGCACCAGGAACCCGTCGAGCAGCAGCAGCCGTCGGTCGGTCATGACGAACCACCGGGCCCGCCACTCCAGCCACTTGTACAGCAGGCGTGCCGCCAGGACGACGAACGGCACCCACACCCAGCCCAGGTCGTCCCGGACGTTGGGATCCACGGTGACGAGGATGCTCACGGCCAGCACGAACGCCACCGCGGTGGTGAGGATCGGTTCCCACAGCATGGCCCAGTGCCGGTGCGTGGCGATGATGACCTTCTCGTTCGCCAGGATGTATCGCTGCAGCACGCGGTGGGGGACGACGAAGTCCGCGGTCGCGCTCATGCGGTCTCCCCGGGATGCGGTCGGATGTGTCGAGGCTCGCCGCCGACCCTATGCCGTCAGCGGCCGATGGACCCGGTGAAGAGCTCTTCGAAGAAGGTGCCGATGTTGGCGATGGCTCCCCAGATGACGTCCCAGAGGGCGAGCACGATGTCGGCGGAGCGCTCGGGGTCGTTGATCACCGAGTACAGCAAGAAGATCACGACGAGCCAGATGATGATGAGCCTCACCTTGGGCGGCATCAGATTCCTCCGACGTTGGCGCGTGAGCCCCTGGTGTGCACACGTCTCGAACGACACTACTGAAATGACCCCGACCTGGGGAATCACCTGGCCCGGCGTGGCGAACCAACACTCACCGACCGCTCACCGGCCGCACACCCCGCGGACACCGGTCCGGCTACTCGCCGGACCGGTGCAGCACCTCGGTGAGCTTGTTCGCCGCGGCGACCACGGCGGCCGAGTGCAGCCGGCCGGGCTGGCGCGACAGGCGCTCCACCGGCCCGGACACGCTGACCGCGGCCACGACGCGGCCCGATGGCCCGCGCACGGGCGCCGAGACGGAGGCCACACCGAGCTCACGTTCTGAGACGGACTGGGCCCACCCCCGGCGTCGGACACCGGAGAGGATGGTGGCGGTGAAGGTGGCATCACGCAGGCCGCGGTGCAGGCGGTCCGGCTCCTCCCAGGCGAGCAGCACGTGGGCCGCGGAGCCCGCGCTCATGCTGAGCGTCGCCCCCACAGGGATGGAGTCGCGCAGGCCGACGGGCCGCTCGGCGGCGGCGACGCACACGCGGTGGTCACCCTGCCTACGGTAGAGTTGTGCGCTTTCCCCCGTGTGGTCGCGCAGCGCGATGAGCACGGGGTTCGCGGCCGCCAGCAGGCGGTCCTCACCGGCGGCCGTAGCCAGCTCGTTGAGGCGCGGCCCCAGCACAAATCGACCCTGCATATCGCGGGCCACGAGGCGGTGGTGCTCGAGTGCCACGGCCAGGCGGTGCGCCGTCGGGCGAGCCAGGCCAGTGGAGGAGACGAGCTGCGCCAGGGTGGCCGGTCCGGCCTCGAGTGCCCCGAGGACGGACGCCGCCTTGTCCAAGACGCCGACTCCGCTAGTATCGTCCATACCGCGATATTGCCGTCTCGGAACGTGAGATTGCAAGTCGAAGCCCAAAGTAGTTTCTGACGAGGAGGCGAACCGCAATGGCCGGCACGCTGGCGGAGAAGGTCTGGGAGGCGCACCTGGTGCGTCGAGGCGAGGGCGGCTCGCCAGATCTTCTCTACATCGACCTGCACCTGGTGCACGAGGTCACGAGCCCTCAGGCATTCGAAGGGCTGCGCCTCGCCGGACGTCAGGTGCGGCGCCCCGACCTCACGATCGCGACCGAGGACCACAACACTCCTACGCTCGACATCGACCGGCCGATCGCCGACGTGACGAGCCGCACGCAGATCGAGACGCTGCGCGCCAACGCCAAGGAGTTCGGCGTCCGGCTGCACAGCCTCGGCGACGCCGACCAGGGCATCGTGCACCAGGTCGGGCCGCAGCTGGGCCTGACGATGCCGGGCCTCACCGTCGTGTGCGGCGACTCGCACACGTCCACGCACGGCGCGTTCGGCGCGCTCGCGTTCGGCATCGGCACGTCCGAGGTGGAGCACGTGCTCGCCACCCAGACGCTCCCGCTGGCGCCCTTCAAGACCATGGCCGTCACGGTGAACGGGACGCTGCCCGCTGGCACGACCTCCAAGGACATCATCCTGGCGATCATCGCCAAGATCGGCACCGGCGGCGGGCAGGGCTACGTGCTCGAGTACCGCGGCGAGGCCATCCGCGCGCTCTCCATGGAAGCCCGGATGACCATCTGCAACATGTCGATCGAGGCCGGCGCCCGCGCGGGCATGATCGCTCCGGACGAGACCACGTTCGAGTACCTCAAGGGGCGCCCGCACGCGCCGGAGGGCGAGGACTGGGACGCCGCCGTCGAGTACTGGAAGACGCTGCGCACCGACGACGACGCCACGTTCGACGCCGAGGTGGTGCTGGAGGCCGCCGACCTGGAGCCGTTCGTCACCTGGGGCACCAACCCCGGGCAGGGCCTGCCCCTGTCGGCGTCGGTGCCGGTTCCCGCGGAGATCGCCGACGAGGGTGACCGCGAGACCGCGGCGAAGGCCCTGGAGTACATGGGGCTGACCGGCGGCACGCCGCTGCGCGACATCCAGGTCGACACGGTCTTCATCGGCTCGTGCACCAACGGTCGCATCGAGGACCTGCGCTCCGTCGCGAAGGTGGTCAAGGGCCGCAAGAAGGCCGACTCGGTGCGCGTCCTGGTGGTGCCGTCGTCGGCCCGCGTGCGGCTGCAGGCCGAGGCCGAGGGCCTCGACGTGATCTTCAAGGAGTTCGGCGCCGAGTGGCGCAACGCCGGGTGCTCCATGTGCCTGGGCATGAACCCGGACCAGCTCGCGCCGGGGGAGCGGTCGGCGTCGACGTCGAACCGCAACTTCGAAGGACGCCAGGGCAAGGGTGGCCGGACCCACCTCGTGTCGCCGCTGGTCGCCGCCGCGACGGCGATCCGGGGCACCCTGTCGAGCGTCGGCGACCTGGACCTGCCGGAAGCCATCGACATCACCACGTTCGACGGCTCCCCGCTCGACGGCGTGGGCGCGTCCCCGCTCGGCGAGTCCGTCGTCGACCTGCCCATGCCCGTCGCGAGCGGGTCCGCTGCCGGCCGGCCCACGCTGCGCTGAGAGGAGCACTGACCATGGAGAAGATCCACACCCACACCGGTGTCGGCGTCCCGCTGCGGCGCAGCAACGTCGACACCGACCAGATCATCCCCGCCGTGTACCTCAAGCGGGTCACGCGCACCGGGTTCGAGGACGCGCTGTTCGCCGCGTGGCGGGGCGACCCCTCGTTCGTGCTGAACCAGGAGGCGTACTCGGCGGGTTCGGTGCTCGTGGCCGGGCCGGACTTCGGTACCGGGTCCTCGCGTGAGCACGCCGTCTGGGCGCTGAAGGACTACGGCTTCCGGGTCGTGCTGTCCTCCCGGTTCGCGGACATCTTCCGCGGCAACTCGGGCAAGCAGGGCCTCGTCGCGGGCGTCGTCTCGCCGGAGGACCTCGAGATCCTGTGGAAGATCCTCGAGACCAAGCCCGGCACCGAGGTGACCGTGGACCTCGAGGCCAAGACCGCGTCCGCCGACGACGTCACCGTGCCGTTCCACATCGACGACTACACGCGGTGGCGCCTGATGGAAGGGCTCGACGACATCGGGCTCACCCTGCAGCAGGCGGACAAGATCGCCGCGTTCGAGGAGACCCGGGAGTCGTGGCGCCCGAAGACGCTGCCGGCCCGGCACCTCCCGTCCGTGGAGATCGAGGCGGCCCGCCCGGTCTGACCCGGCGGCGCTGACCCCGCGACCGGCCGCCCGAGCGTCCGGGAACCCCGAAGGGCCTGCACGATCCTGTCTCCAGGACCGTGCAGGCCCTTCGGCGTTGCATGGTGACGGTGCTGCGTAGTGACAGTGCTGCGCAATGACGGTGCTACGTGGCGACGGTGCTTTCGTGGCCGCCGCTCCGTAGTGGCGTCAGTCCGCGGGCAGGAACACCCGCTCGGGGATGTCCTCGTAGCTCGCGGGGTCGAGCCCGTCGATCGAGCCGTCCGCGACGGACTCCACGAGGCCGCCCAGCCCGATCTCGATCTGCTTGCGCAGCATGCCGTTGCGCTTCATGCCGTCGTACTGCGTCTGGCTCGACGTCTCGAACAGCACCGTGGCGCTGCCCCGCAGTGCGAACGCACCGAGGGCCGTGCCCGGCAGGTTCGTGTCCTGCGGGTAGAGCGTGATGTCGCCGAAGCCGGCCTCGCCGCGGTCCTGCAGCGCCTCGTAGACGGCCACGTTGGCGCGGCGGGAGTGGTCGTAGTCGAACTTCGGCCAGTCGCCGAACTCGGTCGGGTCGGCGATGAACCGGGCCGAGATCGACAGCGGCGACATGTTCTCCATGTCCTCCGTGGCGTAGCACGACCACTGGTTGTGCAGGTCCACGAAGTAGTCGACAGTGCCGAACTCGCCCTCGAGCCCGCGGTAGACCTCGCGCAGCGTCTGTGCCTCCGGCGTGATGTACCAGCCGGTGTCCGCGCTGTTGCCCGGGAAGTCTGCCGGGTCGGGCACGTAGTCGAGGTCGGGGTGGTAGTCGCGGTTGATGTCGAAGCCCTGGACGTTCGCGTTGTAGTTCCAGGCGGGAGCGGAACCCTCCAGCTGCGGGAACTCGGCGACGGCGTCCTCCCACGTCATCTCGTTCTGCCGGGTGTCGCGCTCCCCGCCGTCCACGTTGAGGCGGGGTACGGCGACGATCGTCACCTCGTCGCGGATCGCTGCGGCGGCCGGGCTGTTGCCGCCCCAGAAGCCCAGCAGGTCCAGCAGCGCCTCGGTGCCGTGGTTCTCGTTGCCGTGGATCTGCGACTCGACGAGCACGACCGTGTCGCCGTGCCCGACCCGAGCCGTGTAGATCTCGCGGCCCTGGTTGCTGTGGCCGGCTACCTCGACGTCCACCTCGCCGCCCGACGTCGACTCGATCCGGTCGAGCGACCGGGTGAGCTGGGCGTGGTTCACGAACCCGTCGTTGTTGTTGCCGGGCTCCGTCCCGCAGTGCGACTCGGGAGGGAGGGCAACCGCCGGCGCCGCCGCGAGGGGCACGAGGCAGGTGCCCAGGGCGAGGGCGGAGCCGGCGGCGGCTGCCGTCCAGCGTCGCTTGGTGTCGTGCTTCAGGTCAGGTCGGGCGTTCCTAGACATGCAGCCTCCCAGTGCGTCCGGTCCCGTGGCTCGGGAGCCGTTGCCCAGGGACACTAGTCACAAGACGGACACAAATGGAAGGGGTATTCCGCGGAGTGGAAGCGGCGGATCAGGTTGCGGGCGGTCCTTGGCGCACCTTCTCCAGGAGGGACTCGGGCGAGTCGTTCGAGGGATCCCACCAGGACTCGATCCACCAGGTGACCCCGGCGTCGGCCATGATGTGGGCCTGCTCGGCCGCCTCGGCCGGGTCCGTCGAGAGCTTGCCCTGCAGGATCACGTCGAACGGCCGGTCGTCGCCGCGGCCCGCCGTGCGGTTCCCGACCGCTTCGTCGGACCGGTGCTCCGTGAGCCACTCGACCAGCCCGGTGATGTGCTCCGACGCCAGGTCGTCCGCCGTGCCGCGCAGCTGCGGGACGATCCCGTCCCAGCGCAGCGTGCGCTGCAGGTTCTTGGTGGGCGGCCGCTCCGCGTCCCACACGCCGACCGGCCAGACCGGGATGCGGCCGTTGACGGGACGCTCCGGGAAGCGGAATGGTCCCGTGCTGATCTGCTCACCGCGGAACTCGAACTCCTCCCCGGACCAGGATCGCTCGAGCCACTCGAGCGTCTCGTCCAGCAGGGCGGCCCGCTCCTTCAGCCCCGTGGCCTGACCCGGGACCGAGGTGAACCCGCGGTCATCGGTCACTCCGACGCCGACGGGCAGCACCAGACGCCCGCCGGACAAGCGGTCCACGGTGAGGGCACGCTGTGCAAGCTCCCACGGACGGTGGCGAGGCACGGCGAACACCATCGCGCCGAGGGCTATGCGTTCCGTCACGGCCGCGACGGCGGCGAGGACGGCGAACGGGTCGTAGACCGGCATGGCCCACTCCCCGTCGAGGTTGATCGCGTCCCACGTGAAGAATCCGTCCCAGCCGTGCGCCTCGCTCTCGCGTGCGAGCGCGACATGCTGGTCGATGGTTCCGAAGCTGCTGATGAAACCGAACTTCATGCCGTTCCTCCGTGCGTCCAGGGTGCTCGTCCGACGTCATCGACCACGCTACGCCGGACCACTGACACGGTTAGGGTGAGGCCGTGACCAGCGCCGTCGAGAGCACCCAGAGCGAGAGCACCAGCACCGTGGAGACCAGCCTCATCGAGACCGACGCGACCGGTCAGGGCACCGTGGAGATGTGGACCGACGGCGCGTGCAAGGGCAACCCCGGCCTGGGCGGCTGGGGCGCGCTGCTGCGCTTCGGCGAGCACGAGAAGGAGCTGTTCGGCGGCGAGAAGGTCACCACGAACAACCGCATGGAGCTCACCGCCGTCGTCGAGGCGCTGCGTGCGCTCAAGCGCCCGAGCACCGTCATCATCCACGTCGACTCGTCGTACGTGATGAACGGTATGAAGACCTGGATCGTGGGCTGGAAGCGCAACGGCTGGAAGACGGCGGCCAAGCAGCCGGTCAAGAACGTGGACCTCTGGCAGGCGCTCGACGCCGAGGTGGCCCAGCACGAGGTCAGCTGGGTCTGGGTCAAGGGCCACGCCGGCGACCCGGGGAACGAGCGGGCCGACGCCCTGGCGAACTTGGGCGTCGACAGCGTGCGCTGACCGCGGACCCGGCAGGAAACCCGCGGCCCAGCAGGTCGTAGTGCGAACGAGACCGAAGTCACGTCACGGCGATTGGCGCGCACGAATACCCTTGTCCCATGGCTTCCCACTACGACGTCGTACTCCTCGGTGCGGGCCCCGGCGGCTACGTCGCCGCCATCCGCGCTGCCCAGCTCGGTAAGTCCGTTGCGATCATCGAAGAGAAGTATTGGGGCGGTGTCTGCCTCAACGTGGGCTGCATCCCTTCCAAGGCTCTGCTCCGCAACGCTGAGCTGGCCCACATCTTCAATCACCAGAAGGACCTCTTCGGCATGACCGGAGACGTCACGTTCGACTTCGGCAAGGCGTTCGACCGCTCGCGCGACGTGGCCGGCGGCCGCGTCAAGGGCGTCCACTTCCTGATGAAGAAGAACAAGATCACCGAGCTCGACGGCCGCGGCACCTTCCGCGACGCGAACACCATCGACGTGGCCCTCAACAAGGGCGGCACCGAGACGGTGACGTTCGACAACGCGATCATCGCGACCGGCTCCGAGGTGCGCCTGCTGCCCGGTGTCGAGCTGTCCTCCAACGTGGTGACCTACGAGGAGCAGATCCTCACGCGGGAGCTGCCCAAGTCGATCGCCATCGTCGGCGCCGGCGCCATCGGCATGGAGTTCGGCTACGTCCTGAAGAACTACGGCGTGGACGTCACGATCATCGAGTTCCTCGACCGTGCGCTGCCGAACGAGGACGCGGACGTCTCCAAGGAGATCGCCAAGCAGTACAAGAAGCTGGGCATCAAGGTCCTGACGTCGACCGCGGTCCAGACCGTCAAGGACGACGGCTCGTCCGTCACCGTCTCGTACAAGGGCGTCAAGGACGACAAGCCGGGCGAGCTCGTGGTCGACAAGGTGCTCATGGCCGTCGGCTTCGCGCCCAACGTGAGCGGGTTCGGTCTCGAGAGCACGGGCGTGGAGCTCACCGACCGCGGCGCCATCGCCATCGACGACGTGATGCGGACCAACGTGCCGCACATCTACGCCATCGGTGACGTCACCGCCAAGCTCATGCTGGCGCACGTCGCGGAGGCGCAGGGCGTGGTCGCCGCCGAGACCATCGCCGGGGCCGAGACCCAGACGCTGGGCGACTACCGCATGATGCCGCGTGCCACCTTCTGCTCGCCGCAGGTCGCCTCCTTCGGCCTCACGGAGCAGCAGGCGCGCGACGAGGGCTACGACGTCAAGGTGTCGAACTTCCCGACCATGGCCAACGGCAAGGCGCACGGCCTCGGCGACACCACGGGCTTCGTCAAGCTCGTCGCGGACGCCAAGTACAACGAGCTGCTGGGCGCGCACATGATCGGCCCGGACGTCTCCGAGCTGCTGCCCGAGCTCACGCTCGCGCAGAAGTGGGACCTCACGGCCGACGAGGTGGCGCGCAACGTGCACACCCACCCGACGCTGTCGGAGTCGGTGCAGGAGACGGTGCACGGTATTGCCGGGCACATGATCAACTTCTGAGACCGGTCTCCCGGTTTCTCGGGAGTCGAACCTGGTCAGAGGCCCGGATCCGCGGAATTCCGCGGATCCGGGCCTCTTTGCGTCCTGGGGTGTCTTGGACACCTATGGACGTGAACGGTCCCAAATTCCCGCCACTTATGGCACGGGGATGGCACGACGGCGGACACGAACCAGGAGGTTGACCGATGGGGATGACCAGGAGCGATACGACGGCCAGGCAGCGTCGAGAGGCGTGGGGGAGCCTGCGGAAGCTCCCCTCGAAGCGCTGGCAGGCCCGGTACACGGGGCCGGACGACCAGACCTACTCGGCGCGGACCGAGGACGACAAGCCGCTGACGTTCCTCACCAAGGGAGACGCGCGCGAGTGGCTCAACGGTGTGCACGCGGCGATCAGCCGAGGGGAATGGCTTCCGCCCGCCGAGGCCGTCCGACGGCGTCGGGCCGCCGCAAAGGCTGCAGCGGCGCGGGACGTGACGTTCCGCGAGTACGCCGAGCGGTGGCTGGAGCGCATCGCGACCGAGCCCGGCAAGGGCGGCAAGCTCCGCCGGCCGGGCACCGTGCTCGCGTACCGAGGGCGGGTGCGCAACTACCTCATGGCCCCGCTCGGGGACATGAAGGTGCGGGAGATCGACGCCGAGCGGGTGCGTGCCCTCGTGATCAAGCTCGTCGCCATGCCGTCGGTGCTCAAGGAGGACGCCAGGCACAACGGGATCGCCGGCGACGCCGTCGACGTGCTCAAGATGATCCTCCGGGCAGCGGTGCGTGACGGGCTCCTCGCGAAGATGCCGGACGTGCCGACGCCGACCCGGAAGTCCGTGCGGCACGACGACGCCCACACGCCCGAGGACGACGTCGCCACGCCAACTCAGGTCGACGCGCTCTACGAGGCCGTGCCGGAGCTCTGGCGGATCGCCGTGCTGTTCGCGGCGTGGTGCCAGCTGCGGCGCGGGGAGGTGCTGGGGCTGCAGCGGCACGACATCGTCTGGAACAGCGACCGGACGGCGGCGACGCTGTACGTGCGTCGGCAGAAGAACGGGAGCACGGGCAAGCTCACGGATCCGAAGTCGGACAGCGGCCTCCGGTCGATGTCGGTCCCGCCGCTCATGATCGAGCGGCTGCGCGAGCATCTCGACCAGAACGTGGGGCGGGGACGGACGGCGCCGGTGGTTCCTGGTGGAGTGCGGGGCAACCAGTACCTGTCGGCGTCGCGATGGAACGGCATCTGGGCGGCCGCTCGGGGCGCGGTGGCGGGACTTCCGGACGGCTACCGGTTCCACGACCTGAGGCACACGGGGCTCACCCGGATTGCGCAGGAGGGAGCGACCCTGGCCGAGCTCATGCGTCGTGGTGGGCACTCCGATGTGACGGTGGTGCTGCGGTACCAGAAGGCGACGATGGCCCGGGACATCGAGCTCGCCGCACGCATGAGTGTGACGGCGGGGGAGGAGATCCGGCTGGAGGAAGCACGCATCAAGAGCGGGGGTCATAACGTCGGCTGACATGACTGGTCACTGATCAGGCCCGGTGGCAAGAGCGAGGGTGCTAAGCGCCCTTGCTCGCGACATCGATGTCCACTAGGTACCCGAAGAGGCGGTGATCGCCACGGTCGCC
Source organism: Promicromonospora aerolata (assembly GCF_042682255.1). NCBI lineage: Bacteria > Bacillati > Actinomycetota > Actinomycetes > Micrococcales > Promicromonosporaceae > Promicromonospora > Promicromonospora aerolata. The sequence goes on from NZ_JBHUHF010000001.1 coordinate 5,174,824, forward strand.
TTCGCGGCCGTCGGCTCGTTGCGCCGGATCGGCAGTCCCGGTCCCTGCTGCGGCGAATTGCGCCTGAGGGTTGTTCGCCGATTGCTCGAGTTGTGCACGCACAACTGCGATCGCGGTCACTGTCCCCTGGATCGTCTCGTCGACATCGCTGTGGTGCTCTTCGCTGCCGAAGGACTGGGCCGCCACTGCCTCGTCGAAGATGTCCTCCAGGACCTCATCGTGACCGCCGTGGGAGATCCCCCATTCGATGTCATCCCCCACAGCGAATGGGGCTCCGCAGCACTGCAGCTGCCAGTCGGAGTACCACACCTTGATCTGCACCACGCAATCCTCAGAGTGTTCGAAGAGCTTGTCCAACTCATGCCATCGTCACCAGGGCGCAAGGGCGAACCTCTGCGGCCATGCACCTCTCGGTGCGGAGTCATGCCGAGTGGGCTGTTGGCATCGCGACGACGAGACGCTGGGTCAGCTCGTCGAGATCGACCCGGATCAGACGGCCCAGGCGGTAGCCCGTGATCGTGCCGTCGGCGATGCGGCGACGCAGCGTCTTGACGGACACATGAAAATGCTTGGCGGCGTCGGCCAGCGGGACCAGGTGGGTGGGTAATGGGCTGATGTGCGGCATGAGGGCTCCTTTCGGAAGTTCCGGCTCTATGTCACAGGTGTGCACCCAACTCCGGCAGGCGCCCCGCCATGTGCCGGTTCCCGACTCAGCCCGCAAGATGCCTCGCCGGGCGGCGTGGAGCTCTCGCAGCTCAGTCGTCGAAATCGAACCCGTCCGCATCGGCTGCAGCGACCAGGCTCCGCATCCTGCTGCCGTCCATGGCGACGCCATCCATCAGTTCGCCCAACGCTTCGAGTGCGGCTTGGTCCTCGCCGTAGGCGCAGAACATGTCGCCCTCCGGGTCGTAGTCGAACCGGCTCCCGAGAGAAGGAGCCTCGGTAGCGACCAGCCTGCGCGCGACGCCCTCCCAGAAGTATCCGTTCGGCTCGTGCCCGAGTTCCTCGACCAGTGCGTCGACCGGCGTCGTCCCGGCGTGCAGCAGCAACGAGAACCTCCCGGGAGCGGTCTCGACCAGCTTCGGTACCGTCATGTGCCGGAACGTAGCACTCGTGACCGACTCCACCGCGCTGTTCGATCGGACGCTAGTGGGCGTCCTGACCTTGTATGGCTCGTCGTGGGGTGGGCCACCGCGGGGAGCGGGTGGGATCGGGAGCGACTGTATGTGGGTGTGCCTGGGCGCGGAGGCTCGAGAGACCGGAACCGCACTCACTCGCCCTTGTTTGGACGCCCTGGTGGCATGTGGCAAGCACTGCGCGCTCTTTGCGCGACCTGGCGTCACACGGGTGTGTCAGCCGACGCGGGTGGGTGGGGCGCAGCGCTGAGTGCGGGCCGTCTCAGCTTCCACAGTGTCGGGGCTCCTGGCAGGAGCTCGTCGATCGTCTCGGTGATCACGAAGCCGTGCTGTCGGAAGGACGTAACTTCGCCCGGGGTGGACGCGAGGGCTGACACGGTCTCGCCGTCCAGGTCCGCTTCGGAGAGCCCGTCGCGCATGAGGGCATCCTTAATGCCGATGCTCTGGTGGTCGGGGTGTACTGCGAGGGCGCTGAGGAGCCAACCGGTTTCACCCTCGAGCACGGGGCGTAGCGCAGTGTGCACGGCGACGAGGTGGGGCCAGGCGTCTCCCATGCGGCGATGGAGTTTCCCGGTGACGCGGGCCAGGCGCGGGTCGATCGGGTTGTAGGTTTCGTGGGCGATGACGTTTTCCCAGAGGGCCAGCCCGATGATCCGCCCGTCTTGCACTGCCACTCGTGCGGCCGAGGCGGGTGTGATCAGGCGCAGTGCTTCGCGGAAGTGGATCAGGGTGGGCAGCGCGCGTCGCTTGGTGTCCGGCACCATGTAGATGCTGAGTGGATCGTCGGCCAGCGCGTCAGCTACGAGCCGGGCGGCTTCCTTGCTTTGCCGCGGCCGGAAGTCGGTGATTCTCACGGCCTGGAGCGTATCGAGAGCGTGGGCAGCGCCAGGCGGGTTTCATCCAACGTGGCGATGAAGTCTTCTGGGTGTTGGGCAGCTGGTCAGGTCGGCGTCTCGGGCAAGGTCGCGCCGTAGAGCTTGGTCATGCGCTCCGCGACGGGCAGGGCGAGCAGAGCGACTGTGTCCGTGTGCTCGTCGTCGGTGCGTCGGAGCCGGTCGGCCCCGACGCCGGTGTACCAGTCGGACATGACCTGCACGGCCGGTGCCGGCCCATAGCGCAGCAGGAGGTCGAGCGGGTCGTCGTCGTGCACGAGGTCGTGCAGCCAGAAGTTGCTCGCTGTCGCGAGATGCCGGTTCGCGACCGGGTGATCGGGCCAGGCGGCCAAGGCTGCGCCGACGTCACCGGTCAGGGCGGCGAACGTTGCGAAGGCGTCGGTGACGCTGTGATGCGGATCGGGTGTGGTGATCAAGTCCGCCCACCAGGCGGCGACGAACTCTGTGATCACCTCCGGTTGCGGCGCAGGCCAACCGCGCCAGTCAAAGCGTGCCAGGCAGTGTTGATCCGCCCAGAAAGTGTGGACCGTCCCGTCGGCCATGGCGCGCGCGAGCTGGGGAAGGATTCGACGGACCATCGCCTCGTGGTCCTGGAGGATGCCCAGTGACTCGTATGCCAGCGAACCGAGCGTGACGGGGTCGATCTGCGCACCGGAGACTTCTAGCTCCGGCACGCCGTCGTCGCCGTAGCAGTGCGTACATGGGTTGTCCGCAGCGCAGGTGAAGTCGCCGAACACGCGGTCGACGTCGTCCAGCGCTCTTTGAAGACGCGGTGTCATGCCGCGAATCCTGCCAGGCGCTCACGGCTAAGAAGCGTCTCTTCATCGGGCTCGGCGTGGAAATGCGGCTTCGGTGGAAAGCCGTGTCAGATCTGCGGCTATGGTCCGGGCCATGACTGAGACTTCGCAGGGTGTGGTCCTCGGCGGCATGCTCCCGGACCAGAAGGTAGTGCTGCCGGCTGGTGTGGACGTCGTCGGGCTGGTCAAAGCGGTGCTGCGCACGGTGACGTCGGCCATGGAGATGGTCAGTGCGTACGAGGCCGTGGAAGCTGCAACCGGGTTGGAACGGCGGGTGGTGTCGGTGCTCTGTCATCGCGTCTTCGGAGCCCTCCACGCCCGAGCGATTGGGGTTCCGCTACCCGGGGCGGTGGACGCGGTGGACGCGGCGGTCGCCGCAGCGGTTGCCACCAAGGGTGGCCTGGTCGCCGATTTCTTCCCCGTGACCACGCCCTTTCCCCACCTACCCGCAGACTTGCCGCCGGGCATGCTGACCTATGTGCCCTGGTCCGGCCGGACGGGTGCCGGGGTAGTCGACCCGCGGGCATGGGTGACGACGGACTTCCTCGAGGACATCGGTACCCCCTATGCAACGCTGCGGGCCGCTGCGGGCCGGACCGGTCTGTACCCGGTTGTCGTGGACTTCACCGACGATGGGCCGTGTCCCTGGGGACCGCAGGTCCCGCTCGCTGAAGTGGACGCGCTGGACGCGCTGGACGCAGAGACTGCTCTGCGCGACATCAAGGCGCAGTACACGGATTTCTACGGGGTCGACGACGATGGCGTCCTCAGCCGGTGGTCGGGGCTCACCGCCGCTGCTCGCGGGGCGGCGGACCGCGCAGCGGCGGACTACCTTGCCGACTCCGTGGTCCGCGACTTCGGCGCTGCCCCGAGGACGGCACCCCGCAACGGCCTCGCTCTGGTGCCCGCGCAGCGCAGCGCCGACGTCCTGGCCGTCACGGGCTGGACCGGAGCGGCGAACCACACCGCGACGAAGACCCAGCTCACCGCGGTGCTGCGCTCGTGGGAGGAACGGTTCGGAGCGCGGCTCGTGGTGCTGTCCTCGGCCCAGATCGGGCTGACGATCGCTCACCCGCCCACCGACCTGGAGCACGCCACGGCCATCGCGCACGAGCACCTGATCTTCTGCCCCGACAGCACCTACCAGGGCCGTCACGAGACGTTCGATGAGTACGCAGCGAGTCTGCTCGACCTGGGCATGTGGGTCTTCTGGTGGGACTGAACGCCTGGTCCTGGGGGATCCAGCTCGGCCGCATGATCGCCCGGGCGAACCGCACGACGGCGGCGGCAGCGGAGCGGTCGTGCGCAACCTCGACGCACTTCCCCCACTTTCTAGGTCAGTCGAGGCTTGTCGGGGGACCGTACTGTGCGACGTACGCCTCTTGCTCCGTTGTCAGACTCGCCTTCCCGACGACAGCTCGGTAGAAGATCTCGTTGTCCATCCACCACCGCCAGATGAACTCGGCGAAGGAGTCAGCGACCAGGATGTAGTGCCGGTCCTCGTGGAGGCAGTCCGCGTCCTCGTACTCGTCCGCGTCGAGGTCGAACCCAGCGGGGAAGCCGGTACCGACTACCGCTGAACTGCCGTCCTCGCCAAGGTAGAGCAGCCAGTGGAATACCCACTGGGAGTCGGAGATCAGGTGCACCAAGCGACCGCCGTCGACGGTGACGGCTGTATCTCCGAGATCGAAGTAGGAGCTGGTCGCGCTGCGCAGCCGGTCACGGAGTCCGCCATCCTGTAGGAACCAGGTGAGGTCGTCGGGCAGTGTGGTGTCGCTTCCGGCGAGGTCGGTCACGCCCTGTGCGGAGATGTCCCGCACGGCATCGTCGAAAGCACTGGCCATGTAGTCCATCGGATGGCGAGTTGCGCGTTCCAACCACGCGAGGTCGGCCACATCAACCGGCGTGGGAGGGACCTGGTCGTTCGCGTAACCAACGTAGGTGGCAAGAAGCCTCTGCGGCGCTGTGCCAGGAACTTGAAAGGTCACCCAAGCGCGCGGCAGGCCTGACAAAAAGGACATGCTGCAACGGTCCCAGACCGGGCGGGACCGCATCAATTCCGCAGTACCGAGCGCGTCGCAGTGTCCGGTGAATCGTCGAGCCGTCGGGCTGCTGCTCAGCTTCGTCTCGATCTCGTCGGGTTGTCGTGGAGGCAAGGAAGCCGTAGGTGGAGGAGGCCGATATATCTCAGTGCCGCAGAGCTGCGTGGGCCAGCGTCGCCGCGACCGTGCTGATCTGACTCCGCGCTCGACGTCCTGCGGGCGGTGCGTCGACGTTGACGAGGACGTCGTGCACGTTGGCCGCGTACTGATGGAGGACGTGTCCGGCGACCGGCCGGCCGTCGTCGTGCTCGTAGCCGAGGTCGGTCAGGTGGGCCGCGATCCGGTCCAGGGGCAGCTCGCCGTCAGGTGTGACGGCCGCGTAGGCGAGGACCAGCAGATCGGCGTCGACGACGAACCGCCCGCGCTCCTGCGGCGGGGCGATCGACGCGGCGAGGTGGTCGAACAGCCTCGCGGGCCTGTCGCGGGCGGCGCCGCCGGCGCGGGTGAGGTGCAGCGCTCCCTTGAACTTGCGCAGGAGCTTGAGCTTCTTGACCAGCGCCTCGCGGAAGGCCGCTACCGGGTAGGTGAGGTCCTCGCGGTTCGCCTTGCCGATCCAGTCCGCCATCGTGGGGATCCAGGTGGCTGCTTCTTCCACGGCCGCAGGGCGCAGGTAGCCCGCAGTGGTGAGCGGGATGCCGCCGTCGCCGGCCTGGTCGAGGAACCACAGGTGAGCACCGAGCGCGGTCCGGAGCTCGCCGTCGGGCGGCCGGGTTGGTGAGTCCGGGAGGGCGGCGAGCCTAGTGCCGAGCTCGGCGCCGTCGTTGGTGAGCGAGAGCATGTTCACCAGCTCCAGCAGGCGTGGGTGCAGGCCGCGGGCGCGGAGCGCGTACCAGGGCCGCTCGAGGAGCCCGTTCACCTCGGAGGGCTCGAACCGGTCCGGGTCCTCGACGAGAGCGGCCAGACCCTCGTTCATGTACTCGAATCGGGAGTCCTCCGGTGGTGCTGCGCGCCTTCCGTCCACGCACACGGCCGGGGGAGTGCCCGGCTCGGCGGGCAGGGTCTTCTCCAGGCGGAGCGTGAGCTGCCAGTCGTCGCCGTAGTCGTACACGTACCGCAGCACGTCCCCGGGCTCGCTCAGCAGCTGGTCGAGGCGGGCCTGTTCCTCCGGGGTTCCTTCGGCCTCGCCCTCGGCGACGTCGTACGGGCACAGGAAGAGCTGGGCGCCGCGGTCCCACACGCTCCCGCCGACGGCGAACCGGTGCAGGTGCGAGTCCGCCCACCCGAACGCGTCCTGGATGACCTGGTGCACGACGTCGAGCGTGAGGTCGGAGCGCAGGTCCAGTCGACGCCAGATCGGTGGGTGCGCGTCGTCGAGGTCGATCCGGAGCCGGAGCACGGTCGGGGAAGCTCCCGCCGTCGTCCCGGAGGTCGGCGAGGGGTCGGGGTGATCGCTCACCGGGCCACCGTACCGACCACGGCGGAGAGGCGCTGCGTACGGTCAGCGCTCGTCTCGTTCCTGCCTGCGTTTCTCGGCAGCGTCCAGGAGCTCACCGATCGTGCGCGTACCTTCGGTCGCCGTGGTCGAGGCAGTACCTCCGAGCCGGCGCAGCAGCCGGGCCCTCGCCGCGGCATGGTCGCCCGCCAGCAGCGCGACCAGTGCGTCGTCCTTCACCTTCGTCGGCAGCGCGGTCACCCACTCCCGCGGGGCGGGCTGCCCGACGGCGTCGCGCGGCCGGCTCGTGCTTGCCGCCTCGGCCAGGAGGTCAGTGCCCAGGCGGAGGAAGTCGGCCAGTGCCTGCTGCGCCCCGGTCAGCTCTCCGAGTCCATCTGGGACAGGAGGTTCAAGGACGTCACCGTCGGCGTAGTCGAACGCGTCCTCGTCGATCGCCCACACGCCGATCGCGGCAAGGAACACGAGGTACAGAGGCCGGACGTCGCCGCCGAGCAGCTCGGACCGCAAAGCGGCGAAGTCGCCGAGCGTCCATTCCTCGTCCTCGTCCCAGTAGTCCTCGGTATCGCCCTCGGACCCCAGGTCCAGGATCAGGTTCTTCCCGGACCGGCGGGCGTCCATGTGCTCGCCGACGATGTACTGGTCCAGGTCCACCCCGGACAGCGCGACCGCCGGGACCTTGAGCACCAGGCGCCGCGTGCCCCAGTTCGCGTAGTACAGGTGCAGGTCGTAGTACTTGCGCACGAGCTCGTCCGGGGAGCCCTTGAAGTCGCCCCAGTGGTACTCGTTGACGAACGAGGTGGACGTGATCCGTGCCCGCGTCGACAGGGCTCGCACCGCGGCCTGCTGGTCGGCAGACAGCGGCCGGTCTACCGCGAGGAACTCGTAGTACTGGTACTCGCTCACCGTCGGGAGGCTCCGGGAACATCGGGGGCACGGACACCGAAACCCTAGCGGCAGGGGCTCTCACCTGCGAAGACAGGTTACTCAGGTGCCTCACCAGCGGGTCGGGCGGGCAACTGGCCGGAAGCCCACGCCCAGTCGATCCGCTCCTGCTCCAGGCGCACTCGCGTCCCGTGCCGGTCGGTGACGAGCTCGGCGTAGAGCGCCGCCTCAGCCTCGGTCAGGCGGGTGAGCGCGGCCGCAGTGGGACGATCCTCCTGACCCCAGCGTTCCTCGTGGGCCAGGAGTGTGTCCCGGTCCATCAGCACCGACCGCGCCTGCGGAAGCCACGCGCGGAGGCGGTCGAGAATCGCGAACCCGTGGGTGTCGAGGTCGCCCCAGTAAGTTACGTGGGTGTCCCGGAGCCAGGGGAGCGAGGCAGGCTGGTCGACGTCGAACCCCTTGCCCCACAGGACCAGCCCGCCGACGGGCACCGGCACGCTGAGGTAGGTGACCTCGTTCTCCACGATCAGCGCCTGCGTGATGGCACGGGGAGCGAGTTGCCGGGCCTCGTCCAGGCGCAGCGTCACGTCCGTCACGACGTCGGGCAGGCCGAGCAGGCCTGGTGCGCAGCGCAGCCGGACCATCGCGGGCTTGGCGGACAGGCCGAGGTCGGTCGTGAAACCGGCGGCGCGTGAGGCGACGCCGAGCATCTCCGCGAGCACCGGCCGGTGCCGTTCGACCAGTTTGGTGTCCACGCCAGGTGCGTCGACCTGACGCAGGTATCTGCCGGAGCCGCGGTTGTCCCGCAGCCACCGGTAGGCGGCGGTGATCGCCGGCCACTCGGGCTCCAGTGCCAGCGCTCGCAGTGGCTTTTCGAGCACCCAGGCGCGGACGGCGTCGTCGGGCAGGACCTGGTCGGCGATCGTGAGCACGCGGCCGAAGGCCGCGACGTCGTCGAGGACGCCAAGAAGCCGCCACGCCTGGTCGTACGACGCGACCACCGCACGCCCGGGAAGCTCTGTGCGACCGATGTTCCGGCCACCGACGCTGGTGCTGACCAGGTCGTACGCCCGGCCGCCGCGTGAGCCGGCATCCAGGGAGGCCACCCAGTCGCGCGCTTCGTCGAAGCGCTCGCCGAGGTCGGCGGCTGACGGGCCGTGGACCGGGATGTCGAGCACCGGGAACGGGTCGCCCGCCGCGAGGGCGCGCAGCAGGCTGCCGTCTTCCCATCGTCGGCGTACCTTCGCAGCGATGTCCGACGGCGTCGTCCAACGCGCGGCAGGACGAGCCGCCCGGCCGCTCACGCGCCTCCCTGCCCGGCATGCTCGCGACGCCGCTCGTGGTACTCCTCGATGGTGAGGGTGTGCACGCGGGAGGAGGCACCCGTCGGGTTGTCGACAAAGCCGATCGAGTGCACGTACGGCTCGATCACGTGCACCTTCTGCAGCGGGGTCACGATCAGGAGCTGGAGGCCGAGCTTGGCGAACAGCCCGAGCGCGTACCGGGTCGAGGCATCCGAGCCACGGCCGAACGCCTCGTCGATGACGGCAAAGCGGAAGTCGCGCGAGGCCTCGGCCCCCCACTCCAGGCCGAACTGGTAGGCGAGCGACGCGGCCAGGATCGTGTAGGCGAGCTTCTCCTTCTGGCCGCCGGACTTGCCGTCGGAGTCGGTGTAGTGCTCGTGCTCGTCGCCTGTCTCCCGGTCCTGCTCGGAGGCGGCGAACGTGAACCAGTTGCGCACGTCCGTCACCCGGCGCGTCCACGCCTTGTCGCTATCGGCGTGGTTCTCCCGGCCGCGGAACCGTTCGATGATGCGGCGCACCTCCTCGAACCGCTGCTCCGTGTACGCGTCGTCCGGGCTGAGCACGTTGGTGGTCGCGGCGCGCAGGTCGAACCGGAACTGCTTGATCTCCTGGTTGGGCGTCGGCTCGGCGACAAGCCGCACGATCCGGCCCGGGCTGTAGTCGATCGCCGAGAGCGCGTCGTTGATCCGCTCCACCCGGTCGCCGATCTGCTCGGCCTGCCGGCGCAGCCAGGAGAAGAACTGGGTCAGCTCGCGGACGGCGTTGGTGTTGAGCTGGTGCTTGAACTCGGCCTCGAACCGCGGCAGATCGTCGCGGCGCACCCGGTCCCGCAGACTCCGGTACTCACCGATCGCCGCGACGCTCGCATCCATCTCGGTGGTCGCCTCGGGCCAGCGGCGCCGGACCTCGGCCATCTGCTGCTGGATGTTGGTCACGTAGGCGTTCCGCTGGCGCTGCGCCTCGTCGACGGCCCCGTTGATGGCGCGCGGTAGCGTCGCGGCAGTCGCATCGCACTCCTCGACGGTGGCCGGGACCTTGCGGCCCAGACGTTCCTCCAGCAGGGGATAGCAGTCCCGGGCGCCCGCGAGGGCGGTCTCGTCAAGTGCGTCGATGATGGAGCGTTCCCGGCCGAGACGGCGCTCCGCAGCCCCGATGCCGCCCTTGAGGCCGCCGATCGCCTCGCCGAGGGCACCGATCTGCTCGGCGAACGTGCGCTCCTGCTCGGCGAGCTCGCCGAGCTGCCGGTCGATCTCCGTTAGCCGGGACGAGCCGGCGACCAGCCGGTCGCGCTCGCCGGTCAGTGCCGTCAGCTCGTCGCTGGCCCCGGCCACGTTGATCTCGCGCCAGGTCGGGTACTGGGCCAGGCCCGCCAGGGCCGCGGCGCTGGCGTCGAGGTCGTCCCGCCGGCCTTCCAACGCGCCGAGCTGGTCGTTAACCCCGTTCAGCTCCTCCTGGAGGGCGGTGGCCTCGGCCGTGAGCGCCGCAATCTTCTGCTCGCTGCCGCGGCCGAGGACCCATGTGCGCGGGTCGTCCGCGCGGGTACGGTCGTCCTTCTCGTGCCGGTCCCGGTCCCGGACCAGGCCCTCGCGCGTGACGGCGCGGTCCTCCCTGCGCAGTTGGCCGACGTCGTCGACGCACCGGTGGTCGGCCCGGTACGCGAGCTCGGCCGTCAGGTAGCCGGCGAAGCGGCCGTCCTCGACCTCCAGGACGTCGTACAGACGCAGCCCCGGCCCGCGGTCCGCCGGCCGGGACGGGACGCGGCGCTCGGGGACCCGCAGGTAGACCAGCCGGGTGCCGAGGTGGTGGGCGTTGACCCAGCCGGTCACGTCGTCGTACAGACGCTGGGGCACCAGGAGGTTCTGCGCGAAACCGCGCAAGACCCGCTCCGCGGCGCCGCGCCACTTTGTGTGCTCGTCCCGCACGTCGACGAGCTCGCCGGCGAACGGCACGTCCGCCTCGTCGAGTCCCAGCTCGACGCACAGCCGTTTGCGGAGCTCGACCAGGCGGCCCGGGAGGTTATTGCGCCGGCTCTCCAGTCCGGAGATCTCCTGGAGCAGTGCCGAGCCCGTGCGGTTGATCTCAGAGCGGCGCTCCAGGAGGGGCAGCCGGTCGGCGTCGATGCGGTCGCGTTCGCCCTGAAGCCCCGCGCGTCGGGCGGCGACGTCGGCGGCGCGGATGGTGAACTCCGACGACGACGCGACGTCGTCGAGGCCCGCCTGGTCGAGCAGCAGCGAGTAGGTCCGGCGCCGGTCGGTACGGTCCTGGAGGGTCCGCTCGGCCTTCGGTATGGCCTCCTCCAACACGCCGAGTCGGTTGCCACCTGCGTTTTGCCGCTCGCCGACGAGGCGGTCACGCTGCGGGGCGAGCGACTGCCGGTCACGCTCCAGGTCCCGCTGCTCGCCCTCGCGGGCGGCCAGGGTGGTGCGGTCCTGGTCGAGCGTGGCCGCCAGGATCGACATGGCCCGTTCGGCGAGATACGGAGCGACGGCGTCTCGCTGGCCCACGTGCGACTGGAGCCGTTCGACGGTGTCGTCGAAGCGGTCGCACAGATCGATCAGCGGGTCGAGAGCCGCGAGCTGGTCGGTCGCTCGGCGGACGGCCTCGTGTGCTTTCGTGAGGTTCTCGAAGTGGTCGACGATGCCGCTCACACGGCTCGCAGCGTCGGCGGGCTCCAGCATGTGGCCGCGGACGAACTCGTTGAGGTTGCCCACCGACTTCATCGAGACCGTCTGGTGGAACAGCTCCATCGCCTGCTCCGAACGGATCCCGAGCAGCCGTCGTACCCGCCGGGAGTAGTCGGGGAACCCGTTGTCGATCTGCGCACCCGCCGCGCGCAGCCGGGACCTGAGGGCCTTCAGGTCGGCGCCGAAACCGCTGAAGTCGGGGTCGACCGAGAGGTCCGCCTGCGCGGTGACGAAGAACCGGTCGGGTTGACCGGTGCGGTCCCGCTGGTGGAAGACCTGAGCGATCGTCACCGTCTCGTCGAACCCGGCGTTGCCGAAGACGCCCAGGATCACCGAGTACGACGTGTGGTCGCGCAGCCCGACGGGCCGGGACGCGCCGGTGGTCTCGTTGCGCTCCGACTTGTAGTGGCCCAGCACGTACGAGCGCAGCGTGCGCTCCTTGCTGTCGGCCCCGGCGGCCTTGTTGTACGCGATGCGGTTGGCCGGCAGCAGCAGGGTCGTCACGGCGTCGACCAGGGTCGACTTGCCGCTGCCGATGTCGCCGGTGAGCAGGGACGTCTGCCCCGCCGGCGAGAGCGGCCACACGTGCTTGTGGAACGTCCCCCAGTTGTAGACCTCGATGCGTTGCAGGCGGTAGCCGGTGAGCCGGTCCGCCGACTCGACCTCCACCGCCGAGAACAATGCGTCAGTCATCGGACCCGCCTCCTGTCTGGGCGGTCGCGTACTCGGTGAGCTTCGCGTCGAAGTCGCCCATGGTCGATGCGTCGACGTACGCCTTCAGGACGCGGCGCACCTCCCACAGGTCCGTCTGCCCCCGCAGCTCGCGGAGGAAGCCCAGGTCCCTGACCTGGCCGATCGTGCGCACCGCTTGGTCAAGTACACGCGCTTCGTTGGTCGACTCCGCAAGGAACACCCGCAGCATCTCGACGATCTGGTCGCGGCTCAGGACAAGGCGTCCCTCGCCACCCGTCGCCTCGAACTCGGCGAGGCGCTTGCGCAGCAGCACGAGCAGCAGACTCACGTTGTAGGTCAGGGCACGCCGGTTGACCAGGCGGGGGAGCGGCTCCTCGCCATCCTCCGCCTCCCGGGCGCGCAGGTAGGCGTAACCCTCGACATCGTCGATCACCACGTCGACGCCGATCGCCGCGAAGTGGTCCCGCACCGGCCCCGCGTGACGGCCCAGCGCCACCCACCGGGTCTCGTCCGACTCGCGGTACACGACGCCACGCATCAGGCCGATCACGGCCGTGCCGATCGCCTGTTCCTCCGGGGTCCTCATCGACGGGTCACCGTCACCTTCGGCATCGTGACCCGGCGCGGGACGCCGTCCGGGTCGGTGTACTCGACGACCATCTGCTCGGTGTCGTCCACGTCGACCGCGATCTGCTCCTGGTCGCCGAGCGACAGGTAGCCCACGATCTCGGCGACGCCCTGCTCGACCGGGTACATCAGCACGACATCGCTGAGGACGGCGGTGCTACGCGGCGGCACCACGGCAAGGATGTTGTCGACCAGGCGCGCGGTGTCCACGAACCGCTGCTCCAGCAGGGCGTCGATCTCAGCAGGGTCGGGCTCCTCGGGCGCGATCAGGCTGTCCACCGCCGACGCCGGGACCGTGTCGTACAGGGGCCGTTCGAACGGGAGCGCGACGGCAACCCCGGGCTGGTCGACCTCGAGCCCGACTCCTGACGAGTCCGACGGAGGCGCTGCGCGGACGGCGATCGCGGTCGCCTCGATGGAACGGACAAGGTCGAGGACACGTCGGTTCTCCAGCCAGACGCGGTCCTCGAGGAACCTCCGCAGCTGCTCGGACAGGTTGCGGACCGTCTGCTGGGTGCGCTCGGCGGCGTCGGACCAGTCGTGGTGCACGGTGCGCAACCGCTGGTCGGCGCCGATCCTCGGGATCACCTGCACCTGGGCGAGGAGACCGGCCATCTCGTCCTGGCGGTCCTCGCTGAGCAGGAAGTCGTAGAACGCCTGGAAGCTGCGCCCCTGGTCGGAGGCGGCGATGTCGGTGCGGCTGCCGACCAGCTCGGCGAGCAGCCCGCCCTTGCCGCCGTCCCAGCTCGCGATCTTCTCGCGCGCCGACCGGTCCAGGGCCCGGAAGTTCTCCTCCACCTCGCGGAAGTCGGACAGCAGCTCGCGAGCGGTCGAGGAGAACTGCTGGTACCGGTCGCGTACCGCGGTCTCGTCCATGACCGCGACGTTCCCCGCCTTGACCTGTGCGATCTCCTCGTCGATCTCTGCCCGACGTCGCTGCAGCTCGGCGAGCCGCGCTGCCGGGTCTTCCTGCGTGCCGTGGACGATCTGCCGCAACAGCTCCACCAGGGTGTGCAACCGTGACTCGGTCCCCACGAAGGACCGCGCCTGCAAGCCCTCGACCCACCGGTAGGCCCGCTCGAGCGCGGGCGTCGCGTCGTAGTGGATCTCGTCGGAGTCCGCCGGGTAGTAGCGCCGCAGCCAGCCAGACTCGGTGCCGGACCAGTCGTCGAGGTATGCCTGCGGGTCGGACGGGTAGCGGTCGGGATCCGTTCGGTGCAGGTCCAGCAGGACGTCGTCGAGGGCCGCCGTCAGGTGGCCGGCCGCCGTCGGGCCATGGTTGGCGTCGATGAAGTGCGCGCCGAGGAAGGACAGGATCAGTGGGGCGTTGCGGGCGCGCAGCAGGCGCCACGCGGGGTGGCGCTCCCGGAGCTGATCGACGAGGTCAAGATCCATCGGGAGACAGCGTAGGCGGCGCCACCGACAGTGGTACTACGCGAGCAGGTGGACCTCCGGATGCATCCGCACGGCAGCAGCCAGGAAAGCCCCTTGACGGAGCCGAGACTCGTGGGATCGTGCCGGGCCACGACACTCGTTGTCATCCGTTTTCATCTGGAACTGGGTTCGGGACGTCGAAAAGGGTCTGGTCGCTGCCAGCGCTGGACGGCGGCCGGTTCATATTCCGTGCGGCCATCGCTCGCCGAGCAAACGCATTGGTCTCCGCGAGAACCTCGCGGAACGTGGCCCAGTCCGCCTCGGACGCATTTTCGGCGACGACCGTGGGGTCGTACCGGGCGGACCAGCCCCTGAGGCCAGGCCAGATCGAGGCCCATTGGCGGAGGCTGGCCGGGGCGGAGTGCAGCCTGTCGGCAGGGTGAGCACTCTCGCGGTCTGTGACCGTGTCCACGCCGTTGCCTGAGGCATGAGCGCGATTCGCGTTCTTCCTGACCGTAGCCAGGACCTCTTGGAAATCGGCGGCGGTCACGGGTTCGATGGTCTGCTGGTCGGGATCCATCGCGGCGACGGCTGCTCGTACGGTTGCGTACTCCGGATAAACCGGGTGCCCGTCCTGGATCCGAGCCAGGGCCTCAGTGGCGAGGTTGCGGATGTGGTCGGGCCGGGTGGTGTCGCGGGTGAGGTCGACGAGCATGCTGAGGCGTTCGAGCGTGTTCTGCGACTTGCTGCCGGTGACGATCAGCGCTGCCTGCTCCCGGACCTTGCCCCGTCCTGACTGATCCTGCGCGGCATCTGTCCTGCCCTCAGGCTGTCCCGGTGAGGTCCGGTGGACTCCACCGCTGGCATCGGCCATGGCTGTCTTCTTGTTCTCGTTCCGCCGCGCCCCGCCGAACCGTGTCTCGGCCTGACGACGTTCGGCATCTTCGCGGAGCAGCCCCTTGATCTCGCGGTAGAGGGCTTCCTTCTCCAGCGGTGTGTAGTCCTTGCGTTGGGTGTTCTCGTCGCGCTCGGCCAGCAGTGCTGTGACCGGGTCGGAGATCCCGGAGCGCACCCAGACCTTGATCGACTCCCAGCCCAGGCGCTTGACGGCCTCCAGGCGCCGCCACCCGCACACCAGCACCCGGTCCGGCGTGACGGTGATGGGCTGCAGCAGCCCGAGCTGGTCGATCGACGCGGCGAGCGAATCAAGGTCGCCAGCGTCCTTGCGATGGCGAGCCCCGACGATGATCGAATCAACTGTCACGGTGAGCGCTCCGGCGAGGGCGTCGGCGTCGTCAGGCATTGCGCACCGTCCGTGTCATGCCCGATCGATCTGTCGCGGGCACGATGGCCCTGTGTCCTGACGGTGAGGAACGGGCGACCTGGCCGACGAGCTTCTGATCCGCCAGCAGAGTGGCGATCGGTTCGCCGGACAGGACACGGCGCAGGAGACCGGAGACCTGCCCGAGGCCATCATCGGGTCCCAGGACGATGCGGCACAGGGCGGTCCACGAGCGGTGCGGGATGTCCAGCAGGGTCAGTGGCGTCAGGTCACGCCGCAGGTACTCGAATGCGGTGGCTGGGTTGCCGGCCTCGACCAGGCGGGAGCAGATGTAGTCCAGGCCGTTCGTCGCGACGGCGCGGGGCCAGCCGAGCGCCACGAGCAGCTCGACGATGTTCGCCACGGCCACCGGAACCTCCCCTGGAGCGACGCCGTTGACTGGACTCGGGTCGGCGGAAGTGTCGTCCGGCGACCGGCGCCGGGCATCAGCGTTCGCGTCGAGGTGGTCCGTCCAGGAGCGGTCGTCGTCATCGCGCTCGCCGAACCGGACCACGTCGTGGTGCTCGCCGGACATCAGGCGTCGGGCCTTGCCGGTCGAGCACAGCAGGGCGTCTGCGCGCTCGTTCGCCTGCACGGTCAGTTCCACCGCTCTGGTCACCACCGCCCACGGATCCACGGCACGCGCGGTCGCGGCGGCACGCAGCACCTCGAACGCGGCCACCGCGGCGTCGTGCGGAGTCTGCCGGTACCGGCGGGCCAGCGCACCGAACCGGTGGGCGCAGTGCTCAAGCAGGGCCTCTGCCTCCGGATCGGTGGACCAGACGTCGGGGCCTGCGTCATGCAGTCGAAGCAAGAGTTGGCGCAGGCCTTCCGGTGAAGTGAATCTGCGTGGCTCTGCCGGCTGGCCGAGCGGGGCGGGCGGCGTCATGCGATCGGTGGCGTCCATGTCCTGCACCGTGACATGCACCTGTACCCGTCGAGGTACCACGCGACGTCCCCCTGGGCGCGCATTCTGCAGTCCCGGCGCTCGGGGGACGTGGCGTTCACGCAGGTCGATGCGTGGGTCGTCCATGCCCCCCAACTCGTGCAGATTGGCCGCGGTGTCTGGTGGTCGCGGGCCGTGCGAAATGCTCGGGTCGCCGTGCGACGCGGGATCTGTCGGGGGAGTGCTCGACTTCGTGTTCATGGGCGCGATCATGCAGATCGTGCGCGCACTTTCCGCACACCCTGGAGCGCACACCAGCTGGTGTGCGGGGCGTACGCCCTGGTCAGGAGCGCGCACCTATTTGTCGTCGTGGGGCGCGCTTCGCGACAGAGACGCTCGAGATTGGCGTCCCGATCTGCCGCATCCCCTGGGCGGTGCGCGTTCGTGCGCACCGCCCGCCTCCTCTCGTCTGAGAAGGCGGGGCACACCGGTGCCCGCCGCTGTTCGCAGGCCGCTATCGTGCGGGCGTGACTGTTGCCCACCCGCTGCTGTTCCTCGACGTCGACGGCACGCTGTTGCCCTTCGGCGGGCCCGGGATGCTGCCTCTGCCTCGCGACGGTAAGCCCGAGGACCCTGACATGCCGCGCCCGGAGCTCGACCTCATCGATCCGGCCCTCGGTCCGCTCCTGCTGGGTCTGCACTGCGACCTGGTGTGGGCGACCGCCTGGATGGGTGACGCGAACAAGGTGATCGGGCCGCGGGTCGGGCTACCAGAGCTGTCGGTCGCGGACCTGCCGCCCTATGGCGATGGCGACCCGGACGGTCTGGGGTGGAAGACGCGCGCCCTGGTCCGGGTTGCGGCGAGCCGACCGTTCGTATGGGTCGACGACGTCATCACGGAGACGGACCGCCGGTTCGTCGACCTCGACCATCCTGGGCCTGCGCTGCTGTTCCAGGTCGAGTCCTCCGTCGGGCTGACTGCCGACGGCGTCGCCGAGATCGCGACATGGCTGCAAGGGCGGGAGCCGTGACGGGTCGCGCGACGTCGCCGACTGGATCGAATGGGCCGAACCCGTCGAACTGGTGGCCAGCGGACCGATGCTGGTTTGTGGACGGACTACCACCTCACCGCGACACAAGTGTCCGGATCTCGCACGCTGATCGAAACGGTCGGCTCGCACCCGCAGCGGAAGACTCTCGGCTGGCGGTGGCCCGACCGAAGCCGAACCCGGCAGGCGCGCTCACATGATGCCTGACCCCGACGTCTCCGGCTGGCGGCCAGATTTCCTGCCCGCAGACGAACAGTTTCAACGCCAGGCTCGGCTGCTCGGCGATCTCGTCAGCGATCAGGTCGCCGAGACCTGGATCGTGTGGAACTTGGACTTCGACGAGTGGTTCGCCGATCTGCCTGTGGTGTTGCGGCTCGCCAGCGGCCGACAACTGGAAGTGTGCTGGGAGAAGTTCGACGACTGTTCGATCACGTGGAACACGATCGACCTCACCGAGACGCCTCGGGGCTGGGTCGAGTGGCCTTTGCAATGGCGTCGGGCTGCCCACGCGGCACTTGAGGCCATCGAACACGAGACGATCCGAGATGTCCGAACTACGACGTTCGAGTTCACAACTCATTCGGTCACCGGGCCGTGTGGCAGTGCCTCGACGTGGCTCACGACCGGCATGTGGCTCGGAACCGGGAACGGCGGCCTTCACGTCTTTAACGCCCTCGACGAGAACGGGATCAGCGGCCAAAGACCGGTCGAAGACGCGGCGCACCGATCGCAGATCATCGGTAGGGACGATGGCCAAGCCCCAAGATCATCCCCGGCGGATTGGCCGCAATAGCGTCGTCGTAGTGACCGGTACCTTTGCGCCATGCCGTACTCCGTGGGCGCGCTCGCCGCGCTTCGTGAGATCGATCCGGAGATGGCCGTCCAACTTGTCGTCGATCTGCTCGGTCGCCCGGAGTACGGGGCGCGTGTCGAGAACCGGTCGGCTGGCGACCGATGGGCGAGTGCCTGCTTCGCGCTGCCCCAAGGCGGATACCCGTATGTGGAGATCCACCAGTTCGACGAGATGGTCGATGTCATGACAGGTCAAGCTGAAGACCTCGGCATCGATGTCTCGTTCCTCCCCGACTCGTTGGTTGACTGGTACCCCCACACGAGCGAGATCACTCTGGCCGAGCCAGTACTCCTCGCAGTTCTCGGTGATGGCCCACGCATCTGGTGGGACAGCGTCGAGGGTTTCGCCCTGGGTGAGCCGGCGTGAACATGCTGGGTCTCCTCCACGAGGCCATCTCAGACGACTGCCTCGCCTGGCTGCTCGCTACGAGGATCGACCTCGAGAGTCCGCCGCGGGGGGACGAACCCGTCGAGCCGGTCCTTCGCCCTGATCCGCATGGTGCGATGACCTAATCGCAGTTCGACGGAGAGCGTGATGCTGCCAACCGAAAGGACCCGTTGTGCCGATCGAGCACGAGGGCAAGATCCTCGACATCGACCCTGCCGCCGTCGAGCGGACGATCCTCGACAAGGGTGGCCAGAAGCTCGGCGAGAAGCTGATGCGCCGGTACGTCTACGACATCGTCCCCGGCGACATGTCCAAGTGGATCCGGTTGCGGGACACAGGCCAGGAAATGACACTCACGGTCAAGGAGATCAAGAGCGACGCGATCGATGGCACCCATGAGACCGAGGTCGTCGTCGACAGCTTCGAGGAGACGAATGCGCTGCTCGGGATGCTCGGTTTCACCGCGAAGTCGTACCAGGAGAACAAGCGGGTGAGCTTCGTTCTGGACGGCGCTGAGATCGAGATCGACAGCTGGCCGCGGATTCCCACCTACCTGGAGATCGAAGCCGCAACAGCCGAGGAAGTGATCCGAATCGCCGGCCTGCTCGGCTTCGGCGCCGATGACCTCACCGGGGAGAACACGATGAAGGTCTACGACCGGTATGGCATCGATCTGGCTGCGATCCCCGAACTCCGCTTCTGAAGCCAGGCTCCACGGCAGTTCCAGCAAGCCACGCTGCCGTCCAGAAGCGACCGACGGCGGTCAGCGCCGCGACCTGAGTTCCAAGAGATTGAAGACGACGGCGCGGACCCCCGGGGGCGCCGCCGACCATGGGCTCAGCCGGCGATCTTGGCCAGCTTGCGCCCGACCTTGAGGAAGACCTCGCCGGCCGCCGTGTCGATCCCCGCGAGGACCGTTGCCAGGCTCTCGCGGGCGTCGTCCGGCGTCAGCGTCGTCTGCTCCTGCCCGCCGTCGAGCTCGACGACGATCCGCAGCCCGTTCTGCTCTGCGACGCGGCGCACGTCGCCGTTTGACTTCGCGAATCCGAGGCCCTTCACGACCTCGGTGACCGGTGCGTCGAGGTCCGCCACGACCGGGAGATCGGAGACGTCACTGAAGGAGCGCTTCGAGAACTGGGCGGTGAACTCCTTACGAGCCTTCATCGCGGCGTCGACGCCGTGGACCGCAGCAGTGACCTCGCCCGCGAGGATCTTCTTCAGGTCCATCGGGTGCAGGGTCCCGGCCTCGAGCCGCTCGATGACGACGGCGAGCTCGGCATCGGTCCACTCCGACAGCGCGCGGAAGTAGGGCTCGACCAACCGGTCCGGCACGGACATGAGCTTGCCGAAGATCTCGCCTGCCGGGGCCGCGACAGGCACGTAGTTGCCCAGCGACTTGGACATCTTCGCGCCTGTGCCGTCGGTGCCCTCGATGAGCGAGGTCGCCGCGACGATCTCGGGCGTCTGGCCGCTGATCTCCATGACCTTGCGGCCCATCTGCATGTTGAGGAACTGGTCGATCCCGCCGATCTCCACGTCACTGTTGATCTCGACCGAGTCCAAGGCCATGACGACGGAGTAGATCAGCTCTGCCATCGACAGCCCCTGGCCAGCTTCGAGCCGCTTGCGGAAGTCCTCGCGCTGCAGCGGCATCGAGACCGGGATCTTCGCGAGGATCTCGATGATCTGCGGAAGCTTCACATCGCGCAGCCAGTCGCCGTTGTAGCGGAACTGGGCGTGCGAGAAGTCGAAGAACGGGGTGACCTGATCTTTGTAGGTCGCCAGGTTCCGGGCAATGTCCTCGTCGGTCAGCGTCGGGCGCTCGTCGGACCGCCCCGAGGGGTCGCCGATCTTCGCGGTGATGTCGCCGACGATGAAGACGACCTGGTGGCCCATCCGTTGGAACCGGGACAGCAGCATCATCGGTACGGAGTGGCCGAGGTGGACCTCCGAGCCGGTCGGGTCGATGCCGAACTTCGCGATGAACTTCCGATCCTCGGCAGCGGCCCTGGCGACGCGCTCGGCGAGCGCGGGCGTCGACGGCTGTAGCTGCTGGGTACGGGCTGCGATCAGCTCGGCCTGCTCGGACGGTGAGAGGTCCGACAGGTCCATCGTGCGGCGGGCCGTCGTCTCGGTGAGCAGGTCGCTGACCGCCTGATAGCCGGCCAGGTCGGCTCCACGCAGCAGCATGGTTGCGGTCTGGACGGACTTGGCGAGGCGGGTCATGGTCGTCTGCTACTCCTGAGGTCAGTAATGGGTTCGTGCTTGGTCGAACCTGTCGGCGGGGTGGACCGGCAGAGGACTCCGCCGTAGACGGCGCTTAGGTGATGAGCACGGGCCAGTTGATCGCGAGCGTGCCGTGCGGGCGTGGCAGGACCGCCACGGACGATGAGACATCCTCGTCTGGCTCGGTACCGACGGGCCACCACTGGAACAGCGGTTCGGCGCCTCGGTAGTCGGCGCCGTAGCGGGCGATCGTGTCGGCGAGCCGTCGGGTGAGGCGGGCTGCGTCGGGGCCTTTGCCGATCGCGCCGACTTCGAGCGTGGTCTCTGTGGCGGGACGGCGGTGCAGAGCCGCGAACGAAGCCCCGTCGACGAGGGCCGGGTAGAACGACATGTCCGAGCCGCGGTCCGCCGGGTCCTCGGCTTCCAACGCGCAGGCGCCCGGCTGGACCAGGACGTAGGTGAGCAGGTCGAGCCAGATGGTGCGGTTCTTGTAGATCACGCCGGACCAGGCCTCGACCGGTTCGGTCGCCAGGACGTCGTCCGACACCGCGATTCCTTCGGGGACCTTGGTACCGGGGAACGTGAACGTGACGGGCTTGCCCGACGGGCCGGTCAGCTGGACCGAGGGCGGGTTGAACAGCCCCGCGCCTTGTAGGGGCACGAACCCACCCGGGACCGTTGACTCCGAGACGAGTCGACCGTCCTCGTTGCGGAACCCGATGATGCGCTGCAGTCCTGGTGCGATCTGGAGGGGGACGACCAGGATCCCGTCGGGCGCGAGCTGCTCGATCCAGGATTGCGGGATGGACCAGGGGGAGACGGTGACCATGATCCGGTCGAACACGCCGCGCCCGAGGAGTTCGGCGGCGTCGGCGGTGATGACCTCGACCCGGTCGGTCAGGCCGAGATGTTGGAGGCCGGTGCGGGTGCGTGAGCAGACGCTTTCGTCGATGTCGACGCTGACCACGGTGCCGGTGGGTCCGACAAGGTGGGCGAGCATGGCGGCATTGGGGCCGCCGGACCCGATCTCCAGCACGCGCTGCCCTTCCTGGATCTCGGCCTGCGCGAGGTTGCCGGCGTGCATCGTTGGTGCGGACAGCGAGGACAGGGCCTTGCCGTCGTCGCCGAACCGCGTCCGCAAGGCATCGTGGATCGCGTATGGCAGGTCTGCCGGGGTGCCAGCAGGTGCGAATAGCTCGCGGGGTACTGCACGGAACGCTGCCTCGATCTTCGGGTCCGAGAGCACGCCAGACTCGATGAGCTCAGCGATCATCCGCTCACGCAAGGCTTCGGAACTCAACGTCGGGTCGGCGTCGATGCCGCTCTGCGCATCGGTCTGTGTCATGCGTTCTCCCTGTACGTTGACTGCCTCGGTTGATCGATTCCGAACAGCTGGCGGACCGACGACGCTCCGTCGATTGCGATCTCGGCACGCAGATCGTCCGGCCGGGCGTCCCATAGTTCTCGGGTCATGCGGTAGCTGCGCTCGATGACCGACTGCCCTTCCCTGACGGTCGCCCGCCACCCGTTTGCCGTGTACCCGAGACGGCGGGACACGGCGTTCGAGGCGGGATTGTCGTCGTACGCCTCGCTGATCATCTCTGCCGCGTTGAGCCCTTCGAAGGCGAGGTGCAGCGCCATGAGTCGCATTCGGGTGCCGATGCCCTGGCCATGGTGTCGAAGCCCGAGCCAGGAGCCGGTACGTCCCGATCGGGTGACCTGGAAGTTCTTCGCGGAGATCTGTTGCTCCCCGACGATCTCGCCGTCGCGGAACACGGCAAGCGACAGCGCCCAGTCGTCGGCGGCGGTCCGGCCCCGGTTCTTCCACTGGTGGGCGAGGACATTCCGCTTGACCTCTTCGTGGGTGCCCCGTGTCCATGGCCAGGAGAACGGGGCGACCTCGGGGTTGTGCACGCCATCGGCGGCGAGACTGGCGAGCGCGAGCAGCTCGACGTCGTCGGGCAAGCGCAACTCAAGGTCATCCCAACGAACCCGCAATCCGAATGTCGGTAGGACCGCGCTCAGGGCGTCCCGAGAAGTACCCGTCATAGGTGGGGTCGCTGGGTACCGAGGACGGCGGCTTCGACGAGTCGCGGTCCGCTGTACTCCTCAGGGACGGCGTCCATGATGATCTCGTCAGCGGGTTGGCCGAGCCAGGAGCCGGTGCGGCGTCTGGTGCCGACGGTGCGGAAGCCGGCCTTTTCGTAGGCGCGAATGGCGGCGGTGTTGTTGGCCAGGACCTCGAGGTAGACGCAGCGCAGAGCGGTGACGTGGAAGGCCCAGTCAAGAACCATCGTGGTTGCGGTAGTGCCGGTGCCGTGCCCGCGGTGGTCGGGTTCCCCGATGTAGATGAAGAACTCGGCGGTGCGGTAGCGGTCGTCGATGAGCAGGGACGTCATCCCGACTGGTGTCCAGGTGTCGTCGTGTCGACGGTAGATGGTGAAGCGTGTCTGGTCAGCGCTGCCTTCAAGCTGGGCCTCAAGACCAGCGGTGCGTTCGGTGAGGGATTCCGGTGTCTGGCGGGCGTAGCCGGCCATGACCGGTAGCGAGTTCTCCCAGCGCCAGTAGGTCTCGACCAGGTCGGCGCGGAGCGGCCCCAGGCCGACGTCGTCGTGGGCCAGCCACAGATCAGGGCCGTAGGCGTCGTTGATGGTGGGCTCCCGTGAGTAAGCGCGCGAGGCATCGGAGCCTGTTCGCACTCCAATCGGACCGTAAGTCGTCGTGTCTGTCTGCGTCACGCGGTTGCCCCCCGGCGAATCGACCACGACGTCGACGGTACAGCGCGGGCTTTCATCCGGGGGCTTGTACTGCGATCGGCGGCGGCGCGTCAAGCAACGTTTGCGCAGGTCAGAGCGTCGCCGCTACAAGGACGCGACAGAGACGCCGCAGAGATGCGCTAGGCGTCGCCTCTGAAAATCGCTTCGATGGGCAACGATCAAGCAAAACGACGGCAAAGGGGAATTGGCCCCACTCGACAGTGTGGAGGTATGCGGCGTGGATCAACTCAAGGCACCAGAGCACCACGACCTGGAGACGGAACCTGAGACAAGCAGCAGGCCACCGAGCCATGCGGACGTCCTGCGAGAAGCGGCGCAGAGCTCGGATCGGCAGGCCGGGATCAATCGAGTCCGAGCGCTCACCGAGCAGTTGCTCACCAGCATGGGGACTGGCCTGAACCTCACCCAGTCAGACCTTTCGGGACTCGACCTATCGGGTATGGACCTACGTCATGCTGTACTCAACCGGGCCTCCCTGTTCGGCACCCGGCTGGTCGGAGCGAACCTGCGAGGAGCGGCGCTGGTCTGCGCAGGCATCGAGCGTACGGACTTCACCGACGCTGTCCTGGCCGGCGCCTATGTTCACTCTCTGGCGGCGCAGGCGAGCACCTTCGTGCGTGCCGATCTAAGCGGGCTGGTCGACGCGACCGGTGCCTTGTTCCACGGATGCAACCTCACCGATGCCAACCTCGCCGGCGCCGAGATCGCTGGGACGAGTTTCTACCAGTGCTCGTTTGCAGGCGCCGACCTGACGGGGGCCGACCTGCACGGCTCACTGTTCAACGAGAGCCGCCTCGACCGGGCAAACCTCTCACGTGCGAACCTCAGTGGGACAACGTTCCTCCGCAGCGGCATGACCGGGCTGGTGCTGAAGGGGGCGCGGGGGAGTGACGCCAGCATCCAGCGTCCGACGACGGCCGACGGGATGGCGCTCTCAAGCGCAAACCTCGCGGGCTTGAAACTCGTCCAGGTGCGCGCCGAGCGGCTGGATGCCCGCGACTTGCATGCACCTGGGATCGACGTCGGGGGCAGTGACCTGCCAGGAGCTGACTTCACCGGCGCCGACCTGACCGACGGGCGGTGGATCGACAGCAGCCTGGCGCGGGCGACCTTCGACGAGGCAGCCCTTGGAGGTTCCACCTGGACCCGCGTAAGTGCCGTCGAGGCAACTTTGCGCAGTGTGCGCGCTGAGGCCATGACCTGCACTGAGTGCTCGTTCGCCGAGGCGATCCTCACGGGCTTCGCGGGACGCTATGCGACGTTCCGCGGCTGCGATCTGCGCAACGTGGACCTTTCTGGGGCATACCTGTACCGGGCTGTCATCGTCGGCGACCCACCGCCGTCAGCCCGCTTGACCGGTGCGACTCTCGACGGTGCGAACCTCACCCAGGCGTACCTGGCGGCAGATCTGACCGGGGCGTCCATCCGACACGCCTGGGCAACCTATGCCCGGATCAACCAGTCCGTCCTCGCCGATGCCGACCTGCAGGGCACTTCCCTGTTCCGGGCGAGCGCCGTGAAGACCGACTTCACAGGTAGCCGCCTCGGTGGGCAGCGCGGTCTCCTGTTCGCCGACCGGTGCGCAGGTCTCGCCACAGCACTGGGCGACGCCGATCCGGGAGCGAAGAGCATCGGCGAGCTGGTCGACGATCTCACCTCCCTCCTGGCGCGCGACACAGGTAAGTCCACCTGACACCAGGCAGCCAGACACTGTGCGGGCGGCGGCACGGAGTTCGCGCCGCCGTCCGCTGGACCGGATTTTCCACCGCGAGAGGGAGCCGACCTATGCCTGTCGAGCACTACACGTCCGTAGCCAAGGCGCGTCCGCGTTTGAGGGAACTCTGGGGTACTGGCCGGAGCATCGGCTCGGTCCACACGCTCGGCGCACTGCATGTCGCACACGGCGAGGTGATCAAGCGGGCGGCAGGGGAGAACGACCACACCATCGTCACCGTGTACCCGAATAAGATCCAGCTCTTCCCCGGCAGCGTGTACCAGTACGACCTCGAAGAGGACGTTGCGTTCGCCGAGCACTGTGGCGCCGACATCGTGATCTCGTCGGACGACACTGAGATGTACCCGCCCGACTATGCGACCTACGTTGACCAGGGCGACCGGGCTCACCGCCTGAACAGCTCAGTTTTCGACTACGCCTCACGTGGCCAGGTCACCGGAGCGATCCGATGGATCTCCCTGTGCCGCCCGACCGCGAGCTACTTCGGGATGAAGGACATCGAGCAGTCGCTCCTCGTGCAGCGCGCCGTCAAGGACCTGCTGATCGACTGCGACATCCGCCACGTGCCCTGCGTGCGCTACCGCGACACCGGCGTACCCGTCTCCTCACGGCTCCGATTCCTACCGCTGGAACGGCTCACCGAAGTCGGAGCGGTCTACCACGCACTCGAGACCGGGCGGCGACTGATCTGCGACGGCGAGACGAATGCCACGGTCATCGTCGACGCAGTCCGGGAACAGCTCGAAGCGGCTCTGACGACCTTCCAGATCTTGTACGTGACAGTCGCCGACGCAGAGACCTTCGCCCCTGTGGATCGGGCCGAGCTGCCTTTCATCCTTCACGTAGCGATCACCGACGGCACGATCACTCACTTTGACGGCCTCTGTCTACGAACCGAACAAGAGCTCGCGGAGTCTCCCGAGGTGATCTGGATCCCATGACCTACAGGCTCCTCATCGGCCTGCCGAGCTTCAACGAGGCCGACACCATCGCCAAAGTCGCCAGCGACATCGACTTAGCGCTGCTGGCACTGCCGTTTCCTGTCGATGCACTACTCCTCAACTGCGACAACGCCTCAACCGATAACACCACAAACCGCTTCCTGGAGACCACCACTCACTTCCCCAAGCGCGTCGCCACCACCGAGCACGCTGCCGGCAAGGGAACCAACACCGTCGCCATCCTCCAACACGTGACCGATGACAGCTTCGACGCCGTGATCTCCGTCGACACCGACCTCGCCGAAGTGCCGCAGGAATGGATCCACGGTCTCGCCGAGGCTCTGCATGAAGGAGCCGACTACTGCTACCCCATTCGCCCTCCACGCTGGAACGGCGGCGACCTCACCTACCACCTCGCCTACCCGGCGCTCGCTGGCGTCTACGGCGTGGATCTGCGTGAGCCGCTCTGCGGTGATGTTGCACTCTCTCGGCGTGCGGCTCAACAAGTGCTCAGTGAGCAGTGGACTGATGGAGACCTGCGCTACGGCGGCGACTTCCTCATCGCATCGCTGGCCACAACGGAGGCTTGGACCTGCATCAGCCTGGGTGCCAAACGGCGGAACAAGCTACGCAGCTTCTCAGGTGTAACCGACGACGACTACCGAATGGGCGGGAAATTCAGAGAGAACGCGCTGAGTGTTCAGCATCGAGCACGAGCTCGAATCGCCGCCGGGCCGCCGCCGACACGGCTCGTACCGATGGGCGTCCGAACACCCGTTGACTCGGCCTTCGTCGTCCCGGATCGCGACCACGACATCGACCGGCTCGCCCACGGCACGGCGAGCCGACTTCGGCACGATGCTGAAGAACACGCGTTCCTGATGTTCGCACCGAATATCGCAAGTAAGTTGGCCGACTTGGCAACGGCGGACGACGCGATGCAGGGGTTGCCATGGCCGCTCTGGCGCGACGCCCTCGCCACCTGGATCAGCCCAGAAGCCATGGGTGCCGGCGGAGCTGTCCCGGTCGACCTTCTGGAAACACTGTTCCTCAGCCGCGTGGTTGCACACCACCACGAGATCGCAGGCAAGCCCGGTTGGTACCAGTCCGTCGTCGAGCAGGGCTTGGACCTCTTCGACCATCGGCACGACCTCTGGCAGACGACCTAGAATCATCCGCAGTCCGCGGACGATCATCCGCACTCAAGTAGATGATTCGTCCGTACTCAGTAGATACCTACTGAGCGGCAATCCGTGCCCGGGCTACGCGCACTGGAAGCAACTACCCGAAGCAGCCGACGAGGAGCACTCCGAATGACCGAACAGCTGGTTCGACCCGACCCGATCAGCGGCTTCCCCGAGTGGCTGCCCGAGGTCCGGCTGGTCGAGCAGCATTGGCTCGACAAGATCCGCCAGATCTTCGAGAGCTACGGCTTCTGCTCCATCGAGACTCCGTCGGTTGAACGGCTCGACGTGCTGCAGTCCAAGGGGGAGACCTCGCAGGAGGTGTATACCCTCCAGCGCCTCCAGGCCGATGCGAAGGACCAGACCGACGCCAGCCTCGGACTGCACTTCGACCTCACTGTTCCGTTCGCGCGGTACGTGGCCGCGAACGCCGGCAGGCTTGTCTTCCCCTTCAAGCGCTACCAGATCCAGCGAGTCTGGCGCGGTGAACGACCGCAGGAAGGCCGCTACCGCGAGTTCACCCAGTGCGACATCGACGTCATCGGCCAGGACAATGTCCCGCTGCACTTCGACTCCGAGCTTCTGCGCATCGTTGTTGAGGTCCTCACTGCTCTCGATCTGCCGGCCTGGACGGTCAACGTCAACAACCGCAAGGTACTGCAGGGCTTCTATGAGGGCCTCGGCATCCACGACACGATGGCTGTCATCCGCGTCGTCGACAAGATCGACAAGATCGGCCCAGATGCCGTTTCCGATCTCCTGGCGTCTGACGTCGGCCTCACCGCCGACCAGGTCTCTGCGACCCGGTCGTTGGCACTTATCCGTGGCACAGACTCGACCGTCATCGACGAGATCCGAGCCCTGGGTGTGAAGTCCGACCTTCTGGAAGAGGGCCTTACCGAACTCGGGCAACTCCTCGATTCGTTCGCGGACCTCCCGGCAGGCACCGTGACCGCGGACCTGTCCATCGCACGTGGACTCGACTACTACACGGGCACCGTCTATGAGGCCAAGTTCCTCGACTGGCCCGGTTACGGGAGTATCAGCGCTGGTGGCCGCTACGAGAACCTGACAGGCAGCTTCACACGGAAGAAGCTTCCGGGCATCGGGCTGTCGATCGGCCTGACACGGATCTTCGCCAAGCTCGTCGCCGAGGGGCTGATTCAGACCGGTCCGAGCAGTCCCACGGATGTCCTGGTCGTGGTTCCCAGCGACGATCGACGAATTGATGCTCAGTCCGCTGCAGCCACGCTGCGTGGACGGGGCCTGAACGTTGAGCTGTACCACCAGGCAGACAAGATCGCTAAGCAGCTCAAGTACGCCTCCCGCAAACAGATCCCGTTCGTTTGGTTCCCGCCTTTCGAGGACGGCAGGGACCACGAGGTCAAGGACATGGCCTCGGGGGAGCAGTCTGTCGCCGACCCCGCTGCCTGGTCCCGGGCCTGACGGTTACTCCAAGGCAGCAGCGTGGAGCGCGTGCAGCAGGTTCGGATAGTCCAGACCTGCTGCACGCATCACCTTGGGGAAGACGCTGGTGCTTGTCATTCCCGGAATGGTGTTGACCTCGTTGACGAGGAGCTTTCCAGTCAGCTGGTCGAGGAAGAGGTCGACCCGAGCGAACACGTCGCAGTTCAGAGCCCGGTATGCCGCATCCGCGAGGGCACGAGCCTCATCGGTCGTGGCGCTGTCGAGGTCAGCGGGACAAGTGAACAGCGGATTGCCCACTGCGTACTTCTCCTCGTAGGTGTACAGGTCCCCGACAGGGCGGCATTCACCTGGCGGAGAAACAATCAACGAGCTCCGGCCGACGATTCCGACTACGAGCTCGCGGTGCGGGACGAGTTGTTCCACGACCACACCCTCGTCATGCACGAGCGCGCGCTGCAGGGCTGTCCGAACGTCGTCGGGCGAATCGACTCGGCTGATCCCGACGCTCGACCCACCGGACTGCGGCTTGACGAACCATGGCGGCGGTCCGACGCGCTCGACCAAGCGATGCAGCAGGTCGGGAGCGTCGGCGGCTGTACGGGGCACAACCGTCCCGCGGGTGACGGGAATGCCAGCCTTGGCAAGGACCGACTTCGCCCGGGCCTTGTCCAAGCAGTCGGCGGATGCCTGTGGACCGCAGCCGATCAGGTGCAGGCCGGCTGCAAGAAGCATCTGCTGAAGTGTGCCGTCCTCGCCCCAGCCCCCGTGGGTGACAGGCAACACGACCGGAAAGCCAGCAAACGCATCAGTAGGTGGCAAGGCGGGGTACGAAACGACGGGCCCCGGCTCAGCCTGGAAGGTATCGCGACCGGGGATCCGTCTCTGGTCCGACTGTTGCCAGAGCACGTGCAGGGCGCCCGGGCCGAGGTGCCAAGTTCCGTCGCGGCCAACGCCTACCGGGAGCAGATCCCACCCCAGCAACTGAGCGTTCTCTATGACACCCCGGGCGCTGGCCAGGCTCACTTCGTGTTCGGGAGACTGCCCTCCGAAGACCACGCCTACACCTGCAATACCCATGTCTCTCCGCCCTGAAACTTCCCACGACCTCATGATGCTGATGACCTAATTGTCCAGTCTGCTAAATCCACTATGGAGGCGCCGTGCACCAGCGACCACAGCATCTGACGCTGCCTCGGGGGTTCGACGACGTACTTCCCGAGATCACGGCGATCCGGCGGCGACTGCAGAACGAGTGGCTCGACCTGTGCGGTTCTCACGGCTATCAGGCGGTGACTCTTCCTCCGGTCGGGTTCGCTCCGACGTTCACTGACAGCCATCACGCGGGGGAGAACAGGACGTACGAGTTCGACGACCGAAAGGGGCGTCGGCTCGCGCTTGCTTCGGACAGTCTGCCTGCAGCGCTTCGGCTTGCGACCGTAAGGGACCTGCCGCGTCAACGCATCAGTTACGCCGCTCCCGTGTTCCGGTATGAGCGACGTCCCCGTAGGCACTTTCACCATCTTGGGCTGCTTGACCTGACCGAGAGCCTCGCTACGGACGAAGACCGTTCCACGGCACGGCAGATCCAAGTCCTCGCCGAGTTCGTCGCGCCAAAAGTCGCCGCCACCTTTATGATCGCGGACCCCGGGACGTGGCTCACCGCGATGGCTGTTCCCTCTACCGACCTGCTCAATGTCCTTCGACGTGTGCGACCTGCGGAACGACCCGCTATCGCTGCAGATATTGATGGTGAGGGCATCCTCGTTCGTCTGGCAGAGCGGCTTGTCGACGATCCAAGTGCCAACAACGTGGAGTCTTGGACTGATCTGCCGGACTCGGTCCGGCGCCGGATCGTTCGTGCCCACGCACTTGCTGAGGCCGCGGAGTCTGCTGGTGCAACAGCGACGGTCGATCTCTCGTCGCTCCATGCGAGCGAGTTCCACGACGCGCCGTCGTTCACAATTCGTCCGGCCGACGAAGAACGGCTCCTCGGGGACGGTGGCGACTACAGCGCGTTCGCCCGGCGCTTCCTTCGGCGGCCGGTGCGTGCGAACGCGGCTATGGTCGGGCTCGAACGACTGGGCGACCTGGTCGAGCGAGCAGCGCAGGCCGCCGCTGACGTCATGGTGCTCAGCCTCGATCCGAGCACGGTCCGAACCGCAGACGAGCTGAGCCGGGCAGCTCGCTCCGCCGGTCTTGCGGTCTGGACGGATTCTCTGAACCAGCCCATGGCGGCGCACCTGCGAGATGCCCACCGGCTCGGCATCCAGAATGTGATCGCGCTCGGCACAAGAGACGCCGCCGCGACCATCTTCCGCATCCGCGACAAGGATGGTGTTTTGCACGACGTGCCTCGGGATCAGGTGATCCCGTGGCTGCTCAGCGCTCGCTCGCACAGATCGGATTGACCGTGGTCCGACGTTTGCTGGCCTACTCGGTTTCGACACGGCCCGACCGACCCTGGTGGATAGCTTGGGCATAAAACTCTCGGCTGAGGTCGATGCGCGAGGTGCGTCGAGCCTGCCACAGAGGTAGATCGAAGCTGGGACGGTCACTGTCCGTCTCGGTCCTGGTCCAGCGGGCTCGCAGACCAAGGTCTGTTCGAGGAAACTCGAGCCCCGCAGCGTCGAGCGCGTTGGTGACGTCGAGCATCAACAAGCCAGCCGCTGCCGGCACGGCGCCATGACGCCTCCATCTGCCTGCCACGAACGTCAGGATCTCGGCTCTTTCCAGGGCAGCACCCGCCCCTTGCTGCACCCGGACCAAGACTGGTCCGGGCGCCGTAGCGACACCGATGGCGAGCTGCGCCGGCAGTGGCGACCAGCCCGACGTGTCGACGGTGCCGTCTACGAGTGACTTGAGCACTGTCGCGGCGCCGTCCTCATCGATCGTGCCGGTGACCTCGTCGGCTGCCGAGCGGACAGGCGCCGAGGCGTGGCCCATTGCGATACCCCGGGCGGCCCAGGTCAAGGCCTCGATGTCGTTGGTCCCATCGCCGATCGCGATGGTGCCCTCTTGAGGGACTCCCAACTTGGTCCGGAGCTGCTCCAGCGCGGTCGCCTTGGAGACACCAGCACCCGTCACGTCGAGCCAGCCTGGACCGGCGGGTGTAACCGTCACACCCGCCCCGCCCAGCGCGTCCAGGTGCTGCCGGATCGCGGGAGCGGACAGCACGACCCGGGTCGCTGGCGTCGCGCACAGATCTGCGACCGAAGTGCACTTCTGCTCACCGTTGAGCACATCGGAGTTGAACAACCGGTTCACCCTCCACCCCCAACCTGGCTCCTCGACAGCTACCCGAACACTCGGGTCGTGTAACAGTGCCGCGCGGATCACGGCTGCGGGATCGAACAGCTGTGTGCGCGTAAATCGGTGTCCACCTGGTGCGTCGGGTTCTAAACGGATCGTCAGCGCGCCGTTGGATGCCACGGCGTGCCCGTCGGTCAGGCCGAGCCGCTCGGCGACAGGCAGTAGACCAACCAAGGACCGGCCAGAGGCAAGCACCAGGTGGTGCCCAGCGGCACGGGCTAGGTCGACCGCCTGATGCACCTCCTCGGTGATGTAGCCATCCGGGTGCATCAGAGTGCCGTCGATGTCCAGCGCCACGAGCAGATGATTGGTCCACGCATCTGTGGGTGCAGCGTTCATAGCGAAGCCACCTCAGCTGCGGCCTGTGCCGATAACGCCGTGATCCGTCCGGGCTGCACCGGCTTGCTGGCTGCCGTGCCGATCAGTACACACCGGATGCCGTGCTGTTCCAGCTCGTAAGCGAGGCGTGTGTAGGCGCCGGCGAGCTGTGACTGCGCAGGGATAACGACAATCGCGGCGCCGCGCAGCCGGGCGGCGTCTGCGATCTGGCTGATCGTGAGGCCGTCACGGTGGTCGTCAAGGACCTCTGCCAGGGCAAGCCCTTCAGCGGACGCGTAGCAGGTCACGAGGGTGCGTTGGTCGGCCGCGTTCGTGTCGCCCCGAGCGGCAACGTAGCCCAACGCGACTGGCCGCTGTCGATTCACAGGGATGCCCCGGCGAGTGCTCGGACGTGGCATTCCAACCCACCGACGGTCCCGGACCAGTCGGTGATCGCAGGAACCGCCATGCGGTGATCGAGCCGCGACGCGAGGCCCAGCTCACGGGCAATCATGGCGCCGTCCGCCAATGCGGACGGCTCGATCCGAAGGCTGCCGCGCATGAGTGTCAGGCCGGCGACACGGTCTTCACCGAGCCCTTCGAGTATCTCGGTGAGCACCGTGATGACAGCACGCAACGACGGTGTGGTGGGGTGCATGGCTCGCTCCTCGTTCGACGCATGAGCCCGCATCGACGCGACAGGCTCCAGGTCCTTCTCATCGAATCGGCACGGCCTACCCATCCGTAGGGCGCGGAGGCGGCGGTCGTGTAGCAGGTCCGTAGCGTGCGCACCGCCGCAGTGCTCGCGAGTCGCAGGGCTGTAGCGGGTTTGTAGCGTTTCGGATATGCCCCTCCCGGCCCATAGATCCCGAAGCGGCCTGCGGATACCGTGGACGAGCCAGACGATCGACCGTGAGCGGCCCAGGTGCCGCACTTCAGGGGGACGCCATGGGGAACCGCCGGAGCAGGCTCGCGGAGCGACGCCGTGCCCTTGGCCTGACCCAGGAGGTTCTCGCCGCGCGGTGCGACGTCGAGCGAACAACCGTCGCACGCTGGGAGACCGGCTTCATGGAGCCCGGCCTCTGGGTCCGGGCTCGCCTGGCCGAGGCGCTTCAGGTCACGTTGCAAGACCTGGAGACACTGCTGGCTCCCGGGCCCGGTAAGGAGCCCGCGATTATCGAGGTGTTGCCAGACGGGCAGGAGCGCAAAGAAGCTCGCCTGCTCCTGGGCCAGCTTGCCTCCATCGCGATGGCTCCAGAACAGAGCGCCGATCCAGCATGGGCCGAGCCGGTCGACCGGTTAACAGCGTCGGCCCCCTCACGGATCGGGATGGTCGACGTCGAACACGTGCAGGCGCTGACTGTTGCGATGCGTGCGGTCGACTACGCGCACGGCGGAGGTGCCTGCAGGGACGCGATCTCAGCCCAGGTGCGCTGGTCTCAACAGCTTCTGGCGGCCGACGCGACCGACGAGACTCGGCGGCACCTTTTGATCGCGCTCGCCGACCTGCACAACCTTGCGGGCTGGGCGTCGTTCGACGTCGGAATGTTCTCCACTGCTCGCAGGCACTTCGCCCGAGCGCTGGAGCAGGCGCGCCACGCGGGGGACGACTCCTTGGCGGCGAACATCCTCTACCGGTTGGGGCGTCTGCACCTGCACCGAGACCTGAGCAAGGAGGCGCTGCGGTTCTTCCAACTTGGACAGCTCGTCGCTCAGGACTCCTGCGGTGTTACGGACTCGATGCTGTGGGTCAATATGGCGTGGGCGTACGCCTACCTCGGAGATCGACCCAAGATGGACCACGCCGTAACAGCAGCCGAGGACGCGTTCGGTGCTGCTGACCTCGACCAGGCGGCGTCGTGGGTGCGGTTCTTCGGTGAGACGGATCTGCACGCAGTGACTGGCGCGGCCCTGACATCCCTGCCGGACCCGCAAGACCAGGAGATGGAGCGCGCAATAGAGCTCGTCACCACCACGGTCCGGCTCCGGGGTCCGGAGATGGCGCGCAGCCGTACTTTCGAGCACATCAGCCTGGCCGTCGCGCACCTGCGCATCGGAGCCCATGACGAGGGAATCGCCTACGGTCATCAGGCGATCGATGGGGCCGCTTCCGTTCGGTCCGTGCGTACCATCGACCGGCTCGAACCGCTGCGCGTCGAAGCCGCTGCGCAGCCATTGCGCGTCGGGGCGGACGATCTCGCCCAACGCATCACAGAACTGCAACCTGCTGTCTGAGGACAATGACCACGAACACCATCGGCAACCGTAGCGCCAAGCCGGAACAAGAAGGCGATGTCGACTGGCCATACGAAGTACTAGCCAGCACCTGTGAGTACATCGGCGCCAACCCAGCCGAAGCTCGGCTCATCAAGTTCACCAACAACGCCGTCTTCGCGCTGTCCCGCGACCCATACGTGATCCGCATCGCCGGCTCCGACGCCATTGCGAGGAGGGCGGCGAAGGTCGTAGCAGTTGCGGAATGGCTCGCCCAGCACGACATGCCGACCGTTCGTCTCCTCGAAGGCGTCGCACAGCCACTCGCCGTAAATGGCCACGCGGTCACCGTGTGGCGTCAGGTGCCTGACGTCGGACCACGTCCCACCGGTTATGACCTGGGCCGCATCGCCCGGCGCTTCCATGCGCTCCCAGACGCTCCCGATCGTCTGCCTGCCTGGGATCAGCTTGGCACGGTCCGTACTCGCCTGGCTGCTCAAGACGTCCTGACTGACGACGAACGTCAATACCTCGCTGATGTCACCGACGAACTTGAGGTGGACCTCGCTGAGGTCGACTTCCTCCTGGAGCCCGGTCCTATCCATGGTGATGTGTTCGCGGGCAATCTGATCGCCGGCCCCGATGGACCCGTGCTGTGCGACTTCGATTCAACCTGCACCGGGCCGCGGGAGTGGGATCTGACACCCGCTGCTGTCGGACGACTGCGTTTTCACTACCCGATCGACTACCACGGCCAGCTCGCAAAGGGTTATGGCATCGACATCCTTGACTGGCCCGGATTCCCGGTCTTCCGTCGTATCCGAGAGCTCCAACTGGTCACCAGCGTGCTACCAGCCCTGCGCTCCAGCCCCCGCATCCGGGAACAATGGCGCTACCGGTTCGACACCTTTCGCGCTGACGACACGGATGCGGTCTGGACTACGTACACCTGACTCGACTCGTGCTAATGCCACCGCCACCGCCACCGCCAGCGGACGTCGTCTCGAGGATGGGGCGGTTGTTCTGAGAATGGTTGCTACAGATGGCGGCCAGGTTGGAGCCGCCGGGTGTATCGGCCCGGCCGTCAGGCGCGAGGCATGCGGCCACGGAACTGCTTCCACTGGTTGATTCGGCCACAGGCGCGCCATCGTTCGGGTCCGATTGGCGCGACGAGGCCCGCATCGACGAACGTGTCGAGGTACGACGTCAGAGCCTTGAGGGCGTAGTCGCCGTCGTGTGTCTAGGTGATCGACGCCACTCGGAGCGCGGTCCAGCAGTCATCGAGTGCAAAGTCGCGTCCCAGTCTGTTGTAGATCAGAGCTTCGTATAGCACGGTGTGCCAGTAAACCGGGATGGCTTCGATCGCCCAGTCGTTATCGCTCGGGTCAATAAGCAGGCGAGGGGAATTGCCCCACACGCGGTGAACCAAGCGGCGTGCTCTCGACGTGAGCCAAGCGGCACGCCGCCGATTTTCCTCTTCTTCCAGTGCTTCCTCGATCGCGCGTTCGTCAGCAGCTTCTCCTGCGGCAGCACGGGCGGCCCCCTTTATGGCGGCGTCGATTCTCCGCATCGTCGGTGTCACCAGCCCCCTATCGGGGTCCAGAACACAGGCATCGAGCTCGTCGACGCGCAACCACGCAGTGGATTCCCACTTGAGCCGCGTTGTGAACCGCCGGTCACCGGCCAGCGTGCCGATCTGGCGAGTGACAGGGTTGATGACAAGCACATGCCGATCCGCCGCTGCGAGCGTTCGTCCAAGTGCTGGCACGCGGACCGCGGATGCAAACTTCGGATCCAGCTGCACGCGCGTGTGGCCCACAAGCCACGTGACTGTGACCTCTTCGCGGTCGAGGTCGGTCTGCTTCGCAGCCCAGAGTTCGGCGGGAAAGTGTTTGTACTCGACCTCCAGTGCGAGTCGTTGACCCGTTGGCCAGGTCACCAGGACGTCGGGACGGCGATTGAGCTCAAGCTCGACGTTTTTGATGCTCTGTCCTTCGACGACGACGGCGTCACTGCTCGCTTCCTGAGCTGCCCATCGAGCCAGCATGGCCTTGGACGCAAGGTGGTTGGCTCCTTTCGAGCTGCCCGGGTGCTCGACGGCCGTGACGTGGAAGAAGTGGTCGCGCTTCGATCCGCCGCGCGTCGAGATCAGCTCTTCGCACTCCGGGACGAGACAGGTCCACTCTGCGCGGGCCGTCCTGCGGACTTCCGCTGCGGTGCCTGGAGCGATGAATACCGGCTCACCGGTGATCCGATGACGAGCCCACACCTGTCGGGACTCCCGGTCGAGAAAGGCGGCGACCGCCTCGGGCCCCTGCTCCACGCCGCGACCGTACATGGCAGCTTTACCGGACGATAGGACGTCGTGTGATAGTCCAAGCCGATCATCCGTCGGTGGCGAACGCTGGTCCGGAGATGACCGCGACCACGGTCGTGCCCGGTGGAAACCACCGCTGTTCGATCAGGTCGAACAGCCCGTACATCATCCTGGCGACGTACACCCACTCGAGCCGTAGGCCGTGCTTGCTCTCGAAGTCGTCGATGAAAGCGCGCAGAGAGTCGTTCGTCTTGGCGAACCCGCCGAAGTGGTAGCCGGTCTCGATCGACCAGTTTTCTGTGACGCGGCCGTAGGCGTCGCGTTGGAAGGAGGCGACGTCGTCGCGCAGGAAGTCCCCACCCTTCAGCACCGAGAATCCGATGGCGGCACGTGAAGCGGTGAGGGCCGCGGCGATGCCGGCCAGCGTTCCGCCGGTGCCGCTTGCGCAGCAGATGACGTCGAAGTCCTGGTCGATCTCGTCGACCAGCTCGGCGCATCCCCGCAGCGCGAGGGCGTTGCTGCCGCCCTCGGGGATCAGGTAGAAGCTCCCGAACTGCTGGCGCAGGCGGTCGATTACCGACGGGTTGGTCTTGGCCCGGTAGGTGGTCCGGTCCAGGTAGGTCAGTTGCATGCCGTGCTCGACGGCGAATTGCAGCGACGGATTCAGCGGGAGGTGCTCTTCCCCGCGGATCACGCCGATCGTGTCGAACCCGAAGATCTGGCCTGCGGCCGCTACGGCCCGGATGTGGTTGGAGTATGCGCCACCGAACGTCAGCAGACGTTGAGCGCCGGCGTCGCGTGCAGCGGCCAGGTTGTACTTCAACTTGCGCCACTTGTTGCCCGGCAGCTCGGGGTGGATCAGGTCGTCCCGCTTGAGCAGCACCCGCACACCCGCGTCAGACAGGCGATTGTCTTGCAGCTCCGTCAACGGCGAAGGCACGTGCAGGTCGGGAGCCTCCGCAGCGCTCATGCCGACGACCTCCATGACACCGATCCGGACGAGTGCAGTCACAGTAGACGACGGCGGGACGCGGGCCGCACAGGCGACTCACGCCGCGGCACGAGCACGCCGTCCGCTGGATGTCCGAATCAGACCACCGCGGAAGGGCGGGACAGCGAGCTCAGGAGCGCACGTGGATGACCGCGTGGGTGCCGTCGGTGCGCCATCCAGGCGCGTTGGACTCCAGGTGCGCCAGCCGATCCGGGCCCACGCCGACGGCGACGTCGGACTTGAGGGTCCGTAGCGCGGCCAGCGGGGCGGGGAAGTAGGACGTGAGGTCCTGGAACGAGGTGGTGGGATCCCAGTGGGCGTCGCCGACGAGGCGGCGGTAGTTCAGGTCGCCCTTGATGATCACGACGGTCGCCTCGGCCAGTTCGGTGGCGAGGTCGGTCGGCAACTTTTGGAAGGTCAGCGGACTGCACCAGAACGAATGGGCGTGCACCTGGAGTCGGCCATCGCCGATTGCGGCCGTGAGACGGGCGGCGATTCCGCTGGCGGTGTCGCGGGCCTCTTCCAGGCGCCGTAGCACCTGTAGCAGGTCGGCGGTCGTGGCATCGGAGACGTAGTAGGGGTGAGGCTTGAGGTGCAGTGCCACGATCGCGGCGCGTTCGGTCACCAATAGGCGGTCGATCAGGACGAGGTCGGCGGCCAGCTCCCGGCCGGCGTTGTCCGCGATCAGGTGCACCCTGCCCGGAGCGCCTGCGTCCAGAAGGCGCCACAGCTCCGCCGAGTCGTCGGCGACGAGATCATCGACCTGGTCCTTGCCCTGTGCGCCCGGGTCGGAGATCCGGAAGCCGAGGTCGGCGCGATTGCCCCACAGGGAGGCAGCCAGAGCCGCGGACAGGCTGGCCTGGTCCGGGGCCGCAACGAGACGGTCAAGGTCTCTCAGATCGCGGGCAAGATCGGGGGTGTTGAGCTCCGCGTTCTTCTGCGGTGCGAACGGGTCGATCCCGGCCCACGGTCCCGAGCCAAAGTAGCCGGTGGCCTCCAGCAGGAGACAGTAGAAGTAGGACTCGGCCCACAGGAACGGAACGTCGACCCATGAGCGGCCCAGGTACGGGGCCGCCCATTCCTGCCACGTCGCGAGGTCGTGCGAGCCGGCTGGAAGCGGCGGAATGGTGCCGTCGATCGTCATCAGCAGCTGGTCGAGCGACTCCTGGATCGCTGGTGGGTAGGGCACGAGCCGGCGAACGGTCGCGATCAGGTCCGGGTGCCTTCGCGTCAGCACACCCCAGGCGAAGGAGCCGGGAACGTTTGACACGATCGGCGCCGCGGCCGGGAGGGGATTCTGGTCGTGGTTGATGGTCACTCGCTGGCTCCTCGTTCATCGTCATCCAACTTGAACGACGGCGTTCCCATCCTCGCTGGACACAAGAGTCGAACGAAACTGCCCAGCGTCGAACGAATACTGAAACCGCCACGGGGAGTGGTCACCTCGACGTGCACACAGGGGGCAGCCACAGATTTCGCCGGTATCCAGTCCACGGCCCGTTCGGTACCTGTGCGGGCTCTTGGCATGCAAAAGACCCGGGGCCACACCCGCGACCTTCGCGCGACCAGGCAGCAGCGACACAAGCGGCGAGCAGCGACGGCGACGCACAGGCGGCGCGACGGCGCACGGCACACGGCTGACACGGCGCAGCGGCTGCGCGGATATGGCGGGCAGGCGAGACCAGCGGACAGCGGGTCCCGCGGACCGCCCGACGAAGGCCACACACCTAATGCACAACGCTGTGAGCGGTCCCGAGTCAACTCTGAGTTGACCCGCTCCAGCCCTGCCGGGAGGGGTGGGGGACGTGATGACGGTCCACGTGCTCAGCGCCGGTGGCGGGTACACATATCTCACCCAGCAGGTCGCCTCGGGGGACGTCCCGCGTGAGCGGGGCATGTCGTTGACGGACTACTACATGCAGCACGGCAACCCGCCTGGCCAGTGGGTCGGTTCGGGGTTGGAGCAGCTCGGGGTGTCCGGGCAGGTGGCCGAGAAGCAGATGCTGTCCCTGTACGGCAAGGGCCGCCACCCGGACGCGGACCGTCTGGAGGTCGAGGCCCTGGCCCGCGGTATGTCGAAACGCGACGCGGAGCGAGAAGGCGCGCTGGGGCGAGCGTTCCCCGAGTTCAAAGCCCGCCCCGACGACGGGTACAAGCAGGCCCTTGACACCGCGTTCGCAGCATTCGCGGCGGAGCATGATCGTCCACCGGAGGCGGGGATCGAGCGGGACCTGATCCGGTGGACCGTCGCGCGCACCGTGGCACAGCAGGAGAGGAACGACAAGGGCGCCGGCACGGTCACGGACGCCGACGTCACGCAGTGGCTGGCCAAGCGCGGGCAGCAGCCGCGCCGCGCGGTAGCGGGGTACGACCTGGTCTTCACGCCGTCCAAGAGCATCTCGGTCCTGTGGGGCCTGGGCGATCCGGCCACGCGGGCGGCGATCACCCAGGCGCATATCCAGGCGTGGCGGGACACGCTGGCGTGGATCGAGGCCGAGGGCGCGCTCACCCGGGCCGGCGCGGGTGGTGTGCGGCAGATCGATACCCATGGCCTGACGGCGGTGGCGTTCGATCACCTGGACTCCCGTACCGGGGACCCGAATCTGCACACTCATGTTGCGGTCTCCACGAAGGTCCGTGGCGTGGACGGCGAGTGGCGGGCCCTGGACGGACGCGTCCTTCTCGGCCTCAAGGTCGCGGCCTCGGAGCGGTACAACACCCGGATCGAGCAGCTCCTGGTCGAGCGTCTCGGGGTCGCGTTCCACACCGAGACCCGAGGGAGGGGCAAGCAGGGTGTGCGAGAGATCGTCGGGATCCCGAAGGTGCTGCGTGACGCGTTCTCGAGGCGGCGGGCGGCGATCAAGGAGTCGTACGAGACGCTGCGTGC
The DNA here is from genome assembly GCF_042682255.1 of Promicromonospora aerolata. Classification (NCBI taxonomy): domain Bacteria; kingdom Bacillati; phylum Actinomycetota; class Actinomycetes; order Micrococcales; family Promicromonosporaceae; genus Promicromonospora; species Promicromonospora aerolata. The sequence continues at coordinate 5,215,532 of NZ_JBHUHF010000001.1, forward strand.
GCAGTATCGGGCGAAGTACGGGCACGAGCCGGGTACGAAGGTGGCGTACGGGTTGGCGCAGCAGGCCAACCTCGATACCCGCCAGGCCAAGGGCGCTCCCTTCGGGCTACGTGACCGGCTGCCGCAGTGGGCCGGTGTCGCCGCCAGCGTCCTAGGCAGCCGGGCGGCGGTGGCCCGGATGCTCGCCACCGCGCTGCACCCGCAGTCCGGGACCGGGCGGGTTGTGGTCGACGAGGCGAAAGACCTGTGGCCTGCTGTCGCCCAAGACCTTGCCGGGAGAGGGATCACCCGGTGGACGTTCCAGGGCGTCACCGACGCCGTCGAGCGCCTCGCCACAGCGTGGCCGCACGCGCAGGTCTTCCGGCAGTTGCGGTGGCGCACACCCACCAGCCGCCAAGCTGTGCTCGCGGGACTGGCGGAGGAGGTGCTGGCAGACGGCGACCTGGTCGACGCGTGCCTGACCAACGTGGCGGGCAAGCGGGCGACGTGGACGACCTACCACCTGCAGGCCGAAGCCACCCGCCTCGCCAGGGAACACGCCCACACAGGGACCGACCTGCTGGCCTTGGCCGCGACGATCACCGGGCACGCCGTCGCCGACAGCCTCCAGATCACGCCACCGGACCTGAACGAACCCCCGGACGTGATGCACCGCAAGGACGGCGAGTCGGTGTACTTCGTGCACGGCTCCACCCGGTACACGTCCCTGGCGGTGCTGGAAGCCGAGGACCAGCTCCTGGCCGCTGCCCGCACCGCCGGTGGGTTGATCATCGAGTCGTCGTCCGAGGTGGACCGTGGCATCGAGCGGGTGAAGGCCGAGACTGGTCGGGTCCTGAATCCAGGGCAGCGGGAGCTGGTCGCGCACTTCGCGGCCAGCACCGTCCTGGCCGCGGGGATCGGCCCGGCTGGGACTGGGAAGACCACCGCGATGCGGGCCCTGGCCGCCGCCGTCCAGGACGCGGGCGGCAAGCTCATCGCGCTTGCGCCGTCGGCCGCCGCCGCGGAAGTCCTCGGCGCCGACCTCGGCGACCCGGGAATCACCGCGGAGACCCTGGACATGTTCCTCCTGGCGAACCAGGGCGCTGGTGGGGAACGCCTTCGGCAACGCCTCACGGTCGACGAAGGCACCGTTGTGCTGGTCGACGAGGCCAGCTTGGCCGGCACCCTCGCCCTCGCGCAGGTCCTGGCCATCACCCGACAAGCCAGGGGCAGCGTCCGGCTGCTCGGTGACCCTGCCCAGCTCGGCGCCGTCGCGGCCGGCGGGGCGCTCCGCCTGATCGCGGAGCAGGCGGGCGCGGCCGAGCTGACGCAGATCCACCGGTTCCAGACCACCGGGGAGGCCGAGGCCTCCCTCCAGCTCCGCGACGGTGACCATCGGGGTCTGGACTTCTACGTCACGCGGCACCGCACCCTGGGCGGGTCGGCGGCGCAGATGGCGGAGGAGATGTTCGCGAACTGGCAGACCGACTCCGACCACGGCCGCAAGACGATCATGATCGCCGCGACGAACGATCTGGTGACCGACCTATCTGCTCGCGCTCGCCTGCACCGCGTCGCCCGCGGCGAGGTCGAGGAAGACGGCGTGACTCTGCGCGATGACAACCGCGCGGGCATCGGCGACGTCATCGTTACCCGGCTGAACAACCGCCATCTGCACGCCAAGCATGACGACCGTGACGTCGACTGGGGTCGGGACTGGGTGAAGAACGGCGACCTGTGGCGCGTCGTCGCCCGAGGTCGCGACGGTGCCCTGCAGGCCCGACACCTGGACACCGGTGCGACCGTGGTGCTCCCGGCCGACTACGTCGCCGCGCATGTCGAGCTCGGATACGCCACGACGATCCACCGGGTGCAGGGCATGACCGTGGACACCAGCCACGCGATGGTCGGGGTCGGCATGACCCGCAACGAGCTCTACACCGCCATCACCCGCGGACGGAACTCGAACCGGGTCTACGTCGAGACCGACGACGTCCTCGACCTGGACCCGCACCGGCAGCCGGACCTGGAGCGCGCGGTCCTGAACGCGCTCAAGGGCGTTCTGGACCGCGACGGCGAGGAGAAGTCCGCCTCCCGTGTCATCGAGGAGGAGTGGGACTACGCGCACTCCCTGGCCCGCCTGGTTCCGGAGTACGAGGACGCCTACCTCGCCTTCCTCGAGCCCGACCGCACCGGCCGTCTCGCCCGGGCCCTTCGCTCCGTGCTGCCAGAGCGGATGGCGGATCTGGTGCTGGCGGACGAGGCGTGGCCGGCGCTGGCCAAGCGCTTGTCCCAGCACGAAGCTGCCGGCACCGACGCAGCCGCCGTCGTCCGGCGCGCAACAGGGCAGGGATTCGGGGGTGCTCGGTCGATCGCGAAGGTCCTGCACCACCGCATCGGCGTACCCCGCCCCCACGACACCGTGCGAGGGCTACCGGCCTGGATCACTACTGCACCCGACACCACCGAGGACCTCCTGTGGGGCCACGACGCGACCGCGCCCACCACGACTCAACGGGAGGCGGGCGTGGGGAACTCGGTGGCGACGGACGAGGAGCGGACAGGTGCCGCCACGTCCGTCGGCGCGGCGGGATCGGAGGCACCGGCCGATCCGGGGGAGCGCGCCCTGGTGGTGGAGATCACCGAGCATGCCTGGGTGTGGTGGACCCGGCAGAACGCAACTCAGTCGTGGGCCACCCGGTACATGGCCAGCCGGGGCCTGACCGACGCGGACTGGGGCGTTGCCCCCGCGTCGTGGACGGGGCTGACCGACCATCTGCAGTCCCTTGGGTACACGCCCGACCAGCTCATTACCGCTGGGGTCGCCACCAGAACCCGCAACGGGCGGGTGATCGACAAGTTCCGCAACCGGATCGTGTTCCCCTACCGCGACCAGACCGGCACCGTCGTCGGCGTCACCGGGCGCATCAACCCCGCAGAAGCCACCGCGGGCGACGGGCGGGCACCGAAGTACCTCAACAGCCCCGAGACCGCCGCCTACCGCAAGGGTGAGCTCCTTTACGGCATGGACGCCGACGCGGTCGCCCGTCTGGCGGCTGGGGCACGTCCCGTCCTGGTCGAGGGACCCACCGACCACGCCGCCCTCCACCTCGCCACCGCCCGCCTGGCCCAGCAGACAGGAGTCGAGATCGTGCCCATCGCGGCTGGCGGCACCGGTGTCACCCAGCAGCACCTCCAAGCGCTGCGGGACGCGACCGGCCGGGATCTGACCGACCTGATCGTCGCCCTCGACCCCGACACCGCCGGCCGTACTGCCGCCGCCCGCGTCTGGGAGGCACTCACACCACGCGAGGCCGCCCATGCGCAAGCCCTCGACCTGCCGGCCGACCCCGCCCAGGTCGCCGTCGAGGACCCCAACACGCTTGCCGCCGCACTAGCCGAGCCGGTGCCCTTGGAGTGGTTCGCGATGGAACCCAACCTCCAGCACATCCGGACCATCGATCACCGCGACCAGCAGATCTCCCTCTTGTGCGCCCTGGTCGACCACCTCTACAAGCGCGTGGAGCTCACGCAGTGGCCGGCGTTGGTTGACAACGTCGCACAGACCGTCGGCAACACCCCGCGCGCGACCACCCATGTCCAGCTCGACGTCGCCATGGTGCGGTCGGTCATGACCGACCACCTCGCCGAACGCATCCTGGCCGCGGCACAGGCAGACGCCGGCCCCGAGATTGACCTCACCGCCGAGACGAACGACACGACCGGGACCGAGCGGCCGCCGGTAGTGACCGACCAGCACGTGCACGCATGGCTGGTACGGCACGCCGACCTGATCGCCACCCGCCTAGACATCCTTGTCCAGCAAGCTCTGACCGACCCAGACCTATGGATGGAGAACATCACTCCACCACCCCCACCCGGCCCCGCGCGCGACACATGGAAAGCGGCAATGAGGCATGTGTTGGCCTACCGCGACCGGTATCAAGTCACCGACCTCATCCACCCGCTGGGCCCCGAAGTACGGGGAGGAGAGCGCGGCAACGCCTACGCGCTCGCCACCCGAGCGTTGGAAGCCATCACCGCAACCGGCGACATCGAGTTCCGACCGGTCGCCCGGTTCGTGCCGCAACCGATGGAACGCGTGCCGGTGCTCCTGGCTGATGCGCGGGCCGATGCCGGACGCGTGCGCCGTGAGGCCGACGAACGGGCCAGGCGCGACCACGCCGAGCGGGAACGCGAGTGCGCGACGGGCTGGGCCTGGTAGGCCTGTCCGGCCGGGAACGGCTGCATCACTGGTCTTCTCCAGGGCGACAACTGCGAGCCTGAGGGAGGAGGTCAACCACGCGACGTCGCAGCGCGTCGCCACCCGTTGACGACGCCCACTTGGTCGGCGGTCAGGATCGGCGAGCCGCTGCGGGCCGTCGCCCGTGTCACCCCGAGTTGGTATGCGGCGACACTCGCTCGCAGCGTGCTACGGCTCAGGTTCGTCGTGGTGGCCAGGTGCGTCGCTGAGAACCGGCTGCGCAGGTTGGTCCCTGTGAGTCCGACGTACATGCACTCGTCGTCGGAACAATGCGTACGCACCCATCACCTGCGGGAGCAGCTGGGTCGGAACATCAGGGCATCTCAGATGCGAGGTTTGGTCTGGCATCGGCGACCGTGAGCGCGTTCGCTACGACTGATCGGTGACGAGTACGTCCAGATCACGCGCATGGTTGGCGTAGTACCCGACGATGACGACGCGTGCGCCTGTGCTGGTGTATGCCCAGGTTCCCAGCGATGGTCGATTATTGCTGGGCCACAGGAACGCATACCCTGCATCCGGATTTTGACGTGCCCATTCCAATGGATCGGCTCCGTGCAATTGTTTGGGGTATGCAACTCTCACAACGTGCGAGTGCTTACGCTTGATCCAAGGCATGTGCTGGTGCTCCTAGCGGCGGTTCGTCTGGGGGTCGAGATATACGCAGCCGTCGTGATAGACGGTCGGATCGAGTCGCGCGTAGGATCCATCATCCACTGGCGGGCAATCAAAGAGAACTGGACTCTTCCAAGGAGCGAACCAGCCGTTCGCGAACATCACGACGAAGAAGAGTATGCCCACCAAAGCGAGCGCACGCCAGAACCGTAAACTGCCAACAGCAGATTCGGAACTCATGAGGGGCGAGCGTAGTCTGCGGGCACGGTGTTTGAATGTAGCGGTTCGGATGAAGCGGTCCGTTGCGTACAGGATTCCGCTCAGCGGAGCAGATCAGCCTATAGGCCCCCCGACTGGCTTGCCGTTCTGGGAGAACAGGACCCATTCAATCCACTGTGCATGGTTGGGCGACTCTGCCCACTCGTGGACGATTTCCACGTACGCCTGGTACTTCGCGGCGGGTTTCTTGCTGCCGACCAGGTCCGAGACTGTAAGCCCGAGCGTGTCGTTGAGCGTCTTCCAGACGTTCTCGTCCAGGATGAGCGGCTGCCAGATACGTCCGTCGCGCCGTCCGGCGAAGGCGAACCACTTGCTGAAGAACGACTCACTGACGTAGGAACCCGGCCGCCACGCACGGTAAGCCACGGCCAGTTCGTCGGTATCTTCGGCTCCCCGGAGGATCGCTGCTGTCATTCGGAGGTTGTCCAGCAGGACGTCCGGCTGTGCGAGCGCGTTTGCGGCGTTCTGGAAGCCCCACCGGGATTGCTCTCCGTTCCCCCAGGCGAGCATGAGGAGCCAGAGAGACAGGACCTGGTCATCGTCGGTCAGGTCAGTGGCGTCGGCAAGAGTAGCAATCGTTTGGCGCGCCACGGACCGTCGGCCGGGCCGGACCAGCGTCGTGGTGGCCTCGCTTTCGAGAGCAAGCCTGACGACGTCCTCGCTAAGGACACTTTGCAGTTCGCGCGCCCACCGGTCGGGGTCGAAGGCGACCGGAAGCTGCTCCTGTGCCTCGTGGGACCCGAGGAGTGGGGCGAGTGCAGGTGGCACTGGGTACTGAGTCACGGACCCAATCCTTTCGGAACGTCCTGTCGGTACTGCAGCTCGTACGGGTGCGCGCCTTGGATCAGAACGCTCACCTCGACCGGGTGATCGTCGTCCGCCAGGATAGTGCGCAACTGGCGCAGTACAGGGAGGCCGCCCGGTAGGGTCAGAAGGACGATCTCCTCGCCGGTGGGCTGGCGCGCCGAGACTCGGTCGATGAATCTACGTTCGGGCATCCCGAGCCGTAAGAGCACGGCAGGCGCACTCTTGGGAACTTTGCTGCGATGGGCGAGCGGCGCTCCAGCGACAGGGTCGGCCGGGTAGTACGACGTCGACACCTCGACGGGTGCGCTGTTGTGGAGCAAGATGCGTCGGCGGCGGACGGCGGTTCCATCGTCGGGAAGCCGAAGTGCGAGGGCGACATCCGCGGCGGCGTGACCGTGTCGACATCGAGCAGGTCGTAGCGAATCCGTCTCCAGGTGGCAGGTAGGCGGCGACCTCGACGACGACCGGGCGTACCACCCGCACATACACGCCCTTGCCGACTCGGGAGTCGAGGAAGCCCGCGTCCTTGAAGTTCCGCAGAGCGCGCTGGATCGTGGCGTTGGCAGCGTTGAACCTGGCGACGAGGTGCGCGGTCGAGGGGATCAGCGTGCCGGGTGCGAGGTCGCCGGAGAGGACCTGGTCGCGCAGCTCGGCAGCGATCTGTTCGTGGCGAGGCCGGCGGTCCGTCATGGAGTGATCTCGTAGCGCAGTCGTCGGCCGGCGGCTGGGGAGACCATCCGGGTGGCCTCGACGGGCTGGCCGCCGTCGGACAGGCTGACGCGCTGGAGCTCGATCACGCAGGTAGGCCGGACGAGATCGATGGTCTCCGCTTCTGTTTCCGCCGCGAGGCGAGCGGCGACATCCTCGACAACCTTCCGGGCCTGCGCGCTCTGGCAGTGTGGACGTCGCCGTCGAAGACGATAGCTCTGCTTGCGCTCTGACGGGGTCGTAGTCGCGCTCTTGAACGCGATGAAGTTCGGCTCCGTGGTCGCCTGCATGCTCCGGTGTCCGGGGCGGCAGGTGGAAGGCCATGTCAGGCTGCTTGTTCGAGCACTGCCTCGAGGTCCAAGTACGTTTCTCGATCGAGTTCGTCGAACAGGCCGTCCACCGTTCTCTGCAGGTTTCGGTCCGTACGCCAGGACGACACGCGGTCTGGCTCCTGGTCCTCCTTCTTCTGCGGGAGGCGGACGTGATGGTCGTAGGTGTTTACCGCTTGGACGACACCGTGGGCTGTGCCGTGCCAGGGGGCGCACCGAGGGTCGTTTCGGTAGATGTAGGTGAGGTTCTCCCGTCGCTCCTCCTTCAGCAGCCGCATGTAGTCGTTGTCCGGCTTCCCGGTCTTCGTTCCCCACGGGACGGTCCGATCGAGAAAGAGCTGCCAGTCGTCCTCCGTCACCGCGATCGCGCAGAGCTCGGCGACCTGGCGTCGGAACTCGTCGGCAGCGGTGTCCACGATCTGCAGGGCGTCTCGAGCCTGTTCCAGCCTTAGCTCCGAGTTCTTCGAGTGGCGCACCTTGAACTCCGCTCCGCTCTCCTTGAGCGCGACCGCACGGGTGTTGTCGCAGACGACATCAGTGATCGTGCGCTTGTAGACGGTCGCCGACGAGCCGTCCATCGTCGTGGTCGCCAGGAGATTCGGTCGGAACTCGACGCCCTCGTCGGTCATGAGGTTCTCGGGGACAGAAACCTCGACCCAGGCGACAGCACCGCCCTTGAGTAGTCCGGCTGAGCTGACGGAGAGTCCATCGTGCAGGAGGCCGGCAACGTTCTCAAGCAGCCAGTCCGAGTACTGGTGGATCTTGTAGTCCGGTCCGACGACGCCGAAGACGGCGCCTGTATCGCGGTCGGAACGGTCTAGCGCGGATCGGTTGCCGATGACCTCCCAGCGCATCGGTTTGTTGTCGAGTCCGTAGTGGGTGGCCTCGGTGAAGGTGGACGCCGGGAGCTCGACAGCCACGCGGCGGTGGACGCCTTCCCAGTTGAAGAGCCTTGCTCTCACGTCTTTGAGGGGGATCGCTCCGGGGTAGTGGTTCGGTTCCCCGCCCTGTTCGGACGCCTTGTAGTGCCAGGCCGTGCCTCGGCGGTCGGTGTGACCGATGAGAGTCATCGTGTTGAGCCATGTCAGCGTCTCGCGGGTCACCTACTTGCTCCTTCACGAGGGGATCGACCGGAGGCTACCAGCGTCGTACGTGGGGACACCGAGATTCCGCAGGTCTGCTAAGGGGTGATCTTGGAGCCTTGCGGCCGCGGTTCTATCCAGCCATCGGGCGGCCCTCTGTACCCCGGACCACCCTTCAACTGTGAACAGAACAGTTAGCTCGGAGCTTGTGAATCGATCACTCACTCTTGCAAGCCTGGTCGATCGGTTCTAGACTCGTCGTGTCAGCCAGTTGGTTTGCACTGCGGGAGACGAGGACCATCAATGCCCCGGCACCACCACAGCTCCATCCCGGCCTCGATCGGCGCGCCGGGCTCCACTCGGACCTACTACGTCGTCGACATCGAGAACATGGGTTGCTGGCCGCACCTGACCCTCAGCCAGGTGACTTGGTGCCGAGAGCGGATCTTCACGAAGGTGACGCCTGAGCCGGGCGATCAGACGGTGATCGCGTCCAGTGATCACAACGCAAGGGCCGTGTGGTATGGCTGGTCGCTGTCAGCAGACCGCCGTGTTCGGTCGGGCAAGGACGGTGCTGACCACGAGCTGCTGGACGCTCTCAGCGACGTCGCCTGGATCGCTTCCCGGTTCGACCAGGTCGTGGTTTGCTCTGGCGACCATATCTTCGCGCCGGCAGTCGCGGCGCTGAAGGCGGCCGGGTTGCACGTGATCGTCATCGCGCCAAGCGATGGCCTCTCCCGCCAGATGCGCATGGCCGCAGGGCCGGACCTGATCTACCTTGACCTTCCGTCCGTCTACGTCTCCGCACCGAAGACTCGTATCCCGAGGATCGCCTGATGAGCACCCCAACCACCCGGCTGACAATCGCCGCCGCCGACATCGCCGACCTGGCCGGCGTCGGTCGCTCGACCGTTAGCAACTGGCGAACCCGTCGCGACGACTTCCCGAAGCCCGTCGCGGGGTCCGCTGCTAACCCTCGTTTCGACGACGCCGAGATCCGGGCCTGGCTGGCCGCCAACGGCAAAGAGATCAAGAGACTGAGCCCCGACCGGGTGTTGTGGGGGGCGCTCGATGCGCTGCGGGGGCTCGGATCTCCGCAAGAGATCGCTGATGTCGCGAGCGCGTTGATCGTCTGGCGGTATGTCTCCGATCCAAACTCGCCAGGGTTCGAAGAGCGGCTGCCCGAGCGGGTGTGGTGGCCTGGTCCTGTCGTGCACGGGGGTCTCCAGCCGATCCAGGAGGGTGCTGCGGCGTACGAGTCTCTGAATCCCGACTTCCGCGGCATCTTCGACGTCCTGATCGGTGGCCGTTGGTTGCGGTCCGGCACGGCGAGTGCACGGGCACCTCTTCATCAGTTCCTTCAGGAGCTGTCGCGCCTGCAGCCGCAACAGCTGGACGAGGCGTTCGAGGCGTTCCACGATCGGTTGACGCTCTCGGTCAAGCGCGGATACGACACGACGGCGACAAGTCTCGATCTCACCAACCTCATCGCGACGTTGGCAGCCGACATTCCCGGGCCGGTTCACGACCCGGTCGCCGGCTCGGCGAGGATGCTCTTTGCTGTTGGTGCGCAGGGAAAGGGCCGTACTGCTCTGACCGGGCAGGAGATCGACCCGGGGGTCTGGGCTCAAGCAATTCAGCGTGTTTTGATCCGGGGAGAGACCCGGGCCACGATCGCGTTGGGCGACACCATCGAGGACGACAAGTTCGGTCTTGCCAATGCGGCCGTCGTCGTCATGGACCCGCCGTACGGGATGCGGGTACAGAACCGGCACCACCTCTATCTCGACGAGCGGTTGCGGTTCGGTGTCTCCTCGGCCAGCGCGGACATGCTGTGGCCGCAGATCGCCATCGCACATCTCGCGGACGGCGGCCGAGCCTTCGTTCTGGCGCCTCTGGGAACCTTGTTCACCGCGATGAGTGGCAAGGTCCGGCAGGAGCTGATCCGACAGGGCACAGTCGAGGCGGTCATCGGTCTTCCCCCTGGCCTCGCGATGACGACCCACGTCCCGCTCGCTCTGTGGATCCTGACGCGGCCGGGACAATCGGCCGATCCCGAGCGAGTGTTGCTCGTTGATGCAACGCAAAACAAGGACCTTGACCACGAGGCTGTTGCTCACGTCGTGCGTACGTGGCGCGAGCAGACGTCTGTGACGGAGCGGCTGCCCTCGGCGGCTGTGCCGATCACCGAACTCGCAGCGAACGGATGGGTCCTCACTCCGTCCCGTTGGATCGCCGTGGACAAGGAAGCGCCTGGGATCCATGCAGTTCTCGGGAAGCTCGACGATGTTGCGGCGACGGTTCACAAGATCCAGCGAGCCTCACCTGACGAAATCCGGCCGGCGTTGCGCCGGTCAGAAGGTCATGCCCACCTCGTGAGCCTGGGAGACCTGATGAAGTCGGGTCAGCTGACGATCATCCGTGCGATGGTCAGGGGAAAGGAAATACCCGAAGCAGCTCGAGGGCGGGGGCTCGATGTCGTCAACGCGCAATGGATCCGCGGCGGTTCGACGGAGAAGAAGACTGACCCGAAGCTGCTCGACGGCTACCCGACCATCACCAAAATCGGTGACGTCGTCGTACTCGGGCTCGGAACCCTTGCTGCTCGGGTGGATGAGGAAGGACGCCATGTCGTCGTGCGATCGGACCACGTCGTCCTTCGGATCCATGACGAAGTCATCGACCCGGACTACCTGGCAGCCTTGCTCGTGACACCGCAGAACGAGGCGAAGTCGACCGGGACTGCCGTGCAGCGGTTCCGCGTACAAGACCTCGTGGTTCCGATCCTTCCGATCGCGCACCAGCAGGCCGTGGCCGAGCAGATCCGCGAGCTGCGTCGCCTGAAGTCGGTGGCAGAGGAGCTTGGGTCTCGAGTAGCGACTGCACAGGAGGCCCTTGTTGAAGCCATTGCTGCGGGCACCGTCGACGTGATGCAGTCCTGACGCGAAACGACGAGCAACCTCACCCATGCCAGACACCAAGGTACTGCTGCCCGTATCGTCGCAGGTCGCTAGAGTCGTGGCAGGTCTCGAGGTGGGCGTCGCCCGACCATCGACCATCTCAATTGATATGAGCAACGCCGCGCTGTGGCGTGTGGAGCAGGAGTTTTCTTGAGTCAGCTGAGCAATTTCGTCTGGTCGATCGCGGACCTCCTGCGTGGCCCGCTTAAGCCGCACCAGTACGGGTCGGTGGTGCTGCCGTTCACGATCTTGCGCCGCCTGGAGTGCGTGATGGCGCCGCATCGGGAAGCGATGGCCGAGGCGGTGGAGAAGTCCGACGACGCGACGATGCGCCGTGCGCTGGTACGTCGGGCGACTGGGATGCCGTTCTACAACGCCTCGTCGTACACCCTCGCCATGGCGCTCGAGGATCCGGACAACCTGGCGGCGAACCTGGTCGACTACGTCAACGGGTTCTCGGGCGAGGTCGACGTGTTCAAGCACTTCGACTTCGAGGCGCGAATCCGTCAGCTCGATGCCGCCGACCGCCTGATCCCGGTCACCCAGGCCTTCGCGAAGATCGACCTGTCGACGGGGAACGTCGACAACGCCGGCATGGGTGACCTGTTCGAGCACCTGATCTTCAAGGACTTCGAGGCGTCCAATGCCGAGGCCGGCGACTTCTACACACCGCGCGACGCGATCCGCCTGCTCGTCGACCTCGTCTTCGCCGAGGACACCGACGCCCTCGCCGCACCGGGCATCACCCGTGCGGTCTATGACCCGGCGGCAGGTACGGGCGGCATGCTTTCGGTGGCGGAGGACCATCTGCGCGAGTTGAACCCGAAGGCGAACCTCGCGCTGTACGCACAGGAGATCAATCCGGCTTCGTACGCGATCGCCAAGTCCGACATGCTCATCAAGGGGCAGGACATCGCCAACGTTCGCCTGGGAGACACGCTGGCGGAGGATCTGTTCGCGGGGGAGACGTTCGACTTTGTGCTGTCCAACCCGCCCTACGGGGTGGATTGGAAGGGGTCGGAGAAGGCGGTCCGTGCTGAGCACACCCGCGGCACCAACGGCCGCTTTGGCCCCGGCCTGCCGTCCGTGGGCGACGGGTCGATGCTGTTCCTGATGCACGTGACCTCGAAGATGCGTCCCGTGGACGCGAAGGGCAACGGCGGGCGCGGCGGCATCGTCCTGAATGGGTCTCCGCTGTTCAACGGCGGCGCCGGCTCCGGACCGTCGGAGATCCGCGGGCATCTGCTGGAGAACGACCTGGTGGACGCGATCGTCGCGCTGCCGAACGACATGTTCTACAACACCGGTATCGCGACCTACCTGTGGATCCTGGACAACACCAAGCAGCCTGAGCGCCGCGGCAAGGTCCAGCTCATCGACGCCACGAAGCTCGGCACGAAGATGCGTAAGTCGCTCGGCTCAAAGCGGGTGGAGATCTCCGCGAAAGCCCGCGAAGAGATCGTTCGCACCTACGCCGGGTTTGGTGCGGTGTCCGACGACGAGGCCGGGGCCGTCGCGGACGCGGCTGCTGCCGGGCCGCGGTCGAAGGTGTTCGACAACCTCGACTTTGCCTACTGGTCGGTGACGATCGAGCGCCCGCTACGGCTGAACTTCCAGGTCACGTCCGAGCGGCTGGAGAGCGTGGCGGCATCGAAGCCGCTGACCAAGGTCGACGGGCTCGTCGACGTGCTGTCGTCGTTCCACGACCGGCTCTACCTCGACCGTGAGGAGTTTCTGCGCGACGTCGGTAAGCACATCGGCTCCAACGGCCTTGGCCTGACGACGCCCCAGCGTAAGGCCTTGTGGCAGGTGCTCGGCGAGCGTGACGAGAACGCCGACATTTGTACCGACTCCAAGGGCCGACCCGAACCCGACACCGGGCTGCGCGACACCGAGATTGTTCCCTTCGGCTGGGGCGGCAACATCAAGGCTCACGACGCCGAGCAGACGACTGTCCAGGCATACTTCGACGCCGAGGTTGCGCCCCATGTGCCCGATGCCTGGATTGACTGGGAAAAGACCAAGATCGGCTACGAGATTCCGTTCATCCGACATTTCTACGAGTACCTTCCGCCAAGGCCGCTCGCCGATATCGACGCCGACCTAGAGGCGTCCGTCGCGCGAATCTTGGAGCTCCTGCGCGAGGTCGAGCAGTGACTGGCGTGCTCTGGGCACCACATCTTCCCGATGCCTGGCGAACGGGAAGGCTTCGCTGGCTCGCCCAGATCTACGCAGGTGGAACGCCAGACAAGTCGAATCTCGAGTTCTGGACCGACGGTACGATCCCTTGGCTTAACTCGGGCTCAGTGAATGACTGGGTCATCACCGCGCCTTCCGCACTGATCACTACCGAGGCATACGCAAGCAGCAGCGCGCGGTGGGTGCCTCCAAGGTCGGTTGTGATTGCACTCGCTGGACAAGGAAGGACGAAGGGCCTAGCAGCGCGGACCGAGGTCCGCGCCACGACGAACCAGTCCATGGCTGCGATCGTCCCCGGCAAGGATCTGGAGTACCGCTTCCTGCAGTACTGGCTGACGTCGAACTACCACTCGGTCCGCAACCTCGCTGGTGGAGACCTTCGCGATGGCCTCAACCTGCAGCACATCGCTTCCATCGAGTGCCCACTGCCGCCGTTGGACGAGCAGCGGCGGATTGCGGACTTCCTTGACGCTGAGACCGCTCAGATCGACACACTAATCGCCGAACAGGAGCGGTTGATCGAACTCCTCCGCGAGCGCAGGCAAGCGGAGGTTGACACGGCGTTCCAACCATTTGCCGGCAACCGCGTTCAGTTGCGCAGGGCGATTCGGTTCTTGACGAGCGGTTCCCGCGGGTGGGGCGACTACTACGCTGACACTGGTGAGCGCTTCCTGCGGATTGGGAACCTACCTCGGGCAAGTCTCGCCTTACGTGGTGAAGTTCAGTTCGTTCAACTACCCCCGGATATCACCGAGGGCTCACGTACACGCCTGAAGAAGGAAGACTTGCTGTTCTCGATAACGGCTTACCTGGGGTCCGTCGCTGTGGTGGACGACGATTGGGTCGATGCTTACGTGAGCCAGCACGTCGCGCTGTGCCGACTGGACCTGGCAAGACTCGACCCGAGGTTCGTCGGCTTCTTCATGCTGACAACCGAGGGGCAAGACCAGCTGAACCAGAGCGCCGCTGGCGGAGCGAAGATGCAGCTCGCGCTGGATGACATCCGCGGGCTGACGCTGCCGTTCGTCTCGCTTGAGGAGCAACGTGGAATCGTCGCCGCCATCGAGTCGGCGACCAATCGTATCGACGCGTTGATTGCTGAGGCTGAGTACAACATCGCGTTGTCGAAGGAGCGTCGAGCCGCCCTGATCACGGCTGCGGTGACGGGACAAATCGACGTCTTGACGGGGAAGGCTGCGTGATGTCGGACGCGTCCGCGGAACTCGCTCTTGAGATCGAGATTGCCGAGTACCTGGCCGCCCACGGTTGGCTGTACGCGCCGGACGAGACTGGTTACGACGCGACCCTAGCCCTCTTCCGGGACGACGTGTTCGCCTGGTTGGAGGAGACGCAGCCGGACGAGCTGGCGAAGGTCGTCACCGTCGGTTCGACCTCGGAGGCCAAGCAGCGGCAGCAGTTCCTCGCGGCGCTGGCCAAACGCCTGGATGCCCCGATGTCCCACGGTGGCGGGACTTTGAACGTGCTGCGGCGTCCGTTCGCGCACTTGAGTGCGCAGTTCAACATGTGCCAGTTCAAGCCAGCGACGTCGAAGAACCCGAGGACGACTGCGGACTATGCAGCGGTGCGGCTTCGGGTCATGCGGCAGGTGTACTTCTCCCCGGTCAAGGGCGACAGCCGCGCCATCGATCTGGTGTTCTTTGTCAACGGCATCCCCGTGGCGACAGCCGAGCTGAAGACCTTTTTCAAGCAGCACGTGTCATCCGCGATTGACCAGTACAAGTACGACCGCGACCCCAAGGGGCAGCCCCTGCTGGGCCACGGGAACCGCGCGCTCGTGCACTTCGCCGTCGATGACGACGAGGTGTGGATGACCACGAAGCTGGCTGGAGCGAAGACGTACTTCTTGCCGTTCAACCGCGGCACACTCGACGGTGGCGCTGGAAACCCGCCGAACCCGCGGGGGCCTGCGTCGTCGTACCTGTGGGAGCGTGTGCTGCAACGTGATGCGTGGTTGAACGTCTTGGGCGCCCTGATGTTCGTACGGCACCGGGAGTCAACCGACCCGATCAGCGGAAAGAAGTCGAAGTCCTCGACCATCCTATTCCCGCGGTTCCATCAATGGGAGGTCGTGACCAAGCTCCTGGACGCCGCCCGGACCGAAGGCCCGGGCGGCCGGTACCTGGTGCAGCACTCGGCCGGCTCGGGGAAGACGAACTCGATCGCGTGGACCGCGCACCGTCTGGCGCGCCTGCACGACGATGCGAACGAGAAGGTCTTCGACACGGTTTTGGTCATCACCGACCGCAACGTGCTGGACGACCAGCTGCAGGCGGCGGTGCGGCAGATCGATGACCGCAAGGATCTTGTCGTCACGATCGACGACACCGAGGTCCGCAGGGCTGGGTCGAAGTCCAAGGCGCTGGCCAACGCATTGACGGACAAGCGGCTGATCGTCGTCGTGACGATCCAGACGTTCCCGTTCGTGATGAAGGAGTTGGCCGAGAACGCTGCCCTGCGCGACCACAACTTCGCGATCATCGTCGACGAGGCCCACACGTCCCAGACGGGCGCGACGGCGTCGGAGGTGCGGA
Organism: Promicromonospora aerolata; assembly: GCF_042682255.1. Taxonomy (NCBI): domain Bacteria; kingdom Bacillati; phylum Actinomycetota; class Actinomycetes; order Micrococcales; family Promicromonosporaceae; genus Promicromonospora; species Promicromonospora aerolata. The sequence goes on from NZ_JBHUHF010000001.1 coordinate 5,231,306, forward strand.
AGGTGCTGTCGACGGGCGGGAACGAGGTTACCGACGGCCAGGCGCTCGACGACGAAGACGTAGTCAACTCCGCCGTCGAGCAGCACCTGGAGCGCCTGATTGGCGAGCAGATGACTCGACGTGCCACCCCGGCGAACCTGTCCTACTTCGCGTTCACCGCGACCCCGAAGGCCAAGACGCTCGAACTGTTCGGTCAGCCCCACCCCGACGATCCTGACGGGCCACCGAAGGCGTTCCACCTGTACTCCATGAAGCAGGCGATCGAGGAAGGGTTCATCCTCGACGTGCTGCGCGGCTACCAGACCTACTCCACGGCGTACGAGATCGAACGAGCTGCCATCGAGCACGGTGTGGACGCGACCGCCGGGTACACCGACACGGACGGGGAGCTGGTCGACGAGAAGGCCGCGTCGCGGGCGATCATGGAGTACGTCAAGCTCCACCCGTCGAACATCGGGCAGAAGGTCCGCATCGTCGTCGAGCACTTCCGCGCCAACGTTGCCCACTTGCTCGACGGACATGCCAAGGCCATGGTCGTCACGTCGTCGCGTAAGGCTGCTGTGCGATACAAGGTCGAGATCGACAAGTATCTGCGAGATAAGAAGTATGGCGACATGCGGGCGATGGTCGCGTTCTCCGGATCCCTGGACGACGAGGAGTACCACCTGGAGAGCGCCACCGAGGCGAGCATGAACCCCGACCTGGCGTCCTTGGACCTGGCCGAGGAGTTCAAAGCGCCGCAGTACCGCGTCATGATCGTGGCCGACAAGTTCCAGACCGGGTTCGACCAGCCGCTGCTGTGCGCGATGTACGTCGACAAGCGGCTGGACGGCATCAATGCCGTCCAGACCCTGTCTCGGCTGAACCGCACGTACCGTGCGCCGGCGGGCGAGGTGAAGGAGAAGACGTTCGTCCTAGATTTTGTCAACGACCCGCTTGAGATCCAGGCGTCGTTCGAGCCGTACTTCACCGAGGCGCGGATCGAGACCACTACCGACCCGAACATCGTGCATGAGATCGCGGCCAAGCTCGCCGAGGCTGACATCTACACCGCCGACGACGTCGAAGCATTCGCGCACGCGTGGTTCACCCAGTCCGGGCACGGGGCGCTGGCCGCGGCGATCAAGGGCTCCAAGGACACATTCGCCACCCTTTACGCCTCGGCCAAGACCCGCCAGGACAAAACAGAACTCGAGCGGCTGGAGCTGTTCCGCAAGGACGCCGGCACGTTTGTCAGGCTCTACGACTTCATGTCCCAGGTCGTCGACTACGGCAACACGTCGCTGGAGAAGCTGTCGGTGTTCCTCCGCCAGCTCGTGCGGGTCATCGCCGTCGACCGGCTCACAGCCGAGGTGGACCTGTCCGACGTCATGCTCAAGCGGGTCAAGCAGGTCGACCGCGGGCAGCTCGACCTCGCCCTCAGCGGACAGGCCGTGCTCACTCCCGCTGCTGGGGCCGGCTCTGGGGCGGCATCACGGGACCCGAGACTTGTCGCTCTGAGCGAGATCATCCAGCGCATCAACTCGCTGTTCGCCGGGGACTTCGAGCCCGGGACGGTAGAGGGTTTCGTGCGCTCGGCAGCTACTGAGGTGTCTCAAGACCTGCAGGTCGTGGCCGAGATCGAGGCCAACGAGATCGATCAGTTCCGCAAGAGCCCGACCGTGCCGAACAAGGTCATTGATGCCGTGCTCGACGTGCCCGGCCTGATGGAGAAGATGACCGGCGAGGCGATCGGGAGCCCGGAGATCATCGCGGCGATCGCTGAGGCGGCGTACCTGCTCCACAAGATCCAGCAGACGGTGGGGGAAGGCCCGGAGTGAACGGAACGAACTCCGGCGGATACCGCTGAGCGAGGTTCGAGCGTGCTCGACCATCGCTGTGGAGGTGGGTGCGGTGGCGAATGCGAGCCGAACGCATGACCGTGCCAGTGGAGTGGACACTTGACCATTGGATGCTGCCCTTGGGCTGTCACCCTTGCGGTAACCATCGCGACCCCGATCAGCATCTGGAATGTGGCAGACGAAGTACCGAGTAACTGGACCGCTTGCAGGACCTGCAAGCGGAGATACTGAATCCCAGGAGCACATACTGCGCCTGGACCTGCGCGACTCGGTCCACAGGCATTGGAGACTCGGACCAGTTCCGACGCGGAAAGTGCGGGTGCGGTGTCGTCCTGCGGCTCAGGGCTCCATGTAAGCTTTCCGGGCCTGCGGAGAGTCTGGCGTTGAGACGTACGCCCGGCCAACGCCGAGCTTCTCAATCTCCATACTGAGGTCTTGTCCCGACCTGCCGCGGAGGTAGCCTGCAACCTGCTTGCTGGCCGGAAAGTTTGTTCGGAAGATGATCTTGGTACCTGCGTTGCCCACGACGTCTTTGTGGAAGTCGGCGGCACCCTGGCTCGCGACCACGATCACGACGCCGTATTTGCGCCCCTCTTTCATGAGCTTAGGAAGGGTCACATCTTTCGCGAGCCGATGGGCCTCATCAAGTACGACGGCGAGCTTGAGCCTCCCGTCCTGCGGCCACTGGAACATGTCACGGTAGATCTTGCGTAGCAGGAAAGCGCCGGCTGCGAGCTGGACCTGCTCCAGCGGGATCGAGCTGACATCGATCACCATGCCTCCTTCGCGGGGATCGAAGGTCCCGACAGCGCTGCCGGCAAACAGGCCGAAGTCCGTCAGTGGACGGATGCGCTCGCGAGCGTGCTTGCCTTTTGCTGCTGCTTCTACCAGGTCAAGCGAGTCGGCGAACTGCTCGACCGTCGGTGCGCGACGCGTTTCCCCGTCGACAACTGTTTTGTAGGCTTCTTGGATTGCCTTGTAGACGTGTGACTGCTGGATCTCGCCGAGCCCGGAGACGTACGCGACGATCTCGGCGGTCTCGAAGGCCAAGGCGTTGAGCGCGGGTCCGGTTGTCAGGACGCCCTCGAACGGGCTGAATGGCAGCCCCTCGCTCGCGTCGAAAACGCTAGCGCCCGCCGGCGGATCGGCGGCCATATCGCCGTGGAAGTCGAACAGCAATGCTGGCAATCCGGCCTCCGCGAACAACCGCACGATCCGGCGAGTCGTCACAGACTTCCCCTGCCCGGGAATGCCGACTACGAACGCGTGTGGACTGCCTTTGGTGCTCACCGACCACACAACGTCGCCGCCCTGGCCATCTTTGCCAAGTACGACATCGACGTGCTCCGGGGGACCTGCGGCGGACGCGGGAGCCGCAGACGCCGGGGTTTGGCTCGAGACCGGAGCGGGCCCCAGCTCGGGCTCGGGATTGGGTGGCGTGGCATCGGGCGTGGCATCGGGCGTGGGAGGGACGTTCACTGCCGAGGTCGCCTCGGCGATGTCGCGGGCCGTGTCGTGGGCAAGCTCAAAGGAGGTGTTGCGCTCTGGTTCGAACTTTGTCGAGAACCCCGCCTGCCCGATATCCGCCGCGGTGAGGACAGCGATCGGCACCTGGCGGTGCTGCGTGGGGACTCCGGCCGTTCCGTAGAGGCTGATGACGTAGCCCTGCATTGAGATCTCTACCGGAGTGCTGCCTTCGAGGTGGCGGTCGATGAGCTTGTGTACGTCCGCGAGCTTGACGGCGGACAGCGTGCCGCTCACGACTGCACGGTCGGCGTAGTAGTGCAGCATCCCGGCCAGACGGGCGCGCTGAAGGGCCGCGTCGACGCGGGCAGGGTCGGTCGCGAAGAATCGCGCCACCAGAAGACGCTTCGTCTCCTCGAGCTGATCGACGATGTCGTCGGCGAGTTGGCTCGGTAGTGCAGCGGCCTTGCGGGACTTGACCTCGACACATTCGATGCGGAGCCCGTTGCGTTGCACCCGTACCAGCAGAAGGTCACACCGCCGTGCCGCGCGATCCGTTTCTCGGGCCGCTCGTCCGAAGATCTCGTCGTGGGAGTCGACCGGGACGATGATCGTGTCCTCGAGCTTGCGCCGGGCATTCAGATGAGCAATCAATGCGGCAAGGCTCACCGCCTCGCGTGCGTAGGAATCGCTCCCCTGCAGCCGCAGTACGAGCCTGCCCGAGATCGCGAGCAGGTTGTCGATGATCGGCGTCACCGACTGATTGATGGCATCGAGGCCAAGTTCGTCCATCGCGCGCTCCAAGATCCGTGCGACCTCGGCGCGATGTTTGGTCGTCACCGTGAGCCGGTGGCTAAGTCCCTCGATGAAGTCTGGCGCGTAGTCGAGCATGTAGTTGTCGCTGCCGAGGCCGATCGCGAGCGGGTCCTCGTAGAGGTCGAGACCGACGAATCGGTCGAGGGTCATCACCCAGTCCGACAGCTCGTGCAGCACTCGGATTGCCTGTAGGCCGTCGGGCTCGATTCCGATGTGAAGCGCGGGCGGAGCGTCGAACCCGAGCTCCTCTCCGAGCGCAGATTGGTGCGCCCTGTGTGCGTCCACGACCACACGGCTCGGCGCATCTTGTGTCGACGAGAGTGCGGGTGACGTGACCCAACCTGGCTTGCCGCCGACATCGACCCGAGTCGTGATGGCCGGAGTGAGGAGGTCGTAGAAGGCGGTGGAACGGTCGGAACCCTCCTCTACTGCCTGCGATAGATCCAGCGCCGTGATGTCCTGGATGAGCGAGATGTGGTTGGCGCGCTCGTCCTCCACAAGCGCGTCGGGGGTACGCATCGCGATACCCAGCGGGGGCGTCAAGTGGCTCTGCTGGCCAGGCACCTGAGCTAGCTGCAGGGTCTGCTGGAGTTCGGTCAGTCGGGGCAGGGGGGATGCGAAGCCGGCATTGCGGCCGTATGCGACGACCTCCGCCCGCGGCGGCGTTGTGGAGGCGACTTCCTCGCTCTCCGTCGACACATTGAGCAGCGACTCGACCGCCAGGCCGACGACTTCGCCGTCGCCGGGATTCATCACCGCGATACGAAGGGCCTCGCCTTCGGGATGTGACCGCCGAAAATCCCTGAGCCGACTCGACACCATCGCCGCCGCCGACGTCAGCGCCGCCGACTCCCGCGGAAGGTCTAGGGCGCCGTACACGGTAGAGGCAACCGCTTCGGGCTCAGTGAGACCAGGCTCGAGGAAAACTGCGGACCCGAACGCGACCTCGTCAAAGTAGACCAGCGCTTCGCGGCCCGCGTTGAGCGCGGTGAACGGGAGGTTCGCCGGCTGGACGCGTGCGAAGAGGTCTTCGTCGACGACTAGTCGGCGCGCCTTGGCGCCGCCGAGGTCGATCAGGTCGGCGCACCAGGACTCGACGACGCCGAAGTGTGTGGCGATCCAGGCGACACGAAGCGGCTGGATAGGGAGTACGACGACCGCGCGCTCGGAACGCAGCGACGTCCCTACCTTCAGCGCCAGCGTGTCCAGCCGCAGGAGTGCGTTGCGCGTTGCGCCCGTGGCCGCGTCAAGCGCCCTCTTATACGTCTGCGCGTATTCGATCGCGAGCTGTCGGGCGGCGGCATCCCACCGGAACACCTCTGGCACGTCCTGGGGCGCTCCCTCAGTAAGCAGCGCGAACAGTTCCCTGCGCTTCTTCGAGAACGCGGCCGGGAGATCCCTGCGCAGCGCCGTGGCATCGGCAGGGTCGATCGGCTCGCCGAAGTCGGAGGTGGCCTCGAACGCGGTGATCGTGGGGTCGGCGATCAGCAGTCTCTGCAGATGGACGATGGTCGGCGCGATGCGGATCTGAGCACCCAGGTGCTTGCCGACCCTGACCGAGAAGACCCTGCCTCGGAAGTCCCAGGCCTGCATGTCGATCTCGGTGCCTGCTGCGCCCGAAAGCACGGCCCGCAGCTGGGCTTCCGCCAGTGACCTTGCCGATGTCTTCCGCGTTGACCTCTCGGCCAGCGACTCCTCGATGATGACTTCGAACTGGTCGCTGTCACCGACCGCCGGTTTCCCGTCGGCGAGCAGCATCGGCGTGCCGTTGGCGTCAAGCGCGGTGATCCGCACGACAAACAGCGCTCCGGCGGCGAGGTCGTCCGCACCCAGGTCGAGTTTGAGTGTCGCTGACATCCGGGTGGCCTTGATCTTGGTCTCAAGGGTCGACGACGTTTCGTCGTCGCGCAGGTCGGCTGGCGGGAGCAACTCCAGGAGCCAGTTGGCAACGTCGGTCGGCCTGCCCGGTTTTGTCTTCCACTTGAGTCCCAGGGTGCTCGGGTTCTCCGGCGAGGTCTTCACGAACAGGGCTCCGCCTTCCGAGGCCTGCAGCTTGCTGAAGGCTTCCACGGAGCCGTCCGCCTTGGTGAAGCTCTCCATCTGCAGATCGATGAGCGCCGACTCGACGTCGCTGTCGAGGGGGATGTCGGCGAGCGTAATGCCGTGTTCCTCGAACAGCCGGCGGGTCCAGTTGATGGTGTTGCGTAGGTCGCCCGCCGAGGGGCTGAGCACACCGACCAGATTTTCGAATACGCCTCCGGGTGCGACCCGAGCTTTGCGCAGTCGTTCGCGGACGGTCGCCGTCGCGACGGTCGGGGTGGCGACATTGGCGACCACCGCGGCGTTCCGCTCGAGGTTGGCCCGAAGTCGGGCCGCGTCCGAGCGGTCAACGATCAGGCCGACCCGCCACAGCTCCTGCCCGAAGGCAACGTCGTCGTCGGCCTCCAGCACCGCAGCCAGAAAGTCGAGTCTCGCCTCAATCGGTACTCGGACCTTGCGCAGGAGCGGCGTCACCGGCAACGCGGGCCATCGACGAGAAACCTCGGCCTTGAGATCGGCCGCGACCTGCTCCAGCTCGTCAACCAGCGAGAGTCTTTCGAACGAGTTGTCCAACGAACTCGCAGCGTGTGCTTGACCCGGGGGGACCAGGAGCACAAAGACGTGCGACTTGTCGTTGCGAATGCCGACGGCCGTCTCGACCGTGACTGCGCCGCCGTGGCCTTGCGAGGCGAGCACCGCTACACGGAACTTCTCCGCGTCGACCTCCTGTCGCACAAGTCCGGCGAGCTCGAATGCGTCAGCTTCGACGATGTCGTCGACGCGGACGCAGTGCCCCAACTCGGCGTTAGCTACGGAGTGGATGACGCGATCAGCAAGCGACATTTGCACAAGGTTTCTCATTCGCCCTCCATGAGGTTGACCAGTGGATTGCGAACACGCTGGGCGTTGAGGTCGTCGCTGAGTCCATCGAAGACGCCGAGCAGTTGGAGGCGGTACTTGAACGCCTCGAAGTTCTTCCCGGCCGCGGCCCGATTCTCGGCCGTGTCCAGCACGGCCGGCGGGCGGTCAACGACGAGTCCGAAACGCCGTTCGAACTGTGCTAGCACGGCGCCGATGGTTAGCTCGGCATGCGCGGGACCGCCGCCTTGGCGAGCAAACGTCATTGCGAGGAGCGATGCAAGTAGGTTGTCAGACGGCGCATAGGTCCAGGAGGGCTTCACGTTGAGGGTTCCAGCCAGGATTCCGACATCGGTCTGGATGCCGCCGGTCGACCAGAACCACTTGAATGCGTTCTCGTAGCCACGCTTCTTGAGCGCTTCGACAAGGACGTCGGCCACGCGATGGGCGATGGGTCTGGTGTTGGCTGCCATGGCGGTAAGGAACGACGCAGTGTCCTCGTCGTCGGTCTGGGCGTTCTCGTCCTGGATGAGCGACAGGATGTACTCGAGGTGGCTGACGACCTGAGCGGCATTCTTCGAGTTAGCGAGCAGGGCGATCTTCTCTGCGGGCTTCAGCGAGTCGTCATCGAACATGGGGCGGACGGCTGGAGCGGTGCGCATCGAGAGGAGATAGAGCCGGTCCCAGAAGAACTGACGGGTGATTTCGAGGTCGCGCTGCACGCACTCACGAGCAAGCAGGTCGGACCGTGAGCCCTTGTCGCCGGTGAAGTCGACATACTGCTCCAGCGGGTTGGCAGCAGCGGCGTCGGTCATGTCGGCAGGGAGCTCACCGGTCTCGAGGAGGGAGCGCGTGGCAAGAGCGGTCCGCAGCGGGAGCTGGAAGAGCCTCAAGCCGATTAGCGCGGCGAGGTGCTGCGACATAACTAGGGAAGGCGCTCGCTCGCCATACGCTTCGATGTAGTCGAGCACGTCGGCGCCCAGCGGACGGGTCGCCGCAGGTACGGGCGAGTCGTAGGCCACGTCCTTGTCCGGCGCCGCCGATTTTGCCTCGAACTCCTCGAGGAAGTGCAGCGACAGCCGGGCGGTAATGTCGATGTCAGCTATGCCGTCGTAAGTCGGTGCCCATTTCGGCGCATCACTGAAGACGACGCCCGGGCCGAATGCCGCCCTGAACCGCTCGTTGATCCATGTCTTCGCCTTGCCCTCTCCCTCGCCAGGACGACGAGCCATGACCTCGCGCAGCAACTCGCGGTAGACCACCAGGTCCGCACCACGATGGCGGGCACGGCTGGGGAAGCCAGACCTGAAGACGGCGACGGTCCTGGGGCGGACATACTGCATCTGTTCAGTCGCACGGGAACGGCCCACTCGTCCCATCTCGACGACCGACGCCCTCAGCCAGCCGTCGAGGACCGCCTGGCCACGTGCATCGTCAAATCCCGCGAGGTGGTCGCTGGATGCCAGCGAGGCACGTTTCTCGTCATACAGCTTGGTCGCTGCGACATTCGCGGCTGTGCGCCCCTGCTTGATCGCCATCTCGAAGATCTGCGTGAGCATGCGCTCAACGTCTGTGTCATTGGGCTCGATGACCGTGAGCTCTCGGAAGGCGAATGTGCGGAGGTTCTTCGGAAGTTCGATCTTCATGCCTACGCCTCCTCTCGCTTGATAACGCCGGCGGCGATGCGAACGGAATCGCCACGACCTGCGGGATCGACAACAAGGACCTGGTGTGCTGGAGTCGTGCGCAGTAGGTTGCCGAAAGCGCTCAGCTCCAGCTTCACCGCATCGGAACCGGCATCGCCGAGGAGCTCGCCGTCGGCCGCACGCCGGACTAATTCGTACGAATCAAGAGTTAATACGAGATTGCCGAGCCTGTGTGACAACCGCAGGCCATCGGATTGTTTTTCGACGTACGTCGCGTCCGTGTCGAGAGCGAGCAGGGAGAACTCCTCCGCCGGGATCTCACGGAGGACCGACCAGCCGTCGCTCTTGCCGTCGCGCAGCGCGAGAGCAGCCCCCGGGTATCCGTGCGCCCCAAGCACGCGGCTGAGCCCGAGGAGGACCTTCTCGCGAACGAACCGAACGTCGATGCGTCCGGCGAGTACTTCGACGAACTCGTCGAAGTAGCGGTACGCACGGACCTCGGCGCGACCCACCGGACTCGTTGCGGCACCGTCGAAGAAGAGCTGACGATTCTCCGACCCCGGGCGAAGGCCCGTTTTGAGACCGAACGTCCCGTCACGCAACGCACGCTCGACACCGGGAGCGGCCAGCGCAGCCGGGTCGACCGTCGCCCACTCCGCAACGAGGTAGTCCGGGTTGCCCCCCTGGAACGCGAGGTCGAACGCGACGGCGTCGTCCGCCATTCGCAGGTCGCGTCCCTCGGCGATTGCCGCATGGACGTCTTCGCAGCCGTGGTCGCCCGTGATCGTCCATGCAATGGCCGAACGGACGTCGCGGAACGTGGCGCGGCGCTTGCGGCGAAGGTGAGAGATCGAAACGAGTTCGAGCAGCGGCCGCTTGCCCGGCCCGCGCAACATGTTCCGGTTGGCCAGGATCGGGCAAACACCGCGAGCCGTGCAGGTCTCGCAGTCGGTCCAGAACTGATCGGCGGCGAACAAGTCCAGCACGGCGCCAGCCAGTCCGTCGTCAGGCCCCGTCGGAGCGACGGAACGTCGTTTCAGGTCGACGATCGCGATCCGTGGACTCTCGGTCGGCATGTCACGCGAGTAGCGATCGACAGCGACGTAGCACTCCGGATAGACGTCCTGGTATTGAGCAAAGAAATTCAGAAGACGGCCATCGTTGATCGCGATAAGCGCTGTGTGCTTGGCGCCCCCCTCAAGGGCCTCCGCGAGGATCTCGTCCGACGACTTGCCGTCGCGGGCCTCGCTAGCGTCGTAGACGGCCGCGAAGGTGCGGTCTCCGAGGCTCATCCGCCAGCCGGCTGCGGTCGCCAGTGTGATGTCGGGGGCTCCGGCTTCGAGCAGTCGCTCTCGCAGGGTCGATAGGAATGAGGTCTTTCCGTCGCCAGGGTTGCCGGTCAGAAGGACGATGTCGAGCTCACCAGCGAGCACGCTCGGTGTGAGGCGGGTGTCGAGGCGGGTCTCGACGTATGTCTGCCGTGCGAACGGGTCATCCAGGCCGCGGTTACCGGCGTTCCCGACAGTGCTGCCGCGGTAGAGGCGGCGCAGGCTCAGGACCGTCGGATTGATCTCCTCCTTCCCCTTTTCGACCCTGGGGGCAGCCACCGTCTTGAGGTAGTTCGCGAACTCCTTCGCCGACAGCGGCCTGTCCTCAGGGCGCGGCTCAACCAGTTTGAAGAGCGTGTTGAGGATTGCGACGCCATTCGGCCCCCAAGTCTCCTCCTCTTCGGGAGAGAGCGGTTCGAGATTCGACTTGTCCGAACCGCTGAACGGTGACCGATTGAGGATCACCTGCAGCAGACTCGCTCCGAGTGCGTAGAGATCGGCGGATACCGACCATGTCCCTGCCCCTTGAACCTCCGGGGCCATGAATGCTGGTGTGCCCGCAACCGACGCTGCATCGGCCCGGGCGATGGCCAAACCGAAGTCGATCAGGACGGCACGGCCATCATCCTTCACAATGATGTTGTTGGGACTGACGTCGCGGTGGAGGTGCCCTTCACCGTGCATGTAGGCAAGGCCCTCGAGTGCATCGAGGGCGACTTGGCGGTAGTCCTCTTCGGAAGCGGTACCTTGCATGCCCAGGTCACGAAGACTCTGACCCTCGACGTAGTCGGAGACAAGGTAGACCGGCGGCTCCGGCGAGCAGTCCCAGACGCGGGCACACCGCGAGTTGTTGAGCTTCTGAGCGGAGTCGAACTCCTGCTTCACCTGCCAGGTTGCGCCCGGGTTCACGTACTGCTTGATGACTCGGGAGACCCCGAGCTTGGTGTCCAGGGCGAGCCAGGACGTCGCGAATCCTCCTTGACCGAGAATGCGCTCGATGCGGTAGCGGCCATTGTCAATCGTGCCGCCCACCCCGAACACGTCTGCCGGCGGCCCATTGCTGGCTGCCGGCACGAGAGGCTTCTCAGGCGGTGGCGGCGGCCGCAGTAACTCCTGCACATGCTTCGCAGCATCCGCCGCGTCGGGTCGGTCGGCCGGATTCTCGGCTAGGCATGCAAGGAGGGCGTCTGTCACTGAGCCAAGTTGTCCAACTGCGCCAGGAATGGCCCTGATCGCACCCGCGTCCTTGACAGCGACCTGGCCATTGATCCACCAGAGCAGGCTCAAGGCAAGTGAATAGACGTCCGATTTCGTGGTTGCAGCGCTGATTACGAACTCGCCCTCGGGCGCGCGGAACGGCCTTGAACCATCTACCGTGTCGGCGATAATCGGGCCGACTGTGACCTGGGACTCGGCGTGCGCAAGGTAGAAGTCGCGGAACATGACCCGATCGTTCTTGCCGACCAGGATCCGATCCGGCATCAGCCCGCGGTGGACCACACCCTTCTCGTGGACCTCCGCGAGGGCTTCGAACGCGTCGAGGACGATGTCTGCGGCCCGCTTGGTGATCCCCTGGTTGCTCTTGACTTTAAGCTTCCCGGCCGCAGCGTGCCGGGCGAGCGAGACGCTTGTGATCGGACGGATGGGGAGTACTACCCAGCGCCTCCCGTCGTCCTCAAAGGTCGCCTCGACGCTCCACGACCGCTGGATGTCGGCGATCTGCTTGGTCGCCTGGCGCTCGTGTTTCACGAGCTGCTTCACGTCGACCCCCGGCCCCCAGCCATCCATGGGATATGCACGGAGCACGACCGGGTCTCCGTCGCCGTCCCTGCCGTGGAAGACGCGCGAACGCCCGACACCCTCGACCTCGGCGGCGACCTCGAAGGGGCCGAGGTTGGTCGGCTTGGCGGCCCGCACCGAAAGCCCGCTGACGAACTCGACGGCCGCATTTCGAACCTTGTGAAGCTCTGTGGCTGCGGCGTCGGCTTCCACCAGGGCGGCCGCAGCTTCGTCGAGGAGCAGGATCTGCGAGTCGTCATACGGGTAAACGCTCGTGTCGAGGTCGAGGCCTGGGTAGGACAGTACGACGCGCGCCTGCACAAGGTGGGCGCCCTTCGCGGCGGCGGTGTATCCGGTGATCGCGTCCTTGAGCACGCTGGCGAGGATCTTCGCCACCTGGGTGTTCCGGCCGATCGGGCTCTGCCGCAGCCCGCCCTTGACCCGCCAACCGCCGTTTTCGACCACGATCCGGGGGCCCCAGTGCTTCTGCTCCAAGACGAAGATACGGTTGCGGCCGACGATTAGAAGGTCGACATCGTCCTTCTGCGGCGTCGGCAATGCCCGGCCAACGACAATGAGCCAGGTGTCGGGCAATGCCTCGGCCAGCGTCTCGGCGGTCATCTGCTCGCCTGGGCCCACGTAGTCGTAGACGACGAGTTCAGCCATTCTCAGGAGCCCCTTCGTACTGATCGGGCCACAGCCACCGACGGACGTAGGTCTCGTCGGCGCTCAGGATGTTGAGATAGCTATTGTGCTTCGTGTAGGTGATGAGGAGCTGATCCTTGGCCCGCGTCGCGCCGACGAAGCAGGCCCGGCCGATCTTCAGCGACTCCCCGTCTGTTGGATCGAACGCTTTCAGGGTATCGAGACCGAACAAGAACACCACCGGGAACTCATGGCCCTTGGCAGAGTGGGGCGTGATGATCTTCACGGTGTTTGTAGTGCGGTCAAAGTTCTTCTTATCTTCCTTGGTGACCACGGTCGTGAAGGGGATCTTCATTGCCTCCAATGCGGGGCAGATGAAGCGGAGGGTTCCCTTATACCTCGGAATCACCACCGCGATGTCGCCGGCCTCACGCTCACTGCTGGACAGCATCAGGTGGGCTTCCCATGCGATCGCTCTTGCCTGCTCTGCGGGTGAGTTGGCCCAGATCAACTCGACCGGCTCACCGTCGGGCGCCTGGTCGATAGACGCGACCGAGAACTCGTCGTGGAGCCCCCCGATAGCACCGAGAATGTTGCGCGTGCTCCGATAGGGACGTTCAAGGTAAAGCTTCTCGACTCCGTGCTCTTTGAGAACCGGCGGGAGGACGTTGACGCCGTACAACGCCTGCGCGCTGTCTCCTGCCATCACCAGACCGCCGCGGCCCGGTGCCAGCGCTTCGTAGACGATCGCGCACCATGACGGACTGAAGTCCTGCATTTCGTCGAGCAGGATGCCGTCGGCGATAGGTAGTCTCCCGCTCGCTTTCGCGCGTACAAGTGACCGGTAGTTCACGGCATCGTCGGCGAACGAGAACCGGACGCCGTACTCCTGGGCGAACGGCCACATGGTCGATACCTCGACATTGGGATACGCGTCGACGAGGCTCTTGAGATAGGGCACCAGCGCGTTGTTGAAGCAGAGGACCTTGATCCGCCAATCCGGGTGTTGCGTGGAGAGCCAACGCGCGCGCGCCGCGAGCACGAGCGTCTTGCCGCTGCCCGGCGGCCCATGGATGAGTGCGACGTCGAGGTCGTCCCGCTGCGCGATCGCAGCCTGTTGGCCGTCGAGGGTGACGCGGAGCTCCTCACGCTCCCCTGCACCCGCATCATGTGAGCTGCTGCGGAAAGTCGTGGTGAAGGTGAAGGTGGGCTCGAGCAGCCCGGCAATCTGCGCAGCAAGTTCGTCGGCCAGCGGCTGGGGGTTCAGACTGGTCAGCCACGCCGAATTGGCAAGCTGCTTGGAACTGATGCTCGTCCGCCCGCCGATGCCGCGGGCGGGCTCAGCGAGCAAATGCTTGCTGTGGAGCACCACGCGCCCGATCGGCGTGGCAGCATCGATCCGCAGCGTCTGGCGCAGCGTGTGGACCTTCTCGTTGAGCCTCAGGAAGGGCGCCGGATCACCCACCGCTGCGTCGGTTACGTCGATATCAACGGCGACCAGCCCGATCCTCGGGTGGAGCACGACGAAGCTCGGCTCGCCATCGCCATCGAGTCGCACTGCTCTGCCACCGACAGCAGCCAATTGACCAGCGAGACGACGGACCGCAGATTCTGCGTCAGGGGCATCGGTGGCTCTGTGCGACATCGCTCTCCGCCTCCCGCGTATTGGCCTTGGCGCCGCGGTCAAAGTTGTCCGGCTCGTTCCCGGCTCGTCGGCGTAGACCAGGACTGAGAATCGTGGCCGACGATACTCGCGAGGACCGGGCCAGTGATGGGCTTAGTGGGTGACGTTCGGGGTGAGTTTCCTTGCCCATCGTCGGGTTTCGCCTGGAACGCTTCGGGATGCACGGCCAACTCGCTCACGATGCGCGTCGGGATCTCGGCCCAGCCGTGGCTCTGGCTGCTGCTGAATGTGTACGTTCCGGAGTGGCACGCAGCAGGCACGCCCCGCCCCCGCTATGCTGGAAACCGCAGAATTCCAACGATCCACCGCGTCAGAACCACATGATCAACTTTTAGTTGGTCCATTGGGCGGTCCGCCTCGTCAGACGCTGGACCGCGCGACCGTCGCCCGCACACAAAGTGGTCCCTGCTGGCTGCGCGTCCCCGGCAGAATCATCGTCCTGAGCCCACCCACCTGCTCCAGGAGGCGCGATGACCGACCTGCCCACCACCGACGCACTCACCGCGCAAGACACCGCCGACGGAATCCAGCAGCAAGTCGTCGGCGCGGTCATCCGAGACGGCGCGACGGCACTGCTGCTCCAACGCCCTGTCGACGACTTCCGGGGCGGAACGTGGGAACTTCCCTCTGGAAAGGTCGATCCTGGCGAGGACCTTGACGAGGCACTGAGGCGGGAGGTCGCCGAGGAGACCGGGCTATCCGTCGCAAGTGTGTCGGCCTACCTGGGAGCCTTCGAGTACACGAGCGGGTCCGGAAAGCACACGCGACAGCACACCTGGGCCGTCTCCGTCGAGCCTGGGGAAATTCAGCTCACTGAGCACGACGAGTATGCCTGGGCGCTACCCGGCGAGAAGCCGGTCAGCGATGAAGTGCTGAAGCTTCTTGCTCGCGGGGACGCCCGTGACGGCTGATCATTTCGACGTTGCTCCCGAGGCTGCCGAAGCGGCACAGGACCGCTCATCAGCGTGGCGGTTCCTGGCACGGTTCGCCGAGTGCTGGCTCGGCAGACCGCTGGATGCCACATCCGGGGTACTTCCCGACCAGATCCGCACGCGTGAGGCCGATCTTGGCGTCCGCCTGCCATCGGCGGTGCGTGAGTTCTATGGGCTTGCCGGCCGGCGCCACGACCTGTTCAGCAACCAGGACGTCTTGCTGTCCATCGTCGGCAGGCAGATGTACGTCGACGCAGGCGCGTTGATCGTTCGCCACGAGAACCAGGGTGTCTGCCGGTGGGGCATTCTCACGGAGCACCTGGACCAAGAGGACCCACCCGTCGTCGTGCTGGGCGGACTCGCGGACAAGTCGCAGGAACGGTGGGAGCCATGGACCGAGACGTTCTCCGCTGCGGTGGTCCAATGGCTGGTCTACGAATCGTGCATGCGTCCCGGCTGACGACACGGCAATCCTGATCAGCGCACGGACGCAGCAAGCCGCCGACGCATTTCGGGATCGCTACCCAGCGGACTGGCTCAACGAGCGCTGAGCCTCACCCGACCCCCTTCCGCCCCAGCACAAACCCCTGCGGAAACCCCCGCACCGAGTCCTCACCCGGAGCAACCACCAGCCGCGCAACCTCGAAGACGCCGGCCCGCCCGAGCACCTCGACGACATGACCAACCGAGTACCGCCATGCAGGCGAGACCTTGTGCCCGAAGCCCTCGGCCGTCCCCTCAGCATCGGCCAGCGCCTGGAACGACACCAGCAGGTGCCCACCAGGCGCCAGGACCCGGCTGAACTCACCGAGCACCCCGGGCAGCACGTCCGGCGGCGTGTGGATGATCGAGTAGTTCGCCAGCACCCCCGCGAGACGGCCCGTCGCGACGTCGAGCGCGCCCATGTCGTCGACGTCGAACCGGACGCCCGGGTTCGCTTCGCGGGCCAGCGCTACCAGCTCGGGCGAGAGGTCGATACCGAAGGCGTCGACGCCCCGGTCGCGCAGATAGCCGGTCACGTGCCCGGGCCCGCAGCCGACGTCGGCCACAGGTCCGCCGCCGCCCTGCTGGACCAGGTCGGCGAAGGTATGGACCAGCACATGATTCAGCGGGTGGTCGAGGAACGCGTCCCCGATGAACGCGGCGTAGGCCTCCGCCTTGGCGTCGTAGTCGCTGCGGACGGTCGGCAGGTGCTCGAAGGACGTCACGTGTCTCCCTGACGGCTCGGGGTGGGGTGCCGCCACACCATAAAGGTCAGCGGGCGAACCGCAGGGGAGAGGGACAACGACGGCCCGGTATGGAACCATTGTCCCGCTGCTGATGAGCCGCTTCGATCCCGTTTCGGGGAGTGGGGAGTGTAGATGGGCCAGGCCCCTTCCACGGTGCTCCAGCTGGGTCTGCTGGCGCTCGTCGTCCTCCCCGGTATCACCTACCAGTTCCTGCGCGAACGGTGGCGTGGACCTGTTCCCGGCGAACGTGACCTGGGGGAGCGGGTCCTGCGGTCCATCGCGGCCTCGATCCTGCTGGACACCCTGTACCTCATCGTGGCCGGCCCCGCGCTGGTGCGGCTGGCGCGCAGCATCGGCACGCGCGGCTGGGACGGTGTCGCCGAGCAGGCGCGGCTGGTGGGCCTGCTGGCGCTGCTCCTGTTCATCGTCATCCCCGCGGTCGCGGCCGGGTGCGTCACCTGGTGGCAGCGGCGCGGGGCGCGAGCGCGCTACCGCGGCACGCCCACCGCCTGGGACCGGATGTTCCAGAACCGCGGTTCCTGCTTCGTCCGGGTGCGGCTGCACGACGGCGCGTGGGCGGGCGGCTGGTACGGCACCCGTTCCTACGCCACCTCGTATCCGCAGGCTCCTGAGGTCTACCTCCAGACCGCGTGGATCATGGGCCCGGACGGCCGTTTCGTCCGGCCGATCACGCAGAGCGGCGGGCTGCACGTCCGCGCGAGCGACATCGACATGATCGAGCTGGTGCTGCCTGCCGAAACCGGACAGTCGTCGAAGGAACAGGAGCCCGTATGAAACGGCCTGAGCTGACGCCGCACGAGCAGGAGCTGCTCGACGAGAGCCTCCGCTACCGGGGCTACACCCCGGACGACGACGTCCCGGAACCGGCGGAGGGACCGTTGGACCCCGCCGGGCCGTCCGCCTCGGCTGTCGACCCGAGCGCCACCGCCGACCAGAGTTCCGCGCCGGACTCGGCGTAGGCGGTCAGTGGCCCATGTGCACGTAGCCGGCCCAGAGCCCAGGAAGGTTCGGATACCTCGCCCGGGCCGCGCGTGTCGCCTCGTGCACCGCGCGGGCCGCGGTCAGTGCGCTGCCGGACCGGATGGTGCGGTGGAACTCGGTGTAGGTGTCCTGGGTGAACGCGTGCGCCACGCGGTCGGGGATCTTCCACAGGGTCGCGATGACGTCGGGGAAGCCTGCGAGCTGGAACGCGGACGCGAGGTGGATGGCCTCGTCGGTGTGTCGCGGTCCGGTGCGGGCGGTCTCGCACGACGACAGGTAGGCCAGAGCCGGCTCCGGCAGATCGAGGCGCGAGATGTCGGTGGTGGTGAACGGCCGCTCGTGGTGGTCGTGGAGCAGCAGCTCGCTCCGGGACGGGATGTCGCGGTCGATCACGCCGTGGCAGGCGAAATGCACCCAGGTGTGGCCGGGCAGCTCGCTGAGCACCCGTTGCCGGGTCGCCTCGCCGTTCTGCAACAGCAGGCCGCCCGGGAAGAGGCTCCGCACCATCTCGGCCTCGGCCTCGGCGTTTCCGAGCGGTTCCGCACCCGGCGTCTCGGACATCGCGACGACCAGCGGGCGCGGTGCGGCGGGAGCCACGCGCCGTTCGCGCGTGGCCGTGAGCGCCCGGACGGTGGGTGCGTACGACGAGATCGCCCGGTCCAGCAGGGAATGGTCACTCTCGGTGGTGTGCCGTCCGGCGGCGTGGATCGGGAGCAGTGCCAGCGCCCCGGTGGGTATCCACCACATGCGCGGCAGGGCCTCGCCGGAAGCGGGTGCCGCTACGCCCGCGGCATCGAGAACGGGCTCGACCACGTCGTCCCACAACCAGCCGAGCACGTCATGGATGGCTTGCTGATGCTCGAGGTCGGTGATGTTGCCCGGGTGCAGCGCGAGGTGCAGCCGTCGCGTGTGCTCGGCCACCTGTCGTGGCGTGACCCGCAGGGGCACCGTCACTACGCCCTCCGGCCGGAGGATGATCGCGTCGGAGCGATACTCGCTGACGTTGAGGTACACCACCGGCCCGTCCGCACCCTGCTCGAGTATCCGCTCGAGCTGGGGCGTGCCGGCGAAGTCGGCGAGCCCGTCCTCGGCCCGGATCCGAGCGAGCAGATCGTTCCAGCGTTCCGTCTGCGCGCGCCGCATGCGTCTGGCTCGGTCGTCGGCTCCGGCGATCCCCGCATCGGCGGAGCTCTCGGCCGGCCCGGCCAGCTCGAGCACGTCACCGAGAGTCGCCGACGTGTCGTAGGCCGTGTCCAGCTCCGCGCGGAGCTCCTCGAACTCCGTGGCGAGCGCCGGGTTCCTGGCGTGCAGTGCCGTGAGGTCGGCGCGGGCGTCGAGGGCGCGTGACAGCAGCACACCACGCCCTTGTTCCAGCAGGACCAGCGCGGTGTCCTCCTGGCCGGCGGCCAGTGCACAGGCGGCTGCGTTCGCGGCGATGCCGGTCCACCGGCCGAGCCGGTCCTCCTGGTCCTCTCGGCGTAGCTCACGGGACGCGACCCGGGGGAGCAGCTCGATCAGCCCCGCGAGGGCCGTCACGGCGTCGGCGTGCCTGCCGGTCGTGGCCGCGATGTCGCTCCAGGCCAGCCCCGCCCTGATCCGGGTGGGGACGTTGGCCGCGTCATGGTTCGCGGCATCGCGTGCGGCCTCGAGCGCCCAGTCGATCTCCCGGCCGGTCCGGGCGTGCTCGCCCGTGTGGCGCTGCTCGTACCGGTACCTGTCGTGCAGCGCCAGGGCGAGGTTGAGCTGGTGGTCCGCCCGCTGCGGGGCGGTCGGGGCGACCGACGCGGTCGCGCGGTGCGCGAGGCGGATCGCCTCGTCCAGGTCGGCGGTGCGGGGCTGGAGCTCGAAGCGCGCGCGCAGAGCAAGGGCAAGGTTGTTCTGGCATGGCTGGAAGAGCTGGTCGTCGGGCTGGACGATGCGTAGCGACTGCCTGCCGATGTCGACGGCGTCGTCCAGGTCCCGCATGTTCTTCGTCCGTCTTCCGCGTTCCGCGAGCAGGGCGCAGAGGGTCGTCAGGTCCACCATGCGCGCCGAGCCGAGCACGCGCGCGGAGCGCAGGCTCTTCTGCACGTGCTCGACGGCGAGGTCGAGGGATCGTGGCTGCTGGGTACGTTCGTACTCGGCCCGGTGCAACGCGGCGAGCTCGCTGCTGCAGCGCGGGTAGTGGCGGCTGTAGAACGGCACCAGGCTGATCGCCGTCCGGCAGGCCTCGTGGGCGTCCGCGAGGTCGCCCGCGGCGCCGACGCTGTCGTAGCGCATGCGCAGTGCGGTGCTCAGCATGGACAGCACCCGGCCGCGGCGCACACCGCCGTCGGATCCGGATTCTCTGCGGCCGTAGTCGATGGCCTCGTCCAGGTCGTCGAGGCGCCGCAGCTGTTCGTAGCGCGCCTGCAACGCCGTCAGCAGGGCGGTGAGGTGCGTGAGGTGCGAGGCATGAGTCGCTGTCGCGTCGACGGATTGCCGGAACAGGTCGACGGCTCGGTCCAGGGACGCCAGGTCGTCCCTGGCGAGGAAGACCCGCAGGTGGTTCTGGCCCTCTGCGTACCAGGTGGCCGCGGCCTGCGGGTTGTACGCCGGGTCGGCGGCCCGTTGTCGCTCGGCCAGGACGATGCGGACCAACGCGACGCCCCCGGCGAGGACGAACGCGACGGACGCCGAGTCGAATCCCCACCCCTTCGGCACGTCCCGTGTCGTGGCGAGGTACGACGCCCCCGCGAAACTGAGGAAGCCCAGTCCGGTCAACGGGTACCGGAAGCGCGTGATGAAGGGCAACCGGCCACTGCCCGCGTAGAAGACCAGCACGAGAGCGCCGCCCAACAGCGCGAGCAGCTCGAGGTACACGAGCTAGGCCTGGATCGTGGCGAGAAGTCGCTCGGCCTGGTCCCGGTCCGACTCGTAACCCGGTACCTCCCGGCAGAGCTCGCGGTACATCAGCGCGCTCTCCTGCGCGAGCTGCCGCGTCTCCTCGTCCAGAGTCAGGCCGGCACAGCTCGGCAGAACCGCCTGCCGGAACCTGCTCTTCTCCCGTGCGAAGGACACCGCGCCGCCGCTCCCGACCAGCCAGGGCGGAACCGCCGCCCAGCGGAGGCCGGGTCGGTCCACCATCAGTCTCGCGACGAGCAGGCGCACCTGCGCGGCTTGCGCTATCCGGGTCTCGGCCGACAGCGGACCATCCCCGTTGAGGTCGAGCCCCGGCACGGAACCGGCCTCGGCGGCCAGGGCCCTCCTGATCAGCTCCGGCCTCCCCGCCGTCGGATCCGCCAGGTGGGCCGCGGCGAGCACGATGCGAGCGTGGAACCGGATCGGAGCGGTCGCCCGCACCCGTTCCATCACCGGAATCCCCTCCCTGCCCACCGCCGCGATGGCGTGGTACACGGGCATGAGGTCATCGGGTCGGGGCATCGTCGTCGCTTTCTCGTCCGCCTCCCGGGTCATGCTGGCGCAGATCAGCAGGTGGTCGACGCCGTCCTGGTAGTTGAGCCCGGCCCGCAGGTGCTGTCCCATCGCCAGCTGTCTCCTGGCCAGGTCCCAGCGGCTCAAGGCCGACTGCAGGTAGGCGTTGGCGGAGGTGGTCGAACCGCCGATCGGCTCTAACCGATCCGGGGATCGCACCTGGCGCGTCAACGTGACCAAGGAGAGCAGCACGCTCACGATGGCGACGACCAGCTGCCCGACCCCCTCGGTGGCCAGCGCCGCCCAGCCCGCCGAGTAGGCCCACACGGCCGCGCCGACTCCCACCACCCAGACGAATCGCCGCGCACCGCGGTTGTCAAGGAAGGAGTGGACGAGCAGCAGGGAACCGAACCACCACAGGCCAAGCCCGATGAGACGGACAGTGACGTCGGATATCGCGGTCATCATGAAGATACCGATGCCTATGAGTAGAATCCCGTTCCACTTCATGGCCAACGACCACGCCCCCTCCGGCTGGCATCCGGCCAGAATTCTACCCATTCGGTGAATTTCAGGAAGGGGTTGACGTAGGCCGCGTACGAGGTGACAGAGCAGCTAGCACATCGCCGTCGTCCGCTCGGTACTGCCCGGCTGGCATCCTTACCTGTCGTGACGCACCTTTTCGGAATCGTTCCGTTGATGGGATGGGTCTTCATCGCGATCGGCGCGATCACCTCGATTCGTTGGTGGCGCGACGTCAAGAAGCACACGACGGGGGAACTTTCGAAGCCTGGCGGAAAGGTGGTCCTCGCCGTCGAAGCAGCGATGTCTGCCGCGATGTGCCTCATCGGCGGGGCGTTGGTGGTCTACCCCGTCGCCCCGGCGGCGTCTGCCTGCTGGAGGCCACGACGAGCGCGTGAAATTGTCGGCCTCCGCACCCCGCGCCATGGCATCCTGCGCTCCATGACCGAGACGCGGCATCGACGGCACGGGTTCTGGTACCAGGTGGGACGGCCCTTCCGAGCCGTGGGCCGGGGTATCGGGTGGCTCTGGGAGATGGCCGATCTCGTCAGCTCCGCCGTCGCCCTGTGGCGAGGGTTCGTCTGGATCTTCCGAGGCGCGGGACGGCTCCTGGCGGCGATCTTCGACTGAGGGCGTATCGCGCGTGCGCGCCGGTAGGGTCCCAGCATGGTCGGTCCGCGGCGTTACCGTGACGTGCATGCCATGACGATCGGCGCTTCGCCGGAGGTGGTGTGGCGCGCGGTCCTCGACCAGGTCGAGGTGGTCGGGCAACCGTCCTGGTACGTGCGAACGATCGGTTGTCGCGATCGCCGGGCCTCAGGCCCGCGCCCGCTCGCCGCAGGTTCCGTGGTCCCGGGCTTCCGCGTCACGGCAGCCGACCCACCAGGCAGCCTCGCGCTCGACGGCGTCCACCGCTTCTCGGTCTACTCCCTCACCTTCCGGCTGGGGCCCGACGGCGACGGCACGCGACTCGAGGCACACACCGACGCGACGTTCCCGGGCGTGCTCGGTGCGGTCTACCGGCTCCTCGTGATCGACTCGCGCCTGCACCGGGTCGCGACCCGGAGCATCCTGGAGCGCATCCGACGCCGGGTGCCCACACCCTGAGGTGTGCCTGCTCTGGCCGTTGACCGTTCAGCCCGCGTGGCTCGGCGCCGACCCGAGCACGTCGATCCGTGCAGCGGCCTGCCCGGGTGTCAGGCCTTCCGTGTAGACGACGCGCGTCCTGACGGCGTGGTTGAGCGGTTCGGCGACCCACTCGGCGAGAAAGTCGTGCCCGTCGCGGATCCAGTCGGTGTCCTTGTCGGCCGGCATGGTCGGCGAGGGCCTGTTCGACGGCGTGCGCCCTCGCGGGCTCCCATGGCCATCGACCGATGGCCATCGGCTCCTGGCCGTCGACACTGTGCCACACGGTGCGGGACCCCACTGAGCCGGTTGACGCCACCCCGGGACGCCCTGAGGATGACCAGCAACGCGGCACCCTGCCGAGATCAACGGAGCGGACATGACCGACGACCCGACCCACCGTCCTGAGCCGATCGGCCAGCACGACACACCCGGCATGCCCCGGTACGCGGGCATCGCGACCTACGCCCTGCTGCCGACGCGCGACTCCGTCGCGCACGCCGACGTGGCAGTGCTGGGCATACCCTTCGACGCCGGCACGAGCTTCCGCCCGGGTGCCCGCTTCGGACCGAGCCACATCCGGGAGGCTTCCCGGCAGCTGCACCCGTACCACCAGACCCACGACGTCTCGCTGTTCGCGGTGCACCAGGTGGTCGACGCCGGTGACCTGGGCGTCTCTCCGTACTCCATCGATGATGCCGTGGCCACGATCGAGAGCGAGGCCGA
Source organism: Promicromonospora aerolata (assembly GCF_042682255.1). Classification (NCBI taxonomy): domain Bacteria; kingdom Bacillati; phylum Actinomycetota; class Actinomycetes; order Micrococcales; family Promicromonosporaceae; genus Promicromonospora; species Promicromonospora aerolata. The sequence continues at coordinate 5,254,336 of NZ_JBHUHF010000001.1, forward strand.
CGCCTTCGCGGCGGACGGGACCCGCCTGATCGCCCTCGGCGGCGACCACACCATCGCGCTGCCCCTCCTGCGCGCCGTGGCGAAGCGCCAGGGCCCGGTCGCGGTGATCCACTTCGACGCGCACCTCGACACCTGGGACACCCTGCACGGCGCGCCCGTGTGGCACGGGTCGCCGTTCCGTCGCGCCGCCGAGGAGGGACTGCTCGACCTGGGCCGGTGCGTCCACGTCGGCCTGCGCGGCGGTGTCTACGACAAGTCCGAGCTCGAGGCCGACGAGGCCCTCGGGTTCCAGGTCATCCGCGCCGACGACTACGAGGCGCAGGGCGTCGGCACGATCATCGAGCGCATCCGCAACCGGGTGGACGGCGGTCCCGTCTACCTCTCGGTCGACATCGACGTGCTCGACCCCGCGCACGCCCCGGGCACGGGCACACCGGAGGTCGCCGGCCTGACCACGCGGGAGCTCTTCACCACCCTGCGCGGGCTCACGGGGCTCGGCATCGTCGGCGCCGACCTCGTGGAGGTAGCACCCGCCTACGACCACGCCCAGCTGACCGGCCTCGCCGCCGCGCACACCGTGTGGGAGATCCTCGCCGTCATGGCGCACGACGCGCAGCATGGCCGACCGCCGGCGCACCGCTGATCGCAGCGTTGTCACCGAGCCCGTTGTCACCGAGCCCGATGAGCCCGAACCGATGGCACAGCGCGACCGTCACGTGCGCGGCGGCGATGGTGTCCGCGAGGGCATCGTGGTGCGTGAAGGACGGCAGCCCGAGCGCGGTGGTGACGTGCGGCAACGAGTACTTCGGCAGCACGAGGTGCCGCCGGGCCATCCGGAGCGCGTCGACCCACTCGTTGGGCGGCGCGGGCAGCCGGTAGACCGCTGACGCCTTCTCGAACACCGGCCGGTCGGCGGGCACGTTGTAGGCCACGATCGGGTCGGCGCCGATGAAGTCGACGATCGTCGCGTGCACGGAACGCCACGACGGGGCGCTCGTGACGTGCCGGGCCTGGATCCCGTGGGCACGGACGTTGTAGTACCCGAACTCGTCGTGTCCCGCAGGCGGTCGGACAAGCGTCCCGTGGGTCTCGACGACCTGTCCGTCGCGCACCCGGGCGACACCGACGGCGCACACCGATGCCTTGTTCGGGTTGGCGGTCTCGAAGTCGATCGCGGTGAACGAGAGCCCAGGGAGGGGCGGGGGAACCGGCACCGCGCGATCGTAGCGAGCCGTCGTCCGGGCCCCGCGGAGCCGCGCCGGAGGGGCCGGGGACCGCACGGGTGGCGCCACCTGGGCGACACCCGTGCGGGGACGGGCCGAGGTGCTACCCCGCTGAGTTGCTCCCCGCCGACTACCCCTCGGATCCCAGGTTGCCGCGGCAGGCCTCGCCAGGGCTCGGCACGACCCCCTTGAAGCCATGGCTGACCCACTTGCCGTAGGTCTGGACGTGTCCGTCCGTGACGAAGTCGTCGTCGAACTCGGGCGGCTGGGGTTCCTGGTCGTCGGGCAGGTCCAGCCCCGAGTACGCGCAGGCCGAGCTGGCGTTGGCCCCGCCGGGAACCGGAGCCCCGGTCCCGCTGGTCTCACCGGCCTGCGCTGACATTCCACCGCCCAGGCTCAGGCCTGCAGCGACGACGAACACCATGAAGACGCGCTTCATGTTCACCACCTCCATGTGGCGGAAGGCGTCCGGGTAGGTTGGGCGAACCCGATCCGCCCCCGGAGCATCCAAAGTACGGCGGGTTCGACGCCGCCACCCGCCGGGACGCAGAGATCACCCCCCGCAGAGATCACACGCTGAGGGCCGGTGAGGCGTGCTTGATGTCCGAATGAGCCTCATGAGCGGCGACGACCAGCAGGCATGCGGCTTGGGCATTCCACTGCCTTGATGTGGTAGAACCATTTCCGACGGATCCCGACCGCCAGCGCCCCGCGCTGCGCCCGGTGGAACTCCGCCCCTTCGTCGTCGCCGCGCCATCCCGCGCGAGCCCGCAGGGTCCGTCACTGCCTCGCCGGCACGGACCTGTGCCGGCACTTGAAGGTCGCTGGCCTGCGCCGAAGTGCGCCCGGGCCCGGACCGTGGACGAACGAAAGGAGCTTTGTGCTCTACTGCCGGCCAGCACGGCACAGCACCACCCGGCCCCGTGCGACGGGTCCACTCCACCGACGGCGGATACCGCCCACCTAGCTGCCGTTCCCACTGCACCCGTTCATCCGGTCCGGCTTCCGGACCGATCCCTGACGAGAAAGTGAGAACGCCTTGGGCGAACTACAACATCTATCCGGTCCCGTAGTCATCCTGCTGATGCTGCTGTTCTTCGGCGGCAGCTTCTACATGTCGGTCCGCATCAGCAAGAAGAAGGAGAACGCGGACGGCTACATGACCGGCGGCGGCAAGATCGGGTTCGGCATCTCCGCCGCGTCGATGACCGCCACCTGGATCTGGGCGTCGTCGATGTACGCCTCCGCCACCTCCGGCTACACGTACGGCATCTCCGGCCCCATCCACTACGGGCTCTGGGGCGCCCTGATGATCCTGCTGATCTACCCCTTCGGGCGCCGGATCCGCGCCGTCGCGCCCCGCGCCCACACGATCGCCGAGGTCATGTTCGCCCGGCACGGGCGCTCGAGCCAGCTCATGCTCGCCGGCTCCAACGTGCTCGGCAGCGTAATCAGCCTGACGTCCAACCTCATCGCCGGCGGCGCGCTCGTCGACATGCTCACGCCCTACACCTTCACGCAGGGCATCATCGCCATCGCGGCCGGGGTGCTCCTGTACACGCTGTGGTCCGGGTTCCGTGCGTCGGTGCTGACCGACTTCGCCCAGGTGCTCGCCATGCTCGGCGCGGTCGTGGTGATCATCCCGATCGTGTTCTTCGCCGCCGGTGGGCCGGGCCTGTTCGAGACCGGAGCGGAGAACCTCACGCGCCAGCAGCAGGACTTCTTCTCCTCGGACGCGTTCTTCAACCAGGGCGCGCCGTACATCGCGGCGGTGCTGGCGTACGCGATCGGCAACCAGACCATCGCCCAGCGGCTCTTCGCGGTCCGGGAGGACCTCATCAAGAAGACCTTCGTCACCGCGACGTTCGGTTACGGGGCGACGATCATCGGCGTCGGGATGCTCGGGGTCATCGCCCTGTACGCGGGGGTCGAGCCGCTGGGTGGCGACCTGAACAACCTGATCCCGCAGATGGCCGCCACGTATCTGAACCCGGTGCTCCTGTGCCTGTTCTTCGTGATGATCATCGGCTCGCTGTCCTCGACGGCGGACTCCGACCTCACGGCCCTCTCGTCGATCGTGATGACGGATGTCTACGGCCAGAACATCGCCGGGAAGAAGCGCGCCAACCCACGCACGATGGTCCTCATCGGCCGGATCACGATGGTCATCGCCATCGCGGCGGCGCTCGTCTTCGCGGGCACCAAGCTGAACATCCTGGACCTGCTGGTGTTCGTCGGCGCGCTGTGGGGAGCGCTCGTGTTCCCCGTGATCGCGAGCTTCTACTGGGGCCGCGTCACGAACGCCGCCTTCAGCATCGCGGTCGTGGCGGGCCTCGCCGCCTTCCTGCCGGTCCGCTTCTCCTGGGTCGACCTCTCCGGTGGGCTGGGGCTCGCCTCGGACGTCCTGTCCACCGTCGGCATCGGCATCGTGCTCGGGCTGATGGCCTTCGGCTTCTTCGGCAAGCGGGTCGCGCTCGTCGTGGGCACGGTCGCGACGCTCGCGGCCGCTCCGTTCGCGATCGGGTTCCTGCACATCTACCCGGTGCTGTCCGGATCACTCGTCGCCTACGCGGTGAGCACGATCGTCTGTGTCGCCCTGACCCTGCTGAACAAGGGGACGTTCGACTTCGCGCTCATCAAGGAGCGCACCGGCGACTTCGACAACGAACCGGGCGCCGACCGCCCGGACGACGAGCCGCGCCCGGGTGAGCCCGTCGCGGTCCGAGGGGAGATCTCATGACATTCCTGCTCACGCTCTACGTGCTCGTCTGGCCGGTCATCGTGGCCGGCGTGCTCTTCGTGATCGGGCGCGCGTTCTACCGCGAGGTGCGTGCGGCCAAGGCCGAGGGGCGCACCATCATCTAGCGCCTACCCCGAGCCCATGAGCCCACCCTGAGCCGCCGGCCGCGCCCTGCGCGCCGTCGCGACTCAGTGGTGGTGCTCGTGGCCGGCGCCGGGTGCTACCGGCGTCGCCCCCGGCCGCGTCCACTGGGGCACCGGCCGGCGGGTCGGCCCCCAGGTGGCGCCACCGTCGGCGTCCGTGGCCCAGTACCAGCACGAGTTCCGGCCCTCCGGCCACCCGTCCGGCATGTCCTCCCAGGCTTCGCCGCGACCGTAGGGCGTCATGTCGAGCAGGCCGAACACCCCGGAGGCCGGCTCGTTGCCCCGTCCCGTGGTCCGGTAGGTGAGGTACACCCGGTCGCCGTCGCGCAGGAAGCAGGCGATGTGGCCCATGTCCACGCCGACCGGTGCCTCCAGCCCGCGCACCGAGTACCAGGGCTCGGTGTAGCCCATGAACTCGAGGAACGGGGCGACCTCGTCCCAGGGACCCTCGGTCAGCATGGCGAACGAGACCCCGCGCGCGGCGAGGTACGGGGCGGCCTGCTGGATGTGCCAGGCGTTGATGGTGCAGCCGGGGCACTGACCCTCGAACGGGTCGCCGTCGTGCCACATGTGCTGGTAGACCACGAGCTCGTCGCGGCCCTGGAACAGGTCGACGAGCGGCACGGGTCCGTCGGCGCCGGTGACCTGCATGGTGGCGTCCAGCTCGACCATCGGCAGCCGCCGGCGCTCGGCGGCCAGTGCGTCGCCCGCTCGGGTGTGCGCCTTCTCCCGCGCGAGGAACTCCTCGCGCGTGGCCTGCCAGGTGTCCCAGTCGACGACGGGCGGACGGCCAGGAGACCCGGTCGTAGCGGGGCTCGTGACGGACTGCTCGGTCATGGTGTCCTCCTGCGTCTCGGATGTGGCGCGTCCTGGCGCCCGCATATACAGACGGCGCACAGGGCCGGTGCTCATCGCCGTCCGGCAAGCCGCGGGGCAGTATCCTCAGCCGGACAGCTGCACCGGCGAACCGTGAGGTACGTGATGGCGAGCGAGTAGCATCCTGACCTGCGACGCGACGTCCTGCCTGGCCGTTCTGCTGGATTCTGGGGACAGCTGTGGCTCGGTGCTGGTACCGCGTCGATCGTGCTGTTGATCCTGACGCTGCTCGCCGCCGTGCACCTGCGGCCCGCCTACTTGCTGGCCATCGGGCTGGCGTGGTTCGTGTCCGTCGTGCTGTTCGGTGGGCGGTTCGGCGGCCCCCTCAGCTGGGTGGAGGAGCGCAGAGCGAGAGCCGAGCGCTCCGCCGGCTACAGCACACAGCTCGGCGACGCTGTCGCGGACGAGTTCAGGGTGGACGTGGACGTCGTGGACTCGCGGTCCGGGCGCGTGATCCGGCTGGCCGGCGAACGGATGCCCAAGGCCTTCTTCAACGACCGGCGAGCCTTCATGCGGGAACGCGTCCGCCGCGTGCGCGCGGTGGCCGACGGGGCGGAGGGGCGGGCTCGCGTCACGCGGGCCGATCTGCCGTGAGCGCCTCGGCCAGCACCGTCGGCACGTCACGCGGCTCGCGCCCGAGGACCTGGCGGACGCGGCCCGGCCGAGGTCACCATTCGGTCAAACCGTCATAAGTTTGTGGCGGGTGTCACAGGTGCGGCGGTACTGTCACGGTCTCGACCGGATTCACCCCCTGCGCAACCTCACTATGGATCAACCTCTGCCGGATCAACGATGATCGGAGACGGACATGACCCCTGCCGGAACCCGGAAGGTGGCCGCGTACCTCGGTGCGCTGGCCGGCCTCAGCCTCACCCTCGCCGCCTGCTCCTCGGGCACTGACCCCGCCGCGTATCCCGAGGACGACATCGAGGTGATCGTGCCGTTCTCCGCGGGTGGTCCCACCGACACCGTGACCCGCATGATCGCCGAGCCCATGTCGGAGGACCTGGGCGTGCAGCTGGTCGTGCAGAACATCGACGGCGCGGGCGGCACCGTCGGCGCCGGCCAGGCCGCCACCGCAGACCCCGACGGCTACACCGTGCTCATGCACCACATCGGGATGTCCACGGCGCCCGCGCTCTACGACGACCTCGCCTACGACCCGATCGCCGATTTCAAGCCGGTAGGCCTCGTCACCGAGGTGCCCATGACGATCATCGCGAGCTCCGACTTCGAGCCGGAGACGTTCGAGGAGTTCGTCACCTACGTCCAGGAGAACGCCGACACGGTGACGATGGCGCACGCCGGCGAGGGATCCGCGTCCAACCTGTGCGGTCTCCTGCTGACCGACGCGCTCGGGGTCGAGGTCACCGCCGTCCCGTACGACGGCACGGGGCCCGCGATGGCCGAGCTGGTGGGCGGTCAGGTCGACTTCATGTGCGACCAGACCACGAACACGACGGGCCAGATCACGGCGGGCGAGGTCAAGGCCTACGCGGCGACGACGCCGGAGCGCATCGAGGCCCTGCCCGACCTGCCCACCACCACGGAGGCCGGCCAGCCCGACATCCAGGTCAGCGTGTGGCACGGCCTGTACGTCCCGGCCGAGACGCCCGACGAGGTGGTCACCCAGCTCACCGACTCGCTCCAGGCGGCGCTCACCGACCAGGGCGTCATCGATCAGATGGCGAACCTCGGCACGGCCCCCGTGAGCGAGGAGCAGGCCACTCCGGAGGCTCACGCGACCCTGCTCGAGGAGCAGACCGCGACCTGGGCCGACATCATCGGCGCCAGCCAGGGAGGCTGAGATCGGCACCCTGCGCCCCCGCTCGACGAGCGATCTCGTCGCGGGCCTGATCTTCGTCGGGCTCGGTGCGGCCTTCGCGGTCGGCGCTCTCGGGTACGAGCTCGGATCACTCCTCGAGATGGGGCCGGGCTACGTGCCCCTCGTCCTCGGCATCGTGCTCGTCGCGCTCGGCCTCGGCACGGCGATCAAGGCGTACGTCGCGCCGGACCCGGCCCCGGGTGAGGCGCCCGCCGGCACGGTGGCGGACGCCGAGCTGCCTGACACGGTGCCGGCCGATACCGAGGAGCTCGACCCACGGCCGCTCGCCGGTATCCAGTGGCGCCCCACCGTGGCGGTGTTCGCCGCGGTGACCTTCTTCGCGCTCACCACCGACGGCCTGGGGCTGCTGCCCGCGACGTTCGGCACCGGGCTGCTCGCCGCGCTCGCACGACGCGGTACCGGACCGGTACGGGCGCTCGTCATCGCCGCCGGCCTGACGCTGGCGAGCTGGGTCATCTTCGTGGTCCTCCTGCAGCTGCGCCTCGCGCTGTTCGGCGACTGGCTCGGTGGGTAGGGGACGCGATGGACCTCCTGGACAACCTCGCGCTCGGCTTCTCCGAGGCGCTCCAATGGCACAACATCCTGTTCTGCCTGCTCGGTGTCGCGCTGGGCACCTCCGTCGGCGTGCTGCCCGGCATCGGGCCGACGGCGACCATCGCCCTGCTGCTGCCGATCACGTTCGGGTTCGACGACCCGACGTCGGCCCTCATCATGCTCGCCGGCATCTACTACGGGGCCCAGTACGGCGGGTCCACGACGGCGATCCTGCTCAACCTGCCGGGGGAGTCGTCGGCGGCGGTGACGGCGATCGACGGGCACCAGATGGCGCGCGCCGGGCGGGCCGGCGTGGCGCTCGCGGTGGCCGCGCTGGGGTCGTTCACCGCGGGGACCGTCGCCACCGTCGTGCTCGCGGTGGCCGCGCCGCCGCTGGCGCGGGCCGCCACCTCGTTCGGCGCCGCCGAGTACTTCTCGCTGGTGGTGCTCGGCCTCATCGCGTCGATCGCCCTGGCGAGCGGGTCCACGATCAAGGCGCTCGCCATGATCGTGCTCGGCATCCTGCTCGGCACGATGGGGCAGGACCTGTACACCGGCACACCGCGCTTCACGTTCGGCGTGCGGGAGCTCTATCAGGGGCTGAGCTTCGTCGCGGTCGCCGTCGGCGTGTTCGGTGTCGCCGAGATCCTGCGCAACCTGCACGACCCCCGCACCAGGACCCGCATGGTGAGCCGGGTGGCCAACCTCTGGCCGAGCAGGACGGAGCTGCGGCGCATCGTGGGCCCGGTGCTCCGCGCCACGGGGCTGGGTTCCCTGCTCGGTGTGCTGCCCGGTGGCGGGCACGTGCTCGCCTCGTTCGCCTCCTACGCCGTCGAGAAGCGGATCTCGCGGAACCCCGGCGAGTTCGGGCACGGGGCGATCGAGGGAGTGGCCGGGCCGGAGTCGGCGAACAACGCCGCGGCGCAGACGTCGTTCATCCCGCTGCTCACGCTCGGGCTGCCGGCGCACCCCGTGATGGCCCTCATGGTGGGGGCGTTCATCATCCAGGGCATCACGCCAGGGCCCAACGTCATGACCGAGCAGCCCACCCTGTTCTGGGGCCTGATCGCCTCCATGTGGATCGGCAACGTGCTGCTGGTGCTGCTCAACCTGCCGCTCATCGGGCTGTGGGTGCGCATGCTCTCGGTGCCGTACTCGGTGCTGTTCCCCGTCATCGTGGTGTTCGCCTGTATCGGGACCTACTCGCTGGGGCAGAACCCGTACCACGTGTTCGCGGTGGCGGTCTTCGGGGTGCTGGGCTTCGTGCTCGTGCGGTCGGGGTGCGAGCCCGCGCCGCTGCTCCTCGGGTTCGTGCTCGGTCCGCTGCTCGAGGAGAACCTGCGCAGAGCCCTGCTCATCTCGCGCGGCGATCCCACGGTCTTCGTCACCCGGCCCATCTCGGGGGTGCTGCTCGGTCTCGCCGTGCTCGCGCTGGTGGTCGCGGTGCTGCCGTCGATCCGGCGCAAGCGGGACGTGGTGTTCGCCGAAGACGAGTGACCGCGGTCGCCATCAGATCGTGAGCAGGCCCCGGGTCAGGGCCGTCACCGCACCGGCCACGGCCACGGTCAGCGCGATGCGGGCCGCGACCCGCGTGGGGATCCGGCGCGCCAGGACGGTGCCGACGCCCACCCCGCCGAGCACGGCCGCGAGCAGCACCGGCCACACCCACCAGGCGGGCACGGCGCCGGCTGGGATCGCGCCGAGGCCCAGCTTGGTCGCGACCGACATGGTGTTCATGACGATCAGGAGCGGCTGCAGGGTCGCGGCGAACGAGCGGTGGTCCCAGCGGGTGGCCAGCGCGTACGCCGTCCACGCCGGCGCGGCCACGCCCGACGTCGTGTTCATGAAGCCCGCCGCGAGGCCGGTCACCACGGCCACCGAGCGGCCCTTGACCCGGACGCGGCGGCGCAGCAGCGCCGAGGCGACGAGTGCGGCCAGTACCGAACCGCCCACGATCACGTCCAGCCACGCGGAGTTCGCCTCGCGCACCGTGAGCGCACCGAGCACGGAGCCCACCAGCATGAGCGGCAGGATCGTGACGACGCGCCGCCAGTCCACCCGGTCCCGCAGCGCGCGCAGGATGAGCAGGGCGGTGACGATCGCCGCCACGTTGCTGACCAGCACGCCCACCGAGGCGCCGAGGAGCACCGTCAGCACGGGGGCCGCCACCATGCCCAGGCCCATCCCGGCGACCCGCTGCAGCCCGGCTCCGAGTACGACGGCGGCACACGCTGCGATCAGGGCCGTCGTCTCCACGCCGTCACGCTATCCGACGTCGAACGTAGGCCTGGTCGCTCGCACGGGGCTCATGAAGCGACCAGACCTACGTTCGACGCCGTCCACGAGGCGAGGGTCAGGACGTGACGTTGTCGTCGTAGTCGACGTCGCGGGTCTCGCGCTCCAGGAGCAACGCGACCAACGTGATGACCGCCATCGCGGCGAGGTAGACGCCGACCAGCACCGGCGAGCCGTCGGCCTTCGCCCACAGCCACACGGCGATGAACGGCGCGACCGCCGCACCGAGCACCGACGACAGGTTGTACGCGACGGCGGAGCCGGTGTACCGCACGTTGGCCGGGAACAGCTCGGGCAGCACGGCGGCCATCGGGCCGAAGGTGAGGCCCATGAGCGTGAAGCCGATGATCAGCAGGCTCTGCACGCCGATGTGGCCCGCGGAGAACAGCGGCACCCACACCCCGCCGAACAGCGCGATCGCCACGGTGACCCAGATGAGGTGCGCACGGCGACCGAACTTCTCCGCCATCGGCCCGGAGACCAGCGTGAAGATGCCGAAGAACACGACGCCGATGATCAGCATCCAGAGGAAGTCGATCTTCTCGTAGCCGAGCCCCGCGGGGGAGCCGTCGGTGGGGTCGGTCGAGGCGATGCCGTAGTTCAGCGTGAACGTCGTCATCAGGTAGAACAGCGCGTACGTGGCCAGCATGATGAACGTGCCGGACACGATCTGCTTCCACGACGTGCGGAACACGCGGGCCACCGGCACCTTCGCGACGGCGGAGGTCTCGACCACCTTGCGGAACGCCGGCGTCTCGAGCAGCGAGAGCCGCACCCACAGGCCGATGATCACGAGGATCGCGGACGCGAGGAACGGGATGCGCCAGCCCCAGGTGGCGAACTGCTCGGGCGTCAGGGCGCTCGACAGCGAGATGAAGACCGTGTTGGCCAGGATGAAGCCGATGGGTGCGCCCAGCTGCGGGAACGTGCCGTAGATGGCCCGCTTGCCCCGGGGCGCGTTCTCCGTCGCCAGCAGCGCGGCGCCGCTCCACTCACCACCGAGGCCGAGCCCCTGGCAGAACCGGCACAGCACGAGGACGGCGGGCGCGGCAAGGGCCCAGCCCGGCGTCGACGCCGCGGGGATGAGCCCGATCAGGACCGTCGCGATACCCATCGTGAGCAGCGACGCCACGAGGGTGGCCTTGCGGCCGACCCGGTCGCCGAAGTGGCCGAACAGCACCGAGCCGAGCGGTCGCGCCACGAACGCGACACCGAACACGGCGAAGGACGACAGGAGCTGGGTGGTGGGGTCCTCGGCGTTCGGGAAGAACAGCGCGGGGAACACCAGCGACGCGGCGGTGGCATAGATGTAGAAGTCGTAGAACTCGATGGACGTACCGATGAGGGACGCGACGACGACGCGGCCCCGGGGGTTGCCTGCCGGAGGCGCGCCCTGCTCGCCGGTGGTTCCGACGGTCGGTGATGCGGAGGTGCTCATGGCCGGGACACTAAGCAGCGTGTCCGCGATCCGGGAACCGCGTCTCATTCTGTGGATATCCCTTGACGCAGCCGGCCCACGGCGGTTCCGCGCGGGTGTGGGGGCACGTGGCGTGTCGCACTGCGCCGGCGTGCGTCGTGCGTGAAGGTGTAGTGAACGGTGAATACTCCCGTCCGTGCGCGTGTTGGCACGACCGGCGGTGGGGGGCAGGATCGACCGGGCGCCCCCGGGGCCCATCGACAACCATCATCGGAACGAACGAGACGACGACGAGCATATGAACGATCTGCTGTATGTGAACGGCGGCACCCCGCTGAACGGAACCATCACCGTTCGAGGCGCAAAGAACTTCGTGTCGAAGTCCATGGTGGCTTCCCTGTTGGGGGAGACCCCCAGTGTGCTGCGGAACGTACCGCAGATCCGTGACGTCAAGGTCGTCTCGGGGCTCCTGGACCTGCACGGCGTGAACGTCAAGTACGACACCGACGCGGGCATCCTGGACCTCGACCCGTCCAACGTGGAGTCGGCCCACGTGGCCGACATCGACGCCCACGCGGGCTCCAGCCGCATCCCGATCCTGTTCTGCGGACCGCTGCTGCACCGGCTCGGCGAGGCGTTCATCCCTGACCTGGGCGGCTGCCGCATCGGCGACCGGCCGATCAACTTCCACCTCGACATCCTGCGGCAGTTCGGCGCCGTCGTCGACAAGCGGGCCGGTGGCATCCACCTGCGGGCGCCGCGCCGCCTGCAGGGCACCAAGATCGCCCTGCCGTACCCGTCCGTGGGCGCCACGGAGCAGACGCTGCTCACGGCGGTCCGCGCGGACGGGATCACCGAGCTCTCGGGCGCGGCCATCGAGCCCGAGATCATGGACCTGATCGCGGTGCTGCAGAAGATGGGCGCCATCATCTCGGTCGACACCGACCGCGTGATCCGCATCGAGGGCGTCGACCGCCTCGAGGGGTACACCCACACCGCCCTGAACGACCGCATCGAGACCGCGTCCTGGGCCGCGGCGGCCCTGGCCACCGGGGGAGACATCACCGTCAAGGGCGCCACCCAGCCCGAGATGATGACCTTCCTCAACACGTTCCGGAAGGTCGGCGGCCGGTTCGAGGTGCAGGACGACGGCATCCGTTTCTGGCACGCCGGCGGCGACCTGAAGTCCATCGTGCTCGAGACCGACGTGCACCCCGGCTTCATGACCGACTGGCAGCAGCCGCTCGTCGTCGCGCTCACCCAGGCCAAGGGCCTGTCGATCGTGCACGAGACCGTGTACGAGAACCGCTTCGGCTTCACGGACGCGCTGCGCAAGATGGGCTCGACGATCCAGGTCTACAAGGAGTGCCTGGGCGGCCGCGACTGCCGGTTCGGGCAGCGCAACTTCCACCACTCCGCCGTCGTCTCCGGCCCGACGCCGCTCTCCGCCGCCGACATCGAGGTGCCCGACCTGCGCGGCGGGTTCTCGCACCTCATCGCGGCGCTCACAGCCAGGGGCCGGTCCACGGTGCGCGGCATCGGCCTGATCGACCGCGGCTACGAGAACTTCCAGGAGAAGCTGGAGGCCCTGGGCGCCGACGTCGCCCGCGGCTGACCCCCTCCACGTGTCGGACGCTCAGGTCACTCGGGTGACGTGAGCGTCTGACACGTCGGGAGCCGAGTATTGTTCTGGACCGTGTCCATCCCACGCCCCGAGTCACGCATGTACCGCTTCATCGCGTTCATCGTGCGGAACCTCATGTTCTCCCTGTGCAAGTACGACTGGAAGGGCGGGGAGAACTTCCCGGCCAAGGGCGGGTTCATCGCCGCGGCCAACCACGTCACGGAGCTCGACGCGCTGACGCTGGCGCACTACCTCTTCGACAACGGCCGGGAGCCGCGCATCCTGGCCAAGCGCGGCCTGTTCACCTCGCCGCTGACGGGGTGGGCCCTGCGGGGCACCAAGATGATCCCGGTGGACCGGGAGTCGGCCAAGGCCACACAGTCCCTGAAGAACGCCGCCAACCAGCTCGGTGACGGCGCCTGCGTCGCGATCCTGCCCGAGGGCACGCTGACGCGGGACCCCGAGCTCTGGCCCATGGAGGGCAAGACCGGCGTGGCCCGCATCGCGCTGACGACGCGCCTGCCGGTGCTCCCCGTCGCCCAGTGGGGGGTCACGGAGATCATGCCCCGGTACGGTCGGCTGCGCTGGCCGTACCCGCGCAAGAAGGTGACCATCCAGACGGGCCCGCCCGTCGACCTCAGCGACCTGTACGACCGGCCCCAGGACACCGCGACCCTGCGCGAGGCCACGAGCCGCATCATGGACGCCATCACCACCGAGCTGGAGCAGATCCGTGGTGAGGTGGCCCCCACCCCGCGGTTCGACCTGCGCAAGCACCCAGAGTACGAGGCAAAGATGACGAGCTACCCCCCGGTGGAGCGCCCGTGAGCGCGCCCGCGCCCCTGAGCGCGCCCCTGACCGCCGCCCCGACCAAGGTTGCCGTGCTCGGCGCCGGATCGATGGGCACAACCTTCGCGATGGTCCTCGCCGACGCCGGATGCGACGTGACCCTGTGGGGTCGTGACGCCGCTGTGCTCGACGCCGTCGACCGGACACACCGCAACGAGAAGTACCTGCCCGGCGTCCAGCTGCCCGCGATGCACGGCACCACCGACCCCGCAGTCGCGCTCCAGGGCGCGTCGATAGTGGTGGTGTCGGTGCCGTCGCAGGTGGCCCGCGCGACCCTGGCGTCGATGAAGGACCTGGTCGAACCGGACGCCGTCGTCGTCTCCCTGATGAAGGGGGTCGAGCTCGGCACGGACAAGCGGATGAGCCAGGTCATCGCCGAGGTGCTGGACCTGCCGGACGAGCGTGTCGCCATCGTCTCCGGGCCCAACCTGGCACCGGAGATCGCCGAGCGGCAGCCGACGGCGACCGTGGTCGCCTCGCGCAGCGAGGCCACGGCCCAGCGGGTGGCCGCAGCGTGCTGGACCGGGTACTTCCGGCCCTACACGAACACCGACGTCGTGGGCGTCGAGCTGTGCGGAGCGGTGAAGAACATCATCGCCCTCGCGGCGGGCATGGCCCAGGGCCGCGGCTTCGGCTGGAACACCATCGCGACGCTCATCACGCGCGGTCTCGTCGAGATCACGCGCCTCGGACTCGCGCTGGGGGCCGACGCCGCTACGTTCTCCGGGCTGGCCGGCATGGGCGACCTGACGGCGACGTGCGCGTCGCCGCTGTCGCGCAACCACCGGCTCGGCAAGCACTTCGGCGAGGGGCTCACGCTCGAGGAGGCCATCGCGGCGACCGGCGGCACGGCGGAGGGCGTCAAGTCGTCGCAGTCCGTGCTGGAGCTGGCCCGCGCGCACGACGTCGAGATGCCGATCACGGCCGGCGTCGTGGACGTCCTGGCGGGCAAGCTGCCCCTGTCCGAGCTCGCGGCGACACTGCTCGCGCGGCCCCAGAAGTCCGAGGTCGCCGGCTGAGCGGTCAGTGCTGGACGTCCACCACGACCCGCGTCGGGTCCTCCAGCAGGAACACCCGGAACGGGCGCCGGTCGTCCTCCACGCCGACGAACGTCGTCGTGTAGCCCTCGAACCAGTGGCGGTACACGATCTCCTCCACGGAGTCGGTGTCGTCGGGCTCGACGCGCTCGCCCGGGAACTCCTCGACGCCGCTGTCCGCCGGCATCGCGGTGCCGGACAGCGACACGCGCAGGATCGCGTCGCCGTCGACCTCGACGGCCTGCCCCGAGCCGTCGTCGGACGCCTGGTCCACGTACTCGACCCGCCAGCCGGGCGCGCCGTCGCCGGTGCCGTCGAGGTCGAACACGACGCGGTCGTACCGGTCGTGCTCCGCGACGCGGATGTCCGTCACGGTCAGGAAGGTGTTGCCCTCGCCCGACGGTTCGGCGGTGTCGGGCCGGGTGTTCGCGGGGAAGGGCGGGCCCGCAGCGGTCTCCGTGGCGGACGCGGTCGGCTCCGGCGTGTCGTCCGTGTCGTCGCCCCCTGCACCATCGCCCCCTGCACCATCGCCCGCTGAACCGTCGTCCGCGGACGGCGAGTCGCCCGGCGCCGAGGCGATGGGCGCAGGGCTGGACAAGCCGACCCCGGGCTCCTGCGAGCTGGGCTGACCGCTGGTGCACCCGGCCAGGAGCAACGCGGCGGCCGCTGCGAGTGCTGCGGCTGTCGAGGCTGTGCGGTGTCCGGCTCGTCCCATGTTTCCAGCGTAGAGCCTGTTCGGGTGCCGTGGCTGGTCAGAGGCCGGCCGGACACCGTTGAGCGGCCCGCGCCCGGGCTCCGGCGCCGCGTCCGCCGGAGATCCATCCGGTCCGCACTCTTGACTTGTGAGACATGTTATATACTACATTTACCTCACGCAGTTCGACTCACTGGCGAGCCCGAACGAGGAAGGTTGCGATGAAACCGATCACGCGAAGAGATCTCCTGCGCACCACAGGTCTGACCGCGGGCGCTATCGCCCTCACCAGTCAGGCCCCGGTCAGCGCGGCGGCGAGCCCCAGTGGCGCCGCCGACGCACCGGAGACCAACCCCATGCAGCTCTGGTACACCGCCCCGGCGACCGAATGGCTGGAGGCGCTTGCCGTCGGCAACGGACGGATCGGCGCCATGGTGTTCGGCGGGGTAGCCGCCGAGAAGCTCATGCTGAACGAGGACACCGTGTGGGCCGGCGGGCCGCACGACTACGCCGACCCCCGGGGCGCCGAGGCGCTCCCGGAGATCCGCCGACTGATCAACGAGGAGAAGTGGGGCGAGGCCCAGCGGCTGGCCGACGAGCGGTTCATGGGCCGGCCGACGGAGCAGATGCAGTACCAGCCGGTCGGGGACCTGCACCTCGACTTCGCCGACGTGGCGGGCGACGTCACGGAGTACCGCAGGTCGCTCGACCTCAGCACGGCCATCACCACGACGACGTTCCTGGTCGACGGCGTGCGCCACACGCGGGAGGTGTTCAGCAGCCACGCCCACCAGCTGATGGTCGCCCGGTTCACCTCCGACGCACCCGGCGGCATCTCCTTCGACGCGAGCTACGGGTCGCTCCAGGAGACGTCGACCCACGCGTACGACACCCGCACGCTGGCCCTCGAGGGCCGCAGCGGCGAGGCCGAGGGGCTCGAGGGCAAGGTCCGCTTCGTCAGCCTGGCACGGGCCCTGGCCGAGGGCGGCTCCGTGGCCTGCGACGCCACGCGGCTGCGCGTGCGCGGGGCGGACGCCGTCACGCTGGTGGTCTCCATCGGCACGAGCCACCGGAACTATCTCGACGTCAGCGACGACCACTTCGCCAAGGCTGTGGCGCCGCTGGAGGAGGCGCCGGCCCAGGGGTACGGGCTCCTGCGCCGGGCGCACGTGCGGGACTACCAGGAGATGTTCGGCCGGGTCGACATCGACCTCGGCACCTCCCCGTCGGTCGACCTGCCGACCGACCAGCGCGTCGCGGCCTTCCGGGACGGGCACGACCCCCAGCTCGCGGCGCTGTACTACCAGTTCGGCCGCTACCTGCTGATCTCCAGCTCCCGTTCCCCGGGCCAGCCGGCCAACCTGCAGGGCCTGTGGAACGACAAGATGCTGCCGCCGTGGCAGTCCAAGTACACCCTGAACATCAACTGCGAGATGAACTACTGGCCGGCCGGGCCGGCCAACCTCGCCGAGTGCTGGCAGCCGCTGTTCGCGATGATCGAGGAGCTGGCCGAGTCCGGCGCCCGGACCGCGAAGAAGATGTGGGGCGCCAAGGGCTGGGTCGCGCACCACAACACGGACCTCTGGCGCGGGTCGGCCCCGGTGGACTTCGCGTTCTACGGCGTCTGGCCCATGGGCGGCGCGTGGCTCTCGCTGCTCTTCTGGGAGCACTACGAGTACACCGGGGAGCTCGAGGTGCTGCGCGAGTACTTCCCCGTCCTGCGCGGAGCGGTCGAGTTCTTCCTCGACACGATGGTCCGGGACGACGCGACGGGCTACCTCGTGACGAACCCCTCGCACTCCCCGGAGATCAAGCACCACGAGGTCGACGGCGAGAGCGTGAGCATCTGCGCCGGTCCCACCATGGACATGCAGATCCTGCGGGACCTCTTCACGGCGTTCGACAAGGCCTCCGCGGTGCTCGGCCAGGACCGTGCCATGGCCGCGGACGCGATCGCCGCACGCGACCAGCTACCGCCGAACCAGATCGGCCACCTCGGCCAGCTCCAGGAGTGGCTGATCGACTGGGAGGAGGCGGCCACGGAGACCAGCCGCCACGTGTCGCACCTGTGGGGCGTGTTCCCCAGCGACCAGATCACCCCGCGACGCACCCCCGACCTCGCCGCGGCGGCGGACCGCTCGCTGGAGCTGCGGGGGCCGTGGGTCACGGCCGGCTGGTCACTGGCGTGGAAGATGAACATCCGCGCCCGGCTGCTCCAGGCGGACGGGGTGTACACCCACCTCACCCAGCTGCTCTCGCCCGGCCGGACCGCGCCGAACCTGTTCGACCTGCACCCACCGTTCCAGATCGACGGGAACTTCGGGGGCACGTCGGCGATCAACGAGACCATCGTGCAGAGCCACTCCGGCGAGGTCTGGCTGCTGCCCTGCGTGCCCGACGCCTTCCCGGCGGGCCGGGTCCGCGGGCTGCGCGCCCGCGGCGCCTTCGAGCTCTCCATCACCTGGGCCGACCGGCGCCTCAGCACGGCCCGGCTCCGGTCGCTGGCCGGCAACACCGTCCGGCTGCGGACCGACGGGCCGGTGCGTGTGTCCGGCCCTGGTGGTCCGGTCGACGTCGACCGGCCCGAGGACGGCCTCGCCGTCTTCGACACCCAGCGCGGGGCCACGTACGTGGTCGAGCCGCTGACCTGACCGGTCGCCGGGCCCCGGGACCCACCCGGCGGCTCCGGCCACCCGCACGACCCACACCCACGAAAGGACACCGATGTCCAGACAATGGATCCGGAACAGCACCGTCGCCGTCGCAGCACTGAGCCTGGTGGCGACGACCATGGCCGGCGGAGGGATCGCCTTCGACCGGCTCACCAGCGTCGTGACCTCCGGCGCGTGCCCGGAGCTCTACGTCGCGCCCACCGGGAACGACCAGGGCAAGGGATCGCAGGACGACCCGTGGAAGACGGTCGCCAAGGCCCGTGACCACATCCGGGAGATGGGTCTCAACAGTGAGAACCGGATGAAGTGCGACGTCACGGTCAACCTCGCGGCGGGCGAGTATCCCGTGACCGAGACCATCGAGTTCACGGAGCAGGACTCGGGCGGGGGCGGGCACCAGGTCGTGTACCGCAGCGCGGACGGCCCGGGCAAGGCCAACCTGGTCGGTGCGGAGGAGATCACCGGCTGGGAGCCGCACGAGGACGGCATCTACAAGGCGAAGGTGGACCCCGGTCAGGCGTTCCACACGCTGTTCGAGGACGGCGAGCGGTCCGAGATGGCGCGGTACCCGAACCGGACGTCGGAGGACACGCACGCCCCGTACCTGTTCTCCGTGCTCGGTGAGCCGGAGAAGGAGGCCGTGCGCTCCTGGCTCTACTGGGAGGACGGCGACTGGGACCCGGCCTGGGACGACACCCCGGACCACAACCCGCTCAAGGACGCCCAGGTCACCGTGTGGTCGGGCGGCTCGTGGAGCTGGTTCACCGACACGGTGCCGATCATCGGCCAGGACTACCGCAAGAACTTCGCCACCCTCCAGCACTGGACGCGCTACGCGATGGTGAACAGCCGCAGCGGGTCGCGCTACTACATCCAGAACGCGATGGCGTTCCTGGACCAGCCGGGCGAGTACTACCTCGACAAGGACGCCGGTGAGCTCTACTACAAGCCGCGCGGCGACATGGACGACGTCACGATCATGCGGCCGACCGTCGCGAAGGTGATCGACATCAAGGGTGCGTCGCCCGAGGACCGCGCGCACGACATCACGTTCGACGGCATCGGCCTGCAGTACTCCGACTTCGTCGACTGGTACCGCTCGGGCTGGATCAGCGCGGGCGACTCGGGCGAGGTGCACAAGTACCCCGAGTACGACCGGCAGATCGAGATGCCCCGCAACCGGTTCGGCGCCATCACGCTCGAGAACACCAGCAACATCACGCTCACCGGGATGCATCTGCGCGACACCGGCTACCACGCCGTCTATGCGCTGTTCGCCAACGACCACCTGACCGTCGAGAACTCGCTCATGGAGAACCTCGGTGCCGACGGGATCAAGGTCGAGGGCGGCTGGCCGGGGGAGGGGGACCTGTCCCACGACCACACGTTCCGGAACCTCTACATCTACCGCGTGGGTGAGCTGGTACCCGGCGACTCCGCCGGCATCGAGCTCATGGGCACCGGCGGCAACACCGTCGAGCACGTGCACGTGAAGCACTCGTCGCGCTACGGCATCAGCCTCGAGTCGCGGCCCGAGGTCGTGGACGGCGACCAGTACACGGACGACAACACGTTCCGGTACATCCGGATCGACGAGGCCGGGCTCGACTCCGGGGACATGGGCGCGTTCTACACCTACGGCGTCGCCAACCAGGAGCCGCACCCGATCAAGAACACCGTGGACCAGATGGTCATCGGTGACGTGATCCCCGACCCGGCCGGCGCCATGCCGGACAGCGGCACCCGCGGCGTCCACATGGATGCCGGTGGCTGTGGCTTCTCGTTCAGCAACATCGAGGTCGGCGAGACCACGGACCAGTCGTACCAGTCCTACCGCTGCAACGACGTGACCAACGGCAACTGGGAGGACGGTTTCGACGCCGGCCAGATGGAGTACGACCTGATCGGCGTCACGGACACCTTCCCCTACCCGACCCCGAAGGGCTGACGACGATGTCCAGGCAGTGGATTCGGAACAGTACCGTGGCGGTCGCCGCGTTCAGTCTTGTCGCCACGATGACCGGCGGAGGCGTCGCACTCGACCGCCTGACCACCGCCGTGACCTCCGGCGCGTGCCCGCAGCTCTACGTCTCCCCGTCGGGGAACGACCAGGCCAAGGGAACGGCCGACGATCCGTGGAAGTCGGTGGCCAAGGCCCGTGACCACATCCGGGAGATGGGTCTCAACAGTGAGAGCGTTATTCAGCGGCTTGGGAGTGCCCATGACTGTGTGACGCCCTGACCTGCATCGTTGCTTGTCAGGGTCAAGATCGGGCAGATAGCGCAACGGTCCTTGCGTCCGGTTTGATCGTGGTTGTCGAGACCCCATCAAGCCGAGCGAAGGACCGATGCCGTACCACTCTACTTGCGGGCTGAGCCCTGCCCAGACCTCCGAGCTGATCGGCCGCGTTCACCAGGTCCACGCCGCCCGTCCCGACGAGCAGCGGTACGACTTCGAGATGCCGGTCGACCAGGCGGTGGTGATGGTCCTGGTGATGGTGCGCCACAACCTCGCCCAGCAGGTCACCGCAGACCTGCACGGCGTCTCCCAGTCCACGGTCTCGCGGATCTACCGCTACCTGCTACCGATCCTGGGCATGGTCACGATGATGGACCGCGCCCGCCTGACCGACGCTCTCGCCTCCGGCGTCGTCCTAATCGACGGGACCCCGGTCCCGACCGGCAACCGCACCGCGACCGGGAAGGAGAACTTCAACGGCAAGCACCGCAAGCAGGCACTCAACGTGCAGGTCGCGGCCCGGCCCGACGGCACCCTGACCGACGTCTCAGACCCCGTGCCCGGCCGCCGCCACGACTCGGTGGCCCTGGACCTGGTGGGGTGGGGCTACCAGATCCGTGCCGCCACCGACCACAACCCGCAGCTGGCCGTCTTCGGCGACAGCGCCTACAGCCGGCACACCGACTGGACCCCGTTGAAGAAGCCGAAGGATGTCGAGCGCACACCCGAAGACATCGCGTTCAACCGCGCCGTAGCCAGCTTCCGCGCCCCGGTCGAACGAGCCATCGGACTGCTCAAGCAGTGGAAGACCCTCGCCACCGGCTACCGCGGACGCCTGAGCGAACTCCCAACCGTCATCCACGTGATCGTCAACCTGGAGTTCTACCGACTGGCCAGCTGAATAACGCTCTGAGAACCGGATGAAGTGCGACGTCACGGTCAACCTCGCGGCGGGTGACTATCCCGTGACCGAGACCATCGAGTTCACGGAGCAGGACTCGGGCGGGGGCGGGCACCAGGTCGTCTACCGCAGCGCGGACGGCCCGGGCAAGGCCAACCTCGTCGGTGCGGAGGAGATCACCGGCTGGGAGCCGCACGAGGACGGCATCTACAAGGCGAAGGTGGACGGCGACACACCGTTCTACACGCTCTTCGTCGACGAGGAGCGGGCGACGACGGCCCGCCACCCGAACCGGACGTCGGAGGACACCCACGCGCCCTACCTGTTCTCGCGGCTCATCGAGCCGGAGAAGGAAGGGGTCCGGGACCAGATCGGGTACAACCCCGGCGAGTGGGACGAGTCCGCCGACCTCGGCTCCTACACGAGCTGGCCGGCGCAGGTGACCATCTGGTCGGGCGGCTCGTGGAGCTGGTTCACCGACACGGTGCCGATCAAGAACGCCGACACCGCCGACAGCGACAACAAGATCATCCTGGACCACTGGACGCGGTACGCGATGATCAACAGCCGCAGCGGGTCGCGCTACTTCCTGCAGAACTCCCTCGACTTCCTGGACCAGGCCGGGGAGTACTACCTCGATCACGAGGCCGGCGAGGTGTACTACAAGCCGCACGGCGACATGGACGACGTGCAGGTCATGCGACCGACCGTCGCCAGGACCATCGATATCAAGGGTGCGTCGCCCGAGGACCGGGCGCACGACATCACGTTCGACGGTATCGGCGTGCAGTACACCGACTACGTCGGCTGGTACCGCACGGGGTGGATCAGCTCGGGCGACTCGGGTGAGGTGCACAAGTACCCGGAGTACGACCGGCAGATCGAGATGCCCCGCAACCGGTTCGGCGCCATCACCCTGGAGAACACGAGCGACATCACGCTCACCGGGATGCATCTGCGCGACACGGGGTACCACGCCGTCTATGCGCTGTTCGCCAACGACCAGCTGACCGTCGAGAACTCGCTCATGGAGAACCTCGGTGCCGACGGGATCAAGGTCGAGGGCGGCTGGCCGGGGGAGGGGGACCTGTCCCACGACCACACGTTCCGGAACCTCTACATCCACCATGTGGGTGAGCTGGTGCCGGGCGACTCGGCCGGGATCGAGCTCATGGACACCGGTGGCAACACCGTCGAGCACGTGCACGTGCGGCACTCGTCGCGCTACGGCATCAGCCTCGAGTCGCGGCCCGAGGTGGTGGACGGCGACCAGTACACGGACGACAACACGTTCCGGTACATCAGGCTCGAGGAGGCGGGCCTGGACTCCGGGGACATGGGTGCGTTCTACACGTACGGCGTGGCCAACCAGGAGCCCCACCCGGTGCGCAACACCGTTGAGCAGATGGTCATCGGTGACGTGATCCCGGACCCGGCCGGCGCGATGCCGGACAGCGGCACCCGGGGGATCCACATGGACGCGGGCGGCTGTGGTTTCTCGTTCAGCGACATCGAGGTGGGCGAGACCACGGACCAGTCGTACCAGTCGTACCGGTGCAACGAGGTCACGAACGGCGACTGGGAGGACGGCTTCGACCCGACCCGGATGCAGTACGACCTGATCGGTGTCACCGACACGTTCCCCTACCCGGTCCCGGAGGACTGACCGCAACGGACCGACCGACCGCCGAGGTGGGGCCCCGCATCGTGGAGCCCCACCTCGGTGGTTCGTTCACGCCGCGCGGTGGAACGTCCTGCGGTAGGCCGTCGGCGTCACGCCGAGCGTCGACTGGACGTGGGCCCGCAGCGACTGCGCGGTGCCGAAGCCGCACCGGCGGGCGATCTGCTCCATCGGCAGGTCGGTGGACTCCAGCAGGGTCCTGGCGTGCTCGATGCGCTGCCGGGTGAGCCACTGCCCGGGGCTCTCCCCGGTCTCGTCGCGGAACCGCCTGGTGAACGTCCGTACCGACACCGCCGCGTGCCGGGCCATCGCGGCGAGCGTGAGCGGCTCGGCGAGCCGTTCCAGCGCCCACGCGCGGGTCGCCACCGTACCGGCACCGTCCGGGTCGGGCAGGAACCGCTCGATGTACTGGGCCTGCCCGCCCTCGCGGTGCGGCGGTACCACGGTGCGGCGGGCGACGTCCTGCGCGACGGCGGCCCCGTGGTCGCGGCGCACGAGGTGCAGGCACAGGTCGATCCCCGAGGCGACGCCGGCCGAGGTGAGTACGTCGCCGTCGTCGGTGAACAGCACCTCCGGGTCCAGCCGGACCTGCGGGAACAGCTTCCGGAACCGGTCCGTCGTCGCCCAGTGCGTGGTGGCCGGCCGGTCGTCGAGCAGGCCGGCGGCGGCCAGCGCGAACGCCCCGGTGCAGATCGACACGATCCGCGTACCGGGCCGGATCCGGCGGAACGCCTCCGCGAGCTCCGGCGTGAGCAGCCCTTTCTCGTACACGGGCCCGTACTCGTGGGACGCCGGGACCACGACCGTGTCCGCGTTCTCCACCGCCTCAGGACCATGGGCCACGTGGACCGCGACGTCGGAGTCCGACTGCACGAGCCCCGGGCCGCCCGGCGTGCAGGTCACCACCTCGTACAGGGGCGCGAGCGCCGCGTCGCGCGCCGTGCCGAAGATGCGGTGCGGGATGCCCAGCTCGAACGGGATGAATCCGGGTCGGATCAGGACTGCGACGCGATGGAGGCCCATGGCCACATCCTATGGCCCGATCCTAGCGATGGCTGTCCCCCGGGCCACTGGTTCGGGCCGGCGCGCTCGCCCATGCTGACGGCATGACGCAGACCGCCGCCGTCCCGGCGCCCCAGGGCCCACCCGAGCGCCCGGCCCCCGCCGCCCCGCCTGGCCCGCCGCGCCGTCCCGCACCACGCGTCCACCCGGCCTGGTGGGTGGCGCTGGTCAGCTTCGTCACCATCATGTGTGCCGCCGCGTTCACCGCGGTGCCGGGACTCTTCGTGGAACCCTTGAACGCGGAGCTCGGCTGGTCACGCGCCACGATCGGCCTCGCGGTGGGCCTGCAGTCGGTGCTCTACGGGCTGACGGCGCCGTTCGCCGCCGCCCTGATGGACCGGTTCGGCATGCGGCCGGTGGTCACGCTGGCGCTGGTCGTCATCACGGGCGGCGCACTGTCGACGGTCTGGATGTCCGAGCCGTGGCAGTTCCTGCTCGGCTGGGGCCTCCTGGTCGGCATCGGCAGCGGCAGCATGGCGCTCGCCTTCACCGCGACGGTCACCGGGCGCTGGTTCGTCGCCCGGCGTGGCCTGGTCTCCGGCGTGCTGACGGCGGCCACGGCGTCGGGCCAGCTCGTGTTCCTGCCGCTGCTGGCGTGGATCGTCGAGAACCAGGGGTGGCGTCCGGCGTCGGCCACGGTGGCGATCGCCGCGCTCGCGGCGGTCCCGCTCGTCGTCCTCCTGCTGCGCGACCACCCGGCCGATATGGGGCTGGCGCCGTACGGCGGCGAGTACGCCCCGAAGCCGGCGCCCGTGCGCGGCGTGGCGAAGCGTACGGTCACCGCGCTGTTCGACGCCGCCCGCACCGGCCCCTTCTGGCTGCTGGCCGGCGCGTTCGCCATCTGCGGCGCGACGACGAACGGGCTGGTCCGGACGCACTTCGTACCGGGCGCCCACGACCACGGCATGCCGATCACGGTCGCCGCCGGCCTGCTCGCGGTGATCGGTGTCGTCGACGTGATCGGCACCATCGGATCCGGCTGGCTCACCGACCGCTTCTCGCCCCGGGTGCTGCTGGGGGTCTACTACACGCTCCGGGGTGTCGCCCTGCTGTTCCTGCCGTCGCTCATGGCTCCGCAGGTCGAGCTGCCGATGGTGTTCTTCATCGTGTTCTACGGGCTGGACTGGGTGGCGACCGTGCCGCCCACGCTCGCCCTGTGCCGCGAGTTCTACGGCGACGACGCACCCATCGTGTTCGGCTGGGTGCTCGCCGCGCACCAGATCGGGGCCGGGGTCGTGGCGTTCGCGGGCGGCCTGGTGCGTGACGTGACCGGCTCGTACGACGCCGTCTGGTACGGCGCCGGAGCCCTGTGCGCGGGGGCAGCGCTCATGTCGCTGGTGATCCGGCGGCAGCGAGCGGCGCTGTCGGACGTGCAGTCCGCTCGCGCGGACCTCTGACGGCCACCGCGCCAGGTGCGACCCCAACGGACCGCACGTGACACGCCGATGATGCGATGCCGTGTGTTGGGGTCGCTGTGCCGGGTGACCGCGGAGTCCGGTACGTGCCGTCCGGTGGCGGACGGGCCGGTCGCCACGGGCGCGGTCCGCCGTATTCTCGCCGTCATGAGCACTACCCCTGAGCACTCCGAGCTCTCGCCCGCCACGATCGTCGTCTCCGCCGGGCGCCCCGAACGCGTCCAGGGCGGGCACATCAACCCGTCCCTCCCGCTCAACTCGACGTACGTGTCGCGTGGCGTGGTCACGCCCGGCGAGCTGTCGTACGCGCGCGGCGACAACGATGCCTGGCACCCGTTCGAGCAGGCGCTGGTCGCCCTGGAGAGCGGCGACGGGACGGACGGCGACGCCGGTGCGGGCGAGGGCATCGTCTTCAGCTCCGGCATGGCGGCGATCGCCGCCGTCTTCGCCCTGGTGCCCGACGGCGGCACCATCGTGCTGCCGCGCCACGCCTACCAGGCGGGCATGGTGCTCGCCGACCAGGTCAGGGATCGGCACGGCGTGACGCTGCGCCACGTCGACATCACCGACACGGCTGCCGTGGTGGCGGCTCTCGACGGCGCGGACCTGCTGCTGGTGGAGTCGCCCACCAACCCGATGCTCGAGGTCGCGGACCTGCCCGCCGTGCTCGGCGCGGCGCGCGCGAGCGGGGTGCGCTCGGTCGTCGACAACACGTTCGCGACGCCGCTGGGCCAGCGGCCGCTCGTGCACGGCGCCGATATCGTGCTGCACTCCGTCACCAAGTACCTGGCGGGTCACTCCGACGTCGTGCTCGGCGCCCTCGTGACCCGCGACGCCGGGCTCGCCGCCACCCTGCGCGAGCACCGCACGCTGCACGGTGCCATCCCCGGGCCGTTCGAGGTGTGGCTCGCCCTGCGCGGCCTGCGCACGCTGGCGTTGCGCTTCGAGCGCGCGCAGTCGAACGCCGCCGAGCTCGCCCGACGGCTCGCGGACCACCCGGAGGTCGCCGAGGTGCGGCATCCGTCGCTGCCGGACGACCCCGGTCACCAGCGGGCCAGGGCGCAGATGAACGGGTTCGGCGCGATCATCGGCGTCCGGCCCAGGGAGCGGGCCGGGCTGGGTGCGGTGGAGCGGGCCGACGCCGTCGTGGACGCCGTGCGGCTGTGGCTCCCCGCCACGTCCCTGGGCGGCGTGGAGTCCATGCTGGAGCGCCGCCGTCGCTGGGGCACCGAGGCCGTGACGGTGCCGGAGGACCTGCTGCGCCTGTCGGTCGGCATCGAGCACATCGAGGACCTCTGGCGGGACCTGGACCAGGCGCTCCGGACCTGACCCCGGTTCGGGTGGCCGGCCGGTAGATCGCCCGGGTGGTCGGTAGAACGTCAGGTGATCGGCACCCCGGGCTGCCGATCATCTGACGTTCTACCGACCGTCCGGCGTGCCCCCCGGCTAGTCCAGCGGGCCCAGCAGGGACTGGGCGACCGTCGCGTGGGCGGAGTCGTCACTCGACGGGTGGAAGATCCCCGCGAGCACGTCCCGGTAGAGGCGACCCAGCTCGGACGTGTTGAAGTAGGTCGACCCGCCGGACACCCGGACCGCCTGGTCCACGACGTCCCGGGCAGCCTCGGTGACCCGCACCTTCAGGCCCGCGGTGGCCCGGAACCAGCCGGCGCCCCGGTCGAGCGTGCCGTCCGACGCCGAGGCCTCGAGCTCGCGGGTGATCCCGTCGATCTGGAGCCACACGCTGTCCTGCGTGAGCGCCATGTCGGCGACGCGGCGGCGCACGTCGGGGTCCTGGGAGTACGGCTTGCCGGTCTTCATCGACGTGCGCCGCCCCACGGCCTCGACGGCGAGCTCCAGCGCCCGGTCCGCGATCCCCGCGTACACGGCGGCGAGCAGCACCTCGAACGACGTGAAGATGCCCAGGACGTACGGGTCGAGCGACGGGCCGGGGGGCAACAGGCGCAGCACCCGGTCGGCGGGCGCGTGGGCGCCGTCGAGCATCGTGGTGCGCGACTGGGAGGCGCGCATGCCGATCGTGTCCCAGTCGTCGAGGATCTCGAAACCGCCGCCGGCACGCGTGACGAACCCGTGCACGAGCCGCGGCTCGGCCCCATGGCGCTCGCCGTTCGACGAGTCGAGGCCGAGCACGCCCAGCCGGGTCCAGGCGGGGGAGTTGGACGTGAAGATCTTGGTGCCGTGGAACGTGTACCCGCCGGAACCGTCGGGCCGTGCCTCGGTGCGTGAGCCCAGCAGGACCAGGTCGTTGCCCGGCTCGGAGTAGCCGAACCCGAACACCTCGCCCGACGCCGCCTCGGCGAGCAGCCAGTCCAGCGAGGAGTCGCCGCGTTCGTGCAGGTAGCGGCCCACGCCCACCCACACATGGTGCATGTTCACGGCCAGGGCCGTCGCCGGCGCGTGGGCGGACAGCCGGGCCTGCTCGCGCGCCGTCTCGCGCAGCGAGAGACCGCCGCCGCCCAGGCCGGCGGGCACCATCGCACCGAGGTAGCCCGCGGCGTGGAGATCGGCCAGGTCCTCGGCGAAGAAGGCGTTGTCGCGGTCGTAGTCGGCGGCCCGGTCACGGAAGGTGGCGAGCAGCTCGTCGGACAGGAGGGAGGTCACCCGACGAGGCTAGCCCCAGGCCTGGACGTTGTGCTGCACCGCCGGGCTGATTCGGGTTCAACAGGCTCCGAGCGACCACAAAGACCGGGATAACGGCTCTCTCCAGCCTGCTGAACCAGGGTCAGGAGCCCCGGCGACCGGGTTAGGCCGGGTCGCGTTGGAGGCGGAGCGCCCGCACCGCCGCGTACAGCTCGGCGGCGGCGCGCGGGTCGTTGATGTCCCGGCCCGTCAGGTCGGCGACGCGCGCCAGCCGGTTGAGCACCGTGTTCCGGTGGCAGTGCAGCGCCGCGGCCGCCTTGGTACCCGACCCGCCGTGCTCGAACCAGGCCTCGATGGTGGCGAGCAGCAGCTCCTCGTCCCGGGGGTCGCGGTCCCGCAGGCCGCTGAGCACGGCGGTGGCGAGCTCGGCGGCCCGCTCGCCGTCGGCCACCAGCAGGGCGTCCAGCGGACGGTCGCCGTAGCGGGCGAGCCCGAACTGCCCCGGCGGCAGGGAGCGCACCGCCGTGCGGGCCTGAGCCAGGGCGGCCGGTGCGTGGGCCAGGTTGGTGAAGGGCCGGCTCGCACCGGTCCGGGCGTTCACGGCGAGGCGGGCCACGGCGTCGTGGGCCTCCTCGGAGGTCGGGGCGGCCACCAGTGTGAGCCGGGCGCCCTCGTGCGTGAGCCGGCGCGTGGTCACCCGGGTGGGTTCCACGCCGATGCCCTCCGAGGCGGGTGCTGCACCGGGCGCCGGGACCGATGGCGTTCCGGCCGCCGTGACGGCCACCATCAGCATCATGTCGGCGGGCAGGCCGAGCGCGCGCCGTGCGGTCTCCAGATCGTGCACCGCCCCGGTGAGGACTCCGCGCAGGAGCTCGGTACGGGCCATGTTCTCGCCCAGGCCGGCGGCGGTCTCCAGGTGCGCCCGCACGGCGACGTTCGAGGAGCGGTCGATGGCGAACCAGACCCGGGACGAGGCCCGGAGCAGGGCAGCGGTGTCGCTCTGGGACCGCAGCCGCCGCGCGAGCTCCTCCCAGATGCGCAGCCCGGCCAGGCGGTAGGCGTGCTGGAGCAGGTCCAGCGGCATCCCCTCGGCGGCGGTGACCCGGCCGGTCTCCCGGGCGGGCGCGAGAGACGACGTCTCACCAGCCAGCGCGGCAAGGATCTCCGCCACGTTCGCCCGCACGAGCGGCTGGACGACGGCGGCGGGCAACCGGGTCTCCTGGGAGGTCGGCTCCGCGTGCAGGATGCCGTCCGCCACCTGCGCGCTCAGGCGTTCGAGGGCATCGCGGAGGTCATGGCGCCCGTCTCCAACGATGTCCGACATGCCAGGCAGCCTAACGGCGGAGGCGCCGCGTTGTGCACTGAAGGCCAAAATGTAAACCGGTACTGGGTCTCGCGTCTGGCGGGTACGGAGCCCTAGGCTATGGGGCCCAGGCTATTGGAGCCCGGGTCAGTGATGGCCCCGGGGACGGTCGGATGCCGAGCGGTCGAAGGAGACAGCTGATGAGCGTGACGGACACGCGAGCCACGACGGAGCGCGAGCTCGACCGGGCGATCGACGAGCTCAAGGTCGGTGCGGAGCGCTGGGCCCAGCTGCCCGTCGCGGACCGGGGAGCACTGTTCCGGCGGGTGCACACGTCGATCGCCGAGGTGGCCGAGGAATGGGCCACGACCGCCGCAGCGGCCAAGCACGTCGCGCCGTCCGCCCCGTACGCCGGCGAGGAATGGATGACCGGCCCGTACGGCGCGCTGGAGAGCGCCGCCACCTACGCCCGGTCGTACGAGGCGCTCGCGGCCGGCGGCTCGCCCCTCGACGGGCTCGCCGTCGGTACCGCGCCCGGCGGACGCGTGGCGGTACGCGTGCTGCCCCGCACCGCGAAGGAGTGGGTGCTGTTCAACGGGTTCACGGCCGAGGTCTGGATGCCGCCGGGCGTGACCGAGCGGCAGGTGCGCGACGGCGCCGGCCTGCGGGCGGGTCAGGTCGGCGAGTACGGGGGTGTCGGCCTGGTGCTGGGTGCCGGCAACATCTCGTCCATCGCGCCGCTGGACGCCTTCTACGAGCTCGCCGCGCACAATCGCGCCTCGCTCGTGAAGCTCAACCCCACGTTCGGTGCGCTGCTCGGGGTGTACCGCAGGGCGCTGGCGCCGCTGATCGAGGCGGGCGTCGTCCGCGTGGTCAACGGCGACGGCGCCGTCGGTGCCTACCTCACGCAGCACGCCGGCATCGACAAGGTGCACATCACCGGGTCCGCCGGCACGCACGACGCCATCGTGTGGGGCACCGGCGAGGACGCCGAGCGGCGCAGGACGGCGAACGAGCCCCGGCTGCGGGTGCCCATCACGAGCGAGCTGGGCGGCGTCGCGCCCATCATCGTGGTGCCGGGCCGGTGGAGCCCCGCCGACCTGCGCTTCCAGGCCGAGCACCTCGTCTCCATGCGCCTGCACAACGCCGGCCACAACTGCGTGGCGGGCCAGGTCGTCGTGCTGTCGGCGGACTGGGACCAGAAGGACGCGTTCCTCGCCGAGCTGCGCCGCGCCCTGGCGACGATGCCGGGCCGGACGCCGTGGTACCCGGGCACGGACGCGAAGGTCGCGCGCGCCGAGCGGGCACACCCGGACGCCGAGCACGTCAGCGGACGCCTCCTGATGGAGGTGGCACCGGGCGACCCGGCGTGCGCCGACGAGTACTTCGCGCCGGTGCTGGCCTGGACAGGGCTGCCGGGCGAGGGCGCGGACTTCCTGCGGAACGCCGTCGGCTTCGCCAACGACTCCCTGGCCGGGACGTTGGGCGCCAACGTGGTCGTGCGGCCCCAGGACCGTGCGGCGCTGGGTGCGGCGTTCGACGCCGCGATCGCCGACCTGCGCTACGGCAACATCGCGATCAACGCCTGGACGGGTGTCGGCTTCCTCCTGCCCGGAGCCACCTGGGGCGCGTTCCCCGGGCACACGCTGGCCGACGTCGGCTCCGGGATCGACGTCGTGCACAACGGGCACCTGCTGGCCGAGCCCGAGCGCAGCGTCGTGACGGGGCCGTTCCGCCCGTTCCCCCGCAGCGTGCTGCACGGCGAGCTCTCCCTCTTCCCGAAGCCGCCGTGGTTCAGCGGCTCCCGGAGCGGGACGGAGACGGGCCGGCGGCTGACCGGCTACGCGGCGGCGCCGTCGTGGAGCCGGCTGATCCCGGTCCTGCTCGCCGCGTTCCGCGCGTGACGGAGCGGTCTACCTGCACAATGCTCTTGCGCCGGTCCAATGGGGGACCGACGCCCGTGCCGGGCCGACGGTGGTCCGGCGACCGAAGTGAAGGAGACCGATGATGGTTGTCCGGAGCCCGCTGCCCGACGTGGAGATCCCGCCGGTCAGCGTCTACGAGTACCTGTTCGCCGATATCGCCGCCGACGAGCTGGACCGCGTGGCGGTGGTCGACGGCGTCAGCGGGGCGGGGACGACGTTCCGCTCCCTCCTCGCGCAGATCGACGCGGTTGCGGGCGCCATGGCGGCGCGGGGGTTCGGCGTGGGCGACGTGGTCGCCCTGCACGCCCCCAACGTCCCCGCCTACGTCACCGTGTTCCACGGTCTGCTGCGGGCCGGGGTCACCGTCACCACCGTCAACGCCCTGGCCACCGGTCCCGACATCACCAAGCAGCTCGCCGACTCGGGCGCCCGGCTGATGATCACCGTGTCACCGCTGCTCGCGGCCGGCCAGGCCGGGGCACGGGGCGCCGGCCTCACCGACGAGCAGCTCGTCGTGCTCGACGGCGGCGTCGAGGGCTACGCGACCCTGGCCGACCTGCTGGCCGACCCGCACCCGGCTCCCGACGTCTCGTTCGACCCCGCGACCCACCTCGCGGTGCTGCCCTACTCGTCCGGCACGACCGGCCGCCCCAAGGGCGTCATGCTGACGCACACCAACCTCGTGGCGAACGTGGCGCAGTCCCTCGCGATCGGCGTGAGGTCGGACGACGTCGTGCCGTGCGTGCTGCCGTTCTTCCACATCTACGGCATGACCGTGCTGCTCAACCTGGCGCTGCGCACCCGGGCGCGGCTCGTGACGCTGCCCCGGTTCGACCTGGCGCAGTACCTCGGGGTGATCCAGGACCACCGGGCGACGTTCCTGTTCGTGGCGCCGCCCATCGCGCTGGCCCTGGCGAAGCACCCGCTCGTGGACGCCCACGACATCTCGAGCGTGCGGGCCGTGCTGTCGGGCGCCGCGCCGCTGGACGAGAAGCTCGCCCAGGCCGTGCTCGACCGGCTCGGCGACCGCGTCCGGGTGCTGCAGGGATACGGCATGACCGAGATGTCGCCGGTCTCGCACTGCATCCCGTTCGACCGCGCGGACATCTCGCCCGGGACCGTCGGCCTGCTCGTCGCCGGCATGGAGGCCAAGATCGTCGACCCGGCGACGGGCACGGAGATCGAGCAGCCCGCCGAGGGCGTCTCGGCCCCCGGCGAGCTCCTGTGCCGCGGGCCGAACGTGATGGTCGGCTACCTCGGCAACCCCGAGGCGACGGCGGACACGCTGGAGCCCGACGGGTTCATGCACGGGCGACATCGTCACCGTCGACGCCGACGGCGTGTTCCGGGTGGTGGACCGGCTCAAGGAGCTCATCAAGTACAAGGGCTACCAGGTGCCGCCCGCCGAGCTGGAGGCGCTCCTGCTGTCCCACCCCAAGATCGCGGACGCCGCAGTGATCGGCCTGCCCGACGGCGAGGCCGGCGAGATCCCGAAGGCGTTCGTCGTGACCGCGCAGGGGGAGTCACTGACCGAGGGCGACGTCATCGCGTACGTCGCCGAGCAGGTCGCGCCGTACAAGAAGGTCCGCGCCGTGGAGTTCATCGAGGTGGTGCCCAAGTCGGCGTCCGGCAAGATCCTGCGCAAGGACCTCAAGGCGGCGCCATAGGGCCGTTTGCGCACGGGTCTCGTACGGCAGGTCCGGTAGGGTCGGGCGCGATGTCGCACCACACACCTGAACCAGCCTCCGCCGGGGACTCCACGAGCCCCGTGCCGACGCCGGACGCTGCCCGCAAGACTCGCGTCGTGATCCTCTTCGGTGGACGCTCCGGCGAGCACGGGATCTCCGTCGCCACCGCCGGCGGCGTGATGGGCGCCATCGACCGCTCGAAGTACGAGGTGGTGCCCGTCGGCATCACCCCGAACGGGCAGTGGGTCATCGCCGCCGACGAGCCCGAGCGCTGGGCCATCACCGACGGCAGGGCGCCGGAGGTCCCGGCGTCCTCCGCCGAGGTGGTGCTGCCGCTGACCGTCGGCGACGCCGCGCTGCGGGTGCTCGAGCCGGGCCAGGTCCCGTCGGCCCTCGCCGACGTCGACGTGGTGTTCCCGCTCCTGCACGGCCCGTACGGCGAGGACGGGACCGTCCAGGGCCTGCTCGAGCTCGCCGACGCGCGCTACGTCGGCTCCGGCGTCCTCGCGTCCGCCGTCGGCATGGACAAGCACTTCATGAAGATGGTGTTCGCCGGCCAGGGCCTGCCCATCGGCCCGTACGCCGTGATCAAGCCCGGCGACTGGGCGAACCGGCGCGACGTCGTGCTGCAGACCATCGAGCCCCTGGGGCTGCCGCTGTTCGTCAAGCCGGCCCGCGCCGGGTCGTCGCTCGGCGTGTCCCGGGTCGACTCGCTGGACGACCTGGAGGCCGCCGTCGAGGAAGCCCGCTCGCACGACCCCAAGGTGATCGTCGAGGCGGGCATCGTCGGCCGGGAGATCGAGTGCGCCGTGCTCGGCGGCCGCGGCGGGGAGCGCCCGCGCGCCTCCCTGCCCGGCGAGATCCTGGTCACCGACGAGACCAAGAACGGCTTCTACGACTACGAGGCCAAGTACTTCGACGAGGCGGCGGTCGAGCTCTCCTGCCCGGCCGACCTGCCCGACCACGTCATCAAGGAGATCCAGGAGATCGCCGTGCGGACGTTCGAGGCGGTCGACGCCGAGGGTCTGGCCCGGGTCGACGTGTTCGTGACGTCCGAGGACCAGGTGGTGGTCAACGAGATCAACACCATGCCGGGCTTCACCCCGTTCTCGATGTATCCGCGCATGTGGGACGCCTCCGGACTGACCTACCCGGAGCTGATCGACGAGCTCATCCAGCTCGCTCTGGAGCGGCCCACCGGCCTGCGCTGATCGCCTGTACCCTGCCTCTCGGCACCGGTCGTCGGCACCGGTCGGCACCCCGGCCGACCCGGCCGGAAATGGCGTCTGAGGAGGCAGGATGTGGGGCGGACCCCGCTACAGGTACGCCACGCGTGACGTGCGGGTCGCGAACGGGACCCTCACCATCGGGCTCACCACCTTCGCCCTGAGCAACGTCATGCGGGTCGAGGTGGTGGGCGTCGCGAAACCCCAGCCCGTCGGCGCCTGGGCGAACCAGGTGGCCTTCCCCTTCTGCATCGTCGCAGTGGTCGTGCTGCTGCTCCGCATGGTGGGGGCCGACGCCGTCCCGTGGGAGGCCGCGGTCGCCATGGCCTGCGCCGGGCTCGCCTGGCCGGCGGCGCGCGCCTGGCAGCGCACCCAGTTCTGGAAGCCGCTGTGGAAGTACCCGGTGTTCGCCCTGCAGATGGTCACTGCCACGCAGCACGTGCACCGCATCTGCGCGCACGACGCCCGGCACCTCGCGGCGCTCGCGGCGCTGCTGGCCGCGGCGATGAAGGACCCGACCATCTCCTACCACGGGACCGTCCAGCTGATCACGAACGCCGACACGCTGCACACCCTGGAGGCCAGCCGGGACTCGATGGTGCGTTGACCGTCCGCCGGGCCCGGGTCTGGTCGGCTCAGCGCCGGTTCGGGTCAGCGCACGGTCGGGCGCGGCTCCAGGCCCATCTGGACCAGCAGCGCGGAGACGAGGTCCTCGTGGAGCGCCACATGGTCGCCGAACGCGAACTCCTGGTGCCCGTAGACCGCCATGCACTGCAGGCCGTAGACCTGCCGCCAGCTGGTCACCATGAGGTGCGCGACGCCGAGCGGCAGATCGGATCCACCCACCGCGTCCCGGTACCGGCGGACCTGTTCGGCCAGCTCGGGACCGATCTCGTCGTCGGCCGGGCGCGGGACGCCCGACGCCGCCAGCTCGCGGAAGAGGGGCACGTAGTGCCCGCCGACCATCTCGGCCATGCGGCGCTGGAGGGCGTGGCTGTCGGCGAGCTCCGCGCGGATCCCGGAGCCGATGACGAGGTCGAACTCCGCCGGGTTGCGCACCGCCCAGTCGAGCGAGGCCCGGGTCGACGCCACGAGCGCCGCGGCGATGTCGCCCGGATCCTGCCGTGCGACGGCGGCGGCGAGCTCCTCCAGCACCTCCTCGACGATGAGCACGCAGAGCTGCGCGATGACGTCCTGCCGGTTCTCGAAGTGCCGGTAGAGCGCGGGCGGGGTGACGCCGACCTCCTTCGCGACGGCGGCCATCGTGAGCTTGCTCAGGCCGTGCTGCCCGGCGAGCTGGTGGCGCGCGGCGTCGAGCACCTCCCGCCGCAGCTCGTCGCGCAGACGTTCGCGCCGGGACTGCACGGGCGGGGCGGGGGCTGGCGCTGGGCTGGCCGGGCTCACTGACACTCCTTCGTGGCAGGTACCTGTGTCACGGCGCCGGCGAGGTCGGCGATGAACGACGTCGAGTGGTCCTCGGTGACGGCCGGCGGCACGATCACCTCGACCGCGGGCTCGCGGCCGTAGGTGACGAACGACCAGGTACCCGCGTCGTCGGTGGTGACGATCCAGTCGACGGCGGTCCCGTCCCCCGAGTCGACGTGCTGGCAGTCGGCCGAGGGCCCGTCCTGTATCACGCCGCACCGCATGGTGACCGCGGCGCCCGGCTCGCCCCACGCCGCCGTCGCCTGCGCGTCGGTCGGCACCTTCGGCAGGTCGCCGCCGAGCTCGTCCGGCACGGCCAGCATCACCTCGGCGCACAGCGGGTCGGCGGCCTCCGGGGCCACCTCCACCCCGATCGTCCGCGCACAGCCGGCCAGTGCCACGACGGTGAGGGCGGCGGCGGTCAGAGCGGTGAGGAAACGGGCGGGAAGCACGGAGATACGTTACCTGTCCCGGGGTGGTGGCCGTCCCCGGTGCCCGTTCGCGGCCGGTGTGCGGCTCGCGCGGTGGCCGTCCTGCGCCGCCCGGCCGCGCCTGGCCCTTAGGGTCTACCAGTGACCCGCGTCCGCGACCTCTCCGAGGAGCAGATCCTCGAACGCATAGTGCCCCTGCTGCCCCGGGGGAACGCCACGCTGCTCGGCCCCGGCGACGACGCCGCGGTGCTCGCGGCGCCCGACGGCCGGTTCGTGGTGTCGACCGACGTGCTCGTCGAGGACCGCCACTTCCGCACCCGCTGGTCCACGGGCTACGACGTCGGACGGCGTGCCGCCGCGCAGAACCTCGCCGACATCGCCGCCATGGGGGCCCGCCCCACCGCGCTCGTGACCTCCCTCGTGGTGCCGGGCGACACCGAGCTGGACTGGGTGACCGGCCTGGCCACGGGCCTGGCCGACGCCTGCGCACCGGTCGGTGCGGGCGCCGTGGGTGGTGACCTGTCCGGCGGTCCGTGCCTGGTCGTGAGCATCACCGTGCACGGCGACCTGGAGGGACGCCCGCCGGTGCTGCGGTCGGGCGCTCGGCCGGGCGACGTCGTCGCGCACGCCGGGGTGCGGGGGCGGTCGGCGGCCGGGCTGGCGCTCCTGGAGGCGGGGCTGGTCCGCACGCCGCTGTCCGCCGCCCCGCTGGAGGTCGGCGACGGGGTGCTGCTCGAGGATGCCTGGGAGCGG
This sequence comes from Promicromonospora aerolata, assembly GCF_042682255.1. Lineage (NCBI taxonomy): Bacteria > Bacillati > Actinomycetota > Actinomycetes > Micrococcales > Promicromonosporaceae > Promicromonospora > Promicromonospora aerolata. The sequence goes on from NZ_JBHUHF010000001.1 coordinate 5,290,932, forward strand.
CTCGTCGCCGCATACCTGCGACCCGAACCACCGCTCGCCGCGGGCATCACGGCAGCGCGGGCGGGAGCCACCTCGATGCTCGACCTGTCCGACGGCCTGCTGCGCGATGCCGGCCGGATCGCCCGCGCGAGCGGCGTTCGGCTGGACCTCGACGCCGGAGCGTTCGCCGCCGACCGGGACGCGCTGCGCTCGGCGGCGCGTGCCGTGGCCGCGGCGACCGGGCTGGGCGATCCCGGCTGGGGCCCGGGGAACGCCGACATCGACGGGCTGGTCGGGCGGTGGGTCTGGGCCGGGGGAGAGGACCACGGGCTGCTTGCGACGTTCCCGGCGGGAGCTCAGCTGCCGGTGGGCTGGTCCGCCGTCGGCCGGGTGCATGCGGCGGGCGAGGCCGGGGTGGGCGCGGCCGGGCCGGCCGTCACGATCGGTGGCGCCCTGCCCGCTGACCAGCCTGGCTGGGACCACTTCAGCGCGTGATCAGGTGACCGAACCCAGTGACTTCGGTCCGATGGGATGAGATCGGTCAGTTGAACGACCGATCTCATCCCATCCGACCGAACTCATCGGGCTGTGGAGGGGGGCTGGCAGGTCAGCGCTTGCGGAAGCGGAGCTGCTTGAGCGGCTGGCCGCCGAAGTCGTCGATGCGCTCGGTGCCGTCGTGCTGGAACCCGTGCCGCCGGTAGAAGTGCTGCGCGCGCTCGTTGCCCTCGAAGATCCAGAGGCTGACGACGGCGCCCGGCTCCAGGCCGTCGAGCGCCGTCCGCATCAGATCGCGCGCCACGCCGGTGCCCCAGGCCCGCGGATGCAGGTAGATGGCATAGATCTCGAGGTCGTCGGGTTCGGCGTCCTCGTCGCGGGACGGGCCCACGCTGGTGAACCCGATGATCTCCCCGGTGTCCTCGGCGACGAGCATGCTGCTGCCTCGGGCGGTCAGGGCGGCAGACCAGTGTCCCGCCCGGTCGGCGACCTCGAGCGAGTCCAGGTAGGAGTCGGGCAGGATCTCAGAGTAAGCACCACGCCAGGAGGCGATGTCGACACGAGCTATGGCTTCGGCGTCGGTCGTCGTTGCTGGGCGGATGGTCACGTCTTCCGGTGCCATCATGACTTCACCTTTTCACCACCGAGTGTGGGGCGCAACTACTTCTTTGGTCCTGGATGAATGTTCAGGAACGCCGAAGACGCCCACCGGGACAAACCCGGCAGGCGTCTTCATCAAGCATTTACGGATCGCGTCAGCGACCCGGCTGCGGCAGCGTCAGGCCGAGACCTTGCGCGTGACCTTGCCGGCCTTGAGGCAGGAGGTGCACACGTTGACGCGCTTGGGAGTCCCGCCCACGATCGCACGGACGCGCTGGATGTTCGGGTTCCAGCGGCGCTTGGTGCGGATGTGAGAGTGCGAAACTGAGTGCCCGAAGCCCGGGCCCTTGCCGCAGACGTCGCAGTTGGCAGCCACGGTGTCTCCTGAATGTCGTGCACGCCTGTGCAGAAACGACAGCACGACGTGATGGATGGTCAAAAAAGGGGGAGCCTGGACGCTTCAGAGCAAGCAACGCTTCTTAGCGGGCCAGGCAACTTCCACAGAGTACCCGATCCCAGGCCGGGCCCTCAAACCGTAGCCGCCAGGTGGTGCGTCACACCGCCGTCGGCCTGGCTGTGCCGCCTGGTCAGGCCGGTGGGCGGCCGCACGCGACCGGCCCGGACGCTCGGTACGGTGGAGCCGTCCGGGCGGGTGCCTGGTCAGTTGTGCAGCCATGTGCAGGAGGGCAGAGCGTGACCGACGTCGACAGCGGCAGCAGGCCGGCCGGACCCGAGCCGGAGCCGTTCCCGGCCGGAGTCCGTCTCGAGGACCCGAGCCTCGTGCGCGCCTGGACGCGTGGGGCGACGGCCGCCCTGCGCCGGGAGCGGGACGCGATCGACCGGATCAACGTCTTCCCCGTGGCCGACGCCGACACCGGCACCAACCTGTATCTGACGTTCCGCGAGGGCGACCGGGCGGTCGCCGGCGCCCCCACCGGGACGACGGGGACGCAGCTGCTGGCGACGCTCGCCCGGGCGGCCCTCCTGGGCGCACGTGGCAACTCCGGCGTGATCCTCAGCGAGTGGCTCCGGGGCCTGGCGGTCGCGGTGCGCCGGGGCGCGGGCACGGCGGAAGCCCTCACGTCGGCGGCGACGTCGGCCAGATCCGCGGTGGCGCGGCCTGCCGCGGGCACCATCCTCACGGCGGCCGACGCCGCGGCGGAGGCGGCGCGGGCCCTCGAGAGCTCGCTGGAGGGCGCCGCGCCGGGTGCGGCGGCAGACGCCGGGCCGCTGCCGATCGTGACCGCCGCCGCGGCCGCCGCACACACCGCGGCCCGCGCGAGCCGCGACGAGCTCGACGCCCTGCGCGCGGCCGGGGTACTCGACGCCGGGGCGCTGGGGCTGGTCCTCGTGCTCGACGCCCTCGCCGTCGCGGCCGCGGGCGGAGTGTCAGTGGCGGACGGCAGCATGGAGGCCGTGAACCTGGATCACCTGCTCGCCGAGGTCGGCACCGGCACCGAGGCCAGCACCGAGGCCGGCGCCCGGCAGCCGGTGACCGACGTGAGCGCCGCGACCGCCGCGACTGCCCCGACCGATACCGGGCCGCACGGTGTCGAGGCCGGCGCGGGCGGCCTGGAGCTGATGTTCGTGCTCACCGCACCGGCCTCGGCCGGGTACGAGACCGTGGCGGCTGGCCTCCGTGCCTCGCTCGGCGAGATCGGTGACTCGGTGGTCGTGGTCGGCGGGGACGCCGGCACCGGGACCGCCGTCTGGCAGGCCCACGTCCACACCGACCACCTCGACCGCGCGCTCACGATCGCGGCGGAGGCGGCACGGGCGGGCGCACTGGCGCAGGTGCACGTGCGCCATCTCGAAGCCGTGCCCCAGCACGAGTGGGGCGTGGTCGCCGCGACCTCCGCCCCCGGGCTGGCCGCGGAGCTCGCGCACGCGGGTGCGGTCGTGCTGCTCACGGGCGGGCTCGGTAGCACCGTCGTCGAGCCGCTGACGGCCGACGACGTCGGGCGTGCCGCCGCATCGACCGGTGCCCGGCGGGTGCTGCTCCTCGGGGCTTCCGACGTGGGGGCTTCCGACGTGGGGGCGTCCGACGTGGGGGCGTCCGACGTGGGAGCGAGTGACCCGGGAGCGGGTGACACGGCGCAGCTCGACGTCGACGAGATCGTCGTGGTGCCGACGCCCACGGACCTCCACGCCGTCGTGGCCCTGGCCGCCCTGGGGACGCTGCTGCCGGTCGGCCCGCCGGACGGGTCCGCCGCGCACGACGTCGACGCGCGCGCGATCGTGGACGAGGCGCTCGCCGCGCTGACCGTCGTGGTGGCGCGCGGAGCCGCCGCGACCGACGCCCTGCGGGACACGGCGGGTCCGGCGACGATGCTGGCGACGGCACTGCTCGACGCGGACGTCCCGGACGGGCTCGCCGACGAGCTCGCCGCCGTGCTCGCGGAGCGGGCGCCGGAGGCGGAGCTCGTCGTCCTGGCGACGGGCCGGCCTGGCGACGGGGTGCACCTGGGCACGGAGGAGGACGCATGACCGAGCGGGCGGACGAGCGGCTGGAGCGCGCCTTCGACAAGCGGACCGCGACGGCCCTGGGCAAGCTCGGGCTGCGGACGGTGGGTGACCTGCTGGGCCACTACCCGCGCCGGTACGCCGATCCTGGCGCGCTCTCGGACATCGCGGCGCTCGAGGTGGGCGAGCACGTGACGATCCTGGCCCGGGTGGAGCAGGCGACCGTCCGGCCGATGCGCAACCGCAGGGGCGCGCTCATGGAGGTGGTGGTGACGGACGGCAACAGCCGCCTGTCCCTCACCTTCTTCGGCAAGCACCGCGGCTCGCTCTACAACCACGAGAAGCGGCTGGTCCCGGGCGCGAAGGGCCTGTTCACGGGAACGGTCGGCCTGTACCGGGGGGCCCGGCAGCTCACCCACCCGGACTTCACGCTCATGGGGGAGGAGTCCGACCTCGACAGTGACGAGGCGCTCCTGGAGCACGCGACCAAGCCGATCCCGATCTACCCGGCGGCGGCAGGCATCCCGAGCTGGAAGATCCAGGGTGCGTTGCGCGTGGTCCTCGACACGCTGACCGACGACGACGTGCCGGACCCGGTGCCCGACGAGGTGCGGGAACGCCAGGGGATGCCCGGTCGGGCCGCCGCGCTGCGCAGCCTGCACCGGCCGGCGACCCTGCAGGAGGCCTACCGGGCGCAGCACCGGATGCGGTTCGAGGAGGCGTTCGTGCTCCAGGCGGCGCTCGCGCAGCGCCGGGCCCGCACCGCCGCGGAGGACGCCACCGCCCGCTCGCCGCTGCCCGCGGACCAGCCGAGCCTCCTCGGGGACTTCGACGCCTCGCTCCCGTTCGTGCTCACCGACGGGCAGCGCACCGTCGGTGACGAGATCGCGGCGGAGCTCGCCAGCCCTCGCCCGATGCACCGGCTGCTGCAGGGCGAGGTCGGCAGCGGCAAGACGGTCGTCGCCCTGCGCGCCATGCTGCAGGTGGTCGACGCCGGCGGCCAGGCCGCACTGCTCGCGCCCACCGAGGTGCTCGCCGCGCAGCACGCCAGGACGCTGCGTGCCCTGCTGGGTCCGCTGGCCGAGGGCGGCACGCTCTTCGGGGCGGAGCGCACCGGGGCGAGCACCCGGGTGGCGCTGCTCACCGGCTCGCTCGGCGCGAAGGCCCGCAAGGCGGCGCTGCTGCAGGCAGCGAGCGGCGAGGCCGGGATCGTGGTGGGCACGCACGCACTCCTGTCGGAGCACGTCCAGTTCGCCGACCTGGGCCTCGTCGTGGTCGACGAGCAGCACCGCTTCGGCGTCGAGCAGCGGGACGCCCTGCGGGCCAAGGGACGGGTGTCGCCGCACCTGCTGGTCATGACGGCCACGCCCATCCCGCGCACCGTGGCGATGACGGTGTTCGGCGACCTGGAGACGTCCTCCCTCACCGAGGTGCCGGCGGGCCGGGCCGGCATCACCACCGTCGCCGTGCCCGCGGGCAACACCCGCTGGACGGACCGCACCTGGGCCCGGGTGCGTGAGGAGGTCGACGCCGGCCGCCGCGCCTATGTCGTGTGCGCGCGGATCCACCCGGACGAGGACACCAAGCAGGCGGCCAAGGACTTCGACGACGTGCCGGAGTTCCTGGACCCTTCGGACCCCGGCACCGGCACGGCCGCCGACCGCCCGCCGCTGCGTGCCGTGCTCGAGGTGGCCGAGGAGCTGCGCTCCCGGCCGGAGCTGGCCGGCGTCGACGTCGGCGTGCTGCACGGGCAGCTGCCGCCCGACCAGAAGGAGGAGGCCATGGCCCGGTTCGCCGCCGGCGAGTCGCCGGTCCTGGTCTCGACCACGGTGGTCGAGGTGGGTGTCGACGTGCCCGAGGCCACGGCCATGGTGATCTTCGACGCCGACCGGTTCGGCATCTCCCAGCTGCACCAGCTGCGCGGGCGGGTCGGACGCGGTACCGACCCCGGCCTGTGTCTCCTGGTGTCCGACGCCGAGCCCGGCACGCCGGCCTTCGCCCGCCTGGAGGCGATGACCGAGACCACCGACGGTTTCAAGCTCGCGAACCTCGACCTGGAGCTGCGCAGCGAGGGCGACGTGCTCGGCGCGGCGCAGTCGGGCCGGACCAGCTCCCTGCGCCTGCTGCGGGTGGTCAAGGACGCCGGCCTCATCGAGGAGGCGCGGACCGCGGCCGTCGACGTCGTGCGGGCGTCCCCGGACCTGGCGGAGTTCCCGGAGCTCGCGGAGGCGATCCGGGCCCAGCTCGACGAGGACCAGGAGGAGTTCCTCGAACGGGCCTGAGCCCCCGGCGGGGCGCGGCGAGCCAGATGCGGGAGGGTGAAACCGTGCTGGGTGAAAGGGATGACCTACGCCTTACGCCCGAAAGGCACAGCCGATAGGGTCACGGCCCGTGACGGTCGACGCGAAACATGCGATCCACACCGCCGTGCCGGCAAAGACCGCCTGGCAGCGCGGGAGGCTCCTCGCGCTCGGGTCCGTGGTGGCTGCCGCATTGCTCGTGGCCCACGATCTCGTGCCCAACCGCTGGGGTAACGTCGGCAGCCTCGTCCAGTCGTTCCTGCCGTGGCTCGGCCTGGCGGTACCGCTCGGGATCCTCGCCGCGCTGCTGCGGCGGTCGGCGCTCGCGATCCTTGCCGTCCTGCTCCCGCTTGCGGCCTGGATCTGGGTGTTCCTGCCCCAGCTGCGTCCCGTCGCGCCGGAACCGGGCGACCTGACCGTGGTGCAGCACAACGTCAGCGACACCAACACCGACGTGGCAGGCACGGCGGAGGTGCTCCTCGCGGCCGAGCCCGACGTCGTGACGCTCACCGAGGTCTCGGATGCGGCGGCCGGCCAGTACACCCAGGAGTTCGGCGACGTGCTGCCGCACCACGAGACGCAGGGCACCGTCGGGATCTGGTCCCGGTACCCGCTCAAGGGTGCGACAGCCGTGGACATCCGGCCCGAGGGAGTGGACGCCACGTGGGACCGCTGCCTGCGGGTGGTGATCCAGCGCGAGGGTGCGGTGGTCGCGCTGTTCGCGGCGCACCTGCCCTCGGTCCGGCTCGGTAGCGGCGGGTTCGAGACGGAGCTGCGGAACGCCAGCGCGCTGCGGCTCGCGGACGCCGTCAACGCCGAGCAGCGCGACACGGTCATCGTCTCGGGAGACCTCAACGCGGTCCTCGTCGACGGCGCGGTCGCGCCGCTGACCAACCTCGTCACGGCTCCGGCGGCCGGCTTCGAGTTCACGTACCCCGAGGCGTTCCCGGTGGCGCAGATCGATCACGTGCTCGCGCGCGGCGCCACCGTCACCGAGGTGCGCGCCCTGGGGGCGACGGGCAGCGACCACCTCCCGCTCCTCGCCCGCATCGACACCCCTTGGTCGTGACGCAGAGCGAAGCACGCCATGCCGACTGCAGAGTTCGTAGCGCTCAGCACCTCTCAAACCGCAACCAACTCTGCAGTGACCGAACGGGGTGATGACCAAGTCTGCAGCCGGCGAGGAGGCAGGTCTCGGCGGTCTCGTAACCGGGGCCTGGCCGGCCGCGTTAGGCTCGCGGGCGTGACCAGGATCGTCGCCGGCTCCCTTGGCGGCCGCACCATCGCGGTGCCGCCCAAGGGCACCCGGCCCACGAGCGACCGCGTCCGTGAGGCGATCTTTTCCCGGCTGACCCACCTCGACGTGCTCGACGGCGCCCGCGTGCTCGACCTCTACGCCGGCTCCGGTGCGCTCGGCCTGGAGGCCGCCAGCCGTGGCGCCGCCGAGGTGACCCTCGTGGACAGCGCGCGCCCCGCCGCCGACGTCGCGCGCAAGAACGTCGCCACGCTCAGGCTGACCACCGTGCGCGTCGTTACCGAGACCGCCGAACGGTTCGCTGCGGCGCTCGCGGGTGCCGGGCCGCGTGCAGGCTCTGCCGCGACCTCCGGCACGACGGCGGCGCTGGACCTCGTCTTTCTCGACCCGCCCTACGACCTCGACGAGACCACGCTCGCCGCCGTCCTGACGCACCTGGCCGCGCCGGATGTCCTGGCCGACGACGCCGTCGTGGTCGTCGAGCGCTCGATCCGCACCCCCGAGCCGACCTGGCCGGTCGGCCTCGCCGCGTTCGCGCGCAAGGACTACGGGGAGACGGCGGTGTACTACGCGGAGCCCTCCGGCAGTGCGGAGCCGTCGGATAGCGTGGGCGCGTGACCACCGTCGTCTGCCCCGGGTCCTTCGATCCCATCACTCTCGGCCACCTCGACGTCGTGCGTCGCGCCGCCACGATGTTCGACGAGGTGGTGGTCGGCGTCGCCAAGAATCCTGGCAAGTCCGGCCTGCTCGACCTCGAGACGCGCGCCGAGCTCGTGCGCGCGGCGGTGTACACCCTGGCCCAGACCGAGCCCGCGATGTCGCGGGTCCGCGTCGCCGTGGTGCCGGGCCTGCTGGTGGACTTCTGCCGGGAGGCCGGTGCGGTGGCGGTCGTGAAGGGTCTGCGCGGGGGTGGAGACTTCGACGCGGAACAGCCGATGGCGCTCATGAACCGGCACCTGTCGGGCGTCGAGACGATCTTCCTGCCGGGCGACCAGCGGTACGCGCACGTCGCGTCGTCCCTGGTGAAGGACATCGCACGGCACGGCGGACCGGTCGACGACCTGGTTCCGCCCGGGGTCACGGCAGCGCTGCGGTCGGCGCTGGGGCAGCCCACGGGCTAGCCCGTGAGGGCCGTCACCCCCTGCGGGCGCGCGTGCGGCCCGATCCATGTCGTAGGATTGGTTTTTGGCCCGTGGCGTGAGGTATTGCGCCGGGTCCGACCCCCTTCACCGTCCTCTCGGACACTGCCTTCATGGAGCCTGTTATTTCCCGCGAACCGAACTCACCGCTCGTGCTCGACACGCACGAGCTGTCTCGGCGTGCCGGATCCATGCGTACGCACAGCGCGACCGTGCAGGCGCCGTCGGATCTCGGTACCGCTGTGATCGGTATCCCGGAAGGTTCCGACCTCGAGCTGGATCTTCGACTCGAGTCCGTGATGGAGGGCGTGCTGGTCTCCGGTACTGTCCGCGGCACGGCAAAGGGCGAGTGCAGCCGCTGCCTCGACGACATCAGCCGTGAGCTCACGGTCGACATCACCGAGCTGTTCGCCTACCCCGAGAAGGCCGCTGCGTCGGCCAAGGCGGGGGACGACGACGTCGAGGACGAGGAATCCGTCCTGGACGACGACGACATGGCCGACCTGGAGCCTGCGCTTCGGGATTCGGTCGTGACTGCACTACCATTTCAACCGCTGTGCCGGGAGGACTGCCCCGGCCTGTGCTCCGAGTGCGGAGCACGCCTGGCAGACGATCCCGGTCATCACCATGACGTAGTCGACCCTCGTTGGTCGGCGCTTCAGAGCATGCTCGAATCTACGAGCGTGTCGGACGAGACGAAAGAGAGCTAGCCGTGGCTGTTCCGAAGCGCAAGATGTCGCGCAGCAACACCCGTGCGCGTCGCTCGCAGTGGAAGACCACCGCAGCGACCCTCACCACCTGCCCGCAGTGCCAGGGCAACAAGCTGCCGCACACGGCGTGCCCGACGTGTGGCACCTACAAGGGCCGCACGTACCGCGACGCCCTGAAGACCGTTCACGCGGGCTGACGTGGCCAAGGGCGGGACGTCGCCGGCGAGGCCGGAACCTACCGCGCTGCTCGAGAAGCTCGGGGTCCATCTGGACCCCGAGCTTCTTGTGCTGGCACTGACCCACCGGTCGTTCGCGCACGAGGCCGGTGGCATCCCCACGAACGAGCGCCTGGAGTTCCTGGGCGACACCGTGCTGGGGCTGGTGGTCACGGAGGCGCTGTTCCGGCGGCACCCCGACCTGTCGGAGGGCGATCTGGCGCGCATGCGTGCGGCGACGGTGTCGCAGCGCGCGCTCGCCGCGATCGCGCGCACCCTCGGGCTGGGCAAGTACGTGCTGCTCGGCAAGGGTGAGATCCGCACGCGCGGCTTCGAGAAGGACTCGATCCTGTCCGACACGGTCGAGGCCCTGATCGGCGCCACCTACCTCTCGCACGGTCTCGAGACGTCGCGGGAGCTGGTGCACCGGCTCGTGGACTCGACGCTCGACGTCGCGGCGGGTCTCGGCGCCGGTCTCGACTGGAAGACGTCCCTGCAGGAGGCCTCCGCCGAACGCGGTCTGGGTTCCCCGGACTACATCGCGACGTTCGAGGGCCCCGAGCACGCGCGCGTCTTCCACTCGACGGTCGTGATCGACGGTGTCACCTACGGCTCCGGCTCCGGCAGCGCGAAGAAGCACGCCGAGCAGGGGGCGGCCGAGGAGACCTACCGGACGCTGCTGGAGAAGTTCCCGCTGTCCGAGCCCGAGGGCGATCAGGCGTCCGCCGTGCACGGCTCCGAGAGCAAGGCCCCGGCCTCCGGTGCCTGAGCTGCCCGAGGTCGAGACCGTCCGCGATGGTCTGGACCGGCTCGTCGTCGGCGCCGTCGTGCGTGACGTCGAGGTGTTCCGCGAGTACAGCGTGCGCCGGCACGACGGTGGTCCCGGCTCGTTCCGTGACCAGCTCGCCGGACGGCGGCTGAGCGCCGCCGTCCGCCGGGGCAAGTTCCTCTGGCTGCCGCTGGAGGAGGCTGCCACGGTCCAGCCCGTGCAGCCCGTGCAGCCCGAGCCGGTCGAGGCCTACCCCGCAGCGGCCCTGCTCGCCCATCTCGGTATGTCGGGGCAGCTGCTGGTCCGAGGGGCGGTGCTCAGCGGAGAGCAGACCCCGACCGCGGTGCTGGGCGACGAGCCGGGGCGAGCGACGGCCGCGGACGACTGGCGCCACCCGCACCTGCGGGTCCGCCTGCACCTGACCGGTGCGCCCTCCGGCGCGCGATACCTCGACTTCGTGGACCAGCGCACCTTCGGACACCTGAGCGTGCAGGACCTGGTGCACGACCACGTCCCGACCCGGGGGAGCGCGACCCCGCCGTCGGCCGTCCCGGCAGGGCACGGCTCGGACCTGCCCCTGCTGCCGGAGCCGGTCGCGCACATCGCCCGCGACCTGCTCGACCCGAACCTGGACCTGGACGACCTCGTGCGGCGGGTGCGCCGCCGTCGGACACAGGTCAAGCGCGCGCTGCTGGACCAGACGGTCTTGTCCGGCGTCGGCAACATCTACGCGGACGAGGCGCTGTGGCGCGCGCGGGTGCACTGGGCACGCCAGACGGACAAGCTCAGGGTCGCGGACGTGCGGCGGGTGCTGGACTCGGCGGCCGAGGTGATGCGTGAGGCGCTCGCCCAGGGCGGCACCAGCTTCGACGAGCTGTACGTCAACGTGAACGGGCAGTCCGGCTACTTCGACCGGTCGCTCGCCGTGTACGGCCGCGAGAACGAGGAGTGCCGCCGCTGCGGCGCTCTGGTCCGCCGCGACGCGTTCATGAACCGCTCATCATTCAGCTGCCCGGTCTGCCAGCCCGCCCCGCGCACCCGCACCCCGTAATCCTCGTTGAGTGCTGGCTATCTGTTGGCATGCGGCCCAATAGCCCGCACATACCCAGCACTCAACGGAGGGTCAGCGGGGGGCTACGTTGCGGAGGTCGCCGGCCGCCCGCCAGGTCGTGAGCTGGTCCGCCAGGAACCGCGCCGCGCGGCGCGGCCGCCCGCCTGCCACGTGCGGGGTGAGGATCAGGTTCGGCGCGTCCCAGAGCGGGGAGTCGGCCGGCAGGGGCTCGGTCTCCATGACGTCGAGCGCCGCACCGGCGAGCCGCCCGGACCGCAGGGCCTCCACCAGTGCCGCCTCGTCGACCGTCGCGCCGCGGCCGACGTTGACGAAGCGCGCCGACGGCGGCAGCAGGCGCAGCAGGCGGTCGTCGAGAATGTGCTGGGTGGCCGGGACGGCCGGCAGCAGCGAGATGAGCAGGTCGGTCTCGCCCAGGAGCGCGTCCAGGCCGGCGGCGTCCACCACGGGGTAGCCGGAGCGTTCGCCCGCCCGCGAGGCGACGCCCGTGACCTGCGCGCCGAGCGCGGTCAGGAGCGGCGCCAGCCGCAGGGCGATCGAACCGAAACCCCAGATCGTCACACGCGCGTCGTCGAGCGTGTACTCGCGGCCCGTGACGGGATCCGCCTGGGCGAACGCGATCTCCTTGGCCCAGCGGTGCTCCCGCTGCGCGGCCAGCGACGTGTCGAGGCGTCGGACCGACGCGAGGACCAGGGCCAGGGCATGCTCGGTGACGGTGTCGTCGTGCAGGGACTGGCCCGACGAGATGACCACGTCGGGGCCGAACCCGGCTCCCAGCGCGACGTCCGGCCCGGCGGAGAGCGTCTGCACCCAGCGCAGCCGGGGCAGCCGCCGGGCGGCGTCGGCGACGATCTTGGGCGGGCTGGACCAGGTGACCAGCACCTCGGCGTCCGTGTGCTCCTCGGGGATCGGGTCGTTCATCGCGTACGTGGCGACGACGTCGGGGCCGCCGGGAGCGAAGGAGGCTCCGGCGTCGGGCAGGAGCGCCGGGAAGTCGAGGTCGAAGGGCACGTCCGGTACGAGGATCTTCACGCCCGGGACGTTACCGGACGGTGCTCATGGACGAACGCGGTGCTCGCGGACGAGCACGGGGTGGGTCGCACCGGACGTCCGGTGCGACCCACCCCGTGGCCGGTCTGGAGAACTGTACGAGAAGCGGTCAGCCCGTGACGCGGATGAACACCGCGTTGTTCTGCCACATCTCGCCGTACTGCACGGGGGTGCCCTGCTGCTGGGCCTCCACGACCATGCCGTTGCCGGCGTACAGGGAGACGTGGCCGGGCGTCCACACGATGTCGCCGGGCTGGGCCTCGGCGGCGGAGACCTGGTAGCCGACGGTCGACATCGCGCTCGAGCTGTGCGGGAGGTCGACCCCGAGCTGGGCGTAGACGTACTGGATGAGTCCGGAGCAGTCGAAGCCGCTGGGGGAGGCTCCGCCCCACACGTAGGGCACGCCCACGTACTCGAGGGCCAGGTTGACGGCTTGCTGGCCCAGGCCGGAGGTGTCGGCGACGGTCTCGACGGCGGCAGCAGCCTCCGCCTCGGCGGCGGCCTCGGCCTCAGCGGCTGCTGCGGCCTCGGCTGCTGCGGCCGCCTCGGCCTCGGCCTTCGCCTTCGCCTCGGCCTCCGCCTCCGCCTCGGCGCGCGCCTCGGCCTCCGCCTTGGCCTTGGCCTCGGCGATGCCGGCCTCGGTCTCGGCGTACGGCGTCACCGACACGCGTCCGCGCTCGGCCCAGAAGTCGGCGTTCTGCGTGACCTCGACCTTGGTGACGAGGTTCTCGGTGAAGCCGGCCCGGGTCGTGGAGTCGACGGTGTTGCTGACCGGCGTCGCGTTGGCGAGCGTCGTCTGCGTGTGCGTCTCGGGGGGCGCCGTGTGGGCGGTCTGCGTGAAGACCGACGCCAGCATGCCGGACGTGACGACCGCGATGGCGCCAGTTCGGGCAGCGTTCTCGGCGGCGGTCTGGGTCAGTGCGGTGAAGGGGGTGAGCGCGGGGCCGTCGGCGCGGTGCCTGCCCCGGCTGCTGGGACGGTTTGCCTGGTCGTCCGCCCAGTCATGGGTGCGGTCGGTGAGTACGGTCACCAGTGATCTCCTCGGACGCCTACGAAGTGAGCTGTCGGGTTCGGATGGGGAGAGCGATCACCCGGCCTCGCAAGGAGGCTTCACCCCAAGGACACTCACGTGCCCGGCCTACTTGGTTCCCCCGTCCCTGTCACGTCGTAGCTGCTCAGATCCGGTGACAGGGCTCGGCGTCCGGACCAGGACCCCACCGTTACTGGCGAGGTGTCATGACCGTACCCGCCCATCGAGCAAATGTCACGATTAGGTCACATACCAACTTGTGATGGAACCTCGCTGGTAATCAGTGCCCCATGCGACTATGACGTGCATGCCAGATTCCATGCGTTCCCGGTACGACGTCGTCGTCGTGGGCGGCGGCCACAACGGCCTCACCGCCGCGGCCTACGCGGCCCGTGGCGGCCGGTCGGTCCTGGTCCTCGAACGAGCGGACCACGTGGGCGGCGCCGCCGTCTCGGCCCAGCCCTTCGCCGGGGTGGACGCACGGCTCTCCCGCTACTCCTACCTCGTCTCGCTCCTCCCGCGACAGGTGGTCGAGGAGCTCGAGCTCCCCATCACCCTGAAGCGCCGGCGCTGGTCCTCCTACACACCCGTGGCCGACGGCGGCCTCCTCGTCGACAGCCAGGACGACGCCGTCACGCGCGCCTCCTTCCGTCACCTCACCGGGTCGGACGCCGACTTCGAGGCCTGGGGGCGCTTCTACGCCATGACCGGCGAGGTGGCCCGACGCCTCGCGCCCACCCTCACCGAGCCGCTGCTCCCACGCTCGGTCGTGCGCGACCGGGTGGTCGACGGTGTGGGGGAGGAAGCCTGGCGCTCGCTCTTCGAGGAGCCCCTCGGTGCGGCGCTGCGCCGCACCTTCGCCGACGACGTCGTGCGCGGGGTCGCGGCCACCGACGGTCTGATCGGCACGTTCGCCGACGTCGACGAGCCGACCCTGCGGCAGAACCGCTGCTTCCTCTACCACGTCATCGGTAACGGGACCGGCGACTGGGACGTGCCGGTCGGCGGGATGGGCGCCGTCTCGGGCGCCTTGCGCGACGCCGCACTGGCGGCCGGCGCCACGATCGTCACCTCGGCGACCGTCACCGCGGTGGACCCCGGCACCGCGGGCGCGGAGGTCGCCTGGACCGACGCCGACGGACGCACGCAGGGCGTCACCGCGGGGCACGTGCTCGCCGGCTGCGCCCCGGCGGAGCTGGACCGGCTGCTCGGCGGCGAGCCCGCGGCGCCCGGCACCTCCCCCGAGGGCGCCCAGCTCAAGGTCAACATGCTGCTGACCCGCCTGCCCCGGCTGCGCGACGGTGTCGACCCCGTCGCTGCGTTCAGCGGCACCCTGCACGTCAACGAGTCCCTGACCCAGCTCCAGCACGCGCATGCACAGGCGGCCGCCGGGCAGGTTCCCGACCTACCGCCGAGCGAGATCTACTGCCACACCCTGACCGACCGGACCATCCTCGGCCGGGAGCTCGCCGCGACCGACGCGCAGACCATCACCCTGTTCGGCCTGCACATGCCGGCCCGCCTCTTCCGTGCGGACCCGGACGGCGCACGGGACCAGGCGCTCCGGGCGACGCTCGCGTCCCTGGACTCGGTGCTGGCAGAGCCGATCGAGGACGTGCTCGCGCTCGACGCCGACGGCGCCCCCTGCCTCGAGGTGCGCAGCCCCGTCGACCTGGAGGGCGACGTCGGGCTGCCGGGCGGGCACATCTTTCACCGGGACCTCGGCTGGCCCTTCGCCGAGTCCGACGACGACGCCGGGCGCTGGGGCGTCGAGACTGCGCACCCGCGGGTCCTGCTGGCGGGTGCGGGCGCGCGCCGGGGTGGGGGCGTGAGCGGGATCCCGGGCCGGGCGGCCGCCATGTCGGTGCTGACGGAGTAGGCGAGAACGGGGTTGTGTTCCTGAACGGTGCTCAGAGGAACACAACCCCGTTCTCGCCCGGTCAGCCTGACCAGCGCAGTCAGCGGATCTCGGCGCGCCGGAGCCGCCACAGACCGGCGGCGAACGGGGCGGCTATCCACAGTGCCGCCGTGAGGCCGAGCTGGGTCCACTGCTCGCCCGTGACGGTCTCGCCGAGCAGCGCGTACTGGGCGTGCGTGAGGTCGAGCCACGGCGCGGCGGCGCCGTACCACTCCACGGCCATGGCCAGCTGGCTGGACAGCGAGGGTACGACCAGCGCGAACAGGAGATAGCCCACCAGTGCGACGGACGACCGGCGCAGGATCGTGCCGAGCGTGAACCCGACGGCCACGCCGACGGCCTGGAAGGTGAACAGGTACAGGTGGTCGGCCACGGACAGGTTCCACACCGGCGCCGTCCCCTCGACCGCCGCGCTCAGCAGGGCCCCGCAGGCGGCCAGCCCGAACGTCAGTGCCGTCGCGACCAGTGTGAGCCCGGCCACGCAGGCGGCCTTGGCGGCGATCACCCGCCCGCGCCGGGGGACGAGCGTGAACGTGGTCAGCGCACCCCGCTGGCTCCATTCGCCCGTGACCGACAGCAGGCCCACCATCGGCACCAGCAGCCCGAGCGGGTAGGCGACCGCGTTGGCCAGGTCGGCATAGGTCGCCTGGAAGGGAGCGAACAGGACCAGGACCGCGACGGCGCCGACGGCGACCAGCGCGATGCTCACCAGGAGCCAGAGCGCGGACCGGGTGTCGGCCAGCTTGCGCAGCTCCACGTCGACGAGCCGGCGGAACGGGATGGGCGCGGTGCGCTGCGTGCTCACGCGGCGGCTCCTGTCGTGGTGGGGGCGGAGGGCGCGGTGTCCCGCTGGGTCGGCGCGGTGAGGGCGAGGAAGGTCTCCTCGAGGCCCACGCCGTCGGCCGCCCGAAGCTCGGTCACCGGCACGCCGGCGGAGAAGGCGACGCGGCCCGCGTCGGCCAGGTTCGCGTCCGTGAGCACCGCACCGTCGTCCGTGCGGGACGTCGTCTGCCCGGCGGCTTCGAGCGCCGCGGTCAGCGCCGCCGCGTCGTCGGCTCGGACCAGGGTGCCGACGCCGGCCAGGAGCTCCGACTTGGGTCCGCCCGCAACGACCCGCCCGCCGCCGATCACGACGATGTCGTCGGCGATGGTCTCGATCTCGGCGAGCAGGTGGGACGAGAGCAGCACGGTGCCGCCGTCGTCCGCGAAGTCACGCAGCAGGTCCCGCATCCACCGGATGCCGGCCGGGTCGAGGCCGTTGGCCGGCTCGTCGAGGATGAGTACCTCCGGCTCGCCGATCAGCGCCGTCGCGACCCCCAGCCGCTGGCGCATGCCGAGCGAGTAGTTGCCCACGCGCCGCTTGGCCTCCTGCGGTGTGAGGCCCACCCGGTCGAGCGTCTCGCTCACGCGGGCCGCGGGCAGGCCGAGGGTGCGCTGGGCGAGCACCAGGGACTCCCGTCCGGTGCGGCCGGCATGCTGGGCCGACGCGTCGAGGAGCACCCCCACCTCCCGCCCCGGGTTGGGCAGGTCGGCGAACCGGCGGCCGAGCACCTGCGCGGTGCCGGACGTCGCCTCGGCCAGTCCGGTGAGGATGCGTAGCGTCGTGGACTTGCCCGCGCCGTTCGGCCCGAGAAAGCCGGTCACGCGGCCGGGCCGCGCCGTGAAGGAGACGTCGTCGACGGCCGTGAAGTCCCCGTACCGCTTGGTCAGCGCCGAGATGGTGATCATGACGACGACGCTAGGGCGGCGGTCGGCCGGAGCGGCTCCGGGATGCCCCCGGTTCTCACCCTGGTTCGGCGGCCGGCCGGTCGGGGTCCAGCAGGTCGGTCTCCTGCGCGGCCGACCACGCGTAGTCGGGGTCGGTCCGCAGCAGATCCGCGTGCGTACCCCTCGCCCGGACCCCCTCGCCGACCCCGAGCGCCACCACCTCGTCGGCCGCCGCCAGCGGGGTGAGCCGGTGCGTCGCCAGCAGCACCGCACGCCCGGTCGCCCGCGCGTGCGCCGCCACCGCGCTCACCAGGGCATCCGCGGTGCGGCCGTCCAGGTGCTCGGCGGGCTCGTCCACGAGCAGCACCCGCGCGGGGGAGAGCAGGGCGCGGGCAACCAGGAGGCGACGGCGCTCACCGCCGGAGACCGCCGCTGCGTCCGTACCGACCAGGGTGTCCAGCCCCTCGGGCAGCGCGGCCAGCCACGTCCCCAGCCCGACGGCCTCGAGCGCGGTCCGGGCCTCGGCGGCCGTGACGTCTCCGCGGGCCACCCGCAGGTTCTCCAGGACCGTGGTGTCGAACAGATGCCCGTCCTCGGCCACGAACAGCCGGCCTGAGCTGGTCGGGGCGCTCGGTGTGGCCGGTGTGGTCGGTGTGGTCGGCAGAACGTCAGATGATCGGTAACTCGGAATGCCGACCTCCTGACGTTCTGCCGACCACGCGGAGACCGTTCCACCGACTGGCGGGATCAGCCCGGCGGCGGTCATCAGCAGCGTCGTCTTCCCGACGCCGGACGGTCCGGCCAGTGCCACGACGGAACCAGGGCGCAGCGTGAGGGACACCCCCTCGACGGCGGTGCGCGGGCGCCCGGCGGCGTCGGGCCAGCCGGCGGCGACGCCGTCGAGCACGAGCAGCGCGCCGCCCGCTTCCCCGGACGTGCCGGGCGCTCCGGCTTCCCCGGACACGCCGCGCGCCCCCGCTTCCCCCGACGCGCCCTGCGCCGGGGCAGCCTGCGTTACCGATCCCGGATCGGACGCGGGCAGGAGCGCCAGCAGCCGACGCGCCGCCTCCCGCGACCGGTGGAGCTGGACCGCGGCGGCGGGGAGCCCGGCCGTCGCCTCGAACACGGCGAGCGGCGTCAGCACGATCACGGACAGCGCCTCCACCGACAGCGAACCCGCCAGCGCGGCCGGGATCCCGAGCGCCAGCGCGGCGAGCACCGCGAGACCCTGGGCCAACGCCCCCAGCGCAGCGGCGAACCCAGAGGTGCGGGCGCCGTCGTCGGCGACGGCGGACAGGCGGGCGTCGGCCGTGTCGAGGCCGGCCAGTCGTGCGCCGAACCGACCGGCGACCCGCAGCGGCGCCGACTCCTCGAGGATCTCCAGGGACAGTGCGGTCACGTCCCCCCGGGCGGCGGCGCCCCGTGCCTCGGTGCGCGCCGCCGCCCGTGCGGCGAGCCACGGCGTCAGGACCCCGGCGAGCACCAGGCAGAGCAGCAGCGCCGCACCCGCCGACGGCAGCAGCACGCCCAGGAGGACCACCGAACCGAGCGACGTCACCACCGCGACACCCGCCGGCACGATCGCGCGGACGACGACGTCGCCGACGTCGTCCACGTCCTGACCGATGCGCGCCAGGAGCTCGCCGCGCCGCACCGTGACCGGACGGTCGTCCGCGGCCAGCCGGTCGTACAGGTTGGCGCGCAGTGCGGCCATGCCTCGCAGGGCGACGTCGTGCGAGGCGAGGCGCTCGCAGTACCGCAGCACGCCGCGCCCGATCCCGAACGCCCGCACCGCCACCACGGCCACCGACAGCGTGAGTACCGGGGGCATCTGCGATGCGCGGGCGACGAGCCAGGCGGCCACGGCCGCGAGCCCGATCGCGCAGGCGAGCGCGAGGACGCCGAGTCCGATCGCCGCCGCCACCTTGACCGGTCGGACCTCCAGCAGCGGCAGCACCCGGCGCAGGGGATCGGCGTGCGCGTCCCGGGCCGGACGCTGTGTCGAGGTGGTCATGCTGCCTCCCGGTCCGGCGTGGCCGCGGCGTCGGGCGCGGAGCGGACGTCGATCACCTGGTCCGCGAGCCCGAGCAGCGACGCCCGGTGCGCCACGACGAGCACGGTGCGGCCGGAGTCGCGCCAGGCGCGGACCGTGTCGAGCACCGCCTGCTCGCCCCACGCGTCGAGGTGTGCGGTCGGTTCGTCGAGGATCACCAGGGGCTTGGTCGCGGCGTCGTCGAGCAGGGTGGCCGTCAGGGCCACGCGCTGCCGCTGGCCGACGGACAGTCCGGCGCCTCCGAGCCCGACGGGCGTGTCCCAGCCGTCCGGGAGGGTGGCGACGACCGTGTCGAGCCCGGTCAGCCGGGCGGCCGCGGCGAGGTTCGGCCCGGTGCCGGGTGCGGCGCCGTCCAGCACGACGTCGCGCAGGCGTCCCGGGGGGAGCGACGGCCGCTGCGGGACCCAGGTGAGCGCGGCCCACCAGGCCTCCAGCTCGTCCGCCGGCAGGTCCGCCAGGTCGCGGGCCGTCGCCGCACCGCGTGGTGCCAGCCGCACCCGGCCGACGTCGGGGGCCAGGAGCCCCAGCACCGCGAGCACGGCCGTCGACTTGCCCGAGCCGCTCGGCCCGCGCAGTGCGACCACCCGCCCGCTCCCGGGCTGCCCGGAGCCGAGCGGAATCCGCGCGGTCAGCGCGGCGGGCGCCACCACCCCGCGGCCGGGGGCCCGTACCGAGACCTCCTCGAGCACGAGCACGCCGCCCGTCGCGGTGACCGGGCGGTGCTCCGCGGACGCGGCGGGACCCGCGGACGGCGCTCGGTCGAGCACGGCGAGCGCCTTCGTGGCGGCTGCGACCCCGTCCACCGAGGCATGGAACTCCGCGCCGACCCGGCGCAACGGCAGGTACACCTCGGGTGCGAGGACGAGTACCGCGATCGCGGGCTGCAGCTCCATGGCACCCTCGACGAGGCGCAGTCCGACGCCGACCGCGACGATCGCCACCGAGAGCGTGGTGAGCAGCTCGAGGACCATCGAGGAGAGGAACGCGATCCGGAGCGTTCCCATGGTCGCTCGGCGGGAGGCGTCGCCGAGCGCGCGCACCCGCTCGCCCGGCCCGAACGACCGTCCGAAGGCGCGCAGCGTCGGCAGCCCGGCGACGAGGTCG
The DNA here is from genome assembly GCF_042682255.1 of Promicromonospora aerolata. Lineage (NCBI taxonomy): Bacteria > Bacillati > Actinomycetota > Actinomycetes > Micrococcales > Promicromonosporaceae > Promicromonospora > Promicromonospora aerolata. The sequence goes on from NZ_JBHUHF010000001.1 coordinate 5,310,788, forward strand.
AGCACCTGGGTGCCGAGCCGTTCCACGGTGGCGAGGCGCCGCTCGGACGTCCCGGCCGTCAGACGTCCGACCAGGACCATGAACACGGGCACGAGCGGCAGCGTCACGACCAGGATCACCGCCGACACCCAGTCCAGCCCCAGCACCACGCCGACCAGCGCGGGGGTGACCAGCGCCGTCAGCACGAGCTGCGGCACGTAGCGCACCAGGTACGGCTCGAGCGCGTCGAGACCGCGCGTCGCGAGGGTCGCGACCTCGGCTTCCGGGCTCGCACCGCGCCCGCTGCCCGACGCCGGGGCGTGGGCCCCGCCGGCCGGACGCGGGCCGCGCAGCGCCCAGGCCTCGACCACGGCGTGCCGGAGCTCGGCGATCGTCCGGGCGGCGGCGCGCAGCGCGTACCGTTCCTGTGCCCAGGCGACGCCCGTCCGCCCGGCGACCACCAGTGCCAGGCCGACGAAGGGCCACGCCAGTGCGGATCCGGGCGGAGCGTCTCCGCGCACCACCGGTGCCAGCAGGGCCGCGATCAGCAGGGCCTGCGCCACGATGAGCGCGGCGGCGGCGACGCCCAGCCCGATCGTCAGTCCCACGTACCGGCGGGCTGCGGGGGCCTGCCGCAGGAGCCGGGGGTCGAGGGGCTTCATGCGTTCCTGGTCCCGTAGCCGTTCAGAACGCCGCGTCCTTGATCTTCTTCCAGGTCAGACCGGCCGGCGCGGGGATGTGGTCCACGGTGAGCCGGCGCCGGAAGACCCAGTAGGTCCATCCCTGGTACAGGAGCACGACGGGGGTGAGCGCCACCGCGACCCACGTCATGACGGTGAGCGTGTACGGGGTGGACGCCGCCTCGGCGATGCTGAGCGAGTTGCCACCGGCCAGGCCGGGCAGCACGTCGGGGTACATGGACCCGAAGATCAGCACCACGGCGGCGACGATCGTCACCGCGGAGAGCGTGAAGGCGTAGCCCTCGCGCCCGGCCCGGTTGGTCCGCAGGACGCCGACCAGGGCCAGCGCGCCGACGAGCACGACGGCCCAGGTCCAGGCGGGCGAGAACGCGATCTGCGTCCAGACCGCCCAGGCTCCCGCGACGGCCAGGGCGACGACCGACAGCGCCCCGGCGAAGCGCCGAGCCCGCACCCGGATCGCGCCGTCGGTCTTGAGCGCCACGAACACGGCGCCGTGCAGCAGGAACAGCACGAGCGTGGTCAGGCCGCCGAGCAGCGCGAACGGGTTGAGCAGGGCGCCGAGCCCGCCCACGTACTGGTGCGCCTCGTCGAGCTGCACCCCGCGGACCAGGTTGGCGAACAGCACGCCCCACAGGATGGCGGGCACCCAGGAACCGACCTGGATCGCGAGGTCGCAGCGGCGCGCCCAGACGGCGTCGGAGATCTTGCCGCGGTACTCGAAGGCGACACCGCGCACGATGAGCGCCACCAGGATGGCGAGCAGCGGCAGGTAGAAGCCGGAGAACAGGGTGGCGTACCACTCGGGGAACGCCGCGAAGGTGGCGCCGGCGGCGGTGAGGAGCCATACCTCGTTGCCGTCCCACACGGGGCCGATGCTGTTCACCAGCACCCGCCGCTCCTTCTCCCGGTGCGCGGCGTCTCCGCGGGGCAGCAGCGACATCAGCATGCCGACGCCGAAGTCGAAGCCCTCGAGCACGAGGTACCCGGTCCACAGAACCGCGATGATGAAGAACCACACGAGTGCGAGGTCCACGGTCACGTCCTTTTGTCTGTCTGCCAGTTGTCTGTCTGCCAGGTCTGCTGGCGGGTGGTCGGTCTGCCGGTCTGCCGGTCGGGGGAGGCCGGGCTCAGTAGGCGAAGGAGAGCGGACGGTCGGTCTCGTCGCCGGCGGCCTCGGGCGACTCGTCGCGCACGGTGGAGGGCACGCCCTCGATCGCGTACCGGTGGATGAGCCGGTACCAGACCACGGCGAGCGCGCCGTAGAGCAGGGTGAACACGATCATCGACGTGAGGATCATGCCGGGGCTCACCACGGTGGAGACGCCCTGCATCGTGAGCAGCCGGATCTGGTCGATGCCCGTCGGGTTCGGGGCGACCACCCAGGGCTGGCGGCCCACCTCCGTGAAGATCCAGCCGAACGACGAGGCGAGGAACGGTGTGGGGATCGCCGCGATGGCTATGCGGGCGAACCACGGGTTGTCGCTGACCCGGCCTCGCCGGGTGAACCAGAGCGCGGCCAGCGCGAGCAGCGCGGAACCTGCCGCGAACCCGATCATGAGCCGGAAGCTCCAGTAGGTGACCGCGAGGTTGGGCGTGTACGAGATGGGGTTCCCGGCGGCGTCGGTCTCGCCGAACCGCTCGGCGTACTCCTGCTGCACGTCGTTCACGCCGGGCAGGTAGCTGTCCTCGCCGGAGAACTTGCCGGTACCGAGGTAGCTCGACAGGCCGGGTACCTCGAGGATGTGGCGCACGCCCTCGCACGAGTTGGAGAGGTCACCGATGGTGAGGATCGAGAAGGGTGCCGCCTCCTCACCCGCGCACAGCGCCTCGGCCGACGCCATCTTGCCCGGCTGCTGCTCGAACATCAGCTTGCCCTGGACGTCGCCCGTCAGCGCGACGCCGGCGCCGGAGACCAGCATGACCACGGTGCCGAGCACCACGGCGGGCCGGTAGACGTTCCGGGCGAGCTCGACGGACTCCGGCCGTCTGGTCCGGACGAGACGCACCATCCACCAGGCGGCGATACCGGCCACGAACGTCCCGGCGGTCAGGAAGGCGGCCGCCACCGCGTGCGGGAAGGCCGCCCACAGCGTGTTGTTGCCGAGGATCGCCCAGATCGACTCCATCTCGGCGCGCCCCGTCTCCGGGTTGTAGCGGGCGCCCACGGGGTGCTGCATCCAGGAGTTGGCGGCCAGGATGAAGAAGGCCGACAGGTTGACGGCGACCGCCGCGGCCCAGATACAGGCGAGGTGCACCCGCTTGCTCAGCCGGTCCCAGCCGAAGATCCAGAGGCCGAGGAACGTCGACTCGACGAAGAACGCGGCGAGGGCCTCCATCGCGAGCGGCGCCCCGAAGACGTCGCCGACGAACCGGGAGTACTCGCTCCAGTTCATCCCGAACTGGAACTCCTGCACGATGCCGGTGACAACGCCGAGCGCGAAGTTGATCAGGAAGAGCTTGCCGAAGAACTTGGTGAGCTTGAGCCATCGCTCGTTCCCCGTGCGGACCCAGGCCGTCTGCATCACGGCAACCAGTGGTGCGAGGCCGATGGTGAGCGGCACGAAGATGAAGTGGTAGACGGTGGTGATGCCGAACTGCCAGCGTGCCAGGTCGAGAGCTTCCACTCCGGGCTCCTGTGGTGTCTCCGAACGACGTCGCCCTCGGGGTGCGTGGCCTGATCCAGCAGGTCGGCGCCCTGACACGGGTTTCATCGTCGCTTGTGAATGTCTTCACAAGCCACTGTACACGCAGGTGGACCCCGGAAGGGCAGGGCCGGTCTCCTGTGCGATACTGGTCGAACCCGCGTGGGCCCACATCCCTGCGCGGCCTGCAGAGTCCAACACCGCCCGCGATCCGCACGCGGTGCCGCGGTCACGACAGAACGTGGCCGCAGGCGTCCGCGAAGATCGCGGGAACAGGGCCGCAGCCGAGACTTCCGTCCGGTGTGTCGCTTCGCCGCGATGCGTGACCGGACGACCGACCGCCTGGCGGTCCGCGTGGTGTGGAGCGGACGCCGGCTACAGGAGCACCTCACGTGACGCCTTCCAGCACCACCGGTTCGACCAGCGGGTCACAGGATGATCACGACGCATCTGCGGCGAACGCCCAGGTCACTACTGGTGGGGAGGCTCCGGCGGACACCACGCCGGCCAAGCGCCCGCGTCGTCGGGCCACCAGGTCCGTCGTCTCCACGGCGAGCGTCGAGCCGATCGTCGTCGGCTCCTCCGACGCCGTCGAGCCCCCGGCCGACACCCAGCCCGTGACCACGAGCGGCACCGCCGTCGTGGCGACCTCCGCGGCCGGCGAGCCGGCCGCCAAGCGCCCGCGCCGACGCGCGGTGCGCGGCGTCTCGTCCCCCACGGCGCCCGCCGAGCCGACGGCGGCCGAGCCGGTCGCCGCAGAGCCGGCCGCGCCTGCCGAGCAGGCCCCGAGTGAGACGGATATCACTGCCGAGACGACGCCGGTTGCGGAGCCCGAGGCCGAGCTCACCGAGCCCGAGCCCCAGCCCGCGGCGACGCCCGAGCCCGAGCCCGTGGCGACGCCCGAGCCCGCCGCCGAGGAGTCCCCGTCGGCCGGCATCGTCCTGCCGGAGCCCGTGGCGACGCCCGCCGACGCACCGGCCGCCCACGAGGTCGCGAGCCTTGACGACATCGTGCTGCCCGGTGGCCCTGCGGCGGAGCCCGAGAAGACCGCCCCGAAGCGGCGCGGCCGCAAGAAGGCGGAGCCCGTCGCGGAGCAGGCCGCTGAGCCGGCTGCCGAGCCCGCTGCCGAGGCCGCGCCCAAGCGCGCCCGGTCACGCCGCAAGGCGGTCACGACCGAGCCGGTCGTCGAGCCGGTCGTCGAGCCTGCGTCCGAGGCGACGGCAGCCGAAGCGACGGCAGGGGAGCCCGCAGCGGCTCCCGTCGCCGACGCGCCCGCCGAGGAGCGCCCGGCCGCCGAGCCGGCCGGGACCCCCGTCGCCGAGGCTCCGGCCGAGACAGCCCCGAGGACCCGCGGGCGGCGCAGCCGTCGTCCAGCCGCGGAGCCCGCCCAGACGCCCGCCGCCGAGACACCGGCCGCTCAGACACCGGCCGCTCAGACGCCTGCTGCCGAGGCACCGGCGCAGCCGGCGTCGTCGCCCGCTGCGACCACGTCGGGCACGCGTGGTCCGCGCCTCGCGACGACAGCGCTGCTCTTCCAGGCTCCGGACGAGTCGGCGGCACGCCGTTCACGGCGCGCGCAGGCTCCGGCCGGGCCGCCGCGCCCGCAGGACCTGACGCCGCAGTTCGCCCGCCCGGTCGCCCGTCCCGTCGAGCCGGCCCCCGAGGCCCCGGCGCCGCGCACGGCCGAGCCCGTCGCGGAGCCGTCCACGGAGGCCCGGACCGAAGCCAGGACCACGACCGAGACCTCGGCAGCGACCGAGACCCCGGCCGCTGCCGAGGCACCGGCCGAGCCGAGGGCGCGCCGGTCCGGTTCCCGCCGGGCCGTGCGCCGCACGGGGCCGAGCACCGAGCCGGCCGCTCGCCCCGAGGACCAGGAGACCGCGCAGAGTGCGGCCGAGCCCGCCGCGGAGGCGCCTGGCCCCGCGGAGGGCGCCCAGGCAGCGCCGCAGCCCGCCCCGGTCGAGCTGAGCGAGGACGATGCCGCGGCCGTGGACGAGGTCGGCGCCATCGAGGACGAGCTCGCCGCTGAGGGCGTCGCGCTCGAGGAGCTCGCCCCGGCGGACTTCGAGGAGTACGACGACGAGGATGTGCGCCCGTCGCGCCGTCGTCGGCGTCGAGGGGGACGTGGTCGCCGTGGCGGCCGCGCGAACCGGTCGGACGACGGGGACGACTCGGCGGACGAGGACGAGAGCGACGACTCCGAGGAGGACGCACAGGCGTCCACCGAGGACGAGGGCGAGCGGGACTCGGCGCAGGACACCGGTGACGGTGAGGACGAGGGCGGCAGCCGCCGTCGTCGGCGTCGTCGCAGGGGCACGCGGGGTGAGCGCGCCGAGGCTGCCGCCGTCCGCTCGAGCCGCTCCGACGAGGTCACCGCGCTCAAGGGGTCGACCCGCCTGGAGGCGAAGCGTCAGCGTCGCCGCGAGGGCCGGGACCACGGTCGTCGCCGCCAGATCATCACCGAGGCCGAGTTCCTGGCCCGCCGCGAGTCGGTGCAGCGGTCGATGATCGTGCGCGAGAAGGACGGCCGCACGCAGATCGCGGTGCTGGAGGACGGCGTGCTCGTGGAGCACTACGTCTCGCAGCAGTCGCAGGCGTCGATGGCCGGCAACGTCTACCTCGGCCGCGTCCAGAACGTGCTGCCCTCCATGGAGGCCGCGTTCGTCGACGTCGGCAAGGGCCGCAACGCCGTGCTCTACGCGGGCGAGGTCAACTGGGACGCGGTGGGGCTCGAGGGCCAGCCGCGCCGGATCGAGCAGGCGCTGAAGTCGGGCGACTCGGTGCTGGTGCAGGTCACGAAGGACCCGATCGGTCACAAGGGCGCCCGGCTCACCAGCCAGGTCACGCTCGCGGGCCGGTACCTGGTGTTCGTGCCGGGTGGCGGCATGACCGGGATCAGCCGCAAGCTGCCCGACACCGAGCGCTCCCGGCTCAAGAAGATCCTCCGCGAGGTGGTCCCCGAGGGTGCGGGCGTGATCGTGCGCACCGCCGCCGAGGGGGCGAGCGAGGACGAGCTGCGCGCCGACGTCGAGCGCCTGCAGGGGCAGTGGGACGCCATCCAGGCCAAGTCGAAGAAGGCCTCCGCGCCGGCCCTGCTGCAGGGCGAGCCGGACATGGCTATCCGCGTGGTCCGTGACATCTTCAACGACGACTTCTCGTCGCTGGTGGTGCAGGGCACCGGTGCGTGGGACGAGATCGCGGCCTACGTCGAGGAGCTCGCTCCCGACCTGCGCGAGCGCGTGTCCAAGTGGGCCGAGAACACCGACGTGTTCGCCGTGCACCGCGTGGACGAGCAGCTCGCCAAGGGGATGGACCGCAAGGTCTGGCTGCCCTCCGGTGGCTCGCTGGTCATCGACCGCACCGAGGCCATGACGGTCGTGGACGTCAACACCGGCAAGTTCACCGGTGCGGGCGGCACGCTCGAGGAGACCGTGACGCGGAACAACCTCGAGGCGGCCGAGGAGATCGTGCGGCAGCTCCGCCTGCGCGACATCGGCGGCATCATCGTCATCGACTTCATCGACATGGTGCTCGAGTCCAACCGTGACCTGGTGCTGCGTCGCCTGGTCGAGTGCCTCGGCCGCGACCGCACCAAGCACCAGGTGGCGGAGGTCACCTCGCTCGGCCTGGTCCAGATGACGCGTAAGCGGGTGGGTCAGGGCCTCGTCGAGGCGTTCTCCGAGACGTGCGAGCACTGCAAGGGCCGTGGGTTCATCGTGCACGAGGAGCCCATCGAGAAGTCCGGCAACGGCTCGGGCTCCGGCAGCGCGCCGGCGGCGTCCGACGAGGGGCCGCGGTCCGCGCGGTCGCGCCGCAAGCGTGGCAAGGAGGGCAAGGAGAAGTCGGCCCCCGCGGTGGAGCCGGCCGCGCCGGTCGCCAGCCTGCCCGAGGAGCGCTCGGAGGCGCGCGAGGCCGTCAAGGCCACGCTCGCCACGATCGCGGCTGCCGCGCAGCACGCCCACGAGCCGAGGGACTCCGCGCAGGACGGTCCGGTCACCCTGGACCAGATCCAGCTGCCGACCGGGGTCTCGGACTCGCCGGACTCCCCGGGCTCCCCGGACTCCGCCGACTCGCCGGACGCCGCGCGGCCGGTGAGCGACACGCCGGAGGGGGGCTCCGGCACTGGGCAGCCGGAACCGCCCAAAGGAGCTGGCGACGAGGTCGCCTGAGCAGAAGAGAGGATTCTGGGCGAGGCTGTTCGGCCTCTGACCTGATCCCGACGAGGGCCGTCACCGCGAGGTGGCGGCCCTCGTGCCGTCCGGGGGCGTGCTGCGCCGCCGGACCACCGTCAGCGGACCGTCGACAAGCCGGTGTAGAAGTCTCCGATGGTCCGCGAGAAGAGCTCGGGGAACTGCTGGTTCCACGGGTGCCCCGCTCGCGGGATGATGCGCAGCTCGGCGTTCGGCACGGCAGCGGCGATCTCGCGTGCCGCGGGGATGTTGGCGACGTCCCGGCTGCCGCAGAGGACGAGGGTCGGTGCCTCGATCCGTTCGAGCTGTCCTCGGAAGTTCGTCCTCGCGACCACCCGGAGGGCGCCGAGCCACTGCGCCTTGGTCATGGCCATACCCGCGGCCGTGCTCTCGGGCAGCATCCCGACGATGGTTCGCTGGACCGACATCAACGCGGGCTGTGGGCGCACCTGGCTGCCCGAGAGCACGAGTGATGCGACCCGCTGGGGAAAGGCGAGCGCGAACTGGGTGGCCGTCATGGCGCCGAGCGACAGGCCGCAGACGTGCACCCGGTCCAGCCCGCGCTCGTCGAGCTGGTCGCGGAGCGCCTCGACCGCGCCTGCGAGCGTGAACGCGCCGGGAGTCGCGGCCTGGTCGAGCCCAGGAATCTCGAGCGCGAGGCCGGTGAACCCGCTCGGCAGGGCGCTCAGCTGAGCTGCCCACGGGTCGATACCCGCACCCAGGCCAGGGAGGAACAGTACGGTCTCAGCGGCGGTGGGCATGTGCGGCAACGTAATCGAGTGCTTGACTGGCCGCCATGAAAGACGGTCTGGGCGCTGGACGCCTCGAAGTGATCGCAGGCCCCATGTTCGCGGGCAAGTCGGAGGAGCTGCTGCGCCAGGTGCGCCGCGCCGAGGTCGCGCACCGCGGCGTGCTGGTGGTGAGCCACGCCCTGGATGCCCGCCGGGGGGTCGGCCGGGTGAGCTCGCACTCGGGACAGGGCGTGCCGTCGCGTACGGTGTCGGACGCCGCGGACATCCCTGCCCTGCTCGAGTCCGGCCCCGGCCCCGGCCCCGGCCCCGGCCCCGGCCCCGGCCCCGCCACCGGCCCCGGCCCCGGCCCCGCCACCGGCCCCGCCACCGCGATCGAGCTCGTCGCCATCGACGAGGCCCAGTTCTTCGGGGCCGGACTCGTGCCCGTGGTCTCGGATCTTGCGGGCCGGGGGCTGGTGGTGGTCGTGGCGGGGCTGTCGGTCACGTTCGACGGTCAGCCCTTCTCGCCCCTGCCGGAGCTGATGGCGCTGGCCGAGTCGGTGCGGAAGCTCACGGCCGTGTGCTCCGTGTGCGGAGCGGACGCGGCATTCCACGTCCGGGTCCCGGGAGCACCACCCGTCCCGGACGCGGGTGGTGCCGGACCGGGCGGCGCGCTCGTTCCGGTGGCCGCGCACGTGGGCGGGGCGGAGTCGTACGAGGCGCGCTGCCGAAGACACCAGACCGAGTGATCAGCGCCGGGTGATCAGCGCCGGGTGATCGGCGCCGGGTGATCGGCAGAACGTCAGGTGATCGGTATTCCGAGCTACCGATCACCTGACGTTCTACCGACCACGCGGGCCCGGGCCCGGTGGCGGGCCCGGGGCCGGTGTCCGGTCAGACCTTGCGGAGCGACTTGTACTGGGGGCAGTCGAACGGGTCGCGGGCCGCGAGCCCCACCCGGTTCAGGTACTCGACGACGATCATGTACGACTGCGCCAGGCTCGTCTCCGTGTAGGGGATGCCGAGGTGGGCGCAGTGCTCCCGCACGATCTCGGCGGTCCGGATGAGGTGCGGCCGCGGCATGCTCGGGAACAGGTGGTGCTCGATCTGGAAGTTGAGCCCGCCCATGAGGATGTTCATGAACCACCCACCGCGGATGTTGCGCGACGTCAGCACCTGCTTCGAGAGGAAGTCGAGGCGGCTGTCGGCGGGGATGATCGCCATGCCCTTGTGGTTGGGGGCGAACGACGCGCCCATGTAGACGCCGAAGACGGCCATCTGCACACCGAAGAACGCGAACGCCATGCCGGGGGGCAGCACCACGAACAGGATCGCGATGTAGACGCTGAGGCGGACCGTGATGAGGACCAGCTCGCGCACGCGGGCACGCAGGGTCTCGGGCGTTCCCCGGAACAGCGACTGGATCGACGTGAGGTGCAGGTTCAGGCCCTCGAGCGTGAGGAGCGGGAAGAACAGCCAGCCCTGGTAGCGGTTGATCCACCGCTTGAGCCCACGGTGCTGGCGGGCGCCGTCCTCGGTGAACGCGATGGTGTCGTTCGCGATGTCCGGGTCCTTGTCGACCTTGTTCGGGTTCGCGTGGTGCCGGGTGTGCTTGTTCATCCACCACGAGTAGCTGATGCCGACGACCACGTTGGCGAGGAGGCGCCCCACGCGGTCGTTGCGGGGACCGGACTCGAAGACCTGGCGGTGCGACGCCTCGTGCGCGACGAAGGCGAACTGCGTCAGCACCAGGCCGAGTGCGCCGGCCATGAGCAGCTGGAGCCAGGAGTCGCCCAGCAGGACGAACCCCGTGATGATCCCGCCGAGCGCGACAGTGAGCGCGGCGAGGGTCCAGGCGTAGTAGTGGTGAGCCCGGCGGAGCAGTCCGGCGTCGCGCACGGTGCGTGCCAGCGACGAATAGGTGCTGGTCACCGGCTGCGCATTGGGGTCGCGGGGTTTCGTCGGCCGGAAGCCTTCGCGGACGTTGGGGGCAGCTTGGGCCATGTGGTCCTCACATGCTCGGTTTCAGCTTCTCAGCCGTGGATTCGGACGATTTCGTCCATGGTGCAGATACCCCGAGCCTACGGGACCGTAGGTTACGGTCGCGAGGGGCACATGTGGACGCCTCGCGAAGGCTTGTAGACGGTACGTTGACCCGTTCTTGTCATTGCCGACCTATTTTGGTCGGTAAAGTCCCAAATAGTCGGAACTTGAATCCGTGCCCAGTGGGCTCGTGGCCGGTCCGCGGACCGCAGGGTGTCCTTCACCACGTGGTGCCCGGTCGTTCACTCCGCCAGGTCCTCGATGAGCGGCACGAACCGGTACCCGCCGTGGTCGGTCGCCCGCGTCCTGCCGTCCGGGAGGCGCTCGATCAGCAAGAGTGTCGTCCGGATCGGGATGACCATGCGTCCCCCGTAGCCGACCTGTTCCACCAGCGCGCGGGGGAGCGCGGGCGCTGCCGCGGACACGAGGATCCGGTCCCAGCCGTTCGGCCGGGGATGGCCGAGCACCCCGGGTGTCGCCTGCTCGATGCTCGCCCACTGCATCCCGGTCCGCGCGACGTTGGCCGCGCCCCAGTTGGCGAGGCGGCCGTCCCGCTCGACGCCGAGGACCGAACCGTGCGGTCCCACCAGGTACGCGAGCAGCGCAGTGGTCCAGCCGGAGCCCGCGCCGATGTCGAGCACGCGCGCGCCCACCGGGACCCGCAGCAGGCGGAGCATCGCGGCGACCGTCGCGGGCTGCGACGACGTCTGCCCGCGCCCGATCGGCAGCGGCCGGTCCTGGTGCGCGAGCGGGCGCTGGGACCGCGGCAGGAACTCGCGACGAGGGACGGCGCGCATGGCGCGTGCGATGTCGTCGTGCTCAGCAGCCAGTTCAGAGACCATCGGGATCACCCGGTTCCAGGGTAGGCACAGGCGGATGCAGGTCGCCAGGTGCCTACCCTGGGATGTGTCCCGGACGGCGTGCTGGGGCTCAGCGAGACCCGACGGGTTCCGGTTCCTCGGCGTCCGGTGCCGGGCCCGACGACCCGTTCGTCGGCACCTCGGCATGCTCCGGCCGGTACCACTCGGTGAGCGCCGGGTCCTCGGAGTCGAGCCACGCGCCCGCGCCGTTGTCGGTGCCCTCGGTGCGCACGACGCCGACCACGAAGTCGTCGCCGTAGTCCTCGATGCCCGTGCGTACGCCCTGCACGATCGCCTCGCGGGCGTAGCGCCGGCGCAGGGTCAGCGGGTCCCGCGCGAGGTCCTTCGCCCAGGCGACCATGACCAGCATCACGACGAACGCGAAGGGTAGCGCGGTGATGATGACGAGACTCTGCAAACCGTTCAGTGCCACGGAGCCACCGCCCACGAGCAGCACGCCGGCGATCGCGGCCAGCGCCACGCCCCAGACGACCGTGACCCAGGTGCTCGGGTTCGGGTTGCCGCGCTGGGACAGGCTCGCCATGACCATGGAGCCGGAGTCGGCACTGGTCACGAAGAAGATGACGATGGAGATCATCGCGATGATCGACGTGAAGGTGCCGGCGGGCAGCTCGTACAGGAGCGCGAACAGCATGTCCTGCGGGGACTCAGCAGAGCTCAGCGCTCCGGTGGCCTGTTCCATCCACATGGCGGTGCCGCCGAGAATGGTGAACCACACGAGGCACACGGCGCTCGGCGTCACGATGACGGTGGTGACGAACTCCCGCAGCGTGCGGCCGCGGCTGATCCGGGCGATGAACAGGCCGACGAACGGCGTCCAGGACACCCACCACGCCCAGTAGTAGGTGGTCCAGCTGTCCATGAAGCCCTGCGCGTCCGGCGTCGTCGCGGCGGTCTGCGCCATGAGGCGGAACGCGTCGCCGACGAACGTCATCAGCGTGCCCTGGAACAGGTTCAGCAGGAACGCCGTCGGGCCGACCACGAACACGAAGATCCCGAGCAGCCCGGCGACCACCATGTTGATGTTCGACAGGGCCCGGATGCCGCGCTTGACGCCGGACACCGCCGAGAGGATGAACGCGATGGAGAGCACGACGATGATGCCGATGATCGCGGTGTTCCCGAGCGGGCCCGTGCCGGCGACGATCTCGACGCCACGCCCGATCTGGAGCGCGCCGATGCCGAGCGTCATGGCGACGCCGAACAGGGTCACGACGATCGCGAAGGAGTCGACGACGGCGCCGAGCCAGCCCTTGGTCCGCTCACCGAAGATCGGCTCGAGCAGGGACGAGATCAGGGGGCTGCGACCCTTGCGGTATGCGGCGTACGCTACCGCGCCACCGACCAGCGCGTAGTACGCCCACGCCATCGGACCCCAGTGGAACAGGGTCTGCACGATGGCCGCGTGCATCGCGGGGTTGCTGCCGGGGTCGAGGTTCTCGTAGGCCGGCGGCAGGTCGAGGAAGTACGTCATCGGCTCGTACGGGCCGAAGAAGAGCAGCCCGATGCCGACGCCGGCGGAGAACAGCATCGCGACCCACGAGACCGTGGAGAACTCGGGCTTCTCGTTGTCCCGTCCGAGCCGGATGTTGCGGTGGCGGCCGAATCCGAGCCACATCATGAAGATGAAGACGGCGGCCGTGAGCAGGCCGAACAGCCAGCCGAAGGAGCCGGAGACCCAGGCGAGGCCGGCGCCGGACGCGGCTGCCAGCGCCTCGGGGGCCACGACTCCCCAGATGATCACACCGGTGACGAGGACGGCGGCGAACGCGAACACTCCCCAGTTGGTGCGGAAGCTGCTGTTGGTGCGTTCGACACCCAGGCCGGGCAGCAGGGCGGGATGGTCGGTCGGTTTGCCGTTGTTCTTGCGGCTCGCCATCGGAGGTTCCTCTCGGTGCGGCGAAGAATTCTCGGTCAAAAAACAGTCATGGACGTTAGCAGACGGCGCATTTTGGCTTTGTTTCGTCCATATCAACGCGTGACTCCGGGAATGGCCGCACCACGGAGGCAGGGGCGGCAGGGTGGCCTGCTGTCCGGGCTGAGGGAAAGTTTCGGGGCGGGCGGCGAAGGTGGGCGCGCCGCGACGGTGGGCAAGGACACGTCGGCACCCGTTTGAACCCGTCGGGGGCTTCGCGTAACCTAGTGCTTCGGTGTGCTGTCTGCGCACCCGTCCTGCGTGCCCATGGCGCATCGCACTCGACCGCCGCGGCGGAGCGAGTCACAGCAAAGCCGATGGATCCCGTCGTGCGCGCACGCCAAGACTAGAGAGATGAGTTGAACGTGGTGTACGCGATCGTCAAGGCTGGTGGCCGTCAGGAGAAGGTGTCCGTCGGGAGCATCGTCGTCATGGACCGAGTCCAGGCGACCCCCGGTGAGACCCTTGAGCTCCCGGCTCTTCTGCTCGTGGACGGGGAGAAGGTGACCACCGACGCGAAGAAGCTGGCGAAGGTCAAGGTCACCGCTGAGGTCGTGCGGGACGAGAAGGGTCCCAAGATCACGATCCTCAAGTACAAGAACAAGACCGGCTACCGCAAGCGTCAGGGTCACCGCCAGTCGCTGACCCGGCTCAAGGTCACCGGCATCAAGTGACTTCCGCTGCGGGCCTGACGGCCCGCGCGTGATCCAGATACTTCTTCTTCTCCTTCGTCCCGAAAGAACAGGTCCAGCAGATGGCACACAAGAAGGGCGCGAGCTCCTCGCGCAACGGTCGTGACTCCAACGCCCAGCGCCTCGGCGTGAAGCGCTTCGGTGGCCAGGTCGTGAAGGCGGGCGAGATCATCGTCCGCCAGCGCGGCACCCACTTCCACCCCGGCGTGAACGTGGGTCGCGGCAAGGACGACACCCTGTTCGCCCTCACCCCCGGCGCCGTGCAGTTCGGCGCCCGTCGTGGCCGCAAGGTCATCGACATCGTCGCCGCCGAGGTCTGAGCTTCGGCATTCGCGTAAGGGAGCGCACCGGTGACGGTGCGCTCCCTTCGCCTTTTTCGCGAGCGGCCCGTCCCGGGCGGCTCCACTGAGCAGTGCTTGCGAGTAGCACTTTGAGAGGATCGAGACATGGCCAGCTTCGTAGACCGGGTGGTGCTTCACGCCGCCGGGGGAAACGGCGGGAACGGCTGCGCCTCGATCCGCCGTGAGAAGTTCAAGCCCCTCGCGGGGCCCGACGGCGGCAACGGCGGCGACGGCGGCACGGTGAAGCTGGTCGTCGACGCGAGCACCACCACGCTGCTCGAGTACCACCACTCGCCGCACCGGCGCGCGACGTCGGGCACCCAGGGCATGGGTGACGACAAGGACGGCGCCAAGGGCGGCGACCTGATCCTGAAGGTGCCGGACGGCACCGTCGTGAAGGACCTGGACGGCAACGTCCTGGCCGACCTCGTGGGTGACGGCGCCGAGTACGTCGTCGCCGCGGGCGGCAAGGGCGGCCTGGGCAACCGGGCGCTGGCCTCCCAGAAGCGCAAGGCCCCCGGCTTCGCCCTGCTGGGCGAGGAGGGCGACACCGCCGACATCGAGCTCGAGGTCAAGACGATCGCCGACGTGGCGCTCGTGGGCTTCCCGAGCGCCGGCAAGTCGTCCCTGATCGCCGCCATCTCGGCGGCCCGGCCCAAGATCGCCGACTACCCGTTCACCACCCTGGTGCCGAACCTCGGTGTGGTCCAGGCCGGCCAGTCCCGGTTCACCGTCGCGGACGTGCCCGGCCTGATCCCGGGCGCGAGCGAGGGCAAGGGCCTCGGCCTGGAGTTCCTGCGGCACATCGAGCGCACGGCGATGATCGTGCACGTGCTCGACTGCGCCACGCTGGAGCCCGGTCGCGACCCGATCAGCGACCTCGACGTGATCGAGGCCGAACTGGCCAACTACGCCGGCGACCTCGGCATCGAGGGCGGGCGGGTGCCGCTCGACGAGCGTCCGCGCCTCGTCGTGCTCAACAAGATCGACGTGCCGGAGGCGCGCGAGCTCGCGGAGTTCGTGAAGGCTGACCTCGAGGCGCGCGGGCTGCGGGTCTTCGAGATCTCCACCGCCAGCCACGAGGGCCTGCGCGAGCTCAAGTTCGCCCTGGCCGAGATCGTGGAGAAGGCACGTGCCGCCGCGCCCGCCCCGGAGCCGGCTCCGGTGGTGCTGCGTCCGCGCGCCGTGAACGAGACGCGGTTCACCGTGCGCCGCCTGGGCGGCGCGGAGACCGGCTTCTGGTTCGAGGTGCGCGGCAGCAAGCCGGAGCGCTGGGTGAAGCAGACCGACTTCAACAACGACGAGGCCGTCGGCTTCCTCGCCGACCGGCTCGCGAAGATCGGCATCGAGGACGGCCTGTTCAAGGCCGGCGCCGTCGCGGGCGACGAGGTGCGCATCGGTGACCCGAGCAACGCCGTCGTCTTCGACTGGGAGCCCACGCTGCAGACCGGCCCCGAGCTGCTCGGCGGCCGCGGTACCGACCTGCGGCTCGAGCAGAGCGAGCGCCCCACGCGTGGCGACAAGCGCCGCGAGTTCAACGAGCGCATGGACGCCAAGACGGAGGCCCGGCGGGAGCTGTGGACCGAGCGCGAGGCCGGCCACTGGACGAACCCCGAGGACGACTGACCGATCCGGTCACCGTGGCGGGTGCCCGGCCCGTGAAATGACCGCGCGCGCCGGGCGGTGCTCCGGGGAGGATGAGAGCGTGACCCCTCTCGATCCCTCGGATGACAGTCCCCAGGACGTTCAGCGCACTCAGGATCTTCAGCGCACCCAGGACGTTCAGCCCACGGAGACCGTCCGGACCGCCCAGCACGCGCGGTCGGCGATCGCCGGCGCGCGGCGCGTGGTGGTGAAGATCGGCTCGTCGTCCCTGACCGGCCCGGACGGACACCTCGACGTCGGGGCACTGCGTGGCGTCGTCGAGGTGCTCGCCGCCCGCCAGGCCGAGGGCACCCAGATCGTGCTCGTCACCTCGGGCGCCATCTCCGCGGGCATCGGCCCGCTCGGGCTCGGTACGCGACCGCGCGACCTCGCCACCATGCAGGCCGCCGCGTCCGTGGGCCAGGGCCAGCTCGCGGGCCGGTACCAGGAGGAGTTCGCGGCCTTCGGCATCCAGATCGGGCAGATCCTCCTGACCGCCGAGGACACCGTTCGCCGCGCCCGGTACCGCAACGCGCAGCGTGCGCTGGAGCGGCTGCTCGCGCTCGGCGTAGTACCGGTCATCAACGAGAACGACGCCGTCACCACCGACGAGCTGAAGTTCGGCGACAACGACCGCCTCGCGGCGCTCGTCTCCCACCTGGTCCGCGCAGACGCCCTGCTCCTCCTGACCGACGTCGACGGTCTGCACGACGCACCGCCGTCGCGCCCCGGCGCCCGCCGGATCCCGCTGGTCGACGACCTCGCGGAGATCGCCGGCGTCGAGGTGACCGCACGGGGCAGCTCGGTCGGCACGGGCGGCATGGTCACCAAGCTGGAGTCGGTGCGGATCGCCACCGGCGCGGGCGTCCCGACCGTCCTCACGCTCGCCCAGAACGCCGCCGCGGCGCTCGCAGGGGACGACGTCGGCACCGTCTTCACGGCCACCGGGCGGCGCACGTCGGCGCGCCGGCTGTGGATAGCGCACGCGGCTCGTACGGAGGGCCGCCTCCACCTGGACGACGGCGCCGCACGTGCCGTCCTGGGCGGCCGCGCCTCGCTGCTGCCCGCCGGGATCACCAAGGCCGAGGGGCAGTTCGACGCCGGGGACCCGGTCGAGCTCGTCGCACCGGACGGCACGGTGGTCGCCCGAGGGCTCGTCGCCTTCGACTCCGGCGACCTGCCCGCGCTGGTGGGGCGCTCCACCTACGCGCTGCGCGAGGAGCTGGGGGAGGGGTACGACCGTGTCGTGGTGCACCGGGACGACCTGGTGCTCGACCGGCCGATGAGTTCCTAGGGGGCGACGCGTCGACCCGGGTGAGGCGGTGCGCACCGGTGCGCACCGCGCTACCCGAGGAGATCCCGATGCCACGTACCCGACAGATCCCGACGGCGCTGCTGGCCCTGGCCGCGCTGTTCCTCTCCCTGCTGATCGCGCCGACGGTCGCCCGGGCCGCCAACGATGCGCCCCCGCCGACCGAGCACACGGGCGAGATCGACGGCGCCGCCTACCGCGTGCTGATCCCCGAGGACTGGAACGGGACGCTGCTGCTCTACAGCCACGGCAACTACCCGTCCGAGTTCTTCGGTGACAGGCCCGTGCCGCACTTCCTCGCCAACCAGCCCGCTACCGAGGCCGCGCTCACCGACCGCGGCTATGCCCTCGCGGCGTCGCTGTTCCAGGGCGGCGGCCTCGACTTCACCGTCCCGACCGCCGTCGGCGACCAGTCGCGCCTGCTGGACTGGTTCGAACAGAACGTGGGCGAGCCGGAGCGTACCTTCACCACCGGCTCCTCGATGGGCGCGGTGACGGCGATCAAGCACGCCGAGGTGGAGCCGGACCGGATCGACGGCGTCCTCACGATCGGCGGCGCGATCGACGTGGTCGGCATGCTCGACACCGTCCTCGACGTCAACCTCGCCACCAAGGCGCTGCTCACCGACGGCACGGACGCCGGCGGCGAGCCCATCGAGCTGGTGCACCCCAGCGACCCGGTCGCGAGCCGCGCCGCGCTGGTGGACGCGCTCACCGCGGCCGTCCGGACCCCCGACGGGCGCGCCCGCATCGCGCTCATCGCGTCGCTCAACAACATCACCGGCTGGTACGACGTGACGCGGCCCCGGCCCGACGACCTCGAGGACTGGATCAACGGCCAGGCACAGTGGCTCATCTGGGCGTACACGACGGGACTCGGCCCGACGGCCCGCGTCGACTGGGAGGCCGAGCTCGGCGGCAACGTCTCCGCGTCGTTCGACGGCGACTGGGCGCACCGGCTCGTGCACTCCGGAGACCTGCGCGAGGTGCGCGCCGCCTACGCTGCCGCACCCGGCGCCGACCTGTCGGCCGACCTCGCAGCGCTCGCCGCCGAGCCGGTCGTCGAGGCCGACCCGGACGCCCGGGCGAACCTGGTGCGGCACCGGCCCGAGGGCACCACGCCGTCGCCGGTCCTCACCCTGCACACCACGGGCGACGGCGGTGCGCCGCCGTCGTACGAGCGGTCCTTCGGCGACCGCGTGGCCGAGGTGGGGGACCGCGAGCGGTACCGCAGCGTCTACGTCGAGCGAGGCGCGCACCTGACGGTCAGCGTCGCCGAGGAGCTGGTCGCGCTGCGTGCGCTCGAACGGCGGGTCGACGCGGGGCACTGGCCGAGCCTGAGCCCCCGACAGCTGAACCGCGCGGCCTGGGAGCTGGGGCCCGACTACTTCGGGATCTTCGACCCGGTGTCCGGCGTGTCGGACCACGAGCCGGCGTTCACGCACTTCGTCCCGCCGCGGGCAGCCCGCCCGTCGTGGTGAGTGTCCGCACCACGGATTCGCCCTCGGCATCGGCCCTCGCCCGACGTAGTCTCGACGCATGACGACAGTGAGCCAGGACGAGGTGGCCCGTGCCGGGGGCGAGACTGCCGGAGAAGCAACGCCGCAGCCCGTGGACGTCGCCGCCCCGGTGCGCGACGTCGCCCGGCGCGCCAAGGTCGCCTCGCGCACCCTCGCCACGGCGAACCGCATGACGAAGGACGCCGCGCTCGGTGCGATCGCGGACGCCTTGGTCACCGCCGCGGACCGGATCGTGGCCGCGAACGCGGAGGACCTGGAGCGCGGACGAGCGAACGGGATGTCCGCGGGGCTCCTGGACCGGCTGGCCCTCACCCCGGAGCGGATCGCGCAGATCGCCGACGCGCTGCGCGACGTCTCCGGGCTGCCCGACCCGGTCGGCGAGGTGGTGCGTGGGCAGACCCTGCCGAACGGCCTGCGCCTGCGCCAGATCCGGGTACCCATGGGTGTGGTCGGCATGATCTACGAGGCCCGGCCCAACGTCACGGTCGATGCCGCCGGCCTGGCCCTGAAGTCCGGCAACGCGGTGATCCTGCGCGGGGGCAGCGCGGCCGCGGCCTCCAACGCCGTGATCGTCGCGGTCATGCAGGACGCACTCGCCGCACGCGGCCTCCCGGCCGACCTCGTCCAGTCGATCGACGGGTACGGCCGGGAGGGCGGCGTCGCGCTCATGCGGGCCCGCGGCCTGGTGGACGTGCTGATCCCGCGGGGCGGCGCCGACCTCATCCAGACCGTGGTCCGCGAGTCCCTGGTGCCCGTGATCGAGACGGGCGTGGGCAACGTGCACGTCTACGTGGATGCGACGGCCGACGTCGCCATGGCCGTCGCGATCGTGATGAACGCGAAGACCCAGCGGGTCGGCGTCTGCAACGCGGCCGAGACGTTGCTCGTGCACGAGGCCGCCGCGACGTCGTTCCTGCCCGCGGCGCTCGCCGCGCTGTCCGACGCCGGTGTGGTGCTGCACGGTGACGCGGCAGCCATGTCCTTTGCCCCCGGGGGCGCCGACATGGTCCCTGCGACGGACGAGGACTGGGCAACGGAGTATCTGGCCCTGGAGCTCGGCGTCCGCGTGGTGCCTTCGCTCGATGCGGCGATCGAGCACATCCGTACCTGGTCCTCCGGCCACACGGAGGCGATCGTCACACGGGACATCGCGGCGGCGGACCGGTTCGTCGCGGAGGTCGACTCGGCCGCGGTGATGGTCAACGCGTCGACCCGGTTCACGGACGGCGGCGAGCTCGGCCTCGGTGCGGAGATCGGCATCTCCACGCAAAAGCTGCATGCGCGCGGCCCCATGGGACTCACCGAGCTCACCACGACCAAGTGGGTCGTCACGGGCGACGGGCACGTCAAACCATGAGGGATCGCGGGCGTGCCGGAGACCTCCGCAGGATCTCCTTGCGACCCGGAGCCGCGATGCACGGCCCGCAATTCGTCCGTGAGAGACTAAAGCCCACCTGAGCACGTCCGACTGGGAGGAAGAACCCGTGCCATATACCGCCGTTCTGGTCGCCGAGGCTGCCTCGGAGCACGCCGCCGAGCCGATCGCCCCGATCGTCCTCGGCCTGATCGCCTTCGGCTCGCTCGTGGCCGCGCTGCTCGTCACGTTCGCGTTCCGCAACGTCGGTAACCGGCACTGATCCGCCAGACGGGAGCCTGACGACCAGATGAGCGCACCCACCGTATGAGTGCCCCCACTGGGACCAGGCCGCGCATCGGGGTGATGGGCGGCACGTTCGATCCCATTCACCACGGACACCTCGTCGCCGCGAGCGAGGCGGTCGCCCACCTGGGGCTGGACGAAGTCGTCTTCGTCCCCACGGGCCGGCCGGGATTCAAGCAGAAGCAACGGGTCACCCCCGCGGAGCACCGGTATCTCATGACGGTGATCGCAACGGCGTCCAACCCGCGCTTCACGGTGAGCCGTGTCGACATCGACCGGGAGGGCCTCACCTACACGGTGGACACCCTTCGGGACCTGCGTGAGCAGCGGCCCGAGGCGGACCTCTATTTCATCTCGGGAGCCGATGCCATCCAGCAGATTCTTCGGTGGAAGGATGCCGAGAAGCTGTGGGACATGGCACACTTCGTCGCTGTCACACGGCCAGGGCACATGCTCTCCGTGGACGGGCTGCCTCGGGATGGTGTGACGACGCTCGAGGTTCCTGCGCTAGCTATCTCCTCGACCGACTGTCGTCGTCGGGCCGAGGAGGGGTTGCCGGTCTGGTATCTGGTGCCTGACGGCGTGGTCCAGTACATCGCCAAGCACGGACTGTATCGAGGTCTTCACGATGAGTGACAACAAGGGTCGTCCCATGACGCGCCGCGAGATCCGCGAGCGTGAGGCTGCCGCTGCGGCCGCCGCTGCCGGTGGATCCGGTGGCGCCGGTGGTGGTGCCTACCCGCCGCAGGGCGGCCAGCAGCAGCCTCCGCACCGCGGCGCGCCCGCGCCCGAGGGCGGCTGGTCGCCGCAGAACCCGCCGGTCGCCCGGCCCCCGCAGGCGACGGGTGGCTCGCGCGGTGTGGACGCGACCGGACGCCTGACACCCGTGCAGCAGCCCGGTGGCAACCCGCCGCCGTACGGCGCTGGTGGACCCGGCCAGGGTCGGCCGGGCGCCGCCCCGTCCGGTCCTGGTGGCCACGGCGCCCCGCCGGCCGGCCCCGCTGCGCGCCCTGCAGCTCCTGGCGGCCCCGGACCTGGTGCTCCCGGCCAGCAGGGCCCCGGGCCCGGTGGAGCGGGGCCGCAGGGTCCCGGCCAGCAGGGTCCCGGCCAGCAGGGTCTTGGTCAGCAGGGCGGCCCCGGTCCGCAGGGTGGTCCGCCCAGCCCGTTCGGTGCCCGTCCGTCTGCTGCTCCCGTGCCGCCAGCCCCCCAGCAGGGTCGGTCCGGGCGGTTCGGCGGACAGGGTGCACCCCAGGGTCCTGGTCCCGGCATGCCTAGTGGCCAGGATGGTCCGGCCGGCCCCGGCCGGCCCGGTGACCCCGGCCAGACGTCGCAGTGGGGTGCCGGCCCGGCCGCGCCCGCACAGGCGCCGTCGAGCCCGCCGAACCCGTTCGGCAACCGGCCCGGTGCCCCCGCACCCGGCGCACCGCCCGGCCTCGCCCAGCAGCGCCCGGGCAGCCCGGCGCAGCCCGCGGGCGGTCCCCCCAGCGGGATGGCGGGCGCCGCCGCGCCGCCGCTGCCCTGGGAGTCCGGCGCCGCACAAGCGGCACCGCAGTCGCTCCCGCCGGGTGGCAGTCCCGCGGCACCCGGTTCCCCGTTCCCGGGCCGTCCCGGTGCGGGCCAGCCGGGTGGTCCGGGGCCGCAGCAGCCGGGTGGACCCGGCGGCCAGTTCCCCGGCCCGAGTGGTCCCCCCCGGTCCTCCCGTCGTGAGGCGGACGAGGAGTGGGGCGAGGAGGAGGACGAGGGGCCGCAGTACACCTGGCTCCACTACATCATCCTGGTGGTCGTCGCGTTCGTGCTGGGCCTCCTGATCTGGAAGCTCGTGCTCGAGGGCGACAGCTCGTTGCCGCAGGACCAGGCCGCAGCACTGCTGGGCATACTGCCGGGTGGGTCACCCGCCGGCTTCACAGGAGGTGGTGCGGCATGACCGCGACAGACCGTGCTACAGAGCTCGCGATCCTTGCGGCGCGAGCCGCGAGCAGCGTCAAGGCGCAGGAGATCATCGCGCTCGACGTGAGCGAGCAGCTGGTGCTGACCGATGTGTTCCTCATCGCGTCCGGCGCCAGCGAACGACAGGTCTCGGCGATCGTCGACGCCGTCGAGGAGTCGCTCTTCAAGGAGGGCGTCAAGCCGATCCGGCGGGAGGGCAAGTCCGAGGCCCGCTGGGTGCTGATCGACTTCGGCGACGTCGTGGTGCACGTCCAGCACGCCGAGGACCGCACCTACTACGCGCTCGAGCGCCTCTGGAAGGACTGCCCCGCGATCCCGCTCCCGGAGGACGCGCGGGGCGGCGGCGACACCGGTGAGTACAGCGACCCCGACGACGGCGCCATCCACCTGGCCGGGGACCCACACCGGTGACCGCGGGCACGATCGTGCTGCTGCGCCACGCGCGCACGGCATACAACGCCGGGCTGCGCCTGCAGGGCCAGATCGACATCCCGCTCGACGAGGTCGGTAGCTGGCAGGCGGAGCAGGGGGCCACGGCGCTCGCGGCATCGCACAAGGGCTCGCTCGTGGTGGCCAGCGACCTGGAACGGGCGCGCGTCACGGCCGCCGCGTACGCGCGGCACGTGGGCGCGGAGGTCGTGACCGACGCCGGTCTGCGGGAGCGGTCGTTCGGCATCTGGGAGGGCCTGACCGACACCGAGATCGCCGAGCGCTGGCCGGACGAGCACGCGGTCTGGCGGAGCGGCGGGGAGCCGTCCGTCGCGGGTGTCGAGTCCAAGGACGTCGTCGCCCGGCGCATGGAGGAGGCGGTGCTGCGGCACGCCGATGCGCTGAGTGCCGGCGAGACGCTCGTCGTGGTGTCGCACGGATCGGCGATCACACAGGCGATCACCCGGCTGCTGGGTCTCGACCCGGCCACGTGGCGCGGGCTGCACGGCCTGCACAACGTGCACTGGTCCCACCTGCGTGCGTCCGCGCCGGGCGCCGAGCCGGCGTGGCGGCTGGTGGCGCACAACGTGGGTGCCGGGTACCCGCTCGACACCTGGCAGTCGGGGCCGGAAGCCCGGCAGTGACGAGCGGCGTCCGGCGGCGTGCCGGACGCGTGACGGAACGCACGCCGCTCTTGATTTGGTCCTTGGCGCCGGTCTGCATAGACTGACGACGCTCGCCCGGCTGGATGGCTGGGGGAGACCAATTTCGGGGCTGTGGCGCAGCTGGTAGCGCACCTGCATGGCATGCAGGGGGTCGGGGGTTCGAGTCCCCCCAGCTCCACCCGACGCACAAGGCTCGAACCCTTGCCAACAGAATCGTTGGTGGTGGTTCGGGCCTTGTCTGCATTCTCGGCCCAGGTGAGGGCATTGGCGTTGATCTCGGGGTCCAGCAGCATCTCGAAGGGCCGGTTGTTCTCGACGCGGAGTTGATCGTCTTCGTCGATATAGACCTTGGTGAAGAACGCCTGGTTGCATAGGCGACGGTTTGCGTCATCGCACCGGTTGTAGATGTCGGCACAGTTGGCCAGCAGGTCCAGCGCATCGTCGAGATGGGCTCGGGCGTCGGCGTACTCGCAATGGTGGGCGTCGATGCGCCGGTTGACTTGGTCGAGTTCACCTAGGATGCGGTCCTGCTCCCTCTTGAGGAGGGCGAGCGGGATCGCGTCGGCGTAGTGGGCCTGGAGGAGCCGTTCTTGCTCGTGTTGGAGGCGGTCGCGGGTGGCGGTGAGCTGAGCCAGTTCCTCGACTTCTGCGGACATGAGTTGGTCGAACTCGTGGTGCAGCATCCCGGCGATTGCTCCGTGCTGAGCTGGGGTGATCTGGATGCGCTGGTAGTAGTCCTCGATCAGCTTCTCGACATCGGCAATGAGGATCGCGCCGCGGTCACAGGTGGTGCGCTTGGAGTGTCGGCCGGAGCAGACGAAGTAGCAGTAGACGTTGCCGTGCCGGTTCTTCGCGTTGGAGACGATCAGCCGGGAGCCGCACTGGCCGCAGTAAATGGTGCCTTTGAGGTAGTGATCGTGAACCTGAGTCGCCTCGACCGCGGACTTGTGCGCGGTGAGCACGGATTGGACCTGGTACCAGACCTCGGAGGGCACGAGTGGCTGATGGGCTCCCTTGTAGTTGACGCCCCGGTAGGTCACGTCGCCCTTGTAGTAGGGGTTGGTGAGCATCCGGTGCACCGAGGACACCGCCAGAGGCTTGGACGGGCGCTTCGGTGTGGGCAGACTCATCAGACCGCGGGAGGTGAGTTCGTCGTGGAGCTGGCTGACAGTCCAGTTCCCCGAGGCGTAGGCCTTGAATGCCCACTCGACTAGGGGCGCGCGCTCGGGGTCGAGTTCGACGGTGCGGGCCTCGCGGTCCATCTCGTCGCGGGTGCGGACGTTGAGGTAGCCAATGGGCGCCTTGCCGAGGGTTCCACCGCCGGCTGCTTTTTGCGTCATACCCTTGGTGACTTCGGTGGCGAGATTGCGGGAGTAGAACTCGGCGATGGTGGACATGATGCCGTGCAGCAGCATGCCCGAGGGCGTCTCGTCGATGTTCTCCGTCGCCGAGACGAGCAGCACCCCGGCTTGCTGGAGAGCGAGGTGGATGGTCACGTCGTCGGCGCGGTTGCGCGCGAGCCGGTCGACCTTGTGGACGATGCAGTAGGTGACCTTGTGCTGCTTGACGTAGCGGATCATCCGCATCAGTTCGGGCCGGTCTGCCTTGCGGGCGGACTCGCCGGCGTCGATGAACTCCTCCACGATGGCCGCGCCGAGCTGTTCGGCCTTGCGCCGATTGGCTTCGCGCTGAGCGGGAATGGAGAAGCCCTCGTCGCGGCCTCCCTTCTCCGCTTGTTCCTTGGTGGACACGCGCAGATACGACACTGCTACGGCGGCACCGTCGGGCGGGTCGATGAGGCTCTGTACCGGGTCGTTGCGGACGGGGCCGGTGTTGGTGGACGCGCTGGCCATCGGGTCCTGCTCTCTCTCGGATCGACCCTCGCGCCCGTGAGCCGGTGAAGGCTCGGACGGTGGTGTTGATCGTGAGAGCAGCCCGAAGGCTGTAGGACGAGACCCGACGGGGCCACGGTGCGTGTTGCCCGCCAGTCGGCGGGGTTGAGGACCACAACACCTCACGCGGTACGCGAGGCTTGCTTAGCCAATTCTACTGTCTTGGTCCGTCACTGCGGTAGCCGCAGCCGACGTGGCGCCGCCGGTGGCGGGCCGGTAGGTGTCGGGTCGTTCAGTTGCCCGGTGTTCGGCGCGGGTGCGGCCGGTCTCCTGCAAGGTCAGCCGGATCAGCACCTCGGCGAGCTTGTGCAGGTCGGGCCGGTCACGATGGACCGCGCGGACGGAGAACGACCGGTCCTCGTATCGACGGCGGTTCGTCTTCTTTGCATAGGAGCCCATCAGTCCCGCACCTCCCCGGTCTCGGGATCGACATCGGGGTCGATGTGGGTGTAGAACTCTTCCTCGGCCTGCTGGCGGCGCCGCACATCGGCTTGGACCCATTCGACGAACTCCATGTCGCGGTCGGCGAGGACGATGTCCTCCACCGGCGTTGCGGGGTCTTCGCCGGGCCAAACGGTCTGCCGGGTGGGCCGGTCGCGGTCCAGGCGGGTGCCGGAGGCGGCCACCCAGTCGCGGAGCCGGTTGCGGGTCTCGGCGAAGTCGCGATGCCACCCGCTGGGGGCGGACCCGTTCTGCTCGGCGTCGTAGGCGCACAGCCAATGCAGATGCAGAGCGGACAGCTCCCACACCAGCTCGGGGTGGTGGTGCCAGAACGGTGGGATCACACTGGCGGGCAGCCCGTAGGTGTGCCGCAGCCAGTCCACCCACTGGTTCAGAGCCAGCCACTCTTGTTCCAGCTCGTGTGCGGTCAGCAGGTTCCAGTTCACCGGGTGCGGTGGTTCCGACACGTCCGCAGCGCTGGTCCGCGGCGGATTGTCGAAGACATCCGGTTCGTCCAGCACGGATTCGTCTATCCCGGCACCGGGGTGAGTGTCGGGGGTCTCGTCAGTCATGGTCGCCGCTCCCGGTTCACAGGCTCAGCGGCGACGACTGGGCCGCCGGTGTCGGCCGGTGTGGTGCCTCGTACGCGGCCGCCCCTTGCTCCGCCGCAGACCTGCGGGGTGTGCGGTCCACGTCGTAGCGGGTGCGGGCGGCGTCATGGCCGACCTTCTTGGCCACGAACTCTTCACCCTCAATGTTCTGCCCGTTGCGTTCGTAGCTGACGGGGCGGGTGTAGCCCTCAGCGATGAAGTTGTCGCCCTTGGCGAGCCTCGCGTGAGCGTGTTCGGCTGATCGGCCGAACATCACCATGTGGTGATAGGACGTTTCGATCCGGGTGAACGTCCCGTCGTCTTCGCGCCGGAAGTGCTCTTTGCCGATCCGTGCGTAGAACCGGGCATCGCCCTTCGACGTCTCGCGCAACTGCGGGTCCGAGGCGATGAAGCCCGACAACGACTCCTGCGTCTGAATAGCCATGACAGTGCCTTCCTGACTTCTCGATGGCGACCATCCGTTCGGGCCGCTGTGTCAGGCAGGTGCACACGCGGACCCGCGGATGCGGCATGTCAGGACGACTGTCAGGAGTCGGTGGGGCGGCGGAGCAAGACTTCCATCCCGGCCCGGTCCTCGCGGAGCTGATCGGCGTCGGGACGTGATGGCCAGGTGCGCAGGTCGGTCACGATCGGTGGCGCGGAGCGCAGCAGGGTGACGCCGGTGCCGAACGGCAGGGTTCTGATCCGGTCCGGTGGCAGGATCGGCACGCGGCGGATGGAGCGTTGGTTGGAGCGGGTGCCGTGGTCGCCGAGGGTCACGCTGTCGGTGTATTCGTCGCGTTCGCCGATCAGCGTGGAGAGGTCTTGGAGGTCTCGGGAGTTGGAGGCGCCTCCGAGGATGATTTTGACGATGCTGGCGTCCCAGATCGCTCCGGCGGCGTTGTCATTCCAATTGTCGCGGGCTTGGGCGAGGGACTGGAGGACGGGCAGGGTGGTGATGCCGGTGCCGCCACCTTCAGCCATGAGTGTCGGCAACGACGGCAAGGGTGCGAGGTTGCCGATCTCGTCCAGTGCGAGCAGCAGTGGCGGGTCGAGCCTTGCGCCCGGTGAGCGGGCGGCGATCTTTCGTGCGGTCTCGATGAGGTCTTCGACGAACGCGGCCACGAGCGCGGCAGATGCGCCGGCGCCGGCTCCGGTGGCGAGAAGGTAGAGGGTTCCGCGTTCTTGGATGAAGCGTTCGGGGTCGAAGGCCTCGCCCGGTCCGGGTGAGACGGCATCGAGAACGCGGGGGTCGGCCAGTGCTCCGAGGGCGAGGGCTACACCCTGCCAGATGGAATCCCTCGTCTTGGGGTCGGAGTCGATCATCGCCGCGAGCGAGTCCGCCCACCCGGTGGCCGCCTGGGTGCTGTTGGTGAGGATCGCGACGGCCTCGGCTGCCGCCGTGGGGTCGAGGGTCCACCGGAACAGCTCAGCCGGTGGCCGGTGGTCCAGGGCGGCGGCGTGTAGGAGGGCTTGGAGGGCGGTGCGGGTCTTGCCTTCCCAGAAGCCGCCGGACTCCACGCCACCGGCGGACAGTCCGGTGGCGGAGGCGAGGCCGGTGGCGCGGATCATCGCCGTCAACGGGTTCTCGCACCCGCGTACCGGGGACCAGCGCAGTCCGGCGGGGATGCCTTCGGCGAGGTGTTGGGGGTCGAAGACCGCCACCGGCCCGATGCGCTGGCGGGCGCGAAGGGTGGCGGTGAGGTTGTCCGGGCGGGTGCTGGTGGTGACGACGGCGCCGGGGGCGTCGAGGATCGCCGGGATCACGATGTGCAGGCCCTTGCCGGAGCGGGGTGGGCCGATGAGCAGGATCGAGTCCTCCACGCTCGCCCACACCTCACGGCCCTTGGAGGTGCCGATCCGGTAGCCGACATCCCCTGCGTCGGGATCGTTCAGGGAGGGGCGCAGCGTCCCGGCCCGGCACAGCAGCGCTTTCGGCGAGGCGGTCTGTGCCACGTCATGGTTGGTGGCGGTTCCGACGAGCCGGCGCGGGTCGGTCTCGACCTTCCGGGAGTGACGGCGCAGCCGCACCCACGCCCATACACCGGCGGCGACGAGGCCGGCGAGCATCAACGCGGTGGTGATCCAGTACGCGACGGAGTTCAGCTCGTCGCTGTCGAGGGCGGCGGCGGGGTTGCCGGGGTTGAACAGCACACCGAGCCCGGATGCTGGTCCCGCTTCGGGTTGGGGTGCGCCGGTGAGTAACGCCGACACACTGCCTGCGGCGCGGAGGATGAGCGCGATCCCGAACATCCCGACCAGCCCGATGAGGGCGGCGTTGGTCAGCTCATCGCCCATGCCCCCGGTCTGCCGCTGCCGTGGCACGCTCACGGCAGCCGCCGAACATGCGTGGTGCCAGAGACTCGACCGAACAACACGACCTCGCCCGTGCCGTCACGCAGCACCGAGGCGAGTTGACCTTTGTCGAGGAGAGTTTGCGCAGCGCCGGTGCCGGAGGCATCGGTGTGGGAGACGATGGTCGCGATGGCCACGTCCTCACCGGGCACGAATCCGTCCGCGGTGACCTCGATCAGTTGTGGCTCTCGCGCCTTCTTGCTGCGCTTACCGCGTTGGCCATCGGGTTCGGTCTTCGGTAGTGGGGGTGTGGTGCGGCGGCGAGCGCGGATGATGTCAGTGAAGACACTCCCGTCGCTTTCGTGGACCTCGACGCGCACGGCGATTGTGCGGTCGGCGGTGATGGCATCCAGCAGGGCTCCGAAGGTGCTCCGCGCCCAGTCGAGGCCTTCATGCGGTGGCGGGTACGGGGCACCGTCGACGGTGACATCCAGCGTGCCGGCCTCGGTCACGGTGATGACGACGTGTGGCAGCACGAGCGGGGTTTGCTCCGGCTCTTGCCAGGGCGCTCGGCGTGGGGGTTTGCGGTTCATCACGTCACCCCGGAGGTGAGTCGCGAGCTGGTGTCGAACAGCTCGAGCTCGGCGGGATGCAGCTGGTGCTGGGTCACGAAGGCCCTGTCCTTGATCCGCCACAGACCCTGCCCGACACCCAGGCTCGGCAGCAGCTTCTGCTCGGTGCCGGTGAGGCCGAGCGCTGCGGCGGTGGGGCCGAGCTGATCGGATTCTTGGCGGTAGACAATGCGGGTCTCGGCGTTCGCGAGGAGGCTGTTGGCCAGCGACCGCATGGCGGAGCCGGCGTCGCCGACGTTGTCGAGGTCGGACAGCTTGTGGAAGATGAGCATGTTCGCGATCCCGTAATGCCGCGCGAGCCGCCAGTGGGCGTCCATGCGGCGTAGCAGGGCGGGGTGGGACATGAGGCGCCAGGCTTCGTCGTAGATCACCCACCGCTGCCCACCGGCAGGGTCCAGCAGCGCGGACTCCATCCACGCACTGGAGCACGTCATCAACACCGAGATGAGCATGGAGTTCTCGGTCACGCGTGAGAGGTCGAGGGAGATCATCGGCAACGACGGGTCGAACGCCTCCGTAGAGGGGCCATCGAACAAGCCGGCGAGGTCGCCGGCCACCAGTCTGCGTAGGGCGTGGCCGACGAGCCGGCCGTCCTCGGCCAACCTCCCGTCGCCGTCGGCGTCGGCGTTGGGGCTGAGAATGTGGTCGACGACCATCGGCAGGATCGGCACGTCGTTGTCGCGCACTGTCTGGGTCAGGGCGAGGTCGATCGCGGTGTGCTCCAACGGCGTCAGCCCCCGTCCCAGCACCGTTTCGGCCAGTGCCCCGATGAGGTCACGGCGCCGGGAGGCGACCGTGGTGGCCCATTCCTCATCCGAGAACCCGGAGGGCCGGTGTCCCTCATCGAGGGGATTCAGTCTCGTGTTGAGGCCGTGGCCTAATACGATCGCCCTCCCGCCGACCGCTTGGGCGACGGCGGTGTGCTCGCCCTTGGGGTCACCGGGGACATACACGCGCCGCCCGAACGGCAGGCTACGGGTGTAGAGGGACTTCGCCAGGGACGATTTACCGGAGCCCACGATCCCGGCGAGCACGACATTGGGAGCGGTGATGATCCCGCGGGCATAGAGCACCCACGGGTCGTAGACGAACGAGCCACCGGAGTAGAGGTCTTGGCCGACGAACACCCCGTCCGCACCTAGGCCGCCTTCGGCGACGAACGGATACGCCCCAGCCAACGTCGCCGACGTGTCCTGATGTCGTGGGAGTCGGAACCGGCCCGGGGTGCGCAGTGCCGCCGGACCGGGCTCCCCAGCCGCGGGCAGGTAGGTCATTGCGCGGCGTTCGGCGCGCTCCGCCTCCGCTTTGGCCTCCGCTGCCGCCTTCTCGGCGCGGTGCTGCTCGGCTTGGAGCTTCGCGGCCGCCTGGCGCCGCTGCTTGCGCAGTCGGCGACGCTCCCTCGCCGGGGCGACCAGAACGGCGGTGTGCAGGCGCTCTGGCTCCTGCCCGGTCACAGGGACAGCCCCCGCCCCACAGATGTGGTCGACCGGGCCGGGCCGGCGAACCAGTCCGTCTCGGCCATCGCCGGCGCTGGCGCCGCGCCCGGAGTCGTGGCGGGCGCGCTCGGGTCGAGGGCACCGCTGCCGGCGATGGCCTCGCGCGTCGGCACCACGTCGGAGTCGTCCAGCGCCGGATCGAGCGGGACAGTATGGGCGCGGAGCAGGCTGACGTGCCCCATCGCCGGGTTGTAGGTGAGGGTGTAGTCGCCCTCGGTGACGACCCGGTCGAGCGGGCCGATTGGGGGTTCGTCGTAGACGTGCCCGTTCTCCAGGGCGGCGTCGGTCGTCTCATCCCCGTAGTCGAAGCCCGTCAGGTGCTCGATGCCTGCATCCGGGCCGCCGCGGTCGATCAGCTCCAGCACGTCGTCGGCCTCCTCGCCTTGAAGAAACACGACGCTGATCCACCGCGAGACGGGTTCCTCGGTCGGTCCCTGGTGTTCGATGGATTCCGACGACAGGGTGGGGTCGGGGTTCCAGGCGATTCGTCCCGAATGGGAGAACGCCGCATCGAGTCGGTCATAGGCCTGGTCCAGGAGGGTGCCGGCCTGGTGCAGCTCGTCGGCTGCGGCCAAGGCGTCCTGTGCTCCTGCGGTGTGGTTGCCGTTGTCATCGAACGCGCGGGCGCGATGGGCCAGGTGTGTGGTGGCGAGCTGGTCGAGCACTTGGCGCAGTGACCGCATCCCGGCGACCATGTCGCCGAACACGGTGTAGGTGTCGGCAGGATTGTCGAAGACCCGGCTGGCGTGG
Organism: Promicromonospora aerolata; assembly: GCF_042682255.1. NCBI lineage: Bacteria > Bacillati > Actinomycetota > Actinomycetes > Micrococcales > Promicromonosporaceae > Promicromonospora > Promicromonospora aerolata. Next base: position 5,342,176 of record NZ_JBHUHF010000001.1, read on the forward strand.
GCCAGGCCGCGTAGCGCTTCGGATGCTTCGGCGGCATCGGCGAGTGGGTCGTGGAAGGTGGGCATCGTGGGGCCTCCTATAGGCGACGAGCGAGTGCCCCGACATCCGGGGTCGCTGGTCAGGTGCACTCGCTCAGCCACACGACTGGCCCAGGCGTCGCGTCAGATGCGGCGGCACAGCGGCAGCGCGGCAGCGGTGAAGGCGGCGGCCTGCTGCCCGACGAGCAGCCGGGTCTCGCAGGAGGCCTGGATCGCGGCCTGCTCGATCGCCGCCACCCCGGCCTCCAGCTCCTCGACCGACGAGGCGGAGACGCTGATGAGGCCGGTGTAGCGCAGCACTCCGTGGCCAGCGGTCAGATCGGCCTCTTGCTGGAGCACGTCCTGGTACTCAGCGGTGTGGGCGGCGTCTTCGATCTGCCCGATCTTCGCCCGTTGGGCGTGGTCGGAGATGTGCTCGACCTTCTTCTTGCGGATGTCCCGGGCGGCCTGGTCGGAACGCATCGGGGTGCAGATCAGCGAGAACGACCGTTGGATGCCGGTCGAGAGCAACACCGGTGAGAGGAAGCCCGGGTAGACCATCGACCGCGGCCACTCCGAGACCCACAGCACCGCATGATGCGCCGAGTCGGTGCGTAGCCTCGTCCAGGACTCGTTGACCGCGACCGGTCCGGCGGTCGCAAGAGATTGGCCGAGTTCGCCGTGCCGCTCCAGGGTCGCGGCGATCGCGGGGTCGTATGCCCCGCGGAGGATGACCGCGACCTGACCGGGGGTGAGCCAACCGGATGGTGTCAGGTCGGACGAGCGGAGCGCCGCGACGAGGGTGGACATCTCTTGACGCAGGACTGCGGCGGCGCCGCGGATGCCGCCACCGGCGGTCCTGATCTGCCGGGCGGCGTTCTTCAGGTCCAGGCTCAGGGACAGCGTGGTGGCGTGCCTCTCGCCGGCGGGGCCTGCACGGTCGATGAGTTCGGCGTAGGTGGTGGCTGCCCAGGTGTCGTCGTCGGTCCCGTGAGCCTCCCACCATTCTGCGAGGCCGGTTCCCGAATCCGGCAGCGTGCGCTCCAGCACTTGGAGGGTGGCGATACGACCGGAGCGGCAGGCGGTGGCCAGGACGCGCCCCCAGGAGGTGACGCGGCGTTCCTGCTCGCCGGGATCGAGCAGCACGAACGCCGGATGCGACACCTCGCAGATCACCGTCAGGGTCTGCTGGTGGGGGTCGTGGATCATCCCAGCGTTCGTTTCGGGGTCGGTGTACTCGCGCAGCCTGGCCACGTCACCAGGTAGAGCGAGGGTGCCGACCGGACGCGGTGTCACTACGCGCCGCCGATACAGGAGCTGTCCGGCGGTAGTGCGCCAGAGCCACCAGAACGCCACTGGCAGCCACTCCACAGCCGGGCGTCCGGCGACGGGTATCCAGGTCAGCAGCGCGGCCAGCACCCAGATTGGTGCGGTGTAGGCCAGCAGGATGCCGCCACCGGCGTAGAGCGCGCCGACGAGAGAGAGCACGCCGATGGCCAGGGTGATGAGCTGGGATAGCGAGAGGCCCAGCAGCACGCCTCGACGGGTGAGGCGGGAGAACTTCACCGGCACCAGCTCCGAGGACACCGTGCGCTCGTTCTGCTTCGTGGTCATGGCCGCCCTTACTCCTTTCCGTTGGGCTTTGGAGCCGGTGGCGGTGGTTGCTTCGGCGGACGCGGCTGCGGCGTTGATGTGCCTGGCGAGGGCGTCTTCGGCTCCGCAGCGGGTGGAGCCTTGGGTGCCGACGAGGACGGCGGCGGTCCTGTCTGCGCGGGCGGTGGCGTGCTCCCGGTCTGCCCGGCGGCGTCTGCGGCGGTCTCGGCCTGGCCGCCGAGGGCTTTGCCGGCCTTGGGTCCGGCGGTGGCGGCGTCCTTGGCGACCTTGGCGCCGATCACGGCCGCGGCGGCCGGACCGGCCGCAGCAGCCCCCGCACCTGCTCCTGCTCCGCCGCTCGCGCCGCCTCCCGCGGACCCGCTCGCAGCAGCCTTGCCTCCGCCAGCTCCGGCAGTACCGCCAGAGGCCTGGGATGCGGGGTTCTTCGGCTGCGGCGGGTTCTTCCCACCGCCACCGCCTACGTTGTCGTTACCCCCGCCACCGGACTTGCTGCCCTCACCACCGTCGAGGACCTTCTTCGGCTCACCGCCGCCCTGGGGCTTGGTGGGTGTCGGGATGGGCCGGTTGAGTGCCTGTTTAGCGTCCTGCTCTGAACCGATCGCGTGGTACATGTCGAAGCCCACGAACGACAGGAACTTGTACGTCAGATACGGCGCGAACGCGGCCATCGCCATCAGCACGATCCCGGCGATCGGGTCGGACACCGAGGACAGGTCGCCATCGATCGGCGCGGACACTTGGGTGATCGCGACCAGGAACATGACGACGAGGACGAGCTTGGAGCAGATCAGGGCGATGACGAACATCGCCCACTTCCCGATCCACCCCCCCGTGGCATCCCACGAGGCGCCGGAGAACGCCAACGGTGCGAGCACGATCGCGACTAGCAGCAGTGCCTTCCGCACGAGGAGGGACAGCCACACGATGGCAGCAGCGGCAATCGCGAGACCGGCGAGGAAGATCGTGATGATCGCCCCGACACCGGGCGCGGCGATGTTAATGCCGACCAGCCCGGCCGCGAGCAGGGTGATCTTGTCGCCCATCGATTCGGTGGTCTCTCCGGCGGCCTGGATGATCCCAATGCAGAGCTGATCGACGATCTCCAACAACAACGCCGTCAGGGTGATGACGACGAACGAGCCGAGCACCGACTTGGCGAGCCCGAGCGCGGCGCGGGACAGTGCGGTGGGATCGCGACGGATCAGTCCGGTGATCAGTTGGAGGCAGAAGAAGATCAGCATCACGAACACCGCGATGCCGAACAGGATGTTGTAGACCGCCACGTACTCCGGCGACGTGACGTCGACCAGCGTGGTCGTGTCGAACACGGTCCAGACGGCCTCGAACAGCCAGCCGGCGGCGGCGCCCATGGCTTGGGCGAGCCAGTCGAACGGGGCCGCGACCAGGGACGCGGCGGCCTCGCCGGCGGTGTCGCACACGGACGAGATGATGGGGACGTCGCACACACCCACCGGAATCACTCCTCAAAGGACGAGTCGATTGGGGTGGGTCAGACCTGCTGGCCGACGTTCCAGAAGAAGTTGATCAGCGTCACCGACGCGCCGCAGATCACCGCGGCACCACAGGACACGAGGACGCCGACCTTGCCCCGGCCCGCCAGGTGCGGGTTGGAGGAGTTGGCGCCGAAGCCCCACACGATCGCCGAGATGATCAGCGCCAGGACGGACAGGATGAGACCGATGGTCATAACGGCGCCGACGATCGTGCGCAGCTGGGCGATGCCGGGCAGGCCGGAATCGTTGGGGTCGATGTTGATATCCATCGGCACGAGCGCTGGCAGGACGGTGATGAGATCGAACACGATGGTGTCTCCTGACGAACGGACCCGCCCGGGGGCGGGGAACACGGAAGGGGTTCGTCGGTCAGGTGCACCGCCAGCCCCTCCAGCTGCGCGGGACGGGACAGGTTCGAGGACGGGCAGGGCCTCAGAGCTGCTGGCCGAGGTCGAGGAGCCAGTTCATCCACGCCACCCCACCGCCAGCCAGAACCGCAGCTCCGAGCGCCGTCCAGGCCCCGATCCGTGCCTTGGTGGCGGCAGAGTGGTTGCCGTTGGCGGCGGCGATGGCCCAGACGATCGCGCAGACGATCAGCATCAGCACGGCGATCACCAAGACGAAGGTGAGTAGCGCACCGATCACCTCGCGCAGGTCACCGATCCCGCCCAATCCGTCGAAGTCCGGGAACACATCCATACCGCTCAGCTCCCCGACCGGACCGTGACATGCAGGTGGTCGTAATGCCCACCGGTGACATCGCCGGGGTCGTGCATGCCGCCGCCGCTGTAGTCGCGCCATCCCGCGTCGTCACGAGCGAGGGACCAGATCTTTCCCTGCCAGATCAGGTACTCGACGCCGAGGACTTCGGCGTGGTCCTTCATCCAGTTCGTGACCTGCCACCCGGCTTCGAGCTGCGCCGGAGTGGGGCGCTGGCCAATGGCGTTACCGAAGGTCAGATCGCAGGCCCGCCCCAGCGGGTGTTCGGAGACGGTGCCGGGCCGCGGCGAGTAGCAGACCCAGGAGGTGTCGGGGAACGCGGCGGTGGCCTGGGTGTAGAGGTGCAGGAGGCGGGCGGTGATCCGTCCGTCGCTGGTGGGGTCGTCTACGAGGCGGCCCGGGTCACCGTCGACCGGGTCGGGCTCATCGCCGGGATTCCCGGTGTCGGAATCACAGCCGCCCGGGGCGTCGGTGGCGGGTTCGGGCAGGTCGGCGGCGTCGTGCGCGTTGAGCCAGGCGGCCGGATCGCTGTGCTCGCCGTCGGTGCCGCCCGGTCGGACCTCGAAGTGCAGATGCGGACCCGTGCTGTTGCCGGAAGAGCCGACATCACCGATGTGCTGGCCAGCAGTCACCTGGTCACCGGGAGACACGTGAATGCCGGTCTCCCACATGTGCCCGTACGCCGTCGCGACCGTCTGGCCGGCGATGGAGTGCTCGATGACGATGAGGCCGCCGTAACCACCGCTGAACTGCGCGACGGTGACGGTGCCGTCGGCTGCGGCCAGGATCGGAGTACCGTCCGGTGCGGCGAAGTCCGTGCCGGCGTGGAACGAACTCTCCCCGGAGATCGGATGAACCCGCGGCCCGTACTCGCTGGTCAGCACCCACGTGCCCTCCGGCAGCGGGAACACCACCCGCGAGGACTCCGCCGCCGTCGCCGCTGGAACCACCGTGCCGCCGGTCGACGTCCCCGCATTGACGGCGTCGGTGATCGTGGGGGTGGCGCCAGTGAGGGTGGTCAGGATGGTCTCGGCGACGGGCTCATAGTTGCGGTACCGGTCGGGATACGCGGAGACTTCGACGGCTTGGGCGGCCTCGCCCTTTTCCATCTTCTCCCACCCGGGGATATCCAGCAGCCCCCTGGGGCTCGGGTAGTTCGGGCCGTCAGGTCCGCCGAAGAACGCCCGAGCCTGATAGGTCGGGTCCATCAGCTCGGCGACCGTGCCCCACCCGGACTGCGGGCGCATCTGGAACAGACCGAGGCTGTCGTGATCGGAGCCGTCGCCGTCGTTGGGGTAGTTCGCCGATTCCGGGTAGGCGCTGGTGTTGGCGAGCTGTCGGAGGGTGGATTCGGTAAGCGCGGCCATCAGCGCGATGACGAGGCCGTCACGGGCGATACCCTCGATGCTCGTGCCGGTCTCGATGATCGTCGCCGCATGCGTCAACTGCGCCTGGTTCAACGTGAAGGTCTCACCGTTCGCTGTTGTGACGGTGAGTTCTTCGGGCACGTCGCCGACCGTGACGCCGCTACCGGTGACGGTGCAGGTGGCGGTGGCGGTGGCGGCAGGGTTCATCACCACCCCGACCCCGACCAGCACGAGCGACGGGGCCAGGAACACCAGAGCGAGGGCAGCGAAGGCGAGCTTCTTCATCACGAGCGATCACCTCGCGCCTATCGGAGCGGGTTGTCGAGTTGGGACAACCGGAGCAGGTGGCAGGTGTCGTAGGTCGGGGCGCAGATGAGGAACACGGTGAACGCCACCGAATGTTCGGAGGTGACCTCTTCGTCGTTCCAGAGACCTTCGCGGTGGCGGGTGCCCTCGATCGTGTACGCGATCGTGCCCGGCGCGAGTTGGCTCGGCTGGGCCTGCGCGACGGCCGTGTCCCAGTCGTCGGGAACGAACAGGTTATCGATGGTCAGGTGCTGGGCGGTGGCGTACTGGCGCAGCTCGATCCAGGCCTCCCGGTTCGGCAGGTAGCTGGCAATGTCGGAGGCGAGCCCAGCCTGCTCGGCGCCCGTGGGGTCGCCGACGGCGAGGATGACGGAGGTGTAGTCCAGAGGCATGAACCCGGAGGCGGTGTCCCAAGCGAACAGCGCCTCGGCGACATTGCGGGCGAAGGGCTCCGGATCATCCGACGCGGCCACGGTCGGCAGCTGCGGCGTCGCGGTGGGCGCCGGGTCACTGGGCATGGTGACCACTGGCCCGGGTTCGGTCCCGCCATCGCTGCCTGGGTCACTGGTGGGTGGTCCGGTGATCAGGCCGTAGACGCCGACACCGGTCAGCAGGAGGACCGCCACGGCAGCGGCGAGCACGGCGACCACACGGTGTCGGGAACGGGGGTCGGAGAGGTCGGGAGTCTTCATGCCCGGTAGGTGCACCATGAGCACCCGCGATCGCGCAGATGCTCAGCTCAGATCAGAGGGCGCGCAGGTGTCCCCGCGCTGGGACCGATTCGATGTCGGTGCGTCGGTCGCGGGCGGCGCGCAGTTCCTCAGCGAACCGGCTCGTGCCCTCAGCGGTCGCAAGGAAGGAGTCGATTTGCTCGGCGGTGAGTTCGGCGGTGAGCTGGTCGATGTCGTAGTGGGTCCACCAGTCGGTCAGTTCGGTCCAGGTCAGCACGAACGCCCGCACCGGGTACCGCACCGGCTCACCACCATCGTCGGTTACTGGTTTAGGCCGGGGGGTGCGCTTCTTCGTCTTCGCGTTCTTGGCGCGTGCGAGCGCGTCGGTGGCGAGCTGGTGCAGGTCGGCCTCGCGATGCTCTTGAGCGGCCTCGACAGCGGTGCGGACAGCGTCGTAGATCGGGTGCACCGGCGCGCCGCCGTCGATGCGCTCCAGCTCAGCGGTCACCTGTTCGCGCAGGTCGGCGGGCTGGGTGGGGTCGTCGGCGATCTTCTGGAGGTAGCCGATCTTCTCCAGCGTGGTGTGGGACGCACCGCCGGGAATCATCGCGGCTGCCTGCTCGCGGCTCTTCCCGGGTGCGCCGTGTGACGGTGGTGCAAAATGTGCACCGCCGTTACTTCCCGGTTGATTTTCGGTGCTGAACCGGGCCGAAGCCTGCCGGCGGGCGGCGTCCTCGGCCATCAGCGCTTTCAGTTCCCGATACAGCGCAGCCGCCTCGGTCTGGGTCAGCGGCTTGTGCAGGACGTTGTCGTCCTGCTCGGCGAGGAGATGTCCGAGTCGGTCGGAGATGCCGGAGCGGACCCAGACGTTGGTGGTCTTCCAGCCGAGCTGCTTGATCGCCGCCAACCGGCGCGCACCACAGACGAGCACACCGTCTGGGGTGATGGTGACGGGTTGCAGGAGGCCGCCGCGGTCGATGGAGGCGGCCAGCTCATCGATGTCACCCAGCTCGGCACGGTGCCGCCGGCCGACCATGATCGAGACGACCGTGCGCTCCAACTCGATGTGCCCCGCTGTCGCACTCACGACTGGCCACCTCCGCGGTCGCCGCAGCCGCCCGGTGCTGCGAGAGAGACGGCGAGGATGAGATCGTCGTCGCGCAGCAGCACCGGCAGTGTCTCGCCGATCAGCAGCCGCAGCAGCACGCCCCGACCCGTCGCGGTGGCAGCGTAAGCGGGGTGGGGGTTGCCCAGTAGCGTCTTCAGCAAGGTGGTCCAGGAGCCGCCGGGGATGTCGAGGAGGGCGCGGGCGTGCTTGTCGCGCCGCAGCGCCTCGTAGGTGGCCGGGCGGGTGCCGGTTCTCGTCAGCGCTCCGCACACGTGCTCAACTGCGGCTCGCGAGACCGCTGGGGGCCAGCCCAGGAGGCTGAGCAGGGCGATCGTGTCCTCGACCGCAGAGGACGCGGATGTGCACGCCCGCGTCGCGGTCGGGGAAGTCTCCTCGGGCGCTGCCGCTCCGTCATCGTCGAAGGCGGACGCATGGTCGCTGATCTGGAACGCCGGGTGGTAGTTGGTCAGGGGGTTGTCGCGATCGGAGAAGCGTTCGGGGTCGTGGAACGCCGAGACGTGTGGGCGCCTGGCCTGGTGGACCGAGCACAGCAGCCCGTGGGCGCGTTCTTCGAAGACGGAGGTGATCCGCACTGCGTGGGTGACCACGGCCCATGGATCAACGGCCTCTCGTGCTGCTTTGGTGCGCATCACGTCGAACGCTGCGCTGGCGGCCTCCCAGGGGTCCAATCCGTGCTTGTGAGCCAGCGGTGCGTACTTCTCCGCGGTGAAGATCATCAGGTCCGCGGCGATGGGGTCGTGCTCCCACGCGCCCGGCCCGGCGGCGTGGAGCTGGTGCAGCAGCGTGCGCAGGCCCTCGCTGGTCGTGAAGTTCTCGCCGGGCTCGGTCGTCGTGTCAGTGGTGGTGTGCGTGTTCTCGGTCATGGTCGGGGCACCTCCTGACAAGCAGGTGCGCACGCCGTCCCCAAGAACGACGTTCGTGCTGCGTGCCTTGGTGGTGCGCATGACCGGCTCCCCTGCTCAGCTCATCCCGACCCCAGGCCTCAACGGAGCGTCCTGAGGGTGGTGGCTGCGGCCAAAGGCCGACAGCGACGGCAGCCGGCGCGCCCGATCTCCGAGACCCCGTAGGCCCGTGGCCGTGGTGGTGCGGGTGCGGCGGGCCAGCTCGACCTCGAAGTCGATACCCCGGCCGGCCAACGCTGCGCCGTGGCGGGTCAGCAGGTCCGTGGGCCGCACCCACTCCACACCCCGTACACGGCGGCCCGCGCCCTGAATCGGCGTCTCGTCGTTGCCACGGAGGCGGGCGGTCTTCGCAACCTGCACCGCCTCGGGTGCCTCAACCTGTTCCACGGGCTCCGTGGCGGTGCGGCTCGTGTCCGGCTCGGCCGATCGTTCGCGGTGGGCTTGCTGCTGGTCGTGGTCGGTACTCATGAGTCCTTTGCCTCCTGCGCATTGGTGTCTACGGCGTCATCGAGCAGGTGCGCGGCGGCGAACCACCGACCGACCGTCGACGCGTGCACACCGAGTTCGCGGGCGATCCTCTTGTTCGACCACCCCCGTCGCCGAAGCTCCTGTGCGCGTTCGCGACGACCCGGCCCAGCGATGACCTGATCCGGGCGACGGCCGCTCCCCAACGAGGACACTGGTCGTGATGCATTGCCATCCGCCGGACCGGGTGTCGTCATCTCGACGCGGCTTGGCTCCTCAACGAAGGCGGCGAGAGGCCCCCGCACCTGCTCGGCAGGTGCGTGGCCGCGGGGCATGGCCTCGTCGGGCACCGGTCGGGTGAGGATGACCGTCAGGTGGGTGATCGCCAGCAGCACCACCGGCGGTACCGCCGCGACCGCAGCGGCCAGCACACCGGGGACATCGGCATCGGCGGCGACGACGGCGTGGATCGCATTCGCGGTCACCGACACGGCGGCGCCACCGGTCAACAGCGCCCACGGATACCACGCCGATCGGTGACCGGCGAGGGCGACGACGGCGACGGTGGCGACGACGATGATCCCGTCGACGATCAGGGGCCACGCCCACGCCTGCCCCGCACCGACCCCAGACCTTGCAGCCAGATCAGCCAGTGCAGTGAAGGACAGCCAGAACGCGCCGGCAGCGATAAACACCGTCCCTGCTACGGCGGTGAGCACAGCCCAGCGCCGGCCCGTCTGCCTGTCGAGGGCGTGCGCCGTCATCACAGTCCCCGCACCCTCGACGGCGACTGGCGTGTGGTGTCTTGGGCGAACCAGCCATCGGCTGCCAGCGGCGAGGTGCCCCGCACCGGCGACGACGATTCCCGCGTGCCGAGGGCGGCAGTGCGATAGGCAGAGCGCACGGTCGTGGCGATCTCCCGCTCACCCAGCCCCGCTTCCGAAGCCGCCGCCGACAGTACGTCCAGTCCGTCCGAGGCGGGGATGCCGCTCTCGGCGAGGCGGCACGCGGCCCAGAACAGGCCACGGTTGCGTTCGCCCTCACCACGGGCGGCGACCCACGCCGCCAGCCGTGACACATCCACCTCCCACGCCACACCCTGGCTCGCCGAGCGACGAAGTGCCGGGCGGGGGTCGAGGAAGTCCCGCAGCCGATCTGCGTCCAGGCTGGTGGCGGGGCCGGTGTTGATCGTGTTCACCAGATAACGAATCTCGGTGCCGTTGATGAATTGGCGCGACGGCGGGGCGATGATGTAGCCGCCGTCGCCGCGGAAGTCGATCCCGGCACGTGCGGCCTGCCAGGACCGCTGCTCCGACTCCAGGATGGCCGGGAAGTAGGCGTGCATCCCGCCCGACGGGGAATGCACCAAGAACTTCCACCCGTCGACAAGCCCGGCCCTGTCCGCGCGATCAAATGCCTCGTAACCGTTGACCGGGCCGTGCACGTCGACGTCGACGACAACGACACCCGAGGCGGCGCCGGTGGGCAGGCCGATGTTCGCCGTTGGCGTCTGCCTCCACCACGCCTCCACCTGGCCGGGATCAGTTGTCGCATCGAGCAATCCGTGCTCGGCGATCGGGCGCTTCCCGCCCGGCAGGCACGGGAACACCGGAACCGCGGCGGCCGCGTACTCCCGCGCGGCCGCCGACAGTGGCCAGGATTCGTTCATCCGCAACAGGGCGGCAGCGAACGCACCATGCTCAGGCATCACAGCCCCCGCACCGAACCTGGCGACACGGCCGCGGGCTCTGGTTCCGGCAGTGGTTCCACCCGCCGCCGCGACGCTGGCCGTGCAGGCGCCGACCGCTCGTGCGTGACCTGGTCGCGGGCCGGCGGGGCGTGCTGTGGTGCCTCGCGGTCAAGCCCCGGCGGCGTCCCGTCATTGACCTGGGCGGTGTCGAGCTGGTCCAAGATCGTCGAGGCGGTCTTGCGGACTCGCTCGCCGGTGGCTTTGACGATCTCGACCGGTTCCTTGCCATCCACCCTGGCCGCCCACGTCGAGACGTACGGGATGGTGTAGCCGCTGGTATCCATGTGATGGGCAGCGCCGATCATCAGCGCGACTGATTCGGCCTCAACCTCCCCGATGCCACGGTGCTGGCGAGCATCCTCCTGGTCAGGGCCGTGGAGCAGAACGTGACCGAGTTCGTGGGCGAGGGTCTTGACCTGCGCGGCGGGGTCCATGTTCTCGCGGACCGCGACCGTCTTCGCGGTGTAGTCGGTCATCCCGTTGGCGCCGTGGATCATGCCCTCGTGGGGCACCCGCAGCACCTCGAACCCGCGCTCCTCAACCAGCTCGGCCAGGCCATCCCAGAGTCCTGCCGGTGCTTCCCCTTCCAGCAGTTTCGGTGCCGGCGGCTCCGGGATCGGATCGCCGGAGGTCTGGGAGGCGTCCCAGACGTAGGCGGGCTTGGCGGTGATCATCTTCGACCGCACCACCTCACCCGGCCGAGGTTTCTCGCCATTGCCGAGCCGCCGCCACGACTCTGGATCGGATGGTGTGGAGGTCGCGAATCGGCCGGTGACCGGGGCGAAAATCATGTATCCCGGCTGGCCCTTCTGCACCTGCCGACCCAGGCCCTGCCACTGCCGATATCCGGCCACATACGACGGCATCGGCTCCGGAACACGACCCGCCTCGTAACCCGCCCCATGCTGCGCCCAGATCAACAGCGTGTTCGAGAATGATCTCGCTCTGAACCGCGCTGCGAAGGTGAGCGCGCGGCGCCAGTCGTCGCCGGAGACGAGCTGTTCGACAGCACCGGTCAGGCGCTCGTGCAGCTCGTCGAGCTTGGCTTCTCGTGCGGCTTGGGCTTGCTCCCGTGTCTTGACCATCGCCCCGGTCTCCTCCCGCTACCCTGAGCACCGAGCCGATCGGGCTCGGTGACCATCAGGTGCGCCAGGAACACCAGAAACGTGAGACGGACAACGGAAGGACGATGTGACCGTCAGGCGCGGCGGTGAACCCGACGTGTCTCCACCGGACTACCAGCCCATTAGTCGCAACGGGTCAGGGACCGCCAATGATGCGGATGCGCGTATCGCCGATGCGGACATGTGTATCGCGCGGCTCAGGCTATGGCCGGCTGCCGGCTGAGCTGCCGGTACCGGGTCGGGGTCACCCCAACCGCCTGGCGGAACATCCGAGCGGCATGGCCCCGGCTGTACCAGCCGACCTCCCGCATCGCCTGCTCGACCGGCGTATCGGTCTGGCGCAGCAGACGCGCCAACCGTTCGGCACGCACCGTCGACAGGTACGTCATCGGGGTTTTCCCATAGGCATCCACGAAAACCCGACCGAGCTGCGATGGGGACAAATGCACCGCAGCAGCCAGCCCTCGGAGTGTCCACCGCTGTTCGGATGCCCCGCGAAGCAGTTCGACGGCCTGCCGTGCCTCGGCGCGCAACGGCGCGAACTGATGAAGAGCGGGTGGACCAGGGTGGCGGGAGGCCTTCCGCTGGGTCGACGAGCGACGCATCGGGGTGGTCCTCACGTAGGGAGTGATCACGTCGAGCACCGCGAACAACAACGCCTGAAGTCGGTAGAACCCGTCCGGTGACGGCCCGTCGAGACTGAGGGTGACCAGCTCGTCGAGCCAGGCCGTGAGCATGCCGGCGCGCTCTTTGCCGAGGTGGAGTACTTGGGCGGGCTCGGAGTACAACTCGTCGGCGAAGTCCTGCGCGTCGAACCGGTCGTCCAGTAATGCGGCGTGCTGCCAGAACACCTGATCGATGATGTAGTCCCGATCCAGGTAGAGCGTGGTGACGGTGACCGAGTCTTCGGGTTCGCCGCCGCACAAGATGCTTGCGCCGAGTGCGATGACGTCACCGATGGTGACGAGCTGCTCACCGAATTCGCTGAGCAGGAACGCCGAGCCGTGTCGGACGAAGATGAGTTCTAGGCAGTTGTAGGCGACAGGGTCGATGGTCTGGTAGAAGGATCGTGTGCGCGCGATGATCGGGGTAAAACCGCCCCACGATGGGGATGGTGACTGCATCATGGTGCGCTCCGGCTCTGTGCGTTGTCACGCCGATACCGTTACACCGCTGGGGTATTCACAGGCACCAGCGGCCTAGAGTGGACGGCGACGCAGTGCCTGAAGTGGTCGTCAAGTAGTCCGAGGGCAACGTTCTCCAAGGCACCGCTTGTAAGGGCACTGATCTGGGTGAGGATGTCGATGCAACAGGTGTCCTCGTCGACATGCGGTGGATACCGCGGGCCTGTACCTCGACGCGCTTGAGTCGGGTCTTGGTAGTTATCGTGGGTGCTCCTGATCCGTGGGTTGTGCTCAAAATGGGTGGTGGCGGGCGCCCCCCTGGATCCAACACGTACGTGAATCGGAACGCGCGATGGCGGTGCGCCGGGAAGTCCATCAATAGGTGCCCCGAAGGTGGAGTTCACACCCGCCGAACTCGGCATATCGCTCGACGAACCACTGAGCCCGCTCTGTGCCTGCGGATGCCGGGACAACAAGCGCCTGCAAACCGTCCGAAGCGAAGCAATCGCTGTGGTTGAGCCCGCGATGTCTGTGACTGTGCTGACCGGCGGTTCTCCTTCCAGGGCTTTACGGATCGAGTCTCGATTGCGGCGTTGTCGGCGCCGCCATGTCCATACTTCTTCCACTCTCGAAGCCGATCCACGAGTTCGGGTGTTTATAGAGTCGCGTCGTAGGTGACCCAGTTTGTTGTTCGCGCGATGCTGTCGTACAACTTCTGCGCCGGGTGGTTGTCGTCGGCGGTGATCCAGCGGACGACTGAAAGATCGTTCTCGCGCGCGTTCTGGGTGAGCTGGTCGATGAGTGCTCGCCCCAGGCCTTGGCCCCGGGCGTCCGGGTCGGTAAAGAGGTCGTCGAGCCAGAGCCCGGTGGTCCCGGTGGAGGGCCTGGCGAACTTTCGGTAATGGGCGATCCCACTCACCGCGGTGCCAAGCACGGCGACGAGCCCGTGTGTCTCATGGCTTGGATCGTTGAGCCACGTCCAGACCCGGTCGACGACGACTTCGGAGGCGGGCAGCTTGTAGAACTCTCGATAGGCCCGGAAGAGTTCGCGCCAGCGCGCCTCGTCCGCAGGCTCAATAGGACGGATGGTAGGTCGGTTTGGCTGATATGACATCGTGGCCTCGGTTCAGTGTTGCGTCGGTGACGGCGTTTTTGGGCTGAGCAAGATTTGCAGGCATCGGAAGGTCGCGATGTCACATGACTCGTCGTGCTGGAGTTGGCTGACGGTGGCGTCCCATAACTGTGTGGTGGAGCCGCCATGGCGCATCGTGGCGATGACCGTCAGCGTGTCGCCAACCTGGGCCGACCCAACGTAGTGCGCGGTCAGGTCTGCGGTTGCGAACCCTGACCGGCCGGCGGGGAGCGAGGCCAAACAACCGTACCCGCAGGCGGTGTCGGCCAACGCGACGACAGAGGCGGCGTGCACCAGCCCGTTCGGCGCCAGATGCTTGGCGTGCACCACCATGGTCGCTACCGCCGACCCCGGTTCGGCCTTGATGTCGTCTACGTCGAGGAGTTCTGGAAGTCCTTCGGTGGTTGGAGTGGTCATGGCGTGCGTGCCTCGATTCTGATGTTGGCGCTGACGACTAGGGCGAGGGTCAGGCCGGCTATTGCGGCCAGACCCACGAGAATCCCGATCAGCGAGACATGGGGGACCAAGAGCGCGATCGGAAGGGGAATGAGGTAGCCGAGGTAGGTCAGCGCCTGGTAGATCGCTGTGTTGCGTCCCAGCTGTTCCGGTGGGCTCGCCCTCATGACCTCGTGCAGCCCGCAGGTTTGGCAGGCGCCGTAGCTCAGCCCGAGCACGATGCACGCCACTACGGTCAACGTCAGTGACTGCGCGGTGACCGCCCACGCTCCTAACAGCAGCCCACCGGTGGCGAGTGACATAGCGGTGGCCAGCAGGTGCGTGAGCTTTTCGTGGAGGCGGGCGACGAGCATCTGGATGCTGACGCCCGCAATCGCGGGTAGCGGTGTGACTAGGGCGCTGAACGTCAGGGGGTCGCCGGTGCCGCTGGAGTGGATGGCGCCGGGCAGGATGGCGAGGGCTATCGATGCGGTGATGAAGACCCATGGGGCCAAAGGCAACACGATCCAGGCAAAGCGGGGGTCTCGGAGTCCCAGACCTCCGTCGCGTTCTTCGAGGTCGACCGCCGGGCCGGCGGCGCTGGCATCCACACGGCCGTAGGTACGGCTGATGACCACCAGAGTCACCGCGACGAGCACGAGGTGTGGCACGTAGACCCATACCGCTGGGGCCCTCGCGCCGGCAGCCACGAGGCCGGAAGCCAAGAGGCCGACGATCAACGGGCCACCGGCGAATCCGAATGTCATGGCGGCGACTGCTCTGCGCGGGCCATGGTGGCCGGAAGTTGTCTCCTTGACCCAGGCTGTGCCGGCGCTGAATCCAATACCGCAGGCAAGGCCTGCCAGCAGCCTGCCCAGATGCAGCCAGGCATGGGCTGCGGGACCACACATCAGCAGGGCGGAGGACACGCTAACCCCGATCAAAGCCAGCATCACCACGGGGGCCCGCCCGCGGTGATCCGACCACCGCCCGCCGATGAACAATCCGGGCACGAGTCCGACTGCGTAGAGCACGAACATCCCCTGCGCCTGGGCCGCGTTCACGCCAAGCTCGGACTGGTACATCACGATCAGCGGCGCGAACTGGTTCGAGCCCCAGCCCATCGCGAGCAGCGCCAGCAAGGCACCGCCGGACGGGCCGTGAAGTCGTTGAAGCATCCAATTCCTATCTAGAGCGCTCATCATAGTAGAACGATTGCTATAGTAGCGTGATGACTAGTTGCCGTCAAAGCACCCGCTCGAACAGTCGCGACCGACTGGTGGTCTCCGCCCTGCGCTTGCTGCAAAAACAGGGGTACGCGAGCACCGGTGTCAGCGAGATAGCTCGCGAAGGCCATGCGCCGATGGGCTCCTTCTACCATCACTTCCCCGGCGGCAAGGAGGAGCTTGCGGTCGCCGCCATGACGGTCGGCGCCCAAGAGTTCGAGGCCCTCCTGTCACAGGCACTGGAGAGCTCGGACGACCTGGCGGAGTGTCTCGCACGCATCGCCTCCGATACCGCGGACACGCTGCAGTTGAGCAGTTGGGAACGCGGATGCCCGGTGGCGACGACCGCCTTGGAAACGGTGTTTGTGAGTGTCGAACTCCAGAGGACTGCCGCCGAAGCTTTCGAGCGCTGGACCGATCTGATTCGTGCCCGAATGAGCCAGGCGGGATACTCCGCCGATGATGCCGCCGAACTGGCGACAACCGTACTCGCAATGGTCGAAGGCGCAGAATTGCTCGCCAGAGTTCACCGATCCACTGAACCCCTGGCGTTAGTAGCCAACTCCCTGCGCCGACTGACTTGGCAGGCCGCCGCAGGGGAGCCCGGATCAGCGTGACCTCCGTCCTGTTCTGGCCCTGGCTTGTTCTGGCAGATCAACAACGGCAGCAACCGCAGAGTCACGCTAAGCAGAGACGATCTCAA
Source organism: Promicromonospora aerolata (assembly GCF_042682255.1). Taxonomy (NCBI): domain Bacteria; kingdom Bacillati; phylum Actinomycetota; class Actinomycetes; order Micrococcales; family Promicromonosporaceae; genus Promicromonospora; species Promicromonospora aerolata. The sequence continues at coordinate 5,358,375 of NZ_JBHUHF010000001.1, forward strand.
ACCAGACTCTCGGCATGTTGGCTCGCCTTGCCAACGACATCAACTGAGCCGAGCACTACGAGGCCGCGACCGCCGCTCCCAGCATGGTCCTTGGTTTCGACGCACCCTCAGTTTGAGCTTCCCGCGGAGACAGCGCCACGCTCGACCATCACAACCCCCGCCCCTCAACCACCGGGACCGGGCGTGCACCTGCGTCAGGCAACGGCGCAGCCTGCTGAGGTGTTGGGCGTGTGAGTCCGGGTGCTCCGCGGTGGGCCACGTCTCGGTCCAAGCCCGGCGGAGTGCCGTCGGCGACCTGCGTGGTGTCGAGCCGATCCAGGACCGCCAGGGCGGTCTTGCGGACCCGCTCACCGGTGGCCTTCACAACTTCGACGGGTTCCTTGCCATCCACCCGTGCGGCCCAGGTCGACACGTACGGGATCGTGTACCCGGAGGCGGGGGCGTCGCCTTCCAGCAGCCGCGGCGCCGGTGGCTCGGGCATCGGGTCACCGGTGGTCTGACTCGCGTCCCACACGTAGGCGGAGCGAACGCCGACCATCCGCGTGCGCACGACCTCACCGGGCCGAGGCTTCTCACCCTTGCCCAGACGCCGCCACGACTCCGCATCCGCTGGGGTAGCGGTGGCGAAGCGGTCGGTGACCGGGGCGAGAATCTGATACCCCGGTTGGCCCTTCTGCACCTGTCTGCCAAGGCCCTGCCATTGCTGGTACCCGGCCACATAGGACGAGAAGGGCTCGGGCACGAGGCCGGCCTCGTAGGCGCCCTGGTGCTGTTCCCAGATCAGCAGGGTGTTAGAGAACGATCTGGTTCTGAAGTGTGCTGCGAATGCGAGCGCGCGAGTCCAGTCCTCGCCGGAGACGAGCTGCTCGACCGCGCCGGTCAGGCGCTCGTGCAGCTCGTCGAGCTTCGCCTCCCGTGCGGCTTTGGTTTGCTCCCGTGTCGTGGCCATCGTCGTGTCCTCCCGATACCCTGAGCACCGGGCCGAGCTGGGCCTCGGTGACCATCAGGTGCGCCGGGATCACCAGCAAGACGAGACGGACAACGGACGATGTGACCGTCAGGCGTGTGGTGAACCCGACGAGTCTGTTCCGGACTATCAGCTCGTCAGTGGTCTCGGTTGCTGGGGCAGGTGATGGTGCGGATACCTGTATCGGAGTTGCGGTGATCTGTATCGCTGCCTCAGGTAGCAGCTTTCTGGCGGGCCAGTTGTCGGTAACGTGTCGGGGTGACACCGACGGCTTGGCGGAACATGCGCGCGGCGTGGCCTCGGCTGTGCCAGCCGACCTGTCGCATCGCCTCCTCGATCGGCAGATCGGTCTCACGCAGGAAGCGGGCGAGATGTTCAGCGCGGACGGTGGCCAGGTAGGTCATGGGGGTCTTGCCGTAGGCGTCGACGAAGACGCGTCCGAGCTGGGAAGGCGATAGATGAACAGCATCGGCGATGCTCTGGAGTGTCCATCGTTCAGCGGGCGTTCCGCTCAGCAGTTCCGCCGCTTCTCGTGCCTCAACTCGTAACGGTTCGAGCTTTCGGTGGCACGCAGGACTCGGATTCGCTGCTCTGCGCTGAGTCTCTGATCGGCGCATGGGTGTCGTTTTCACATAGGGCGTGATGACATCGAGCACCGCGAACAGCAGCGCCTGCATCCGGTAGAACCGATCCGGTGACGGCCCATCCAGGCTCAGAGCCACCAGTTCGTCGAGCCAGGGCATGAGCATCCCGGCTCGGTCCTCGCCGAGGTGGAGTATCTGTGCGGGTTCGGAGTAGAACTCATCGGCAAAGTCCTGCGCCTCCAGCCTGTCAGCCAGCAGAGCCGTGTGCTGCCAGAAGACCTGGTCGATCACGTAGTCACGGTCCAGATAGACAGTCGTGACGGTGATCGAGCCCTCGGGCTCACTCCCATACAGGGTGTTCGAGGCGAGGGCGACGATATCGCCGACGTTGACCGGCTTCTCGCCGAACTCACTGAGCAGGATCGCCGATCCGTGCCGGACGAAGATCAATAACACGCACTCATAGGCCACCGAGGCGACGCTGCGATGCACAGTTTGTGTCCGCGCTCGGATCGGGGTGGGCGGATGACCAAGCCGGCGGGGCCGCATCTGTCTACGTCATGCTCGGTCGTACGTTGGGGCTCCGCGAGGCGTGAACTGAACTTGCCGTCCAATTAGCAGACAGACCAGCCGGGTGCAGCAGGAGTTGCCAGCAAGCAGTGCGACGGCTTTCATGAGCTGGTCGCGTCCCGTGCCGATTTCCTCATGGTCCGGATAGTTGCCGACCTGGATCACGTGTTCTCTGACTGACGCCGGATGACGCCCGGGCCAGAGGTGCGCAAACCGAACAGGGTGATGATCATCGCGATGAGCGCGACTCCGGCATCGATGAGGTATCCAGCGGTGTACGTCGCTTGCTGCGAACTCGGCTGGAAACCGCTGGCCAGTGATGAGGCGACGGCGACGATGATGGCGATGCCCAGTGCGAACCCGACTTGCTGTGCGGAGTTGACGACTCCCGACGCCGCGCCGTGATCACGCGACGTCACGCCGTTGGTCGCTGCGATCATCGCCGTGGTGAAGCCGATGCCGAGTCCGAGTCCGGCCAGTGCGAATCCAGGAAGCACGTTGAGCAGGTAGCTTCCGGCTGCTGGGGCGGGGCTGAGTAGGAGTGCACTCAGGCCGATGAGAGCCACCCCGATTGTGAGCATCCAGTTGAGCCCGATTCGGTGAAGGACCCGGGAGGTCAGTGTGGCGCCGAGGACGACGAGGACGCTATTCGGCAGGAAGGCGAAGCCTGTCTGCAGGGCCGAGTATCCGAGCGAGTTCTGCACGTACAGGGTGGTGAAGAACAGGTGCGAGGCGATGATGGCGTTCAGGAGCAGGACCACGACGTTGGCGGGCGCGAGTCCCGGTGCCCGGAACAGTCGAAACGGGAGTATCGGTTGTTCGGTGCGTCGTTCGACCAGGCCGAACGCACCGAGCAGGGCGACGACACTAAGTGCCATCCAGGCTGTGACCGGCGTGAGGCCGCGTTGCTCGATCTGGGTGGCGGTGTAGATCAGCAAGGCGAGGCCGCCTGTGACGAGGACCGAGCCCAGCAGGTCGAGGTGTCGCTCCGTCGTCGGTGGCGTGCTCGCCCCGATGATTCGGGGTGCAGCGATCACGATGGCCACGCCCACGGGGACGTTGATGAAGAAGACCCACTCCCATCCCAGGGCTGAGGTCAGCACGCCGCCGACGATGAGGCCGGCGGCACCCGCGGCGCCGCCGGTCGCCCCCCAAACACCCAGCGCTGTGTTGCGGTTCTTCCCTTCGGCGAACTCGGTGGTGAGGAGTGCGAGTGCTGCCGAAGACACGAGGGCGCTGCCGATGCCCTGCAACGCGCGCGCTCCGAGCATCCACTCGCTCGTGGGAGCAAGCCCGCAGGCCAGCGATGCGACCGTGAAGACCAGGAGGCCGATGAGGAAGAAGCGTCTGCGGCCGAACAGGTCCGCCATGCGTCCGGCGAGGATGAGGAATCCGCCGAACGTCAGCGCGTACAGGGAGATCACGTACTGCAATTGCGCATCGGAGCCGAAGTGCAAGTCTCTGCCGATAGCGGGCAGAGCCACGTTGACGATGGTCGTGTCGAGGACGACCATGAACTGCGCTCCGCACAGCAGGACGAGGGTGAGCACGCTGAACGACGACCGCTGTCGACGCGACTCCGGGTCATTCCGGCTCGTATCAGTCATGGCATGCCCGCTTGTTCATGGCCCTCCTGAGCCGAGGGGATTTGACGTTCGCGCGAGGCGAGGACGGCGATCGCGGCGACCACACCGACGGCGGCGCCGCCGAGGCCCCACGCCCAGCCGGTCGCCGGGAGTCTGAGCACGGAATCAACCGAGAGCGCGCCTGGGCCGTGGACGGCGATTCCGGTCGCGACGACCGCTGTCACCAGCGGGTACTCGTACCCACCGTTCTGCGCCCAGAGACCGTTGCTCCCATGCGCGGCTACCGCCGCATTCATCATCACTCCGACCACGGCTGCAGCCGCCACCGCCGTTGCTGTGCCGGTTGCGAGGGCCAGACCGGCGACGAGCTCGGTCAGGCCAGCCAGGACGCACATGGCACGTCCTCCCCGGTAGCCCATCGCGCCGAACTGCCGAGCCGTCTCAGCCGGGTCGCCTCCACCGAACCAGCCGAAGAGTTTCTGAACACCGTGGCCGGCCAGCAGTCCACCAACCACCACGCGAATCAGCAGCAACCCCACGTCGTCCATGATTTACCTCCTGTATCCGGATTACTATCCGCTTCTACTATACGGATAGCTATCCGGATGTCAATCGACTCCGGTAGGATCGAGGTGAGGTTCGCCGAAGGAGTAGGAGGGCACACCCGTGGCAACGACAGCGTCGGCGACGGCACGCGCCAGCGGCCTAGGGTCACGCGCCGAGCGTGCGGACGCGGCGCGGAACCGAGGACGGATTCTCGCCGCTGCCGAAGAGCTCGTCGCGGCCAAGGGCGTCGCCGCCCTGACGATGAACGAGGTCGCGGCGGCCGCCGGGGTGGGTGTCGGCACGGTGTACCGCCGCTTCGAGGACCAGGGCGGCTTGGTCGAGGCGATGATGGACGAGCGCGAGCGACGCCTACAGGAAGCGATGGCAAGCGGGCCGCCGCCGCTGGGCCCAGGTGCCGAGCCAGTCGAACGCATCCGGGCGTTTCTCCATGCGTACGTCGATGTCTTGGACACCTATGGGCCATTGATGGCGGCCGCCGAGGCGACCATGTCGCCGGAAAGACGACATCGCAGCGGTCCCTACACGGTCCACCGCGAACATCTAGCGTCACTGATTCATGAGGCTTCTCCCGATGCGGACGCGGAGTATCTGGCGCAGGCTCTCCTCGCGCCGCTGGCTGCTGGCACGTTCGTCCAGCAGCGCGAACAGCAAGGGATGAGGCTCGCGCGCATAAAAGCCGGGCTCGATGACCTGGTCCGCGGGCTCCCGGTTCCCGCGTGAATCTGGACGGCCTAGAACGGCTCATCGAAGAGCAGGGCCTCGATGAATGTCAAGGCCGGGTGTGCGATGACCCGGCTCTTTGCTTCTGTGGTCGTCCAAACGCCGAGAGTGCGATGGCAAGGAGGGCAAGTGCTGCCGCGATCCAGATGACGTGGTCGGCTCCGACACCCTCGATCCCGGCAGCGCCGACGAGTCCCGACGTGCCGATGGCGAGGTAGAGAACGGCCTGGTTCAACGACAGCACGACCGGAGCTCTGTCGGGGTCGTGGGAGATGAGTCGGTGTTGTTGCGGAGTGGTGATCGCGAAGGCCGCGATGCCATAGAACCCGATTGCGATAAGCGACCAGGCGTAGACGGTCTGGGTGAAGGCAATCATCGCAAAGCTGAGGATCAGCCACAGCAAGGCGACGAGTACGACCAGCGAGCCGCCGTACCGGTCCACCAGGCGACCCGCCGCGAGATTGCCGATGGCGCCCGTCACGCCCAAAGTGGTCATCAGCAGCCCGAGTCGCAACCCGTCACCGCTGGTGGCTGGGTCGAAGATCGCACCGATGTAGGTGTAGGGGATGTAGACGGCCGTGAAGGCCACCAAGGTGGTGGCCAGCAGCGCCAGCACGCGGCGGTCGCGCAGCGGAGCCAGTCGCTGTCGGAGCCCACTGGTGTCGGTGCTCCCCACAGAATGAGGGATGAGGATCGCCACGCCGATAACGCCGAGCACGGCGACACCAGCCGCTAGCCACATGGTGATTCGCCAGCCATACAGCGCACCGATCGCGGTGCCGGCTGGTGCCCCGAAGGCGACAGCGAGGGTAAAACCGGTCACCACTGCTGCGATCGCACGCCCTCCGGCGTCCTTCGAAACCAGGTCGGCGGCGGTGACCGACGCGTTGGGGATGAACAGGCCGGTGCCCACGGCCGCGACGATCTGCCCAGCCAGCAGAAACCCGAAGGTCGGTGCCAGGGCGGTGGCAACGGCGCCGACCAAGTACGCCAGACCAGCGGTCACCAGCACTCGCTTGCGGGGCCACTTCGCGGTGACCGTAGTCAAGATTGGAGCCGCGAGGGCGCAGGTGAGCGCGAAGACGGTGACCACCTGCCCCGCCGTGCTGTAGTTCAGAGCGAAGTCTGCGGCGAACAGCGGGATAAGGCCGGCCAGCACGAATTCGCCCGTGCCGATGACGAACACGCCCAGGGCAAGCACGAACACCCCGGCGGGTAGACGGTGCGCTCGGTGCGCGTCCTTCTCTTCGACATATTTCACAGGTGGTGTTCGCTTCCTCTCCAGATGGAACCGGTCGGTACCGTTCTTGTAACGGTACCGACCGGTTCCGTCTGGAGTCAAGTGCCACTACGCTGGAGGGCATGGCGGTCAAAGCGCGACAGAGGCTCCTGGAGACGGCTGGGAAGCTCTTCTACTCCGAGGGTGTGCGAGCAGTGGGCCTTGAGCGACTCCTAGAGGAGTCCGGGGTCGGCCGAGCATCGTTCTACCGACACTTCGCGAGCAAGGACGAACTGGTCGCCGCGATGCTCGATGACTATGACGCCGAGTACCGCACCTGGCTACGAACGCGCGTCAGTGAGCTGGGCAATGAACCGCTCGCGGTGTTTGATGCGGTCGCCGAACGCGCACGACTCACCCGCTTCAGAGGGTGCGCCTTCATCAACACGATGGCCGAGGTCACCGACCCCGATGATCCCATTCACTGCCGCGCCGCGTCACACAAAGCCGCCGTCACCGACTACCTCGCAGAGCTGTTGGACACGGCAGGCATCGAAGCGGCCGACGACCTCGCAGGCCGGTGGATGCTGCTTCTCGACGGTGCCGTCGTGACCGCCAGCTATCGGCAGAATGGCAGAGTTTTCGCAGAAGCGAAGTCCATCGCCAGTGCCGTTCTCGCCGCCAAGTCACCGAAGTCCGCCACATCACCCCAGTGATGGCACAACACGCGACCCTTTGCACGAGGGATGCGCACGACCAGGTGAGGCAACGAGACGGGGGTGAGTCTGGACTCGAAAACCGTCGGTGGTCCAACCGCCGGGCTGTCCAGCCCTCACCGACGACACGCGTCTTGCCTATGCGACGATCTGTGTCGAGGTTCAGGCGATGGACTTCTCCCTGCTGAGCTGCCGGTAACGGGTCGGTGTGACGCCAACAGCCTGGCGGAACATCCGGGCGGCGTGGCCCCGGCTGTGCCAGCCGGCCTGACGCATTGCTGTCTCGACAGGTAGGTCGGTCTCGCGTAGCAGCCGTGCCAATCGCTCGGCGCGCACTGTCGAGAGGTAGGTCATTGGTGTTTTGCCGTAGGCGTCTACGAAGACCCGGCCGAGCTGGGACGGCGACAAGTGCACGGCAGCGGCGAGCCTCTGAAGGGTCCACCGCTCCTCGGGGTGGTGACGGAGCAGTTTGAGCGCCTGCCGGGCTTCGGTGCGCAACGGCGCGAACTGACGAAGCGATGGAGAGCCGGGCCGGCGGGAGGTCTTCCGCTGGTTGGGCGTGCGGCGCACCGGGGTGGTCCTCACGTAGGGGGTGGTCACGTCGAGCACCGCGAAGAGTAGGGCTTGCATCCGGTAGAACCGACCCGATGATGCGCCGTCGATGCTGAGTTCCACCAGCTCGTCGAGCCATGGCATGAGCATCGCGGCGCGGTCCTCGCCGAGGTGGAGTATCTGGGCTGGCGCGGAGTACAGCTCGTCGGCGAAATCCTGCGCGTCCCACCGATCCGTGAGCAGCGCGGCGTGCTGCCAGAACACCTGGTCGATGATGTAGTCGCGGTCGAGGTAGAGGGTGCTGACGGTGATCGAGCCTTCGGGTTCGCTTCCGCACAACGTGTTTGCAGCAAGGGCAATGACGTCACCGACTTTAACGGGTTTCTCGCCGAACTCGCTGAGCAGGATCGCGGACCCCGCGCGGACGAAGATGACCTTCACGCAGTCGTAGGCGACCGGACTGATGGGGTGGTGAACGGCGGTGGTTCGCGCAACGATCGGTGCGAACCGCAGTTCGGTTCGGACCGTCATGTTGTCGAGCACCGTGGTGGAGCGTCGATGGGTCCGTCGCCGTGGCCCTCGATGCCAGCGGTAGTGCCTCGAACCGTTGAGGCCGGTGGGCTGCTGGTTCTGCACGTCTGGCCGATGCTGCCTTGGCCCGGAGATTTCGCCGACAACGTGACGGTCAGGCCGACGTCGACGCCCACACCCAGGCCGGGATGTGGTGGATGGAAGAAGTACTGCCGACCGTGGAAGGTCTCCGCGACACCGCACCCACCGACCTGGTCGTCATCCAGCTGTACATCACTGAACTCGCCCGCCGAGACGGCATCGCCGACCTCGCAGGGCCCACAGCCCACTGCTGCCCCGACAACACACCCATTCGTGAGGCCTGACCGGTTCTACCGATGCGGGCCACTGTTCCTATCGGGCGTCACCGGAGCCGCATCACGGACAGCCCGCCCAGTCCGGAGTGTCTTTCCTGGCCGATTTGGCGAAGCCAAGCTGGCAGCACCTGGGCTGCTGCGGCGAACGTGTGGGTTTCACGTGCTGAGGTTCTCGACGCTCGGATCAAGGGCTTGTACTCGGCGTGGGGTCGCTCGCTTGTCGATGGCCCAGACGATCAGGGCGCAGGCTGCAAATCCGGCTCCGAGGATGCTGGAACCCGCCCAACCGCCGGATGCGTAGGTGGCGGTGGTCGCGGCTGCGCCGAGGGCGGAGCCGAGGGAGTAGAAGACCATGTAGCCCCCGATCACAGTGCTGGTGCGTTCTGGATGCGCGGCGGTGAGCAGATGTTGGTTACTGACGTGCACAGCCTGGACGGCGAAGTCGAGGAGAATAACGCCTGCGACGAGCAGCCACAGCGACCACGGCAGTTGCGCGATCGCTGCCCAGGAGACGATCAGCAGCGCTAACGCAAGACCCGTGACCGAGGTCGCGCGTCCTGAATCTGCCCACCGTCCCGCTCGTGCCGCGCCGAGCGCCCCGGCGAGGCCTGCGATGCCGAAGAACCCGATCTGTCTCTCGCTCAGATCCCACGGCCAACCCGACAGCGGCAGGGACAACCCGCTCCACATGCTCCCGAAGGACGCGAACAAGAAGAACGCGATGAGGGCGCGGGTCACGAAGAGGCGCTGTCTGAGCAGCCCACCCATCGAACCCACGATCCGCCAGTACGTCAGAGGTCGATGGGCGCGGGTCTCTGGTGGGAACAGGACGAGCACGAGTGCGGCCAGGCTCAATGTCAGCACCGCGAGGACGACATAGACACTGCGCCAACCCCATGCCTCGGCAAGCCAACCGGCAACGACTCGCGCGCCGAGGATGCCGACGACCACACCCGAGGTCACGACGCCGATGTTGCGGCCGCGCTCTGCCGGCGTCGAGACCGATGAGGCATAGGCCACCGCGGTCTGCACCACGACGGCGAATAGGCCGGTCGTCGCCAGCCCCACGAACACCACCCACGCGGCTGATGCGGAAGCTGTCAGGACCATTCCTGCCGCAGTGAGGGTCAGGAGCGTGGCCATGAGCCGGCGACGATCGAGGGCGTCGCCCAGCGGCACGAGCAGCACCAGTCCCGCCAGATAGCCCAGCTGACCCGTCGCGACGATCCAGCCGGTGAGTCCTGCCGGCACACCGAGATCGCGCCCCATCGGCTCAAGCATCGGCTGGGCGGCGTAGATGCTCGCGACCGCGACCCCACACAGCACTGCAAGCAGCCATCGTCGCTTCGCGTCCATTGACAACCTCCTCGATCAGTAGCAAATTGCAACTGATCCGACAGTACGTCACAATGGTTTCAATTCGCAACTGATCAGGAGGGGTGATGACGAACAACCACACACGCGCCACAGCTCTGGACTGGACCGACCCGCAGTGCCCGGTCGCCCGCACGCTCGACCTCGTCGGCGACCGGTGGAGCCTCCTGGTGATCCGCGACGCGATGGACGGCGCACGCTCCTTCAACGAGTTCCAGCGACGCACCGGCATAGCCCGCAACATCCTCACCGACCGCCTCCGCAAGCTCGCCACACACGGCATCCTCGAACAGCGCACCGCCACCTCCGGCCGTCGCCAGGAGTACGTGCTCACCGATGCAGGTCGCGACTTGCTGCCTGTCGTCGTCACATTGCGCCAGTGGGGAGAACGCCATGCCTTCGCCTCCGACGAAGCGCACTCCACGCTCGTCGACTCAGCCGGCAACCCTGTGCCAGAGGTCGTGCTGATTGGGGCCGACGGCATCGCACTCGACGTCGACACCACCCACGTGGAGAAGGACCGGTAGCAGAAGGTCGTCGAAGCCGGTCCGATCCGCAGGCCGTCTGCCAGCGTTCGTGTGCCCAACCGATCTGAGATGCTGGCGACATGCAGCACTTCGTGGAACGTTGTACAGCTAGTGCCTCGTCAAGTTGAGTTGGGTCGGTAACTGTGTCGCCCTTGTCTTGTCGGTTATGGACGTCGACTCTGTCGGTGGAGGTGATCGATCCGATGGCGAGGAAGCCAGAGGTGTTCGTTCGCGAGCTGTCTGCCGAGGAGGGGCAGCGGTTGCAGCGGACGACGAGGACGTCGAAGAACCCGGTGCGGCTGCGACGGGCCACGATCGTGATGGCCTCGGCGCAGGGCCAGTCGGTGCCCGACATCGCGGCGATGTTCGCGACTACCGAGGGCTATGTGCGGCGGGTCGTGCATGACTTCAACGAGCGGGGGTTCACGGTGCTGGACCCAAAAGTGAGCGGCGGGCGGACCAGGAGGATCGGCGCGGAAACGCGTGAGCAGATCTGTCGGATCGCCCGCTGCGAGCCACAACAGTTGGGGTTGGCGTTCACATGTTGGAGCCTGTCCAAGCTGGTCGAGCACCTGATCGCCGAGCGGGTCGTGGAGACCGTCAGTACCGAGACAGTGCGTCAGATCCTCAAGACTGGCGGGGTCAGCTGGCAGGCGACCAAGACCTGGAAAGGCTCGACGGATCCAGCCTTCGCCGAGAAGAAGACTCAGGTGCTGGAGCTTTACGACGACCCGCCGACCGACGGACACGTGGTGTGCGTGGACGAGTTCGGGCCGTTGAACCTGCAGCCGCGACCCGGGCGGGGCTGGTTCCCGAGCCAGCGGCCGGCTCGGCTGCGGGCGACCTACCACCGCACCGGTGGCGTGCGGCACATGTTCGGCGCGTTGGACCTTGCCACCGGTCGGATGCTGTACCGATTCCGGAACCGCAAACGCTGGCATGAGTTCCTCGACTTCCTGCGCCAGCTGCGGCGCCGCTTGGCTGGCAAGCTCTACGTGATCTGCGACAACTTCTCCCCGCACAAGAAGACCGAAGTCCTCACCTGGTGCGAGGACAACGACGTCGAGCTGGTCTTCACACCGTCCAACGCGTCCTGGTTGAACTGGATCGAGTCCGAATTCGCCGCCTTGCGCTATTTCACCCTCGACGGCAGCGACTACCCCGACCACGCCACCCAGGAAGCCGCGATCGGCGGCTACCTGCGCTGGAAGAACAAGCGCGCCCTACCCAAGACCAACTTCGCCATCGGCTCCAAGATCCGACGGCCCGATTACCTACCCATCGCTTCTTGACGAGGCACTAGCTTCGAGAACCATTGGCACTTCTCCCACGCAGTACGCAGTCGAGGGCTGCTGTTTCTCTCAGGCGTCACCGGAACAGGTGAGAGGGACGGTCTCGGCAGACCCCATCGCGCAGTTCGAGCAGCTCTTCACCCACCTACGCGACTACTTGGCCGTCGCCGGATGCGACTTCGCCTCACTGGTCGAGATCACCACCTACCACGGCGACCTGCCCAGCCATCTGGAATCGTTCGTCGCGATTAAGGACCGGCATGTGGCCAAGCCCTACCCGGCCTGGTCGGCGATTGGCATATCGAGTCTCATCACGCCGGGCGCGCTTATAGAGCTACGCGCGATCGCTGAAGCTCCCGAGGACGACGTCGAGCGGAGTGTCGCTCTCGACGTCGCTCAGAGGTGGGAGGAATCCACAGGCTCGCATGGTCAGGCACGGTGAGGTCGTCGACACCCAGCACTGTCCCTATCTATAGGCGGGCTTCGCATCGACTTTGAGCCACTTCCCTTCGCGGGCAACGCTGAGTAAGGAGGGCGCCGACACGGAGCTGTCGCGTGATGTAGCTGCTCCACCGTCTCGCCCAATTGTCGGCGGCGCCGAGGTGCGAAGTTCATTCAGCGCGGCTAGCTCCGGGACGTCGGTGGCGGCTGTGACCGGTCGCTTGCTCAGCCAGCCGTAACGGGCGATCTGGTCGGCGGCTCGCAGAACTGTGCTTCGACGTGGCGCGGGGAGCTGACTGAGCACGGACTCCAGCGTGGGCGACAGTTCTGTGACGACAGGACCGGATGCGGTGCACCACAGAGCGAGTGCCCACTCCGATCTGGCCAGATCATCGTCGAGGACATCGAGCTGTTCGCGCCACCAGTCGGCGTTGCGGCTGTTGGCTCGGGCTTGTGCGAGGAGTTCGGAAGGGTGACTCGTGCTTCCGAAGGGTGTGGAGCCGGGCTTCTTGGTGTACGCGGGCGGGAAGGGAGATGCGGCGCCGATGATGGCGATCTCCGACGCGAGCCAGCGCCGTCCAGTGTGTTCGTGTAGTGCAGCAGCAGTATCCGCCCAGGGAAACGTACTGCCCTTCTGTCCCGCCTTGAAGGCTCGTTGCTTGGCGATCTGGGCGTAAGGCGAACCGGCTCGTCTGAGCTGGTTGACCGCCTCGGTTCGGCGACGTTTCGTCTTCTCATTACTGCCGACGAAACCGGTCTTGGAACTCGTAAAGAAGCCGCCCGGAGACAAGGCCACCGCGACTTGTGCTGGCATGGACCGGGTTGATGTCACGAGGGGGCATTCACCATCCAATGCTGCTTCGAGAAGCGCTGCTTCGAGTGAGCTTCCTGGCGTAGGGATGAGCCCTGTGCTGAGGAGGAGCTCGGCGGCGCCTTCGGACAGGTCGATGTGCTCGAACGATGCCGTGACTCCCGCGCCGGCCTCGCATTCGGCACCGAGTCTGAGCCATGCGTTCTGCTGTGGTGTGCCGATGGTTGCGGTGAGCTGCGCGTACCACCATGCGCTGAACTGGCTGCGCTGATTCAACAGCTCGCGCAGAGCGCGTACCCGTTGCGTGTTGTCGCTGTCGGCCGGGTCCTTACTGATCAAGGTGGTCAGCCGGACCCAGGTGGGGTCGGCGCCGTCCTCGTCAGGGAGATAGGGCAGTTCGGGCAGCGCGATGATGTCGCGGCGGTCGAGCGCGGACAGCAGCATCGTGATCCCGGCGTCTGAGCAAAGTGCCGTGAGGATCTTGCGTGCCTCGCGGGGTCGGCGCAGGAAGACACCGTCGGTGAGCAACGCCCACGTGGCGAGGTAGGAGGCTGGCGACGTGCTCTGCGCCAGCTCCTCTTCGATCCCGGCGGTCAGGGGGTAGATGCCGTTGCCCTTGGCGTTGCCACCGTAGAACCTGGCGGTGTTGAGCCAGTACGGTCGACGCAGCAGTTCGCGCAGCACGGTCGTGCTGTCGAAGGCCGAGTTGTCCTCGCCCGCGTTGTGGTAGAGGAATCGGGCGGCGAAGTACTCTCGCAGGGAGAGAACCTCGAACTCGTAGCTCCCATCGACCTTGCTGGTCAGCGCCCACAGCCGGTCGCTGGCTCCCTCGAAGAGCTGGTCGACGATCGACTCGCGGTTGCCGTAAGTGCGCTGGAAGTGCCGCATGGCCTCCTTGAGTTCGTCCACGCTCATGCGGCCGTTGATCTGCGATTCCTCGGTGTGCGCGTGCAGGTACCAGCCAAGGAACGGGATGATCTCAAGGAGTTCTTCCTTGTGGTCGCGAACCGCTTTGGGGTGCTTGTTCGCCTCGCGAGCCAACAGCAGCTCGACGTACTTGTCGTAGAGATCGGTCCGTTGAGTGGGAGTGGCTGCTCCTTGCTGATGGAGAAGGTCGAGCAGGATTGTCAGCTGCATCGGATTGCCCGCGAGTTCGTTTATGTAGGGCTCGCGGCTCTTCTCCCGGAAGCTCTTCCGCAGGGCGCGACCATCCTTGCCCCTGATCCCTCGGACCGCGCACCACTTGCGCAGGTAGGCGTCACGCTGCTCGACGGTGAGCTGGTTGAGGGTCACGATCTCGAACAGGTTCGGTGACGGCTCGGGCAGTTCACCGGCGCTGGGGCGCGTGGTGACGACGACTCTGGGCGGGTCGGTGTAGGCCTTACCACGACCGACGAACTTGTCGATCTCGTTGACGATCCTGCCTCGTATGGTGGCGCTGCCTACTTCGTCGAGTCCGTCCAGCACGACTAGACTGGGGACGCGCTCGAAGATGTCCTGAACCGTCTTGGCACCAGCGGCGATCCCTCCGCTCTCGTGCGTCATCAGATCGGCGAGGAAGCACTCGATCGTTGTCTGCTCACTCTTGCGTGCTTTGGCCTTGCGTTGCTTGCGGACCTCGGAGTGGTCCCACACGTCGTTGCCGCCGAGCCAGAGGGCGTAATCGCTCAGGTCTAGTCTGATGGGGAACCGCGGCTGATCCAGCTCGGGTAGTGAGTCAGGTCTGTCGCTCTCGGGGATGAATGACCTGCGGTGGGTCTGGCAGAGGTACTGGCTGAGGGTCGACTTGCCCTGTCCTGGCGCGCCCCGGACGAGGGTGAAGGGCGCCGATGCTCGCAACAGGTAGGCGGCGGCACCGCCCAAGGTGGTCGCTGATTGTGCTTGCGAATGCTTGCTGGCTACGGTGTGGACGCGGTCGGCGGTGACATCAACGAAAAGGTCCACGACCTTCTCTCGGTCCACATCGGACTGGCTGAACTTGACCCGCTTGTCGTCCTCCCACTGGGCGGCCGCGACCTTGCGGACCAGGTCACGATGTGCCTTGTCCTTACCCGCACCGACGTGCTCGGCGACGAGGTATCGGACCAGATCCCACCCCGCAAGCATCTCGGCGTAGGCCCACTTGGTCTCGGTCGGTGCGTTGTCGACCCACGGGTTGAGCGCCTCGCGCCAGATGCAGGTCATCTGCTCGTAGCCGAAGTCTTTTGCATACGCCTGGAGCTTGCTGTCCAGCCGGTCGAACGTGCCCGATTCCTCCTTAGCCGTGCTGGCCACGTTGGTGACCAGCGTGTAATGGCGGACTCCTTGTGCGGCCAGGCGCCGCAAACTGGCTTCCTCCTTCTTGACGACCTGGTCAAGCCAGGTGACCGGGTCCTTCTCCTTCCCGCTGACCGACCACTTGACCTGATAGATCAGCACGTTCGAAGCATCGACCTTGCGCAGGCCGTCTCGACCGCCGTCAGCCTGACGGAGAGCCATCGGGAGGTAGTCGGGAAACTGGTTCGCGAGCAGTGCGCTGACCAGCTGCTGAAAGTCGTGGTCGCCCAGGCGCTCGTAGAGGTAGCGATGTCGACTCTCGGGCACGAGTTGCCTCCTACGCTCCAACCCGATCGTCTCGGGAACCACTGCTGCTGCTCCCATTCAACCCCGAGCAGCCGACAGAAGCACGCAACCACGTCGCGTGGCCCACCGGTGTGCAGGGCAGATGTCCGCCTCCACCGCGCCGGCGGCCGAGGGAGCTAGGCGGCTGTGCTCGATGGTGAGGTCGACTCCGCCGCATCGGGAGAACAGCGGACCCGACCCTCAGGCGACGCGCGAGTCAGGGGATGCCGTCGTGCATGAGGGCTCCGGACGCTCCCCGGACCGAACCCTTTGGAGTGTTCTACAGGCTGATCACCTACCTGGTGGACGAACCTGCTCAGCCGCCATCGAAGCTTGCCAGCCAACCCACGAGGCCTGCGCACCGCGGACCACCTTCGAGTCCCTTTCCAAGCATTGGCAGTCCGCTCTCGAAGCTGCCACGCGTCTTGCAGGTCGAGGTCGTCAACCAAAGTTGACGGTGTTCCGCTCGGTCGGCGTCGGCTCACCTGGTTGTCGAGAGGCGGTGCTCTGGTGACGGTTTCGATGCGGGTGATGAGTGCAGGTGACGGGTACAAGTACCTGCTCCGCACGGTCGCCGCGGCCGATGGCGACAGGTCGCTGTCGACGCCTCTGACGAGGTACTACGTGGAGGCTGGAACACCACCGGGCCAATGGCTGGGCTCAGGTGTCGTCTCGCTCGGCAAGGGGCAGCTCTCGGTCGGTGATCGGGTGTCGGAGGCCCAGCTCCAGCTCTTGATGGGGATGGGTCGCGACCCAATGACTGGCGACCCGCTCGGTCTGTCGTTCCCTGCCTACAAGTCGGTGTACGAGCGCATCGAGGCGCGGATCGCCGACCTGGACGCGGACCTGAGTCCGGGCGCGAAGGGTGAGGCGGTCGCGCAGATCGAGGCCGAGGAGCGCGCGCGTGGGACGCGGCGTGCGGTGGCGGGGTTCGACTTCACGTTCTCGATCCCGAAGTCAGCCTCGGCGTTGTGGGCGGTCGCCGACGCCGGGACGCAAGCGCTGATTGGCGAGGCGCACCATGCGGCGGTTGCGGAGGTGGTTGCGTTCATGGAGCGGGAGGTTGCAGCCACCCGTACCGGCGCAACCGCCGGGGACGGGGCCGTTGCACAGGTCGATGTCACCGGGCTGGTGGCCACGGCGTTCGATCACTTCGACTCCCGCGCGGGCGACCCTCACCTGCATACCCACGTCGTCATCTCCAACAAGGTCAAGACGACCTTGGATGGAAATTGGCGGTCGCTGGATGGGCGGCCGATGCACGCCGCCGTGGTCGCTCTCTCGGAGCTGCACGAGGGTGTGTTCGCCGATCACATGACCCGCACGTTCGGCGTCGAGTGGGAGGACCGGGACATGGGCCGTGACCGGAACCCGGCATGGGCGATCGCGAGCGTGCCGGAGGAGCTGGTTGTCGAGTTCTCCACCCGCGCCCGGCACATCGACGTCGAGAAGAACCGGCTCATCGCCGCGTACGTCGCCAAGCACGGACACCAACCGTCCACAGCGACGATCATCAAGCTCCGGGCACAGGCCACCCTTGCCACTCGGCCGGAGAAGGAGGTGCGGTCGCTGGCCGACCTCACCAGCGAGTGGCGCAGTCGCGCCACGACCGTTCTCGGTCAGGACGCCACCGCCTGGGCACGCGCCGTCGCCGACAACGCGGCACCATTGCTGCTGCGGGCCGATGATGTGCCGTTGGATGTGATCGCCGAACTCGGCGAGAGCGTCGTCTGTGTCGTGGGTGAGAAGCGGTCGACGTGGCGGTGGTGGAATCTGATGGCGGAGGCGTCGCGCCAGACGATGGGCTGGCGGTTCGCCTCGATGCGGGATCGGGAGGCGATCGTCGGGATGGTCGCCGATGCCGCCGAAGGCGTCTCGTTGCGGCTGACGCCGCCCGACCTCGCCACCAGCCCTGTGACGTTCCGCCGGGTGGACGGCACCAGTGTGTTCCGGCCCCGGCATTCCACGGTGTTCTCCTCCGAAGAACTCCTCGCGGCCGAGGGCCGGCTGCTCGACCGCGCGCGCACCCTCACCGCGCCCACCGTCCCGCTGGCGACGGTGGAGAAGATCACGTCCCGCCCGGACGCCGAGGGGCGGATGCTGGGTGAGGACCAGGCCGACGCGCTGATGAAGGTCGCCGTCTCGGGCCGGATGCTCGACGTGCTGGTGGGCCCCGCCGGCGCGGGCAAGACCACGGCCATGTCCGCGCTGCGGAGGGCATGGGAGATGGAACACGGCGCCGGGTCCGTGGTCGGTCTGGCGCCCTCCGCGGTCGCGGCGCAGGTGCTTGCCGAGGACTTGGGAATCGCGACGGAGAACACGGCAAAGTGGTGGCAGAACCATCTCACCCGTGGCGAGACGTTCCAGTCCGGCCAGCTCGTCATCATCGACGAGGCATCTCTGGGCGGCACCCTTTCACTGGATCGCATCACGCACCTGGCCGAGCGGGCGGGGGCGAAAGCGCTGCTGGTTGGCGACTTCGCCCAGCTCCAGTCGGTGGACGCCGGCGGCGCATTCGGACTGCTGGTGAACGACCGGGATGATGCGCCCGAACTGGTCGATGTCCACCGCTTCGTGAACACCTGGGAGAAGACGGCCTCACTGTCGTTGCGGCACGGGCGGACGCAGGTGATCGACACCTACCTCGACCACGGACGCATCCGCGACGGTGACGCCGAGGCAATGACGGATGCCGCCTACGCCGCTTGGCGCGCCGACCGGAACGGGGGATTGGTGTCGGTGCTGATCGCGGAGACCCGCGACGACGTCACCACCCTCAACCAGCGCGCCCGCGCGGACCTGATCCTCGACGGCACCTTGACACCGGGCCGGGAGGTGGAGCTGAACGGCGGCACCGCCGCCGGGCTCGGCGACACGATCATCACCCGCCGCAACGACCGCCGCCTCCGCAACAGCAAGGAGTGGGTGCGCAACGGCGACACCTGGACCATCACTAACGTCCGCGACGACGGCTCGGTCTCGATCCGCAAGACCGGGCGCAGGTTCGGCAACTCTATCGTCCTCCCGGCGTCCTATGTGGCTGCGCACGTTGATCTCGGGTATGCGGTCACCGCCCACCGCGCCCAGGGCGTCACCGTTGATACGGCGCACGTCCTCGTGGAACCGACAACGGCGCGGGAGAACTTCTACGTCGCGATGACAAGAGGCATGCGTTCCAACCAGGCGTATGTGATCCTCGACCGGGCCGACGACCATGCCGCCCCGCATCCGGGCGACAACCGCGAAGCCACAGGCAGGAGCGTGCTGTACGGGGTGCTCCGACACGTCGGCGCTGAGATGTCCGCACACGAGACGATTACCGCCGAACACGAGCAGTGGGGGTCGATCGCGCAGCTCGCCGCAGAATACGAGACGATCGCCGCCACTGCGCAACGCGACCGCTGGGCGAGCCTGGTTCGTGCATCCGGACTCACCGCCGAGCAAGTCGACGCCGCGCTCGACTCGGAAGCGTTCGGCGCGCTCACGGCCGAGCTGCGAAGGGCCGAGGCGAACCATCACGACCTCGACACCGTGTTCCCGCGCCTCGTGGCCGCACGCGGGTTCGGTGACGCTGACGACATCGCGGCCGTCCTGCACCACCGGGTCGCGCGTGCCACCTCACAACCGGTGGGGTCCGGCCGCACCCGCAAGGCGCCGCGCCTGATCGCCGGTCTCGTCCCGCACGCCGATGGCGCCATGAGCACCGACATGCGGCGATCGCTCGATGAGCGGCGCGACCTGATCGAGGACCGCGCCGACGTGGTACTCGACACCGCACGCGGCGCTGGGGAAGTCTGGACGAGACCGCTAGGCGTGCCTCCTCGCGATTCGCGGAAGGCAACAGTTTGGCGGAGGCATGCCCGCACGGTCGCCGCCTACCGGGACCGGTACGGCATCACCGACGATGCGCCCCTCGGCCCGACGCCGGGGACGACAGCGCAGAGGATCGACGCTGCACGTGCAGAAGCCGCGCTCCGAAGCCTCACAGACAGACCGCAAGAACCCGGTGCCCGGCAGCATCCGGCACCACGCATGACACACGAACTCGGCCTCTGACCAGAGAGATGGCCGCCCGCTCTAATGCCTGATAGCGTGAAGATACGTCCCTTACGAGGAGGCTACGAGAAGATGGCGGAAGATCACGAGGTCCTGACGACCGACGAAGCAGCGGCCCTGCTCCGTGTCTCGACCAAGACGGTCCTCGCTCTTGCGCGCTCGGGCTCCCTCCCGGGAGAGAAGGTGGGACGAGCCTGGCGCTTCGTCAAGAGTGACGTTCTCGCCTATGTGCGAGGTTCGGACGAAGCGAGAGGAGCAGGCACGAATGACCATTAGAACGATGCGGCTTCTGACACTCGAAGGAGTCTTTGCGTCTCGCTTGCATCTATCAGAGTTTGGCGCTTCCGCAGAGCGTGAGCTTCGGGCATGGCGTCCCGAATGGAGGTCCTGCGAATGCTAGACACATCGCGGTGGCCGGAGGTGGAACTCGACGTTCTCAAAGAGGTGCATCTCGACCCGAAAAATGTTCGCCTAGAAGTCGCGGACGCAAAGGTTGAGGCTGACATCATCGAAGACCTTTTCGTCAACGAAGACGCGCTCGGACTGGTTGAGGGCATTTGCAAGGTTGGCTACCTGACGCACGAGACGCCTGTCGTGCTCAAGCGTCGCGGAAAGTCCGTCGTGGTCGAGGGGAACCGTCGACTGGCCGCGCTCAAAGCTATTCAGAACCCAATGCTTGTTCCCGACTACCAGGCACGCATTGCGGCTCTTGCGGCCCTCCTGCCTGACCGGTCTGCTCTTTCAAAAATTCGGGTGATGGTTGCGCCGAACCAGACGGAAGCGGACCAGCTCATCGCGGCGATTCACACGGGGAATCTGCGGAAGGCGTGGAGCCCAAGCAGGCAGGCCGCATTCTTCCAGGCGCAAATCGACGCTGGACGGAAGTTGAACGAGCTTCTTACGAGATATCCGACGATTGACGTTAGGAAGTTTGTCTTCCGCGCTCACATCATTAATCTCTTCAAGTCAGTCAAGTACGACGATGCGGAATTGCAGGACTTCCTGACGACCAAAAAGTGGGCGCGAGGGCTGTCGACCCTTGCCCGCATATACGAGTCAAAGGATTTTCTGGAACTCACGGGCCTCGCGATGCAGGCCGATGGACGTGTCACTAAGACAGTTTCGGACCCTGTATTCAAGAATATTGCGACGGCCATCGTTCAAGGGATGCACGACGAGAACATCAACACCCGTAGTCTGAACTCGGTTAAGAGCCCCAGGTATACGCAGCTGATGGGCGAGCTTCGTCGGATCGTCGCGGATGGCACTGAGTCCACTCGGCCTAGCGGGTCCGAAGCGCCGGGAGCCACTGGAAGTGCGGGAGGAGGCGCGGCAGCGGCTGGCGGGTCCAGCCCGACGGGCACTGGAACCTCGTCCGGCTCGGGCGCTTCGACGGGTGCTGCCTCTGGAACAGCCGGGGGCGCAACGACGACGAAACAGCCTCCTGCGGGAAAGAAGAAGAAGCCGAAGAACCTCGACCTGGGCCAGGTGAAGGCGCCGGACAGCTACCCCGAGGCATTGAAGTTGTTGCTCGGAGAGTTGTCGGAGATAGACGTTCAGAAGTTTCCGAACGCAACCTTCCTCATGATTCGCGCGGTTTTGGAGAAATCGATCAAAGCTTTTGCTGAGGCGAAGTCGATCGACATTAAGGCGACCGGGAACAACCAGAACGGCCGAGTTCAGCTCGGGCACGCTCTGAACTGGTTGCTGGACTATGTGAAACCGAACGGTCCAAAGTACCTCATACAGGTCGTTGAGGGCGTACGCACCGGAAAGCTCGTGACATACACGAACTCAAGCGATTCACTCAACGCGGTCAACCATAACCACCACTTCAAGGTCGATGCCGACCAGGCGTTCGCGATGTGGAGTTCGATCGACTCGATCATGAGATATGCGATGAAGCCATGAGCGCGGCACCAATCGGTGTCACCAGCAGGCGTCCGCGAATCTCACCACTTCGATACCCCGGCGGGAAGTCGGCGCTGTACTCGCGATTGCGGCAGATGATCCGCGACATGGATATGGCCGGTTGTACCTACGTTGAGCCGTACGCTGGTGGTGTCGGAGCTGGGCTCAGTCTCCTCGTCACCGGACAGGTAGAGCGTGTGGTGATCAACGACCTCGACCCTGCGATCTACGCATTTTGGGCGACTGTGCAAGCCGAGCCAGATTTCTTGATCGATCGAGTCCGCAAGGTCCCACTTGATGTGAACGAATGGCGTCGGCAACGTGAGATCTACGTATCCGCTGACACGAAAGATCTTCCCAAGCTCGGTTTCGCAACGTTCTACCTCAACCGCACTAACAGGTCCGGTGTACTAAATGGAGGCCCGATCGGAGGGCTCAATCAGACCGGCAACTACAAGATTGACGCGCGCTTCAACCGGGAGGGGCTAGAGGAGCGCCTCCGTATCCTCTCCCTGTACTCAGACAACCTTGTGGCCACATCGCGGGATGGTGTAGAGGTCATCACCGAGTATGCAGCGAAGGACGATACGATTATCTACGCTGACCCGCCCTACTTCGAGAAGGCGGGCTCGTTGTACCTAAATGCGTTTGCTGCCGAGAACCACGAAGCCTTGGCTCGGGTGCTCAACAACGTCGCTGACAGCCACTGGTTATTGACCTACGATAATGTGCCTCAGGTTGCCGAACTCTATGCAGAACGCCGCCGCCGCAAGTTCGAGTTGAACTACTCTGCCCATCGCGTCGTGAAAGCCACCGAGGTCGCGGTCCTGTCGGATGCTCTCCCGGACATCGGCGAAGGTTGGCCGCTCGGTACTGGATAGTAGCAACCCTATTGGTGCCCGCGGGTGTCTGCCTGTTCAGCACTTCTCCTGGACCGCTCTACAGAACCGTTGCCCATTCGATGTCGGCGTCCACCCAGAGGCGCATCCCACTGAGGGTTCCGCGTGCCCCTGCTTGGGCGTACAGTGGAATGTGAGGCAGATCCTCCTCATCTGCGGGTCCTTCGGGACGGCCCATCACGGGCGCTCATACACGTACTGCCTCCTCGACGGAGAGACACGTGTGACCCAGGAGCCCGCCATGTTCCGCCTTCTCTGGATCATCAGCGTCCACAGCCGCTACTTCCTGCGCCGGTACATGCCCACCAACCGGCTGCTCGACACGATTCGCACCCGCCGCGGCCTGAAATGGGGCATCCCCGTGATGCTCCTCGCCGCGCCGTACCTGCTGATCGCGAACATCTGCACCACCCTCATCGCCGACGGGGGCCCCGGCTGGCTGCACGTGGTGGTGTTGTGGTCAATCTGGAACGCGATGAAGTTCATCATCATGGGGCCGGCCAGCCTCGTCCTCCTGGTCCGCGCCCGTGTTCAGGAGGCGGTCGCCCGGCGCCGCGCACGCAACGGACAGGTCACGTCCGATCGCTCAGTGCGTCAGGCATCCGAGTTGGCGGGCACACTCCGATGAGCGCCGCTGCCTACACCTATACCGCCGGTCCCACGCCCGAGGCACACGATCGCCAACGGTCCGCCTGCGTCGCACTCGCCCGTGCCCTCCACCTCGACATCGCCCGCACCTACAGCGACCAAGCCGGCGCTCGACCGGAGCTGGCACGGCTGCACTCCGACGCCTCGGCAGGTCGGGTCTCCGTCGTGTTCGTCGCCAGCCTGGACCGGCTCAGCTGCACCCTCCCCGCCGCGCCGCAGATCATCGCGGACCTTCATGACGCCGGCGTGAACGTCTACGCCGCAAACTACGAAACGCGCCAACTTGCCGATGTCACCACGTTTGCCGACACCCTGCCCGTCGCGATTCCAGCCTCCTCTCGCCTCAGGCGCTGACCGGCCCGCGCCGCCCGCTTGGTCGGATCGTGACGCCTTCCGCGGCGAGTGCCCGCCTGACCGCCTGCTGGCTCACCCCGACCCGCAGACCAACCTCCATCAGTGTCAACCCACCCGCGTACAGCTCGACCGCCTCAGCGAGACGGGCCTCATTGAGGCCACGCCTGCGGATAGGGACTGACCGACGGTCAAGATGCGCCGCGACGGTGCGGCGGTGAACACTAAACCGCTCGCCCAGCTCCACGAGGGTCGCACCCGCCTGGTACAGGGCCACCAGCTCGTCCACTCGTGCGGGGCTCAGAATGGTTTGAGTCATCCCAACTGCACGCACCATCCGACCCCGCGAGTCCACTATCGTCGGCTCCAGGGGCCGCCGATCACGCTTGTAGAGCCCGCGTGACCGGCGCAAAGCCACCGTTTTCAAAGCCGAGCAAGGGTTCTCAAACTCTCTACGGAGGTCCACCGATGAGATGACGCGGGACATCCTTGATGTCTCGCGTCATTGTCGTATCGGGGACGTCTGCCTTCGTGCGGCTCGGCAGCCGGGACATCGTTCATGGATGTCCCGGCTCCCTGCTTCCTGCCGCTCCGAGAAGGAGCGGGCTCAGAAGAGGTCGCGCGGGTCGAACCCCTTGGCGAGGTCCGTGAGCCGCTCGCCGGCACCCGAGACCTGGTCCCCGAGCCCGGAGAGTGCGCCGTCGGCCGTGCCGGCAAGGTCTTCGACGCCCGTCGTCGCCTCACCCAGAGCGCCGGTGCCGAGATCGCCGACACCCGCAGCGGCCTCGTCGAGGGCGCCGGTGCCGAGGTCGCCCAGCGATGACGTGAGCCCTTCGACGTCGACCCCCGACGCGAGCGTCTCGAAGTCGACGCCGACGTTCGCCGCGTTCTCCAGGAGTGGACCGGCCACGCTGCTCACCGCGGCTCCGGCCGCGACCACGCCCAGGACGCCGACCCCGCCCACCGCGACTCCGGCCACGGCTCCGCCCGTGCCGACCTTCGCGAGCACTGATCGCATGGAGCCCGGTCGGCGTGCCTCCGTCCGAGCGGCTGCCCGGGACAGGTCGGCGACGTCGGCCGATCGGGGCTGCTCGTGCGGCGGTAGCTCTGTCTGCATGCGCTGCTGCACCGCCTGGCGCTGCGCAGGGGTCAGTCGGGCGAACGACTCGGCGTGGATCTGCTCGATCTGGTGGGGCTCCGCGGTCTGCATGAGGTAGTCGTAGCGGGCGATGGCCTGCCGGTCGGCGTCGGTGGACGCCGACGGGCTCGGCCGACCCTGTGGGGCGGTCGGATAGCCCTGCGTGGCCCCGTGCTGCTGCTGCCCGGTCTGGGAGTCGAGCACCTTCTTCGCGAGGCCGATCAAGCTGGAGAGCTTGGACATGTGGTCCGTTCCTTCCGTCGGGCGGAAGGGCCACGCTCCCAGGTCAGCATGAGAAACGCGTGAGAGGGGGATGAGAGTTTCATCCGGGTGCGTACCCGTGAGCAGGCACTACGCTCTTGGTTTCGCAGCAGTCCGATGGTCAGCCCGGCAGCGGTAGCTGCCCGCGCTGCGCTGTTCGTCGTTCAAAGGGGCCCGTCATGAGCGCATACATCGTGTTCTTCAAGGAGAGCACGCAGGACCAGTCCGAGGTCGACGCGTACCTCCAGAACGTCGGGAAGACGTTCGAGGGGCACCAAGCGAAGATCCTCGCCGCCTACGGTCCGCAGCAGGTCCTCGAAGGCCCCGCCACGGAAGGTGTGGTGGTGCTGGAGTTTCCGACCATGGACGACGCGCGTACCTGGTACGACAGCCCCGCCTACCAGGAGGTGGCAGAGCACCGCTTCAAGGGAGCGACCTTCCGCGTCGTTCTCGTCGAGGGCGCCTGAGCGCCGACGACAGAGCCGACTGATCTGTAGCCGACTGATCTGCACCGGCGGACCGGGGGCGGCTGCGGTCCTCCGGCCGCGACGGAAGCCCACGCCGAACCACCATCGCCACGCCACCGACCACGGCAGGGACCACCAGCAGCGGCCCGCAGAACACGAGCAGGACGCCGAGGAACGAGGACGCCACGACGGCCGTGCGCCGTTGCCGTCCCCGCAGGAGCCGCGTGCCGGCGAGGGCGCCGACCAGAGAGACCGCGGCGAGCAGGGCGGAGGTGGCCCGGACCAGGGCGTCGAGCGTGATGGCGCCGCTGAGCACGGGAACCGCGAGGAGCAGGCAGCACACGGCGAGGAACCCGAGGCTTCGGCGCGGCTCACGTCCTGGCGTCGTCCGACCGACGAGCCAGCGGGGAAGGGACCCGTCCCGTCCGAGGGCGGCACCCAGCCGGGCACCGCTGGCGAGGTAGGCGTTGATGGCTCCGAAGGTCAGCAGCACGGCGGCGACCGTGGCCAGTGCCGTGCCCGTAGGGCCGAACGCGCGCTGCAGCAGCACGAGCAGGGGCGCCGGCGTGCTGCCCGCCGCCGGTCCGAGCACACCGATGGTGACCACCGCCAGCCCGAGATAGAGCATGATCACGAGGCACAGGGCGAGCGCCGTGGCGCGCCGCAGACCATTGACCGGGTCCGCGAACTCGGCTGACAGATGGGTGGCCGCCTCCCACCCGGCGAACGCGAAGAACAGGACGGTCGACGCGATGGCTACGCTGCCCAGACCGCTGGGCGCGAACGGTGTGAACGCCTCGGCGTGGACGCCGCCGAGCGAGACCGTGATGGTGACGACCAGGAGGGTCACCATCACCGCGGCGGTCAGCACCTGTGCTCGGCCGGTCGCGTGGAGGCCGACCGCGTTGAGGACGAACGACGTGGCGAGCAGGCCGAGGCCGACGGCCAGGGCGACGTCGGGACCCGCGCCGAGGGCTGCCGCGATGTAGTGCCCTCCCATCAGCGCGGCGGCCATGACACCGAGCGGCACCGCCGCGAGGAACCACCAGCTGACCGGTGCGGCGATCCGTCGTCCGAACGCGCCGGCGGCGAAGTGCGCGACACCCCCTCCGTCGGGATACGCGCTCCCGAGCGCCGCGAAGGTGGCCGCGACCGGGATGCTGGCACCGAGCAGCAGGCCCCACGCCACCAGGGACGCGGGCCCGGCGGCGTCGGCGGCCAGTGCGGGCAGGGAGAGGGCGCCCGGTCCGAGGACGGCGCCGAGCAGCATCACCGCCCCCGTGAGGACGCCGAGTCCTGGGTTGCCGCGGTCGCTCGTCATGAGCTTGTTCATGTTCTGTCCTCGATGCTGATCGGCGACCAAATGGCTGGTAAGGCTCGGAGAGCGTAGGCAGATGCGCAGATCAACGGGCCGGTCCATGAACTTCATTCGGCACGGTGGCTAAACTCGTCGCCATGGACGAACTTGATTCGGCGATCGTGCAGGAACTGCAACGTGATGCGCGGCAGACCAACCGAGAGCTGGCTCGCCGCCTCGGTATCGCGCCGTCGACCTGCCTGGAGCGGGTGCGGCTCCTCCGGGCGCGGGACGTGATCCGGGGCTACCACGCCGAGATCAACCCGTCAGCCCTCAACCGGGAGGTCGAGGCATTCGTCTCGACCCGGCTGCGGCCGCTCAAGCGCGAGGTGATCGACTCCTTCAAGGCCGCCCTGATCAAGCTGCCCGAGGTCGTCGCCGTCTACGTCGTCGCCGGTGACGAGGACTTCCTCGTCCACGTGACCGCTCAGGACCTCGACCACCTGCACGCGTTTCTCATCGACCGCCTCAGCCAACGACGCGAGGTGGTCAGCTTTCGCAGCCAGATCGTCTATCGCAGCCTGCAGAAGCAGGTGCACGAGCGGCTCGACGACGCCTGACCGCGCGTCCTTGTTCGTTTCGATGAGTTCTGGCGGGTCCGGGAGTCGGTCGTATGACCGCTCCGACGGAAGGAACCCACGATGGTCACCACGCTCCGCAGCTTCAGCGGCTTCTCGGTGGACGACGCCGACGCCGCTCTCCGCTTCTATCGCGACACCCTTGGCCTGCCCGCGCGCGAGAACGCCATGGGTGGCCTCGACATCGACCTGACCGAAGGCTCGACGGTGTTCGTCTACCCCAAGGGCGAGGCGCACGTGCCGGCGTCGTACACCATGCTCAACCTTGTCGTGCCGGACATCGACGAGGCGGTGACGCAGCTGGACGCGGCGGGGGTGAGCCTGATCCGGTACCCCGATTTCGAGCAGGACGAGCGCGGCGTAGCGCGCAGCACGGACCCGAACAAGGGCCCGACGATCGGCTGGATCGCCGACCCGGCGGGCAACGTCATCGCGCTCATCCAGGAGTGAACTGCCCTGGTCCAGCGGCTCCGGTGGGCGCAGGTCCCGGTCGACCCGCGTTCGGTTGACCGGCGCGATCCGTCGTGCCTATCGTCCACAGCGGACGAGGGGAGCGGAGCCGTGGACGCCGACGAGCTGCTGGACCTTGAGCACCAGGGGTGGCAGTCCCTGTGCGACGGCACGGGTGCGGACTTCTACGGGTCGGTCATGACCGAGGACGGCGTCATGGTCCTGGCCCACGGTGAGGTCTTCGACCGGCGGGCCGTCGTGGCCTCACTCGACGCCGCGCCGCCCTGGCGGACGTACGAGATCACGGATGAGCGGCTGATCGAGCTCGGTCCCCGCGACGCGATCCTCGTCTACACGGGCCGTGCCTACCGCGACGGCGACGAGCCCGCGTTCGTCGCGCTGATGTCGAGCGTCTACACCCGGCAGGGCGACGCGTGGCGGCTCGCGCTGTACCAGCAGACACCGGTGCCGGGTGCTGCCTGAGCTGGGGTTCCGCCGGACGCGACGCGGCGACCTCCAGCAGATCCAGGAGTGGCTCCGCCACGAGCACGTCGCTCGCTACTGGGCGCACGACACGAGCGACGCGGCGGTCGAGCGCGACTTCGCGGGCAGCATCGACGGTACGGAGCCGTCGGAGGACTTCATCGTCGAGTGCGGCGGCACGGCTGTCGGGTTCGTGCAGCGCTGCCGAATCCACGACTACCCCGACGGTTTCACGGAGCTCATCGAGCTCGTCGACGTGCCGCCTGGCGCGCTGACCATCGACTACTTCATCGGAGAGCCGGCAATGGTCGGCCACGGCCTCGGCAGCCGGCTGATCCAGGAGTTCATCGAGGTGTGCTGGCGGGACCACGCGCAGGCCCCGGCGATCATCGTCCCCGTGTCGGAGAGCAACGTCGCGTCGTGGGGCGCGCTCCGTTCAGCGGGCTTCACCCGCATCGCCGCCGGGCACATGGAGCCGGACAGCCCGCTCGACGACGGGCAGCACGTCGTGTACCGGTGCGAGCGTCCGGCCGGAGCGTGACCCGGTCCACGTCTCAGTCGACGGACCGCGGGTACGCGTCCCCCCAGGCGTTGAGCCACCCGACCACCTGGTCCAGGGACCGGCCGAGGTCGGTGAGGGAGTACTCGACCCGGGGCGGCACCTCCGCGTAGACGGTGCGCACGACGATGCCGTCGGCCTCGAGGTCGCGGAGCACGCGCGTCAGGGTGCGCGGGGTCACTGTGCCGAGGCGTCGCTGCAGCTCGCCGAACCGGTGCGTGTGTTCGAGCAGGTACTTGACGGTGCTCAGCTTCCACGCTCCGCCGAGCACGGCCATCGACACCTCGACGGGGCAGACCTCGATGGCTCGCTGGACGGGGGAGCGCATGGTCTCGGCAGTGCTGGTCATCGGCTCATACTATCTCGATCGTCAGTATGTGTCAGCAATGTGCGTACTTGTGCGAACGGTACCGGCTTTTCTAGCGTGGAGGACGTACCACTCGTCGTCGAAGGAGAAGCCCATGCACGCCCTGGTGGTCACCGCTCATCCCAGCTCTCGCTCGCTGACCGCCGAGCTGGCTCGCGTGGCGCGCGCCGCGCTGGAGGCTTGCGGCCACTCCGTGGAGGTCTCCGACCTCTATGCCATGGACTGGGACCCGGCGGTGCGCCTGGCCGACTACGGCGACGTCGTGCGCGAGTCGGAGACCGTCTCGGTGCGGTCGAGGCACGCGTTCGACGCCGGTGCGCTCGCGCCAGACGTCGTCGCCGAGCAGGACAAGGTGCGCCGGGCCGACCTGCTCGTGCTGCTGTTCCCGATGTGGTGGCACGGCATGCCTGCCATGCTCAAGGGCTGGTTCGACCGGGTCTTCGTCAACGGGTTCGCGTTCGGCCTGCAGGACGACGCCGGACTGCCACGCAAGTACGGCGACGGCGGCCTGGTCGGCCGAAGGGTGCTCGCGGTCGTCACGGCGGGGGACCGGGGCGAGTCGTTCGAGCCGCGCGGTCTCAACGGCGAGCTCGAGGAGCTGTTCTTTCCCTTCCTGCACGGGACCGCCTGGTACACGGGCATGGAGCCGCTCCGACCGCACCTCGTGGCCGGCGTCGACCGGCCCGGATGGGACGCGTTCGACGAGGAGGTGGAGCGGCTGCGCGAGCGGATCGCCGGACTCGGCGCGGAGGCGCCGATCCGGTACCGCGCCCTGGCCGACGGTGACTACGGGCGGGACCGGAAGTTGCGAGTCGATGTGGTGCCGGGGGAGCGTGGACTACGGATCCATGAATGCCACGACGGCGAGCCGGGTCGCGCGGCGCCAGGCCTCGCCGGGCGGTGTGTCGACGATCACCGTCTCGCCTCGTGACGTTCATTGACCTCAACCCTGGTTGAGGTTCTAGCGTCGGAAGCATTCGATGAGAGGACAACCAATGCCCGTCTACACCCTGCCTGACCTGCCTTACGACTACGCGGCGCTCGAGCCGCACATCAGTGGGCGGATCATGGAGCTGCACCACGACAAGCACCACGCGACGTACGTGGCCGGAGCGAACGCCGCGCTCGACGCGTTGGCCGCGGCTCGCGAGAGCGGCGACCTCGCCGCGGTGAACCTGCACGAGAAGAACCTCGCCTTCAACCTGGGCGGCCACACCAACCACACGGTCTTCTGGCACAACCTCTCGCCCGACGGCGGCGGCGAGCCGGACGGCGAGCTCGCGGCCGCGATCACCGACCAGTTCGGCGGTTTCGCGGCGTTCCAGGCCCACTTCGCCGCGGCGGCCACCGGGATCCAGGGCTCCGGCTGGGCGGTGCTCGGCTGGGACAGCCTCGGCGAGCGGCTGCTGGTGTTCCAGCTGTTCGACCAGCAGGCGAACGTGCCGCTCGGCGTCACCCCGCTGCTGATGCTCGACATGTGGGAGCACGCGTTCTACCTCGACTACCTCAACGTCAAGGCCGACTACGTCAAGGCGTTCTGGAACCTGGCCAACTGGTCCGACGTGGCGAGCCGGCTCGACCGGGCGCGTGCCGCGACGGGAGGACTCATCGCGGCGGTGTGACCGGGGAGGGTTCGCCCTGGTCGGCGACGTCGGGCACGAGTCGGCCGCTTTGGTCCCAGCGGCCGAATCGGTCTAGACTGACGGCGCTCGCCCACCTGGGCGAACACCTTGGGGCTGTGGCGCAGCTGGTAGCGCACCTGCATGGCATGCAGGGGGTCGGGGGTTCGAGTCCCCCCAGCTCCACCGGGTGATGACGCGGGACATCGTTGATGTCCCGCGTCATCTGTCGTTGCGGGACCGTGCGTCGGGGAGTCAGGCGAAAAGGGTCCTGACCACCGTGCGGGAGTAGCCGGCAGGGGACGCTGTTCCGGGAGGCGCCCGGCTCGGTGCTCGCGCTCGAGATAGTCGCTGAGCTCGAGCACACCCGTGAGGACTGGTACACCTCGAAGCTTGGCGTGGACAACTCGACCGCCCTGCGCCCGACCACTGGTGGGTCGCGCTTCGGGTTGGTGAACTATGTGCGGCTGCCCTCCGCGCCCCGCGCTTCCTGCTCGGCCAGCTGCTGAGGCCGAGCTTCCACCGCGTCGTGCGAGGAACTCTGCGGCGCAACCGGATGCAGGCGCTCCCTGCCTTCTACCGGATGGTTCACTAGGGCCTGTTTGGGATTGGTGTCCTGACCTGCAGGTTCGCCATGATGCGGGGTCGTGAGTGATGCGGGACGCCATGACCTGTCCGACGAGATGTGGGCGGTGCTGGAGCCGTTGCTGCCCGTCAAGGTCCGCGGCC
Organism: Promicromonospora aerolata; assembly: GCF_042682255.1. Taxonomy (NCBI): domain Bacteria; kingdom Bacillati; phylum Actinomycetota; class Actinomycetes; order Micrococcales; family Promicromonosporaceae; genus Promicromonospora; species Promicromonospora aerolata. The sequence continues at coordinate 5,389,662 of NZ_JBHUHF010000001.1, forward strand.
GTAGGTCGCGGGCCTTGCGCCGTCAGATCGACGCGATCAGGTTCCGGATCCGTACTGGTTGTCCGTGGCGGGACGTGCCCGAGGACGCCTACGGGCCGTGGCAGAGCGTCTACTCAAGGTTCCGGGTCTGGCAGCTGGACGGGTCCTGGGCCCTGCTCGCTGACCGGTTACGCACCCAGGCTGACAGGGCCGGGTTGATCGACTGGGACCTGAACATCGATTCCACGATCGCTCGCGCCCACCAGCACGCGGCCGGCGCCCGCCGGGACGGCGACGCGCAGGTCCAGCCGCCGCACGGCCCGGCCAGCAAGGAGCCGGCCGATCACGCGCTGGGCAAGTCCCGCGGCGGGTGGACGACGAAGGTCCACGCCGCCGCCGAGCAGGGGCAGAAGCTGATGGGCATGGTCGTCACGGCCGGGCAGCGCGGTGACAGCCCGCAGTTCAAGCCTGTGCTCGACCAGGTCCGCGTGGCGCGTCCTGGTGGGGTGGGGCGGCCGCGCACTCGTCCGGACCGGGTCCGTGGTGACAAGGCCTACGCCTCGGCCGCGAATCGTCGGCTGCTGCGCCGACGCGGGATCCGCGCGACGATCCCGGACAAGAAGGACCACGCCGCCCACCGTCTGAAGAAGGGCTCGGCGGGTGGGCGGCCACCGAAGGTCGACTACGAGGACTACAAGAAGCGGCACGCGGTGGAGTGCATGTTCAACCGGCTCAAACGCTGGCGGGCAGTCTCAACGAGGTTCGACAAGCTCGCCGTGCGCTATGAGACCACCGTGACGGTCGCAGTGATCGACGACTGGGTCCGCGCGCTCGTGAGGGCCACGTGATCGCTGGCATCCTGGGCGCGTGACGTTCTATGCCGACGCCGAGGGTGGCGCTTACCTCAAAGACCCGACCCGAGGCGACCTGATCGACCTGGTCACGGAGCTGAACACCAGCAACAACACCTTCATCGTGGTTCACCCGGACATCGACGACGCCGACTGGTTCTTCTCGATCTCAAAGAAGGTCGGCACGTTCGGTGGCTACGAGCTGCACCGCTACGACCCCGACACGGGCGAGGACGCCAAGACCACCGCCGCCGCGCCGAACATCATCGCCGACGACGTCCTGGATTGGGTCAGCCGACGCTGACCCAATCCCAAACAGGCCCTAGGACCAGTCGAGCCCCAGGAGACGGGAAGGTCGCGGCTCACCGGCGGAGCCCAGGTGTCGAATGTCCGACAAGGTCGATCTCAAGAAGAGTCTCGACGCCTACCGTGCAAAGGTGGGCCAGTTCCGGGTGCTCGACGTCCCCGACCTGCAGTACCTCATGATCGACGGGCACGGGAACCCGAACACCTCGCCGGTCTTCGCCGAGGCGGTCGAGACGCTCTATCCCGTGGCGTACGCGCTGAAGTTCGCGAGCAAGCGCGGCCTCGGGCGCGACTTCGTCGTCATGCCGCTGGAGGGTCAGTGGTGGGCCGACGACATGGACTCCTTCACCGCGGCGCGGGACAAGTCGCGGTGGGACTGGACCCTGATGATCATGCAGCCCGACTGGATCGACGGGGACATGTTCGCCGCCGCCGTCGAGCAGGTCAGGGCGAAGAGCCGCCCGCCCCGGCTGGACGGCCTCCGCCTGGAACCGCTGTCCGAGGGCCGCTGCGTCCAGACGCTGCACGTCGGCGCCTTCGACGACGAGGCCGATGTGCTCGCGCGAATGCACGACGAGTTCATCCCCGGCAACGGCCTCCACATGGTCGGCAAGCATCACGAGATCTACCTCAGCGACACCCGCCGCGTCGCGCCGGAAAAGCAGCGGACGATCCTTCGGCAGCCGGTCGGTGACCCGCGCTCCGGCCGGTGATTGCTCGACCGACCGCTGAGCCGCGTGGTTGTCCACAGATCTTGATCAGGCACTGCAATGCGTACTGGCGTTCGATAGAATGATGCCATGACGCAGATGATGGATGCGGTGGACTCAGGCGGGACGCCCGCCTCGGTACCGCTGCCCGAGGGCGGTCGTCCGGTGCTCGACGCCGGCACGGTTGCTCGGCTGCGCGCGGTGCTCGCTGAGGGGATTCTGCCCGGAGCCACCGACACGGCGGCACTGGTGCCAGGGGAGACGCTGGCGGCCTGGGTGGACCTGCTGGGCGAGGTGGAGAAGGTCAAGCACACGGCCGCAGCCGTCCAGGCTCGGGTCGCCGTGGCGCTGGACGAGGCGACCAGGGCAGCGGAGAAGGAGCAGGGCATCCGCAAGGAGCGCCGGGGGCGGGGTGTGCCGTCGCAGGTCGGGGCCGCGATAGAGCAGTCACCGAACGCCGGTGCCGCGTTCCTGGGTGCCGCTCGGGTGTGGGTGCAGCAGATGCCGTGCACCTTCGAGGCGCTGCGTGTCGGTGCGTTGAGCGAGTGGCGGGCGAGGATCCTGGTGCGAGAGACCTCGCACCTGAGCGCGGAGCACCGCGCGCTGATCGACGAGCTGGTGTGCGGCGACCTGCGCTCGCTGGACGGTCTGGGCGGCAAGCGGCTCACCGCGAGCGTCAAGGAGCTGGCGTCGAGGCTGGATGTGCACGCGTGCGTGAAGCGCCTGGCCAAGGCGGAGAGTGAGCGCTGCGTGAGCGTGCGCCCGGCGCCGGACCTCATGGTGCACCTGACGCCGCTCGTCCCCATGAAGCAGGGCATCCAGGCCTACGCCCAGCTCAAGGCCCACGCCGATGCCGCAAAGGGCGCCGGTGACGAGCGGTCCGGTGGGCAGATCATGGCCGACACCCTGATCGAGCGGGTCACCGGCAGGGACAAGGCCGATCAGGTGCCGGTCGCGGTGAACCTGCTGGTCTCGGACGAGACGCTGGTCGCCGGCGGATCGGCGCCGAGTGTGCTGCTCGAGGGCGCTGCCGCCGGTGCCGGCACGGTGCCCGCGGAGGTGGCGCGCGAGCTCGTCGCGGCAGGAGTCGATGCGGATGCCGCATGGCTGCGTGCGATCTACGTGGACCCTCAGGGGCGGTTGCTCGCCACGACCAGCACATCGCGGTTCTTTCCGGACGGCATCGTGGATCTACTGCGGGCCCGGCAGCAGGGCGTATGTGCCACCCGGTACTGCGATGCGCCGGTGCGGCACGCCGACCACGTCGTTCCGCACGGTGAGGGCGGGTCGACGAGCCTGAGCAACGGGCAGGGCCTGTGCGTGCGCTGCAACCACGCCAAGCAAGCACCTGGCTGGTCGCAGGAGGTGCTGCCGCCGGATCATCCGGCCGCGGGCGGCCGGCATGCGGTGGCCACCGTGTCACCGACCGGCCACGAGTACCTGTCGGTGCTGCCGGAGCCGCCGCGCCCGGTCCGGCAGGATCGACGCGTCGGCGAGGGCGGCACTCTGAGGGCGGCCACGGGTGCCGCTGTCCACCCTGGGTACGACGTCGGTCCGTCCTGGGGTCGATGTGCCGCCCGTGTCGGATCATTAGGTTCAACGGCATGACCACGGTACTCAGCACCCAGATGTCACCGGCTCTTGCGCGCACCTTCCGCTGGTCGCTGCGCATCGCGGCCGTCGTACTCCTGAGTGTTCTGCTGGGCGGGCTGACCTCCTGGGCGCAGGGGTTCCTGCCGGACGAGCTCCGGTCCTTCGCGAACTCGGCCAGCGGCTGGACGGTGATCACCGCCCTGCTCGTGTTCTGGTCCCGTGCGCGCGGGGGGCAGGCCGCGGCGCTGGGTGCCGTCAGCTTCGTGCTGCTCGTTCTCGGCTACGCGGTCGCGTCCCAGCTGCGGGGCTTCTGGTACGACCCGCTGTTCTTCTCCGCCGTCGGCATCGTGGTCGGCCCGTTCGTCGGGGTCGCGGCGTCGTGGCTGCGGTCCACCGGCGTCCGGGCGGCGCTCGGCGCGGCGCTGCTCGCCGGTATCGGCATCGGCGAGAGCATCTACGGGCTCACGGTCGTCCGGGAGTCGACGAGCCCGGTGTACTGGTCGCTGATCGGCGCGGCCGGGGTGGTGCTGGTGGCCGTCATGCTCGTCCGCCGCGTCCGAGGTGCACTGCCGACCACGCTCGCGATCGGTGGCACTGCGCTCGTGGCGGGGGCCTTCTACGTCGCCTACTCGATGGCTTAGGCGTCGAGCATCCGGTCGATGAGGCGGTCGAGCAGCTCGTCGGTGCGCTGCTCGGAACCCCTGTCGATCAGGAGCGTCTGGGCCAGACCGCTCGCGCCGGCCACGATCAGCTCGGCGTCGAGCTCCGCCGCGTGCACGGCGGCCGGCGCGGAGTCTCCGCGGACCCGTCGCAGCTGCTCCGCAATGGTCTTGGCGAGGAACCGCGGCGCGCCCAGGGTGTCCTCGGCGTCGACGTCGGAGCTGGTGAGCGCCGCGGCATGGAACGAGTTCAGGACGATCGTGTCCTGCCGCCGGTCGGTGTCCGCCGGCAGCAGCTCGGTGAGGATCGCGCGTACGACCTCGCGCGGGGCGGGGTCGGCAGCGAGGGTGCTGAGCCGCCTCGTGAAGCGCGCGCCGGCGTCGGCGACCACCGCCTGGTGGGTGGCGAGCAGGAACTGTCGCTTGGTGCCGAAGTAGTACTGCACCAGCCGCACCGAGATGCCTGCCTCGGCGGCGACCGACTGGAAGGTGGCCGCCCCCAGTCCGTCCCGGGCGATGACCCGACGCGCGGCGCTCGTGATCTGGGTCCGCCGCTGATCGTGGTCGGCCAACTTCGGCATGTGTTCCCGCTCTCCTCGTGTCACGAATCTTCCGGCCGCTTTTATGGTACGTGTACACCATCATAAGTGATACGGTCATATCACCAACGAAGGGAGCTCGGATGGCTCGGGTCGGAAGGTTCAGGAGCGACCAGGCGCGAGAGGCCTACCTGCGCACCTACGAGGCGATGGCGGAGCTCTGGCCGCTACCGGCGGTGCTGGCCGACGTGCCGACCTCGTTCGGGTCGACGCATGTGCGCCGGTCGGGCTCCGGCGACGGGCTGCCGCTCGTCCTGCTGGCCGGCGTGCTCGGCTGCAGTCTGCACTGGCACTCCGTCGTGGCGGGGCTGGCTCGGGACCGTGCCGTCCTCGCGCTCGACACGATCGGGGCACCCGGGCGCAGCGTGCAGACCGCCCCGCTGGTCGGCGACGCCGACTACGGTGTCTGGTTCGCGGACGTGCTCGAGGGGCTCGGGCTGGATCGTGTGCACGTGCTGGGGGAGTCGTCGGGAGCCTGGCACGCGACCCTGGCGGGCCTGCACGCGGCGGACCGTGTGGCGAGCGTGACCCTGATCGAGCCCAACGGTGTGATCACGAGGACCCCGTGGCGCGCTCTGGCGAGGATGGTCAGGTTCGGTGCGGACAGGACGGACGAGGGCTGGCGGAAGATGGCCGAATGGCTCACGCCCGGCGTCACGATGACCGACGTGGAACGGGCGAACGCGAAGGCGGGCCAGGGGTACCGGCTCGTGGCCGGCTGGGCTCGGCCGCTCAAGGACGCCGAGCTGGCATCGTTCTCCCCGCCGCTCCTGGCGGTCTACGGAGGTGCGTCGGTGGTCTCGGACCCGGTCGCGGCGCAGCGGCGCCTCGCTGAGCACCTGCCGGACGCCGAGGTCCAGGTGTACCCAGGGACCGGCCACGATGTGCGGGGCCAGGTCCCGGACCAGGTCACTGCCCGGGTCGTCGAGTTCTTGTCCCGGCACGACACGGGTGAGCGGGCCGGTCCCTGAGTTCTCGCGCCGGCCTCCCCAGTGTTGACCCTTGTTTGAGAATCGTTCTCATCTCTGGTTCACTCTTCCTCGGTAACGAGAATGATTGTCATTCTAGATGGAAGGAGCGGGCGGTCCCGACCGGACCACCCGACCAACGATGAGAAACCACACCACGCGCACCGCGGCGGGCCTCGGCGCCGCTCTCTCCCTGCTCCTGCTGAGCGCTTGTGCGGCCGACGACGGCGCCGCCTCCGGTTCTGAGTCCGCCTCGGCGGGCACCGAGGAGCACGAAGCGCCGGAGGCCACCGAGGCCCAGGCGCGTACTCCCCGCATCGCGGTCACCTACGAGGGCGGCGTGCGGGTGCTCGACGCGATGAGCCTCGAGACGGTCGGCGACATCGAGCTGGAGGGCTTCAACCGGCTCAACCCCGCCGGCGACGAGCGTCACCTGATGGTCTCCACCGCCGGTGAGTTCCGCGCGCTCGACCTCGGCAGCTGGGCCGAGGCGCACGGCGACCACGCCCACTACTGGATCGCCGAGCCGACGCTCACCGACGTGGCCTACGAGGCGGCCAAGCCGGGTCACGTCGTGGTCCACGAGGGCCGCACGGCGCTGTTCGACGACGGCACCGGCCTGGTCCGCATCGTCGACTCGGAGCACGTGGCCGACACCGACGCCGCGGCGCGGGAGCACACGACGCCGTCGGCCCACCACGGGGTGGCGGTCGAGCTGACCGACGACACCCTGGTGGTCTCGGAGGGCACGGAGGAGGGAGCGAACGGCATCCGCGTGCTCGACGGCGACGGCGAGGAGATCGCGGCGTCCGACGACTGCCCCGGCGTGCACGGTGAGGCGGTCGCCGCCGACGAGGCCGTGCTGATCGGCTGCCAGGACGGCGCCCTGCTCTACACCGACGGCAAGATCACCAAGGTGGACTCGCCGGACGGCTATGGCCGCATCGGTAACCAGGCAGGCACCGAGGCGTCCCCGGTCGTGCTGGGCGACTACAAGACCGACGAGGACGCCGAGCTGGAGCGGCCCACGCAGGTCTCGCTGATCGACACCCGCGACGGGAAGCTCGAGCTGGTCGAGCTGCCGTCGTCGTACACGTTCCGCTCGCTCGCCCGCGGCGACGACGGCGAGGCCCTGGTGCTCGGCACGGACGGTCAGGTCCACGTGATCGACCCCGAGTCGGCGAAGGTGACGAAGTCGATCCCGGTGATCGACGAGTGGGAGGAGCCGGTCGAGTGGCAGGAGCCGCGTCCGGCGATCCTCGCCCTGGACGGCTCCGTGTACGTCACCGACCCGGCGACCGACTCGATCCACGCGGTCGATGTCGAGTCCGGTGAGGTGTGGAAGACGGCCGAGCTCGGCGTGACGCCGAACGAGCTGAACGGTGTGACGGGCGGCGAGCCGCACACGCACGAGCACGAGGACGAGCACGAGGACGAGCACGAGCACGAGGGCGAGGGCGAGGACCACTGACACCCGGCAGCACCGGGCTGTCACCTGGCACTGCCTGACGACGCGCTTCCCCGCCGGCGGGGAAGCGCGTCGCCTCAGTGCCCGGCGAACCTCAGTGCCCGGCGAACCTCAGTGCCCGGCGAAGAAGATGCGCAGGTCCTGGACCACCAGCTCCGGCACCTCCATGGCCGCGAAGTGGCCGCCCCTCGGGTACTCGGCCCAGTGCTCGATGCGCGCATTGTCGCGCTCGGCCAGCGACCGGATGGTCTGGAAGTCGTCGGCGAAGACGGCCACCCCGATCCGGCCCGTGCTCACCACGGGTTCGGCACCGGAACGCTGCTCGGTGTAGTGGTAGCGCACCGCCGTGGCGGAGGTGTTGGTGAACCAGTAGAGGCTGACCTGCGCGAGCACCTGGTCGAGGGAGACCAGGCTCGTGCCCTTGCCGAAGTTCTCGAACAGCTCGCTGTAGGCGAGCTGGCCGACCGGCGAGTCGCTGAGCCCGGCGGCCACCGTCTGCGGGCGGGAGGCGTTCATCGCGTTGTACCCGCCCACGCTCTGGAACCACTGCAGGTGCTCCAGCGCGGCGAACTCCTGGGGGCCGAACCCGTCCATCTCACCCTCCGCGCCCGACGGGAACGAGAAGAGCTGCAGCAGGTGGGCACCGAGAAAGCCCTCGGGGTCGAGCACTGCGAGCTCCCGGCCGATCATCGTGCCGGCGTCGCTGCCGTGCGTGCCGTAGGACTCGTAGCCGAGCCGCCGCATCAGCGTGTCCCAGGTGCGGGCGACGCGGGCCATGGTCCAGCTCCCGCCGTCGGCCGGCTCGCTCAGCGGGGTGCTGAAGCCGAACCCGGGGATCGACGGCACCACGACGTGGAAGGCGTCCTCGGCGCGCCCGCCGTGCGCCACCGGGTCGGTGAGCGGGCCGATCAGGTCGAGGAAGTCGAGGAACGAGCCCGGGTAGGTGTGGGTGAGGACCAGGGCGCGCGCGTCCGGCTCGGCCGACCGGACGTGCAGGAAGTGCACGGTCTGCCCCTCGATCTCCGTGCGGAACTGCGGGAACGCGTTGGCGCGCTCCTCGACGGCCCGCCAGTCGAACGCGGTGCGCCAGTGCTCGACGGCGTCGCGCAGGTACGACTCGGGGGTGCCGTACTCCCAGGAGTCGCCGGGTGCGGGCGGGGCGAACCGGGTGCGGGCGAGGCGGTCGGCGAGGTCGTCGAGGTCGGCCTGCGGGATCTCGATGCGGAACGGGTGGATCGTGTCGGTGGTGGTGGCTGCTGTCTGCTCCGTGGTCTCCATGTCTTCGACTCTATGGAGGATTCAGGAACGCTTCTTTCCTCTATTCTGAGCCGTGTCCGAAGAGTTTGCGGAGCCTCGCGAGGAGCCACCATGACGACGACGGCGGGGCGCCTGCTCGCCCTCCTGGGCCTGCTGCAGTCCCGCGCCGAGTGGTCGGGAGCGGCGCTCGCGGAACGGCTCGACGTCACCGACCGCACCGTGCGCAACGACGTCGCCCGCCTACGCGACCTGGGCTACCCGGTCGACGGCGTCCGCGGGCCGGGTGGGCGCTATCGCCTGGGCGTAGGCGGCAAGCTGCCCCCGCTCGTGCTCGACGACGACGAGGCGGTCGCCATCGCGGTCGGGCTGCGGGCCGCGACCGCCGTGTCCGGGATCGAGGAGAGCAGCGCCCGCGCCCTCGGCAAGCTGGAGCACGTGCTGCCCGACCGGCTGCGCCGCCAGGTGGCCGCGCTCCGCGACGCCACGAGCGCCGGGCCCGTGAACACGGACAGCAACGTGGCCGACCCCGCCGTCGACCCCGGGCTGCTCACCGAGCTGGCCGCGGCGATCCGCGACCACCAGGGCCTGCGCTGCTGGTACCGCGAGGAGTCGCGCGAGGTGGAGCCGGCCCGGCTCGTCGCCTGGCAGCGCCGGTGGTACCTCGTCGGGCGGGACGTCGGCTCGGGGGAGTGGCTGCCGTTCCGGGTGGACTGGCTGGAGCTCCGCACGCCGGGCGGACGACGGTTCGTGCCGGCCGACCCGCCCGTCGACCTGACCGAGCTCGTGGTGCGGGAGGTGGCCCGCACGGGCTGGGCGGTGCACGCCCGGATCCTGGTGCACGCGCCGGCCGCCGAGGTGCTCGACCGGATCAACCCGGCGGTCGGCACCGTCGAGCCGGTCGACGAACGGACGAGCGTGCTGGTTACCGGCGGGGACAGCCTGGAGACGGTGGCCGTATGGATCGGCATGCTCGGCCTCGACTTCACGGTGCGGGAGCCGCAGGGTCTGGTCGACCACCTGGCGGCACTGTCCCGGCGCTACGCGGAGGCGGTCGGCGGGTGAGCCGGCCGTGCGGTGCCCGGCCGTGCGATGCGGGGTTCAGCCGCCCGCATGGGCTGTGCGTGCCAGACGCGTGGCGTGGCTCAGCTCGATGACCGTCGTGAGCCGATCGCGCGTCTCGGCCAGCTCGCGCAGCCGTTCGTCGATCCGGTCGCGCTCGGCCGCGAGGAGCTCGAGCATGTCGGTCGAGGCCATGCCCGAGTCCATGCACGGCATGATGTCGCTGACCGTCCTGCTGTTGAGCCCGGCGCCGTACAGCAGCTGGATCAGCCGGACCCGGTCCACGGCGTCCTCCGCGTAGTAGCGCTGACCCGCGGGGGAGCGCTGCGCGGTGAGCAGGCCCTGCTCCTCGTAGTAGCGCAGTGCCCGCACGCTGACCCCGCCCCGCCGGGCGAGCTCGCCGATCCGCATCACCGGGTGCTCCATGTCGCGCACCATCCCTCCCTTGCCCCTGACATGCCCCTGACGTCAACGTCAGATTCTATCCCGCTCATCTGTGACCGCGAGGTTGCTCATCTGTTAATCTGGCCGGACGTTCAACGGAGTCTGAAGGGCGGCGGAGGAGCACGATGACGGCACTCGACGAAGCGACCGTGGGCAGCCTGGTGGCGTCCGCGCCGGACGGTGCGGAGCTGACCGTTCCCACCTACGACCGCACCACCCTGACCACCGGGATCGTCCATCTGGGTGTGGGTGGATTCCACCGGGCTCACCAGGCGATGTACCTCGACCGGCTCATGGCACAGGGCAAAGCCATGGACTGGGCGGTCTGCGGGGTCGGCGTGCTCCCCGGCGACGCCCGGATGCGGGACGCGCTGGCCGCGCAGGACGGCCTCTACACCATGGTGCTCAAGCACCCGGACGGGCGACTGGAGGCGCGCGTGATCGGGTCGATCAAGGAGTACCTGCTGGCGCCCGACGACCCCGAGGCCGTGCTCGAGAAGATGGCCTCGCCCGAGGTGCGCATCGTCTCGCTCACGGTCACCGAGGGCGGGTACAACATCCACCACGTCACGGGCGAGTTCGACCTGGACGACCCGGCCGTCGCCGCGGACCTCGCCGACGGCGCCGTCCCGGCGACGACGTTCGGGCTGGTCACCGAGGCGCTGCGCCGCCGCAGGGACCGGGGCGTGCCACCGTTCACCGTGATGAGCTGCGACAACATCCAGGGCAACGGCGAGGTCGCCCGGCGCGCGTTCACCACGTTCGCCCGTGCCAAGAATGCGGAGCTGGCGACCTGGATCGAGGACAACGTCGCCTTCCCGAGCTCCATGGTCGACCGGATCACGCCGGTGACGACCGACGCCGACCGGGCCATGATCGTCGAGCGCTTCGGCATCGAGGACGCCTGGCCCGTGGTGGCCGAGCCGTTCGAGCAGTGGGCGCTGGAGGACACGTTCCCGGCGGGCCGGCCACCGTTCGAGGACGCCGGCGTACAGGTGGTGTCCGACGTCGAACCCTACGAGCTGATGAAGCTACGCCTGCTCAACGCGAGCCACCAGGCGCTGTGCTACGTGGGCTACCTCTCGGGGCACCGGTACGCGCACGAGGTGGCGGGGCAGGACGTGTTCGCCCGGTTCCTGCTCGGCTACATGGACGCCGAGGGCACACCCACCCTGGAGCCCGTGCCCGGGATCGACCTTGACCTGTACAAGCGCACGCTGATCGAGCGCTTCGCGAACCCGCACGTGGCCGACACCCTGGCCCGGCTGTGCGCGGAGTCGTCGGACCGCATCCCGAAGTGGCTGCTGCCCGTGGTCCGGTACCACCTCGCGAACGGCGGGCCGATCGAGCACGCGGCGCTCGTCGTCGCGTCCTGGGCCCGCTACGACGAGGGCGTGGACGAGGCCGGCGAGCCCATCGAGATCGTGGACCGCCTCGCCGACCGGCTGCACCGGGCCGCGCTCGCGCAGCGGGACGACCCGCTGGCGTTCCTGCGTGACCGCGAGGTGTTCGGCGACCTCGTCGACGACGAGCGGTTCACCGCCGCGTACACGGCCGCGCTGGACTCGCTGCACGACCAGGGGGCCCGTGCCACGGTCGAGGCCCTGGTGTCGCGCACCTGAGCTGGTCGCTCGCCCCCGGCCGCACTAGGCGGGGGCGAGCTGCTCCAGGGCGGTCGCCGCGGCGTCGTCGACCACCAGGGTGTTGGCGACCCCGCCGCGCACGGCCGCCACCAGGCCCGGCGCGACGGCCGCGCCATAGCCGATGACGATGACCTGGGGCGTGGCCGCGAGCTGTTCGAGCGTCACGCCGACCACACGCTCGTCGAGACTCGTCCGGACGGGGCGGCCCTCGGCGTCGAACAGCCGGCCCGAACACTCCGCGATGGCGCCCGCGTCGGTGGCCGCCTGCTGCTCCTCGACGCTGATCTGCGGGAACACCGTGGAGCTGCGCTCGGACCAGTGGCCGACCGCCACGATGGCGACGTCCAGGCGGTCGGCGCGGGCGAGGGCGTCGGCGATCTCGGGCTGCCGACGCATGCCGGCGGCGGTCGCCGCGTCGGCCACGAGGAGGGGCGACCAGACCGGCCAGGTGCGCACGCCCGGCATCTGCTCGAACGTGTTGATCAGTGCGAGGGAGTTGCCGCTGCCCTCGACGGGCAGTGCCCCGACCAGCTGGACGACGTCGCACTGCGGGAGCCGTCCGATGTGCCGCACGGCGGCCTCGACCGTGCGGGACCAGGACACGCCGACCGTCGCGCCCTCGGTGATGTGGTCGCGTGCCGCGCGGGCGAGCTCGACCGCGACGTTCTCCCGGGTGGCCGTGGTGTCCTCGCCCGTGGCTGCGACGAGGATCTCGCTCACCCCGAGCCGTGCGGCGAGGCGGGCACCGCGCTCGCCGTCGACCCGGGGTGGCGTGATCTCGATACGGACCACGCCCTGGTCACGGGCCTGGGCGAGCAGGCGGGCCACCTGGAAGCGGGAGATGCCGCGGTCCCGGGCGATCTCGACCTTCGACTTGCCGTCGAGGTAGTAGTCGGTGCTCACCTCGACCATGAGGTTCGACTCGTTCTGGGTCACCTGCGTCCTCACCCCCGCAGGCGATAGCGGGAACGGTTGAGCGACTATTGAGCGGAGGGTCTTGCTCACCTGAGCATACCCAACTACTCTGCGGAAGCAGATGAGCAAGTTAAAATTCTCAAATGAGCGCGGCGTAGAGGCTGCGCCGAGGAGAGGACGAGGATGTTCCGACCTCCGAGGGGTACTTCGGTGAGGGTGAGGATCGCGGCCACGACGGCCGCCGTCGCGCTGGCGCTCTCCGGCTGTGCCGGAGCGGGCGCCGTGGGAGGTGGTGACGGTGAGCAGATCGTGGTGGCGATCGTCTCCAACCCGCAGATGCAGGACGCGATCTCGTTGCAGGACGAGTTCCGTGCGGCCCACCCCGGTGTGGACGTGCAGTTCGTGTCCCTGCCCGAGAACGAGGCCCGCGCCAAGATCACGGCGTCGGTCGCCACCGGCGGCGGTGAGTTCGACGTCGTCATGATCTCCAACTACGAGACGCCCATGTGGGCCGAGAACGGCTGGATCGAGAACCTGCAGCCGTACATCGAGGCCACCGACGGGTACGACGCCGAGGACTTCGTCCCCAGCGTCCGCGAGGCTCTCTCGTCCGACGGCGACATGTACTCCGTGCCGTTCTACGGGGAGTCCTCGTTCCTGGCCTACCGCACCGACCTGTTCGAGGAGGCGGGGCTGGAGATGCCCGCCAACCCGACCTGGGACGAGGTGCGCGAGCTGGCCGGCGACCTGCACGACCCGGCACAGGACTTCTCCGGGATCTGCCTGCGTGGTCTGGCCGGCTGGGGCGAGAACATGGCGCCCATGACCACGGCCCTGAACACGTTCGGTGGTGGCTGGTTCGACGCCGAGTGGAACGCGACGCTCGACTCGCCGGAGAGTCGCGAGGCCATCGAGACGTACATCGACACGTTGCGGACCTACGGGCAGCCGGGTGCGGCGACGTCGGGCTTCGGCGACTGCCTCACCCGCTTCTCCCAGGGCCAGTCGGCCATGTGGTACGACGCGACCTCCATGGTGTCGTCCGTCGAGGACCCCTCGTCGTCGACCGTGGCGGGCGACGTCGGCTACGTGCCCGCACCGGTCGCCGAGACGGAGGCGGCGGGCTGGCTCTACAGCTGGTCGCTGGCCATCCCGTCCACGAGCGAGCACAAGGACGCCGCCTGGGACTTCGTGTCCTGGATGACGAACAAGGAGTACATCGAGCTCGTGGGCGAGGAGCTCGGCTGGGAGCGGGTGCCGCCCGGCAGCCGGCTGTCCACCTACGAGATCCCCGAGTACGCCGAGGTGTCGCAGGCCTACGCCGACGCGACCCTCGAGTCGATGAACGGCGCCACCCAGGAGGCGACGATGACGCACGAGGTGCCGTACCCCGGCATCCAGTTCGTCGGTATCCCCGAGTTCCAGGACCTCGGTACCCGGGTAGGTCAGCAGATGTCCGCCGCTATCGCCGGGCAGGTCACCGTGGACGAGGCCATCGCGCAGTCCCAGCGTTACGCCGAGACCGTGGCGGAGACCTACCAGGCAGAGGAGGGGCAATGAGCACCACGACCGTCGACCGGCTCGAAGGCGCGCGCCGGGATGCTCGCAAGGCCGCGTCCACGCGGCCGATCAGCCGCGCGGAGGGCTGGCGCCGTCGGGGCCCGCTGCTGCCGGCCCTGATCTTCACCATCATCGTCACGCAGCTGCCGTTCCTCCTGACGATCTGGTACTCGCTGCACTCGCGGAACCTGCTGCGTCCCGAGGCCGACCTGTTCGTGGGCTTCTCGAACTACCTCGACATCGCCCGCGACTCCACGTTCCGGCAGACCGCCGTCAACTCGGTGGTCATCACCCTCGGCTGCGTCCTGGTCGCGATGATCCTCGGCATCGTGCTCGCCCTGCTGCTGGACCGCCCGTTCTTCGGGCGCAGCGTGGCCCGCACCATGCTCATCACACCCTTCCTCGTGATGCCGGTCGCGACGTCGGTGCTGTGGTCGGTCGCCCTGCTGAACCCGACCTACGGCCTGTTCAACTGGGCACTCGGCCTGTTCGGCATCGAGGCGGTCGACTGGACGTCGACGTACCCGGTGATCGCCATCCTGATGGCCCTGGTGTGGCAGTGGACGCCGTTCATGATGCTGCTCGTGCTCGCCGGCCTGCAGGCGCAGCCGAAGGACGTGCTCGAGGCGGCCTCCGTCGACGGCGCCAACTCGTGGCTCACCTTCCGGCTGATCACGCTGCCGCACCTGCGCCGGTTCATCGAGCTGGGTGTGCTGCTCGGGATCATCTACGTGGTCAACACGTTCGACCAGATCTACCTCATGACGGCGGGCGGGCCCGGTACGGCCAGCGCCAACCTGCCGTTCTACATCTACCAGCGGGCGTTCCTCGGGTTCGACATCGGGCAGGCCGCCGCCATGGGTGTCGTCGTCGTGATCGCCACGATCATCGTGGCCTCCGCCGCACTGCGCCTGATCTTCCGTAGCTTCGAGGTGAAGGAGTGACCATGTCTGTCGCTACCCCCGCGGTGACTCCGCGCGCGACGAACCGTCGCTTCTCCGGCGGGTTCCTGACCACCGTCACGTGGCTGCTGGCCATCGGGTTCTTCTTCCCGGTCGCCTGGATGGCCATGACGGCGTTCAAGCAGGAGAACCAGGCCGCCTCCGACCCGCCGACGTGGTTCTTCGCGCCGACGCTCGACCAGTTCCGCGCCGTGCTCGAGGGCGGGTCCATGGTCTATGTGGGCAACTCGGTGATCGCCACCGGCGTCTCCACCGTGCTCGTCCTGCTGCTCGGTGTCCCGGCCGCGTACGCGCTGTCGATCCGGCCGGTGCAGAAGGTCAGCGACGTGCTGTTCTTCTTCATCTCCACCAAGATGCTGCCGGTCGTGGCCGTCATCGTGCCGATCTACGTGATCGCCGGCCAGCTCAAGGTGCTCGACAACATCTGGACCCTCGTGGTCCTGTACACGGCGATGAACCTGCCGATCGCGGTGTGGATGATGCGGTCGTTCTTCATCGAGGTGCCCGGTGAGGTGCTCGAGGCCGCGGCCATCGACGGTGCGGGGCTGATGCGCACCATGCGGTCCGTGCTCCTGCCGATGGTGGCCCCTGGTATCGCGGCCACCGCGCTCATCTGCGTGATCTTCGCGTGGAACGAGTTCTTCTTCGCGCTCAACCTGACGGCGTCCCAGGCGGCGACCGTGCCGGTGCTCATCGTGTCGACCATGACGAGCGAGGGCCTGTTCCTCGCTCGGCTGTGCGCGGCCGCACTGCTCGCGTCGCTCCCCGTGATCCTCGCGGGCTGGATCGCGCAGAAGCAGCTGGTGCGCGGCCTCTCGATGGGCGCGATCAAGTAGGCGGCCCGGAGCCTCGAAGAACCTCGCCCTCAACTCCTCAGCAACCACGATCCCCGCAACTCCCCGAAATCCAGGGTGTTGCGGGGATCGCTAGAACCCGCCAGGTGAGTTTCGGGCCAGATCGCTGGGCTGCGGCGTGTGCGGTGCCGAACCGCAAGCTGAGTACGGCCGAACGGCGTCCCTGGACATTCGTGCTCCGGAGTCGGCGGCGAGGGTGACCGATTCGTGTTCAGCAGGCTCCAGGCGACCGTTATCGGACGCTGAGTGGTCCCCTGGAGCCTGCTGAACCTCGGTCAGGAGTGGTTCGGCGGCGGTGGTCCGCGGACGGGGGCCGGGGGGCGGTGCCACGGGTGGGTGGCGGTTTAGTGTCCGATGTTTTTTGTCGGGTAGTTGCCGGAAGAACTCAGGGCTCCTTCGATGAGGGGCGGAGCCTGGGCGTCCTGTCACGGGGCACCGGCCCGCCGTCGCGCGACTGCTCGACGGCACCGTTCGAGAGGAGCCTGCCCTCATGCGTTTGGGATCAGATCAATGGAGATCAGATCGATGGAGCTCAGGTCGACCCAGCACGGCGCGACGTCGCCCCCGCGGACCGGTCCGGACCGGCTGGGTCGCGGCGGTCGCGGCGGCGGTCCTGGCGTCGGGGATGGTCCCCGCCCAGGGCGTAGGCGCTGATGCCCCGCCCGCCGACGCCGCTGCTGCCCCCGCCGACGCCGCTGCCGCAGCCCCGGCCGACGCCCCCAACCCGGCCCCCAACCCGGCCCCCAACCCGGCCCCCAACCCACCCACCACCGCACCGAACATCGACGGCGCCACCTACACGAACCCGGTCTCCGCCGGGGTCACCGACACGTTCCCGGACCCCGCGGTGATCCGTGGCAAGGACGGTGCCTGGTACGCGTACGGCACCCAGAACCCGGTGTTCAACAGCGCGGGCGAGCCGGGGGAGCGGATCCTGCCGATCCTGCGCTCCGAGGACCTGGCGCACTGGGAGTACGCGGGCGAGGTGATCGACGCCGACGACGTGCCGTCCACCTGGCGGTCGAACTCCCGCGCCTGGGCGCCGGACATCCGCTACGTCGACGGCGAATATCTGCTGACCTACGGCCTCTCCACGGGCGGCCTCGCAGTGGCCACGGCACCGACGCCGACCGGCCCGTGGACGCACCGTGACCGGCTGCTGGTGCCGTCCGCGCAGGTCGCGGGCTGTCCGACAGGCAACATCGACCAGGCCCTGTTCACGGACGACGACGGCACGCTCTACCTGTACTGGGGCAGCTACGACGTCGTCTGCGTCTCGGAGCTCACCCCCGGCGCCGAAGAGCTCACCGGCCCGGTCACCCAGGTCGCGCAGGGGCGTCGCATGGAGGGCGCGTTCATGGTGCGTCACGACGACCTCTACTACCTGATGTACTCCGACGCGGGCTGCTGCGACGGCGCCTTCAGCGGGTACACCGTCAAGGTCGGACGGAGCGAGAGCCCGCGCGGACCGTTCCTGGACGATGACGGAGTGGACCTCATGGCCGAGTCGACCAAGGGCGGCTATGTGCTGACGTCGAACGGCAACGGCTTCGCGGGTCCCGGCCACCACTCGGTGCTGACCGACCTGGCCGGCCAGGACTGGATGGCCTACCACGCGATCCCGACGGACGACCCGGACTTCCCGCCGGTCGACACCCGGAACGGCACGCTGAACCTGTCGAAGCGGCCGCTCATGATCGACCGGCTCGACTGGGTCGACGGCTGGCCGGTCGTGAACGCGGGCGCCGGACCGTCGTCGGGGCCGCAGCCCGCCCCGGCGACCTCCGGCGCGGTCAGCACCACGTTCGCCGGCGGCTCCCTCGACGGCTGGTCCGCCGACGGCGACGTCACGGTCGCCGAGGAGACGGACGCGGGCCCGTACGTGCACCTCGCCGGGTCGTCCCTCGCGAGCACCGCTGGGGCCGACGGCGATCTGCGTGCCCAGGCAGACCTGCGGGTGACCGACGCCGACGGCGCTGCCGGGCTCGTCCTCGGCGAGGGCGTGCGGCGTGCCGTCGCCTGGGTCGATCGCGGCGCCGGCGAGCTGCGGCTCGAGGCCGGGCGTGGCGCCCGCACCGTGCGGACCGCCACCGCCCTGCCGGAGAGCTTCCCGTACGGCGACTGGAACGTCGTCACGCTCGACCGCGACGTCGACGCCGGCACGTTCACCGCTGCCGTCTCCGCCGACAACCTGAACGAACCGCTCGGCACGGCGACCCTGACGGCGGCGACCCTGACGGCGCCGACCCATGCGGCGGCGACCCCGACGGCGGCGACCCGGCCGGACGGCGGCACGGGGCGCGCGACCGAGGCACCCGTCGGTGTGACCGCCCGCGGCGGCGCCGACGCCGACAACATCAGCCTCGTCCCCGCGGCCCGACCGGTGACCGAGCGGGTCGCCGACCCCGAACCGGGCGCGCTGCTGCCGGGCAGCTCGGACGAGTTCGACGGCACCGTGCCCGGCGAGGACGGATCGGCCTGGTCCTGGGTGCGGGGCCCGGCCGACGGCGTCCGGCTCGAGGACGGCGCCTTCACCTGGCCGACCCAGGGGGCCGAGCTGTATCTCCGCACCAACTCGGCGTCCGTGCTGACCCGCGACGCGCCCGAGGGGGACTACCTGGTCGAGACCAAGCTCGAGCTGGACGGCGTCGGGGTGAACAAGCAGGCCGGCCTGGTCCTGTACGGGAGCGACGACCAGTTCGTGAAGCTGGTGCACTCCCAGCTCGGACTCTCCCGCAAGCCGGGGAGCGTCTCGCAGCAGGTGGAGTTCACCAAGGAGGGGCCGCGCCCCACCACCACGCCGCCGACGGCGGTGGCCGCGGCCCCGATGTGGGGCGCCGCGCCCGGAGAGACCACCTGGTTGCGGCTGTACGCCCACCAGGACGCCGCGAACGGTGAGTACGAGGTGCGCATGGCCTCGAGCACCGACGGGGAGACGTGGCGGTGGGGCGGCGTCTGGACCCTGCCGAACGACAAGGACCTCCGCATCGGCCTGGTAGCGATGAACACCCCGGGCGCCACGGCACGCTTCGACTACCTCCGCACGTACGCCATGCCATAACCCCCCGCCTCCGTTGAGTGCTGGGTATCTGCGGGACTGAGACGTCTCAACGCGCACATACCCAGCACTCAGCGAGGGTGGGCGGGGTTTTGTTTGAGAGCGGCCAAAATGATCCGGTTTTTTGCCGGGTCGTTGACGGAAAAATTGTGGGGTCCCTAGGGTCACCGGTATGTCGACGACGACACCCGGTAGTACCGCGAGGCGCGCCCATGAAGGCCGCGTCCTCGGCGCACTGCGCGACGGGCCCCTGAGCCGCGGCGAGCTCGCCCGGCGCGTAGGGCTCTCCCGGACCACCCTCTCCGAGACCACCGCCGAGCTCCTGCGGCGCGGCGCCATCGTGGTGCTCGACACCGACGCCGCGACCCGCAGGGGCAGCGGCCGGCCCGCCGAGCGCCTGGCGCTCGACCCCGGGTCCGGCCAGTACCTGGGCGTCGACTTCGGCCACCGGCGCGTCCGCGCCGCGGTGGCGGACGCGACGCGGGAGACCGTCGCCTCCGGCGTCGAGCACTACGACGACGAGACCGTGGGCGCCGAGCGGCTCGAGCTCGCCTTCTCCCTCATCGACCGGCTGGCCCGCGACCACGGGCTGCACTTCGGTGAGCTGCAGGCGGTCGGCATCGGCGTGGCCGGGCCGCACGGCGGCGGGCGCCCGGACAGCGAACAGGTGCCCTGGGTGCGCCGGTCGGCGCCCGACGGCGTGCACGCCGCGTTCGCCGAACGGTTCGACGCGCCCGTCGTCGTCGACAACAACACCCGCCTGGCGGCGCTCGCGGAGGCGGTGTCGCAGCCCGAGGGCGCGAGCGACCTGCTGTACGTGCGCCTGTCGGACGGCGTGGGCGGCGGGCTCGTCGTCGGCGGCCGCATCGGCACCGGGGCGCACGGGTTCGCCGGCGAGCTCGGCCACGTCTCCGTGGACCCGGCGGGCACCCGGTGCCGCTGTGGCAAGCGGGGCTGCCTCGAGACCGTCGCGTCCGTCCACGCCGTCCTGGCCGCGTGCCGCGAGAAGGGCGTCGAGGTCGAGAACCTCGACGACCTGGCCGCCGCGGTGGCCACCAGCGACCCCGTGGTCGAGGGTGTGCTGCGCGACGTCGGCGCGACCGTGGGGCGCGTGCTCGGCATGGCGGCCCTCGCCCTCGACCCGGACGAGATAGTGATCGGCGGCGAGATCACCCGGGTCGCCCCCGTGATCGTCGAGCAGGCCGCCGCCGCCCTGCGCTATGAGCTGCACCCCCTGCCCACCGGCGACTCGCTGGTGGTACGCGCCGGGCGGCTGCGCGACACCGACGGTGCGCTCGGCGCGCTCGCCGCCGCCTTCCATCTTTCCCCCCTGCTGGCCGGATACCCCGAGCCGGAGACCACCCACGCCCGCGGAGACCTGCGCGGGCCGTTGCGCGGGCCACGGCCCGGCACCCCGCCCGAAACTCTGCACGCACGTATGAGGAGAGCCCTGTGACAGCGTCGACCGTGTCGACTCCCACCGCGACGAAGAACGGGTCTCCGCCCCGTCGCCGTGCCGGGAAACGAACAACCCTGCTCGTCCTCAACACCGTCTCGGTCGTGGGCGGCATCGGGATCTGGTGGTTGCTGGCCCTCAGCGGGCTGCAGCTCCCCACGCCGCCGGAGGTGCTCGTCCAGGGCATCGAGCTCTGGAGCGACGGCACCCTGATGGAGGACCTGTCGGCCAGCCTCGGCCGCGTCCTTGCCGGGTTCCTGCTCGGCTCGGCCGCCGCGGTCCCGGTCGGGTTCCTGATGGGCTGGTACACGCCGGCCCGTGGCCTGTTCGAACCGTGGATCCAGTTCTTCCGCACCATCCCGCCGCTGGCGCTGCTGCCGCTCGTGCTGGTGCTGATGGGTATCGGCGAGATGCCCAAGGTGTTCGTCATCTTCCTGGCGGCCTTCCTGGCCTGCGTCATCTCGACCTACCAGGGCGTGGTCAGCGTCGACCGGACGCTCATCAACGCGGCCCGCGTGCTCGGTGCGGGCGACGGCACGATCTTCGTGCGCGTCGTGGTGCCGGCGTCGTCGCCGTTCATCCTCGTCGGCATGCGGGTCGGCCTCGGTTCCGCGTGGGCCACCCTCGTCGCGGCAGAGCTGCTCGCCGCCCAGGCGGGCCTCGGGTTCCGCATGCAGCAGGCCCAGACCTACTACGACCTCGCGACGATCTTCGTCAGCATCGTCGTCATCGGCATCCTCGGCCTGACGATGGACCGGCTGCTGCTGCTGGCGGAGACCAGGCTCACCGGATGGCAGGAGCGACGATGACCACCACGCAGGAGACACCGAAGACCATGACCGACACCGCGAAGATCTCCGTGCGCGACACCCGCAAGACGTTCGCGCTGCAGGACGAGGAGTTCGTCGCGCTCGACAGCGTCTCCCTGGACGTCGCCGACAACGAGTTCGTGACCGTCGTCGGCCCGTCGGGCTGCGGCAAGTCCACCCTGATGAACATCGTCGCGGGCCTGGAGACGCCGACGTCGGGCGAGGTGCTCGTGGACGGCAACGGCGTGACCGGCCCCGGGCCGGAGCGCGGCGTGATCTTCCAGCAGTACGCGCTGTTCCCCTGGCTCACGGTGCGCAAGAACGTCGAGTTCGGGCTCAAGGTAGCGGGCCTGCCCGCCGTCGAGCGCCGGGAGCGCGCCGAGCACTACGTGCGGCTGGTCGGCCTGGAGCAGTTCGCGGACGCGCTGCCCAAGACGCTGTCGGGCGGCATGAAGCAGCGCTGCGCGATCGCCCGCGCCTACGCAGTGAACCCGTCGATCCTGCTCATGGACGAGCCGTTCGGCGCACTGGACGCCCTGACCCGGGTGCGCCTGCAAGAACAGCTGCTCGACACCTGGAGCACCGAGAAGCGCACGGTCCTCTTCATCACGCACGACGTCGACGAGGCCGTGTTCCTCGCGGGCCGCGTGGTCGTCATGGCCGCCCGCCCGGGCCGCATCCACGAGGTCATCGACGTCGACCTGCCGTACCCGCGCACCGAGGACGTGCGGCTCAGCCCCGAGTTCGGCGAGCTGCGCAACCGCGTGTGGCGCGCCGTCTACCACCAGACCGCCGACCACTAGCCCGGCCCCGCCGGGTGGCCCCCAAACCCGGCCACCTGCCCCAGACCTCACCAGAACCCACGAACCCGTTCTAAGGATCCCCCATGCGATTTTCCAGGCCATCACCCCGCAAGACCATCGGTGCGGCGCTCGCCGGCCTCGCCCTCGTGCTGTCCGTGGGAGCCTGCTCCTCCGGCGGCGCCGCCGGGGCGGACGGCGGCGACACCATCGAGGTCAACTTCGGCTACATCCCCGACTTCAACGGCACCAGCCTGCTGGCCGTCGCCGAGGACCAGGGGCTGTGGGAGAAGCACGGCATCGACGCCACCACGTCGTCGTTCACCAACGGGCCGCTGCAGATCCAGGCGCTCGGAACGGGCGACCTCGACTTCGGGTACATCGGCCCCGGCGCGTTCTGGCTGCCCGCCTCCGGCCAGGCGAAGCTCGTCGCGATGAACACGCTCGGCCGCGCCGACCGCGTCGTCGCGCAGCCCGGCATCGAGTCGGTCGAGGACCTCAAGGGCAAGACCGTCGCCGTGCCGGAGGGTACGTCGGGCGACATGATCCTGACCCTCGCCCTCGAGGACGCCGGCATGACCAAGGAGGACATCGAGCTCGTGCCGATGGAGCCGCCGGCCATCGTGGCCGCGCTGTCGTCGGGGCAGGTCGACGCCGCCGGCTTCTGGTACCCGGCGCTCGCGACGGTCAAGGAGCAGGTGCCGGACCTGGTCGAGCTGGCGGACAACACCGACTTCGAGGACAAGGTCGCCTTCCCGACGGCGTTCGTGGCGGGCAACGACGTGGTGGCCGACGAACCCGAGAAGGTGGACGCAGTGCTCACGGTGCTGCGCGAGGCGATGGCCTACCGCTCCGAGAACATGGACGAGACGATCGAGCTGACCGCGGAGTTCAACAACCTCGACGTGGCCGACGTCGAGGCGGATGCCGCGAACGTCGAGGTCCTGGACCTCGCGGAGCTCGACAAGATCACCGAGGACGGCACGGTCGACACGTGGCTGTCCGGCATGAACGACTACTTCGTCGAGGCGGGCACGCTCGAGGCGCCGGTCGACCCCGCCGAGTACTACACCGGCGACCTGTTCCTCAAGGCGGGTGAGTGACCCGGTGGCGGACGCAGCGACCGGACAGGGCCCCGAGGCGACGTCGCGGCGGAACGTCCTGTTCCTCATGACCGACCAGCACCGGGCCGACACGCTGGGTGCCTACGGCAACGCGCAGGCGCGCACGCCGGTGCTCGACGAGCTGGCCCGTACGGGTACGCGGTTCGACCGGTGGTACACGCCGACCGCGATCTGCACGCCGTCGCGGGCGAGCCTGCTCACCGGGCAGGCACCGTTCCGGCACCAGGTGCTGGCCAACCACGAGCGCAACGTGGGCTATCAGGAGGACCTGGCCGACGGCACCTTCACCTACGTGGAGGCGTTGCGGGAGCACGGGTACAACACCGGGCTCGTCGGCAAGTGGCACGCCGGCACCGTGAAGGACGCGGCGTACTTCGGGTTCGACGGGCCGGACCTGCCGGGCTGGCACAACCCCGTGGAGAACGAGGACTACCTGGCGTACCTGAAGGACAACGACCTGCCGCCCTACGAGATCAGCGACCGGGTGCGCGGCACGCTGCCCAACGGCGGGCCGGGCAACCTGCTGGCGGCACGGCTGCACCAGCCGGTCGAGGCCACGTTCGAGCACTACCTGGCGACCCGCACCATCGAGCTCTTGGAGAAGTACGCGGACGACTACCGCAGCGGAGCGCGGCCGTTCTTCCTGGAGCTCAGCTTCTTCGGGCCCCATCTGCCGTACATCGTGCCGGACGAGTACTTCGACATGTTCGACCCGGCCGACGTGGAGCTGCCGGCCTCCATCGCCGAGACGTTCGAGGGCAAGCCGCCCGTCCAGGCCAACTACAGCGCGCACTGGACCTTCGACACGATGCCCATCGAGGTGACGCGCAAGCTGATCGCCGTCTACTGGGGGTACGTGACGCTCATCGACCAGCAGATCGGCCGCGTCATGGACGCGCTCGAGCGGCTGGGCCTGGTGGACGACACCGCGGTGTTCTTCACCTGCGACCACGGCGAGTTCACCGGGGCGCACCGCCTGCACGACAAGGGTCCGGCGATGTACGAGGACATCTACCGCACGCCCGGCCTCCTGCGGGTCCCGGGCGGCCCGGCGGGCCAGGTGCGGACCGAGTTCGTGAGCCTCCTGGACTGCACGGCCACGATCCTCGAGCTGGCCGGCATCGACCCGAAGCCGGCGATCGACTCGCGCAGCCTGCTGCCCCTGGTCGAGGGCCGCGAGGTCGAGTGGGAGCAGGACATCGTGTGCGAGTTCCACGGGCACCACTTCCCGTACCCGCAGCGCATGCTGCGGGAGGACCGGTACAAGCTGGTGGTCAACCCGGACTCCGTGAACGAGCTGTACGACCTGGAGACCGACCCGCACGAGCTGACGAACGTCTACGACACGCCCGGGCCGGCCGAGGTGCAGCGCCGCATGATGGGGCGGCTGTACCGGTTGCTCCGCGACCGCGGCGACAACTTCTACCACTGGATGACGACGATGTACGACGTCGGGGAAGTGGACCACGACCCCACCCAGTCGGGCCTGGACGAGACGACCTACGCCCCGCGGTAGCCGGTTGACCATGCACTTGCTGCCAGGATGTTCGTGATTTCGGCAGCAAGTGCATGGTCGTTCCCGCTATCGTGATCAGTGTGTCGAACGAGCACAGGCCAGTCTCCGCACCGCGGGTTCCGCCCCGGTGGTTCGTCCGTACGGTGTGGGCGCTGCACCGCGGCCTGTACCGGGTCACCGCCGGCCGGGTGGGTCTTCGCCGTCCGAGGGGGCACAGCTGGGGAACCCTGCGCCTGACGACCACGGGGCGCCGCACCGGGCGCGAGCACAGCGTGATCATCGCCTACCTCGAGGACGGGCCGAACTACATCACCCTGGCGATGAACGGCTGGGCCGACGGCGAGCCCGCCTGGTGGCTCAACCTGCAGGAGCACGCCGAGGCCACGGTGGACGTGGCCGACGGGTCCCACTTCGTGCAGGCGCACGCGGCACAGGGGGAGGAGCGCACCCGTCTCTGGAGCCTGTGGCAGGAGATCGACGCGCACCTGGACGCCTACGCGGCGCTCCGGTCGACCGAGACCGCGGTCGTCGTGCTGGAGCCGCGCCCCGAGCCCCGGCGGCTGTCATAGGGTCGCCGCCGCGAGTGCCTCCTCCTGCCCGTCGAGCGTGATCTCGATGCGGTCCACGTCGGTCAGCGGGACGGCCGACGACGCGTCGAGGCCCGTGGTCGTGCCTCCCGACCAGGACCAGGTCCCGGCCACCGTGCGTGCGCCGTCCTGGCCGACCAGCACGAGCTCGTACGTGATCGGCTCCGCCGGCGTGTAGCGCCCGTCGGGCTGCTGCCCCGGTGCCGGCGGGTAGTGGCAGCTCCAGCGGAGGCTCGTGCCCCAGGTGGTGGGCGTGACGACCAGCTCGGCGCGCATGTCGGCGTCGCCCACGGGGCGCAGCTCGATCGTCCGGGCCCCCGCGACGGTGGCCGACGGCGGCGTCCCCGCCCCGCCCGGCGTCCCGAACAGGCCGTCGTCGGCGAGGACCGAACCGCCGACAGCGCCGGCGACCACCAGGGCCGACGCCGCGACGGCAGCCAGCGACCGGCGTCGGGTGCGGGACCTGCGTGCCGCGCCCGCGAGGCCGGCGAGCGAGACCACGGGATCCGGCGCGGAGCTCGCGGCGTACGGCCCGGGGGCGTGGGGCGTGGACCCGCCGCCGTCGGACACCTCCGGAGCCTCCGCCACCAGTGCCTCCGCGTGCGCGGGGGTCAGTGTGCCGAGCAGGCCCGGCATGCCGGCGAGCTCGGCGACCGCCGAGCGGCACGTGTCGCACTCGGCCAGGTGTCGCTCGTAGGCGCGGCGATCGCTCGGGCTCAGGGCGCCGAGCACGTAGGCCGCGTCCCATTCCGCGTAGTGGTCGCCGCCGTGTCCTGGGTCTGCCGGGATCATGACGTGACTCCTTTCTCCTGCAGGGCCAGGCGCAGCGCGCGCAGCCCGTAGTGCAGCCGCGACTTCACCGTTCCGGGCGCGACGCCCAGCTCGGTCGCGAGCTCGGCCACCGAGCGGCCGCCGTAGTAGGCGCCCACGACGACCGCCCGGTGTGCCGGCGAGAGCGACACGAGCGCGTCGGCGACGAGCCAGGAGTCGAGCACGGCCTGCGTCGTGTCCCGTTCCTCGCGGTCGGGCACGTGCCCGGTGGCGCGCTCGCGGGTGCGCCGGGCACTGCGGAGGTGGTCGACGGTGAGGTTGCGTGCGACCGTGAACAGCCAGGCCCGCACCGATTCCTCGGACCGTTCGAGCACCTCGGGGTGCCGCCACGCGCGCAACAGCGTCTCCTGCACGACGTCGCGCGCCTCCTCCTCGTCGCCCGTGCGGCGCACGACGTACCGGTACAGCGCACCGGCGTGCGTGTCGTGCACGGCGGCGAGGAGCTCGTCCTCGGCGCCCGCCGGCGAGTCGCCTCTGGTCACGGTCCGGTCGCCTCCGTCGTTACTGCTCGGGCTGGAGCTGCAGCGAGAACTCGATGCTGCCCTCATCCTCCACCGTCACGAAGCCGAGCGACGGGGCTTCGACGTCGAAGTCGGAGAACGTGACCGGTACGCTGCCGATGACCTGCACGGGGTCGCCGGTGGTCGCGTCGCCCGCGACCTCGGCCTCGACCGTCGCGGGCTGCGTGACGCCGTGGATCGTGAGGTCGCCCATCAGCTCGACGGTGGTGGCGCCCTCCTCGATCGGGGCCGGCTCGGTCAGCTCGAAGGTCGCCGTCGGGTAGGTGTGCGCCTCCATCGCCTCGTCCCGGAAGTACGCGTCGCGGTTCGCCTCGTCCGTCGCCACGCTCGCGACGTCCACCTCGACGCTCGCCTCGCTGACGGCGCCGTCCGCGACCGTGATCGAGCCGGTCACGTCCTCGGTCCGCCCCGTGACCGTCACGTCCTCGCCCTGCAGCACCTCGTCGACGCGGTACCCGGCGAACGACCCGTCGCCGATCGTCCACGTGCCGGCGGCCGCCTCGGCGTCGGGCAGGGGGACCGCCGACGACTCGAGCGTGGGGGCGTCCGCGGCCGCCTCGTTCGCCCAGTCGGCGTACAGGCCTGGCCCGAAGACCACCGCCGCCGCACCGATCACGACCACCCCAGCGCCGACACCGACCGCCACCTTTGTCCCTCTGCGCACGCTCCGCCCCTCTCGTTCGCAGGCCGACCCGTTGCCGGCCTCTGCCCTGCACTACGGATGAAAGGGGGCATTGGTTCAATCGTCCGGAAACTGGCCGGCTGAGTCGGTGAGTTCGGTCGGTCGTCGGACCGATCTCGCCGGCTTCGGTCCGTTGACTCGAGATCGGTCGGTTGTTTGACCGATCTCGAGTCATCCGACCGATCTCAATTGCGTGCGAGGAGGTGGGGACGAAGGTAGGGCCTCGGTGACCGGTGACGACGCGTTGGCCGTCATCGGATGCATTCCCCATAGGGTCTGGGGATGCGTACCCGAACGGCGATCAGGAGCGTCGTGGCACTCGTAGCGGTCGCGGCGGTGGGCGTGGCCCTTCCCCCGCTCTCGCTGGCCCTCGACGAGTCGGCCATCCCGCCGGCGTCGTCGCTCCCTCCGCTGCCCGACGGCGCCCGAGTGACTGCCGAGGGGATGGGCTGCGGCTCCGGGGGCTGCTGGGTGGAGCTGACGGTCGACCCGCCGGCCGGTATGTCGGGCGAGGAGCTGGCGTCGGAGGTGGTGGCCGGCGGCACGGTGTGCGCCTTCCAGGGCGTGCTGGACCTGCGGCGGGTGTGCACCGGGGTGATCGGTGCAGGGGCGGGAGATGCGCGGTTCTTCGTGCAGTACGACCGGTGGGTGGATTGATAGCTGGCCCAGTAGAGCAATCGTCAGCCCAGCGGGTGATCTCTTCTGACTGGACGCCAGGGCGACCCCCGTAGTGTCAGTATGAGAGCTGTGTTCGACGCCCAAGAAGTGACCAATTTCGTCGTGGCTGCGGCGACGGTTGCAGCGGCGGTCTTTGCGGGTCGGCAGGTGCGTGAGCTGGTCCGGCAGCAGCGCCAGGCCGAGCAGTTGGAAACCAGAGCAGTCTCTGTGATGTGGCAGGCGAAGAGCGCGCCACACAAGCCGGATGGAGCTGACGGGACACGAACGATTCGGGCCACATTCGACGCCGACGTGAGGATCGAGAAGACGATGTCGGCGACGGTTGCCTTCGACGACATGCATGGAAGGTCGCAAGTCACGACATGGCCCCGTTCGAGATCACAACAAGTGGCCGCCGCAGCCCACTGAGATGCCGGCTTCATCGCACCTTCGATGCTGTTTGTTACGTTACGTTGCGGTGAACGCGGACCGCGGAACGCCTGAACCCAGCCCTTCCGCTAGACGGATCATGTGCTGATGGTCCGGGTGATGGGAGTCGACGCAGCGGGGAGGAACTGGGTCGCGGTCGCGAGCGATCTGCGTACCTACGCATCACCGACACTGGTCGGGCTGCTCGCTGCCGCAGATGCTGATGGGGCGGTCGAGGTGGTGGGTATCGACATCCCAATTGGTCTGCCAGACGGGCTCGAGCCCAGGGAGGCTGACGTACTGGTGCGGAAGGCTGTCGGACCACGGTGGCCGTCAGTGTTCATGACACCGCCTCGAACCGTGCTGGCTGCGCCGGACTATCAGGCCGCCTCCAACGAGGCCCGCCGGGTGATGCGGAAGGGGATCAGCCGGCAGGCGTGGGCCCTGGCCGCTCGGATCCTCGAAGTAGACGAGGTCGTCCGCGCATCGGGTCGTCAGATCGTCGAGGTGCATCCCGAGATGTCGTTCACCGTCCTGGCGGGCCGATTCATACCTGCTGCGAAAGCGACGTGGGCAGGTCTGGAGGACCGGCGTCGGCTGCTCGCGGAAGCGAACTTCGTCCTGCCTGCGAATCTTGGTCCTGCAGGGCTGGTGGCCGGCCCGGACGACGTGCTCGATGCCGCTGTCGCGTGCTGGAGCGCAGCGCGGGTTGCAGCAGGAGAAGCGGCACGGTATCCCGACCCGCCGGAGCTGCTCGATGGAATTGCCTCGTGCATCCATGCATAACGCTGACTCCAGCGGCTCAGGCCCGGCGGAACTCCGCGCGCCAGATTCCGGGGCGGTTCGGGGTTCCAGGGGCGGGAAGCTGCTCGATCGACACGGCCGACAGTCCGTCCGTGCCGAATGCCTCGATCTCCGCCCGGGTCAGTGGCCAGGGCGGGCCGTCGTCGTCGCCTTCTTCGGCAATGGCCTGGACCGCGAGCAGGGTTCCGCCCGGCGCCACCAGCGAGCGGACGCCGGCGGTGAGCCCGTCGCGCACGCTGCGGTTCACCGCCTGGACGGTGTAGATCTCGACGACCAGGTCGAAGGCGCCGACCCACGCGCGGGGCAGGTCGAGCAGGTCTCCGACGGCGTAGGTCACCGAGGAGCCGGGGTTCCGGTCGCGGGCCGCTGCGACAGCGGTGGGGGAGATGTCGAACGCCGTCGTCTCGTAGCCGAGCCGGGACAGGTGCTCGGCGTCGGCGCCCAGCCCGCACCCGACGACGACGGCGGTGCCGCTCGCCGTGCCCGAACTGGGGGCGCCTGCCCAGGTGGCCAGTGCCGGGTGCGGTTCGTCCCGGTCCCACGGCATCGTGACGTCGCCGTCGCGGGCGGACGCCCAGAGCCGCTCGAACCAGCCGGTCGGGTCGGACGGGTCGGCGTTGCCGAGCAGTGCGGTCTCGGACTGCCAGGAACGGGGGTCGGTCACGGCGTCGACCCTAGTCAGGCGCCGGGTGGTCCACAAGAAGACCGCTGGTGGCGTCAGCCCGCCGGCCGGTGGTGGTCCAGGTAGTTCTGGACGGTCGTGAGGCTGGCCAGGTCTGCCATGCGGTCGAGGTACACGAGACCGTCGAGGTGGTCGATCTCGTGCTGCACGACCCGGGCGGGGTAGCCGGTGAACTCCCGCGAGACGCTCTCGCCGGTCTCGGTGGTGTACCGGACGGTGAGGCGCTCCGCCCGCGGCACCTGGCCCATGTAGCCGGGCACGCTGAAGCAGCCCTCCCAGTCCAGCACGGTCTCGTCGGAGCTCTCGACGACGACGGGATTGACCAGCTGGATCAGCCCGGTCTCCGGCCGGTCGGGAAAGACGTCGGTCTTGCGCACCTCGACGACCGCAGCCCTCACCGAGATCCCGATCTGCGGCGCGGCGAGCCCTGCACCGCGGAGCGCGCGCAACCGGGTGACCAGGGCCTTCAGCAGTTCGCCGGCTTCCGCGGTGTCGACCTCCGTGGTGGGGGCCTTGAGCCGCGGGTCTCCGATCGTGACGACGCCGTCGTCGGCGACGCCCTGGGCCCAGCTGCTGCCGCTCTGCGGTGAGGACATCGGTGCTCCGTTCCTGTTCGGTTGGTTCTCACAGTAGGGCGCCTCCGCCCGGGGAGCCGCTCGTCTAGGTGGTGGTGTCGAAGAAGGTGTCGGGCCGACCCAGGAATCTCTTCCACAAGCCCACCGACTGCAGCTCGGCCCACTCCCGCTCAGTGATCCCCTCGTCGGTCATCTCGAGGATCTGCGCTCCGGGAAGCGCAGCGACCATGGGCGAGTGCGTCGCGTAGATCACCTGGGCGGGGAACTCGGTGACCAGGTCCTGCAGGCGGTACAGCAGCTGCAGCGTCGACTCGAACGACAGCGGCCCCTCGGCCTCGTCCAGGAGGTACAGGCCCGGCCCGTCGAACCGTCCCATGATCGCCTGGAGGTAGGACTCGCCGTGGCTGACCTCCCAGGACGGCTTGTCGCCGTAGCCGGGCATCCCCGCCCCGGTCATGTACTCGAGCATCCCGAAAGCTGTCTCGGCCCGCAGGTAGAAGCCCTTGGCGTTGCGGCGGGTCATCCCCGACCCGGCGCGCGTGCGGTCCAGCATGATCGCCTCGCCGAGCGGGCTCGTCTCCAGGGTGCTGGCGTACTTGCGGCCGCCGTGCCCGCCGCGGACGTCCAGGCCGTAGCCCTCGGCGATCGCTTCCAGCAGGGTGGACTTGCCACTCCCGTTGGCGCCGACGAGGACCACGATGCTGCTGCTCAGCCGGATGCCCTGGGCGGCGAGGTCACCGATGGCCGGCACGGTCCAGGGCCACTGGCCCTCTTCGACGACTGCCGGCTTGACCCGGACCCGTTCGATGAGCACCGAGACAGCGTAGCGAGGGTTCGTCAGGCGTTGGCGGGCCGCGCCGCCTCCAGCAGCACGTCCACCAGCCGCTCGGCGGCGTCAGGACGCCCGTGCTCCCGGGCGGCGTGGGACATCCGCTCGCGCCGTCCGGCGTCGAGCAGCGGTCTGAGCGCCGCCCGGAGGTCCGTCTCGTGGAGGTCGCCCTCCAGGGCGATAGCCGCACCCAGGTCCTGGAGCCGGCGCGCGTTGTGCGCCTGCTCGTTCCCGGCCGCTGAGGCGAGCGGGACCAGGACGGAGGGCTTGCCCAGTGCCGTCAGCTCGGCGATAGTCCCGGCGCCGCTCCGGGAGATGACGACGTCGGCGAGGGCGAGCACGTCCGGCAGCTCGGCGCCGACGAACCCCAAGACGCGGTAGCGGGCGCCGAGCTCGGCCGGGAGGGCGGCGGTGCGCTCGAACATGTCCTGGAGGTTGTTCGGCCCGCACTGGTGGATCACGTTCGCGCGCTGGAGCAGCCACGGCAGCGCCTCGGTGACGAGCGTGTTGATCTGGACGGACCCCTGCGCGCCGCCCGTCACGTACAGGACCGGGAGGTCCGGGTCGAACGAGTCCAGGCCGAGCGCGTCGACGGCCTTGAGCGGCTCCCCGGTCATCACCTCGGCGCGGACCGGGTTGCCGGTCACGACGGTCCGCTCGCGCACGCTCTCGGGCAGCAGCTCGAGGGTGGACGGCGAGGAGACGGCGACGCGGGTGGCGCGCTTGGCCAGGAGGCGGTTGGCGAGCCCGAGCCGCACGGTCTGCTCGTGCACCACGAGCGGACGCCGCAGCAGGCCGGCGGCGAGCCCGATCGGGACGGCGACGTAGCCGCCCGTCGACAGGATCACGTCCGGCTTGAACTCGGCGACGATCGATCTGGCCTGCGCGACGCCGAGCGGCACACGCGCCATGTCCTTCATGTTGGCGGCCGACAGCATGCCCAGCGGGTTGCTCGAACGGCGGATCTTGCCCGTGGCGACCGACACGAAGCGGATGCCCTCGGATGCGGTGACCTTGGCCTCCAGGCCTTCGGCGGTGCCTGCCCAGAGGACGCTGACCGCTGTGCCTTCCCCCGTGAGCCTGGCCTGGAGGGCGCGGAGCGTGGTCAGGGCCGGATAGGTATGCCCACCGGTCCCTCCACCGGTGACGAGCAGACGGAACTCGCGCGGGTGTGAACTCACGAAGACATCTCCCAGGACGGCAGGGGTGGGGGGCGCGGGTCAACTGTAGAGGATCGACGGGGGCACAGAACTTCGCGTTCGTGGTCCGGAGCCACGGACGTGGTGTCCTGTCCGCGACATCGGTGCGCCCCCCGTGATCCGGGCCGCCCCATCACTCCTGTGCGACTACGGCCAGCTCCCGCTCCGGGTACACCGCGACGTCCACCAGTGTCCGGTTCCCGAGCGGCTCGTCCAGCTCGATGGTGAACGGCGTCGGCGGGTTGGACGGACAGTTCTGGCCGTCCCCCGGCGGGGCTTCGACGCCGATCACGAGCTCTACCCGGTCCTCGAGCTCGACCAGGTGCTCCACCCTGACCCGGCCATCTGCCGGCTTGCCGCTCGCACAGTCGATCTCGGTGACGAGCACGGGTACCTCCGAGGACGCGGCGTCCGGCGGGTTGTCGGGGTCGAGCCCGACGATCGCGTCGCCGAGCTCGCCCAGGTCGTAGCGCAGCGCACAGTCGCCGTGCTGCCAGAGCTGCCAGCCCTCGCCGCCCTCCTCGGTCTGGTCGGTCCACTCGATGCCCAAGAGCTCATGCGTGCGTTGTTCGCCGTCGCTGTCACGCGGCTCGGGCAGCTCCCGGATCAGGTAGACCCGCGTGCTTGTCTCCGTCAGCACACGCCACTGCTCCGGCTCGATGGCGGGGACGCTCGCCCCGTCCAGTGCCGCGGCGGCCTCGTCACCGAGCTCATCGGCGGTGGCGCCGTCGGTGAGGACCGCCGCCGGGACCGGCGTGCCGTGGCAGAGGTATCCGCGCGGTTCCCCGGATGTGCCGACACCGGCCGCCCCACCCGCGGTACCCGGCTGAGCGCAACCACCGACCAGCCCCACCAGGAAGACCGCCCAGACCTGCACCAGCCTGCTCCGTCGCATCTCGGCTCCCCGGTCACCGGCCGCGTCGCTCGCGGCGTCTGTCCTGAATCTGTCCCACGCCGGCCCAGCCTTGCAGCTGTCCGGTGTCAGTTCCCGGCTCTCGGGGACCGGTTCGTGTCGTCATGACTGTGCCGTGTCGGTCGCTGCTCTCAGCAGAAGCGCCGACGTCGGCCGAGGGTGCGGTTCTACGCTCAGGTATGACCCGAACCCCGTCGACGTCGACGACACGAGAGCCGCTCCTGCGGCACCTGCTCGGCGAACGCCTGCGACAGCTGCGGCACGTGCGCGGCGAGACGCTGGACCAGACCGCCCGCCGCGCCGGGATCTCGCCGCAGTACCTCTCGGAGATCGAGCGTGGCGTCAAAGAGCCGTCGAGCGAGATGATCGCGGCGATCACCGGCGCGCTGGACGTCACCCTGGTCGACCTGGTTGCCGCCGTCGCCGACCGCCTGGTCGTCGTCCGCGACACCGCACGGCAGCCCACCTGCCAGGCGGCCTTCGCGCTCGCGGCGTGATGCCCGGGCCCACCGGCCCGGGCATCACACCGCGTCATCGCTGGTCGATCACGTGGTCCAGGAGGCCGTAGTCGCGTGCGGCTCCGGCGGTGAAGATGCGGTCGCGGTCGGTGTCGGCGCGGAGGGTGCCGACGCTCTGACCCGTGTGCTGGGCGAGCGCGACCTCCATGTCGGCACGGATGCGGACCACCTCGTCGGCCTGCAGGATCAGGTCTGGGATCGCGCCACGGCCCTGTGCCGCGGGCTGGTGCAGGATGACCCGTGCGTGCGGGAGCGCCGCCCGCTTGCCGTCGGCCCCCGCGGCGAGCAGCACGGCCCCGACCGCGACCGCCTGCCCCACGACGGTGGTCGACACCTGCGGCCGGATGTAGCGCATCGTGTCGTAGATCGCCATCCCGGCGCTCGGGTCTCCGCCCTCGCAGTTGACGTAGAGCTGGATGTCGCTGTCCGGGTTGCTCGACTCCAGGTGCAGCAGTTGCGCGATCAGGGCGTTGGCGACGCCGGCGTCGATCGCGGTGCCCAGGTAGATGATCCGTTCGGAGAGCAGCTGGGAGTAGACGTCCATGATCCGCTCGCCCCGAGGGTGCGACGCGATGACGTTCGGGATGGTGTAGCTGCTCATCGTGCGTCCCCCTCGGCTACGGCGCTGAACCCGGTCGGCTGACGGTCGCGCGGTCTGAGCCCGTCGAAGCCCTGCACGATCGTGTCGATGAAGCCGAAGTCGAGAGCCTCCTCGGCCGTGTACCAGTGGTCGTGCAGCGAGTCCTCGAAGATCCGCTCGACCGGCTGCCCGGTGTCCTCGGCGACCAGGCGCAGCACGGTGTCCCGGGTGTGTCGCAGGTCGTCCGCCTGCAGCTCGATGTCGACGGCGGTGCCGGCGATCCCGGCCGAGCCCTGGTGCATCAGGACCCGGGAGTTCGGCAGCGCCCTGCGCTTGCCCGAGGTGCCTGCCGAGAGGAGGAACTGGCCCGCGCTGTAGGCGATCCCCAGCACGAGCGTCGACACGTCGTTGGGGATGGTTCGCATGATGTCGCGGATCGCCAGCATCGCGGGCACCGATCCGCCCGGAGAGTGGATCCACAGGTCGATGTCGGTGGACGAGTCCTCCGTGGCCAGCGCGATCAGCTGGGTCATCAGGAGCGTCCCGTTGTCGTCGTCCAGAGGTCCGTCGAGAACCAGGACACGCCGCTCGTACAGCTCGCGGCGTGCGTGCTCGCCGAACATCGGCGCCTTCGGTGATTCGGTCATGACCCCACCGTGCGCTTCGCGGAGGGGGTCGCGGGGCCGGATCTGCCGTCAGCAGGACTGCTCTGAGCAGCGAGCATGTCGCAGACCTACGAGAGCGTCGTTCCGGTGCGAGGAAATGTGCGGCCACGAACCGTAGAAAGGTGATTCATTTCTACATTCCGCATTTATCTTGACGACACTCTGTCGACGCTGGCAGTATCTGGCTCCCTATCGAGCTGAGTGCCAAATCGCCACGAGTTGAAGGTCACGTCGATCGGCCCTGGCCCGCAATTACTACCGCAATTACTACAGAGAGCAGAAAAGCCATGGGCGACGGGATCGCGGCGGGCGTCATCGTGAAGGTCACCGGAGTGTCGAGCACGGAGCGGGGCGCGGAGGGCGTCGTGCAGGCCATCCGGCGCGGGTGGACCGGCAAGGAGGCGGTGGTGCTGGCGCCAGGTCCCCTGCGGTCGCGAGAGTTCACCGTTCCGGTGGCGGATCTTTCGCGCAAGTAAGAGCGTTATTCAGCTGGCCAGTCGGTAGAACTCCAGGTTGACGATCACGTGGATGACGGTTGGGAGTTCGCTCAGGCGTCCGCGGTAGCCGGTGGCGAGGGTCTTCCACTGCTTGAGCAGTCCGATGGCTCGTTCGACCGGGGCGCGGAAGCTGGCTACGGCGCGGTTGAACGCGATGTCTTCGGGTGTGCGCTCGACATCCTTCGGCTTCTTCAACGGGGTCCAGTCGGTGTGCCGGCTGTAGGCGCTGTCGCCGAAGACGGCCAGCTGCGGGTTGTGGTCGGTGGCGGCACGGATCTGGTAGCCCCACCCCACCAGGTCCAGGGCCACCGAGTCGTGGCGGCGGCCGGGCACGGGGTCTGAGACGTCGGTCAGGGTGCCGTCGGGCCGGGCCGCGACCTGCACGTTGAGTGCCTGCTTGCGGTGCTTGCCGTTGAAGTTCTCCTTCCCGGTCGCGGTGCGGTTGCCGGTCGGGACCGGGGTCCCGTCGATTAGGACGACGCCGGAGGCGAGAGCGTCGGTCAGGCGGGCGCGGTCCATCATCGTGACCATGCCCAGGATCGGTAGCAGGTAGCGGTAGATCCGCGAGACCGTGGACTGGGAGACGCCGTGCAGGTCTGCGGTGACCTGCTGGGCGAGGTTGTGGCGCACCATCACCAGGACCATCACCACCGCCTGGTCGACCGGCATCTCGAAGTCGTACCGCTGCTCGTCGGGACGGGCGGCGTGGACCTGGTGAACGCGGCCGATCAGCTCGGAGGTCTGGGCAGGGCTCAGCCCGCAAGTAGAGTGGTACGGCATCGGTCCTTCGCTCGGCTTGATGGGGTCTCGACAACCACGATCAAACCGGACGCAAGGACCGTTGCGCTATCTGCCCGATCTTGACCCTGACAAGCAACGATGCAGGTCAGGGCGTCACACAGTCATGGGCACTCCCAAGCCGCTGAATAACGCTCTAAGTCGATCAGTCGTCGCGCGCGAGCGGTCCAGGCATCAAGAATTGTGTCATTACCGCGGCAGTTCGAGACATTGTCGGCAGGCATATTCTTGCAGGTCAGGAGTCATTTCCGACGCATGATGTGCGCGGGCAGCCAACGCCAGGGACCAGTGCGACAGCGAGGCGCCCGAGCCGGTGTCACCGCGCCCCCAGCCTCCGGCTGACCTCCCGCGCCGCCCGGGTCGCCTGCTCCGCGAGACCGGCTCGCGCGTCGTCGTCGTAGGCCTCCGACCGGAACGTCACCGCCAGCCCGGCGACCGGCCGCCCCGTGTGGTCCACCACGGCAGCCGCGACCGACGCGAACCCGGCCGACACCTCGCCGTCCTCCTCCGCGAACCCTCGCTCACGAGCCGACCGCAGCACGGTCCGGAGCTCCCGCAGCGTCCGCGGTCCTGCCCCGGTCAGCCCGGTGAACGAACCCGGCGTCGGGTACAGGGCCCGCACCTGCGCCGGCGGCAGCAGCGCGAGCACGGCCCGCCCGCTCGCGGTGAGGTGGCTCGGGAGATGCACGTCGACGTCGGTCACCAGAGGCGGGCGCCCCGCCGCCCGCTGCTCCACCAGGTACAGCACCTCGCGGCCGTTGAGCACCGCGAGGTGCCCGTTCTCACCGGTGGACTCCACGAGCCGGGCGACGACGGGTGCGGCCAGCCGGGTGAGCGGCGCCTGCCGGGTGTACGCACTGCCCAGGCCGAGCGCGGCGACGCCGAGGCCGTAGCGCCGTTCGTCGGGAAAGTGCCGCACGAAACCTTCGTCGCCCAGCACGGACAGCAGGTGGTAGACGCTCGAGCGCGGCACCCCGATGCCGTGCGCGATGGCGCCGGCGGGCACCGGACCGGTCTGTGCCGCGAGGAACGTGAGCAGCCGCGCCGTGGTCCGTGCGGCCGGAACGGTACTGCTGCCAGCCATGCTGCCTCCAGGGACGGGGCCGGGTGATCGGCAATCTGTCAGGTGATCGGCAGCCCGAGTTGCCGGTCACCTGACGAACTACCGACCACCTTCGGTTGTCTGGTATCTCAGACTGTAACCGGCCTGGGTGGGGGGACGGAGGGAGCGGGGCGGGGTTTCATGGGGGGATGAGCACCCTGCACCACACGGAGCCGACGCCGGCCACCCGCCCGGCCGGTCCGGACCTGCCCCAGCACGTCGTCCTGGACGGGACGCCGCTGACCGTCGACCAGGTGGTCGCGGTCGCCCGCTACGGCGCCTCCGTCGAGATCCACGAGAGCGCCGTGGCCCGCATGGCCGAGAGCCGCGCCGTCATCGACGGACTGGCTCAGGACACCGTGCCCCACTACGGCGTCTCCACGGGCTTCGGCGCCCTCGCCCGCCGCCACATCCCCACGGAGATGCGGGCCCAGCTCCAGCTCAGCCTGGTGCGCTCGCACGCCGCCGGGTCCGGCCCCGAGGTCGAGACCGAGGTGGTGCGCGCACTGCAGCTGCTGCGCCTCGCGACGCTCGTCACCGGCCACACCGGTGCACGCCCCGTCACCGCGCAGACCTACGCCGCGATGCTCAACGCCGGCATCACGCCGATCGTGCACGAGTACGGTTCGCTCGGCTGTTCCGGGGATCTCGCGCCGCTCGCCCATGTCGCGCTGGCCACCATGGGGGAGGGGCGGGTGCGGGTGGTGCCGCCCAGCGCCTCGAAGGGCTCGACCAGCGGGGCAGCAGGCGAGGTCGTCGATGCCGTCGAGGCACTCGCCGAGGCCGGGATCGACCCCCTGCTGCTCGCCGAGAAGGAGGGCCTCGCCCTCATCAACGGCACCGACGGCATGCTCGGCATGCTCTGCCTCGCCCTCCACGACCTGCGCCGGCTCCTCACCACCGCCGACGTCGCCGCGGCGCTCAGCGTCGAGGCCTTGCTCGGGTCGGACGCCCCGTTCGCCGAGGACCTCGTCGGGATGCGCCCGCACCCGGGCCAGGCGGCGTCGGCGTCGAACCTGCGCAAGGTCCTCGCGGGGTCACCGCTCATGGCGAGCCACCGCGAGCTGGACGAGAACGGCAACCCCGCGTGCACCCGCGTGCAGGACGCCTACTCGCTGCGCTGTACCCCGCAGGTGCACGGCGCCGCCCGCGACACCCTGGAGCACGCGGCCACGGTGGCGGGCCGCGAGCTGGCCTCCGCCATCGACAACCCGGTGGTGACCTCGGACGGCCGCGTGGAGTCGAACGGCAACTTCCACGGGGCACCCGTCGCGTACGTGCTGGACTTCCTCGCCATCGCGACCGCCGACCTGGCGAGCATGAGCGAGCGCCGCACCGACCGGTTCCTCGACGTCTCCCGCTCCGAGGGCCTGCCGGCATTCCTCGCGCACGACCCCGGCGTCGACTCCGGCCACATGATCGCCCAGTACACGGCGGCGGGGATCGTCTCGGAGCTGAAGCGGCTGGCAGCGCCGGCCAGCGTGGACTCCATCCCGAGCTCCGCGATGCAGGAGGACCACGTGTCCATGGGATGGTCCGGCGCCCGCAAGCTCCGCCGGTCCGTCGACGGGCTCACGCGCGTGCTCGCGATCGAGGTGCTCACGGCGACGCGCGCGCTGGACTTCCGCGCCGAGGCCCCCGCAGCGGGGACGGGCGCCGTGCACGACGCCGTCCGCGCCGTGGTGCCCGGTCCGGGACCCGACCGCTACCTCGCCCCGGAGATCGAGCACGTGGTCGAGCTCGTGGCGACCGGCGCCGTCGCGACGGCCCCCGCGGCCGCCGTCGGCCCCCTGATCTGACACGCCTACAACCAAGGAGAGGGACGCATGGAGACGTATGACCGGGGGACGCCCGTGAGGGTTCGTGCGGCGCGCGGCACCAGCCTGACCGCCCGCAGCTGGCAGACCGAGGCCCCGCTGCGCATGCTGATGAACAACCTCGACCCCGAGGTGGCCGAGCGGCCCGACGACCTGGTCGTCTACGGCGGCACCGGGCGCGCGGTGCGCGACTGGCCGAGCTACCACGGGATCGTCCGCTCGCTCACCGACCTGCGCGAGGACGAGACGCTGATGGTGCAGTCGGGCCGCCCGGTCGGCGTGCTCCGCACGCACGAGTGGGCGCCGCGGGTGCTGATCGCCAACTCCAACCTCGTGGGCGACTGGGCGACGTGGCCGGAGTTCCGCCGCCTGGAGCAGCTGGGCCTGACGATGTACGGCCAGATGACGGCCGGATCGTGGATCTACATCGGCTCGCAGGGCATCCTGCAGGGCACGTACGAGACGCTGGCGGCGGTGGCGGCCAAGAAGTTCGGCGGAACCCTCGCGGGGACGCTCACCCTGACCGGCGGCTGCGGTGGCATGGGTGGCGCCCAGCCCCTGGCCGTCACGCTCAACGGCGGCGTCTGCCTGGTGGTCGACGTCGACCCGGCCCGGCTGCACCGCCGCGTCGACACGCGCTACCTCGACGTCGTCGCCTCGTCGCTGGACGAAGGGGTCGAGCTGGCCCTCATGGCCAAGAAGGAGCGCCGGGCGCTGTCGGTGGGCGTGGTCGGGAACTCGGCCGACGTGGTGCCGGAGCTGCTGCGTCGCGGCGTCGAGGTCGACATCGTCACGGACCAGACCTCGGCGCACGACCCGCTGTCGTACCTGCCGTCCGGCGTCGCGCTGGAGGACTGGGCCGACCTCGCCGAGAAGGACCCGGCCGGGTTCACCGACCGGGCCAGGGAGTCGATGGCCCGGCACGTCGAGGCCATGGTCGGCTTCCAGGACGCGGGCGCCGAGGTGTTCGACTACGGCAACTCGATCCGCGACGAGGCCCGCCTGGGCGGGTACGACCGGGCGTTCGACTTTCCCGGCTTCGTGCCCGCGTACATCCGGCCGCTCTTCGCGGAGGGCAAGGGCCCGTTCCGCTGGGCGGCACTGTCCGGTGACCCGCGCGACATCGCGGTGACCGACCAGGCCGTGCTGGACCTCTTCCCCGACGACGACCACCTCGGCCGCTGGATCCGTGCCGCCCAGGACCGGGTCGCGTTCCAGGGGCTGCCGGCCCGCATCTGCTGGCTCGGGCACGGGGAGCGCGACGTCGCGGGAGTGCGGTTCAACGAGCTCGTGGCGTCGGGCGAGATCTCCGCGCCGCTCGCCATCGGGCGCGACCACCTGGACTCCGGCTCCGTGGCCTCCCCGTACCGGGAGACCGAGTCCATGGCGGACGGCTCGGACGCCATCGCCGACTGGCCCCTGCTGAACGCCCTGATGAACACCGCGTCCGGTGCCACGTGGGTCTCGATCCACCACGGCGGCGGCGTCGGGATGGGACGGTCGCTCCACTCCGGGCAGGTGTCCGTGGCCGACGGCACGCCGCTCGCCGCCCAGAAGCTTGCCCGGGTGCTCGCGAACGACCCCGCGACAGGGGTGCTGCGGCACGTCGACGCCGGGTACGACGACGCCGTGGCGGCCGCCGAACGGGGCGGGCTGCGCGTGCCGATGCGGGAGACGCCGTGACCGGAACCCCGGTAGGCACGACGTCGGTGGGGCAGCTGCTCGGGGCGATCGCCGACGTCGGGCGGGCGCCGTCGGGCGGCTACGAGCGGTTCGCGTGGACCGCGCACGACCTGGCCCTGCGCGAGTGGTTCGCCGCCGAGGCCGACGCACGGGGCCTGGCCGTGGTGACCGACCGCGCCGGCAACCAGTGGGCGTGGTGGGGCGACCCGGACGTCGACGGGCCGGGTGTCGTGACCGGCAGCCACCTCGACTCGGTGCCCGGGGGCGGCGCGTTCGACGGTCCGCTCGGGGTGGCGAGCGCGTTCGCGGCGCTCGACGCCCTGCGCGCCGCGGGTGTGCGCCCGGAGCGGCCGCTCGGGATCGTGAACTTCTCCGACGAGGAGGGCGCCCGGTTCGGGCTCGCCTGCCTGGGCTCGCGGGCCGTCACCGGGACGGTCGGCGCGGACAAGCTCCTCGCGCTGCGCGACGGCGCCGGGGACAGCCTCGCGGACGTGCTGCGGCGGGTCGGCGAGGACGCGGCCGATGGCGGCCTGGTCGGGCACTACGGGCGGGACGACGAGGCCCTCGCACGCGTCGGCGTCTTCGTCGAGCTCCACGTGGAACAGGGGCGCTACCTCGCCGATCTGCCGGTGGACGAGGAGGCTCCGGTCGCCGTCGGCGCCGCGATCTGGCCGCACGGCCGCTGGCGCGTCGACCTCGCGGGCGAGGCCAATCACGCCGGTACCACGCCGCTGGCCCACCGCCACGATCCGATGCTGGACCTCGCCCGGCTCATCACCGACGTGCGCGCGGCCGCCGAGCACGCCGGGGCGCTTGCCACGGTGGCCAAGGTCCAGGTCGAGCCGAACGGCGTCAACGCGATCCCGTCCCGGGTCCGGGCCTGGATCGACGCTCGCGCGGAGACGGAGGAATCGGTCCTGGCCGTCCTCGGTTCGCCGAACGCCGTGGCGGTGGCGGATCCAGGCTCCATAGCGCAACCAGCACGGCGTTCGGCCGAGAGAGCCGACGGGGGAGTCAGGGGTGGGGGGTGGGGGGTGGTCGAGGAGTCCTGGACTCCTGCGACCGTGTTCGATGTTGAGCTCGCGGGGCGGCTGGCCGACATCGTCGGGCGGCCGGGCTCCGGCAGGCCCGCACCGGTGATCGGGACGGGCGCCGGGCACGACGCCGGCATCTTCGCGGCGGCCGGGTTCCCCACCGCCATGCTGTTCGTGCGCAATCCCACGGGGATCTCGCACTCGCCCGCCGAGCACGCGGAGAACGCCGACTGCGACGCCGGAGTCCGCGCCCTGACGGCAACCCTCAGGGCCCTCCTCACGGAAGGGCCCGCCGGGCCCTCCGGCCCCGCCGGGCCCTCCGGCCCCGCCGGGACCGCCGTGGTCGGTAGAACGTCAGGTGGTCGGCACCCCGAGGAACCGAACACGTGACGGTTTGCCGATCACCCGATGCGACGGAACGAGAGAGGGGCGCCATGGGGTTCTGGTGCGAGCGGGCCTGGCTGCCCGGGGACGGCGGGGCGCCGGGTCACGTCGCCGAGTCGGTGCGGGTCGAGACCGCCGAGGGCCGGATCGTGGCCGTCGAGGTCGCAGCCCCGGCGGCGGACGGTGACGTACGGCTGGGCGGGCTCGTCCTGCCCGGGCTCGCCGACGCGCACTCCCACGCGTTCCACCGCGCGCTGCGCGGCCGGGCGCACGCGGACGGCGGCTCGTTCTGGACCTGGCGCGAGGGGATGTACGCACTGGCCACAGCGCTGACCCCGGAGCTGTACGAGCGGCTGGCGCGTGCCGTCCTCGCGGAGCTGGCACTGGGCGGCACGACCGCCGTCGGCGAGTTCCACTACGTGCACCACCGGGCCGACGGGACGCCCTACCCGGAGTCCGAGGGCGGGCCGAACGCCATGGCCGAGGCCCTGCGCTCCGCCGCGCGCGACGCCGGGGTGCACCTCACCCTGCTCGACACCTGTTACTTGCACGGCGGCCTCGGCCCCGACGGCCACGAGCCGCTCGCACCCGAGCAGGCACGCTTCGGCGACGGCACCGTCGAGGCGTGGGCGCGGCGCGTGGACGCGCTGCGCGCCGCCTGGGCCGACGACGACCGCGTGCTCGTCGGCGCCGCCGCCCACTCGGTACGCGCCGTCGCGCCATCGGAGCTCGCGGAGCTGGCCCGCTGGGCGCGACGGACCGGAGCACCCTGGCACGTCCACCTGTCCGAGCAGCCCGGGGAGAACGAGGCGGCGCTCGCGGCCTTCGGCGTCACGCCGACGCGGCTCCTGCACGACGCCGGAGCGCTCGGCCCCGGCACCACTGCCGTGCACGCGGTCCACCTGACCGACGACGACGTGACGCTGCTCGGCGCCTCCGGCACGGGCGTCTGCCTCTGCCCGACGACGGAGCGTGACCTCGCCGACGGCATCGCCCCCGGCCTCCGGCTGCTGCGGGCGGGCAGCCCGCTGTCCGTCGGCACGGACCAGCACGTCGGCGCCGACGTGCTGGCCGAGGCGCGCGGCGTCGAGGAGCACGAACGCCTCGCGGCCGGACGGCGCGGCGCGTTCCCGCCCGCCACGCTGATCGAGCTCGCGACGTCGGCCGGCCACGCCGCGCTCGGTCGGCCGGACGCCGGACGGATCGCCGTCGGGGCGCCCGCCGACCTCGTGGCGATCCGCCTGGACACGGTGCGCACGGCGGGGGTCGACCCCGCGCAGGTCGTGCTGGCCGCAGGCGCCCCCGACGTGTCCGACGTCGTCGCGGGCGGCGAGCTCGTCGTCCGCGACGGTGAGCACCGGGTCGGGAACGTCGCGCGGATGCTCGCGGACGCGATCGAGGAGATCTGGGCCGCCACCGGCCGGGACGTGACGAAGGAGACCAGGACATGAGCACGCTGCTGACCAACATCGGTGAGCTGGTCACCAACGACCTGGCACGCGGCGAAGGGCTCGGCACCGTGCCGGACGCCGCTGTCGTCGTGCAGGCCGGCCGGATCGCCTGGACGGGACCCGCCGCGTCGGCGCCGGCCGCCGACGAGGTCGTCGACCTCGGCGGGCGGTGCGTCATCCCCGGCTTCGTGGACGCGCACTCCCACACGGTGTTCGCGGGGGACCGGGCCGCGGAGTTCGCCGCGCGGATGACCGGCGAGCCGTACACCGGCGGCGGCATCGCGACCACGGTCGCCGCCACCCGCGCCGCGAGCGACGACACCCTGCGGGCGCGCGGCCAGGCGCTCGTGCGGGAGATGCTCGCGCAGGGCACCACCACCGTCGAGATCAAGAGCGGCTACGGCCAGGACGTCACCACCGAGGCCCGTATGCTGCGGATCGCCCGGGAGCTCACGCCCGAGACGACGTTCCTCGGTGCCCACACCGTTCCGGCCGAGTACGCGACCGACCGCCCCGGCTACCTGGACCTCGTGACCGGGCCGATGCTCGCCGCCTGCGCACCGCACGCCCGCTGGATCGACGTGTTCTGCGAGCCCGCCGCACCCACGGCGTTCGACGAGGACGAGTCCCGCGCCGTGCTCCGGGCGGGGCTGCGGGCCGGCCTGCTCGCCCGGGTGCACGGCAACCAGCTCTCGCAAGGTCCAGGAGCTCGGCTCGCGGTCGAGGTCGGCGCGGCCAGCGTCGACCACTGCACCCACCTGACCGACGCCGACGTCGACGCGCTGGCC
Organism: Promicromonospora aerolata; assembly: GCF_042682255.1. Lineage (NCBI taxonomy): Bacteria > Bacillati > Actinomycetota > Actinomycetes > Micrococcales > Promicromonosporaceae > Promicromonospora > Promicromonospora aerolata. The sequence continues at coordinate 5,434,278 of NZ_JBHUHF010000001.1, forward strand.
GGGTCCTGGGGTGCGGGCGCCGGGCAGGGCACCGTCGCGACCCTGCTGCCCGCCGTCGAGTTCTCCACCCGGTCGCCCTACCCGGACGCGCGCCGGCTGCTCGCCGCCGGCGTCCCCGTGGCGCTGGCCACCGACTGCAACCCGGGCTCCGGCTACAGCTCGTCCATGCCGTTCGTCGTGGCGCTCGCGGTGCGCGAGATGCGGATGAGCCCCGCCGAGGCGCTCTGGTCGGCGACGGCGGGCGGGGCGGCGGCGCTCCGGCGGGACGACGTCGGTCACCTGCGCGTCGGTGCCCGTGCCGACCTGACGGTCCTGGATGCTCCCAGCCACACCTACCTCGCCTACCGCCCCGGCGTCCCCCTGGTGTCAGAGGTCTGGAAGGACGGGCAGCGGGCCTGCCCGTGACCGGCCGGCCCACCGCCCAACCCCTTCGAGACCTAAGTTCCTTCGCTTTCAGGCCGTCGAAAGCGGAGAAACCTAGGTCTCGAAGAGAATCGCGGTCCGGACGCCGAGCGACCGACCTACTGCTCCGTGACGCCCAGGGCCGGGCCGTCGACGAACGACGCCCGCCTGCTCGCCCCGCCGTGCAGCTCCAGCAGCACGAGCTCGTTGCCCGTGGCGCGCACCAGCGGTCCCGGCACGTACAGCGTGTGCGTCGGGCCGAGGCTCCAGTAGCGGCCGAGCAGCTCGCCGTTGATCCAGGCCAGGCCCTTGGTCCAGCCGTCGAGGCGCAGGAAGTGGTCGGCTCCGGCCACCGCATCGAACGTGGAGCGGTGCAGGCCTGCCACGGCCGCGCCCCCGGACGGGGCGTGCGCGGCGGCGTCCAGCGCAGCCTCCAGCAGCTTCGGCGCGTCCTCGACGCGTAATGCGCCGGCCTGCCACTCGTCGAGCGTCCGCACGGCGGTGCGTACCGGCCCGATGATTCCCTTGGGCTCGCCGATGCGCGGCCCGTAGTTGACGCGTCCCTGGTCCTCGACCAGGAGCGTGAGCTCGCCCGCACGGGCCGGGAGCGCGACGGCGAACGTGTGCGAGCCGCGGTCGAGCACGCCCACCTGCTCGCCGTCGACCAGCACCACCGCGCGGTCCCGCACCTCGGCGACGCTCAGGACGGCGTCGTCGGCCCGGAGGTCGGTGCGGTAGACGGCGAAGCCCGACCACAGCTCCAGGTCGTCGGTGGTCGGCACGTACGGAAAAGTGCGGAGCTCCTCGCGGAGCAGACCCGGCAGGACGTCGGCGAGCGGCACGTGCGCGGTGAGCTCGACGTCGAGCACGGGTGCCCCCGCACCGGCTGACGCCCCGGCGGCATCAGCGCCCAGCTCCTCGGCCGAGGCCACGGGCAGGTGCCGCGCGATCACGTCGCGCATCGCGTAGTACTTGGCGGTCGGCGTGCCGTCCTCCGCGAGCGGCGCGTCGTAGTCGTACGACGTGGCGATGGGCCGGTAGATGCCCTTGTCGTTGGCGCCGCTGGTGAGCCCGAAGTTGGTGCCGCCGTGGAACATGTACAGGTTGACCGAGCCGCCGGCCGCGAGCAGGTCGTCCAGGTCGGCGGCGTTCGCCTCGGCGGGCGCGAGGTGGTGCTCCAGGCCCCACGAGTCGAACCAGCCGTTCCAGAACTCCATGCACATCAGCGGCCCCGTCGGCTGGTGCCTGCGCAGCACCTCGAGCCGCTCGGCGGTGCGCGACCCGAAGGTCGCGGTCTTGTGCAGCTCCGGCAGGCCGCCCCGGGCGAGCATCTCGTCGTTCGCCTGGTCGCAGGTGAACAGCGGTACGTCGATGCCCTGGCCGCGGATCAGGTCCACGAGCGCCCGCAGGTACTTCTGCCGCTCGGGCGCCGGATCGTTCCCGTACGCGCCGTACTCGTTCTCGACCTGCACCATCAGGACCGGGCCGCCGTGCGTCACCTGACGCTCGGCCACCAGCGGCAGCAGGCTCGCGTAGTACTTGCCGATCGCCTCGAGGAACCGCGGCTCGTGGCGACGCACGCCCACGGCGGCGTCGGCCAGCAGCCAGGCGGGAAGGCCGCCGCCGTCCCACTCCGCGCAGATGTAGGGGCCGGGCCGCACGATCGCGTGCAGGCCCTCGGCGGCCACCAGGTCGAGGAAACGGCCCAGGTCGCGCCGTCCGTCCAGGTCGAACACGCCGGGCTCGGGCGCGTGGAAGTTCCACGGCACGTACGTCTCGATGGTGTTCAGGCCCATGAGCCGGGCCTTGCGGATGCGGTCGGCCCACTGGTCGGGGTGTACGCGGAAGTAGTGCAGCGCGCCACTGACGACCTGTGTCCGCTCGCCGTCGAGCAGGAAGTCCTCGGGTCCGATCTCGAACGTGGGCATATGTGGTTCCTCGGAGTGCTGTCGTGGTGGGGGGAAACGGGACGACGGCGGGGAGAGCCCCCGCCGTCGTCCCGGTCTGCGTGCCGGCCGGCTCACTCGCTGACGGTGAAGCCCTGCTCGTTGCCGTAGCCGACGATGGACTGCTGCCACGCGGCCAGGCCGTCCGCCAGGGGCGTCGAGCCCGTGTACGACTGGCCCACGGTGTCCGGGAACACGCTGTTCGCGTACACCTGGTACGGCAGGTACTGCCAGCCGGTCACGACGCTCGTCGCCGACTCCGAGAGCACCTCGTTGATCTTCTGGCCGCCGAAGTACTCGGACTCGACGGCGAGGAACTCCTCGTCGGTGAGGTCCGCGAGCGTTGCCGGGAAGTTGCCGCCCTCCAGGCGGGTCGCGACGCCGTCGCCGGCGTTCGCGTACTCCAGGAAGCCGTAGGCCAGCGCCTTCTTCTCGCTCGCGTCCGTGACCGACAGCGCGGAGCCGCCGTTCTCGGCGGTCTCCTGGGCGCCGGCGGTCCACTGCGGCATGGGCGCCACGCGCCAGTCGCCCGACGCCGGTGCCGCACCGGACTCGAGGTTCGCGGGCATCCACGCGCCCGTGACGAGCGCGGCGATCTCACCGTTGCCCAGGCCCTGGAACCACTCGTCGGTCCAGGCGGGGACGTTCGCGACCAGGTCGTCGTCCAGCATCTGCTGCCACATGTCCGTGAACTTCGCCGAACCCTCGTCGGCGAGGTCCACGGTGACGTCGGTGCCGTCCACCTCGAACGGGTGCCCGCCCGCCTGCCAGATCATCGACGTCGCGAACCCGGCGTCGCCGTTGTCCGCCGTGATGTATGCGTTCGGGTCCGAGGCGCGGATCTTCTCGGCCGCCGTGACGAACTCCTCCCACGTGGCGGGCACGTCGGCGCCGGCCTTCTCGAAGGTCTTGGCGTTGTAGAACAGGGCCATCGGGCCGGAGTCCATCGGCAGGCCGTACACGGCGTCGCCGTCGGTCACCGCACCCCACGGGCCGGGGGAGTAGGTGCCGTCCAGCTCGCCCGCGCCGAAGGGCGCGAGGTCGGCGAGGGACTCGCCGATGGAGAACTGCGGCAGGGCGTAGTACTCCATCTGTGTCACGTCGGGCACACCGGAGCCCGCGCTGATCGCGTTCTGGAGGGCCACGTAGTGGTCGTTGCCCGTGCCGACGTTGGCGAGCTCGACGTCGACGTTCGGGTACTCGGCCTCGAAGTCGTCGACGACCTTCTCCAGCGTGGGCTCCCAGGCCCAGACCAGCAGGTCGCCGCCTTCCTCGAGCGCCGCGGAGATGTCCTCGGGGGACATGGCCTCCGCGGCGTCGCCGCCGTCGGACCCGGACCCGCACGCGGTCAGGGTGAGCGCCAGGGCGCTCGCCGCGGCGAGCGCACCTACGGCGCGGTGGTGGCGGATGGTCATGGTGGTTCCTCTCACTTCATCGTCAGTCGGATCAGTTCTGGGGGAAGGGCGTGCGGTACTGCTCACTCCTTGACGCTGCCGGCGGCAAGGCCCGACTGCCAGTAGCGCTGGAGGAGCAGGAAGACCGCGATGAGCGGCAGGATCGTGAGGAGCGAGCCGGCGATGACGAGGTTGAAGATCGCCTCGCCGCCGGCCGTGGTCGCCTGCTCGTTCCACGCGTTCAGGCCCAGGGTCAGGGGGTACCAGTCCGGGTCGCGCAGCATGATGAGCGGCAGAAAGTAGTTGTTCCACGTCGCGACGACGGTGAACAGCAGCACCGTCACGATGCCGGGGGCCAGCATGGGCAGGGCCACCTGGAAGAACGTGCGGGCCTCGCTGGCGCCGTCGATCCGGGCGGCCTCCATGATCTCGTCCGGTACGGCGTCGGCCGCGAACGTCCACATGAGGTACAGCCCGAACGGCGAGATGAGCGACGGGATGATCACGGACCACGGGGTGTTCGTCAGGCCCATGTTGGCGAACATGAGGAACGTGGGCACGGCCAGGGCGGTGCCCGGTACGGCCACCGCGCCGATGACGACGGCGAACACCGCGCGCTTGCCGGGGAAGGTGAACTTCGCCAGGCCGTAGCCGCCGAGCAGGGCCAGCAGGGTGGCGCCGCCCGCTCCGGCCACGACGTACAGGAGGGTGTTGGCGAACCAGCGCAGGAACACGCCGCCGTCGTAGGTGAGGACGCCGACGATGTTGTCCCAGAGGGCGAAGTCGCCGCTGAACCAGAGGCCGAACGAGCTGAACAGGTCGGGCTGGGTCTTCGTCGCGTTGAACACCAGCCACACCAGCGGGATCAGGGCGTAGACGCCGATCAGGGCGGTGAGGACCGTGAGCAGCACGCTGCGGGTCGGGCGGGCGTGCGAGGTGCGGCGCGAGGTGATGCGCGGGCGGGGCCGTCGGGTGCGGACGGTGGGTGCGTTCAGCAGGGCGTTGGTGCTCATGGCTCAGGCCTCCTTGCGCATGCCGCGCAGCTGCACCACGTAGGCCACGAGCATCGTGAGCACGCCCATGATGATCGCCACCGTGGCCGAGTAGTTGTACTGCTGGCCGGAGAAGGACAGCGAGTAGGCGTACAGGTTCGGGGTGTAGTGCGTCGAGATGTAGTTGGGCGACAGCGACTGCAGGATGCTCGGCTCGTTGAAGAGCTGGAACGAGCCGATGATCGAGAAGATCGTCGCCACGACGAGGGCGCCCCGGATGGCGGGCAGCTTGATCGCGGAGATCACGCGCCACGGTCCTGCGCCGTCGATCTCCGCGGCCTCGTACAGGGACGTCGGCACGACCCGGAGCGCGGCGTAGAAGATCAGCATGTTGTAGCCCACGAACTGCCAGGTCACGATGTTGCCGATCGCCGGGAGCAGCAGGGCGGACGCCAGCGGGTCCGGGAGGCTGGTGCCGAACAGGTCGTTGAAGTTGCCGACCAGGCCGAACCGGTCGCCGTACATGAAGCCCCACATCAGCGCCGCCACGACACCCGGTACCGCGTACGGCAGGAAGATCGTGAGGCGGAAGAAGTCCCGCCCGTAGAGGCGGCCGCTGTCGATGGCGAGGGCGACCAGCAGCGAGATGCCGAGCATCACCGGTACCTGGACCAGGAGGAACAGCGTGACGCGGCCGACGCCGTCCCAGAACTGCGGGTCGCCGAGCGCCCGGGCGTAGTTGTCGAACCCGACGAACGAGGTACCGCCCACGAGCTGCGTCTGGAACAGGCTCAGGTAGAGCGAGTACGCGATCGGCGCGAGAAAGACGAGGGCGAACACGGCCATGAACGGGCCGACGAAGCCCCATCCTGTCCAGCGGTTGCGGTGTCGCATCCGCTCACGGGTCTTGGGCACGGCCAACGGCGATGCGAGCGTGGTCACGGGAGTCGCTCCTTCACGAGTGGGGCCAGCATGTCGTCGTGTTGACGTAAACATGGTGACGCGGACTAGGGTGCTCGTGAGTGAACGGGGTGTCAAGCGCGCCCCGGTGTGACGGTGCATCACGAGGAGGTGGATGCGGTGGAGGGCAGAGGCCCGTCCCTGGCCGACGTCGCCGCGCTCGCCGGAGTGTCGACCCAGACCGTCTCGCGCGTGTCGATGGGTCTGGACAACGTGCGACCTGCGACGCGGGACCGGGTGCTGGCGGCGATGGCGGAGCTCGGCTATGCGCCGAACACCGCCGCGCGGGCACTGCGGTACGGCAGCTTCCGGACCATCGGTGTGATCGCTCACCGGCTCGCCCGGACAGGCGAGTCCCGGACGGTCGAGGCGGTGGTCGAGGCAGCGCGCCGAGAGGGGTACACGGTCACGCTGATCGACGTCGAGAGCCCGTCGTCCGACGTCGTCTCCGCCGCGGCGACCCGGCTGTCCCACCAGGCCATCGACGGTCTCGTGATCATCAGGGCCGAGACCGCGACGCCGGACACGCTCGCGCTGCCACCCCGGCTCCCCGTCGTGGTGTCCGACTCACGCTTCGTCGGCCACCACCCCGCCGTCGGCGCCGACCAGGCCGACGGCGCCCGCCGTGCCACCCAGCACCTGCTCGACCTGGGGCACCGGACGGTGCACCATGTCGCGGGGCCGGCCGACTCGGCGCCCGCCCAGATGCGCGCGGAGGCCTGGCGCGGGGCGCTCGACGCGGCCGGCCGCCCGGTCCCCGAAGTGGTCGAGGGCGACTGGACGGCGGCCTCCGGGTACGCCGCCGGCCGCGGGTTCGTCACCGACCCCGATGTCACGGCGGTTTTCTGCGCCAACGACGAGATGGCCGCCGGTGTGCTCCGCGCCTTGCACGAGGCCGGGCGTACCGTGCCGCACGACGTCTCGGTGGTCGGGTTCGACGACGTCCTGCTGGCGGGCTACCTCTGGCCGCCGCTGACGACGGTGGCGCAGGACTTCGACGAGATCGGCCGACGGCTCGTGGCCCGGCTGCTGCAGCAGGTGCGCACCGGGGAGAACGAGGACGACGCCGACTCCGAGGACCTGCACGAGGTGGTGCCCGTGGAGCTCAAGGTCCGGGAGAGTACCGCGCCCCCGCGCCCGCCGGCTTAGGCCCGGTGCCGAGCAACCGTCCTGAAACCCGTAGGATCGGCTTGATGGCGCAATCAGAGGGCAGGGGTGGAACGCGCGTGGGGTCACCGTCAACCGAGGCTCCGCTCGGCCCGTCGACCCGTCCGACGTGGCGCAGCTCGGTGCTCGCGGCAGTCCTCGGGGTGCTCGTGTTCGGTCTGCTCATCTGGCAGGTCGTCGTCCGCGGCCCGTTCATCGCCTGGGACTGGCAGTTCCACTACTACGTCGACGCCCACCACCCCATGGGGTGGGAGAAGCTCTTCCTCGACATCGTCGCGAGCATCACGGGCGAGCGCATGTTCACCATCCCGATGGTGGGCGGGACCGCCCTCTACGTGGCGTGGAAGCAGGGTGGACGCGGCTCGCTCTGGAACATCGGCACCCGCCGACCCGTGCTCGCCGTCCTCGCAGGACTCGCCACCATCGCCTCGATCGGCTACGGCACCAAGTTCGGCCTCGGCCGCACCGGCCCGCACCACAACATGGACGTGCTGCACGCCGGCGGCCAGGCCTTCCCGTCGGGCCACGCGGCGAACACGTTCTTCACCGGCTTCTTCATCCTCTGCCTGCTGTTCGCCCACGGCGGGCTCAACCCGAGCATCCGCCGGCTGCGCAGACTGATCCCCGTCGTCGCCGTGATCGTGATGATCGCGGGGGCGCTGATGTCCTGGCTGGACTACCACTGGCTCAGCGACATCCCCGGCGGCTGGCTGCTCGGGTTCATCGCCTGCATGGTGTCGCTGTCCGTGCTCCGCGCCCCACGCCGCCAACGAGAACGCACGCCCCCGCACTAGGGTCGGCGTCGTGCCAGGGTGTCGGTGACGAGCTCCGCCACCACGTCGTGCACCGCCGCACGGTCGGCGGGGACCAGCCCGATGCGGGTGCGCCGGTCCAGCACGTCGTCCGCGTCCAGCGCACCCTCGTGCGTGACCGCCCATTCGATCTCGGCCCGCGTGACGTCCAGGTGCTCGGCCCCCGGGATCCCCTGTCCGACGGCGGACGCCGCACCCGGTAGCACGGCGCCGGCCAGCACCCCGGCGGCCTCGGTGCCGTATCGCGCGACCAGCGGGGCCGGGAGGCGCGGGGCCGGCGTGCTGGGCCCGCCCGGCGGCGGCGCTCCGACCAGCGGCAGGTCGGCGGTCCAGCACGGCCCCGCGGTGAGACCGGCGTGCCGCACGGCCAGGTCCACCGCGTCCTCGGCCATGGTCCGGTAGGTGGTCAGCTTGCCGCCCAGCACGTTCACCGCCCCCGTGGCCGGTGACACCTCCACGAGGTGCTTGCGCGAGACGTCGGACGACACGGTGCCCCCGTCGTCACCCGGCCCAGCCGTGTCGACGAGGGGCCGTAGCCCCGCGAAGGTGCCCACGACGTCGTCGGGCACCAGGGGGCGCTCCAGCAGAGCGGACACCGTCCCGAGCAGGAAGTCGACCTCGGCCGGGGTGGCCTCCGGCACGTCCGGGACGGGGCCGGGCGCCTCCTCGTCGGTGAGGCCGATGACGACCCGCCCGAGCTGCGTGGGCAGCGCGAAGACGTAGCGCGAGCCGGAGCCGGGCACGGGCACCATGAGCGCACCCTTCGGGTGGCCCAGCCGGGCGGCGGGCACCACGACGTGCGTGCCCCGGCTCGGGCGCAGCCGCACGGACGGGTCGACGGTCCCGGCCCACACGCCCGTGGCGTTCACGACCACGCGTGCCCGGACGTCGAGGGTCGCACCGGTGAGCGTGTCCTCGAGCGTCGCGCCGTCGGCGCGCAGGTGGGCGGCCCGGACCCGGGTCAGGATCTTCGCCCCGCGTCCCGCGGCGGTGCGGGCCAGGGCGACGACGAGCCGGGCGTCGTCGACCAGCTGGCCGTCGTGCGCTATCCAGGCGGCGCGCAGCCGCGTCCGCGTGACGGCGGGCACGAGCCGGGCGGCCTCGCCGGGCCGGGCGAGACGTGGTGCGGGCAGCACCCGGGAGGGGGTCCCGGCGTCCCGGCGCAGCAGGTCGCCGAGGCCGAACCCGATGCCCGCCGTAAGGCCCTGCCGACGGCCCACGCCGGGGGCGAGGGGGAGCACCTGCGGCAGGGCGCGGACGAGGTGCGGCGCGGTGCGGGTCATCAGCACGTGCCGCTCCCGTGCGCTCTCGCGGGCCACACCGACATCGCCGGTGGCCAGGTACCGCAGGCCACCGTGCGCGAGCTTGGAGCTCCAGCGGGAGGTGCCCCAGGCGAGGTCGCGGGCCTCCACGAGAGCCACGGACAGGCCGCGGGCCGCCGCGTCGAGGGCCACGCCGGTGCCCGTCACACCACCACCGACCACGAGCAGGTCGACCGTCTCAGAGGCGAGCTCGTCGAGCTCGCGGGCACGCCGGACGGCGGTCAGGGCAGAGCGTTGCATCGGTCCAGCTTCCGGTGGGGTGTCGGGTGGCGACGGGTTGCGTCGGGTGGTGTCGGGTGCGGTGCCGGGTCAGGGGCGGAGATAGCCGTCGAGGGCATGGGCCAGCTCGGTGCGCAGGGCATCGGCGTCGATCACCGTGGTGACCGTGCGGTACGAGAGCACCGTCGACTGGGTGATGAGCAGGACCATGACGGCCAGGTCGGAGGCCGGTCCCGGCCGCACCGTCCCGCCCTGCTGGGCGGCGGTGAGCGCGCTGGCGAGCCATTCCAGGCTGACCCGCTGGGACCGGCCGATCCGCTGGAACGCGTACTGGGTGAAGACCTCCGGCTCGTGGGTCAGCAGACGCCCGTAGACCGGGTCGGTGCGGATCAGCTCGCTGAACCGGACGACCTTCGCCACGATGTCGGCCCGGTCACCGGCGTACGGGCCGACGGCGGTGATCACGCGCTGGGCGTGGTGCATGAGGAGGGCGCGCAGCACGTCCTCGGCCGACTCCCAGCGGCGGTAGACCGTGGGCCGGGAGACGCCGGCCGCCCGGGCCAGCTCGGTGACGGACAGCCCGCGGGTGCCCCGGGTGGCGACCAGCTCGGCGGCGGACGCCAGGAGGCGCGCCTCGATGTCGTCGTGGCCGGCGCCGGGCTGGTCCGTGGGCGAGATCGGATCGGGGGCTGCGTTACGGATTGTCATGTTGTGTCACACTGTAACGCGACTCGGGCCGGCCGGTCAGGCCCGCCGACGACACGGAGGACACGTGAGCACAGAGCCGCAGCACGAGCGCATCGACATGCGGTGGTCCGGCTGGGGCGACCCCGGCGCCGCACACGGACTCCCTGGCGGCGTGAAGCTGCTGCTCACGGCGGTGCTCGGCCGGTCGCCCGCAGCGCGTCCGGCGCCGGACATCGCCGAGGTCACGGTCACCACCCCGCCGTTGGACGACGCCGACGTGGCGGCCCTCGCCGCGGTGGTCGGTTCCCGTCAGGTCGACACGGGGCACGAGACCCGGATCCTGCACGCGGGCGGCAAGTCCACGCCGGACCTGCTGCGGCGGCGGCGGGCCGAGCAGGTGGCGCCGGGCGTCGTCGTGCTGCCCGGGTCCGAGGACGAGGTGGCCGCGGTGCTGGCCGTCGCCGGTGAACGCGGTCTCGCCGTCGTGCCGTTCGGTGGGGGCACCGCCGTGACCGGCGGGCTGGAGCCGGACGCCGGTGCGCACCGAGGTGTCGTGAGCCTCGACCTGCGCTGGCTGGCCGGGCTGGTCACGCTCGATGCCACCGCCCAGGAGGCGACCCTCTGGGCGGGGACCACGGCGCCGGCCGCCGAGTCGGCACTGGACGAGCACGGCTTCGAGCTGGGGCACTTTCCCCAGAGCTTCGAGTTCGCGACCCTCGGCGGATTCGCCGCCATGCGCTCCTCCGGTCAGAACTCGGCCGGGCACGGGCGGTTCGACGCCATGGTGACGGGGCTGCGGGTCGTGACACCGACGGGCGTGCTCGACCTGGGGCGGGCGCCCGGATCCGCCGCGGGGCCGGACCTGCTGCGCTGGTTCCTCGGTTCGGAGGGCACGTTCGGCGTGATCACGCAGGTGCGGGTGCGGGTGCACCCCACGCCCGAGGTGCGCCTGTTCGACGCCTGGACCTTCGGCGACTTCGTGACCGGCACCGACGCGCTGCGCCGGGTGGCCCAGCTGGGCACCGGCCCCACGGTGCTGCGGCTGTCCGACGAGGACGAGACGGCGGTCTCGCTCGCGCAGGTCGGCAGCATCGGCAAGGCGCTGGCCCGGGGTTGTTCCGCCATCGTGCTGCACGAAGGGCCGGACGGGGCGGCGCAGTCCCGGCGCGAGGCCACCACACGCGTGCTCCGCGAGGCGGGCGGCAAGCCGGCCGCGGAGAAGCTGGCCGTGTCGTGGGACCACGGCCGGTTCAAGGCGCCCTACCTGCGGGACGCCCTGCTCGACCACGGCGTGTTCTGCGAGACCCTCGAGACCGCCACCACGTGGTCCAACCTGCACGCGCTGAAGGCCGCCGTCACGGAGGCGCTCACGGACGGGCTCGCCCAGGAGGGTGCGCGGAACCGCATCCTCTGCCACATCTCCCACGTCTACCCGACGGGCGCGTCACTGTACTTCACGGTGATCGCGGGGCTCGGCGCCGACCCGCTCGAGCCGTGGGGCCGGGTGAAGCACCGGGTGAACGACGCGATCCTGGCGGCAGGCGCGACCATCAGTCACCACCACGGGATCGGCACGGACCACGCCCCGTGGCTGGAGCAGGAGATCGGCGAGGTCGGGGTCCGCATGCTGCGGGCCGTCAAGGCCGAGCTGGACCCTGCCGGGATCATGAACCCCGGCGCGCTGCTCGGGCCGGTGGGGCCGGCCGGTCCTGGGGATTGATCCTGCCGGTAGATGAAGTGGGTCGGTTGGCTGGGTGGCTGGGCTGGCTGGGTGGACTGGGCTGGGCTGGCTGGGTGGACTGGGCCGGTTGGCTGGGCGGGTAGGTTGCGGGCCACCGCATTCTTCGCAGGTTCGACGACAGGGCGTCCGACGGTGGGCGCGTGGAGCTGACATGACTGAGCAGTACGGCGGAGCCGGGCACATCGCGGTGCTCGTCAATCCCGCGTCCGGTCGCGGATTCGGCGAGGGGAGCGGTCGAGCAGCAGTGGACCGGCTCCGGTCGCGCGGTGCCGAGGTCCGCGTCTACCAGGGCATCGACGCCCAGGAGACCGCGGTGCTCGGCAGGAAGGCGGTCGACGAGGGGCCCGACGTGGTCGTGGTCGCCGGAGGTGACGGCACCGTCTCGTCCGTGCTGGAGCCGGTCGTCGAGGCGGGCCTGCCGCTCGCGGTGATTCCCGGCGGCACCGGCAACGACCTCGCCCGCGAGCACGGCATCCCCCTCGACGACCCGGCGGTCGCGGCGGACCTGGTGCTCGACGGCGGCCGCAAGCGCGTCGACACGGGCACCGTCACGGCCGACGACGGCACCGTGCGCCACTTCGTCACCGTCCTGTGCGCCGGGCTGGACTCCTTGACCAACGAGCGCACCAACCGTATGACCTGGCCCACCGGCCCCGCCCGGTACCGGATCGCCGTGTACGCGGAATGGCTGCGGCTCAAGCGGTTCGGATACCGGTTGGAGCCCGTGGGCGCACCCGCCCTGGCCCAGGACGGATATCTGCTCGGGATCGGCCTCACCAGGTCCTACGGCGGTGGCGTGCCGATCTGCCCCGGAGCCGACCCGACGGACGGGCTTCTCGACGTCACCCTGGTGCACGCGGTGGGCCGGTTCCGGTTCATGGCGTTCGACGGGATCATCAAGGCCGGCGAGCACGTCGGGCGACCGGACGTCACCACGCTCCGGGCGCCGGCGATTCGCGTCGGGGCCCCGGCCGGCCTGGTCGCGTACGCCGACGGCGAGCACGTGGGACCGCTGCCCGTCACGGTCGAGGCCCACCGGGAGGCGCTGACGCTCTGCGTGCCGGTGTGAGGGTGTTGGGGTTGTTGGGCGTTGTTGGCGTTGTTGGGGGACGGTTTGGTCGAACCGCAGGTTGATCGTGGCTGCGTGGCTGCGTGGCTGCGTGGCTGCGGAGCGGTGCCGAACCGCAGGTTTCGAGTCACACCGGTGGGCCGAACCGCAGGTTCCACGTGATGGGCTGCGCCGAACCGCACGTTCCGAGTCGTGTTGTACGCCGAACCGCAGGTTCCACGTCACCGGATGCGCCGAACCGCACGTTCCGAGTCACCGCCTGCGCCGAGCCGCAAGTTTCGAGTCACCAGGTGTGCCGAACCGAAACAAGGTGGTCCACCGGACGCCAACCAGACGTGCACCCTGCGGTTCGGCGCATCCGGTGACGTGGTAGTTGCGGTTCGGCCCATCGGGCGATGGTCATGTTGCGGTTCGACTCACCGGGTGACGGTCAAGGTGCGGTTCGGCGCGCCCGGTGACGCGGATCGGTGCACCCGCGACTCGGAACGTGCGGCTCGGCGGACCCCGGCCGACGCGCAACCTGCGGTTCGGCCCCGAGCCGACGACCGACGTGGCTCCACGCACCGTGTGACCCGGCTCACGGCGCGGTCGTGTCACGCCCGGGCGCCGAGTGGTGTCCTGAGGGTGTCCGCGTTGGCGCAGCACCGAACGGAGCCCACCATGTCCCGCACTCCCGAGTCCCGCAGTCCCGAGTCCCGCAGTCCATCGCCCCGCAGTCCGAGCGCGACGGACCGCAGCATCAGCACCAGGATCACCAGCGCCATACCGAACACCCTCACCAACCGGGTCATGGCCGCGTTCTCCCGCCGTCGGTACGGGGCCGTGCTGGACCCGTTGGTCGCCGTCGGGCACCACGGGAAGGTGACCCGGACGTATGCGCTCACCGAGCTCGGCGTCGGCGGCTGGAAGGCGCTGGACCCCGGCCTGAAGTCGCTGGCGGTGATGGCCGCCTCCGTGGCGATCGGCTGCACGTGGTGCGTCGACTTCGGCTACTGGGAGGCGGAGCATGAGCACATGGACCCGGAGAAGCTGCACGACGTCCCGGCCTGGCGGTCGAGCGAGCGGTTCTCCGAGCTGGAGCGGGACGTGCTGGCGCTCGCGGAGGGTGAGACGGCCACGCCGCCGTCCGTCGACGACGATCTTGTCGCCCGCCTGACCGCGGCTCTCGGCGAGAAGGCGTTCACGGAGCTCGTGGCGATCGTCGCGGTGGAGAACCTGCGCAGCCGCCTGAACGCGGCCATGGGGCTGAGCGCACAGGGCTTCAGCGACCGTTGCGAGGTGCCGCTCGGTGGGGCCCTCGCCGAGGTGGGGGATCAGTAGTGCCGAACCCGAGCCCAGTCCCGAACCCGAGCCCCGCCCCCAGCCCGGCCCCCGGCCCCCAGGTCACCGAGCTCACCGAGCTGTTCGAGGCCAACCGCCGTCTGCTCTTCACCGTCGCCTACGAGATGCTCGGCGCGGCCGCCGACGCCGAGGACGTCGTGCAGGAGGTGTGGCTGCGGTGGTCCGCGGCGGACCGGTCCGACGTCCTCGAGCCGCGGGCCTACCTGGTGCGCATCACGACGCGGCTGTCCCTGAACCGGCTCCGCGCACTGCAGCGCGCTCGGGAGACGTACGTGGGGCCGTGGCTCCCCGATCCGCTCCTCACCACGCCCGACGCCGCCCTCCCGGTCGAGCGGGCCGAGGAGGTGTCGCTTGCGCTGCTCGTCGTGCTGGAGACGTTGTCACCCCTGGAGCGGGCGGTGTTCGTGCTGCGTGAGGTGTTCGACCTGTCGTACCAGGAGATCGGCGACGTGCTGGACCGCGACGTGCCCGCCCTGCGGCAGACGGCACACCGGGCCCGGGAGCACGTGCGGGCCCGTCGGCCCCGCTATACGCCCGCCGGCCCGCAGCACGCGGAGGCCACCGAGCGGTTCCTGACGGCGTGCTTCACCGGCGACCTCGCCGGCGTCGTGGCCGCGCTCGCCCCCGAGGTGGAGCTCGTGACCGACGGCGGCGGCGTGGTCCGCGCGGCACGCCGGATCATCCGGGGCGCCGACAAGGTGTCGCGTGCCCTGATCGCGTTCGCGGGCGACGGCACGATGGCGGACCTGGAGTGGGTTCCCGTCGAGATCAACGGGGCGCTGGGCACGATGGCGCTGCGCGACGGCGTGCCGACGATGGCGTCCGTCGCCGAGTACGACGGCGACCGGCTGGCGCGACTCATGGTGTTCCGCAACACGGAGCGGCTGGCCGGTCTGCGCCGCCGGTCGGGCTGAACCGCGCCGACGGCGTGGGAAGGGCCCGGTTCAGACCGTCGCGAGGTCCCCGGCGACCAGGCCGAGCTCGCGACGGGCCTGCGGGGGTACCGACTCGCCGGGGATGCTGAGCCCGACGGCCCACGTGGCGTGCTCACCGGCCCGGCGCGGGACGAGGTGGGCGGCGCACGTGATGTCGTCGCGGAACTCGCCGTGCTCCTCGACCACGGTGTCGGGCCGCAGGCGGGCCAGCTGCGCGTCGAGCGACCTGATGTCGGAGGCGGTGCGTGCGGTGAACTTGCGCATCCCGGCGTCGACCACCAGCTCGTAGCGCTCCCGGCGGGAGATGCCGAGCAGCAGCGCCTTGCCGAGCGCGGTGGCGTGGGCGGAGACGTCGAGGCCGCGCTCCAGGTCCTCGAGGTAGGGCGATCCCGGCGCCTCCGCGTAGTCGACGACGACCACCCGGCCGGCGCTGATGCGCCCGAGGTAGGCGCTGTAGCCGGTGCTCTGGGCGAGGTGGCGCAGCACCTCGCGGGTGTCGGGACCGCGGCCGAGCGAGCCGAGCTGCTCGTAGAAGCGCTGGCTCACCTGCTCGCCGACGTCGTACGTACCGTCCTTGAGCCGCGTGACATAGCCCTTGTAGGCGAGCGTGCGCACAAGGTGGTAGGTGGTGGAGAGGTTGAGGCCGCTGCGGCGGGCTATCGCCTTCACCGGCAGGCCGGGCGAGCGGGTGACGACCTCGAGCACCCGAAAGGCGCGGGCCACACTCTGCACCAGGTCGTCCGGGCGTTCCCGGTCCGCGTCCAGAGTCACGTGCCCCCCTTGTTCGTCGGCGGGTGGCCGACAGTCGTTCCGTCCGGATGGGTCTCGACAGGGTCGATCGAGGGTGCGACAGTGTGTGTGCCCTCGCGGACATCGTAGCCACGGGCTTGGCCCAGGTCACGGTGCCAGGTGGAACACGGGCGGGTTCACCCTGGGTGATCGATGATGATGCACAGATACGGCGAATCAATGAATTTACCTGAATCCGGTTATATCCGGCAAGTGTTCGGTGTGCCGGTGGCCCGTCGGTACCGCCCGGGCTCCCATTCCGAGAGGGCCGGCCACCTTGCTGGATGACATGCACATGCGCGGCACGCAGGACCGGCCCTGGCGGGGGACCAGACCTGTTCGTCTCGACGACGTCACGCGCCTGCAGCCGCTGGTGCGCGCGTCGGCGCTGCCCGACCCGCGCGAGTTCTACGACGAGCTCGAGCGGGAGTGGGGCGAGGTGGCCCCCGTCGAGCTGGAGCCCGGTGTGCCCGCCTGGCTGGTGATGGGTCAGCGGCTCGTCTACGACGTCATGCGCAACGAGCACATCTTCGCCACCAACCCGCAGACCTGGAACGGGCACGCGCGTGGCGGCCTGCCCGAGACGTCGGGCCTGCGCCCGGTCTTCACGGCCCAGCAGCGCTTCGCCGCCAACCACACCGACGGCGCACTGCGGCAGCGCCTGCGCGAACCGCTCGACGACGCGTTCGAGCAGCTGTCCGAGGGCATCACCGCCGCCAAGGTGCGCTCCTTCTGCAACCTGCTCATCGACCGCTTCGAGGACCGCGGCCGCGCGGACCTCATGCTCGAGTACGCCTCGGTGATCCCGTTCCTCGTCATCGCCGACATGATCGGCTTCGACCCGGAGGACGGGCAGCGCCTCTTCGACCTGACCCGGAGGGTCGCCGGCGGCGGGACCGACGCGGCCGCCGCGGTGGTCGAGGTGGACAGCCTGCTCAGCGGTCTGGTGGCGGTCCGGCGCAAGCGCCCGCAGCGCGACCTCGCGAGCTCGCTGGCCGCGCACCCGAACATGCGCGAGGACACCGAGGTGGCCCACACGCTGCTGATCGTCGCCTACTCGGGCAACCTGACCCTCACCGCCTGGGTGGCGCAGACCCTGCTGCTGACCCTCACCGACTCACGGTTCTCGGGCCGGCTGCACGGGGGCCGCATCGACCTGGACAACGCGATGGACGAGGTGCTCTGGCGTTCCACGCCGACCATCAACACCCTGCCTCGCTTCGCCCGCCAGGACATCGTGCTGGACGGCAAGCACATCGCGGCGGGCGACCCGCTCGTCCTGGCGATCCACGCCGCGAACACCGACCCGAGAATGGACACGGGCGACCCGTGGGACCACGTCGGCAGCCGGGCCCACGTGTCGTTCGGCACCGGGCCGCATGCCTGCCCGGCGCCCCGCACCGCACGGGTGATCGCGCGGATCGCCGTCGAGACCATCCTCCGCCGGCTCGACGTCGTGCTGCGGATCCCCGTGGACGAGGTCACCTGGGACCAGACGCTGTGGATCCGTCAGCCCGTACGGCTCCCGGTCACCTTTCCGCCACCGGTGGTGTCGGCATGACCGCAGGGCATGTCCGGTCCGGCGAGGTCAGGCGGTAGGTTGCGCACGTGAGCGAGGAGGGGCACATGCGCATCGGTATCCCGGACGACGGCGGGCCGCTCGTGCCCGCCACCCCGACGACCACCGCCCGGCTGGTCGGCCTCGGCTACGACGTGTCCGTCGCGGCCGGCGCCGGCGCGGGGGCGGGCTTTCCGGATGCCGCGTACGAGGCCGCGGGCGCCGTCATCGTGCCCGACGCCGCGGCGTGGTCCGCCGACGTCGTGGCGATCACCCGGGCGCCCGACGTGCTGGCCGCGCCCGGGCCCGCGGGACTGCGACCGGGCGCGCGCGGTCCGGACGGGCTGCGGATCGGCGCGGTCCTCATCGCCCAGATGGCCCCTGCGTCGCGCCCCGACCTGGTCCGCGCCCTCGCCAACCGGGGCGTCACCGCCCTGGCCCTGGACGCCGTACCGCGCATCTCGCGCGCGCAGTCGCTCGACGTGCTCAGCGCCCTGTCCAACGTCGCGGGGTACCGGGCGGTGGTCGAGGCGGCCGGCGAGTTCGGCGGCATGTTCTCCGGACAGGTCACCGCGGCCGGCACGACGCCGCCCGCCAACGTGTTCGTGATCGGCGCGGGGGTGGCGGGCCTCGCCGCGATCGGCGCGGCCGGCAGCCTCGGCGCCCAGGTGCGCGCCTTCGACGTGCGGCCGGAGGTCGCGGAACAGATCGAGTCCATGGGCGCCACCGTCGTCCGGGCGGACGACGCCGCGCAACAGGTCAGCGCCGACGGGTACGCCTCGGTGCTCACGACCGACCAGGAGGCGGCCGCGCTGCGCGTCTACGCCGCGGAGACGGCGGCCGCCGACATCGTCGTCACGACGGCCCTGGTGCGGGGGACCGCGCCCACGACCGTCACCGCCGAGATGGTCGCGCAGATGCGGCCGGGCAGCGTGATCGTCGACCTCGCCGCGCCGGGCGGCGGCAACTGCGAGCTGACCGTGCCGGGGCAGCGCGTGGTCAGCCCCAACGGCGTGGTGGTCCTCGGCTGGACCGACCTGCCCGACCGCATGCCGCGGCACACGTCGGAGCTGCTCGGCACGGCCGTCGCCAACCTGGTCCAGCTCGGCACACCGGCACGGGACGGCCACCTCGCGCTCGACCCGGCCGACGCCGTCGTGCGTGGCATGACCGTCGCCGCCGGTGGCGAGGTGCTGTGGCCGCCACCGCCGGTGGCGGTGTCCTCGTCGGTGGCCCGGCCGCCGGCGGGAGACCCTGCCGGGACCGCGCCGGGCCCCGGACCGGCTCGACCGGCAGGGCGCGGTGCGCAACCGGCGGGGCGCGGTGCCCAGCCGGCGGCGAGCGGGTCGCGACCGGCGCAGCCGACGGCCCGGACCGGGCTGCTGGCGGTCGGCGCACTGCTCGCCGCGCTCGTCGTCGCCGCGTCACCCGCCGAGCAGGCCGCGCACTTCACCGTGCTGGCGCTCGCCGTCGTGGTCGGGTTCTACGTGATCTCGCACGTCAGCCACGCCCTGCACACGCCGCTCATGTCCCAGACCAACGCCATCTCCGGCATCATCCTGGTCGGCGGGATGCTGCAGATCGGCTCCGCGGACCCGGTGGTGACGACGCTGGCGGTGCTGGCGTCGGCGGTGGCGAGCATCAACATCTTCGGCGGTTTCCTCGTGACCCATCGCATGCTCGGGATGTTCCGCCGTGGCCCGGCCAACGTGTCCGGAGCACAGGTCACTCCGGTGACTCCTGAGTCTGGCGCGGGACCGTCGGGGATGGGGCAGCCTGGGGCGGGGCGGGGCGACCTGGGCGAGGGGAGCACCCGATGACCGTCGAGTCCGTGGTCCAGGCCGTCTACCTCGTGGCGGCGGTGCTGTTCGTCCTGTCCCTGGCCGGGCTGTCGAAGCAGGAGACCGCCCGGCGCGGCGTGCTGCTCGGCATGATCGGCATGGGCCTGGCGCTGGCGGCGACCGTAGCGCTCGCGCTGGACCGGTCCGAGCGGCCCGTGGGCCAGACGGCGGGCCTGATCCTCCTGGTGCTCGTGGTGGGCGCCGCCGTGGGCACCTGGCGGGCGCGGACCGTCGAGATGACGCAGATGCCGGAGCTCATCGCGCTGCTGCACTCCTTCGTGGGCGCGGCGGCGGTGCTCGTGGGCTTCGGGTCCTACCTGACGGACCCCGCCGGGGCCGCGTCCGGCGGAGCCGTGCACCGCGTCGAGGTGTTCCTCGGCGTGTTGATCGGCGCCGTGACGTTCACCGGCTCCGTGGTGGCGTTCGGGAAGCTGTCCGCGCGGCTGAGGTCGTCCCCGCTGATGCTGCCGGGCCGCAACTGGCTCAACCTGGCCGCTGTCGTGACGTGCGCGGGACTGTTGTGGTGGTTCCTCGCGGCCGGCAGCTCGGGCCTCCTCCCGCTCCTGCTCATGACGGCGGTGGCGCTGGCGCTGGGCTGGCACCTGGTGGCGGCGATCGGCGGCGGTGACATGCCCGTCGTCGTCTCGATGCTGAACTCCTACTCCGGGTGGGCAGCGGCCGCGGCCGGCTTCATGCTGGGCAACGATCTGCTCATCATCACGGGCGCCCTCGTCGGCGCGTCGGGTGCGATCCTCAGCTACCTCATGTGCCGCGCGATGAACCGGTCGTTCGTGAGCGTGATTCTGGGCGGGTTCGGTGCGGGCACGGGAGTCGCCGCCGTGGGCGGCGACGCCGAGCAGGGCACCCACCGCGAGACCACGGCGCTCGAGGTGGCCGACCGGCTGGCCGCCGCGCGGTCGGTGATCGTCGTGCCCGGGTACGGCATGGCGGTGGCGAAGGCCCAGTACCCGGTGGCGGACCTCGTGGCCCGGCTCACGGCGCGCGGGACCACCGTGCGGTTCGGTATCCACCCGGTCGCCGGCCGGCTGCCCGGGCACATGAACGTGCTGCTCGCCGAGGCGAAGGTCCCGTACGACCAGGTGCTCGGCATGGACGAGATCAACGGCGACTTCCACAGCACCGACGTGGTGCTGGTGATCGGCGCCAACGACACCGTGAACCCCGCGGCACAGGACGACCCGGCGTCACCCATCGCGGGCATGCCGGTGCTCGAGGTGTGGCAGGCTCGCGAGGTGGTGGTCTTCAAGCGGTCCATGGCGACGGGCTACGCGGGCGTACAGAACCCGTTGTTCTTCCGCGAGAACACCGCGATGCTGTTCGGCGATGCGAAGGACCAGGTGGAGCTCATCGTGCAGGCGCTGTGACCCTGCTGAGCGCCGGCGATCTTTGCGTTCCGGTCGTCATGTGTGGGTGAATTGAAGGTGACGCGCTGACATGGCGCGGTAACGAGTTGGTATAAAGGGGTACGCCAGGAAAGTCCGGTGTAGTCCCTCAGTGCGGAGGCCGAGTGTTGACACGCTCTCTCGTGACCGGATCGGTCGCGATCGTGGGGTTCCTGGTGCTTGTCGCGACCACCGAGCTCTTCTACTTCGGGCCGCCCGACGGCGCCCACAACGCCGGCGAGCTGTTCGCCTCGTACGGTGGCGCCGTCCTCACGCTGCTCACCTGGGCCGTCGTCGGCTGGTGTGTCGCGCGGACGGCGCGGGCACTACGCCTGCCCCGCGTCTCCGTGCTCGTCGGCATGCTCGTGCCCCTGGCGGCGATCGTGGTCTTCGCCCTGACGGTCGACCTGAACGGCTGGTCCACCGGCTTCGGGGCGTTCTCGTTCGCCGCGGCGTCGGCCGGCGTCCTGGTGACGGTCCGGGCAGGACGCTCGGCCGGGCCGAGCGCCGTGGTCCGTACCGAGGGGCGTCCCCCGGTGCGGATGGCGGCCTGACCGCCGTCGGACGTCGGCTCCGCCGCCCGCACGTGCCAACGAAAGGAGCGGTCGTCTCATCAGGTCCGATGAGACGACCGCTCCTCAGTTCGTCGAGCTCAGGCGCTCGTCGGGTTCAGGCGTGCGTCGGGGTCAGGCCCCCGCGGCGACCCGCCGGTCGGCACCGCCGGTGAGCTCCGTGGCGTCGTAGTCGGCGCCGCCGCCGAGGCTCGGCATCATCGACGTGAGCTGCGGCTTCCACTCGTCGTACTTGGCGGGGAAGCAGCGCTCCAGCAGCCCGGTCATGGCGGAGACGGCCGTCGAGGCGCCCGGGGAGGCCCCCAGCAGACCGGCGATGCTACCGTCCTGGGCCGCGACGACCTCGGTGCCGAACTCCAGCACGCCGCCCTTGCCCTTGACCCACTTGATCACCTGGACGCGCTGGCCGGCGGTGATCTTCTCCCAGTCGCCGGGCTGCGCGGTCGGCATGAACCGCTGCAGCTCGTGGAACTTGGTCTCCGGCGCCGCCGCGACCTGACCCACCAGGTAGCTCGTGAGGTCCAGGTTCTTCACGCCGGCGCCCAGCATCGAGAAGATGTTGTGCAGGCGCAGCGACGTGATCAGGCCCAGGTACTTGCCCTTCTTGAGGTACTTGGGGCTGAACCCGGCGTACGGGCCGAACATCAGGTAGCTCTTGCCGTCCACGATGCGCGTGTCCAGGTGGGGCACCGACATCGGCGGCGCGCCGACGTCGGCCTTGCCGTACACCTTGGCCTGGTGCTGGGCGACGAGGTCCGGGTGGTCCGTGCGCAGGAACTCGCCGGAGATCGGGAAGCCGCCGTAACCGCGTGCCTCCTTGATGCCCGACGCCTGCAGGAGCGGCAGGGCGCCGCCGCCCGCACCGACGAAGACGAACTTCGCGGTGACGGTACGGCCGCGGGTGCCGGCGTTCCAGGAGCGGTCGCGCAGAGCGAGGCGCCAGCGGCCGTCGCGCAGCTTCTTGAGGCCCCGCACCTCGTGGTTCAGGTGCAGCTCGGTGTTGTGCGCGGTTGCGAAGTCGACCAGCTTCTTCGTGAGCGAGCCGAAGTCGACGTCGGTCCCGGCGGCGGCGCGCGTCGCCGCGACCGGCTCGTCGGTGTCGCGGTCCAGGGTCATCAGCGGTGCCCAGCTGCCGATGACGGCCGGGTCCGAGCTGAACTCCATGTCGCTGAACAGCGGGTGCACGCTCAGCGCCTCGTAGCGGCGCCGCAGGAAGTCGACGTTGTCGGCGCCGCGCACGAACGTCATGTGCGGCGTGACGTTGATGAAGTCCGTGCCCTCCATCAGGCCGGCGGTCAGGAGGTGGTTCCAGAACTCGCGCGAGGTGTGGAACTGCTCGTTGATCGTCACCGCCTTGGAGATGTCGACGGAACCGTCCTTGCGCTGCGGCGTGTAGTTCAGCTCGCAGAGCGCGGAGTGGCCGGTGCCCGCGTTGTTCCACGGGTTCGACGACTCGAGTGCTACCTCGTCGAGGCGCTCGTAGATTCCGATACGCCAGGTCGGCTCGAGGATCGTGAGCAGCGCGCCGAGCGTGGCGCTCATGATCCCTCCGCCGATCAGCGCGACGTCAACCTCTTCGGTGGGACGCGGGGCTGTCTGGAGGTAAGAAGTCACGTCAAGAACGATAGCGGGCTTGTGAAAAGCGGAACGAGCGCTGTGGCACGAATCACGTGCTCTTGGCGGTGACCTCCGTCACCGGGCCGGCACGGCGGACGGCCAGGGGCCGAGCTCCGGTAGGTCGCCCGGCAGCGGCGTCCCCGGGACGCGTCCGGCCAGCCACGCCGTGACGTCCCGCGGGTCCCCGGCGAGGTCGGCGACGGTCACGCCGTCGGGCAGCCGCACCGCCAGGAACTCGCCCAGATGGGTGCACAGGGCGTCGTCCCAGGTCTCGTACCCGACCGCCTCGGGTGTCCCCGCCAGCGCGTCGACCGCGTGGATCCGGACCTCCCGCCACCAGGCGAGCAGGCAGCCGGACAGCGGTCCACCGCGATAGCCGCTCGGAGCGGCCCAGAGCGGCGAGCCGGGCTCCGGCCAGGCCCCCGCGAGGTCCGCACCGAGGCGCTCGAGCACCGCCAGGTGCTCCGCGACCGTGCGCCTTGCACCCGCCTCGATCCCGGCCTCGCGCGCCTCCTGGCTCGCGTACACGGGCACCACCTCGCCGCGCTCGACGGCCTCCGTCTGCCGCAGCATCGCGCCCCCGATGCCCGCGATGTGGGACAGGACGTGTCCACGGGTCCACCCCGGCAGGGGCGACGGCCCGGCGAGGTCGGCCTCGGTGAGCCGGCCGACGGCGGGCAGCAGCGCCTCCAGCGCCGCGGTCGAGTCGGCGAGGGCGTGCGGGACGGGATCGGTGCTGGTGCTCGTCACGGTGGTGTACCTCCGGTGGTTTCGGTTCGGGGTCGACAAGGTCAGGGCCAGAGCAGCCCGGTGGTCCAGCCGTCCGCCTCCGCCTGGTAGAGCAGGCGGGCGTGCGGACCGGAATCGGGCGCCTGCCAGAACTCGACAGCCGTGGGGGTGACCACGTACGCGGTCCAGTCCGGGGCGACCAGCTCGGGGTCGGCACTGACGGCGCGCAGAGCCTCGGCGAACGCCTGCTCGTACTCCTGCCGGGACGCCAGCGGCTCGCTCTGGTGGTTGACCAGGCCCGCGGCCCGCGAGACGTCCGGGCGTGCCAGGAAGTCGGCACGGCTCGCCTCCGGCTCGGCCGGCGCCGCGCTCCCAGTCACCTTGACCTGGCGGCCCAGCTCCGGCCAGAAGAACGTCAGGGCCGCGTGCGGGTTGACCGCCAGGTCGTGCCCCTTCGGGCTCGTCGACTGCGAAGCGAACCACCAGCCGTCCGCCGTCACGTCCTTCAGGAGCAGCGTGCGGGCGTGGACGTGCCCTGCGGCGTCCGCGGTCGAGAGTGTCGCGGCGTGCGCGGCGAGCACCTCGGCGTCGATCGCGTCGTCCATCCAGGCCACGAACAGCTCGTGCGGTGTGGGCGGCGCGGCCTCCGGGTCGAGCTCGGGGAGCCCGGGCCGGGCGAACGTGGGCAGCGCACGCAGGCGCTCGCGGAAGGTCATGGGTGCTCCTTCTGGTCGAGCAGGCCGACGAAGCCGCGTACCGCCGCGGACAGGGCGTCCGGGTCCTGCAGGGCGCGGGCCAGGACGTACCCGCCCTGGATGATCGCGAGGGCGGCGTGCGCGCGGTCGCGGGCGACGTCGCCGGGCAGGCCCGTCTCGCGGAAGATGTCGGTGAGGACGCCGAGCAGCCGCACGAAGTAGGCGTCGAGCACGTCGCGCAGGCCCTCGTCGTCCATCACCGCCTCGTCGGCCGTGAGGCGGCCGACCTTGCAGCCGGCCAGCGCGTCGCGCGGCCGCTCGAGGTAGGCGACCAGGCGTTCGATGGCGGGGGAGTTGCTGTCGAGGGTCCGCATCGCCTGGGCGAGCGCCTGGTCCACGGTGGCGCCGACGGCGGCGACGGCGAGGTCGTGCTTGGTGGGGAAGTGGTGGTACAGGCTGCCCTGGCCGACGCCGGACGCCGTCAGCACCGCGCGAGGGCTGGTGGCGCCGACGCCCTGCGCGGCGAAGAGGCCCTGCGCCGCGCTGACGAGGCGGTCTCGTGCCGTGTCCGTGCTCATGCCCGCACCATACCTACCTCCAGGTATGGTGACAACCCACCGGTCAGAGCAGGGTGAGCACGCCCAGCACGCCGACCGCCAGGGCCAGGGCGAGCGAGACCGCGATCAGCACGCTGTGCACGGTGAGGAACGTGGTCGCGCGGCCGTCGGCGTCCCGGGAGCGGGGGTCGGCGACGATGCGCTGCCAGAACCGCGGCCAGATGAGCAGGTTCCACGCGGCGGTGAGGATCAGGACGACGGACCAGGCGACCGGGATGTTCACGTGCCCCAGTATGGGCCCGCCCGCTGAACGGCCGACCGGCCGGCGGACGGGACCGGCGTGGGTCAGAAGTAGTCCCGGACGTGGACCTGTCGACCCGAGAAGAGGGCGGTCAGGACGGCGTCGTGCCCGGCCGGCCCGGTCAGGTGGCCCGCGAACCGCAGGTTGCCCGCCGACTGCGCCCCCGCGTACAGCAGCGCCAGCCCGTTCGGGCTCAGGACCGGACGCTCGTGGTGCGCGTCCTCGAGCGGGACGGTGTCGCGCTCGACGTGGGTGGCCCCCGCGGACACGGTGAGCGTCCAGGCACCGTCGAGGTCGGGCGTGCCGCGGACCGCGAACGGCACGCGCGCACCCTCGAGCGGCGACCGCACGCCGCCCAGGGCTGCGGCCACGTCCAGCACCCGCAGCATGTACGGGTGGGCCGAGTGCACCGTCGTGGTCAGGCTGGGCAGCACCAGCCACGCGGGGTCCAGGCCGGACGTCGAGACCCGCGCCGTGCCCACCACCGTCGAGAAGCTGCCGATCGTGCGCCACAGGGCGCGGGCGGCGCCGGGCGTCAGGGCGATGAGGTCGTCGACCTCCATGACGGCGGTCGCGGGCGTGAACCCCTCGCCGCGGATCCAGCTCGCGAAGCCGACCGCCTCGCCCGCGGTGTCGACAGCCAGCGTGACGCCGGTGTAGTCGGCGAACAGCTTCTCCGGCGGGGTCCAGAACGGTTTCTCCGCCCGGGAGACCGGGCCGTTCTGCGCGGACGCCCACGTGTGGTGCAGGGCGGTGATCGCGTCGAAGTCCGCGATGCCGGCCCGGCGGGTGACGACGCCGTCGGGCGCGCTCACGCGGCTCAGGCTCTGCAGCGGCACGTCGACGTCGTCGAACGAGCCCACCACCTCGTACCCGAGGCGCCGGTAGATGCCCGGCGCACTCGGGTAGAGCGTGGAGATCGCGTCACCGCGTTCGCGTGCCTCGTCGAGGGCCGTGCCGAACAGGCGCGCGAGGTGGCCGGAGCCGCGACGCTCCGGTTCGACGGCGACCCCGGCGACGCCCGCCGTCGCGACACGGGCACCGTGGAACCACGACGTGAACCCGTACACCCGCAGGCGCGCGGCCATGCCGTCGCTGTCGAACGCGCCCCACTCGCGAAAGCCCGAGGCTGCCCACTCCTCGCGGGTCGGCAGGGGACGTCCGCCCTCGGGCACCCCGAACGCCTCGCCGCCGAGGCGGGTGTAGTCGGGCTGGTCGGCGTACTCGACGGGGCGCACGGTAATACTCATGCAGGCGACCTTAGAACGTCCGGGTGCGGCGGGAGGGGTCAGGGGCGGCAGTGGTGGCAGCCGCTCGGCTCCGGCTCAGGCTCCGTTCGTGGCGCCTGAGCCTGCGGCTCCGCTCCGGGCGTGTGCCTCGTCCCTCGGCCCGCACCCTGCGCTGCGCCTCCGGCTCAGTCGCCGAAGTAGGCGACCAGGTCCTCGGCGGGGTGGGGCCGGAGCAGCGGCGTGCGGGTGACCTCGAGCGGTTCGGGCGTGAGCAGGCCGGGCAGCTCGGCGTCGGCCGTGCGGTCGCCGGGGGTGATGCCGTCGTCGGACACGAGGTCGCGCTGGAAGAGCACGGCGTCGTGCCACTGGCCCAGCTTCCAGCCGATCTTCTCGAAGGCGCCCGCGCGGTGGAAGCCGGCCGCCTCGTGCAGGGCGATCGCCGGGTCGTTCGGCAGCACGATGCTCGCGACGGCGCGGTGGTACCCGCGGTGTGCGAGCCGTGCCAGGAGCGTGTCGTAGAGGGCGCGACCGCCTCCCCGCCGCTGGTGGTCGGCGGCGACGTACACGTTGGTCTCAAGTGTCCAGCGGAACGTCGGACGGTCCGCGAACGGCTTGGCGTAGGCGAAGCCGGCCACGGCACCCGCCGTCTCGAGCACCAACCACGTCTCCCGGCCGAAGAACCGCTCGATGCGGCGGGTCATCTCGCGGGAGTCCGGCGGGCTCGTCTCGAAGGTCGCTGCCGAGTCGGCGACGAAGGGGGCGTAGATCGCGGCGCAGGCTGCGGCGTCGTCTGGTGTCGCGACGCGGACGGTGCTGTCCATGGACGGATCCTGCCGCGAACGGCCGGTGCGCGATGATCGCAGCGCGGGCTTGACGACGGTGCCCTGAGCAGGTAGTTCAGGCGCCCGCCCGTGGCGCCTGGCCGCTCATGGCAGGGTGGGCCGGGCCGTGGGCGGCGCGCCGTCGAGGTGGGGTGCGAGATCCTTCTGCAGGCGCATGACGTCGTGCCACTGCCCGTGCTTCCAGCCGATCGCGCGCAGGGTGCCCACCACCTCGAAGCCCAGCGCCGTGTGCAGGCCGAGGCTGGCGTCGTTCGGGAGGGCCAGGCCTGCCACGAGCCGGCGGTACCCCCGCTCGGCGAGACGCTCGAAGAGCGCCTCGTACAGCGCCCGGCCGGCCCCCGTCCGCCGTCGGCCGGCCTCCAGGTAGACGCTGGTCTCGACCGACCACCGGTAGGCCTCGCGCGGGGAGTACGGCGCGCCGTAGGCGAAGCCGACGACGTCCCCGCCCTCGGTCTCCTGCGCGACGAGCCATGCGTGCCGGGCCGAGCAGCTCGCGATGCGCCGCGCCATCTCCGCGCCGCTCGGTGGGTCCGACTCGAAGCTGATGTGGGTGTGGCGCACGTAGTGGCCGTAGATGTCGGCGCACGCCGCGGCGTCGTCGGGGGTCGCGGGCCGGATCGTCAGGTCCATGACGTGATCGTGCCCGACATCCGGCGCCGGACGAAGTCGCCGGCCGGCGACGGGGCGGGTGTCGGTGGCTGGGCATAGCGTGTGGCCCGTGACCACGCTCCAGAGACGGGTGCTCCTCGTCGCCGTGCTCGGCTCGTTCGTGTCGTTCCTCGACGGGACGGTCGTGAGCGTCGCGCTGCCGGCGATCGCGCGGGAGCTCGGCGGGCCCGGCGTGGAAGGGCTGGCCCTGCAGCAGTGGGTGGTCGACGCGTACCTGGTGACGCTCGGCGCCCTCATGCTCGTGGCCGGCTCGGTGTCCGACGTGTACGGCCGCCGTCGGGTGCTGGCGGTCGGGCTCGTCGGGTTCGCGGCGGCCTCGGTGCTGTGCGCGCTCGCGCCGACCGGGCCCGTCCTCGTCATCGCGCGTGCGCTCCAGGGGGTGGCAGGTGCCCTGCTGGTGCCGAGCTCCCTTGCCCTGATCGTGGCGACGTTCAGCGGCGAGGCGCAGGCCCGCGCCATCGGCCGGTGGACGTCGTGGACGACGGCCGCGATGATCGTCGGCCCGTTCGTCGGGGGCATGCTCGTCGACTTCGTGTCCTGGCGCTGGGTGTTCTGGATCAACGTGCCCGTCATCGCCGTGACCCTCTGGCTGCTGCGCGGGGTACCGGCGGCGCCGGGGGAGCCGGGACGCCGGGTGGACGTGCCGGGTGCCGTGCTGGCCGCGTTCGGTCTGGCGGGCGTCGTGTTCGGCCTCATCGAGGGGGAGCGGCTCGGGTGGACCTCGCTCGGTGTGCTGGTGCCCGTGGTCGCGGGCGCCGCGATGCTGGTGGCCTTCGTGCTCTACCAGCGGCGGGCGGCCGACCCGATGCTGCCGATGCGCCTGTTCCGGGCGCGCAACTTCGCGTGGGGCAACCTGGCCACCACCGCGATCTACGGGGCGCTCTCGCTCGGCGGGTTCGTGCTCACGCTGTTCCTGCAGCAGGTCGCCGGGTATTCCGCGACGTGGTCCGGGGTGGCGCAGCTGCCCACGACGTTCGCGATGATCCTGCTGTCCGCCTGGTTCGGCACGCTCGCCGGCCGGTACGGGCCGCGGCTGTTCATGACGGTGGGCCCCCTCGTGGCCGGGGCCGGGTACCTGCTCATGCTCGCGATCGACGAGACCGCCTTCTACCCCACGCAGGTGCTGCCCGGTCAGCTCGTGTTCGGGCTCGGCCTCGCGATCACGGTGGCGCCCCTGACGGCGGCCATCCTGGGGGCCGTCCCCACCCAGGACGCGGGCATCGGCTCGGCGGTGAACAACGCCGTCGCGCGGGTGGCCGGCCTGGTGACGGTGGCGTTCGCGGGCATCATCACCGGTGGGGTGCTCGACGTCGCCTCGTTCCACCGTGCCCTCCTGGTGACCGCGGCCCTCCTGGTGGTCGGGGGGCTGCTGTCCCTGGTCGGCATCCGCAACACGAGCCGGGCCGATCCGGAGCAGACCCTGGTCAAACCTAGTTAGGTGTGCCTAACCTCAGTGCATGGGATTCAAGGGACGCCGAGCCGTCGACCCGCACGTCGTGATGGCCGACGTCGTCAACACCAAGCGCATCACGCCGAGCATGATGCGGGTGACCCTCGGTGGTGACGAGCTCGCCCAGCTCACGCCGGCCGGCTACGACCAGTGGTTCCGCCTCTTCCTGCCCCGGGCGGGTCAGGACATGCTGCGCCTGCCGACGCGCACGTCCGGGCTCTGGTACGCCGAGTACCTCACCACGCCGAAGGCCCGGCGGCCCTGGGTGCGCAACTACACCGTCCGCGCCGCACGACCCGACCTGAACGAGATCGACGTCGACTTCGTGCTCCACGCCGGCCCCGACGACCACCCCACGGCGGCCGGGCCCGGCGCCGGCTTCGCCCAGGAGGCGCACCCGGGTATGCGGGTGGGCATCCTCGACCAGGGCGTCACCTACAACCCGCGGCACGCGCACGACTGGACGCTCCTGGTCGCCGACGAGTCCGGGCTGCCCGCCGTCGCGGGCATCTGTGAGTCCCTCCCCGACGACGCCCGCGGCATCGCCGTCATCGAGGTCCCCACGGCCGCGGACAAGCAGGAGTTCCGGACGCCGCCCGGCGTCGAGCGACGCTGGGTGGTCCGGTCCGACGGCGACCCGGGGGCCGGCGAGGGCGGCGCCGCCGGGGACGCTGCGGGGGCCGTCCTGGGCGAGGCGGCGCTCGCGGAGCTGCGCGGCCTGGACCTTGCCCGTCTGGGCACCGAGGTGTACGCGTTCGCGGTCGGCGAGTCGTCGCTGGCGACCGGCGCGCGACGGCACCTGGTCAACGAGCGCGGTGTGCCCAAGGCGTACGTGGACTTCGTGGGCTACTGGCGCCAGGGCCGCTCCGCGCCGGGCTGACCCGCCCTGGGGGCCGGGAACCGGGTGGTCGGTAGAACGTCAGGTGATCGGCCGCTCGGGCTACCGATCACCTGACGTTCTACCGACCACCCGGCCCTGGGCCGTAGTACTGGGCCGGGCTGCAGGCGTCGCGCGGGAACTAGCGCGACCACAGGGCCTGGTTTCGGCGTGTTGTGCACAGCCAGCGCATCGGAGGCGGCACGCCGGTCCGGATCTGAGCGAACCTCGCTCTGTGAACGACACGGAGATAGTCCTGGCCCGCGAGCACGATCGCGAGGCGCTGCGCCGCGCCGTGCGGGACCAGAGGATGGAGAGGATCCGCCGAGGTGCCTACCGCGCTCGGCGGGACGGGACCGGTGACCCGTACCAGGACGCCAGGGACCGCGCGGTCGCACGTGTCCTCGCTGTGAGCTCCCAGCTCCGCCGTGCCGTGGTGAGCCACGAGTCGGCCGCCGTGCTGCACGGGCTGCGCCTGTGGCGGCTGCCCGATCGCGTCCACGTCATCCAGGCGTACCGGGCCTCGTCGGCATCCGCCCCCGATATCGCGCGGCACCGTCTGTCGCTCCCAGATCACGAGTGGACCAGCGTGGCCGGTGTGCCGGTGACCAGCCTGGCGCGCACCGTCGCGGATTGCTGCGTCTCGCTGCACCCGTTGCTCGCGCTCGTCATCGTGGACCACGCGCTGGCCCTCGGTATGGATGCTGGATCTGCTCGCGAGATCGTGGCGGGGATGCGGGACGTACGGGGCCGCCGTCGGGCGCTCCTGGTGCTCGACCTGGCGGACCCGGGAGCGGAGTCGGCGTGGGAGACCTGGCTGCGCTACCTGGTCCTGCGAGCCGGGCTGCCGCGACCGACCACACAGCTGCGGGTGCGCACCCCGCACGGCGAGTTCCGGGCGGACCTGGGCTGGGAGGCGTTCCGGCTGCTGGCCGAGTTCGACGGGCGGGTGAAGTACGTCGCCGGGGCGCTGGGACCTCGCCACGATGCGGGCCGTGCGCTGTTCGACGAGAAGCGTCGCGAGGACCATCTCCGGGAGGAACGCTGGGGGATCGTTCGCGTGACGGCGTCGGACGGTGCGGGCCCAGCTCTCGCCCGGGTGCTCCGCCACATACCGGAAGACGTGCGTGCAGCCCTGACCCCGCTCCGTCTCCTCCCACCCCCACCCCACCGGCCCCGCGGGCCCCGCCGGCCCGGCCGGCCCGGTCGGTAGGTCGAGTGGTCGGTAGAACGTCAGGTGATCGGTAGCCCGAGCGGCCGATCACCTGACGTTCTACCGACCACTCGGGAAGAGAGTCCCGCGGCGGAGAAAATCGTTGAGGTGGCGGGTCGGGTGTGTCAGGGTCCGAAGATGGCTGCCTTCATCTCGCACCTCACCATCGACTGCTCCGACGCGTACTCCCTTTCCGAGTGGTGGAAGCCCGTCCTCGGATATGTGGACGTGCCGGGCGACCCGAACCTGCCCGGCCATGACGAGTGCATGATCACCGACCCTGACGGCGCGGGCGTGAACGTCCTCTTCATCGAGGTGCCGGAGGGCAAGACGACGAAGAACCGGCTGCACCTCGACCTGCGTCCGCGCGCCGACCTGCGCGACACGGAGATCGAGCGCGTGATCGCGCACGGTGCCACGGTGCTGGCCGATCGGCGCGGGAAGTACGGCCCCGGCTCCGGCTGGGTGGTGTTCGCCGACCCGGAGGGGAACGAGTTCTGCATCCTCCGCTCGCAGGCCGAGGTCGCGGAGCAGGCTGCGTCCGAGGACGCCCCGGCGTGACCGGCTGGCAGGTCCGGCCCGAACGGCCGGAGGACTTCGACGCGATCCGGCAGGTGCTGGTCGCTGCTTTCGGCGACGACGAGGTGGCCGACGGCGTGGACCGCATCCGGGCGTCCTGGACCTACCGCCCGGCGACGGCGCTGGTCGCGGTGTCGGGCGACGAGGTGGTCGGCTGCGTCATGATCGACGGCTGCACCCTGACCGGTGACGCGGGCGAGCGTCCGGCGGCGATGCTCACACCACTCGCGGTCAGCCCGGGGCACCAGCGCCGGGGGATCGGCGCGGCCCTGGTGCGGGCGGCCCTGGCGGGTGCTGAGCAGGCCGGCGAACCGCTGGTGGTCCTGGAGGGCAGCCCGAAGTACTACGGCTCGCTCGGCTTCCGTCCGGCTCGGGACCACGGGATCGAGATGCGCCTGCCGGACTGGGCTCCTCCCGAGGCGGCCCAGGTGTACCTGCTCCCGGCCTACGATCCGGCGGATCCCACGCTGCGTGGCACCGTCGGCTACCCGCCGGTGTACGGCTGAGGGCCGGCGCGGCCCTGCGTGGTCGGTAGAACGTCAGGTGATCGGCAACTCGGGATGCCGATCACCTGACGTTCTACCGACCACCCGCGTCGGGCAAGGAGACCTATACGCGGACGACGATCTTGCCGCGGGTGTGCCCGGTCTCGCTGGCCCGGTGCGCGTCCGCGGCGTCGGCCAGGTCGAAGACCTGAGCGAGCTCGACCGACAGCTTGCCGGCGGCGAACAGCGCCGTGAGCGCGTCGAGGTCGGCGGTGGAGGGGCGCGCCCAGATGCTGTGCCCGCCGTGCTCGCTGCGGGCGGTGGCGTCGGCGATCGAGGCGATGGTGCCGCCGTCGGCCAGGAGCTCGGCGCTGGCGGCGACGGCGCCGCCGCCGGCGAAGTCGAGGGCGACGTCGATGCCGTCGGGCGCCAGCGCGCGGACCCGGTCGACCAGGCCGTCGCCGTAGGTCACGGGCTCGGCGCCGAGCCCGCGCAGGAACTCGTGGTTGCCCTCGCTCGCGGTGCCGATGACGCGCGCGCCCAGCGCCGTGGCGAGCTGCACGCCGAACGCTCCGACGCCGCCGGCCGCGGCGTGCACCAGCACGGTCTGTCCAGCCTCGACCCCGGCCCGCTGGATCGTCTGATAGGCGGTCAGACCGGCGAGCGGGACCGCCGCGGCCTCCTCAAAGCTCAGGGACGGCGGCTTGCGGGCCAGGGTGCGCACGGGTGCGGCGACGAGCTCGGCGAACGTGCCGCCCTGCACCGTGTCCTTGCGCACGTACCCGTACACCTCGTCGCCGACCTCGAACTCAGGGGTGTCCAGCCCCACCTGCTCGACGACACCCGCGACGTCCCAGCCGGGGATCGCCGGGAACACCGTGTCGATCAGGCCCGCCAGGTAGCCCTGCCGGACCTTCCAGTCGACCGGGTTGACCGAGGCGGCCCTGACTCGCACCAGCAGTGTGTCCGGGCCGATGTGCGGGTCCGGCTGCTCGGTCAGCTCGAGGACGTCGGCGCCGCCGAACGTCGAATACGTGATGGCTCGCATGCCAGCGACAACCCACCTGGCGGACGCAGGTATTCCGCGACCGCCAGGTGGGCGGGATCCTCCGGCGCGACAAGACACCCGTCAGCGGGATGCCCGTCAGTGCAACGGCAGGCGCGTGACCCAGTACTCGGTGTCGTCCTCCGGCACCGTGGTGAACCTGGCGTTGGGCAGGTACAGCGCACCGGCGAAGCGGGCGATGGTGGTGGGCGTGTCGAAGTCGTCGCTGGTCCGGGTCTCGACGACCCGCCCGGTTGACGCCGCGCGGTCGAGCCGTACGGTCGCCACCTGGTTGCGGGTGTTCTGGGCGACGTAGAGCGTGCGCCCGGTCCGCAGCATGCCGTCGCCGTTCGCGAGGCTGTCGTCGCCGAGGTCCACCTGGTGGGCATGGCCGTTGTCCGGGTCCACCCGGAAGAGGCGACCGGTCGTCGAGTTCACGACCAGCAGGGACTTGCCGTCGGGCGACGTCGCGATGCCGTTGGCGTTGAACCCGTCGACCTGCTCCCATTCGCCGTGCAGCGCCAGCTGGTCGAACGTGTCGGTGAGCCTGCCGCCCGGGCCCAGGTGCAGCCGGTGGATCACCGGACGCTGGGAGTCGGTGAAGTAGGCGTAGTCCTTCGTCACGACGACGTCGTTCACGAAGCCACCGCCGAGGTCGTACGTCGCGAGCACCTCACCCGTGCGCCCGTCGACGACGCGAGCGTCGCCCCCGGTGCCACCGGAGACGAACAGGCGGTCCCGCACGTCCACGGTGAGCCCCACCGACGGCGTACCGGGGCCCTGGCTGATCACCTCGCCCTCGCCGGTCAGGAGATCGGCACGGTAGATGTCGCCGTCGGCGAGCGAGCCGAACCACGCGAACGGGCCGGCGGTCGTGATGCCCTCGGGCTGGAAGGCGTCGGGCAGGTCGATCCGGTCCGGGAGCTCGATCTGTGGAAAAGGGTCGCGCAGACCGTGGGCGAGCTGCTGCGCGGGGGAGCTGCTGGGGGTCGCTCCTGGTGCGGCGACGGCTGTCGCCGGGACGGCCGCGAGCGTGAGCGCGGCAAGGATGGCCGTCGGGGCGGCCAGACGCTGGGGGTGTCTGAACATCTATGTCCTCCGTCCGTCGCACAACACCGTACGACGGCGCTGCGCGAAAGGGGAGTAATGCTGTAAAAGTGTGCCAAGCGACCACGGCGCGGCCCGCGCCGCACGGGAGGCGGTGGCGTCGGCCTCAGCCCTGACCCGGCGCCTCGACCTCGACGTCCTCCGGCGACTTGTCCGGACGCCAGCCGCGCCACACGGAGTGCCGCATCCGCCGCTCGCCGGATGCCTTGCCGCTGCCCTCGGCCCAGTCGGCGTACGTCACCTCGCCCACCAGCTTCGGCGTCACCCAGCGAGCGTCCGACGCGTCCTCCGCCGGGACCCCGAGCACGCCGGGCGTCTTGCGCTCCATGCTCTGCAGCCGGGCGGTGATCTCCCGGCGCTCGCGCTCGGTGAAGCCCGTACCGACCCGCCCCACGTAGCGCAGGCCGTCCCCCGTCTCGCCGTCGTCGGGTACGGCCATGAGCAGCGAGCCCATCACGGAGGCGTTCGCCCGGCCCGGGCGCCAGCCCACGATCACCACCTCCTGCATCGCGCTGTGCTTGAGCTTGAGCCACTCCCTCGAGCGCCGTTCGGCGTAGGTGGAGGTGCGGCGCTTGGCGACCACGCCCTCGAGCCGCAGCGTGCGCGACGTGTGCATGGCGGCGTCCAGGTCTCCGTCGAACGCCGGCGGGAGGTGGATCGGGGCGTGGGCGGTGAGGAGGGTCTCCAGCAGCTCGCGCCGTTCGGTGTAGGGGCGCTCGGTGACGCTGTCGCCCTCGGCCTGCAGGACGTCGAAGAGCATGAGGTCCACCTGGACGCGGGCCCGGGCGCGTGCGACGTCGCGCTCCTTGCGGAGGTTGGCGCGCTGCTGCAGCCGGCGGAAGTCGGGGCGGCCGTCGCGGTCGAGGGCGACGATCTCGCCGTCGAGCACGACGGGCAGCCGGGCTGGGTCCACCTGGCCGGCGAGCGCGACCAGCTCGGGGAAGGTGACTGTGAGGTCCTGGCCGGAGCGGCTGACCAGGCGCACCGTATCGGGGTCCGGGACGTGGGCGAGGGCGCGGAACCCGTCCCACTTCATCTCGAACATCCAGTCGTCGGGCTGGATCAGCTCGCCGGGCGCCGCGGTGGTGGCAAGCATGGGGCGCCGTGCGCGTTGCGGCCGGGCGCTGGGCTCTCGCCGGGACGGCGCCTTGCGGGCGGGCGACGATCCACCGCTCGCGGGCGCGCCCGGCTGGGCCTTCGTCAGGTGGATCAGCCAGTTGTTCTCCGCGTCGCCGTCGCGGCCGCCCGTGCGGATCAGGGCCAGACGCCGGGCGCCGCGCTCGGCGGAGCGGAGGGTGACGATCACCTCGTCGTCCCGCCACTTCTCGAGCTCGTAGGTGCCGGAGTCCCAGATGGTGACCTCGCCGGCCCCGTACTCCCCGCTCGGGATGGTGCCCTCGAACGAGCCGTACTCCAGCGGGTGGTCCTCGGTCTGCACGGCCAGGTGGTTCTTGGCGGGGTCGGTCGGTTCGCCGCGCGGGAGCGCCCAGCTGACGAGCACGCCGTCGTGCTCCAGGCGGAAGTCCCAGTGGAGGCGGCGGGCGTGGTGCTCCTGGATGACGAAGCCGGGTGCGGCGCCCGGTGCGGCGTCCGACTCGGGTCCGAACGGTTCGGGGGTCTTGGCGGGGTCGCGCTTGGCCCGGTAGGTCTCCAGCTTCTCGAAGGTGGCCAGGCGCTCCGGCGTCGGCTCCAGTGCGGAGAGATGGCCCTCGAGGAGGGGGGCGAGGAGGTCGCCGTCGGCCTCGACCCGGGCGACGACCTCGTCCGGCGTGAGCTGGGCGAGCTCCGGGTCGTCGAGCTCTGCCCAGGTGCGGGGCGCCGCGACCCACGGCCGGTCGCGGCCCCGGAGGGAGTAGGGCGCGATGGTGGTCTTGTTGCCGTTGTTCTGCGACCAGTCGACCAGCACCTTTCCCGTGCGCAGGCTCTTGCTCATGTCGCTGACGACGAGGTCGGGGTGCTCGGACTCAAGGTAGCGGGCGAGCTCGTGCGCGACGGCGGAGACGGCGTCGGAGTCGAGGCGGGTGTCCTGCGCCTTGCCGAGCGCCGCGTACAGGTGGATGCCCTTGGAGCCCGACGTCACGGGATACGGGTCCAGGCCCATGCCCTGGAGGATCTCTCGTGCCCACCGGGCGACCTGTACGCACTCGGCCAGGCCCGCGCCGGGACCGGGGTCGAGATCGAGCACCAGGCGGTCGGGGTCGAGGCGGGCCCCCGTACGGCCGAACTGCCACTGCGGGGTGTGCAGCTCGAGGGTCGCCGTCTGGCCCAGCCAGGTCAGGGTCGCGAGGTCGTTGACCAGCACGTAGTCGTTGGCCGAGGTCTTGTGCTGGATCGACCGTCGCTTGACCCAGTCGGGGGTGGAGGCGTCGAGGTTCTTCTGGAAGAACATCTGCCCGCCCGTGCCGTCGGGCCACCGCTTGCGCGTGGCGGGCCGGTTGGCGGCGTGGGGCAGCAGCACGGGAGCGACCTGGGTCAGGTAGTGCAGGACCTCGCCCTTGGTGGTCCCCGACGCCGGGAAGAGCACCTTGTCGAGGTTGCTCAGGCGGAGGCGGTGCCCGTCGACCATGACCGTCTGCTGCGTGGACGCCATCACACCATCGTGCCGTCGGTCGGGGCACCTCGCCCAGGGTCAGCGAGATCACGTGCCTCGTGGTCGTGACGGCTGCGGGATCTCCGCTAGGCTCCGGCGAGTGATTTCGGATGACCTCGCGATCGACGTGTTCGCAGCGCCCCGGGCGACTGCCGGCGATACCTCGTCGATCGCCCGCCCTGAGCAGCTCACCGTCTACGGCGCCGAGTGGTGCCGTGACTGTCGCCGCAGCAAGGCGGTGCTGGACGTGCGCCGCGTGAGCTACGTGTACGTGGACCTCGCCGCGCAGCCGGCCCGAGCGGACGAGGCCGAGGCGCTGACCGGGCGAAAGACCATCCCGGTCCTGGTGTTCCCCGACGGGGAGCACCTCGTGGAACCCTCCAACGCCGAGCTCTGCGCCAAGCTGGACCGCTCCGGCCTCTGACACCGGCCTCCGACGTCGGTCCAGACCGAAACCTGGGCATGTAGTGCGCTTGGGGCGCACTATAGAAGGATGAGGGCGATCTGGAAGGGCGCCGTGACCTTCGGCCTCGTCAACGTTCCGGTCAAGCTGTACAGCGCGACCGAGGACCATGACGTCTCGCTGCACCAGGTACACGACGCCGACGGTGGACGCATCCGATACAAGCGCGTGTGCGAGATCGACGGCGAAGTGGTGCCGTACGAGCACATCGACCGCGCCTACGACGACGGCGAGCGCACCGTGGTGCTCACCAAGAAGGACCTCGCCGATCTCCCGGCCGAACGGGACCGCGAGATCTCGGTGGTGGAGTTCGTGCCCAGCGAGCAGATCGACCCGATCATGTTCGACCGGACCTACTACCTCGAGCCTGACTCCAAGTCCACGAAGGCCTACGTGCTGCTGCGTCGCACGCTGGAGGAGACGGACCGCACGGCGATCGTGAAGTTCGCCCTGCGCCAGCGCACCCGGCTGGCCGCCCTGCGGGTGCGGGACGAGGTGCTGGTGCTGCAGACCCTCCTCTGGGCCGACGAGGTGCGTGAGGCAGCCTTTCCGTCCCTCGACGAGCCCGCGAAGATCTCCGACAAGGAGCTCACGATGTCGGCGCAGCTCGTCAGCAGCTTCGAGGCCGACTTCACGCCCGAGGACTACGAGGACGAGTACCAGGTGCAGCTGCGCAAGCTCGTCGAGGCGAAGCTCGAGGCGGGCGAGACCGTCGACACGGCGGCGACGTTCGGCGAGGCGGCCGAGGAGGAGGGCGAGGGCGCGGAGGTGGTCGACCTCATGGAAGCGCTCAAGCGCAGCGTCGCGGAGTCGAAGTCGAAGTCCGGTTCGAAGTCCGAGTCGCGGTCGAAGCCGAGGTCGAAGCCGAAGTCGAAGTCCCAGAAGGCGGGCTGACCGGCCCCGTCCGGTCGGCTCGGGGCTGGCGGGGCTTCGTGGCAGCCGTGCCGTCAGATGCTACGTGGCCAGTCGGGCCGCCAGGCCGCGTTCGCCCGCCCGCATCACGTGTGCGTGCGCGCGCGCCAGCGGTCCGGGGCTGATTCGGGCAGCGGCGCGGAACCAGACAGGTACGGGGGACACCTGCCAGAGGAGCGTTACCTCGGTGGCGCCGGGGGTAGCCGTCGCGGACACCGTCACGTCGGCGCGGCCCGACAGGTCGCCCGAGACGTCCAGGCCCGCGCGGCCGGGCTCGCCGTCGGACGGCGCCGTCGTGCGCACCAGGTCGAGCCGGAACCGCAATGCGTACCCGAGCGGGCTGCGGACGCGGAGGTGCGCCCACGTCCCGGGTGCGGCCAGACCGTCCGGTCCGACGACGGAGTGGGTCGCGGCGGCGGTCAGCCCGGGCCACCAGTCCGGCCAGGTGAACCGGGGGTCGGCGAGCAGGGGCCACACCTGCGCCACGGGTGCGGCCGGGCGCCAGACCGACTCGAGGGCGAACACCGGGCCATCGTGCCGGTCCTGGCGCCGAGCGCCGAGCCGCCGGGCCGTCGAGCCGCAAGTTGGATGTCTGAGCCTGGGGTCGAGCCTGGGGTCGAGCCTGGGGTCGAGCCTGGGTCGAGCCGCAGGTTAAGTGTGGACCTGGTCGCCGAGCCGAACGTTGCATGTCTCAACGGGCGGTTGGTGACGTGTTCTCTGCGGTTCGGCGTCCGGGGTCGTCGTTATGTTGCGGTTCGGCGCGCATGGTGCCGGCTCATCGACTCGCAGCCTGCGGTTCGGCACAGCCAGCAACGGGACCGGTCGCCGAGCCGCACGTTAAGCGTGGACCTGGCCGTCGAGCCGAACGTTGCATGTCTCAACGGGCGGTTGGTGACGTGTTCTCTGCGGTTCGGCGTCCGGGGTCGTCGTTATGTTGCGGTTCGGCGCGCCCGGTGCCGGATGACCGAGCGCGACCGACCCCACAGCCCGCCAGACCCGCCGGACCGCCGACCCACCAGCCCACCAGCCCGCCGGATCGCCGGACCCCCGCGCCCAGCCCACCCGACCCACCGAGCCCACCACCCGGAGCGGCGGCACGCAGCGGCCGCCGCCCATGAAAAGGTAGGGCCGATGAGCCGCACGAACCCGCCCCGTTGGCTGCGCTGGACCCTCGCCGGTGTGGCCGCAGCCGTCGTGTGCCTGACGTTCGGGATCACGACCGCCAAGGCAGACCTCAGCCTCGGCCCGCACGAGGCCACGTACGGGGTCACCGCGAACGACAGGCTGCTCGCCGACCTCGGTCCGCTCGGCACCGTCGTGACGGACTCCCCGCTGCCGTTCAACCTCGGCGTGCGGATCACCGTGCACGAGATCCCCGCCGATCTCTCGGCCGTGGACACGGCGAGCTTCGACGCGCTCGCCGGCGACCTCGACGGCTACCTCCAGTTCTTCGACACCCCGCAGCAGACGGTGCGTACCGTGGCATGGGCGCTCGTCTGGGACGCGGCGCGCGGCGCGGGCACGGCCGCCCTGGTGCTGGTCGCGGCCGGTTTCGGTCTGCGGGCCCTGCTGGGCGCCGCCCGACGGCGGGACCTTGCCCGGATGCTGGTGCCGCGCACCTGGGAGATCACCGGCGTGGTGCTCGTCGCCGTGCTGGTGGCCAGCACCGCCACGTCGAGCTCAGGGCCCGACGAGCGGGCCTCGTTGCCCGCCTCGCCCGTGTTCGAGGGGACCGCCCTGGAGGGGGCGCGCATCACGGGCCGGCTGGCCGGTGTCATCGACACGTACAGCGGCCAGCTGGTGGAGACGTACCAGGCCAACGAGGTGTTCTACGCCGGAGCGCGGGAGAAGCTGAACGAGGCCTGGGACGCGCGGGTGGCCGAGCAGGAGGCCGCGGAGGGCGAGCAGGGCCCCACGGCGTCCGACAGCCCCGAGAGCACCGACTACGTGACGCTCTTCCTGGTCTCCGACCTGCACTGCAACACGGGGATGACGCCCCTCATCCGGGACCTCGCCGCGAAGGTCGGGCCCGACGCCATGCTCAACGCCGGGGACACCACCATCAACGGTACGAGTGTGGAGTCCGTCTGTGTCGACTCGTTCGCGTCGGCCGTGCCCGACGGTGTCCCGTTCGTGGTCTCGGACGGCAACCACGACTCCCGCCTGACCACGGCGACGGAGCTGGCGAACGGCCAGATCGTGCTCGACGGAGACGTCGTCGAGGTCGAGGGGGTGCGGATCCTGGGGGACCGGGACCCGCTGGAGACGCGGATCGGCAGCGGCACGGTGATCGCCCGCGAGGAGACGCCGGAGGAGGCAGGCGAGCGCCTGCGGGACGTGGCGTGCGAGGCCGCCGGGGAGCCAGGGCTGGGCGGGTACACCGGCGAGGAGCGCGTCGACCTGCTGCTCATCCACCAGCCGGCCGTCGGTGACGCGGCGCTGGAGTCGGGTTGCGTGCCGTTCCAGATCTCGGGGCACATGCACAAGCGGATCGGGCCGGACGTCGTCGGGTACGGCGTGCGGTACGTGAACGCGAGCACCGGCGGTGCCACGAAGGGCAACACGTCGGTGGGACCGCTGCGCGACTCCTCGGAGATGACGGTGCTGCGGTTCGACCCGGAGCGGCGCCGGTTCGTGGACTGGCAGCTCGTCGAGGTCACGCCGAAGGGCGAGGCGTCGGTGAGCGAGCGGCAGCCGATCCCGCCGCCGGTTCCCCTGCCCGACGAGGTTCCGGGTGATGCCGCGGACGGTGTGACGTCCGGCACCGGTCCGGTGCCGTCGTCGTCGCCGACCGACAACTAGGCTCGGGGGCGTGGAGATCGCTACCGACCCGGCCGAGCTGACGCCCGTCGCCCAGGACTACCTGAAGGCGGTGTGGTCCGCCCAGGAGTGGTCGGACGAGAAGGTGACCACCAAGCATCTCGCCGACCGGCTGGGGGTGGGGGCGTCCACCGTGTCGGAGACGGTGCGCCGCCTGTCCGGGCAGGGTCTGCTGGAGCACGAGCGGTACGGCGCGATCCGGCTGACGGACGACGGCCGCCGGCTCGCGCTCATGATGGTGCGCAGGCACCGGCTCCTGGAGACGTTCCTGGTCGACCAGCTCGGGTACGGCTGGGACGAGGTGCACGACGAGGCCGAGGTGCTGGAGCACGCGGTCTCAGACGTTTTCGTCGAGCGGATGGCGGAGCGCCTGGGGAATCCTTCGCGCGACCCGCACGGCGACCCGATCCCGGCGGCCGACGGAACGGTCGTGCGGCCGGACGCGGTGCCGCTGTCGTCCATGCACGCGGGCGACATCGGCACGGTGGTGCGCATCTCGGACGCGGATCCGGAGGCGCTGCGCTATCTCGCGGAGCTCGGCCTGGACCTGGACATGCAGGTCGAGGTCACGACGCGGCGCGAGTTCGCGGGCACGGTCGCCGTGTCCTGGACCTGTCCGGCGGACGGTCCGGGGCCGGACGGCGACGTCCCGGCGTCCGGCGCACTGCCCGGTCCGGCCGAGCGGGTCGCTGATCTCGGCCTGCTGGCGGCGTCCCGCGTGTGGGTCGCGCAGAGGTAGTCTCCTCCCGTTCCCCTTCGTTCGTCGCCGGTGTCGCCGACGGTCACCCGAATCGATACGACACTCCTGGAGACCCCCATGGCGACCAGCTCACCCCAGCACGCCCCCGACGAGGTGGCCGGCGCGGGCTCGATGCGCAAGGCGGCCCCCGCGCTCGTCGCGCTGGCCGTCGGTGGGTTCACGATCGGTACCACCGAGTTCGCCGCGATGGGGCTGCTGCCCGACGTCGGCGCGGACCTGGGCGCGACCGACCCGCAGGTGGGGCACACCATCACGGCGTACGCGCTCGGCGTCGTCGTCGGGGCGCCGCTGCTGACCGTGGCCGCTGCCCGGATGTCGCGCAAGCGGCTGCTGCTGGTGCTGATGGGTGCCTACACGCTCGCGAACGTGCTGTCCGCCGCGGCGCCGGACATCGGCTGGCTCGTGGTGGGGCGGTTCTTCGCGGGCCTGCCCCACGGGGCGTTCTTCGGCGTCGGCGCGGCCGTGGGTGCCGCCGTCGCGGGCCCGGCCCAGCGGGGGCGGGCCGTCGCGATGATGATGACCGGCCTGACCATCGCGAACGTCGTGGGCGTGCCGTTGTCCACGTGGGTGGGCCAGGTCTCCGGGTGGCGCACGTCCTACGTGCTGATCGGGGCGCTCGGGCTGGTCACGCTGCTGGGTCTGTGGCGCCTCGTCCCCGATGCCGCCGGCGGCCCGGGACGTTCCGTGCGTACCGAGCTGGCGACCCTGCGGAACGCGCCCCTGTGGTTCGCGTTCGCCGCGGGCGCCATCGGGTTCGGCGGCATGTTCGCCGTCTACACCTACGTGGCTCCGACCATGACGGGCGTGACCGGTCTGCCCGGCGGTGCGGTGCCGTGGGTGCTCGCCCTGTTCGGCGTCGGCATGACCGTGGGCACGCAGATCGGTGGGCGGCTCGCCGACCGCGGCGTGCTGCGCGCGGTGATCATCGGCTTCGTGGCGACGGCGGCGTCGCTGGTGCTGTTCGCGCTGACCGGCTCCTCCGTGGTGCCCGCCCTGGCCTCGCTGTTCCTGCTCGGCGTCACGTCGCAGATGCTGGGCCTCGCGTTCCAGACCCGGCTCATGGACCTGGCACCCGGGGCGTCGTCCCTGGGTGCGGCGCTGTGCCACGCGGGGCTCAACGTGGCCAACGGCGCGGGGGCGTTCCTCGGGGGCGTGGTCATCGACGCCGGCTGGGGCTACCTGGCGCCCGCCTGGGCCGGAGTGGTGGTCACCCTGCTGGGGCTCGGCATGATCCTGGCGTTCGGGCGGCAGCGGGTGGCCCACCAGCCCGCGGAGACCACTTTGTGACCCAGGACTCAGCAATGTCCCAGTCTGCGCCGGTAGCGTTGGGCGGGTGACTGAGACCGGAACGACCACGACGTCGTCGGAGAGCTCGATGAACGATGAGAACGACCTCGCCGTGCCGGGGCCCAGACCGCTCGGCGGCCGGACCATGGGGCTGCTCCTGGTGGTGCTGGGCGGCATCGGGTTCGGCGCCGCGATGTGGCTCGCCGTCGAGAAGTACTTGGCGTTCATCGATCCCGACCGGGTCGCGTCGTGCACCATCAACCTGTTCGTCACCTGCAGCGCCGCGATGGACTCCTGGCAGGGCGCGCTGCTGGGCTTCCCGAACCCCTATCTGGGTCTTGCGGCGTTCCCGGTCGTCATCACAACGGGTGTCGTGCTGCTGGTCGGTGCACGGCTCCCGCGCTGGTACTGGATGTCGCTGCTGGTCGGGACGGTGCTGGGCCAGGCGCTCATCTTCTTCCTGATGTGGACCAGCTTCTACGTCATCGTCGCGCTGTGCCCTGCCTGCATGGTCGTCTGGACCATCATGTGGCCGCTGCTCTGGTACCAGGTGGTGCGGGGCGCGCAGTCCGGTGACCTGCCCATGAGCACGGGGTTCCGGGACGCACTGGTGGGTAACCGCACGATCATCCTGGTCATCGGCTACGTCGCCGCCGTGGCGTGGCTGATGCTGGCGGTCGGCGGACACCTGGTCGCGTCGTTCTGACCCGAGAACATGCCGCACCGAGACCGCCCCGCTGACGAG
Source organism: Promicromonospora aerolata (assembly GCF_042682255.1). Taxonomy (NCBI): domain Bacteria; kingdom Bacillati; phylum Actinomycetota; class Actinomycetes; order Micrococcales; family Promicromonosporaceae; genus Promicromonospora; species Promicromonospora aerolata. The sequence continues at coordinate 5,478,400 of NZ_JBHUHF010000001.1, forward strand.
TACTACGCCCTGCGGACCTTCCGAGCCGACGGGACGCCCGTGACGACGCCGATCTGGCTCGCCCGGGACGGCGAGCGCCTGTACGGGTACACGCCCGTGCGTTCCTGGAAGGTGCGGCGGATCAGCCGCGATCCCCGGGTCGAGGTCGCGCCGTCCGACTTCGACGGCATGCCTCATGACGCATGGCGGAGCGGGCGGGCGCAGGTGCTCCCTGCGTCCGGGCTGCGCACCGCAAAGCGCGCGATGACGGCGAAGTACGGCAACCGGTTCCGCTGGTTCACGCTCGTCACGCTGATCGGACGGCCCCGCACGCACGGCGGCCGGGCGGTGGGTATCGAGATCTCCTGGGACGACTGACGACTGGGACGGTTGGCGACCCGGAGCAGGCCCGGCGGCGGGCCGAGCTGGTAGTTACCCAACGGGGTGTGTTGCTGTCCGTGGACACCGTCTACGGACAGCAACACACCCCGTTCTCCTACAGTCACCTCGCGGCGCCGGTGCGGCTCAGCCGCGGCGCCGCTCAGCGGCGCAGCGCCTCGCGCAGCGTCCGGCCCTCGCTGCCCGACGGCGGCGCGTAGCCCAGCAGTGCCGAGATCGTCGGCGCGATGTCGATGTGGCGCGGTGCACGGGGGTGCACTCCGGGCCGTACTCCCGCACCGGCGAGGACCAGCGGCACACGGAGCTCCGTGGTCGAGCCGTGGCGTCCGACCGGTCCGGCCGGCGTCGCGCCGAACGACCAGCCCGGCTCGGGCTCGACGACCAGGTCCCCGTAGTTGGGGCTCATGTGCATGCGCCTCTGGTCGGCCTTGTCGAAGATGTTCCGCACCTGGGGCAGCGTCTCCAGCGCCGCCCGCAGCCGGCGGACGGCGGCCGGGTCACCCGCCTGTTCGCCGATGATCCGGACGTCCGCGACACCGCCCACGACGATCGCGACGTCGGTCCCGGGCGCCGGTGACCGACCGCTGGTGAGGACCTGCGGGGTGAAGCCCGCTGCCTCGATCGCGGCGAGCCCCTCGGCGCCGAAGCCCTTGTCGAAGGTCGTCATGCCGTGGTCACCCGTGATGACGAACGCGGTGCGGCCGTAGGTGCCGGCCTCCTTCGTGGCCGCGACGATCCGCCCGATCTGCCGGTCGATCTCCGTCAGGGCGCCCGGGATGCGGGGGTCGGCGTCGCCGCCCTGGTGCCCGATCGCGTCGAGCGTGTCGCAGTAGACCGCCATGAGCTCGGGGATGCCGCTCGCGGTGACCATCTGCCCACCCGAGCTGACGGGCTCGCCGCGCAGCACGGCGACGGCGTCGTCGGTGCGGCGGGCGCAGTCGCCGCCGGGCTGGGTGTAGAGGCCGTCGGGGTCGCCATAGGTGACGCCGTAGTTCTGCAGGATGAACCACTGGGCGGAGAAGACGCTGCCGCCCTGCTCGCGGACCGACTGGGCGATGGTGGGCACGGCGAGGTCACGCTGCTGGCCGCGGGCGGTGTTCGTCTCGGTGTTGAACCAGTAGGCGGTGTTGCGGTGGGTCTCCGGCCAGGCGCCGGTAGCCACGGACGACCAGGACGGGTTGGTGATCGACGTCATCACGCCGGTCGAGGTCGTCACGCTCCCGCGGCGCAGGAGGCGCTGCAGGTTCGGCATCGGGCTGGTGCCGTCCCGCACGTGGTCGAGGTACTCGACGTCGAACCCGTCGAGCGCCAGGAGGACCACGTGGTCGGCGGGGGCGTTGCCGGTTGGGCCGAGGTCGTCCGTCGGCGACGGTACGGCGACGGCGGTCGGGGCCGACCACACGACGGTGGCGGCGATGCTGGCGGCGAGAAGCTTTCGCAACGAGGGCATCATGCGCGCAATTCGAGCACCCGGACGGACAACTTCGGGGGAGGAGCGGGCGAATGTCGGATGAACCTTCACCCTGTGGACGACCGAGAGCCGGGGACCTGCTCGGTCGGTAGACTCGGCCGCGTGACAATGCCCGACGCCCCCGAGCGCACCACGTCCTCGGACGAGCCCCGTTTCCGCTACACCCCAGCCCTCGCGCAGCAGATCGAGCTGCGCTGGCAGGACATCTGGGAGGAGCGCGGAACATTCCATGCGGCCAACCCGCAGGGGCGACTTACCGGGCCGGGCGAGCGCCCGGCGGAGGGCGACCCGTACTTCCTCATGGACATGTTCCCGTACCCCTCGGGCGCGGGACTCCACGTGGGTCACCCGCTGGGCTTCATCGCCACCGACGTCGTCGGCCGGTACCGCCGCATGTGCGGCGACAACGTGCTGCACACGATGGGCTTCGACGCGTTCGGCCTGCCGGCCGAGCAGTACGCCGTGCAGACGGGTGAGCACCCCCGCCTGGTCACCGAGCGCAACATCGTCACGTACAAGCGGCAGCTGCGGCGCGCGGGCCTCGCGCACGACTCGCGCCGCTCGTTCGCGACGATCGACCCCGAGTACGTCCGCTGGACGCAGTGGATCTTCCTGCAGATCTTCGACTCCTGGTACGACGAGGACGCGCAGCGGCCCGACGGCGGGCGCGGGCGTGCCCGGAGGATCGGCGAACTGCGTGACGAGCTGGCCGCGGGCGCGCGACCCGTGCCCGGCCATGAGGGCGACAACACGGGCGGCGCCGTCTGGGCGGCGCTGAGCGACGGGCAGCAGCGCGACGTCGTGGACGCGCAGCGGCTGGCCTACGTGGACTCCTCGCCGGTGAACTGGGCGCCAGGCCTCGGCACCGTGCTGGCGAACGAGGAGGTCACGAGCGACGGCCGGTCCGAGCGCGGCAACTTCCCCGTGTTCACCAAGAACCTGCGCCAGTGGAAGATGCGCATCACCGCGTACGCGGACCGGCTGACCGACGACCTCGACCTCATCGACTGGCCGGACAAGGTCAAGTCGATGCAGCGCAACTGGATCGGCCGCTCCTTCGGCGCCGCAGTGCGGTTCGACGTCGTCGGCACCGCCGAGTACGACCCGGCGGGCGCCGGCGGCAGCCTCGAGGTGTTCACGACCCGCCCGGACACGCTGTTCGGCGCCACCTTCATGGTCGTGGCGCCCGAGCACCCGCTGCTCGACGAGGTGCCCGTCGCCTGGCCGGAGGGCACCCGCCCGGCATGGACCGGCGGCTACGAGACCCCAGGCGAAGCGGTGGCCGCCTACCGGCGCGAGTCGGCCGCGAAGACGGCCGTCGAGCGGCAGGCCGATGCGGGCAAGAAGACCGGCGTGTTCACGGGGCACCTGGCCGTGAACCCCGTGACGGGCACGTCCGTCCCGGTGTTCACCGCCGACTACGTGCTCATGGGCTACGGCACCGGCGCGATCATGGCGGTGCCGGGCGGCGACGAGCGCGACTTCGCGTTCGCCGAGGCCTACGACCTGCCGGTGATCCACACGGTGGAGCCCGAGGGCGGCCTGCCCGAGGGGCACGTCGGCGCGTACACGGGTGACGGCGTCGCCGTCCGCTCCTCGAACGACGAGGTCTCGCTGGACGGCCTCGGCGTGGCCGAGGCCAAGGCCCGGATCGTCGAGTGGCTCGAGGCCAAGGGGATCGGCGAGGGCACCACCACCTACCGGCTGAACGACTGGCTGTTCTCCCGTCAGCGCTACTGGGGCGAGCCCTTCCCGGTGGTGTGGGACGAGCAGGACCGCCCGGTGGCGCTGCCCGACTCGATGCTGCCCGTCGAGCTGCCGGAGGTGCCGGACTTCTCGCCGCGCACGTTCGAGCCCGACGACGCGGCCTCCGCACCCGAGGCGCCGCTCGGCCGCAACGAGGACTGGGTCAACGTCGAGCTCGACTTCGGCGACGGCGCCAAGACCTACCGCCGCGACACGAACACCATGCCCAACTGGGCAGGTTCGTGCTGGTACTACCTGAGGTACCTGGACCCGACCGACACGGCGCACGCCGTGGACCCGGAGCTCGAGAAGTACTGGATGGGGCCGCGGCACAACGCGACGTCCGGCCCGGCCGGCGGCGTCGACCTCTACGTCGGTGGCGTGGAGCACGCGGTGCTCCACCTGCTGTACGCGCGGTTCTGGCACAAGGTCCTGTTCGACCTGGGCTACGTGTCGAGCCTGGAGCCGTTCGGCAAGCTCTTCAACCAGGGGTACATCCAGGCGTACGCGTTCACCGACGCGCGCGGCGTGTACGTCCCGGCCGCCGAGGTCGAGGGCGACGAGCAGACCGGGTTCACCTGGCGCGGGGAGCCGGTGAACCGGGAGTACGGCAAGATCGGCAAGTCGCTGAAGAACGTCGTCTCGCCGGACGAGATGTACGAGGCGTACGGCGCCGACACGTTCCGGGTCTACGAGATGGCGATGGGCCCGCTCGACCAGTCCCGTCCGTGGAACACGCGGGACGTCGTCGGCTCGCAGCGGTTCCTGCAGCGGCTGTGGCGCAACGTCGTCTCGGAGGAGACCGGCGAGCTCACGGTGACCGACGAGGAACCGGACACCGCCACCCTGCGCGCCGTGCACCGCACCATCGCCGACGTCAGCGTCGAGATGGAGAACATGCGGCCCAACACCGCCATCGCCAAGCTCATCACGCTGAACAACCACCTCACGGGCCTGGACTCGGTTCCGCGTGCCGCCGTCGAGCCGCTGGTCCTGATGACGGCGCCCATCGCGCCGCACATCGCGGAGGAGCTGTGGTCCCGGCTCGGGCACGAGGAGTCGCTGGCGCACGCGCCGTTCCCGACGGCCGACGCGGAGTACCTGGTCCAGGACACCGTGACCTGCGTGGTCCAGGTTCAGGGCAAGGTGCGTGCCCGCTTCGAGGTCGCCCCGGACATCACCGCGGAGGACCTGGAGGCGGCGGCCCTCAGCGAGCCGAACGTGGTCAAGTTCCTGGACGGCCGCGGCGTGCGAAAGGTGATCGTCCGAGCCCCGAAGCTGGTCAACATAGTCCCGGCCTGACCGTCCCGAGGGTCAGCGGCGGCGGGTGCCGAAGAGCGAGCGGGTCAGCTCGCGGACCAGGACGGTGCCCGCCGTGCGAGCCAGGGAACCCACCACGCGGTTCCGGTCCCGGGCGGCCTTCTCCTTGTCCCGCGCTTCTGCCTTCTCCCGGGTAGCGGCCTCCTTCTCGATCCGGGCACGCTCCCGGGCGAGCTCCTGCTGGTCTCCGGCTGCCGACTCCTCGCCGTCGGCGGCGGCGCGCCCGGCGGCCTGCTCCTGCGCCTTGGCCTGGAGCAGCTCGAACGCCGACTCCGCGTCGACCGCCGTGCCGTACTTCTCCTGACCCGGCGAGGCGGCCACCACGCGGTCGATCTCGGCGTCGGCCGCCGGCTCCATCGCCGCCTGCGGCGCCCGCACCCGCGTCCAGGCGACGGGCGCCGGCGCGCCCCGTTCGGTGAGCACCGTGACCACCGCCTCGCCCGTGCCCAGCTCCTGCAGCAGGCGCTCGAGGTCGTACGGCGACCTCGGGAACGTGCGGGCGGCGGCACGCAGCGCCGTGGCGTCGTCGGGCGTGAAGGCCCGGAGCGCATGCTGCACGCGGTTGCCGAGCTGGGCCAGGACGTCCGACGGCACGTCCTTCGGCGACTGCGTCACGAAGAAGACGCCCACGCCCTTGGACCGGATGAGCCGGACGGTCTGCACCACCTGCTGCAGAAAGTCCTTCGAGGCGTCCGCGAACAGCAGGTGCGCCTCGTCGAAGAAGAACACGAGCTTGGGCTTGTCCGCGTCGCCCACCTCCGGCAGCTCCTGGAAGAGGTCCGCGAGCAGCCACATGAGGAACGTCGAGAACAGCTGCGGGCGGTCCTGGACGGCCGGCAGCTCCAGCACGCTCAGCACGCCGAGGCCGCCCGTGGTCGCGATCAGGTCGGACGTGGAGAACGCGGGCTCCCCGAAGAAGACGTCGGCGCCCTGCCCCTCCAGACCGGCGATCTCGCGCAGGATGACGCCCGCCGTGGCCGCCGAGACGCCACCGATGCCCTTGAGCTCACCCTTGCCCTCGTCCGAGGTGAGGTGGGCGATCACCGACTGCAGGTCCTTGAGGTCCAGCAGCGCCAGACCCTTCTTGTCGGCCCAGTGGAAGATCAGGGCGAGGCTGGACTCCTGCGTCTCGTTGAGCCCGAGCACCTTGGACATCAGCAGCGGCCCGAAGTCGGTGACCGTGGTGCGGATCGGTACACCCTTGCCGATCCCGCCCAGGGAGTAGAACTCGACCGGGTACTGGGTGGGCGTCCAGTCCTGCCCGACGCTCGCCGCACGCTCCGCGACCTTCGGGTTGTCCGCGCCCGGGAGGGCGAGCCCGGACAGGTCGCCCTTGACGTCCGCCAGGAAGACGGGCACACCGGCCAGGGACAACCCTTCGGCCATGCCCTGGAGCGTCTTGGTCTTACCGGTTCCCGTGGCGCCCGCCACGAGGCCGTGACGGTTCAGCATCGACAGGGCGAATCCGACCTGCACCTGCGGGTTCGCGGTGACGTCGCCGCCGGGCTCGCCCTCGAGCAGGGCGCCCAGCGGCAGGGTGGCCTCCGCCGCGTAGCCCGCGGCGACCTCGGCCGCGTAACCCGTGGGGAGCACATCGCTCGGCGCTGCGGCGGGGGACGTGGCGGCCGTCTCGGCATCTGTCGACGCAGCGGCCCGCTCCGCCTCCTTCAGGGCCCTCTGGGCTGCGGCGGCCGCCTCGCGGAGGGCGGCAAGGTCGGGCGTCGATGCATCAGACATGTCTCGGATGCTAGGTCGGGCTCCGGCCCAGCGCGCGGGGAGGCGCCCACGGTTTCGCCGTCCGGTTCCCCGCGCGGATAGAGTGACGCGGTCATGCGCACCCGACGTCGTTCTTCCAGCCCGGCACCCCAGGAGGTGCGGGTCGTCACCGACTCGACGGCCTGCCTGCCCGCCGGCCTGCCGGACGGACCGGTCGTCGTGCCCCTGCGTGTCCTCGTGGGTGACGAGGCCTACGCCGAGGGCGAGGACATCACCCCCGAGCAGCTCGCCGAGCTGGTCGCCGGCGGTGCGCAGATGACCACGTCCCAGCCGTCCCCGGAAGCCTTCGCGGCCGTCTACCGCGGTCTCGGTGACGAGGGCGCCCGGTCCATCGTGTCGGTGCATCTGTCCGGGGCGTTGTCCGGGACCGTGGGGTCGGCGGGCACGGCGGCCGCGCGCTCGCCCTTGCAGGTGCGCGCAGTGGACTCGCGCACTGGCGCGGCCGGCCTCGGGTTCGCGGCCCGTGCGGCAGCGGAGTGCGCCGCCGCCGGGGCTGACGCCGCTCATGTCGCCGCGCGGGCGATCGAGGTCGCCGGCACGGCGCACGCGGTCTTCGTGGTCGACACCCTGGAGTACCTGCGCCGCGGCGGACGGCTGTCCGGCCCGGCCGCGGCGCTCGGCACCGTCCTCGGGGTCAAGCCGATCCTGCGCCTGACCGACGGCGCGGTGGAGCTCTCCCAGCGGGTGCGCACGCGCGCCGTCGGCGCCGAGCGGCTGCTGGAACAGGCTGCCGGCTACGTCGCCGAGGCGGAGCGGCCGGTGGTCGCCGTGCACCACTTCGGTGCGCACGATCGGGCACTGGCGCTGGCGGGCCGCCTCCACACCCGCACGCGGGCGGACGTGGAGGTCACGCCGCTGAGCGCCGTGCTGGGCGTGCACGTCGGCCCCGGCACCCTCGCCGTCGTCGTAGCAGACCTGGGCGACCACACCCACTGACGACGGAACCGGGTGGTCGGTAGAAGGTCAGGTGATCGGCATCCCGAGGGACCGATCACCTGACCTTCTACCGAAGATTCGAGCGGGTCGCCTCAGCCGGCGAGCACCTCGCGCAGACGTGCCGCGAACTCGACGGGCTTGTCGGCCGGCTGGCCGTACTCGCCGCCGCTGAAGCCGCCGTGCCCGCCGGGGAAGACCACAGCCTCGGTGCCGAGCCGCGACGCTGCCCCACGGGCGGCGCGGCCGGGCATCGCCTCACCGGTGTCCGCTCCGACGCCGATCACGATGCGTGGAGCACCGGCCGCGATGGCCTCGTAGCGCGGCTCGTACCGCGGCAGCACCAGCATGTTGACGCCGAACATCAGGTCGTCACGGGAACCGTCGTCCTCGGTCGGCAGACCGAACATCGCCGGGTCGGGGTCGGGCTGAGCGAGGTACGCGGGAGTGACCTCGCCCTGGTAGGTGAGCAGCGCGATGAACTTCGCCATCGCCGCGCCGAAGCCCTTGGCCTGATAGGTGTCGTGCATGCCCGTCATGGCGGTGACCATGGCGTCACGGTCGGGGAGCGCGGTGGCCAGGGGCGGCTCGTGCGCGACCACGGTCCGGACGTCGGCGGGACGGGTCGTGGCCAGCTCCAGTGCGACGACGGCGCCGCCGCTGGACGCGAACAGGTCGACCGGTCCGCCGCCGACCGCGTCGATGACGCGGTGCACGTCGTCGGCGTGGGTGGCGATACCGGGCGGCTCGGTCTCCGTGCTGAGGTCACGAGTACTGCGTTCGACGCCACGGGGGTCGTAGGTCACGACGGTCCGGTCGGTGAAGTGGCTCGCGAGCGTGGTGAAACCCTCTGCTCCCATCGGTAGGCCGATCAGCACCAGGGGTGTCTCGTCGGTCGGTGCCGCGGCTTCGCGCACGTCATAGGTCAGGACGCCGCTCGGCACGTCGAGGGTGAAGGTCTTCTTGTCGGTCATGGGGGCTCCTGTGTCTCCTGCGGCCCGGCCGGTTGGTCCGGGCTCTCGTACCGTCTGCCAGGGTGGACGAGGGTTCCCCGGGCAACTCATCGGTGCGCGTCAGGGAATCTGTCGGGGGACAGGACCGACCTTCCGCACGGCGGTCCGCGGCGGGGAGCGCGACCACAGGGCGCGCTCCGGGCGATCCGTGCACAGGCGACCCCTCCAGGCCCACCGCGGAGCACGACGCGCCCCTAGCGTCCTGAGGCATGCAGCCAGAGACCGCTTCGCAGCGCCATCCCGACCCGTGGCCGTTCACCCCGGTGCACGGGTCCGGCGACCAGGCCGGCCCGTCGGCCGCGGCCGCGCAGCCCACCGACGCCGACGAGCTGGTGGCACGCCTGCGCGCCCGGCGGTCCGCCTCCGGGGTCGCCGCGGCCTATGCGGCCGCGCACGGTCATCCGGCCGACCCCCGCACCGAGCACGGGAGCCGCAGGTGGAAGCTGACCGGGAAGACCGCCGTGGTAGCGGCCGTGGCCGTGCTCCTGCTGGGTGTCGGCGTGGCGGTGCTGTCACTGCGCGGGGACGGCGTCGAGCCGCTGGCGCGGGTGGCGGCGGGCGCGGAGCCCACCGCACCACCGGCAGGAGCCGGGCCCACCGCACCACCGGTAGAAGCCGGCTCCGGCGCAGTCCCCGCACCCGGCCCGGCAGGCGGCGGGCTGCTCGTGCACGTCGTCGGCGAGGTGGCCGAGCCGGGCCTGGTCACCGTGCCCGAAGGCGCCCGCGTCGCCGACGCGCTCGAGGCCGCCGGGGGCACCACCGGCAGAGCCGACCTGACGGCGGTCAACCTCGCGCGCACCGTCGTCGACGGCGAGCAGCTGTACGTGCCCCGGCCCGGCCAGCCCGTGCCCGGGCCGGCAGCGGGTGCCGTGCCCGGACCAGGGCCGGGAGGTGGCGCAGCGGCGGGCGGCACGGTCGACATCAACGGGGCGGACGCCGTGGCCCTGGAGGAGCTTCCCGGTGTCGGGCCGTCGATCGCCCAGGCGATCATCGAGTGGCGCGAGGCCAACGGGCCGTTCGCGAGCGTGGACGAGCTGGAGGACGTACCCGGTATCGGCCCCGCCACCCTCGACGAGATCCGGGACAGCGCACGGGTCGGGCCGTGACCGACCTGCGCATGGCCCCGGCCGCTCTGGCCGCCTGGGTAGCGGCGTGGTCGCTGACCGGACCCGTGGCCGTCTGGAGCTCCTCGGCGACGTGGGTGGCCGCGGCAGCGATGACCGCCGTCTGCCTCCATCTCGCCGTGGCGGCCGTGCTGCTGCGGCGTGCGGCCCGGCCGGCCACCGCCCACGCGGCACTCGCGACGGCGTGCGTGCTCGCCGTCACGGTGTCCGCGCACGTCCAGCTGGCCGGCCGCGCGCCGCTCGCCCAGCTCGCCGAGCAGCGAGTCACCGCGACCCTGAGCGGCGTGGTGGCCTCCCAGCCCGTGCCCTTCTCGTTCGCCCCGGGCTCCTCGGACAGAGGCCCTTCGGATACCGGCGCGGGACAGTACCGCTGGGTGCTAGCGGCCCGCACGGTGGACGCCCGAGGCGTCGCCACAGGGGCACGGGCGCACGTCCAGGTCCTGTCCGGTACCGCACCCCGGTACGGGGCGACCGTGACGGTATCCGGGGCCCTGCGGCCCGTCGATGCCGGCGCCGCCGAGACCGCCCGGCTGACCGCCGATGACACGAGCGAGATCCGCGCTCCACCAGCGGGACTCCTGGTGCTCGACACCCATCGCGCGGCGCTCCTCGACGTGACCGACCCGCTGCCCGCCCAGGCCCGCGGGCTCGTACCGGGCGCCGCCATCGGTGACACCACCCGGCTACCGGACGACCTCGCCGAGGAGATGCGCGCGACCGGCCTCACCCACATCACGGCCGTCTCCGGCGGCCACTTCGCCGTGGTCGTCGCCGCGCTGACCCTCCTCTGCTCGCTGGCCCGGCTCCCGAGACCGGCCAGGGTGGTCCTCATCGCGCTCGCCTCCCTCACCTTCGTGGCACTCGTCCGCCCGGAGCCCGCCGTGCTCCGGGCGGCGGCCATGGCGGCGTTCGCACTCACGGGAGTCGCGATCGGGCGGCCGGCGCAGTCGGTCCCGGCGCTCGCGGCGTCGGTCGTCGGGCTGCTGGTGGTCGACCCGTGGCTGGCCCGGTCCTTCGGGTTCGCGCTGTCGGCCGCTGCGACCGCGGGCCTGGTGCTGCTCGCCGCGCCGCTGGCCGCTCGCCTCGCTCCCTGGACGGGGAGCACGGCGGCGTTCGCGCTGGCGGTGCCGCTCGCCGCACAGGCGGCGTGCGGCCCGGTGCTGGTGCTCCTCGACCCGTCGGTGTCCACGGTGTCGGTGCTCGCGAACCTGCTGGCGGCTCCCGCCGTGGTCCCAGCGACTCTGCTGGGACTGGTCGCGACGATGCTGGCGCCATGGCTACCGGCCGTCGCAGGGATGGTCGCGTGGGTGGCGTCCGGAGCGACCTGGTGGATCGCCGCCGTCGCCCAGTTCCTGGCCGGCCTGCCCGGGGCTTCGGTGCCCTGGCCGGGTGGTCCGGTCGGTGCGCTGCTCCTGGCCGGGCTCACCGGTGTCGGGCTGTGGGCGGTGCTGCGCCGCGACGCGCATCCCGGATGGCCGCAGGCGTGGCGGGCGGCGGTGCGGTCTGGCTCGGCCGAGGCACCTGCGGGCCGGCTCACCGGCGCGCGTGCCGCCACCCTGGTGGCAGCGGCGGCCGCTGTCGTGCTCGTCGTGGCGCTCGCGGTGCCTCGCCTCCCTGTGCTGGGCGGCTTGCCCGAGGACTGGCAGGTGGCGGCGTGCGACGTCGGGCAGGGGGACGCACTCGCGGTGCGCACGGGCCCGGCCTCTGCTGTCGTCGTCGACGTCGGCCCCGCTGGGACTGCTGCCGACCGGTGCCTCGACCAGCTCGGCGTGATCACGGTGGACCTGCTGGTGCTGAGTCATTTCCACGCCGACCACGTGGGCGGTCTCGGACCGGTGCTGACCGGGCGCCAGGTGGTCTCGGCGATCGTCACGCCCGTCGACGATCCCCCGACCGGCGCCGCGGTGACCCGGGCAGCGCTTGCCGCGGCGGGGGTCCCGGTCGGTGACGCGCGGGCAGGAGACCGAGGTACCGCCGGGAACGTCGGGTGGGAGGTGCTGCAGGCCGGCGTCGGGCACGGACCCCAGGCGGGGGCGGCGAACGACGCGAGCATCGCACTCGCTGTCCGCACACCGGACTTGGACGTGCTGCTGCTCGGCGACCTGGAGGCAGAGGGGCAGCAAGCCCTTGCGACGGAGCTCGGGCGCCGGGGCGAGGCAGCGTTCGACGTCGTGAAAGCCGCCCACCACGGATCCGCCGTGCAGTCCCGTGAGCTCGCGGAGCTGACGAGGCCGGCCGTCGCGGTCTTCTCGGCGGGCAGGGACAACGAGTACGGCCACCCCACCGACGAAGCCCTCGACCTGTACGCCGGGGTGGGCGCCGCGACCGTCCGTACCGACCGGTGCGGCACGGCGGTCCTGCTGGTCCGCGGCGGGGAGCTCGGAGTCGCGGGCTGCTGACTCCACCCGACCCGGAGTACGTTCAGGGCTCGTTCGGGGGCCTTCTACCAGGTCAAGCCGATGTCCGCCCGGCGGCCCTGCCACACATCGCGAAACGTTGCGGATCCTGTCCGCGGCCCTACCGTGGGGTATGTCGGAGAGTTCCGTCATCACGTACCAGGGGGGCTTCGTGGTCGATCTCAGGCTTGCGGCCCGGCGGTATCGCCGGACCATCGCGGTAACCACAGCAGCCGCTCTGCTTCTTCCGGCGGCGGCGTTCAGCGCCGCCGGGAGGGACCAGGCGACCGCCCGGCTCGAGCTCCGGCAGGAACTTCTTGCGGAGTCCGTCGTCACCGACGTCTCCGAGGCCGACCAGATGGTTCGGGTGGATGTCGCCCAGGACCCGGAGGCAGCGGAGGCCTGGCTCGACGAGTCGGCGGAGGTGCTGGACGGCTGGACCGTCGTCGTCGGGGGGATGGACTCCACGGCGGGGGAGCAGCGCGCTCGGCTCGACGCCGAGGCGGTGGCGGGTGACTCGCCGCCGGCGGCCGAACCCTGCCCGGCGGTCCCGCAGGGACCGCGCTCCGCCGACGGTGCCACGACTCCCTATCTGGGGTGCGGGCCGGCGGGTGGCGTCCAGTCCACCGCACGGTCGGTCGAGAAGGGTGCGTCCACCACCACGCTGGCCAGGGCGGTCGACCAGGTGCTGGCGTCCTACCTTCCCGGGGCGGACCTGCCGCACACCAAGGTGCGGATCGCCCGGGGCGAGGCGACCGTCGACGTCGCCGCCGGGTTCGAGCAGGCGCTGGCCGACGCCGGTGTCTATCCCGGCGACGTCTGGCAGGCGCTCCTGTTCACCGCCCACAGCAACGGTGCCATCGACTCCGTGCGGTTCACGCTCGACGGGGACTGCCTCGCCTTCGCGTACGCGACGGGCGGGGACATGTGCGCCTCCACCGACCTGCCGATCGACCTGGGCTGAGAGGACGACGATGCGCGCATTCTTCCGCAGGACCCTGTCCCTCGTCGCGACCCTGGCACTGGGCACCGGCGGGTTGCTGGCGGTGGCGCCGGCCGCGGCCGCAGACGTGACCTACGTGCCGGACCGCTGGAACGGCAAGGTGATCTACCTGTCCCAGGCGTGTCACGACCGGGGTGACACGAAGTGCCACACGAACACGGGCTGCGCCGGGTTCAGCGAGAACCGGAACTCCTACCTGCTTGCGGTCTCCACGACGACCCAACGAGTTCCTGACCGGTTGAACCTGCTGGAGCGCGGCTACAAGGTGGTGCGCGGCAACGGCCTGACGCGGTCCAACATCGCGAACTCGAACCGCGTGGGTGCGGACCTGCACGTGCCGCTCCATTCGAACGCCATCAACACGTCGTGCGAGACCGGCTTCTCGGCGGCCCGATACGGGACCCACGTGATGTACGTGTCGTCAGAAGGTCGCGAGTGCGCGCAGATCATGAAGACGCGCGTGGGTGCGTCGAGCCCCGGTACCAACGACGCCCGCCACTACCGCACGGACCTGGGTGAGCTCAACCAGACCAACGCCGTGTCCTGCTACCTGGAACAGGAGTTCCACGTGTGGGGCCGGGGCGTGCAGTGGATGCGGAACCGCAGCGACTGGAGCTGGCGCATCGCCCTGAGCGTCGACCACTACCTCGGGTACCCGTGATGCGCGCGCGGCTGTGGGTCCCGGTCGTCGCCGTGGTGCTCGCCCTGGCCGCCTGCACGGCGGCGCCGGGGGCTCCCGGCCCGTCGGGTCCGCCCCGGGAGACGGGCACCGGCTCGGCGTCGGACGCCCCGCACGCGGGCGGCGACCCGACCATCACCGTCCGAGCCGTCGACGGCAGCTGGTCGGTACGCGGCACGGGCTTCACGGGCGGCAACCAGTACCTGGTCCAGTGCATGGGCGGCACGACGGCGGGTGCGAGCGCCCTCGACGAGTGTGACATGTCGACCAGCGAGCAGGTGGTGGCCGACGAGCGCGGCCGGATCGCGGCGACGCGACCGGCCAGGGCGTTCGTCAACGTCGGGGCCGTGTCGGAGGTGGACTGCACCGAGGATCCGTGCGCGCTCGCCGTCGCCGACCTGGCCGACGTCGTGCTCGCGGCCGCCTCCGCCCCGTTGCCCGGCGGTTCCGAGCCGCCCGACGCACCGACCCTCGCCCTGTCCGAGCAGGAGCTCGGACCGGACCAGGGCAGCGTCGTGGTCACGGGCAGTGGCTACCCGAAGGGCGCCACCGTGCGGATCGTGCAGTGCGCCACCACGGCGGACGGCGGGGTGGACGGGGACAACTGCCTGTACGACGAGGGCAAGCGCGTGGTCGCCGACCGTTCGGGCTCCGTGACCACGCGGCTGCCGGTCGAGCGGGAGATCGACCTGGTCGGTGGCGGTACGGCCGACTGTGCCGTGGCGGGTGCGTGCGTGGTCGCGAACGCGTGGACCGACGGTGGGCGGATGGCGTTGGCGGACCTGCTCTGGGAGTGACTGTCGGTGGTGCGTGGCAGGCTGTGTCCGTGCCTCCAGCGACCAAACGCCGTACCGCCTCACCCTCCACCGGCCGCAGCTGGGACGAGCCGACGCTCGCCCCGGTCGTGCTCGTCCGCGGGGCGGAGCCGCTCCTGACGGAGCGCGCGGTGGACGGCGTCGTCGGGCTGGTGCGGGCGCGTGACCCCGAGGTCGAGAAGGTCGAGCTGGAGGGCGCCACGTACGGCGCCGGCCAGCTGTTGGTCGCGGCGAGCCCGTCCCTCTTCGGTGAGGCCAAGGTCGTGGTGGTCCGGTCAACGGAGTCCGGCACCGAGGAGCTGATGGCGGACCTCATCGCGTACGTCGCCTCGCCGGACGAGGAGACCACCGTCGTGGTGGTGCACGGCGGGGGGCAGCGGGGCAAGAAGATGCTGGACACGATCACGCGGTCGGGCGCGCCCGTCATGATGTGCGAGCCGGTCACGAAGGACGCCGAGAAGGCGTCGTTCGTGGTGGGGGAGTTCAAGGCCGCGCGCCGCCGGGCCGACGCCGAGGCCGTGCGGGCCCTGGTGGACGCGCTCGGCAGCGACCTGCGCGAGCTGGCCTCCGCGTGCTCACAGCTGGTGGCCGACACGACCGGCACCGTCACGGCGGCCACCGTGGACAAGTACTACGGCGGGCGCGTCGAGGCCACGGGCTTCCGGGTCGCCGACGCCGCCGTGGCAGGTGACGCCGGCGCCGCCGTCGCACTTCTCCGGCACGCCCTGGACACCGGTCTGGACCCGGTGCCCGTCGTGGCGGCCCTCGCGCTGCGCCTGCGCAACCTGGCCAAGGTCGCCTCGATGCGGGGCGGAGGGCTCGCGGCGCGGGACCTCGGCATGGCGCCGTGGCAGGTGGACCGGGCACGCAAGGACCTGCGGAGCTGGACCCCCGAGGGGCTGGCGGCAGCGATCTCCGCCGTCGCGCAGGCCGACGCGGACGTCAAGGGCGAGGCCCGGGACAGCGTGTTCGCCGTCGAGCGCGCGGTCATGACGATCGCGCGTTCTCGCCGCTCGGGGAACGCGCAGACCAGATGAGCGCGCAGACCGGCTGAACGCGGCGGCCTGATCCCGGGCAAGCGAAAGACGCCGCCCGCCCCGAGGGGCGAACGGCGTCCGACGAAGTGTGCTCAGAGAGCGGCGACCGACTTCGCGAGAGCCGACTTGCGGTTCGCGGCCTGGTTCGCGTGGATGACGCCCTTGGCGACAGCCTTGTCGAGCTTGCGCGACGCGGCGGCAAGGCTGACCGTCGCGGTCTCCTTGTCGCCGGCTGCGATGGCCTCGCGCACCTTGCGCACGTGGGTCTTCAGCTCCGACTTGACGGACTTGTTGCGCAGACGAGCCTTCTCGTTCGTCTTGATGCGCTTCATCTGGGACTTGATGTTTGCCACGAGAGTACTTCCTGGTGTGTTCGCCTGATGGCGAGCGGATAGGTCGTAGAGGGCGGTCACAGCTCCGGGACTGGGGTGGGGACCCGTGGAGAGGAGCTGGGACTGTGCCCGCCGACCTGGGCGGACACGCGACCTCCAAGGCTACCAGAGGGAACTGGGATCCGTACGAGGCGCCGGGTGTGACACCCGTGACGGCCAGGAAGGGTCGCTGACGTGCACCTTAGAATCCGACCATGAGTACCAGGACACTGCGCGGCCGCTTCCAGTGGACCGTGATCGTGCCACTGCTCGCCCTGGTGATTCTCGTGGTCACGTGGAGCAACCATGACCACCCCGCCATCCTGGCCGCGATCGGTGCGGCGCTGGTCGGTGCCGTGCTGGCGGCGGTCCAGCACGCGGAGGTGGTGGCGCACAAAGTAGGCGAACCCTTCGGCTCCCTCATCCTCGCGGTCGCGGTGACGGTCATCGAGGTAGGCCTGATCCTCATGCTGATGAGCAGCGGCGGGGCCGCGGCGAGCACGTATGCCCGCGACACGGTCTTCGCCGCCGTGATGATCACGTTCAACGGGATCGTCGGCCTGTCCCTGCTGGTGGGCGCGAGCAAGCACCGCCTGGTCAGCTTCAACGCCTCGGGCACCGGGTCGGCGCTCACCACCGTGATCGCGCTGGCCGGCGTCACACTGGTCCTGCCCCGCTTCACGACGTCGGCGGACGGTGGTGCCTACACGGCCTTCCAGCTGGCGTTCGCGGCGGTGGCGTCGTTGGTGCTGTACGGGGCGTTCGTCTTCACGCAGACCGTGCGCCACCGCGACTTCTTCCTGCCCGTGACGAGTGACAAGTTCGGCCGTGTCACCGGCGTCATCCGGGACGCGGACGGCGACGACCACGCCGACCCGCCCACTGCGAAGCAGGCCTGGTTCAGCGTGGTGCTGCTGCTGGTCGCGCTCGTCTCCGTGGTGTTCCTGGCCAAGCTGCTCTCCCCGAGCATCGAGTCCGGGGTGGCGGCCGCGGGCCTGCCGTACGCCGTGGTCGGTGTGGTGATCGCGCTCCTCGTGCTCGCGCCCGAGTCGATCGCGGCCGTCCGCAACGCGCTGCGCAACCGCGTGCAGACGAGCCTCAACCTGGCCTACGGCTCCGCGATGGCGTCGATCGGCCTGACCATCCCCACCATCGCCGTCGCGATGATCTGGATGGACGGGCCCCTCACCCTCGGCCTCGAGCCGGTCCAGATGGTGCTGTTCGCGGTCTCGGTGGTGGTGGCGATGCTGAGCATCGCCCCGGGGCGGGCCAAGACGCTGCAGGGCGTGGTGCACCTGGTGCTGTTCGCGGCGTTCCTCGCGGTGTCGGTCCAGCCGTAGCCGGCCCGGCACGTCCCCGGGCCACGCCGGTGACCCGGGGGGCGTCCGTCAGAGCGCGGCGGCGACCTGGTCGAAGACCGCCTTGTCCAGGATGGCTCCCTCGCGGCGCACGGCGTCCGGGTGGATGCGGATCACGCGGTTGAGGCGCACCTCGGAGGGGCGGCCGGACCGGTCCCACGCCCCGGTGCCGATGTCCATCCAGAGCCGGCCGGCGCGGGCCTCCTGCTCGGCGTCCCTGTCGTGGTCCTGGCTGGTGAGCTGCAGCGCGAGCAGCCAGGGGCCGTCGTTGCCCACGACGAGCACGGGGCGGTCCTTGCCCTGGCTGTGATCTTCTTCATAGGGCACCCACGACCAGACGACCTCGCCCGGATCGGGCTCGCCGTCCAGCTCCGGCCGGTAGACGGGCGTGACGCGCCCGACGAAGTCGCCGGGGTAGCCATCGGTATCGGGCACGCTGCGGCCCGAGGCCGGGCGTCGGTCCCGGGGCGCCGGGGTGGGCCGGTCGCCGCTGGTGCGCCGGTCGCTCTGGTCGAAGGCGGTACGTGCCACGGCCTCGACGACGTCGCCGAGCAGCTTGATCCACGGGTTCTGGTTCACGGACGGCAGGGTAGCCCGGCGTCGGCCCGCGGGCAGAGCGGGCCGACGCCGGCGCTCCCCGGCCGCGGGTGGTCCGGCTCAGGTGCGCGCGTCCGGCTCAGGTGAGGTCGAGGGCGCGGTCCATGTACTTCACGACGTCGTTGAAGATGCTCTCGTCGAGGATGTCGCCCTCTCGTCGCACGTCGTCCGGGTCGATGCGGATGACGCGGTTGATGCGGACCTCGGAGTCGCGGCCGGAGCTGTCCCAGCGGCCGGTGCCCACATCCATCCAGATGCGGCCGGCCCGCGCCTCCTGGAGCGCGTCGCGGTCGTGGTCCTGGCTGGTCAGCTGCAGTCCGAGCAGCCAGGGGCCGTCCTTGCCCACGAGCAGCACGGGGCGGTCCTTGCCCTGGCTGTGGTCCTCCTCGTACGGGATCCAGGTCCAGACCACCTCACCGGGGTCCGGGTCGCCGTCCAGCTCGGGGTTGTAGATCGGGTGCACCTCACCCTCGTAGTCGCCGGGGTAGCTCTTGTCTGATGCGAAGGTCACGCCCGGAACCGTACCGGAACGGGTGAAGCACGCATCCAGGACTTACCCGGCGCGGACCTGGTCGGCCTGGCCGGCGCACTGCCGGGCGAACTCGGCGAGCCGGGCCGCCATCGGTTCCGGTTCCCACGTGTGCATGGCGCCCGGCATCTCCTGCTCGGTGCCCTGCGGCACCGTGGCCACGATGCTCGCCGCCGCCACGGGCATCTCCGGGAAGGTCTCGACCCCGTACATGGCGAGCACGGGGACGGTGACGTCGAGCGTGCCGTCGTCCAGCGCGTGCTGGGCCCAGGCGAGCGACTGCGCGTCGGCGCGGTAGGCGGCAACCGTCCGGGCGATCGCCGGCCAGGCTGGCGACGACTCCATCCCGGCGAGCCACTCGGGCGGCATGTCCTTCATGTAGTGCCGCATCGCGTTCTCGTGGTCGTCGGCGTCGAGCAGCCGCTCGATCTCGTCGGTCCACGCCTGGGTCACCGCGGCCGGGTCGCCGAGGGGCGCCTCCCAGAGGGCCAGGCCGGTGACCGGAAGCCCGGCGGCGGCGGCCCGGAGACTCACCGAGCAGCCGGACGAGTGCCCGACCAGCAGGGCGGGAGCGCCCGCGACCTCGATCATCGCGGCGACGGCCGCGAGCTCACGGTCGAGGTCGAGCCGGCCCTCGGCGGGGCTCTCCCCGCGCCCGAGCCGGTCGAACGTGACGGTGGTCAGTCCGGCGTCGGCGACGCGCTGGGCGGTCTCCGTGGTGACGGGGTCGTCGGCACGGTCGGGCCCGGCACCCGTCACGAAGACGACGGCCGGCCCGGAGCCGCGCAGGTCGTGGGCGACGCGGTCGCCCTGGCTGGTGGTTGTGTAATCGGTCATGACGGTGGGACGACGGGGGCGCGGACAACTCATCGGTCCCGGCACATACCGCTCGTCCGGCTCCAGGACCGACGCCGGCCGTGACCCGGCCCGCCGAACCCGGTCGTCAGCCCGCCAGCACGGCCGTGACCCGGTCCCGGCAGGCCAGCGCGAACTCGGGCCAGCGGTCCCAGTAGTACGGCAGCGCGATCACGGCCTGCACCAGTACCCAGCCCCGCCCGCGCTCCCAGGCGTCGTCCGGGTCGTCGAGGCCGTCCGTCGCCGCCGCCCGGAAGGCGGCGCGACCCGCCCCGGTGAACTGGGTCCAGGCGGGGATCAGGTCGGCCGCCGCGTCGCCGACGCCCACACCGCCCCAGTCGATGACGGCGGTCATGCGCCCGCCGTCCGCCAGCAGGTTGCCGGGCAGCAGGTCGCCGTGGATCCAGTGCCCGTCCGCCGCCGGGCGCGCGTCCAGCGACCGGTCCCACATCTTGATCGCCGCGCGGCCGTCGATGCGGTCGCCGCACTCGGCGATGGCGGCGCGGACGTCGTCGTCCAGCCGGGCGAGCGGGACGCCTCGGGACGTGCCGGCCTTGAGCGGCCCGCCCGCCGTGCTCACCGTGCGCAGCGCGGCGACGAACTCACCGAGCTGCCGGGCGGCACCGGTGCCCAGCTCGCCGACGGCGGGCGACGCGCCGTCCAGCCACGGCGTGACGGACCAACGGAACGGGAAGCCCGCACCGGGTTCGCCCACCGCCTCGGGCGCGGGGAGCCGGAGCGGCAGGTGCGGTGCCAGGTGCGGGAGCCAGCGTGCGTCGCTGCTCGCCTGCTCCTGCGCCCAGCCGATCTTGGGCATCCGGACGAGCAGGTCGTCGCCCAGCCGGAACAGGGTGTGGTCGGTGCCGCCCTCGGGTCCGGGCGTCACCGCGAGGTGTGCCCACCGCGGGAACTGGTCGGCGACCAGGCGCTGGACGAGCTCGGGCGTGGAGACGACCTCGTCGTCGTGCAGGCTCATGGGCACACCGTGGCACCGGCCCGGTCCGGCGGCCAGGCATTTTCGGCCGGTCCGGATGACGGCTGCGCCGCGCCGTGGAACCGTAGGGCTACGTCCGTCGTTCTCCACGCGATGCCCCAGGGGCATCCGGCATGGGGCCCCGGGCCACCGCCGCACCGCACCACTCCAGCGAAGGATCATGGACTCCAGTCATAGACCCCGCCCGCAGACCTGTCGTCGTACCACCCGCTGGGGGTGGGGGCGTTGAGCTGGGTGGTCTCCCTCCTGCTGGGGGTCCTGGTGATCCTGGCGATCACCGCCGTGACGGGCTACTTCGTCGCGCAGGAGTTCGCGTACATGGCGGTCGACCGGGCGCGTCTCGCGGCCCGCTCCGAGGCGGGCGACGGCGGGGCGCGCCGCGCGCTCGGCGTGACCCGCCGAACCAGCTTCATGCTCTCCGGTGCCCAGCTCGGCATCACGGTCACCGGTCTGCTCGTCGGCTACGTCGCGGAGCCGCTCGTCGGTGAGGCGCTGGGTGAGGCGCTGGGCGGGGTGGGGGTGCCGGTCGGTACGGGTGTCGCGATCGGCACCGTCCTCGCACTGGTCTTCTCGACCCTGGTCCAGATGCTGTTCGGCGAGCTCGTCCCGAAGAACCTCGCGATCGCGCGCCCGGAGCCGGTGGCGCTGTGGCTCGCCCGCTCGACGACCGTGTACCTCGCGGTCTTCGGCTGGCTGATCAAGGTGTTCGACGCCGCGTCCAACGCCCTCCTGCGCCTGCTGCGCATCGAGCCGGTGCACGACGTGGAGCACTCGGCGACCGTCCGCGACCTCGAGCACATCGTCGCGGACTCGCGGGCCAGCGGTGACCTCCCCGGCGACCTGTCGGTGCTGCTGGACCGCATCCTCGACTTCCCGCGGCAGGACGTGGAGCACGCCATGATCCCGCGGTCCCGGGTCGGTGTGGTCGAGGCCGGCGACACGCTCGCCCAGGTGCGTGAGCTGATGGCGCGCGGGCACTCCCGCTACCCGGTGGTCGACGACGACGGCGAGGTGGTCGGCGTCGTGCACCTCGCCGACCTGCTGTCGGCGCCCCCCGGCGCGGCGACCGTGGCGGACCTGCTGCGGCCGGCGCTGGTGCTGCCCACTGCGATGGCGCTGCCCGACGCGCTGCGGGAGCTGTCCGCCACGCGGAACCAGATGGCGTGCGTCGTCGACGAGTACGGCGGGTTCGCCGGCGTGCTCACCGTGGAGGACCTCGCGGAGGAGCTGGTCGGCGAGATCACCGACGAGCACGACGACGAGATCGACCCCGTGACCGCGGCGGCGGACGGGGTGTGGGTCATGGCCGGTGACGTCCACCTGGACGAGGTGGAGCGGGCAGTCGAGCGCGACCTGCCCGAGGGCGACCACGAGACGATCGCCGGGCTGGCCATCGCGGTGCACGGCGCGCTGCCGACGGCGGGCGAGGTGGTCTACGTCGCACTGCCCGCCGACCCGGCCGACCTCGTCGCGCTGGAGCCCCGACCCGCCGAGGTGCTCAGGATCGAGGTGCTCGAGGTCGAACGGCACGTGCCGTCCCGCGTCCGGGTCACCGTCGTCGAGGCCGATGCGGCCACCGAGAGCGAGGAGACCCGATGAGCAACCCCTGGGTGGTCGTCGCCGCGACCGTCGCCATCATCGCGCTGAGCGCGTTCTTCGTCGCCGTGGAGTTCGCGCTGCTCGCCGCCAAGCGGCACCGGCTCGAGGACGCCGCGTCCACCAGCCGCTCCGCCCGCGCCGCGCTGCGCAGCGCGAGCGAGCTCACGGTGCTCCTGGCCGGCTCACAGCTCGGCATCACGGTCTGCACCCTGGCCCTCGGCGCGATCACCAAGCCGGCGGTGCACCACTGGCTGACGCCGGTGTTCGAGACGTGGGGCGCGCCCCTCTGGGCCGCCGACGTCGCGGGGTTCGTGCTGGCGCTGGTCATCGTCACGTTCCTGCACCTGGTCGTGGGGGAGATGGCACCCAAGTCGTGGGCCATCGCCCACCCGGAGGCCAGCGCGACGATGCTGGCGCTCCCCATGCGGGCGTTCATGACCGTCACGCGGCCGGCGCTCCTGGCGCTGAACGGCGCGGCGAACTGGTGCCTGCGGCGGGTCGGCGTCGAGCCGGCCGACCAGGTCGCGTCCGGACAGGGGCCCGACGACCTGCGGCACCTCGTGGAGCACTCCGCGAACGTCGGGGCGCTCTCCGTCGCCTACTCCGACCAGCTCTCCGGCGCGCTGGACCTGCGCCGCATGACGGTCCAGGACCTGCTGGCCACGCGGACCGCGCCGGCCGCCGTCGGGCACGGCGCCACGGCCGCGGAGGTGCAGGAGGCGTCGCGCGCGTCCGGCCACCTGCGGATCCTCGTGCAGGCGCCGGGGCAGCTGCCGGACGGCGTGGTGCACGTGCGCGACACGCTCCTGCTGGCCGACGACGCGTCCGTCGCGGACGTCACCCGGCCGGTCTTCGAGCTGGCCGCGGACGTGCCGCTGCACGGCGCCCTGACGAGCATGCGGGAGACGGGCAACCTGCTCGCCGTCGTGGCGCGGCCGGGCGCCGCCGGGGACTACGGCGTGGTCACGCTCGCCGACGTGCTGAGGAGGCTGCTGCCGCGCACCACCGCCGGCCGGACCGGCTGACGCGGGTCAGTCCGCCAGCACGGCGTCGATCTCGCGCAGGAAGTCCGGGATGTCCCGCGGGCTGCGCGACGTGATCAGGGGGAACCCGGCGCCGCCGTCGCGCACGACCGGCTCGTCCACCCAGGTGCCGCCCGCGTTACGGATGTCGGTGGCCAGGGAGGGGTAGCTGGTGAGCGTCGCGCCGGCGACCCGCCCGGCCTCCACGAGCGCCCACGGGCCGTGACAGATGGCGGCCACCGGGCGCCCCGAGGACGTGAACGCGTCGACCACGGCGACGGCCCGGGCGTGCTGGCGCAGGCTGTCGGCGTTGATCGTGCCCCCGGGAACCAGGAGCAGGTCGAACCCGGCCGGGTCGACCTCGTCGATGGTGGTGTCCGGGGCCACGGCCTCGCCCGGCTTCTCGTCGCCCACCAGGGTGCGGACGTCGTCCCGGGACACGGCGGCCAGGGTGACCACCGCGCCGCGGTCGCGCAGGTGGCGCACGGGCTCGAGGAGCTCGTCCTGCTCGACGCCGTAGTTGGTCACGAGCGCCAGCACTTGCCTGCTCGTCAGATGCGGCATGTCTCCTCCTCCGATCGGGGTCGCTACGTCACGACAGTAGGCACGACCGTGCCTCGCTCGCACGGGACGTGGGAGAATGACAGCTGGCCCAACCACCCTGACGACGGAGCGAGAACGCTTTGCCCATCCCCGGTCCTGCGCTCACGGCGCGTATCCAGCCGAATGCCACTGCGCCAGAGCTGATCCGCAACTTCTGCATCATCGCGCACATCGACCACGGCAAGTCCACCCTGGCCGACCGCATGCTCCAGCTCACGGGCGTGGTCGACTCGCGTGCCATGCGTGCGCAGTACCTGGACCGGATGGACATCGAGCGCGAGCGCGGCATCACCATCAAGTCGCAGGCCGTCCGCATGCCGTGGGCGCTCGCCGACGACGAGGGTGTGCTGACGCCCCACGCCCTGAACATGATCGACACCCCGGGCCACGTCGACTTCACGTACGAGG
Source organism: Promicromonospora aerolata (assembly GCF_042682255.1). NCBI lineage: Bacteria > Bacillati > Actinomycetota > Actinomycetes > Micrococcales > Promicromonosporaceae > Promicromonospora > Promicromonospora aerolata. Next base: position 5,502,427 of record NZ_JBHUHF010000001.1, read on the forward strand.
TGTCCCGCTCGCTGGCCGCGTGCGAGGGAGCGGTGCTGCTCGTCGACGCCGCGCAGGGCATCGAGGCGCAGACCCTGGCCAACCTGTACCTGGCCATGGAGAACGAGCTCGAGATCATCCCGGTGCTGAACAAGATCGACCTCCCGGCGGCGCAGCCCGAGAAGTACGCCGAGGAGCTCGCCAACCTGGTGGGCTGCGAGCCCGAGGACGTCCTCAAGGTCAGCGGGAAGACCGGCGTCGGCGTCGAACCGCTGCTCGACCGCATCGTGCAGCGCGTCCCCGCCCCGGTGGGCGACGCGAACGCTCCGGCCCGCGCCATGATCTTCGACTCCGTCTACGACACCTACCGCGGTGTGGTCACCTACGTGCGGGTGGTCGACGGTGACCTGAACCCGCGCGAGAAGATCGTCATGATGTCGACGCGGGCCACGCACGAGCTCCTGGAGATCGGGGTGAGCTCGCCGGAACCGCACCGGACCAACGGGCTGGGCGTCGGCGAGGTCGGCTACCTGATCACCGGTGTGAAGGACGTGCGCCAGTCCAAGGTCGGCGACACGGTGACCAACGCGGCCAAGCCGGCCTCCGAGGCGCTCGGCGGCTACAGCGACCCCAAGCCCATGGTGTTCTCGGGGCTGTACCCGATCGACGGCTCCGACTACCCGGTGCTGCGCGACGCCCTGGACAAGCTCAAGCTCAACGACGCCGCGCTCAACTACGAGCCCGAGACGTCGGTGGCGCTCGGCTTCGGGTTCCGGGTGGGCTTCCTGGGCCTGCTGCACCTGGAGATCGTGCGCGAGCGCCTCGAGCGCGAGTTCAACCTCGACCTCATCTCCACGGCGCCGAACGTCATCTACGACGTGACGATGGAGGACGGCACGGTCATCGAGGTGACCAACCCGTCGGAGTTCCCCGGGGGCAAGATCAAGGAGGTCCGTGAGCCCGTCGTCAAGGCCACGATCCTCACCCCGAGCGAGTTCGTGGGCGCCGTCATGGAGCTCGCGCAGTCCAAGCGTGGCGACCTGCAGGGCATGGACTACCTGTCCGAGGAGCGCGTCGAGATGCGCTACATGCTGCCGCTCGCGGAGATCGTCTTCGACTTCTTCGACCAGCTCAAGTCCAAGACCCGTGGGTACGCGTCGTTCGACTACGACACGACCGGCGACCAGACGGCGGACCTCGTGAAGGTGGACATCCTGCTGCAGGGCGAGCACGTCGACGCGTTCAGCGCGATCGTGCACCGCGACCGGGCGTACTCCTACGGCGTGATGATGACGGCCAAGCTCAAGGAGCTCATCCCGCGTCAGCAGTTCGAGGTGCCGATCCAGGCCGCGATCGGGGCTCGCGTGATCGCCCGCGAGACGATCCGTGCCATCCGCAAGGACGTGCTCGCCAAGTGCTACGGCGGTGACATCAGCCGTAAGCGCAAGCTGCTGGAGAAGCAGAAGGAGGGCAAGAAGCGCATGAAGAACATCGGCTCCGTCGAGGTGCCGAAGGACGCGTTCATCGCCGCTCTGTCCTCCGACGCGGCGGCACCCAAGGACAAGAAGAAGTAGGTGCCGGCACTTCCCTCCGGTGTCCCCGTGCCCGACGACGGTGGGCTGCCCGACTGGGTGCGCCCGCCCTCCGGGCCGTTCGGCGTCTATGTGCACGTCCCGTTCTGCACGGTGCGCTGCGGCTACTGCGACTTCAACACCTACACGGCGTCCGAGCTGGGCGGCGGCGCGAACCAGGCCCAGTACGCCACGACGGCGCTGCTGGAGGTGGACCTCGCGGCGAAGGTGCTGTCCGACGCCGGCCGGTCGCCCGCGGCGGTCTCCACCGTCTTCTTCGGCGGCGGCACCCCCACGATGCTGCCGGCGGAGGACCTCGCCCGGGTGCTCGGCGGCGTCCGGCAGGCCTGGGGCCTGGCGGACGGCGCCGAGGTCACCACGGAGGCGAACCCCGACTCCGTGACGCCCGGATCGCTCCGGATCCTGGCCGATGCCGGGTTCACCCGGGTCTCGTTCGGGATGCAGTCGGCGGTGCCGCACGTGCTGGCGACCCTCGAGCGGACGCACGACCCGCTGCGCATCCCCGACGTCGTCCGGTGGGCGCGCGACGCCGGGCTGGACGTGTCCCTCGACCTCATCTACGGCACCCCCGGTGAGTCGCTCGACGACTGGCGCGCCAGCGTGGAGGCGGCGCTGGCCACCGGCGTCGACCACGTGTCCGCGTACGCGCTGGTGGTGGAGCCCGGCACCAAGATGGCCGCCCAGGTGCGCCGCGGCGAGGTGACGCTGCCCGACGACGACGATCAGGCCGCCAAGTACGAGCTCGCCGACGACCTGCTCACGGAGGCGGGCCTGCGCTGGTACGAGGTGTCGAACTGGGCGCGCCCCGGGCACGAGTGCCGGCACAACATCGGCTACTGGCGCGGCGACGACTGGTGGGGTGTCGGCCCTGGCGCACACAGCTACATGTCGGCGCCGCCCGCCGGCGCGACCACCGAAGAGACGCCCGCCGGCGTCCGCTGGTGGAACGTCAAGCACCCCCGTGCCTACGCCACCCGGCTGGAGGGCGGGCTGAGCCCTGGCGCGGGACGGGAGCTGCTCACCCGCCAGGAGGCGCACCTCGAACGCGTCATGCTCGGCGTGCGGCTGCGCGAGGGGCTCGACCTCGCGGTCCTGTCGGCGGCCGGGCGCACCGCGGTGGCGGGCCTCGTGGCCCGCGGACTGCTCGACGGCAGGGCGGCGGTCGGCGCCGGCGGGACCCCCGCCCGGGCGGTGCTCACCCGTCGCGGACGCCTGCTGGCCGACACCGTGGTGCGCGACCTGACCGCGTGACCGGGGCCGGGCACCGGCTGTCCCGATCCTGACCGGATTGTTTGCGTACCGGGCGAAATCGCCGCTATCTTGTGCCGATTCACACCGTGGCGAGGCGGCACAGGCACGCCTGACGAGGGGCAGCGAATGAGCAATACCTACGGCGGCTGGAACCCACAGGATCCCTACCGCCGACAAGCGCCCGAACCCTGGCCGGCGCAGGAGCGGAGCCCCGACGGGCAGCAGGAGCCGCCGCCCGCGGACACTCCGCAGCTCGACCCGTACGGCCCGCGCGACCCCTACGGCCGGCCCGCCAACCCGTACGGCCGACCCGACTACCAGCCGCAGCAGTACCCGCAGCAGCACCAGGCGCCGCCGGTACTACCGCGCTATTCCGCCGCCTCGGGGGCGGCGCACCGGCCGGAGCCCGGCGGGTCCGTGACGGTCGGCGCCGCCTGGCACTGGGGCTGGAGCGCGTTCGGGGCGAGCTGGGGCCGCTGGGTGCTGATGGGCCTGCTGGTCGGGCTGGCGCAGCTCGCGGTCATCCTGGCGTTCAGCCCGTCCACGGTGGACGGGCTCGTGAACGCGGCAGACCCGGCAGCGGTCGACGCCGCGCAGGCTGCGGGACAGACGCTCACGGCCAAGGGGCTGGCCGCGGCCGGCACGGCGGTGTGCTTTCTGCTCCAGGCCCTCCTGTACGCCGGGGCCCTCGCGGCGACGCGGACCCGTACGGTCCGCTTCCGTGACTTCTTCGCGTTCCGCGGCTTCGGTGGACTCGTGGCGTACGCCGCGCTCACCGGGGCGCTCGGATTCGTCGGCATCGCCGTGCCCGTCGTCGGCTGGGTGATCCAGGTCATCATCACGCTCCTCCTGCTGCCGGTGCCGTTCCTCCTCCTCAAGGGCGTGGGTCTGGGCAAGGCGCTCGCCCAGGGGGTCGAGCTGGTCCTCGCGCACATCGGGGCCGCGCTCGCGGTGTTCGGCATCTTCGCCGGCCTGGCCCTCGCCTCCGTCATCACGTGCGGGCTCGCGCTCGTCGTCGTCGCACCCGCGATGCTCCTGGTGGGGGCATATCTCGTCCAGCGCTGGACCGGGGAATCGGTGCACGGCTGATCGCCTGGTAACAACTCGGCAATTGCGCATGCGCAGATGCGAAGAAGAGGTGAAGGTGGCTTCGGATCACTGACCAGCAAAGGGAACTCACATGAGCGAGAACACACCACGCGACCCGTACGGGCCGGGCTCCGGCGGTCCCACGCCGCCGTCGAGCGGAGCCACCCCGCCGAGTGCGGGCGGACCTACCCAGCCCCCGGCCTACGGTGGCCCGACCCAGCCGCCGCCCTACGGCGGCGGGAGCCAGCCGCCCGCGTACGGCGGGCCGGCGGCGGCGTACGGCGCGCAGTCGTCGAACCCGTTCCGGGTCGGTGAGGCGCTGAGCTTCGGGTGGAGCCGCTTCAAGGGGAACTGGCTCTTCTGGGTGCTCTTCGTGCTGCTGACGTTCGTCGTCGGCGCGATCTTCAACTCCGGGTCGGTCGGCGACATCCAGGAGCAGATCAATGCGTCCTCCGACCCGGAGGCGATGCAGGAGCTGGCGGCGTCCGCGTCGGGCGCCAGCTCGCTGCTCCAGCTGATCGGGTCGCTGCTGGTCGCGGTGCTCCAGGCGCTCGGGATCAACGCCGCGCTGCGCGAGGTCTCCGGCGAGAAGGCGAGCTGGGGCACGCTCTTCAAGGTCAACAACTTCGGGATGATCATCCTGGCCGCGCTCCTGCTGATGGTCGCCAGCTTCGTGGGCGTGCTCCTGTGCGGGATCGGCCTCATCGCGGTGGCGGTCTTCGCCGTGTTCACGTACCACAACGTGGTCGACAAGGGTATGAACGCGTGGGCCGCCTTCACCTCGTCGTTCTCGCTGGTGGGCAAGAACTTCGGCGCCGTGTTCCTGCTGGAGCTCGCGCTCTTCGGCCTCAACATCGCGGGTGCGCTGCTGTGCGGGCTCGGCCTGTTCATCACCGTGCCGCTGTCGCTGCTCGCGATCGCCTTCGCGTACCGCCGGCTCACGGGTGGCCCCGTGGCGGCGGGCACGACCGCCGCTGGTCCCGCCACGGCCTGACGTGGTCCGGCCGCCCTGCGGCTGCCGAAAGGGCACCCCGCCTGCGCGGGGTGCCCTTTCCGGTGGGCAGGTGCACGGGGTCCGCTCGGCCGGCAGCGGGGGCGACGGCCGGAGGCGCTATTTGATGAAGCGGATGTTCACCGGGTAGCGGTACGGCGCGCCCTTACCGTTCTCCACGGCGGCCAGGATCATGAACACCACGGCCGCGACGAACACGAGGTACACGATCGCGCCGATCCCGAACGTGACGGTGGTGATGATCGCGGCGGCGATGTGCACGATGACCAGCGTGATCTGGAAGTTGAGCGACTCCTTCGCCTCCTGGTCCACGAACCGGCTGCGGTCCTTGAGCACCAGCCAGATCACCAGCGGCGCGATGAACGACAGCAGGATCGGGCCGATCTGGGCGAAGACCGACCACATGCGCTCGTCCGACGGGTTGAGCGGCTGGGGCTGGTACTGCCCGGGACCGTAGGCGGAGCCGTACACCGGCCCCTGCTGCGGCTGGCCGGGGTGCGGCTGGCCCGGGTAGGGCTGGGACGGCTGGTCCTGGTACGGCGTCTGGCCGGGCTGGGGCGAGCCGTAGGCGGGAGCCTGCTCCGGCTGCGGGCCTGGTTGCTGCGGCTGCTGTGGCTGCTGTGGGTTCTCGGACATGCGGCTAACGGTAGAGGCTGCGCCTCACGACGCGGTCACGAAATCGATAAGTTCTTCCACCCGTCCCAGCAGGGCCGGGTCGAGGTCCCGGAAGTCCCGCACGGTGCCCAGGATGCGCTGCCAGCCCCGGGCGACGTCGGCCTGCGTCCGGGCGGGCCACCCGAGGGAACGCAGGATTCCGAGCTTCCACTCGGTGCCCCGGTCGATCACCGGCCAGCGGTCCAGCCCGAGCCGCTCGGCCCGCACGGCCTGCCACACGTCGACGTACGGATGGCCCAGCACGAGGACGGTGCCCCGCGGGACGTGGCGCAGGGCGTCGTCGGTCAGCCGTTGCTCCTTGGAGCCGGGGACCAGGTGGTCCACCAGCACGCCCACCCGCCGCTCGGCGTCGGGCGCGAACTCGGCGAGGCGTTCGGCGAGGTGGTCCACGCCGTCGAGCATCTCGACCACGACCCCCTCGATGCGCAGGTCGTCGCCCCAGACCTTCTCGACGAGCTCGGCGTCGTGCTTGCCCTCCACCCAGATGCGGCTGCCGCGCGCCACACGTGCCGTGGTGCCGTGCACCGCGACGGACCCGGAGGCCGTGTGCGTGGGCTGCGCCGGAGCGCGGTTCAGGACCGGCGCCGTGAGCACGACGGGCTTGCCCTCGACCCAGAAGCCGGGCCCGAGCGGGAAGGTGCGGGTGCGGCCGCGGCGGTCCTCCAGGACGACGACGTGCATGCCGCCCGACTTCTCGACCCGCACGACGGCGCCGACCCAGCCGGTCTCGACCTCCTCGACCACGAGTCCTGGCTCGGCGGGCGTGGCCTGCGACGTCGGCCGGCTCCGCCCTCGGTGCGCGCCAGGAAACGCGGGGGACAGCACGTCGGGCCCATACCGTTCGTCGAACACGCCGTGAGCCTAGATCGATCAACCCGTTGAGTGCTGGATATCTGTGGGATCGGAGTGTCCGGGGCCGCAGATCGCCAGCACTCAGCGCCGGGAGGTCAGGAGGGCGGCCTCCGTGCGGGTCGACACGCCCAGCTTGCGCAGGATCGCCGAGACGTGCACCGACGCGGTCTTGGCGGAGATGAACAGCCGCTCGGCGATCTGCCCGTTGGTCAGGCCCTCCGCGACGAGCGCGAGCACCTGCTGCTCGCGCGGGGTGAGCGCCGCGAGCGCGTCGTCCGACGGCGGGGTCGCGGCCGGGCCGGTGAGCTCCGCACCGCCGGAGCCGGCGGGGCGCCCGGCCAGGCCCGCCCGGTCCAGCAGGCCCTGCGCCTGGTCGACCAGCAGCCCGGCCCCGATCTTCTCCGCCTTCTCGACGGCAGCGGCCAGCGTGGACCGGGCTGCCGGCCGGTCACCGGCGTCCAGCAGCCGTTCGCCGTCCCGCTGCAGCGCGTAGGGCACCAGGTACGCGGGGCCGGGCAGACCGAGGACGGCGGTCCACGGGCCGGTGCCGAGCTCGGCCTCGAAGACCGCCGCCCACGCCGGGTAGGTCCGCCATCCGGAGCACCGGGCCAGCGCGGTCCGGTACGGCGCGTCGTCGACCTCCTGGCCCGCCGCGCGCAGGTCCGCGATCGCCCGCGCCACCACCGCCAGCGGCTCCAGGTCGTAGGCCGGGTTGCGTGGCACGTCGGGATCCATGGCGCCCGACGCGAGCCGGAGCGCGTCGGCCGGGTCGTCGCGCAGGAGGGCGAGCTGGGCGCGCGTGACCGCGACGTGGGACCGGATCTGCAGCTCCAGGCGGCCGAACCGCTCCCAGGTGGCCACCTTGCGGCGCGCCTCTGCCTGCGCCCACGCGACCTGCCCGCGCCACATCGCCAGCCACGTGCGCCGCTCGCCGAGGTACACCGCGTACACGCTGGTGTGGATCATCGGCACCTTGCGCTCGTACCACCGGGCGGCCTCCGCCCAGTCGCCCCGCCCGATCATGGCCTCGACGATGTTGCCCTCCAGCATCACCCGGAAGCCCTCCGACGCGCCGTGCTGCCGAGCCACGGCCACACCCTCCGCTGCGATCTCGGCGGCCTCGTCCCACCGCCCCTCCGTGATCCGGGCGTCCGAGCCGTTGACGTAGTAGCGGCTCAGGCCCTGCCAGGTGTCGCCGGCGATCTCGCGGCCGCGGTCGATCTCGGCCAGCCCCTCGCGGTCGCCGAGCTGGAACCGGCTCACCCCGCGCAGGTTGAGCGCCACCGAGGCGAGCTCCGAGCTGCCGACAGCGGTCGCGGCGTCGTACGCGGCCGTGGCGGCCGCGACCGCCTCGGCGCACCGCCCCTCGAGCATGGCGTGCCGGGCCCGCAGGACCAGTACCTGCGCCCGCACCGTGTCGTCGAGGCCGGGCGGTACCAGCGCGAGCGCCTTGTCGATGGCCCCCGGCCCCTCGTCCGCGCCCGCGTGCCCGGCGATGAGCGCGATGTCGGCCAGCACGGAGGCCTGACCGACAGGGTCGTCGTCCGGCCACTCCGCCAGGGCCTCGTGCGCGACCGCCAGGGCGCGGTCCACCCGGGTCGAACCGCGCAGCGACTCGGCCACGGCACGCAGCAGCTCGTGGTGCGGCACGCCGGCCACCTGTTCCGCGTCCGGCACCTGCTCCCACAGCTCCAGCGCTCGTTCGCCCAGGGTCACGGCGGCGGACGTCGCGGCGGCGGCCGCGGCCTCGTGCGCGACGACGGCGGCGGCGAGCGCCCGGTCCAGGACGCCGGCGCGCCACCAGTGGTCGGCGATGCTGGACAGCTTCGCGACGGACCGCGCACGGGTGGTCAGTGCGCGTTCGAGGGCACGGGCGTACGCGGCGTGCAGGCGCCTGCGCTCGCCGGGCAGCAGCTCCGCGTAGACGGCCTCCTGGACCAGGGCGTGCCGGAACGCGTACCCGACGTCGGTGGCGACCAGCACGTGCGCGTCGATCGCCTCGCGCGCCCGTTCCTCCGGGTGCGGTCCGACGCCGGGGTGCGTCCCGGTGCCGGTGCCGGCTGGTGGTCGCTGGTCGGCCAGGACGTCGTCGAGCACGTCGTGCCACACGCGCGCACCGGCGGCCGATACGACGCGGCACAGGGCCTGTGCCTCGCGGCCGAGGCTCCAGTAGCGCAGCAGCAGGATGTCCCGGAGCGAGTCGGGCAGGTCCGTGCCGAGGAAGCCGACCAGCTCCTCCACGTAGAACGGGACGCCCTCGCTGCGCTCGGCCAGGTCGGCGAGGTCGTCGTCCGGCTCGTCGCCCGTGCCGGTGAGCAGGTCGCGCGCCATCTCGCGGACCTCGTCCTGGCCCAGGCGGCGCAGGTCGAGGCGGGTGGCGAGCCTGGCGCGGTCGAGCTCCGTCATGACGGTGCGCAGCGGGTGGGCGCGGCCGACGTCGTCGCTGCGGAAGGTGAGGAGGAGCAGCAGGCCGGGGGGCGCGGCGCGGGCCAGGCGCACGACCAGTGCGCGGGTGACGTCGTCGGACCAGTGCAGGTCCTCGACGACGGCGACGACGGGTCGGTCCGCGGCGGTCCGGGCGAGCAGGTCGGCGAGCACCTCGGGCAGGCGGTCCGCTCCGGCGTCGGTGCCGGGGACGACGAGCTGTGGTGCGACGGCGGAGAGCGCACCCGCCGCGGGGCCTGCCGCCTCGACGGTGGCCTCCGGTCCGAGGGTCGCGACGATCCCGGCGAGCAGACCGCCCGGGGCGGCGTGGGGGACCGGGCCGGAGCCGGAGTCGGCGCACTGTCCCGACAGGACGAGGAACCCGTCGGCGTCGGACGTCAGCTCGTCGACGAGCCGGGTCTTGCCGATGCCGGCCTCGCCGGCGACCACGACGGTGCGGCCGGCACCCGCGCGGACCGCTTCGAGCGCCTGCCGCAGTGTCTCGACCTCGTTGGTGCGCCCGACCAGGCGCGCACGGATGACCGGCATGGGCTCATCGTCCCATGCCGGTCCTGGTGTGGTTCCGCCGGTCATCGTCGCTGGTCATGGTGGTCCTGCACGGGCAGTCGCGTCAGGCGAGGCGCGGGCGGGCCGGTTCGGCGTCCGTGGTCCGGCGGCCGGTGGCGCGCGGTGCGGCGTCGTCCCGGCGGGCCGCGAGCTCGCGGGCCACCCGGGTCTGCTCCGCCCGGCGGTCGATCTCCTGCTCGTTCCTGCGGTACTCGGCGTAGTCGGTGAAGCCGAACATGGTGTTTCCTCCTGGTCGAAGCCGGTCCCTCGCCGGCAGTGATTCCAGGTTCGTCGCTGAGGTAGCCCGTCCGGATCGGGCGGTCGCCGCATCTTTCCGTGCGGGTTCGCCGGGCCGGCCTCGCGCGTCTAAGTCATCGCCCTATACGCCTGGCGCGAACGTGTCAGACGTGCAGGTCAGCCGGGTGACCTGCACGTCTGCGAGGTACCGGGTGGTCCGCTGGCGGGTCGGGGACTTGGCCTCTGGCGTGTGCCGCGTAGGATTGGCACTCGGTTGGCGAGAGTGCTGGAGAGCGGGCCGGAACTCGGGTGCAGATCCCGGACGTTCTACCTGGGACGGAGGTGAGCGCGATGAGCGAGGAACGCAGGCTCGATGTCTTGCGAGCGATCGTGGAGGACTATGTCCAGACACGGGAGCCCGTCGGATCACGCATACTCACCGAGCGGCACCGGCTCGGCGTCTCTCCGGCCACGGTGCGCAACGACATGGCGGCGCTCGAGGAGGCCGGGCTCATCGCCCAGCCGCACACCTCGGCCGGTCGCATCCCCACGGACAAGGGCTACCGCCTGTTCGTGGACCAGCTCGCCGAGGTGCGGCCGCTGACCGTGCCGCAGAAGCGTGCCATCGAGACCTTCCTGTCCGAGGCGGTCGACCTGGACGACGTCGTCGCGCGGGCCGGGCGGCTCATCGCCCAGCTGACGGGCCAGGTCGCCGTCGTGCAGTATCCGTCGCTGCGGCGCTCCGGGCTGCGGCACCTCGAGCTGGTGCCCACCGCCGAGGGGCGGCTCCTCGTCGTCGTCATCACGGACACGGGCCGGGTGGAGCAGCGCTTCCTCGACGTGCCCGTCGGGATGGACGACGGGACGCTCGGCGAGCTGCGCGCGCGGTTCAACGCCGCGGCCGCGGGCCACCGGCTCACCGAGATCGGCACCGCCTTCGCGCGGGTCACCGAGGCGATGCCGGACGAGCACCGGGCACTGGCCACGGCCGTGGCCGAGGTCGTGACGGCGGCGCTCGGCGAGGAGAGCGAGGAACGCATAGTGCTGACCGGCCAGGCCAACCTGGCCCGGTCGAGCATGCGGTTCGAACAGGGCCTGCGTCCCGTGCTCGAGGCGCTCGAGGAGCAGGTCGTCCTGCTCGGTCTCCTCACCGACATGACCGACGACGCCGGGGTGGCCGTGAGCATCGGCCACGAGAACCGGCTGGCGGGCCTGGCGGAGACCTCCGTGGTCACCTCCGGCTACGGCTCGTCCGACGGCGACACCGTCGCGATCCTGAGCTCGATCGGCCCCACCCGTATGGACTACCCGGGCACCATCGCCGCGGTACGCGCCGTCGCGCGCTACCTGTCGCGAGTGCTGCCCAGCTGACATCCCTTCTCCCCACAAAGAGAGACCTGTGACCGACTACTACGAGATTCTGGGTGTTCCGCGCGACGCCTCGCCCGAGCAGATCAAGAAGGCATACCGCAAGCTGGCCCGCGAGCTGCACCCCGACGTGGCGGGCGACGTGGGGGAGGACCGGTTCAAGGACGTCGCGCGCGCCTACGAGGTGCTGTCCAACCCGGACAAGCGCCAGCAGTACGACATGGGGGTGGACCCCACCTCGCCGGGCGGCGGCGCGGGCGGCGGGTTCGGGGCCGGGTTCGGTTTCCAGGACATCTTCGAGACGTTCTTCGGCGGCGGGCAGCCCGCCGGGCCGGTGCCTCGTGCCCGGCGCGGCAACGACGCGCTCGTCCGACTCGACCTCGAGCTGGCGGAGGCGGTCTTCGGCGCCAAGCGGGAGATCCAGGTCGACACCGCGGTGGCGTGCAACACCTGCGGTGGCGACGGCGCGCGGCCGGGCACCTCGGCGCGCACCTGCGACGTCTGCCACGGCCGGGGCTCCGTGCAGCGCGTGGCCCGCTCCTTCCTCGGCCAGGTCATGACCAACCAGCCGTGCTCCGCCTGTGGCGGGTTCGGCACCGTCATCCCCGAGCCCTGCACCGACTGCTCCGGTGAGGGCCGCGTGCGCTCGCGCCGCACCGTCTCGGTGAACGTGCCCGCCGGTGTCGACACCGGCACGCGCATCAAGCTCTCCGCGCAGGGCGAGGTGGGCCCGGGCGGCGGCCCCGCCGGCGACCTGTACGTCGAGATCCGGGAGCGCGCGCACGACACGTTCGTGCGGCGCGGCGACGAGCTGCACTGCACCCTCCAGGTGCCGATGACGGCGGCCGCGCTCGGCACCGTGCTCGAGCTCGACACGCTGGACGGCCTCCAGGAGATCGACCTGCGCCCCGGCACGCAGCCCGGCCAGGTCATGACCATCAAGGGCCTCGGTGTGGGGCACCTGCACTCGACCGGGCGTGGCGATCTCAACGTGCACATCGAGGTCCAGGTGCCCACGGCACTGGACGAGGAGCAGACGGCGCTCCTGCAGCAGCTCGCGGTGCTGCGCGGCGAGGAGCGGCCCGAGTCGCGGCTCGCCTCCGTGCACGGCGGCGTGTTCTCGCGCCTGCGCGACAAGCTGAGCGGGCGCTGACCGCCCACCCATGAGCGCGCCAGTCTTTCTCGCGGAGGCGTCCACCGCCCATCCGCTGTCTGAGTACGTCGTGGGCTCGCTCTACCTGCTCGACGGTGCGGAGGGCCGGCACGCCGGCGTGGTCCAGCGGCGCGGCCCGGGGGAGCGGATCGACGTGGTCGACGGTGCCGGCGTGCGCCTGCGTACCGTCGTCGAGTCGGTGAACGGCGCCGAGGTGCGCCTGCGGGTCGAGCAGGTCGACGTCGAGCCCGTGCCCGCCGTCGTCGTGACGCTCGTCCAGGCGCTCGCCAAGGGCGACCGCGACGAGATGGCGATCGAGGCCGCGACCGAGGTCGGCGTGGACGCGATCATCCCGTGGCAGGCGGAACGGTCGGTCGTCGTGTGGCGCGGCGACCGGGCCGCGAAGTCGCGGGCACGCTGGGTCAGCACCGTGCGGGCCGCGACCAAGCAGGCCCGCCGCTGCCGCATCCCCGACGTCGAGGTACCGCTGAGCACCAAGCAGCTCGCAGCCAGGACCCGTGCGGTGGTCGCGGCCGGCGGGACGGTGGCCGTGCTGCACGAGGAGGCGACGGCAGCCCTCGCGACCGTGCCGCTGCCCGACAGCGGCGAGGTGCTCGTCGTCGTCGGACCGGAGGGCGGGATCTCCGAGGCCGAGGTGGCGCTGCTGACGGATGCGGGCGGGGTGCTTGCCCGCCTCGGCCCGCACGTCCTGCGCACGTCCACGGCGGGCCCGGTAGCGATAGCCCACCTGAGCGAACGCCTGGGCCGCTGGACCTGACCCGGCCCCCGCCGGCCTAATTGCTGACCTGGTTGAGTGCTGGATATTTGTGCGATCAGGACGTCTCGACCGACAAATACCCAGCACTCAACGGGGCGGTCAGTTCTTGACGATGAACTCCACGCGGCGGTTCTTCTCCAGGTCCGCGAAGGTTCTCGGGACGACGCGCGGGTCGCTCTCGCCAAAGCCCTTCGACGTCATCCGGTCCCTGTCGACGCCCAGCTTCGCCAGCCGGTCGAGCACCTCGTCGGCCCGGCGCTCGCTGAGCCGCCGGTTGTGCGCCTCGGAGCCGCGGGAGTCGGTGTGCCCCTCGATGCGGACCTCGACCTCCGGGTGCTCCGCCAGCACCTCGGCCGCTCCCCGCACCACCCGGCGGCCGTCCCTGGTCAGCCGCGCGCTGTCGGTGACGAACGTGATGTTCGGGATCTCGACCAGGTCCTCCTGCGCCTGCTCGCGCTCCTGACGCGTCGGGCTACGCTCTGGCTCCTCGGCCTCTGCCTCGGCCGCCGCGTCGGCGCTCGCACTGTCCGATGCCGGCTCGGTCGGCTCGTCCATCGGCGTCGGCCCGGCGGACACGGGATCGCCGACGTCCACGACCGCCGTCCCCGCGGGCGCTCTCACTGACAGCGAGGCCTCCCTGTCCCCGGCGTCCGTGGACACCGGGCCGTCCGGCCCGTACGCCGCCGCCACCCGGATGCCCTCGACGCCGCTCACCACGGCGGCCGCCTCGATCGCCTCCATGGCGGTCGGGGCGGTCACGTCAGCGTCGCGGCCCGTGATCTCGACGTCCGCCCCGTAGAGCCGGGCCCCGGAGAGCGCCCCCTGCGCGCGCTCCGTCAGGTCCGACTCGATCCGCTCGCGGAACCCCGTGTCCTGGACGCCCGAGAGGGCGCCCAGGCCGAGGACCGCTACGAGCACCGGAGGGAGCACCGTCCTCAGGTTCATGCCGTGGCCTCGGGCCCCGCGTCGCCGCCGGCCGCCGTCTTCGCCTCGTCCTGCGTGAGGGCCGCGGCCTTGGCCTCGGCATCCTCGATCTCGTCGACGTCGGTGTAGTCGACGTTCTTCCGGAACTTCGCGGCACGGTCCTGCCCGCCGACCAGGTAGTCCTGGTACTCCTGCAGGCCGTCCTCGTCGCCGTCCGCGAGGTACTGGGCCTGGTCGGCCCAGCTCGCGGCAGCGGGAGCGAACTTGATGCCGCCCGTGGCGAGCGCCTCGCGGAGCTCGGACTCGGAGGCCCCCGCGACCTTCGCGTAGGTCGTGTAGCCGGCCGCCTTGAGCGTGGCGTCGATCTTGGGGCCGATGCCCTCGATGCGGCGCAGGTCCTGCGGCTCGGGCTCCGGCTCGGGCTCGGCAGCGGCGGCCTCGGCCTCGTCCGCGGCGAGCGCGGCGGCCTTGGCCTCGGCGCCCTCGATCTCGTCGACGTCGGTGTAGTCGACGTTCTCCGTGAACTTCGCGCGCCGCTCCTGGCCGCCCACGAGGTAGTCCTGGTACTCCTGCAGGCCGTCCGCGTCGCTGTCCACGAGGTACTGCGCCTGGTCGGCCCAGGTGGCGGCCGACGGCGCGAACTTGATGCCCTGGCCGGCGACGGCCTCGCGGAGCTCGTCCTCCGTCGCGGCGGCGATCGCGGCGTAGGTGGGGTAGCCCGCCGCCACCAGTGCGGCCGCGATCTTGGGGCCGATGCCCTCGATGCGCCGCAGGTTGTCGGGAGCCGCGGGGGCCTCGGGAGCCTCGGGGGTCTTCGGGGACTCCGTGCCGGCATCCGCCACGGTCGCGTCCTCCGTCTCGGCGGCCCGGCGTGCGACGGCCTCCGCCTCGGCGACGACGGCGGAGCCGGCGGCCTCGACCTCGACGTCTGCCGCACCGTCTGCCGCACCGTCTCCCGCACCGTCCTCGGCGGTGTCGGTGTCCGGACCCGGCGTGCCGTCCGCGCCGGTGGGGCCGGCGTCGGCCGTGGTGTCGGCATCCGTGGCGGCGGCCGCGAGCGCGGGAACGGGCTCGACGTCCGGCGTCTCGCCCTCGACCGTCTCGCCCTCGACAGTCTCTCCAGCGGCCGGATCACCTTCCGCGGGACCATCGTCCGCCCGCGATCCGGTCTCCGCGCCGGCGTCCGATGCCGCCGTGGCGGCGTAGTCCGCGCGTGCGGCGGCCGCGGCCTTCTCCGCCGCGTGCTTGCCCTTGGCGCGACGGCCCCAGACGAGCCAGCCGATCCAGATGCCGATCGCAAGGCCGATCAGGGCCGCGATGATGATGAATGCGAGCGATTGGGCAATGAACCAACCCACGCGAACCTCCAGGTGACTACTGCAGTGTGTGGTGTGCGGGTGACGACGGGATCCGCAGGGCTGACACCGACGAAATGGTGTCGCAGTACGCCAATCTCCATCGAACGCGACAAACTCTCCCACATCCCATTCACCCGGGCAGGACGAACCGGGTAACGGTACGGACAACCACGTCCCGGCCCTGCTCGCCGCCGCCCCAGCCGCTCTCGCGGGCCGTTCCGCGCACGCCCCCGGTAGCCTGCGAAGCATGACGAGTACCGACAGCCCTGACTGCCTCTTCTGCAAGATCGTGGCGGGGGACATCCCCGCCGATGTCGTGGCGTCGTCGGACACGGCGATCGCGTTCCGGGACATCGCCCCCAAGGCGCCCGTGCACGTGCTCGTGGTGCCCAGGGAGCACTACCCGGACGTGCCGGCGTTCGCCGCGTCGGACCCTGACGGCCTGGCGGCCGTCATCGGGCTGGCCGACGGCGTCGCCAGCGAGCTCGGCGACGGCCAGCACCGCCTGATCTTCAACACGGGGCCCAAGGCCGGGCAGACCGTGTTCCACGTGCACGCGCACCTGCTCGCGGGCGGGGAGCTGCCCGGCTTCGCCTGACGCTGGACGGGACACGGGAAAGACCGTGGCGGTACCCCGCCGGGTCGATAGGATGAGGGGGCCGTCATCCCTGCCGCACAGCATCCCTACCGCATAAGGAGCGGATCGGTCCCCCGGGACCGGCTCATGACAACTTCGCCCAGCACACAGTCCCAGACCCGGATCGAGCACAAGATCGTCGTTCCGGCCCATATTCCGACGGTCGCGCTCCTCGGGAGCCGGGACTCGGTGCTGCGGGCCGTCGAAGAAGGCTTCCCCGGCGTCGAGATCCATGTTCGTGGCAACGAGATAGCCGTGAACGGACCCGCGGGCGACGTGGCCCTGGTCACCCAGCTGCTCGACGAGCTGATCGAGGTCGTGGAGGCGGGCACGCAGCTCACTCCCGAGGTCGTGAAGCGCTCGGTCGCGATGCTCAGTGACGTGGCGGCGTCGCGTCCCGCAGAGGTGCTCACCTTCAACATCCTGTCCAGCCGGGGGCGTACGATCCGGCCCAAGACGGTGGGCCAGAAGGCGTACGTCGACGCGATCGACACCAATACCGTCACGTTCGGCATAGGCCCGGCCGGTACGGGCAAGACCTACCTCGCGATGGCCAAGGCGGTCCAGGCGCTGCAGGCCAAGCAGATCAACCGGATCGTGCTTACTCGCCCCGCGGTCGAGGCTGGTGAGAAGCTCGGCTACCTCCCCGGCACCCTGAGCGAGAAGATCGACCCCTACCTGCGCCCTCTGTACGACGCGTTGCACGACATGCTCGACCCCGAGCAGGTGCCCAAGCTGATCGAGGCGGGCACGATCGAAGTGGCGCCCTTGGCGTACATGCGAGGGCGCGCCCAGCCCTACGACGCGCAGGTCATGACTCCTGACGGGTACCGCCGGTTCGGCGACCTGGCAGTCGGCGACCTGGTGATCGGTTCGGACGGTCGCCCGACCCCCGTCATCGGTATCTATCCGCAGGGGCCGAAGGACGTGTACCGGGTCACGACCCAGGACGGTGCTTCGACGCTGACCTGCGGCGAGCACCTGTGGACGGTCCGTACCGCCTCGGACAAGCGTCGGGGACGATCGAGGACGCTCGAGACCCGCGAGATGATCGACAACCTCTGGTATCGACACACGCGTCGGTACGAGCTGCCCGTCGTCGCCCCCGTGCAGATGGTTCCACAGGACGTCCCGATGGATCCATATGCGCTCGGCCTGATGATCGGTGACGGGTCGTTCTCGACCCGTGCCACCCCCGCATTCACCACGGCTGACCCGGAGCTGGCGGAGGCGCTCGAGCGTGCTCTTCCTGGAATCGAGCTCGTGGACAAGGGCGGCTACAACTACGTCCTGCGTCACGTGCACGGCCACCGCGGCGGGGTCATCGTGGAGAACCCGGTCAGGGCAGCGCTGCGAGAGCTCGGGCTGGACGGTCGAAAGTCGGGCCAGAAGTTCGTGCCCGCGATCTATCTGAACAACAGCGTGGACGTGCGCCTCGGGACGCTTCAGGGACTTCTGGACTCCGACGGAGGTCCCACGACGCAGGACGGCAGGACGGCCCGGGTGCAGTACTGCACCACGTCGTGGCAGCTTCACAACGACGTCCTGCACCTGGTCCGGTCCCTCGGGGGTGTGGCCACCTCACGAGTTCGCGAGGCCGAGGGACGCAAGCCTGGTCCGGCCAACGGGCGGCCCGTGCCGTACAACGCGGACGCGTACGTCATCGACATCCGACTGCCGGAAGGTGTCCAGCCGTTCCGTCTTACCCGCAAGCGGGAGAAGTATGACGCGCACGGCGGGGGTAGACCGGTGCGATTCATCGATTCGATCCTTCCGGCGGGTGTCCAGGACACGATGTGCATCCAGGTCGCGGCGGAGGACTCGCTCTACGTCACCGACGACTTCCTCGTGACCCACAACACCCTGAACGACTCCTTCATCGTCCTGGACGAGGCGCAGAACACCTCGACCGAGCAGATGAAGATGTTCCTGACCCGCCTGGGGTTCGGCTCCAAGATGGTGATCACGGGCGACGCCACCCAGGTCGACCTGCCCGGTGGCACCACGTCCGGTCTGCGGGTGGTCGAGGACATCCTGCTGGGCGTCGACGACGTCGAGTTCTGCCGCCTCACGTCCTCCGACGTGGTACGGCACCGACTGGTGAGCGACATCATCGACGCGTACGCGCGCTGGGACGTGCTCACCGACGACCGCCGGCCGGGCCGGCAGCCGCAGGACCACCGTCAGGGCGGTAACCAGGGGAGCAAGAGGCAGCGCCGGTGAGCATCGAGGTCAACAACGAGTCCGGGTTCGAGGTCGACGAGGCGGAGTTCGCCGCGCTCGGCCGGTTCGTCCTGGACGCCATGCGGGTGCACCCGCAGTCGGAGCTGTCGATCATCTTCGTCGACACCACCGTCATGTCCGACCTGCACGTGCAGTGGATGGACGAGCCAGGACCCACCGACGTGCTCTCCTTCCCGATGGACGAGCTGCGTCCCGGGCGTGACGGCGACGTCACCCCGGCCGGCACGCTCGGCGACATCGTGCTGTGCCCGGAGGTGGCGGTCACCCAGGCCAAGGCCGCCGGCCACTCCACGACCGAAGAGCTCCTGCTGCTGACCACGCACGGGATCCTGCACCTGCTCGGCTACGACCACGCCGAGCCGGAGGAGGAGAAGGAGATGTTCACGCTCCAGCGCAAGCTCCTCCTGACCTTCCTCGCCACTCGGTGACCGGCGTGATCGTCCTCCTGCTGACCCTCGTCATGCTGGTCGGCCTCTCCCTGGCGGGCATGCTGTCGGCCGGTGAGGCGGCGCTCCTGCGCGTCACCCGCGCGTCCCTGACTGAGGCGCTCGCGGAGGCGGAGCTGGGCCAGTCGCCCGAGCCGGAACGCGCCGCGCGGATCCGGCGCGCCCAGGCGCTCGTCGTGGACCCGACGGCGATCGTCGCCTCCTTCGCGCTCGTGCGCGTCATGTCGGAGGTGGTCGCCATCGCGGCCGGGACCCTGCTGGTGCAGCAGGCGATCCCGGGCGAGGGCGTGCCCAACGAGCTGCCGGTCATGCTCATCGCGCTCGTGGTGGGCGTGGTGATCGGCGTCATCTTCGTGCGGGTGTCGCCCCGCGCGCTCGGCTTCCGCAAGCCGGTGGCCGTGCTCCTCGCCCTGGTGGGGCCGCTGACCGGGGTCTCCCGTGCGGTCGCGTGGCTGACCCGGTTCTCGGTGCCGCGGTACGACCCGTCGCCGCCCACGGAGGCCGAGCTGCGCGACATCGCCGACCGGGTGGGGGAGAGCCTCTCGGAGAGCAGCGCGTTCGAGGAGTCCGACCGGGAGCTCATCCGCTCGGTGATCGAGCTGGGCGGCACCATCACCCGTGAGGTCATGGTGCCGCGCACCGACATGGTGACCGTCGCGGCCGACACCTCCCTCGACCGGGTGCTGCGGCTGCTGCTGCGCTCCGGGTTCTCGCGGGTTCCGGTGATCGGGGAGTCGGTGGACGACGTCGTCGGCGTCGCCTACCTGAAGGACGTGGTGGCCGCGGTGCACTGGCCGGTCGGTGACGACGGCGGTGCGCGCGAGCCGTCGCAGCGCCCCGCCGGGGACGTGGCGCGCGACGCCGTCTTCGTGCCCGAGTCCAAGCCGATCGACGACCTGCTGCGCGAGATGCAGGCCTCGGCCAGCCACATCGCGCTCGTCGTGGACGAGTACGGTGGCGTGGCGGGGCTGGTGACCATCGAGGACCTCCTGGAGGAGGTGGTCGGTGAGCTCACCGACGAGCACGACACCGTGCCCGTCCAGGAGGTGGAGGACCTCGGCGACGGCGTGCTGCGGGTACCGGCCCGACTCCCGGTGGACGAGCTCGGCGCCCTGTTCGACCTCCGCCTGGACGACGACGACGTGGACACCGCCGGCGGTCTGCTCGCCAAGGCGCTGGGCAAGGTGCCGCTGGCGGGCTCGTCCGCGGAGGTGGGCGGCATGCGCCTGGAGGCGGAGCGGGTAGAGGGGCGCCGCAAGCAGATCTCCACGATTCTCGTGCACCGCACGGAGCCAGCAGCAGAACCGGATGACAGCAACGGTGGTCCGGAGCAGAACGACCACCGTGATCAGAAGCGTGACCCGAAGGAAGTGACCTCGTGAGCGACCAGCCCGCAGTGCATCAGACCGCCCCACACCGGAGCGGCTTCGCCTGCCTGGTGGGCCGGCCCAACGCCGGCAAGTCCACCCTGACGAACGCGCTGGTGGGGCAGAAGGTCGCGATCATGTCGGCACGCCCGCAGACGACCCGGCACACGATCCGGGGGATCGTGCACCGGGAGGACGCGCAGCTCGTGCTCGTGGACACGCCCGGGCTGCACCGCCCGCGCACCCTGCTGGGCGAGCGCCTCAACGACCTGGTGCGCGACACGCTGTCCGAGGTGGACGTCATCGCGTTCTGCCTGCCCGCCGACCAGAAGGTGGGTCCGGGCGACCGGTACATCGCGGCCCAGCTGGCCGAGCTGATGACGGGACGTAGAGGCAGGCCCGTGGTCGCCGTCGTGACGAAGGCCGACCTCGTACCGCGCCCCCAGCTCATGGAGCACCTCGTCGCCGTCGACCAGCTCGCGCGGTCCGTCGACCGCGAGTGGAACGACATCGTGCCGGTGTCCGCGAAGGACGGCTACCAGGTCGAGGAGCTCGAGGCGGTGCTCGTCTCGCACCTGCCCGAGGGGCCCGACCTCTACCCGGACGGCGAGCTGACCGACGAGCCCGAGGCCGTCATGGTGGCCGAGCTCGTGCGCGAGGCGGCCCTGGAGGGCGTGCGCGACGAGCTGCCGCACTCCCTCGCCGTGGTCGTGGACGAGATCGTCGAGCGCGAGGGCACGGGCGACCCGGCCAAGGGCAAGCCGGCCCTGCTGGACGTGCGCGTCAACCTGTTCGTGGAGCGCGACTCCCAGAAGGCGATCATCATCGGCCGCGGCGGGTCCCGGCTGCGGTCCGTGGGCACCGAGGCGCGCCAGGGCATCGAGAAGCTGCTGGGCCAGCGGATCTACCTCGACCTGCACGTCAAGGTCGCCAAGGACTGGCAGCGGGATCCGAAGCAGCTGCGCAGGTTGGGCTTCTAGCCGACGCGGAACGAGGCGCAGTACGACCAGGGACACGCTGGACCGGCGGACGGATCGCGCCCGACGACGTCCGCTATGTGCGGGTCGGTTCGGCCCAGTCGACGCGGTAGTCGGTCACCCAGTCCCGCGTGGTCCGGGCGGCGGCCCTGCTCACGAGCGGCAGGATCACGCGATCACGCAGCACGCGGGTGAACGGGTTCGGGATCTTCTGGTTGGAGGTGCGCTTCGCCTGGGCGATCAGCTTCTCCACCCGTACCCGGCGCAGGGCCTCGAAGCCCGCGAAGGCGGCGGCGGGGTCGTCGTGGTCGCGCAGGAACCGTGCGAGGAGCACGCCGTCCTCGATCGCGAGCGACGCCCCCTGGCCCGACGTCGGTGAGATGCCGTGTGCGGCGTCGCCGACCAGCCCGATCGGCCCACGGTGCCATACGGGCACGGTGGGCAGGTCGAGCGTGTTCCACGGCGCGATAATGCTTGGCGTCGCGGCGATCAGGTCCAGCGCCGGGCCGTCGTCGTCGGCGAACAGGTGCTCGAGCTCGGCGCGCCAGCGGGCGGGCGTGCGGGCCGCGAGCTCCTCCGGTGTGGCCGCACGGGCCTGCGGCACGTTCGCGAACCACCAGACGTCGCCCGCCCCGCGGTTGACGTAGGCGAAGAACGCGCGCCGGCCGAAGATCATGGTGAACAGCCCCTCCGGCGTGTCCACCGGCACGCCCGAGGCGTAGCCGCCGGTGTTGAGCAGGCCCGTGTAGCGCGGGGGCGGGCAGCGGGGGTCCAGGACGGTCCGCACCCGGGAGTGCAGCCCGTCGGCCCCGATGAGCACGTCGCCCTCGGCGGTGCCGCCGTCCGCGAACGTGGCGACCACCGTGCCGTCCGGCCGGGCGGTGGCATCGACGAGGCGCCTGCCGTACTCGATCGGGATCCCGCGGTGCACGGCCTCGTCCCGGAGCCGGATGTAGAGGTCCGAGCGTCGCACGGTCTGGCTGACCGTGCCCGCGTCGTCGTCCCGGCTCATCGGGAGGTGCGCCAGGAGCCGGCCGGACGCGCCGCGCAGCTCCAGCGCGTGCGTGTCGAAGCCGCCGAGGTCGCGATGGTCGATCCCCAGCACCGCGAGGGCGGCCAGGCCGTTCGTGGCGAGGTTGAGGTAGGCGCCGACGCCGTCCGCGGTGCGCTGGTACGCCTCGTGGATGGTGGCGTGAATCCCCGCCTTCTGCAGGGCCATGGCGGTCACGGGCCCGGTGACGCCCGCTCCGATGATGATCGCTCTCATTTGCTCACCATAAAATGGGTGACCATAAGATGGCAAGCCTTCACGCCGGGACCTCCTAGGCTGAGCCTCGTGACTCAGAACTCTCGGCCGCGCTCGCCGTTGGCGATGGTGCTGCTGGCTCTGCTCGCCGAGGGGCCCATGCATGCGTACCGCATGCAGCAGCTGATCAAGACGCGGCGCAAGGACGACGTCGTCAACGTGGCGCGCAGCAACAGCGTCTATCAGACGATCGAGCGCCTGCTGCGGGACGGCCTCATCGAGGTCCACGAGAAGCTGGTGACCGATTCCGGCCCGGCCCGGATCGTCTACGCCCTGACCGACGCGGGCAGCGACGCCCTGCGGCGCTGGATGGACGCGGCCCTCGCCACGCCCGCACGCGAGTTCCCCGAGTTCCGGGCGGTGCTCGCCGTGGTGGCGATCACCGGGCCGGACCTCGTGCGCGACCGGCTCGAGGAGCGTGCCGCGGCGCTCGAGGCCGTGCTGGAGCGGTGTGGCCGGGAAGTGCTGACCGCGCGGGAGTGGGACCTGCCCAGGGTGGTCATGCTCGAGCAGGAGCACCTCGTGGCCGTCACCCGTGCGGAGCTGGAGTGGGTGCGCGGCGTGGTGGCCGACCTGCGGTCGGGCGTGCTGACCTGGGACACCGCGGAGCTGCTGGCGGCCCGGCCGGGCGAGTGAGCCCGGCCGGGTGCCGTGCCGCCCGCCGGATCGAAGGGCGGGCCCGCCGGGCGTAGCATCCGAAGGTGTTCTTTCGGACCGTCGCCACCTCCGCCGCGATCCTGGTCACGCTCGCCCTCACGGGTGCTGTCGCCGGCCCGGCCTGGGAGCCGGAACCGGTGGTCGACCACCTGGAGCCGGCCACCGGGTCGACGGCGATCGGCGGCACCTCGGCCGCCGACGGCGAGCCGGGCGACTACGGGGTGCGCGAGTCCGCCGTCACCATCCCGCTCGCCGACGGGCTCGAGGTGGGCGGGCTGCTCCGCGAACCGGACGGGGCGCCGGACGAGGCACGTCCCGGCATCGTGTTCGTGCACGGCGCCGGCACCGGCATGGCCGCCGACGCCTTCACCCTGGCCGCGACCGCTCTGGCCAGCGCCGGGATCACCACGCTCGTGCCCGACAAGCGGCTGGACAACTACTCCACCCGGCACCGCGACTACGAGGCGATGGCGCTCGACTACGCGTACTCGGTCAGCTACCTGCGCGAGGTCCCCGGGGTCGACCCGGCCTCCGTCGGGCTGTACGCCGAGTCGGAGGGCGCATGGGTGTCGCCCGTGATGATGGTCGACGACCCGCGGCTCGCGTTCCAGATCCTGGTCTCCGCCCCCGTGGTGCCGCCACGGCAGCAGGCCGCGTACGCCGTCGACAACTACCTGCGGAACACGGACGTGCCCGCCGGGGTCTTCCGGGCGATCCCGCGCGCGGTCGGGATGCGGCTCCCGGGCGGAGGGTTCGAGTACGCGGACTTCGACGTACGACCGTGGCTCAGGGAGCAGACCGCCCCGATCCTCGCCGTCTACGGCACCGACGATGCCTCGATGCCGCTCGAGCAGGGCGCGCGCGAGCTGCTGGCCGACGCCGACGACGTGACCGTGCGCTTCTACGACGGCGCCAACCACGGCATCAACGTGGAGACGCCCGACGGGCTGGTGCTGCACCCCGACTTCGCGGCCGACGTCGCCGGCTGGGTGCTCGGGCTGCCCGCCACGGCGTCCGCCCCGCCGCAGGTCGCGGGCGCCCAGCCCGAGCAGCTCTACCTCGCGGCCCCGGTGCCGCAACCACAGTGGTACGGCGACGGGGACTGGCTGGTCGGGGTGGTCGTCACCGCCGGCGGGCTGCTCGTCGGCGGGCCGCTGCTCGTGGGCGGTGCGGTGCTGACGGGTCGCCTCGCCCGACGGCGTTCCGGCCGCCCGGGCGTGCGGCTCGCCCCGGGGCTGCGCGCGCCGCTGGCCGGGCTGGCGGTCGGTGCCGCGGCGACGACGATCGGGCTCGTCGTGTACCTCGCCGCCGTCGCCCGCCTCGCGCTCGAGTACGAGAAGGACGCGCTCGTGGTCCAGGGCGGCTGGATCGGCGTGCGACTGCTCGGCATCGTCACCGTCGTCGCGGCGGCGCTGCTGCTCAACCGGGTCCGGGACCTGCGCGGGCGGGTCGCGCACGCCGAGGGCACCGAGCTCCCGTCGCGGGCCGCCGCGGTCGTCTCGACCGGCTTCTGGCTGACGGTGCTCGGCGCCACGGTGCTGCTGGTGACCCTGGCG
The DNA here is from genome assembly GCF_042682255.1 of Promicromonospora aerolata. Classification (NCBI taxonomy): domain Bacteria; kingdom Bacillati; phylum Actinomycetota; class Actinomycetes; order Micrococcales; family Promicromonosporaceae; genus Promicromonospora; species Promicromonospora aerolata. The sequence goes on from NZ_JBHUHF010000001.1 coordinate 5,526,876, forward strand.
TACTGGGGCGCCTACCAGCTGGGCATCTGACGTCCCGCGTCGGTACCCACGGGGAGGAGGGATCTCGCCGGGGCACGGACGGTCGCGGAGGGCGGCGTGACGCCACCGGGCAACGCGTCCGGGAGGCGCAGGTGCCGCACGTGGTCCACGTGCGTGGTCGTCGCCAGCGCCGCGCTGTGGCCCGCCGGGGCCGGCACGTGCGTCAGGTACGGCCGCGGGTAGGGGAGCCGGACCGACGGGTCACGCGTCAGCAGCGTCGGGCGCGGCCCTGTCACGTCGAGGTCGCGCAGCGGGATCGTCAGGCCGTGCCCGGCCAGCTTCGCCGTCGCCTCCTTGCGGGTCCAGTACGCGAGCAGGGCGTCGGCCCGGTCGCGGGCCGGGAGCCGGCGCCACGCACGCCGCTCGGCCGGTGTCAGCACGGCGGCGGCGAGGTCCTCCACGTCACCGTCCGCCGGGCGGGCGTCGAGGTTCGCGCCCACCCGGCCGTCGCCCACCACGGCGACCAGCACCCAGGCCCGCGTGTGCGAGACCGAGTAGTCGAGGGACGCGCCCGGGACCTGCGGGCGCCCGTGCTGCCGGTCACCGCAGTGCTCGCACGACCGGTCCACGACGACCTCGCCGGGGGAGACGCCGAGATAGCGCGCCAGGATCAGCCGTTGGGCCGCGCGCGATGTCAGGTGCACCGCGGTGGCGACCTCGTCGAGGCCCACGAGCTGCTCCCGATCCGGTACGGTCAGCAGGCGCGTCCAGGCTTCCCGGCGTCCGACCGGAACGAGCCAGACGTCGCAGGTGCGGGATGCTGGTGCGGCAGCTGAGTCCACTGCGTTCTCCTGTGCCCTCGACGTGTTGTCGGCTGTCGCCGACGGTGGTGTCCTACCCACGTCGAATGTGATGGACGTGCGCAGAAATGCGGGTGTGACCGGACTCGCCGTCGTTTGGCCTGACAGGGTCGGTTCCCAGCGGGTACAAACGTCGGGGACCCCGCGCCGCCAGCCACACTTCCCCAGTCTCGACCAGCGGCGTTATCGAGGAGTGAACGGATGATGGACCAGCACGCTTCCGAGCGTGACGAGAGAACTTCGGCCGACGGTGCGCAGGATGCGAACGGCGCACCCACCGAGAGCCTCGACCACGAGTACGTCGCCACGATCTCGCCCGAGATCCCGTCCAGGCCCGAGCCCGACGGCTCCGCCGACGTCGGACCCTTCGCGAACATCGCGGTGGCCGACTACGTGCGGGACGCCATCGCCGCGCTCGCCCTGTTCGTGTCGCTCGCGCTGCCCTGGAACCTCGCCGACCGCGCCGCGGACCGGGTCGAGGTGGTCCTGGCCGTCGCAGTGTCCCTCGCCTCGCTCACGCTGCCCTACTTCGCGCGCTTCGGCGTGCTGCCCGCGACATGGACCGTGCACTCGACCCGCCGGGCACGCCTGCTCGCCGGGCTGCCGCTGGCCGTGATCGGCCTGCTGCACCTCGTCTTCGACGTGCGCAGCGGTACGGGCGTCGGCACCGGCCTCGGCCTCGCGCTGGCCGGTGCGGCGCTCGCCGCTACCCCCCGCGACAGCGAGCTCGGCCCCGTCGAGCAGGACGGCGCCGTCGTACGCGGCTGGCGCCTTGGGCTCGCCGGCGTCGGCGTGCTCATCGCGACGGGCGCCGTCGTCTCGACGGCGCTCGCGGAGTTCGCCGACGACGCCACGCTGGGCGACCGCCTGCTGGCACCCGTGTGGCTCGCGCTGGTCGTCGGCCTGGTGTGGCTCCTGGTCGGCGGCACGGTGCGGCACGACCGTCCCTCGCGGCTCGTGCTGGTCGCCGTGGGCATCGTGCTCGCGCTGCTCTTCATCTTCACGGCCGGTGACTCGCTGGCCGGCCTGGAGTCCATGCGCCCCGGCGTCACGGACCCGAGCCGGTTCGGTCTGGTGCTCCTGCCGCTGGCCGCGGCCATCGCCGGGGCGCCGGCCGTGCGCCGGGACCCGGCGGCCGAGGTCGCGGCCAGCACCGAGCACGCCGCAGGTGTCTGGGTGCGCGTGGCCGTCCGCGCGTTCGACGTCATGGTGCTGCTCGCGGTGTGCAGCGCCCTCGCCGCGCTCGTGCAGCTCATCGACCCCGGCTTCATCGGGTCCGGTGCCGGGGTGCCGCTGGTGGTGCGGCTCGTCCTCGGTGTCGTCGTCGCGGGCATCGCGTGGTTCGCGCGCCGCTCGCTGAAGCGCGATCCCGGTACCGGCCACGTCCCCGCGGTGGGGGCGGCGTGCGTGGCGGGGGTGCTCGGCCTCGTCGTGGTCATCGCGACGTCCGGCGCCAGCCTCGGTGTGAACCTCGGCGACCTGCTGATGGCGCTCGGCCTGCCGGTCGTCGCGGCGTCCGCGCTGATGGTCCCCCAGGCGGTGCGCGAGCACTTCCAGACGGTCGGCATCGGTGGCGACACCGACGTCGACCGCAGCCAGGCCTACCTGTGGGCGCCGCAGCGGCCCCAGGGTGACAAGGCGCCCCCGGCCGCGCTCCCGGAGCAGCCCGTGCGGTCGGCTCCGGAGCTGCGCCGGCCCGCGGAGCCCCGCCGGGTCAGCTCGTCGGGTGCCGTGCGGACCGTCGCGGGCGCCGCGGCGGCCCAGCGCGAGGCGGCACCCGTGCAGGCCGTCGCACCGGAGTCGGCGGTACCGGCCTCCGCCATGCGCACCGTCGAGGACCTGCCGGCGGCCGGCCCGCCCGTCGGCTCCGCCATGGGCGAGACGGCGACCATGCCCCCGATCCGGTCGGGTGCCACGCCCGTCGCCCCGGCGCAGCGGCCGGTGTCGGCCCAGCAGCCGGTGGCCCCGGTCCAGCGGCCGGTGTCCGCCCAGCAGCCGGTGGCCCCGGCGCAGCAGACCGCGCACGTCCGGCCGGTGACGAACGGCCAGCCGGTCGCCCCGGACGCCGCGGCCCACGGCAACGGGGCGGATGCCGGCCACACCGCCGTGCTGCCGCCCGTGGGCGGCAGGTGGACCGCCGCGCAGGCGCTCGACCCGGTCACCCCGCTGGCCGACCTGGCGAAGATCGTGCAGGAGTCTCCCCACCTGCGTCCGCAGGTCGCCGCCAACCCGTCGACCTACCCGGCGCTGCTCGACTGGCTGGGCGCCCTCGGCGACCCGCAGGTCGACGCGGCGCTGCGCAGCCGCCGCTGACCTCTCCCGACGGGTCAGACGCACGGGTCACCCTGATGACGTGTGCGTCTGACCCGTCCGTATGGTGGGCCGCACTGGCCGGTCCGGTCGGCACCGGGAGTACAGTGACGTCATGCGCCTGACGGTGATTCTTCTCCTTCGCTGCCGCGACGAGGCCTAGACAGGTCGGTCCCTCGTCGCGGAGGCTTGGTGTGCCGGCCAACCTCACCGAGCGAAGGACACATGATGGAGAACAGCATCACCGCCACCACCCCCGGCGGAGTTCACGACGTAGCAGTGCACGGCGCAGCAGGCGGGATCATCGACGACAACCCGCAGCAGACGTCGGGCATGCCGATCCAGAAGTACCAGCCCTTCCACGAGCAGATCCGCGTGGACATCCCCGACCGCACCTGGCCCACCAAGCGCATCGAGCAGGCACCCCGCTGGTGCGCGGTCGACCTGCGCGACGGCAACCAGGCCCTCATCGAGCCGATGGACCCGGAGCGCAAGCTCCGCATGTTCGAGCTGCTGGTGTCGATGGGCTACAAGGAGATCGAGGTCGGCTTCCCGTCGGCCAGCCAGACCGACTTCGACTTCGTGCGCAAGCTCATCGAGGAGAACCGGATCCCCGACGACGTCGTGATCCAGGTGCTCACCCAGGCGCGAGCCCACCTGATCGAGCGCACCTACGAGGCGATCGCCGGCGCCAAGCAGGCGATCGTGCACCTGTACAACTCGACGTCCGTGCTGCAGCGGGAGGTCGTGTTCCGGTCCGACCAGGACGGCATCGTCGACATCGCGCTGGACGGTGCCAAGCTGTGCCGCAAGCTCGAGGAGACCCTGCCGGACACGCGGATCTACTACGAGTACTCGCCGGAGTCGTACACGGGTACCGAGCTCGAGTTCGCGGCGCGCATCTGCAACGAGGTCATCGAGGTCTTCGAGCCGACGCCGGAGCGCAAGGTCATCATCAACCTGCCGGCCACGGTCGAGATGGCGACGCCCAACGTGTACGCCGACTCGATCGAGTGGATGAGCAGGCACCTGCACCACCGCGAGAACGTCATCCTGTCGCTGCACCCGCACAACGACCGCGGCACCGCCGTCGCGGCCGCTGAACTGGGCTACCTGGCCGGTGCCGACCGCATCGAGGGCTGCCTGTTCGGTAACGGCGAGCGCACCGGCAACGTCGACCTGGTGACGCTGGGTCTGAACCTGTTCTCGCAGGGCATCGACCCGCAGATCGACTTCGGCGACATCGACGAGATCCGTCGCACGGTGGAGCACTGCAACCAGATGCCCGTCCACGAGCGCCACCCGTACGTGGGCGACCTCGTGTTCACGGCGTTCTCCGGCTCCCACCAGGACGCCATCAAGAAGGGCTTCGAGCACATGGCCGGACGGGCGGAGGCCGCCGGGGTCGGCGTCGACGACCTGCACTGGGGCGTGCCGTACCTGCCGATCGACCCCCGCGACGTCGGCCGCTCGTACGAGGCCGTCATCCGGGTCAACTCGCAGTCCGGCAAGGGTGGTGTGTCCTACCTGCTCAAGAGCGAGCACAACCTGGACCTGCCGCGCCGGCTCCAGATCGAGTTCTCCCACGCCGTGCAGAAGGTGACCGACGCCCAGGGCACCGAGGTCACCGGCGAGGACATCTGGCGCATCTTCACCGACGAGTACCTGCCCGTCGAGGAGGGCGCCCCGTCGGGCCTGGAGCACTGGGGGCGGCTCACGCTGCGCGGCACCCGTGCGGTGTCGGCGGAGGGCGAGCAGGACACCCTCGAGGTGGACGTGCTGGACCGTGGGTCCGAGCTGACCCTGACCGGTAGCGGAAACGGGCCGGTGGACGCGTTCGTGAACGCGATCGCCCAGGTGGGTGTCCAGGTGCGCGTGCTGGACTACGTCGAGCACGCGCTGTCGGAGGGCGGCGACGCCAGCGCCGCGGCCTACGTCGAGTGTGCGGTCGGTGACGACGTCCTGTGGGGTGTCGGCATCGACCCGTCCATCACCCTCTCGTCGCTCAAGGCGATCGTCTCGGCGGTCAACCGCGCGGAGCGAGCGGTCTGACCCCACCCGCTGAGTGCTGGGTATCTGTTGGCCGTGCCGGCCCAGGCCCGCAGATACCCAGCACTCAGCGGATCTTGGAGTACGTGGCCTTGAAGCCGTCGGCCTCTTCCGTGTAGGTCGTCTCGTCGCACGTGTACCGGAGCTGCTGGGTCGGGGCGTTCGGCTGGCGGTCGGCGCTCTCCCCGGCGAGCGCGATGGTGACCTCGACGTCCCGGAAGTCGGACCCCGAGGTCGTCAGGGTGCCGTCGTCGTCGGTCGAGACGATGTACTTCGCCGTGCCGCTCCAGGTCTCCGTGAGCTCCCCGATCGAGGTCTCGGCCCGGGCCGGCTCAGCGTCGTCGTAGTGGACGAGCTGGGTGCCGTCGGCCAGGAACTCCGTCACCCGACCGTCGAACCCCGTGGCGTCGACGGTCTCGTCGAGGGCATCGATGCGCATCTCGGTGCTGAGGTCGTCCAGCCGCCATTCGCCCACCAGGCACTCGTCGATGGCCGCCGGCGACGGTTCCTCGGAGGGGGACGCCGACGTCGTGGCAGCGGCGCCCGGGCTGCCCGACGGCATGCCGAGCACGACCGCCGTGGTGACCGCGCCCACGACGAGCACACCCGCCGCAGCGGCGATCCACGTGGTCGGCCGGGACAGGACACCCCGGCGGGCCGCGGGCGCCTCGGCGGGCGCCGGCTCGGGGGCCGGCGTGGGCTCCGCCTTCACCACGGTGGCGTCGTCGCGCAGGGCCGTCCGGTCGTCCAGCGGGCTGACGGCGGGGCCCGGGGTGATCTTCGTGGTCGCGGTCCGGAGACCGGCGGGCACCTCGTTCAGGAAGTCGAGCGCCTCCTGCAGGTCCGGGCGGGCCTCGGGATCCTTGTCGAGGCAGGCCCGGACGAGCGGGAGCAGCCAGGCCGGGCAGGCGCTGAGATCGGGCTCCTCGTGGACCACGCGGTAGTAGACGACGGTGGTGTCGCCCTCGCCGAACGCCCGCTGGCCGGTCGCGGCGTAGAGCGCGACCGCGCCCAGCGCCCAGACGTCGGCCGCGGGCGTCGCGACGCTGCCGCGGATCTGTTCCGGCGCCATGAAGGACGGTGTGCCGACCTTGAGCCCGGTGCGGGTCAGCGACGTCGAGTCCGACGCCTGCGCGATCCCGAAGTCGATGACGAACGGGCCGTCCTGGCCGATCAGGATGTTCGACGGCTTGAGGTCGCGGTGCACGATGCCGACCTGGTGCACGGCCCGCAGCGCCTCGGCGACGCCGGCGAGCACGCGGCGCACGTCGGGCTCGGGCAGCGGTCCCTGGGACTGCACGACGGCGGTGAGGGCCGGCCCCTCGACGTACTCGACGGCCAGCCACGGCTGGGCGCCGTCCGGGTCGGCGTCGATCAGCGTGGCGAGATGTCTGCCGCGCACCTTCATCGCCGCGGCGGCCTCTCTGCGGAAGCGCGTCCGGAACTCCGGGTCCTGGACGAACTCCTTCAGGATGGCCTTGAGAGCCAGCTTGCGTCCGGTGCGGGTTTCTGCGAGGTACACCACTCCCATTCCGCCGGCGCCGATTCGTCCGAGGAGCTGATATCCACCCAGCTCCTGCGGGTCCGACGGTTCGAGCGGGTGGATCTGCGGGGCTGCCCCTGAGCCTGGCACGATCATGGTGGAAACATACCCGATGTCCTTGAATTCACCCCGCATATCGGCGAAGGTGATTGCGCATCTGCCCCGAGAGCGGGCAACTACGCAGAGATACCGAAACAGGGGGACACATGAAGAGGAAGTTCGTGAGCCGGGCGCTCCCGTCCGCGCTGGTCGCGGGCGGGCTGATCATCGCGGGCGCGACGTCCGCGACAGCGGCTGACGAGACGCAGGGCGCCGGGCAGTCGACGGGCGGGCTCGGTGGTCTCCTCACGGGCACCGTCGACTCGGTCGTCGGTCAGGACGGCGCGGTCGACAGCACGCTGGACCAGGTCTCCGACACGGTCGAGCAGGTCACCAAGAAGGACGGCGCGGTGGACGACACCGTGCGCGGTGTCACGGGCGTCGTCGACTCGGCGGCCGGCAAGGACGGCGCGGTCGAGGACGTCGTGCAGGGCGTGACGGGCAGCCGCGCGTCGGCGCCGTCCGACGAGGTCGTCGCGACGAAGGCGGCCCCGGCGTCGCCCAACGCGGGCGGTCCGGTCGAGGACGTGGTGAACGGTGTGACCGGCGCGGTCAACGCCGTGGCCGGCGAGAACGGCGCCGTGGACGACGTCCTGGGCGCCGACGCACCCGAGCAGGGCGTGACCGACAACCTGCCCGCCGAGATCATCAACGACATCGGCTCCATCGGCGAGAACGTGGGCAACGCCGACGTGCCGGGCACGGTGGAAGCGGTCGCCGGTCCGGACGGCGTCGTGGACGACCTGCTCGAGAGCCCGGCATACACCAGCAACCCGGGCGGAGGCGGTCCGGGCGACGGTGGCTCCGGTGACGGCGGTTCTGGCGACGGTGGCTCCGGTGACGGCGGCTGGGACGACGGTTCCGGCGTCGGCTCGGGCGACGGCTCCGGCGACGGGGGAACGCTCCCGGTCGCCTACCCGGGCAGCGGTGGTTCCGACGCCGGGATGACCGCCGTCGCTCCGGTGCAGTCCGCCGGCGACGCGCAGGCGTCGACCGTGCTGGCGCAGACCGGCGGCCAGGTCGTCGGTGCGGCGGCAGCCGGTCTGGCGCTCACGGCGGCGGGCGCGGCCCTGGTCCGCGCGCGGCGTCGCATGCTCGAGATCCAGGGCTGACCTGGGTCCTCTCTCGGCGCTGAGGTCGGCAGCTTGCCGGCCTCAGCCCCTGAAGTCGGCAGTTGGCATCGAGATCGGTTCAGCACTGGACCGATCTCGATGCCAACTGCCGATCTCGTCAACCCGCTCGGTAGAACGCGCGACTACAGCGTGCGGTAGCGCTCCGCCAGCGCAGGGTAGTAGTCGCCGAAGTCGATCGCTTCCGGGTCGCCGCCGGTCTCTGCGGCGACGAGCCGGTCCAGGTAGTACTCCCAGCCGGGCCCGACGTTCTCGGCCATGGCGGGGTCGTCCATCGACTGGGCGAACGTGAGCGTGGTGACACCGTCCACCTCGGCCAGGTCGAGCTTCAGGTGCCAGGTCGCCGGCGTCTGCTCGTCGTAGGCCATGTGGGACGTGAGCTCGAGGCGAGCGGGCGCGTCGCACACGTTGATCGTGTACTCCTCGGGTTCGACGCCCTCACCCTCGAAGAGCATCTCGAACTGCACGCTGCCCTGCGCCGGGTCGCCCGACCAGCGCCCGATCCAGCGGGCCAGCCGCTCCGGCTCGGTGATCGCTGCCCATACGTCCTCGATCGGGGCACGGAAGGCGCGGGTGAGGACGACGTACGTGCCGTCGGCGCGCTGCTCTTTTCGGCCGGTGGCCGTCGGGCTGGTGCTCATGCTGTCTCCTCGGTGATGCGCGGTGGGACGTCGGTGTGCTGTGCGCCCTTGGCCGCCTCGCGGTCCCGGCCCGCGCGTCGCACCTCGAGCTCCAGCCCGTCGAGCGCCCGCTCGCCGATCGGAGGTGCGGGGGCGAGCTCGGCGAGGAGTGCGGACACGGGCGCGAGCCCGGCTCGGTCGAGCCGGTAGTGCCGCTCGCGGCCGACGTCATCGGCGACCACCAGCCCTGCCGAACCCAGGGCTCGTAGGTGCTTGCTGATGGCCGGGCGGCTGATCGGGTGAGTGGATGCCATGTCGACGACCCGCGCCGGCCCGGCCGCGAGCTGACGGAGCAGCTCGCGGCGGACCGGGTCGGCGAGGGCGGCGAAGACATCCACGGTTAATTGGTAACTTGCGGGTTACCAATCTGTCAAGACCGGGCCGACGCCGGGGAGGGCGCCGGCTCGGCGCGTGCGCGCGGGGACCGCACGACGAGCACCCCCGCGAGGCTGATGGCGAACCCCGCTACCGTGAGCAGTGGCAGGTGCTCGCCGAACATCGCCCACGCCCACGCCGCGGAGACCGCCGGCGTGAGGTAGAGCCAGGTGCTCACCGCCACCGGGCCCCGCGTGCGCAGCACGTACAGGTACATGCCGTACCCGCCCAGGAACGCGAGACCCACCAGCCAGGCGATCGCCAGCCAGAACGACGGGTCGGCGGGCGGAGCCGCCTGGCCGCTCGCGAACGCCACCAGCCCGAAGAACCCCAGCGCGACCACGCCCTGGACAGCCAGGGAGTCCAGCACGTCGTGCCGCTCCCGGTCGGGCGCCGGCCACAGGTCGCCGAGCACGGCTGCTGCCGAGAGCGACAGCATGCCCGCCAGCGCCCAGAGCGCCCCGTCGACGCCGGTCCCGGCGACGGCGTCGGGCCCGACGGCGAGCGCCACCCCCGCGAACCCGACAGCCAGGCCGACCGCTTGCCGGCGTCCTCCTCGCCGTCCGAACCCGGACAGGACGACGGCGACGAGGGCCGGCTGCAGCGAGGCGAGGAGGGCGGCGGTGCCGGCCGGCAGCCCTTCCTCGACCGCGCGGAACACGCCGTAGAGGTACCCAGCCTGGCCGAGGGCGCCGAGGACCGCCTCGCGCCGCAGGTAGCGCGGCCCGTACCGGCGGCGGAGCAGCAGCACGATCACGAGCATCAGGGGTGCTGCGACGACGTAGCGCCACAGGAGGGTGGTGGTGGCGGGGGCGACCGGGGCGGCGAAGGTGGCACCCACGAAGCCGGAGCTCCACGTCACCACGAGCAGCGCCGGGGCGAGGGATCGGAGGAGGCGTGTTCGCATGCTGGCAGGTAACCATACAGGTCGGTATACTCGCAGTGGACCTGAGCCAGTGCACCTGAGCCAGTACCCACGACCCTGGACGGAGGGACCCCAGTGCCGCGACGCAGCCCCAATCCCCATACCCCGGCGGGCGAGAAGATCCTCGCCACGGCAGCCGTGCTGTTCTACGAGCGGGGGATCCGCGGCGTCGGCGTCGACCTGATCGCCGACCAGGCCGGCGTCACCAAGAAGACGCTCTACGACCGGTTCGGCTCCAAGGACGCGCTGGTGGCCGCCTACCTGACGCGCCGGCACGAGCGCTGGGTGGCGTGGTTCGACGAACGGCTCGCGGTCCGCCGCGCGGCGGGGCTCGAGCCGGGTGCCGGGCAGGTGCTGGCGGCGCTCGAGATCGCGGAGGAGTGGGCGCAGGAGAACCGGCGCGGTTGCGCGTTCGTGAACGCCCACGCCGAGATCGGCGGGACCGAGCACCCGGGCAATGCCGTGATCCTGGCCGACAAGCTGTACATGCTCGGGGTGTTCACCGCGCTGTTGCGCGAGGGAGGGCAGCCGACGGCGGACCAGGTGGGTGCGCAGGTCCATCTGCTGTACGAGGGTGCGATGGTCGCGCACACGACGCGGGCGCAGCCGGACGCGTTCGCCACCGCCCGGGCGGCGGTGCGGTCACTGCTCGTGCCGTCCGGCGGAGCGCTCGCCTGAGGGGCTTCCCACGCCGGTCCGGCCGCGCTATTTTGTTAACGGTACCGGTTCGTTAATAAAAGGAGGCGTGATGGCGGCCGACGAGGTCACCGACGTGCTCGTGGTCGGCGCAGGCCCCACGGGGCTCGCCCTGGCCTGCGGGCTCCGGCTGCACGGGATCGGCGTGCGGGTCGTGGACCGGGCGCCGGCTCCGGCGACGACGTCGCGGGCGAACTTCGTGCATGCGCGCGGGTCGGAGGTGCTCGACCGGCTCGGCGCGCTCGGGGACCTGCCCCGGCGCTCGGTGCGGGCGATGCGGATCACCACCTACCTGGGTGACCGGCCGATGATGCGGATCCGGTTCGGGGACCCGGGGCTGCGCACCGCGGCACCGCCGATGGTGGTCTCGCAGGCCCTCGTGGAGCGCGAGCTGCGGCGACGCCTGGCGGAGCTGGGCGTGACACCGGAGTGGGGTGCCCCGTTCGAGGGGCTCGTGCAGGACGGCGACGGCGTGCGCGCCGAGCTCGGCGACGGGCGGGCCGTGCGGGCGCGCTGGGTCGTCGGCTGCGACGGGACCGGCAGCGCCGTCCGAGGTGCCGTGGGCATCGACGCACCCGGGGTGCGCCTGAGCGAACGGTTCCTGCTGGCCGACCTGCACCTGGACTGGGACCTGGACCGGACCGGGACCTCCGGCTGGGTGCACCCGACGGGAATGCTCGGCGCCATGCCGATGCCCGACGACGGCGGGCGGGCCGACCTGTGGCGCCTGATCGCGTACGACCCGCGGAGCGCCGCCCTGGAGACCTCGCCCGACACCGGCGAGCGCAGGGCCGCCGACGCCTACGGGCGGCGCAGCCGGCTCACCGAGGAGCAGATCCTGGACCGGTTCCGCACCATCCTGCCCGAGCGCACCGGCCACGACACGAGGATCCTGGACGCCGAGTGGCTGTCCGAGTTCACCATCCACCGGCGGCTGGCCGACCGCTACCGGCACGGCCGGGTGCTCATCGCGGGGGATGCCGCCCATGCCCACGCACCGTTCGGTGGGCAGGGGATGCTGACCGGTCTGGGCGACGCCGAGAACCTGGCCTGGAAGCTGGCCCTCGTGGCGCGCGACCGGGCGTCCGACGCGCTGCTCGACACGTATGCGGACGAACGGCGCCCGCTGGCCACCGAGGTGCTGCGCGGCACCGCGAACGTGACACGCGTCAACGTGGCGCGCAGCCCCGTCGGCAGGTTTCTGCGGGACCAGGTGCTGATCCGCCTCTTCAATCTGCGGTGGGTCCAGCGCTGGGCCACGTTCACCACCTCCCAGCTCTGGGTGAGCTACCGGTCCGGGCCGCTGGGCGTGGGGCCCGCGGAGCGGGTGGCCGCCCGGCTCGGGCGGCGGCCGTGCGCCGGCGACCGGGTGCCGAACCTCGACTGCGCCCACCTGGACGGGCGACCCACCCGCCTGTATGCCGAGCTCGGCGGACGCTGGGCACTGCTCGTGCCGCCGTCCGGCACCGCGTCCCCGCCGTCCGGCACCGCGTCCCCGGCGGATGACGTAGCGGCGGACGGCGTCGAGCCGACCTGGCTCGCCCGGAGCGACGGCGTGGCGGAGGCCTGGCTCGTGCGGCCCGACGGACACCTGGCCTGGCGGGGCGCGGACCCGGCGGCGTCGGCGCCGTGGCTGGCCGGGCTCCTGCGGACCGGGAGGATCCGCTGACCGCCGCCGACGTGCGCCGCGGCCGTGGGCGGCCGCGGGACCCCCGCACGGACGAGGCGATCCTGCGGGCGGCGCTCGAGCTGTTCACCGAGCACGGCCACGCAGGGACCAGCATCGAGCAGATCGCGCGGCGGGCCGGCGTCGGCAAGCTCACGGTCTACCGGCGCTGGGGGAGCAAGGACGAGCTCATCGCGGCGGCCGTCGAGTCGGCCCGCGGCGAGATCCCGAGCCCGGGACCGGACGACCTGGCCGACCTGTCGTACGCCGAGATCTCCCAGGTGCTCGCCGACGCGCTGCCCGTCAGCGCCCGGACGCTCGCCGAGCCCGGGTACCGCGCGATGCTCGCCCAGGTCTTCGGCTCCAGCGTCACCCACCCCGGTGTGATGGCGGCGTTCTGGAAGAACCACATCCTGCCCCGGCGCCGTACCGCGCACCTGGCGCTGTCGCGCGCCGTCGCGGAAGGGGTGCTGCCGGCGGAGACCGACATCGAGGCGCTCATCGACATGACGGTGGGCGCGGTCATCTACCGGCTCCTGCGCCCCGAGCCGCCCGACGCCGACGAGCTCCTGGAATATCTGCGGACCCTCTACGCGCAGGCCGGGATGATCCCGCGGCAGCGGCCCGGCGAGGACGTCTGACCCGGTCCACGTGCGAGTGGACCCGGACGGCGTGACGGTGAGCAGAAGTACGGGTACCGGACGGACGGGAGAAGCATCATGACGCACACGACGGCTGTTCGCCGCCGCCGCGGCGCCCATCAGTGGCTTGCCCTCGTGGTCGGCATCGTCTACCTGCTGGTGGGAATCGCCGGTTTCTTCGTGACCGGGTTCGACATGGCCGGTTTCACGGAGCACGACCCCGACCAGGCGCTGCTGGGCTTCGCCATCAACCCGCTGCACAACATCGTGCACCTGGTGATCGGCATCCTGGGAATCGGCGCGTGGTCCCGGTCAGCCAGCGCGCGCACCTTCGGCTGGCTGCTCCTGATCGGCTACGGCGCGGCGTTCGTCTACGGGCTCTTCGCCGTGGACAACCCCGAGATCAACTACCTGAACATCAACCACGCCGACAACTGGCTGCACCTCGGCAGCGCCCTCGTCGGCCTGCTGATCGCCGTGTGGCCCGCCCCGGCCCGCGTCGTCGACCAGCCCGGCACCACGGAGACGATGCCGCCCGACGTCCGCGACCCGCGCACGGGCGGGACCACGCCACGAGACACCTACGACCCGCGCACGGGCGGGACCACGTCACGAGACACCTACGACCCGCGCACGGGCGGGACGGTGCCGCCAGAGGCGCGGGACCCGCGCACCGGCGAAGCGGGGCCGCCGGCCCGCTAGTCTCACGTGGGCGACCCGCATCGCCGTACTCTCCGACATCCACGCGTGCTGGACGCCGCCGACCGCGCGTGGCGCGAGCCCGCGACGGAACCATAGGTTTGGTCCCGTGGACCTTCGTATGAGCAAGCTGATCGGCTCCGAGCGGGTACTGGTCGAGGGAGAGCTGCGCCCGGCGGTCCTGCGGGTCGAGGGCGACCGGATCGCGCAGGTCTGGTGGGGCACCTCGGACCCCGACCGGATCGCGGCTGCCGGTGACGACATGCTCGGTGCTCCGGCCGCCCCTGCTCCCTCGACCTGGCGGCTGGGCGATCGCATGCTCCTGCCCGGCACGGTCGACACGCACGTGCACGTCGCACCAGGCGCAGGCGCAGGCGGGGCGGGCTTCGCGTCGGCCGCTTCGGCAGCCGCGCACGCCGGCGTCACAACGATCGTGGACCTGCCGTGGCGCTCGGCGGAGCCGACCACCACGGTGGAGGCGCTGCGCGTGAAGCAGTCGGCGGCACGGTCGGCGTCGGCTCAGCTGTCCTGCGACGTCTCCTTCTGGGGTGCCGCCGTGCCGGGGAACGTCGACGACCTGGAACCGCTCCACGAGGCGGGCGTCGTGGGCTTCACCTGCCTTGTCGCCGGTTCAGGTGACCCCGGGCTCCCGACGCTCGCGCCGGACGAGCTGCTCGCCGCGCTGGATCGCCTCGTCCGGTTCGACGGGCTGCTGGCGGCGCCTGCCGAGGACGCGACGGTGGGGACGCTGCTCGACGCCGTGCGGGAGACGGGCGCCCGCACGCACCTGCTGCACGTGTCCTCGGCGAAGGTGCTCGACCTGCTCGCGGAGGCGAAGGAGGAGGGGCTCCCCGTCACCGCCGAGACCTGCTACCACCACCTGGTGCCCGCCGCCGGAGAAGCAGGCGGCGGGAACGCCACCTCCACGTGCTGCCCGCCACTCCGCGACCGGGGCGACCAGGACGCTCTCTGGGACGGTCTGCGCGAGGGGATCCTGGAGAGCGTGGTCGGTACGGCCGGCGCGACCGCCCGCACCGGTGGCTCCGGCCTTCCGGGATTCGTCACCCTCGCCGCCGCAGCCCACAGCCGGGGCGTCGCGGTGCCGGAGGTGTCCCGCTGGACGTCGGCGACCACCGTGACCCTCGTCGGCCTCGACCGGGGGGACCGGCCCAAGGGAACGATCACCGAGGGCGCCGCCGCGGACCTGTTCGTCTACGACCCTGACGCCGGGGCCGTGACCGACACGCTGCTCGGCGGAAGGCTCGTGGCCTCCTCGACGGCCAGGTAGCGGCGCCGGTCGCGGGCAGCCGGTGTGGGAGCATCGGGGAGTGGTCCATCCCAGTGGCAGCGAACCTGAGCCCCGGTCCGGGACACCCGACGACGACGTCTGGCTCGCCCGCGCCGTCGACGTCGCGACGCGGAACGTGGCCGACGGCGGTGGCCCCTTCGGGGCCGTCGTCGTGCGGGCGGGAGCCGAGGTGGTGGCCGCAGGGAACCGCGTGACCCGCGACCTCGATCCCACGGCGCACGCCGAGGTGGTGGCGATCCGCGCCGCCTGCCGGGCCCTGAACACTTTCTCCCTGGCCGGCACCACGCTCTACGCGTCGTGCGAGCCGTGCCCGTTGTGCGTGGCGGCGGCGTTGTGGGCCCGCGTGGACCGGGTCGTGTTCGCCGCGAACCGCAACGACGCCGACGAGGCGGGCTTCGACGACCGCGAGTTCTACGAGTTGTTCGCGCGCGACCGTTCGACGTGGCCGAGCCCCGTGACCGAGCACCGTATCCCCGGTGCAGAAGAACCCTTCGCCGCATGGCAGGCGCACGCCACCCGCGCGGGCTACTGACGAGAACGGGGTTACGTTCGTTTCACCCGGGAGGGGCGGCCACAACCCCGTTCTCGGTCATCGCCGCCGGACGGGTGGTGGGATGGGGCGGGCCGGTACCCAGCCCTCGCGGTCCAGCACGGATCGGACGGTGCCGACCATGGTGCCCTCGTGGACCTGCCGGGCGAAGAACCGGAGCAGCACGTGGCGACCGTCTCGGAGCAACCTGTTCTGGCGGACGGCGTCCCGGCGCACCTGTTCCGGCGAGGAGTGGAACTCGTCGCTGTCGACCTCGACGAGCAGCCAGCGGCCCGTCCCGAGATGCCAAGCCAGGTCCGCCCGGCCGAGGAACTGTCCCGTGGCATCGAAAAGATCCCGTTGCAGGTCGTCCGGGCCGATCCCGGCATCCATCAGGCGTAACCGTGCGACTGTCTCGACCGGGGACTGCGACCGCCCGTCGTGCTGGCCCCACCACGGGCGCGATGTGGTGCGGTACCGCCGGTTCTCGGCGAGCCGTTGGGCTGTTCGCATGCCGGACGGGGTGAGGATCCGCTTGTTCTGCAGTGAGTCCATGACCGCCACCCCGTGCTCGCGGTCGAGCTGCGGCAGGGCCTGCGCGAGGGCATGTGCCGGCTCGGCTGCGAAATGGTCGCCCACGGCCACGCGGGGAAACGCTCGATACTGTCGGAGGAGAATCCCGTCCCGCGACTCGCGGCCGGACCCGTTGGCGAACGCGGCCTCCGGCGTGATGGCAGAGGGCAGCCCCGCGACGCCGAGGAGCGCGAGGGCACAGGCGCCGACCGCGGCCGAACCCGGGTAGGCGAGCAGCGCCAGCCAGGCCGAGCGCAGCCGGCTCCGGTCGTACGGGTGCAGGCCGGGTTCCGAGCAGCCCGTGTCGAACACGCCCCGGGTCACCCGCTGCCAGCGACCGGTCGCCACCAGCCGGCGTCGGCGCCCGTTGGTCACTCCGTGTGCGTCGCACTGTCCGGACGAGACCAGCCCTGCTTGCCGACGCGCAAGCTGAAGAAGTTGGGGATGGATGTCAATCACATCCACATGAGATCATATGGCAACAGATCATGTTGTTTGATGAAGACTGTGAGGACGGGGTTGTGTTCGCGTCGCGCGTAGAGGCGAACACGATCGCGTTCCCACCAGCCCGTCGGTGTGGATCTCGTTACGCTGGCCGTGCGCGACGAGCCTGAGCCGGAGGTGGCCCGATGAACCCAGCGGCCTGGGCCGTCCTCCTGACCGTGCTGGTGGCCGGCTGGGTGCTGCTCGACGGAGCCGTCCAGGGGGCCGGTGCGACCCTGCTCCAGGAGCGTAACCACGACGGCAGCGACCGGCGGCGCGCGCCCGCCGAACGGCGCGTGGTGCTGGGGGCCGTCGCGCCGATGCTGGTGCCTGGTGAGGTGTGGCTCGTGGCGGCGCTCGCCGTGCTCGTCGGCGTGTTCCCGTACGCCGGGGCGGACCTGGTCGACGCGGCGTCCCCCGTGGCGGTCGCGCTGATCGTGTCGTGGGTGCTGCGCGACGCGGCGATCTGGCTGCGCAGCAGGCGGCTCAAGCGGGTCTGGCGGGACGCCTGGGACATCCTGCTCGTGGTGGCGAGCATCGTGCTCGCGGGCAGCTGGGGCGCGCTGCTCGGCGCGGCCTGGGGGAGCGGTCTGGCGGCGCTGGTCCTCGGCATCGTCGCCGTGGTGGTCACGCGCCTGCACGCCGCCGCGGTCGTCGCGTGGCGTCGGCGCCGTACGGGCCCGCTGCCGGTGATCGTCACCTCCGTGATGATCGTGGCTCCCGTGGTGGGCACGGCCGTCGTGGCGTGGCCCCGGCTCGTCGAGGGCGGGATCTCCCCGGAGACGATGGGCGCGTACGGGATCGGCGCGGCCGTCGTGGTGCCGCTGGCCCTCGCACTGCAGGTTTGCGCCTGGCGGCTCGTGTCCCGCCCGCTGAGCAGGCGGGACACCTCGTTCTTCTGACCGGCTGCCGGATCTCCGCACCCCGGCAGGGTGAGATGCCGGTAAAGTCCTACTCACCATGACGATGAAGAACCGCATAGTCTGCGCGCTGCTCGGTGCGCTGGCTTTCGCCACCGCGACCCTGCTCCTGCCGTGGCTCCCGGACGCGCTGGTGGGGCTGCTCGGCACGGGCGGCATGCTGCTGTTCCTCGCCGCGCTGGTCCTGCCGACGAACACGCGGCAGCCTCCCGTGCACAGCCTGTCGATCCTCGACAAGGGCTACCTGACCCCTGCGGAGATCCACCAGGTGCTCGGGATCTGGCTGCCGACGGGCAGCTCCGCCCTCGACGCCAGGGACGCCCAGTGGACCGTCGCCCGGCACGTCGCCAAGTGGCGCGCGGACCACGTGGTCAACGTGATGGACTACCACGGCGTCGTCGCCGAACGCCGGATCGAGCTGCTGTCGGTGGTGCAGTGGGTCGGCGTGCACCTGCTGCCCGCGTTCCTCGGCCTGATGTTCCTGATCCCCACGCTGGCCCTGAGCGGGTTCGACAAGATCGGCAACAACTTTCTGCAGACGGTGCTGCTCTTCGCGATCTGGGGCACGGTCGCACTGATCGCGCGCGGCGTGCTCGAGAAGCACGTGATCCACCGGTTCGTGTGGGAGCCGGAGCTCACCCCGGACGGCACACGGTTCGTCGAGCACTGACCCTCGTCGGGCACTGACCGCGCGACCCGCTCGGCGCGCGGTCGACCGGTGGCGGGAGTGTCAGACGGACCTGGGATGATGGTGCCGTGCCCCTGTACCAAGACGACGCGATAGTCCTGCGCACCCAGAAGCTGGGCGAGGCAGACCGCATCATCACGTTCCTGACGCGGGAGCACGGCAAGGTACGCGGCGTCGGCAAGGGCGTACGGCGCACGTCGTCCAAGTTCGGGGCGCGGCTGGAGCCGTTCATGGCCGTCGACGTGCAGCTGCACACCGGCCGCAGCCCCCGGCCCGGCATGGGGCTCGACACCGTGACGCAGGTCGAGACCATCGGGGCGTACGCACGCCGCATCTGCGAGGACTACGCCCTGTACACAGCGGGCACCGTGATGCTGGAGGCCGCCGACCGCCTCGTCGCGCAGGAGCACGAGCCGGCGGTGCAGCAGTACTGGCTCCTCGCCGGCGGGCTGCGCGCCCTGTCGGAGCGGCACCACGACGCCAACCTGGTGCTCGACTCCTACCTGCTGCGCGCGCTCGCGGTGGCGGGCTGGGCGCCGTCGTTCGAGGACTGCGCGCGCTGCGGAGAACCCGGGCCGCACCACTCGTTCAACGTCGCGCAGGGTGGCGCCGTCTGCCCGCGCTGCCGGCCGCCGGGCTCTACCGCGCCCGCGCCGGAGACCTTCGCCCTCCTGTCCTCGCTGCTCGCCGGGGACTGGGCGACCGCCGACGCGTCCGACGCGCGGCACCGCAAGGAGGCGAGCGGCCTGGTCGCCGCCTACGGCCAGTACTACCTGGAGAGAACGTTGCGATCGTTGAAGATGGTGGAGCGCTGATGGCCCGGGACGCGCGCCGGGAGCTGGTGGCGCCCTTCCCGCACCCGTCCGGCGCCCAGGCCCCGCGGATCCCGAAGGAGTTCGTGCCGCGGCACGTCGCCGTCGTCATGGACGGGAACGGACGGTGGGCCAACGCCCGCGGTCTGCCCCGCATCGAGGGGCACCGCGCGGGTGAGAAGTCGCTGCTCGACGTCGTCGCGGGAGCCGTCGACGTCGGCGTCGAGTACGTCTCGGCGTACGCGTTCAGCACCGAGAACTGGAAGCGTTCGCCCGAGGAGGTGCGCTTCCTGATGAACTTCACCCAGGAGGTCATGCAGCGCCAGTGCGACGTCATGGCGTCGTGGGGTGTGCGGATCCGCTGGGCCGGGCGTCGCCCGAAGCTGTGGAAGTCGGTGATCAACGTGCTCCAGGAGGCCGAGGAGCGCACCAAGGACAACGACCTCTGCACCCTGACGATGTGCGTGAACTACGGCGGGCGGGCCGAGCTGGCCGACGCCGCCGCGGCCATGGCCCGGGACGCCGCCGCCGGCCGGCTGGACCCGAAGCGGGTCAACGAGAAGACCGTGCAGAAGTACCTGTACCTGGCCGACCTGCCCGACGTGGACCTGTTCCTGCGCTCGTCCGGGGAGCAGCGCACGTCCAACTTCATGCTGTGGCAGGCGGCGTACGCGGAGATGGTGTTCCTCGACGAGCCGTGGCCCGACGTCGACCGCCGGCACCTCTGGCGCGCCGTCGAGGAGTACGCGCGGCGTGACCGCCGCTACGGCGGCGCCCTGGACACCCCCACCACCGCAAAGTAGCTCGTTGAGTGCTGGATATCTGTTGGCCGAACCGGTGTTCGGCCGCAGATACCCAGCACTCGACGGATGGGGTTACTGCTTGAGCAGGTCCGACAGGGACTTCACCAGCGTCGGCATGCCCTCGGGGTACTGGACCGAGAGGGCCGTGGGCGGGGACACGGCGGAGACCGCGATGGTGCCGACCTGCTGCACGACCATGCCGTCCTTGACGGCGGGCAGGGCCTGCAGCTCCTTCTTGTCCGGCAGCGCCGCGGCCTCCTCCTCGGTGTACGTGTAGGCGACGATGATGTCCGACTCGAGCTTGTCGAGCTCCTCGTACGACAGCGTGTAGAAGAACTCGCTGTCGTCGGGCGCGAGCTCGTCCACCGACGCGGCGGTCTCCAGGCCGAGGCCCTCGAGGAACCCGGCACGCGGGTCGCCCGACTTGTAGACGTAGACCAGTCCCTCCTCAGGCGAGTCCACGATCGCCGCGAACGTCTTGTCCGCGAACTCGGGGTGCGCCTCCGCCTCGTCGGCCAGGTACTGGTTGATCTCGTCGACCTTGGCCTCGCCCGCGGCGCTCCGGCCCAGGGCGTCGGCCGTCGCGGTGATGATCTCGTCCCACGGCGTCTGCCACGCGGTCTCGGGGTACGCGACCGTCGGCGCGATCTCGCTGAGCAGGTCGTACTGCTCCTGCGTGACACCGGAGTACGGGGCGACGATGAGGTCGGGCTCGGCGGCCACGAACTCCTCGTACGGCACGGACGCGCCGGCCTCGGCGTCGGTGAGCACGGTGGGGTGCGCGACGCCGGCCTCGTCGTACGCGTCCTCGACCCACGGCAGGAGGTTGCCCTCGCCGACGGTCCAGGTCTGCTCGGCGACGGCGACGGGGTAGACGCCCGCGGCGATCGCGGCCTCGGTCGAGCCCCAGCCCCACGTGGCGACGCGATCGGGCGCCTCCTCGATGGTGGTCTCGCCGAGGGCGTGCTCGATGGTCAGGGGAAACTCGTCGGTCGCACCGGAAGCGTTGCCCGACGGCGTGGCGCCGTCCGCGGCCGGAGCTTCGGACGCGCAGCCCGACAAGGCGAGGGCGGACGTGGCGACAAGGCCGACGACCGTCGCGAGGGAACGACGAGGGCGCACGGGATCTCCTGGAGTTCAGTCGGTGACCGGCGGGCGCCGATCGAAGATGAGGGAAGCCTAACCTCATTAGGTAACGACGATGTTGCGGAATTGTCCAGACCCGAGGTGAGGAAAACCACTCACTTCGAGTGGAAGCGGCCCACCGGCACCACGAGCGGTGAGCCGGCGACCGGGTCGAGCACCACCTGGGCGCGCAGCCCGAACGCCTCGTCGACCACCTCGCGGGTGAGCACGTCCGACGGAGCGCCCTCGGCGACGATCCGCCCTGCCGACATCACGACCAGGTGGTCGGCGTACCGGGCGGCGAGGTTCAGCTCGTGCAGGACCATCGCGACGGTGGTGCCCCGGTCGTGGTTCAGCTCCGTGAGCAGGTCCAGCAGGTCCAGCTGGTGGCGCACGTCGAGGAACGTCGTCGGCTCGTCGAGCAGCACGATGTCGGTCTGCTGGGCGAGCACCATGGCGATCCACACGCGCTGCCGCTGGCCGCCCGACAGCTCGGCGACGGGCCGGTCCGCGAGCTCCGCGACGCCGGTGGACTCCAGCGCCGTGGTGACCACGGCGTCGTCGTCCGACGAGTGCCGGCCGAACCAGCCCTGGTGCGGGTACCGGCCGCGGCTCACGAGCTCGGCGACCCGCACGCCGTCCGGTGCGATGGACGACTGCGGCAGCATGCCGACCTTGCGGGCCAGCTCCTTGCGGGGCATTGCGCTGATGTCGGCGCCGTCGAGCGTGATCCGGCCGCCGTCGAGCGGGTGCAGCCGCGCCAGGCCACGCAGCAGCGTGGACTTGCCGCAGGCGTTCGGTCCGACGACGGCGGTGATCTTGCCGTCGGGCAGCGTCAGGTCGAGGCCCTCGATGACACGCAGGCCGTCATAGCCCAGGCTGACGCTCTCGGCGCGCAGGTTGGTCATCGGCTCCTCTTCTCGGTGGTGGCGAGCAGCCACAGCAGGTAGGGGGCGCCCACGAGCCCCGTGACGATGCCGACGGGGGCGGCGACACCGAGCAGCCCGTGCTGCCCGACGACGTCGGCCACCAGGGTCAGCGCGGCGCCCGTGGCGGTGGACGCGGCGAGCGCGGCACCGCCGTCGTTCACCAGGCGGCGGGCGATGGCGGGAGCGACCAGGGCGACGAACGCGATCGGGCCGGCGGCGCTGGTCGCGAGCGCGACGAGCGCCACGGCGAGCAGCAGCGCACCGACCCGGGCGCCGTCGACGTGCACGCCCAGGGCGCGGGCGTTGTCGTCCCCGAGGGCCAGCGGCCCCTGCGTGCGCGCGAGCACGCCGACCGCCACGCACAGCACGAGCGTGCCGGTGGTGACGAGCGCGAGCTGTTCGCCGCGGATGTCGGACACGGAGCCGACCGTCCAGGTCAGGACCGCCGCGGCCTCGTGCTCCTGCGAGCGGGCCATGGCCCAGGCGAGCAGGGAGGAGCACAGGTACGCGAAGCCGACACCGACCAGCACGAACCGGATCGAGTGCAGGCCCTTGCGCCAGGCCAGCAGCCAGATCGCCAGCGCGATGGTGCCGGCCCCGGCGAACGCCAGCCCCGACAGGGCGATCCCGCTCAGACCGAGGGCGAGCAGGCCGATCACGGCCCCGAGGCTCGCGCCGCTGGAGATGCCGAGGATGTCGGGGGAGGCGAGCGGGTTGCGCAGCGTCGACTGGAACAGCGCGCCGGCCAGGCCGAACGCGGCGCCGACGACGACCGCCGCCTCGATGCGGGGCAGGCGCAGCTTCTGGATGATGAAGACGTCGCCCTGGTCGCCGAGGCCGAGGGCCCCGGCGATGACCTGTCCCGGCGTCAGGCCGGCCGCGCCGACCAGCAGGGCGCCGGTCCCGGCGACGAGCACGACGAGGGACATCCCGGTCACGACGACGAGCCGACGACGGCGCCGGACGGCGCGCAGGTCGGCGACGGCGGTGCTGGTGGTCATCAGGCACCCACCACGTTCTTGCTGCGGGCGACGGCGATCAGCACCGGCGCGCCGAGGAGCGCGGCGACCACGCCGGCCTCGAGCTCCGACCGGGGCAGGACGAGCCGGCCGAGGACGTCGGCGGCCAGCAGCATCACGGGGCCCAGCAGTGCGCCGATGCCCATGATCCAGCGGTAGTCCGTGCCGACCAGGCGGCGTGCCGCGTGCGGCACCACGAGCCCGACCAGCGCGATGGGTCCGGCGAGCGACGTCGCAGTGCCGGCGAGCAGCACGATGGCGACCGCCGACAGGGTCCGGGTGGTGCTCACCCGCTGGCCGAGCGCCGTCGCGACGTCTTCGCCGAGGGCCAGCATGTTCAGCCGGTGCGAGAGCACCGCCGCGAGGACGACGCCGACCACGATGAACGGCCAGAGCGCCGTGACGGTCTCCAGGCCGCGCCCGGTCAGCGAGCCGACCGACCAGAACCGGTAGAGGTTGAACGCCTGCTGGTCCTGCAGGAGGACGAGCGTGATGAGCGGCGTGATGAGCGCCGTCACGGCAGCACCGACCAGAGCCAGGCGCACGGGCTGTCCACGTCCCACGGAGAAGACGATCGCCGCTGCGCCCGCAGCGCCCAGGAACGCGAACCAGACGTAGCCGAGGGGCGACGTCACGCCGAACAGCCAGACCGCGCACACCACGGCCAGCGAGGCGCCGGAGTTCAGACCCAGCAGGCCGGGGTCTGCGATCGGGTTACGCGTGACGCCCTGGATCAGGGTGCCCGCCGTGCCGAGCGCGACCCCGGCCGCCAGGCCCACGATGGTGCGGGGCAGTCGCTGGTCCAGCACCACGTCGTGGTCCATGAACCCGGCCACCGGTGCGGTCAGCGCACGCCAGACCTCCGCCGGATCGATGTCGCGGATGCCGAGCGCAAGGCTCGCCAGGATGACGAGCCCCAGGGCGATGAGCGCAGTGGCCACCGCGAACGCTCTGCGTCGGGCACGGCGCGCTACGGCTCCCGCACCCTCACGGCGTCCCGCGGGCGCTGCCGCAGGTGAGGTAAGCATTGCCTAAGTGTTCCACAATGCCTGGGATGGTCAGAACGCGCGCGGGCGCGCGCCCGATCGATGCGGGCGCGCGCCGGCAGGTCCGGAGGTCCGGTGCGTCAGGAGTAGGAGTCGCAGCCCCAGCCGTCGTTGTCGGCGTCGAGGCGGTGGTAGTCGCGTGTGCCGACCCAGACCGTCCTGCCGATGTCGGGGC
Source organism: Promicromonospora aerolata (assembly GCF_042682255.1). Classification (NCBI taxonomy): domain Bacteria; kingdom Bacillati; phylum Actinomycetota; class Actinomycetes; order Micrococcales; family Promicromonosporaceae; genus Promicromonospora; species Promicromonospora aerolata. The sequence goes on from NZ_JBHUHF010000001.1 coordinate 5,550,939, forward strand.
AGTCGAGGTCGCGGTTGGTCGACGAGACGGGACACTGCCACCGGCCCTTGGCGTAGACACAGACGGCGTCGGTGGCCCTGTCGGACTGGTTGAGGCTGTTGCCCGCGTACTTGACGATCCACGTGCCCGACCGGGTCGCCGTGAACTGACGGGTGTAGCTGCCCGTGCTGCTGGTCCGGACCCTCGCGACCTTGCGGACCGAGTCCCGGCCGGCGGGGTCGAAGTGGACGGTGACGATCTTGCGGGGCATGAGGCGCCACTGCCCGCCCCTCTTGTGCTTGAGGGTTCCCTTGACGGTGATGGTCTTCTTCTTGGCGACCGGCTCCGGCTTGGCGTTCGCCGTGAGGCTCGTGTCGTACCTGGCCGTGAGGCCTGGTGCGGGTGCGGACTCGGCGTAGGCGGGGGCGGCTGCTGTGAGGGTGAGCGCGAGAACGCTCACGAGGGCGACGGTGGTTCGGCGGATCATGTGGCCAACCTCTTCTGGGGGCTCGTGGTGCCGGGAGCGGCACGTTACGGGCCCGGAGTGCCCCACGTCCCCCGATATGACCCGAGTCGGCAGGACCTCACCCGGGTGATCGTCGTGGGCGTCGGCGGCCGGGGGCATCCCCCTCCTCATCCGTCCCAGTCCTCGTCCCCGGGGAGTGCCAACACCTGCGGGGTCTGTTGCGCGGAGTGGACATCGTCAACGCAGCGCAACCAATCCCGAACCCGTGGTGTCACCCCGCCTCGGAGTTGTCCACAGGCGCGTGTCGTACGCCCTCCGTTCTCCGGCCACCGCGGGCACGATGGGACGCATGAACAGTGCCGGTGCAGTGGTGAACGTGGCCCAGCTCGTGAAGGACGCTCGGTATGCCGCGCAGCAGACCCAGTCGGCCCTGGCCCGGCGCGCCGGGGTCTCGCGCGGCACCGTCGCGGCGATCGAGACCGGCGCGCGCTCGCCCTCGTGGGAGATGTTGTCGGGGCTGCTGGCGGCCGCGGGCAAGCAGATGCGGATCGAGCTCGAGCCGCTCGACGACGACGTGCGGCGCGCCGTCGACGCCCACGCCGGCGACACGAGCGCGGCGGACGACCTGAGCATGATGCTGTCGCTCATGGAAGGTCTGGCCGACCTGGAGTACCGCTTCGAAGGGCTTGCCGCAGCGGCCCTGCTCGGTGCGCCGATCTCTCTGGCCGACCCGATCGAGCTCGCGCTGCCCGACGGCCCGGCGTCCGTGGAGTGGCTCGCCAACCTCCTGCGAACCGGAGCAGCCGCTGTGACACCTCTGGGCCGGTCGCTTCCCTTGGATGGCGTCACGACCGCCGACGGGGTCGCCCGACTCGTCGAGCTCGGCGAGGGCGGACGGTTCACGCTCGAGATCTGGCTCCGCACGTTCCTGGTGCGTTTCGCGCCGGCCGAGGTCACGGAGCGTGCGGTTCTCGTCGTGGGCGAGCAGGCGCCGCTGCGCGCTCAGCCCTTGCACGAGATCGAGACGACCGACAGAGACGTCGCGCGCGTCCTGCGGCTGCTGCGGGAGCAGGCGCAGGACGCGCGCGGGTAGCCGTCGGTCGCGCCAGCCGGGGTCTCAGGCGCCGACGAGGTGACCGGCCAGGTAGCTGACCACCTTGTCCAGCGCCACGCGCTCCTGCTGCATGGTGTCGCGGTGCCGGATCGTGACGGCCTGGTCGTCCAGGGTGTCGAAGTCGACCGTGATGCAGAACGGGGTACCGATCTCGTCCTGCCGGCGGTAGCGCTTGCCGATGGCCTGCGTCACGTCGTAGTCGACGTTCCAGTACTTGCGCAGCTCGGTGGCCAGCGCCTCCGACGCCGGGAGCAGGTCCGCCGTCTTGGACAGCGGCAGCACTGCTGCCTTGACCGGGGCCAGCCGCGGGTCGAGACGCAGCACGGTGCGCTTGTCGACGCCGCCCTTGGTGTTCGGCGCCTCGTCCTCGGCATACGCCTCGACCAGGAAGGCCATGAGCGACCGGGTCAGGCCGGCGGCCGGCTCGATGACGTACGGGTAGTACTTCTCGTTCGACACCGGGTCGCGGTACATCAGGTCCTTGCCGGACGTCTCCGAGTGGGTCTTCAGGTCGAAGTCCGTCCGGTTCGCGATGCCCTCGAGCTCGCCCCACTCGCTGCCCTGGAAGCCGAAGCGGTACTCGATGTCCACGGTGCGGGTCGAGTAGTGCGACAGCTTGTCCTTGGGGTGCTCGAAGTGGCGCAGGTTGTCGGCCGAGATGCCGAGGTCCGTGTACCAGCTCGTGCGGTGGTCGATCCAGTACTGGTGCCACTCCTCGTCCTCGCCCGGCTTGACGAAGAACTCCATCTCCATCTGCTCGAACTCGCGCGTGCGGAAGATGAAGTTGCCCGGCGTGATCTCGTTGCGGAACGACTTGCCGATCTGGCCGATGCCGAACGGCGGCTTCTTGCGTGCCGCCGCCGCGACGTTGGCGAAGTTCACGAAGATGCCCTGCGCGGTCTCGGGGCGCAGGTAGTGCAGGCCTGCCTCGTCCTCGACAGGGCCCAGGTGCGTCTTGAGCATCATGTTGAAGTCGCGCGGCTCGGTCCACTCGCCGCGGGTGCCGCAGTTGACGCAGACCAGGTCGGTCAGCGGCACGGAGTCAGGGTCGTCGATGCCCTTCTTCTCCGCGTACGCCTCCTGCATCTGGTCGACGCGGTAGCGCTTGTGGCACGAGAGGCACTCGGTGAGCGGGTCGGTGAACACGCCGACGTGGCCGGAGGCCACCCACACCTGACGGGGCAGGATGACGGCCGAGTCGAGGCCGACGATGTCGTCACGGCTGGTGACCGTCGAACGCCACCACTGACGCTTGATGTTCTCCTTGAGCTCCACGCCGAGGGGGCCGTAGTCCCACGCAGAACGCGTTCCGCCGTAGATCTCGCCCGACGGGAAGACGAAACCTCGTCGCTTGGCGAGCGAGACGACGGCGTCGAGCTTGGCGGTCTGCGCAGAGCGCACTGACTTGTCGGACACGAGGGCTCTCTCCAGGGGAACAGGCGGGGGAACGATGTCCGCCAAGCCTACCGTTCGCTCCCGGTGGTCGGGCTTGTCCGCGGGGCGCACCACCTCGACCGGCGAGGGCGTGACCGACCTCTCCACACCGATCTTTGACAACCGTTCTCAACAAGCGTGAGAATCGTTCTCATGACATCAACTCGCGCCACCGGCGCCGCCCTGACCAGCCTCGCACTTGTCGCCACGGCGACCCTCGCGGGCTGTTCGACCCAGGGGGCGAGCGGTTCGGCCGACGAGTCCGACGGCGTCACGGTGCTGGCGTCGTTCTACCCGCTCCAGTACGTGGCGCAGCAGATCGGCGGTGACCTGGTCACCGTCGACAATCTCACGCCGCCGGCCGCCGAGCCGCACGATCTCGAGCTCTCACCGGCACAGGTGCGCGAGATCGGCACCGCGGACCTGGTCGTCTACCTGTCCGGCTTCCAGAACGCCGTCGACGAGGGCGTCGAGGCACGCGCACCCGAGCACGTGATCGACGCCGCGGGGGCGGCCGGGCTCGTGGAGCACGAGGACGAGCACGCCGGGGAGACCGAGGAGGAGCACGCGGAGCACGCCGACGAAGCGGAGGATGCCCACGACCACGGCGCTACCGATCCCCACTTCTGGCTGGACCCGAGCCGCCTCGCCGCCGTCGGGCAGGCCGTGGCCGAGGAGCTGGCCGCGGTGGACCCGGAGCACGCGGACGAGTACGCCGAGGGCGCCCTGCGCCTGGGGCAGCAGCTCGACGAGCTGGACCAGGAGTTCGCGGACGGCCTCGCCGCCTGTCAGGGCGCCACGCTCGTGACGAGCCACGCGGCGTTCGGGTACCTCGCGGACCGGTACGCCCTGGAGCAGGTGGGCATCTCCGAGCTCGACCCCGAGGTGGAGCCCTCCCCGGCCCGCCTGCGCGAGATCGGCGACCTGGTCGAGGCGCGCGGCATCGAGACCCTGTACTCCGAGACCCTCGTGAGCCCCAAGGTCACCGAGACGCTCGCCTCCGACCTGGGCGTCGAAACCGCCGTGCTCGACCCGCTGGAGGGCCTGTCCGAGGACGCGTCGGCCGCCGGCGACGACTACGTCTCCGTGATGCGGGCCAACCTCGCCGCGCTGGAGGAGGGCCTGGTCTGCGCATGACGGATACTCAGCAGGTGACCGAGACGAGCGAGACCGTGATCGAGGCCCGCGGCCTGCACTTCCGTGCGGGCGCGAGCCACATCCTGCGCGGTATCGATCTGACGGTGCGGCACGGCGAGGTCGTCGCGCTCCTCGGCGCGAACGGCTCCGGCAAGTCCACCCTCGTCCGGGCGCTCGTCGGTATCAACGTGCCGTCCGAGGGCAGCGTCCGGCTCCTCGGCGAGCCCCTCGGCGCCGGCCGACGCGGCGCCGGCGTCGACTGGAGCCGCATCGGCTACGTTCCCCAGCGGGCGGGCGCCGGCGGTGGCATCCCGTCCACCGCGCAGGAGGTGGTCGCCTCCGGCCTGCTGCACGGCCGCCGACTCCGGCTGCCTCGCGGCTGGCGCGACCTGGTGGAGCAGGCCCTCGAACAGGTGGGCCTCGCCGACCGGGTGCGTGACCCGGTGCACCTCCTGTCCGGCGGGCAGCAGCAGCGCATCCTCATCGCGCGCGCCCTGGTCCGCGAGCCCGACCTCCTCGTCCTGGACGAGCCCGTCGCCGGCGTGGACGTCGCCAGCCAGGAGGCGTTCGCCGCCACCATGAAGCGGCTCGTCGACGGCGGCCTCACCGTGCTGGTCGTGCTGCACGAGCTCGGCGAGCTCGAGCCGCTCGTCTCCCGCGCCGTCGTGCTGCGGCACGGCAAGGTGGTGCACGATGGTGCCCCGCCGCCGGCCCGGCACGACCACGACCGCGTGGGGCACCGCCACCAGCACCCGCACGCCGACGACAACGGCAGCCGCATGGCGCGGGACACCGTCGAAGCCATGGCTCTCGACCTGGAGGTGCGCCCATGATTATGCTCATGCTGACCGACCCGTTCATGCAGCGCGCCCTCATCGCCGCGCTCCTCGTGGGGGTGACCGCACCCGTCGTCGGCACCTACCTGGTGCAGCGCAAGCTCTCCCTGCTCGGCGACGGCATCGGCCACGTCGCCCTGACCGGTGTCGCCCTCGGCTGGCTCGTCGGAGCGGGCATGGGGCTCACCCCCAACGACGCCCTCGCCGTCCCCGGCGCCGTCGTCGCCGCGGTGGTCGGCGCCGTCCTCATCGAGGTGGTCCGCCGCCGCGGACGCACCTCGGGCGACCTCGCGCTCGCGATCATGTTCTACGGCGGCATCGCCGGCGGCGTCCTGCTCATCGGGATCGCGGGCGGCTCCTCCGGGAACCTCATGCAGTACCTGTTCGGCTCCATCTCGACCGTGTCCGACGGCGACCTCTGGCTCACCGTGGTGCTCTCCCTCGTGGTGCTGGCCGTCGGGGTGGGCCTGCGGCACGCGCTGTTCTCGGTCAGCCACGACGAGGAGTTCGCCATCGCGTCCGGGCTGCCGGTCTGGGCGCTGAACGTCATCGTCGCCGTCGTCTCGGCCCTCACCGTCACGGTCGCCATGCGCGTCGTCGGCCTGCTGCTGGTCAGCGCGCTCATGATCGTGCCCGTCGCCGTGGCCCAGCAGGTCACGCACGCCTTCGGCCGCACGATGCTCACGGCGTGCGTCGTCGGCGTCGTGGTCTGCGTGACCGGCCTGAGCATCACCTACTGGTACAACGTCTCGCCCGGCGCGACTATCGTGGTCCTCGCCATCGCGGTGTACGCGGTGGTCTCCCTGGCGGCGCCGCTCCTGACCCGGCGGCGCCCCGTACACGACCCGCATCCCGATCTGCCCGACGACGTCGACCTGCCGGCTGCCGCCACGGAACGTGCGGTCGCCGCCGCGAAGGAGTGCCGCTGATGGCCGCACGCATGACCCGCCAGCGCACAGCTGTCGTCGAGGCCCTCGACGAGCTCGCGGACTTCCGCTCCGCCCAGCAGCTGCACGAGACCCTCCGCGCTCGGGGGGAGTCCGTGGGCCTCGCCACCGTGTACCGGGCGCTCCAGGCGCTCGCGGAGGCGAGCGAGGTCGACGTACTGCGCGCCGAGGACGGCGAGAGCCTCTACCGCCGGTGCGCACGACGCGAGCACCACCACCACCTGGTGTGCCGCCACTGCGGCCGGACCGTCGAGATCGACGGCCCCACGGTCGAGGCCTGGGCCTCCAAGGTGGCCGCCGCACAGGGCTTCGACGACATCGAGCACACGATCGAGCTCTGGGGCACCTGCGCGGACTGCCGCGCCGCGTCCGCACACTGACCTGGCGCCGCTGTGGGCGGCCGGCCTGCGGGGGAAGGGTTACCCGGGCGAGGTGTGTTGCGGTGGGTAGACAGCGTCTACTCCGCGCAACGTGCTCTGCCGACTACCTGTTTCCCCGGAGCGTGTCGGGATGCGCAGGAAGAGTTCCGGCGGGTGTCCGCATTCGCAGGATCCCATGGCAGGATGCGTGCATGACCTCAGCACGGCACCCCGCAGACCGGCGGGGCAGGCTTCCCGCGCGGGCCGAGGTGGTCGTGGTCGGCGGCGGCGCGATCGGCGCGTCCGTGGCGTTCCACCTGGCCGAGGACGGCATCGACGTGCTGCTTCTGGAGGCCGACGAGCTCGCCTCGGGCAGCTCGGGCAAACCCATCGGGGGAGTGCGGGCGCAGTTCTCCGACCCGGCGAACGTGGACCTCGGTCACCGCAGCCTGGAGCTGTACGAGGACTTCCAGAACCGCCCCGGCGCGGACATCGGGCTGCAGCAGCCCGGCTACCTGTTCCTGCTGCCCGAAGCCGACGACGTCGCGCTGTTCGAGCAGTCGGTGGCCATGCAGAACGAGCGCGGGGTGGCGAGCCGCATGCTCGACCACGACGCCGTCCGCCGGCTCAACCCGTACGTCGACCTCGATCGCTACGCCGGGGCGGCCTATGCCGCACGCGACGGGTTCGCCTACCCGCACGCCGTCGTCGAGGGGTACGCCGCGGGCGTCGAGCGCCTCGGCGGGACCGTCCGCACGCACGTCACCGCCACGGACATCGAGGCCAGGGGCGGCGAGATCGTCGCCGTCTGGACGGACCAGGGCCGGGTGCGCACCGGTGCCGTCGTGCTCTGTGCCGGGGCCTGGACCCGCGACGTGGCCGCCAAGGCGGGACTGGACCTGCCCGTCGACCCCTACCGGCGGCAGATCGGCTTCACGCCCGCGCTGGACCCCGCGCCGCTGCGGATCCCGTTCACCATCGACTACGGCACCACGTTCTACTTCCACAACGCCGCCCCCGACGGCCTGCTGCTCGGTATCGCCGACCCGGCCACCCCGGTCGCGTTCGAGCGCACCTACGACCCGGCCTGGCTGCCCCTGCTGCGCGAGGCGCTCGGGGCCTGCGCCCCCGAGCTGGTCGACGTACCCGTCGCGCGGGGCTGGGCCGGGCTCTACGAGATGACGCCCGACCACAACGCCCTCATCGGCGAGGCGGTCGACGCCCCCGGCCGCGTCCTGTACGCCGCCGGCTTCTCCGGGCACGGGTTCCTCCAGGCGCCCGCCGTCGGCGAGGTCGTGCGCGACCTGTACGCGGGCCGCACGCCCCGGACCGACGTGTCCGGGTTCAGCGCGGACCGGTTCGCCGGACCCTCCGCGGACAAGACCACCACGAGCTCGGGCCGACGAGGTCCCGAGTCGAACATCATCTGAGACAGGAGAGATCGATGTCGGCACCGACGTTCCTCGAGCCCTGGCAGCTGAGGGCAGCGTTCGCACGCAGCCTCTCGGACATGTACGGCAAGGAAGTGCCCGCCTACACCACGCTGCTGGAGGTGTCGCACGAGGTCAACGCGGACTTCGCGGCCCGGCACGGTGCCGACGCCGAACGCCTGGGCTCCATCGCGCGCGTCACCGCCGAGCGGCACGGCGCCATCCGCGTCGGCACGCCCACCGAGATGGCTCAGGTCGCCCGCATCTTCGGCGCGATGGGCATGCACCCGGTCGGGTTCTACGACCTGCGGGACGCGTCCTCCAGCTCGGTCCCCGTGATCTCGACGGCGTTCCGCCCGATCGAGCGCGAGGAGCTGGCCCGCAACCCGTTCCGCGTCTTCACCTCGATGCTCGTCCCCGCGGACCGGCGGTTCTTCACCGCCGACCTGGAACGTCGCCTGGAGAACTTCCTCGCCGCCCGCACGCTGTTCGGGCCCGAGCTGCTCGCTCTCGCCGACCGGGCCGAGGCCGAGGGCGGCCTGCCCGCGGACCAGGCGGCGGAGTTCCTGCGCCTGGCGACCCAGGCGTTCGAGCTGTCCGACGAGCCCGTCGACCAGGCCTGGTACCGCGAGCTGGAGGCGGTCAGCGCGGTAGCGGCCGACATCGGCGGCATCGCCTCGACGCACATCAACCACCTCACGCCCCGCGTGCTCGACATCGACGACCTGTACGCCCGCATGGAGGCCCGCGGCATCACGATGATCGACGCGATCCAGGGCCCGCCCCGCTGGGAAGGGCCGGACGTGCTGCTGCGCCAGACGTCGTTCCGCGCGCTCGCCGAGCCGCGCACCTTCCGCACCGCCGACGGCGAGATCGTGCGGGACGCCCTGCGCGTGCGCTTCGGCGAGGTGGAGGCGCGCGGCATCGCGCTGACCCGGGAGGGTCGCGCCGCGTACGACGCCGCCGTGATCGAGATCGACGAGGCGGCCGCCGCGGCCCGCGCCGAGGACCCCGGCTTCGCCGAGGCGCAGCGCCAGGAGATCGCCCGCGGCGTCTGGCAGCAGACCTTCCCGTCGACGGAGTCCGAGCTCGCCGCCCAGGGGCTCGGCTGGTTCACCTACGAGCCGGTGACCGACTCCGCGGAAGGCCCCGCCGTCGTGCGGCAGCCGGTCGTCTACGAGGACTTCCTGCCCCGCTCCGCCGCCGGCATCTTCCAGTCCAACCTCACCTCGGACGGCGCCAAGGACGCCAGCCAGGAAGGCACCGACCGGGACGCCGACTGGATGGCCGGCGCGCTCGGCCGCGAGCTGAACGACCCCTTCGACCTGTACGCCGACCAGGTGGACAGGTCCCTCGCCGGAGCCGCCGAGACCCTCGGCGTCGACCCGGCCACCCTCACCACGCCCCACCGCACAACGGGAGTATCGCGATGACCAGCACCACCACCCACACCCCGCTGACGACCGAGCTGCGGGACGCCGCCCTTGCCGCGCTGGAGCGGCTGGGCGCCACGCCCCCGGTGGTCGAGCCGGCCGAGGGCCGGACCCTGCCCGTCGTGTCGCCCCTGTCGGGCCAGCCGCTGCTCCACCTGCGCCGGGCCGGTGCGCCCGAGGCCGCCACCGCCGTCGGCGCGGCCGCTGACGCCTTCACCACGTGGCGCTCCGTGCCCGCGCCGGCGCGCGGCCAGGTGGTCAAGCGCCTGGGCGAGCTGCTCACCGAGCACAAGGCCGACCTGGCCGAGCTCGTCACCATCGAGGCGGGCAAGATCACGAGCGAGGCCCTGGGCGAGGTCCAGGAGATGATCGACATCTGCGACTTCGCCGTCGGGCTGTCGCGGCAGGTCGGTGGCCGCACCATGCCGTCCGAGCGTCCGGGCCACCGCCTCATGGAGACGTGGCACCCGATGGGTGTGGTCGGCGTGATCAGCGCGTTCAACTTCCCGGTGGCCGTGTGGTCCTGGAACACGGCGGTCGCGATCGTCTGTGGCGACACGGTGGTCTGGAAGCCGAGCGAGAAGACCCTGCTGTCCTCGCTCGGTGCGGCCGCGCTGCTCGACCGGGCACTGGCCGAGGGTGGCTTCCCCGCGGGGGTCTCGCAGCTGCTCCTCGGAGAGCGCGAGGCCGGCGAGGCCCTCGTGGCCGACCCGCGCGTGGCCCTGGTCTCCGCCACCGGCTCCGAGCGCATGGGGCAGCAGGTCGCGCCCGTCGTCGCGGCGCGCGGCGGCCGGTACCTCCTGGAGCTGGGCGGCAACAACGCGGCCGTCGTCGCGCCGTCGGCGGACCTCGACCTCGCGGTGCGCGGTGCCGTGTTCGCCGCCGCGGGCACGGCCGGTCAGCGCTGCACGTCGCTGCGGCGCCTGATCGTGCACGAGTCCATCGTGGACGACGTCGTCGCGCGGCTCGCGAAGGTCTACACCGGGCTGCCGGTCGGTGACCCCCGCACCGAGGGCACCCTGGTCGGCCCGCTCGTCGACGCCGGTGCGCGCGACCGCATGCTGGCCTCGATCGACGAGGCGGTGGCCGCGGGCGGCGAGCTCGTGGTGGGTGGTACCGCGGTGACCGTGCCCGGCGCCGAGGACGCCGCCTACGTGCAGCCGGCGATCGTGCGGATGCCGGGGCAGGCCGACGTCGTCAAGCGGGAGACGTTCGCCCCGATCCTGTACGTGCTCTCGTACTCGGAGCTGTCCGAGGCGATCGCCGTCCACAACGACGTGCCGCAGGGCCTGTCGTCGGCGATCTTCACGCTGGACGTGCGCGAGGCCGAGACGTTCCTGTCGGAGGTCGGCTCGGACTGCGGCATCGTGAACGTCAACATCGGGACCTCCGGTGCGGAGATCGGTGGTGCGTTCGGTGGCGAGAAGTCGACCGGCGGCGGGCGTGAGTCCGGCTCGGACGCCTGGAAGCAGTACATGCGTCGCGCCACGAACACCGTGAACTACTCGACGGAGCTGCCGCTGGCGCAGGGCGTCAACTTCGGCTGAGCCGGAGGGGTAGCCGGCCGAGCTTGTCGAGACCCCGTGCGGAGTCTCGACAAGCTCGTCCGACCGGCGCTCGTCAGGAACGAGCCCCGGGAACCGCCAGGACGGAACCGGTCTCCGTGGTCGGCACGTCGGTGCTCGGGGCGTACCTGTTCACGGCGCTGATGGGCACCCCTACCCGCTCGGAGACCTCTTCGAGCGAGAGGTTCTGCTCCCACCGGAGCACGCGGATCTCGCTGATCTGCTGCGTGGTGAGCGCCGACCCCGGGCTGGTGACCGCCGCCTGGCTGGTGACCGCGGGCGTCGTCACGCTGGCGGAGAGAGTGTCCCAGTCCGTGACGGGGTCCCGGTCCTGCCGCTTCACCGGAGCGGCACCCTGGTCCGCTGCCGGCTTCACGGGCGCGTACTTGCGTTCCAGCTGCACGCGCTCGACCTCTCCGGTCAGGGCGGGCTCCGACCGGGCCCGGTCGGGGGTGATGGCCGGCTCGTGCTCAGGGCTGTCGGGCAGGGCCGGCTCGTCGTGCGCGGCCTTGTCGTGCTCGCCGCCGTCGGTCACGGCCAGGCCGAGCTGGACGCCGGCGGGAAGGACGAGCTCGGGCAGGTGCACGCGGTTCAGCGCCTGGCCGGCCGTCGTCGCCTCGGGTGCCTCGGGTGCCTCCGATTCCGGCATCCACTCGCCGGCCAACGACGCGGCCTCCTGGACGACGTCACGGATCGTACGTTCCGACTCCAGGTGCGGGCGTGTCACCTCCGCGGTGACCCCGGCGGGCACATGGCGGTGGACCCGCGTCACCGCGGCGTTCACCTCGGCGATGCGTGCCGCTCGCTCCTCCTCGGGAGCGATCTGGGCCAGCCGGACGGCGTCGAGCATGTCCAGCACTGCCGTCTCACGGTCCGTCTCGATCTGGGCGAGCCGGTCGAGGTTGCGCGCGCTCGACGCCGACTGGAAGAACAGGTGTACCGCGACCGCTGCCAGGACGGGGGCGACAGCGCGCGAGGCGGCGAAGATCCCCTCACCGAGCAGCCAGCCGTGCCATGCGGCGAGAGCGCCGGACAGGACGCCGACGACGATCGCGCCGCCGAGCCAGCGTCCGTGACCGGCAGGCGAACGGCCGCTCTCGAGAGCACGGTCGGCCCGGCGCCGCCCCTCCCAGGCCAGGCCGATCACCAGTGCCTCGTAGGCGACACCGAGTGCGTAGCCGAGCTCGGGCCCCTCATAGGCGGCGATGGTGTGTGACATGCCGATGTAGGCCCAGGCCGAGAGCCCGAAGGCGCCCAGGAAGAAGCCCGGGTTTCTGCGTATGTCGGCGATGACCGCAGGAACGCGTCGAGGGCGTTTCTCCGATGCCATGATGGGTGTATCCCTTTCCGTCGGTACGGGTGGGTGCGTGTGGGGCTGAGGGGGCGCCGTGGTCGGAGCCTGGCCGCAGACATGGTGCAAGGCTGATCTTGGACCATGTTGGGCCCTTTGTGCTCTTTACACAGGAGATTGACCGCGGCAGATCTCTCTCCTGGGTTATCCACAGATGCTGTTGCTTGAGGCTGTTTGGTAGTGGTTCCTCATGGAGTATGGGCCACATGACGTGGACAACCGCCTCAATCTCACCCGCCTCGATCTCACCCGGCCAGGACGTTCCGGATCCCGCTGTCGGGCCGTTCGGACAGCTGACCCTGCATGAACGTCTGGACCTCGCGACCCGGCTGGCGAGCCGGCTCGTCGAGCACGTGCTGCGGCCCGCCAACGAGGACGCCGTCCGGCTCCAGTACGAGTACGTGGACGCACAGGTGACGGGCGCCGCCGACATCGGCGGCCCAGGGCCTCGCGCCGCGATGGTGCTGGACGGCGCCGTCGACATGCTGGTGCACGCCGGGCCCCGGGGTGTGGGCGGCTCCCTGGTGCACCGGCTCCTCGGCGTCATGCCACCAGACGGCGATGACGGCACCGACCCCGCCGGTCTTGTCCTGGACGACGCCGAGCATGCGCTCCTGGCGCAGTGGCGCGACGGTGGTGTGCTGGGCTACTTCATCGTGACCGACCTGGTGGACGACCACGCGGTGCTGCACAACCTCGAGGACGACCTGGAGTACCCGGTGGGCACGGGGCGGTCCGAGATCCGTGCGACCGCGCTGGTCCCGGGGCTGCCGCTGACCGTGCGCGTCCTGCCGGTCGGGGCCACGTGGATCTTCGCGGACACCCCGCTCGTCTTCTCGCCGAGCGCCATCCCCGACGTCGTGCGCGGCGTCGTGGGGCTGCTGGCCTCCTCGCCGTGCCCCGCCTACCGCAACCCCCGCACGCTGGCCCGCGCGCGAGCTGGTCGCGGACCACCACCGCGCGTTCCGCGACCTGTTCGGGGACGTGGTGGTGGAGGGCACCGCGTCGCACGTCATGGACTGCTACCTGCGGTTCAAGGACCGGATCGGGGCACCGGCGGAGGAGTTCGCGCTGTATCCCTCGCTCCGGGACGAGCGCTGGCTGCCGGACGACGCCGCCGACCCCGACGACGTCGCGTTCGCCCTCGTGCACCACCCGGTCAAGGGGCTGCGCCTGCTCGACTCGTACGCGCAGCTCCGGGCGGTGCACTCCGCGCCGCAGGAGCCGTGGAAGCCGCAGCGGCTCGCGCAGGTGCTCGCCGATCCGGACGTGCCCTCGTGGGTGCTCGGTCTGCTCGCCGCGCGCCATCCGGACCACCTGGACGAGCTGTACGGGGTCGTGCTGGACGAGCCCGGCTTCGTCTGGGCGCGGGACGGTGCGGCAGTCCTGCGGGACCGCGAGCCGGCGGCGGTCCGGGACGAGCCGGGGCTGGTCATGGCGTCGTCGATCATGGGGCGCGTGCCGCCCCCGGGGTGGCCGTGAGCGGTGGTGCTCAGCCGCCGCTCACGCTCAGCTCGGCCTCGCGCAGCTTCGCCTCGAACTCCTCGGAGAGGTCACGGGAGTCGAGCCAGCCGTACGGCAGGTGCGGCGTCTTGGGCGAACCGGCGCGGCCGCGCGGACCCTCGGCGTCGTCCCCGGGGTACGGGGCGGTCAGGTCCAGCGCGTCCAGGCGCTCGCGCAGCTCGGCCAGGGTGTCGATGAGGGCCAGCTCGTGCCGCTTCTCGCCGCCGACGGCGTAGCCCTTGAGATACCAGGCCATGTGCTTGCGCAGGTCGCGCATGCCCTTGCCCTCGTCGCCGTCGAAGTACTCGACCATGAGCCTGCCGTGCCGGTAGATCGTCTCGGCTACCTCGCGCAGGCCCGGCCGGACGCGCAGGTCCGAGCCGTTGAACGCGGCGGCCAGGTCGGCGAACAGCCAGGGCCGGCCTTGGCAGCCCCGGCCCACGACGACGCCGTCGGCGCCGGTCTGCTCGACCATGCGCAGGGCGTCCTCCGCGGACCAGATGTCCCCGTTGCCGAGCACGGGGACGGTGCGCACGGCCTCCTTGAGGCGTGCGATGGCCTCCCACTCGGCCTGTCCGGAGTAGTGCTGCGCGGCGGTCCGGGCGTGCAGCGCGACGGCGGCGACGCCGAGCGACTCCGCGACCCGGCCGGCCTCGAGGTAGGTCAGGTGGTCGTCGTCGATGCCCTTGCGCATCTTGATCGTCACCGGCACGCCGTACGGGGCGGCCGCGTCGACCGCCGCCTTGACGATGTCGGTGAACAGCTGCCGCTTCCACGGCAGCGCCGCCCCGCCACCCTTACGGGTCACCTTGGGCACCGGGCAGCCGAAGTTGAGGTCGATGTGGTCGGCACGGTCTTCGCCCGCGATGATCTGCACTGCGGCGCCCACGGTGGCGGGGTCCACGCCGTACACCTGGGCCGAGCGCGGCGTCTCGTCCTCGCCGAACGTCACGATCCGCAGCGCCTCGACGTTGCGTTCCACGAGCGCGCGGCTCGTGACCATCTCGGCGACGTACAGGCCGGGGTCGAACCCCGCCGACTGACCCGCCTCGCGGCACAGCGTGCGAAACGCACGGTTGGTCACGCCCGCCATGGGTGCGAGCACCACCGGTGTGCTCACCGTGAGCGGCCCGATCTGCAGGGGCTTGAGCACAGGGGTGCCCGACGCGGGGCGGGCCGCCGCGGGCGTCGGGAGGGCGGTGTCGAGGGCGGAGGTCACCGCCCCATTGTGTCGCACGCCGCCGGGCTCCCGCAGCGACGCGGACCACACCGGTGGACGGTGCCCGCAGGCGCGCCGCGTCGGCTCTAGATGCCGGCGGCGACGAGCCTGTTCAGGGCGACACCGATCGTGGAGACCTTCTCGCTCTCCTTGCTCAGTCCAGGTGCGACGAGCAGGACCGAGCTGTAGACGCCGTCGACGCACGCCTGGCCGCTGATCGCCTGCGGTGCCTGGCCGTCCGGAAGCAGGTTGACGACCCGGTCGGTCCCAGGCTCGCTGCCGGAGAGCTCCGACATCACGGAGAACATGTCGCAGGCTGCGGCAGGATCGACCGCACCGGACTCGATGAGCTCGATGCCCTCGTCGATCCGCGCCAGGTTCTCCTCGCCGAGGCCCGGAGCCTGCTTGATCTCCTCGAGCACTGCCGGCAGCGCCACCGCCCACTCGACGGCGGGTGCCTGAATGACCTGGACCTTCACGTCGCCGTCCTGCCACTGGCAGGCAGGCACCGCGCCGACGGCGGTCTCCTGGTGCTCGGTCATCGGACCGCCGGCGAGCTCCGTGATCGTCTCGGCATCCAGGACGCCGCACGACCCGTCGTCATCAGGCGTCGTCGCCGTCGCTCCGGAGGCCGACGCCGTGGGGCTTGCCGCGTCCCCGGTGTCCGGCGGTGCGGTACAGCCGCCGAGAAGGGGGAACAGGGCGAGGGCGACGGCAGACGACACGACCGTGGGGATGCGCACAGGCGAATCCAACCACAGGGCAGGCAACCGTCATGGAGGTCGCTGAGCTGACCATGCACCTGCTGCCAGGCGGGGCCCTCATCTGGCAGCAAGTGCATGGTCAGCTCGGTCGACGCCGGCCAGACACACCCGTGTGGCGACCTTCACGTCGTTGCCCAGGGCGGGCCTGTCATGCTCTAATGCATCAACGCATTGGTTCAATGAGGCGGAGGCGTGATGTACGCATCGGTCATCGTGGTCGTCCTGGGTCTGCCGATCCTGGTCGTGGCCCTGGTCGTGCTGCTGGTCATCGGTTCGCGCGGCCGGCCCCGGGACCACGAGGCCACCGTCGTGGCCGCCCGCCGGCACGAGACGCGCAACGCGGCGGCGGCCGTCGGGGCGAGCGTCTGTGCGGCGCTGGCCGTCGGCAACCCGGCGGTGGCGGCCCTGGCCCCGCCCGGCGTGCTGCTCGGGGTGGCGCCGTTCGCGGCGGCTCTGACGTACTGCCTGGCGCGGGCCGCCGGCGAGACCCGCTGGCCCCGGCCCACCGGTGACGTCCGCCGCGCACCGCTGGTGCGGCGCAGCGTGCGGGACCAGGGCGGTTGGCCACTACCGCTCTTCCTCGCCACCGTGGGTGTGCTCGCTGTGGCCCTGGTCGCGTTCGGGTTCAACGCCACCGCAGACGGGCGCACCGTCGAACGGATGCTGGTGGACGCCGCCGGCACGGTGCGGGAGGTCCGTCGCGCCGGGCCCTTCCCCGGGTGGGAGTTCGGCGTGCCCGCGCTCGTGGCTCTCGTGCTCGTGGTCGGCGCGCTGTTCGTGGCGCTGCGGGCGGTGACCCGGCGTCCACCGATCGGGCTGCTCTCGGCGGCGCAGGACGACGCGATCCGCCGCACCTCGGCGGCCCGGGTGCTCGCCGGTGCGCAGGCCTGGGTCGGGCTGGGGGCGGTCGGCTACCTGGCCTTCTCCACCGGTGCGCTGCTGCGCGTCGGCTGGCTGCTCGGTGGTGTCACCTGCGCGGTCGCGGCCGTGCTGGTCCTCGTCGGGTCGATGGTCGTCGCAGGTGCGGCGGCGGTGCCGCGGCGCGCCGAAGCCCCGGCCGTCGAGACGGACGCCGTGCCGCCGGCCGCCCCGGCGAGGCCGGTGCCATGACCGCCCTGCGGGTAGACCTGTCCTCGCCCGTCCCGGTCTACGAGCAGATCCGTAGCCAGGTCTCGGCGCTCGTCGCGGTGGGCGGCCTACGCCCGGGGGACCGGCTGCCCGCGTCGCGCGACCTGGCCAGGGACCTCGGGATCGCCGTCGGGACGGTCCAACGGGCGTACCGGGAGCTGGAGGCGAGCGGTGCGGTCACCAGCCGGCGGCGGGTGGGGACCGTGGTCGCCGGGCCGCCGGCGGCCCGGACGGAGCCGGGCGACGCCCGGTCGGGCGGTGAACCGGGAGACCCGGCCGGGGGGCCCGTGTCGGACACCGGAGGGTTGGTCGAGGAGGCGCGAGCCCTGGTGGCCCGGGCTCACGGACAAGGGCTGGACGACGAGGCGATCCTGTCGCTGGTCCGCGGGGCGCTCCTGCCGGAACAGGGCTGAAGCGACCATGCACCTGCTGCCAGGCGGAGGCGCTTCCTGGCAGCAGGTGCATGGTCATCGGAGCTGCAGCTGGCCCGTGACCGACTGCGCGTCCTGCCAGCACTGGACGCCGTCGACGTCGGGCAGCAGGTCCCGGGTGAACACCGGGTCCTGCCCGGCGCGCCGCTGCCGCGTGTAGTCGCGCAGCAGCCGGAACGCGATACCCGACAGCAGCGCGATGGCCACGAGGTTGACCAGGGCCATCACGCCCATGATGCCGTCGGCGGTGTCCCAGATCAGTGCCGAGTCCAGCACCGAGCCCGCGAAGACCGCCACGACGACGAGCGCGCGGTACCCGGTCAGGACGGCGGGCGAGCTGGTGATGAACTCGACGTTGGCCTCGCCGTAGTAGTAGTTCCCGAGGATCGAGCTGAAGGCGAGCAGGAAGATGATCACCGCGAGCAGCCAGTTCGACCAGGACCCGAGGTTCGAGGCCAGCGCCGCCTGCGTGAGGCCGATCCCGGCGCCGGCACCGCCGAGGTCGGGGCTGGAGACCAGGATGATGAAGGCGGTGACCGAGCACACGAGGAAGGTGTCGAAGTAGACGCCGAGGGTCTGCACGAGGCCCTGCTTCACGGGGTGCGTCACGGCGGCGGTCGCCCCGGCGTTCGGCGCGGAGCCGAGGCCCGCCTCGTTGGAGAACATGCCGCGCTTGACGCCCTGCAGGATGACGGTGCCGATGGCGCCGCCGAAGAGCTCCTGGGCGCCGAAGGCCTCGGTGAAGATCGTGGCGGTCACCTCGGGTACCCGGCCGATGTTCAGGGCCACGACCACGATCCCGACGAGGAGGTAGAGCAGCGCCATCGCAGGCACGACGGCCTGGGTGACCCGGGCGATCCGCCGCACGCCGCCGAACACCACGAGGCCGGACAGCACGGCCAGCACCACCGCGACGACCCACACGACCGGGCTGCCGCCGCCGTCGTCGGAACCCGTGCCGACCGCGGCGTCGAGCGTGGCGGCGATCGTGTTGGCCTGCAGCGACGAGAACGCGAACGGGAAGCAGACGATGAGGATGACGGCGAACAGGATGCCCATCCAGCGAGCCTTGAGCCCGTGCTGCATGTAGTAGGCCGGGCCGCCGCGGAAGCCGTCGGCGTCGCGCACCTTGAACAGCTGTCCCAGCGTGGACTCGACGAACGACGACGCCCCGCCGACGAACGCCATGAGCCACATCCAGAAGACCGCGCCGGGCCCGCCGAGGGCGATGGCGGTGCCGACGCCGGCGATGTTGCCGACCCCCACCCGGGACGCCGCCGAGACGGTGAACGCCTGGAACGCCGACAGCGACTGCGGCTTGCCCTCGGCGTTCTTGGGCGTCACGTCCGTCAGGGTGCGGAACATGTCCGGGATGAGCCGGAGCTGGACCACCCGGCTGCGGATCGTGAACCACAGGCCCAGCACGGCCAGCACAGGGAGCACGGCCCTGGTCCAGAGAATGTCACCAGCTGCGAGAACCCAGGCGTCGAGCATTTCCATCAGGTAAGCATGCGGCCGGCGCGGGCGGTCCGCCCGGCAGGGTGCCTCCGGCACGCGGCCGGCCGGTCCGGTCGTGGCGCATCTTTTGCCGATGCCGGCGGCGTGTGTCTGTAATGGATGCGCTCGACCACCAGGGGGTCTCGCGATGCCGGCGGAGAACCGCACGCAACGGCGCACGGCGAAGATCAGCGTCGGCACGCTCACGGCGATGGTCGTCGGCTCGATGGTGGGCGCGGGAGTGTTCTCCCTCCCGAGCCGGTTCGCCGGCGAGACCGGAGTGCTCGGTGCGCTGATCTCCTGGCTGGTGGCGGGTGCCGGCATGCTGATGCTGGCCTTCGTGTTCCAGCGGCTCGCGGTGCGCAAGCCCGACCTCGACTCCGGCGTGTACGCCTACGCGAAGGCCGGTTTCGGCGAGTATCTCGGCTTCTTCTCGGCGTTCGGGTACTGGGCCAGCGCGTGCGTCGGGAACGTCACCTACTGGATCCTCATCATGTCGACCGTTGGCGCGGTGCTCCCGGTCCTCGGGGAGGGTGACACGCTCGTCGCGTTCGCCGTGTCGACGGCCTGCGTGTGGCTGTTCTACCTGCTCGTCCGCCGTGGGGTGCAGGAGGCGGCGACGATCAACCGCATCGTCACCGTCGCCAAGGTGCTGCCGATCATCGCGTTCGTGCTGATCGCGGTCTTCCTGCTCGACCCGCAGGTGCTCCGGGACAACTTCGACGGCTACGGGAGCAAGGGCCCGCTGTTCGAGCAGGTGCGGGGCACCATGCTGGCCACGGTCTTCGTCTTTCTCGGCGTCGAGGGCGCCAGCGTCTATTCCCGCCACGCCCGGCGCCGGGAGGACGTCGGCCGGGCCACCGTTCTCGGGTTCCTGATGGTGCTCGCGATCTTCGCCTCGGTCACCATCGTGTCCTACGGCATCCTGCCGATGGAGGAGCTCGCCGAGCTGCGCCAGCCGTCGATGGCCGGCGTCCTCGAGGCGGCGGTGGGCGGCTGGGGTGCCGCGTTCGTGAGCATCGGCCTGATCGTCTCGGTGCTGGGCGCGTACCTGGCCTGGACCCTCATGTCCGCCGAGGTGCTGTTCGTCGCCGCCAAGGACGGCGACATGCCGCGCTTCCTGGCGCGGTCGGACGCGAACGACGTGCCCCGGTCCGCCCTGCTGCTGACGACGATCCTGATCCAGGTGATGCTTCTCGTCACCCTGCTGTCCGACGACGCGTTCACGTTCGCGCTGGACCTCACGAGCGCGCTCTCGCTCATCCCGTTCCTGCTCGCCGCCGGCTACGCGCTCAAGCTGGCAGCCGGCCGGGGTGGGCCGGCGCACGGCAGCCCGGCGGCGCGGGACCTCGTCATCGCGGTGGCCGCCGTGCTCTACACCGCGTTCCTGCTGTTCGCGGCGGGGCTGACCTTCGTGCTGCTGTCGTTCGTCATCTATGCCCCGGCGACGATCCTGTTCGCGATGACCCGTCGCGAGCAGGGCAGGCGGGTGTTCAGCAGGCGCGAGCTGGTGATCTTCGTCGTGTCGCTGGTCGGCGGGGTGGCCGGCGTCGTCGCGCTCGCCACGGGCACGATCTCCATCTGATCCCGGCCGCGACGTCCGCGGCCGGTCCGTACCGGGAGGAAGGCACACCATGACGATCCAGAGCGGCGACACCCCACTGCCCTCGGCGGCCTACGGGGTGCACTCCGAGGTCGGCCGCCTCCGCAAGGTGCTGGTCTGCCGGCCGGGGCTCGCCCACCGGCGGCTCACGCCCACCACCTCGGACGACCTGCTCTTCGACGACGTGCTCTGGGTGGACAAGGCGATCGAGCACCACGCCGGGTTCGTGGCCGACCTGCGGTCCCGCGACGTCGACGTCGTCGAGCTGCACGACGTGCTCGCCGAGACGGTGCGGGTGCCGGGCGCGCGGGACTGGCTGCTGGACCGGAAGATCGTCCCGGGCATCGTCGGGACCGGGCTCATCGACACGACACGCGAGTTCCTCGAGAACCTGGTGCCCGAGCAGCTCGCCGAGTACCTGATCGGCGGGCTCGCGACGCACGACGTGCCCGACCTGCCCGCCGCCTACCGGTCGCTGGCTGAGTACACGGCCGACTCCCGCGAGTACCTGATGGCCCCGCTGCCCAACACCCTGTTCACGCGCGACACGACCTGCTGGCTCTACGGCGGGGTGACGCTCAACCCCCTGTACTGGCCGGCGCGGCACGACGAGACGCTGCTGATGAAGGCCGTCTACGAGTTCCACCCGGACTTCGTGGGCTCGCCGGTCTGGTGGGGCGACCCGGAGACCGACCACCAGCGGGCCACGCTCGAGGGCGGCGACGTGATGCCGGTCGGCAACGGCACGGTGCTGGTGGGTATGAGCGAACGCACGTCACGGCAGGCGATCACGCAGGTCGCGGAGGCGCTGTTCGAGCGGGGCGCGGCCGACCGGGTGATCGTCGCCGGCATGCCCAGGCTGCGCGCCGCCATGCATCTGGACACCGTCCTGACGTTCGCCGACGTGGACACGGTGACCGTGTACCCGCGCATCGTGGGAGACATCCGCCCGTTCGTGCTCCGGCCGGGCGACGGCGGCGGGCTCTCGGTCACGGACGAGGGCAGCGCGACGTTCCTGGAGGTCGTCGCCCGGGAGACCGGGCTCGGCGCGCTGCAGGTCATCGAGACGGGCGGCGACGTCTACGAGTCCGAGCGCCAGCAGTGGGACAGCGGCAACAACGCCGTCGCGGTGGAGCCGGGTGTGGTGTTCACCTACGACCGCAACACCACCACCAACGACCTGTTGCGCAAGGCCGGCATCGAGGTGATCGAGATCGCCGGTGCGGAGCTGGGCCGCGGACGCGGCGGCGGGCACTGCATGACGTGCCCGATCATCCGGGACCCCGCCTGATCCTCGGTGGTGGCCGCGACGACCGCGCCCACCACCGAGGCGCGACGTCAGGCGCGGAGCCAGACCGTCGTGTCGGTCGGGACGGCTACGGTGTCCGCCGAGCTGTCGAGGTCGCCCGAGGCCACCAGCACCTCCGCGCCGGCCGGCAGCGCGAGCGGCACCGTGCCCAGGTTGCCGACCACGACGACGTCGGCCACCCGGAAGGCGACGACGTCGGGGGAGTCGGCCAGCGACTCGACCCACGAGAGCCCGCTCGCACCGACCTTCTCGGCCCGGCGCAGCTCGAGGGCCGTCCGGTACATCTCGTAGGTCGATCCCTCGACCCCGTACTGCCGGTCGGCCGCGAGGTCGGCGTAGACGTCCGGCTGCGGCAGCCAGGTCGCGTCGGTGGAGCCGAACCCGTTGCCCGGCGCGCCGCCGACCCAGGGCAGCGGCACCCGGCAGCCGTCGCGGCCCGCCTCCGCGCCGGCGGTCCGGAAGAACGACGGGTCCTGGCGCACCTCGTCGGGCAGCGCGGTGTGGTCGGGCAGGCCGAGCTCCTCGCCCTGGTACAGGTACGCCGAGCCGGGCAGGGCCAGCATCAGCAGCGTCGCGGCCCGGGCGCGGCGCAGGCCCAGCACGGGGTCGGGCTGCGGGTCGGTCGCCGCGATGCCGTTGAGGGGCCCGGTGCCGATCGTGGCGAGGCCGAGGCGCGACACGTGCCGCACGACGTCGTGGTTGGACAGCACCCACGTGGTCGGCGCGCCGACGGCGTCCATCGTGTTGAACGACACGTCGACCACGGTGCGCAGCCTGGCCGCGTCCCACGGAGCCGTGAGGAACGAGAAGTTGAACGCCTGGTGCATCTCGTCGGGACGCACGTAGCGGGCCAGGCGGCTCAGTGGCTCCACCCAGGCCTCGGCCACCAGGCAGCGGTCGCCCGGGTACTCCTCGAGGACCCGGTGCCAGGCGCGGTAGATCTCGTGCACGCCGTCCTGGTCGAACATCGGGCCGTTGTGCCCGGCGCCCGTGGAGCCGTCCTCGGGGGCGCCCGGGTCGGAGACCTGGTCGTGGCCCTCCTCGACGGTGCCCTCGACCATGGAGACCTGGCCCTCCCAGTCGGGCAGGCCGGCCGCCTTGACCATGCCGTGCGCGACGTCGACGCGGAACCCGTCCACGCCACGGTCGAGCCAGAACCGGAGCACCGCCTCGAACTCCTCGTGGACCTCCCGGTTCTCCCAGTTCAGGTCCGGCTGCGAAGTGTCGAACAGGTGCAGGTACCACTGCGGTCCGAGCGGTGTGTCGTCCTCGCGGGGGGCCAGCCGCGTCCAGGCGGGACCACCGAAGATGGACTGCCAGTTGTTCGGCGGCTCGTCGCCTTCCGGGCCACGGCCGTCCCGGAACATGTACCGGTCGCGCGCGGCGGACCCGGGGGCGGCGGCCAGCGCCTCCTGGAACCAGACGTGCTGGTCGGAGGAGTGGTTGGGCACGAGGTCGACGATGATCTTGAGGCCGCGCTCGTGGGCGCCGGCGAGCATCTCGTCGAAGTCGGCGAGGGTGCCGAACAGCGGGTCGATGTCCCGGTAGTCGGCGACGTCGTAGCCCGCGTCCTTCTGGGGCGAGCGGTAGAACGGGCTCAGCCAGACGGCGTCGACGCCCAGCTGCTTCAGGTGGTCCAGCTTGGAGGTGACGCCCGGCAGGTCGCCGATCCCGTCACCGTTGCCGTCCGCGAAGGAACGGGGGTACACCTGGTAGATCACCGCGTCCCGCCACCACTCGCCGCTACCGGCGGAGGTGTGGACGAGGGGTCCGGCGGTGAGGTCGTCGGTGGTGAGCGGGGTAGTACGTGTCACGTGTCGCGTCCTCGTGGTCGGTGGTATGTCGGCTGTAACGCTTTGCTGCAAGCGTACGGGGTCAGCCCGGGTGCCGTGCCGCTCCCGTGGAGCCGCGGACCACCAGCTCGGGCGTGAACAGCAGCTCCGACCGGGGTGCGCGCTCGCCGTGGATCTCGGTGAGCAGGGCGCTGACGGCGGCGTGCGCCATGTCGGCCACGGGCTGGCGCACGGTGGTCAGCGGGGGGTCGGTGAACGCCACCAGGGGCGAGTCGTCGTAGCCCACCACGCTCACGTCGTCGGGCACGGACAGGCCGCGCGCGTGCGCGCCGCGCACGGCACCGAGGGCCATGAGGTCCGAGCCGCAGACGACGGCGGTGTGCCCGGAGTCGAACAGCTCGCCGGCCGCCGCCTGGCCGCCCTCGAGCGTGTAGAGGGTGAGGGCCACGTGCTCACGGGCCTCATGCTCGGTGGCCGCGAGGCCGTGCCGGACGAGCTGAGCCGCGAACGCCTCGATCTTGCGCTTGGCCGGCACGAACCGGTCGGGGCCGATCGCCATGCCGATGCGGCGGTGGCCGAGCGCCACCAGGTGCCGGACCGAGAGCTCGACGCTGGCGGCGTCGTCGGGCGAGACGAACGGGGCGTCGATGCCCGCGGCGTACCCGTTGATCAGCACGATCGGCAGGCCCCGGCCGCGCAGCCGCTGGTAGCGCTCGGTCGACGCCCGGGTGTCGGCGTGCTTGCCGGACACGAAGACTATGCCGTCCACCGCGTGGTCGATGAGGGTCTCGACGTACTCGTCCTCGGTCGTGCCGCCCGGCGACTGGGTGCAGAGCAGCGGCGTGTAGCCGCGTGCGGCGAGCTGGGACTCGATGGCCTGCGCGAACGCCGGGAACACCGGGTTGGACAGCTCCGGGACGACCAGGCCGATGAGGCCGGCGGGCCGGGCGCGCAGCGCGGACGGGCGCTCGTAGCCGAGCACGTCGAGGGCCGCTAGCACGGCCTGGCGGGTCTCGCCGGCGACGCCGGGCTTTCCGTTGAGCACGCGCGACACGGTCGCGGTGGAGACCCCTGCCTGCTCGGCGAGGTCGGTGAGTCGGGTGCGCACGCCTGGCAGCCTAAGTGACACGCGGCTCCTTCGTCCTGAGTGATCGTGCGGGCGTTCGCGTGCAGGCCTGCAAGCGATGCTGAAACTTTATCGCAACGGCTTGCAAAATTGCGGGAGGCGGCCTTACGGTTCGTGGCATCGAATCCAGGCCCGTCTCGGGCCGTGAACACCGGGAGTGACGATGCGACGGAGCATCCTGACCGCCGCTGCGCTGACCGCGACGCTGGCGCTGACCGCCTGCGCGGGCGGCGCGGAGGAACCAGCGGGCGAGGAGACCTCGGCTGCGCCGGACGGAGCGGGCGCCACGCTCACCGTCTGGGTCGACGAGACCCGCCAGGCCGCCGTGGAGGACGCCGCCGCGGGCTTCGAGGAGTCGACGGGCGCCGAGGTGGAGGTGGTCCTGAAGAACTTCGAGGACATCCGCCCGGACTTCCTGGCCCAGGTGCCCACGGGCAAGGGCCCCGACGTCACCGTGGGCGCGCACGACTGGCTCGGCGAGCTCGCGTCCAACGGCGTCGTGGCCCCGATCGAGCTCGGCGACAAGGCCGAGGCGTTCGAGCCGGTCTCCGTCGCGGCCTTCACGCAGGACGACCAGGTCTACGGCCTCCCGTACGCGGTGGAGAACATCGCGCTCATCCGGAACACCGAGCTCGCACCCGAGGCACCTGCCACGTGGGACGACGCGATCGCGGCCGGCAAGGACGCCGGCACCAAGTACCCGCTGCTGATCCAGACCTCCACCGAGGGCGACCCCTACACGTACTACCCGCTGCAGATGTCGTTCGGCGCCCCGGTGTTCGAGCAGAACGCGGACGGCTCCTACGCGCCGGAGCTCGCGCTCGGCGGTGACGGCGGCACGAAGTTCGCGCAGTGGCTGGCGGAGCAGGGCGACGCCGGCACGCTGAGCACCGACGTCACCTACGACATCGCGCTGGCGGCCTTCGCCAAGGGCGAGTCGCCCTTCATCGTGGGCGGCCCCTGGATGCTGGAGCAGTTCGGTGACCTCGACCTGGCGATCGACCCGATCCCGAGCGCCGGCGGCGAGCCCGCCCAGCCGTTCGTGGGCGTGGCCGGCTTCTACGTGAGCGCGCAGAGCGAGAACGCGCTGCTCGCCAACGACTTCCTCGTCAACCACATGGCCACCACCGAGGCGCAGCTCGCACTCTACGAGGCGGGCGACCGGCCGCCGGCCCTCATCGAGGCCGCGGACACCGCCTCGGAGGACCCGATCACCGCGGGCTTCCGCGAGATCGGCGCGGAGGCCGTGCCGATGCCGTCGCTGCCCGAGATGGGCGCCGTGTGGGCGTACTGGGGCGTCACCGAGGCCGCGATCATCTCCGGCAAGTCCGACCCGGCCAAGGCCTGGGACAAGATGGTCACCGACATCCAGGGTGAGATCGGTTGATGATGTCGCCTGTGACCCGGGGCTCCGGTCGGACCGGCTGGAGCCCCGGGTTTCTTGTGAAGCTCGCCCTGATCGCGCTGGTCGACGCCCTCGGCGTCTACGCCCTGCTGGCCGCGTGGGGCGCCGAGTCGTGGGGCATCCTCGCGGCGATGGTCGCGCTGCTGCTCGCGGCGAACTGGGCGTACTTCAGCAAGCGCGCACTGCCGCTGAAGTACATCCTGCCCGGGCTCGCGTTCCTGCTCGTGTACCAGGTCTACGTGGTGGCCTACACGGGCTACGTCGCATTCACCAACTACGGCGACGGGCACAACTCCACCAAGGAGCAGGCCGTCGAGGCGCTCCTGGTGCAGAACGAGCGCCGGGTTGAGGGCTCGCCGTCCGCGCCGCTCACCGTCGTCGCGGACGGTGACACGCTCGGCTTCGCGCTCGTCGCGCCCGAGGGCGGGGTCCGGGCGGGCACCGCCGAGGAGCCGCTCGCGGCCGTCGACGGCGCCGCGGTGCAGGACGGGCGGGTCACCGCCCTGCCGGGCTACGAGGTGCTGGAGTACGCCGAGGTCCTGGAGCGGCAGCAGCAGGTCACCGACCTGCGCGTGCCCGTATCGGAGGACCCGGCCGACGGCTCGATCCGCACCCAGGACGCCCGCACCGGCTACGTCTTCACGTCCACGCTGACGTACGACGAAGCGTCGGACACCATGACCGACACCACCTCCGGCGTGACGTACACCCCCAACGACGACGGCCAGTTCGAGGCCGCCGACGGCACCACCCTGCCGGTGGGCTGGCGCGTGGTCGTGGGCCTGGACAACTTCGTCACGGCTTTCGGCGACGACCGGTACGCGGGCCCGTTCGGCAAGATCCTGCTGTGGACGTTCGCGTTCGCGGTGCTCTCGGTGGCCTCCACGTTCCTGCTCGGCCTGTTCCTGGCGATCGCGTTCAACGACGCACGCCTGCGCGGGCGGCGGTTCTACCGGACGCTGGTGATCCTGCCGTACGCGATCCCCGGGTTCCTGGCGGCCCTGCTGTGGTCGGGCATGCTGAACCGGTCCTACGGGTTCGTCAACGAGGTGCTGCTCGGCGGGGCCCAGATCCCCTGGCTCACGGACCCGGTGCTCGCCAAGCTGGCCGTGCTCGGGGTGAACCTGTGGCTCGGCTTCCCGTACATGTTCCTGATCTGTACGGGCGCGCTGCAGTCCCTGCCGGGGGACGTGCTCGAGGCGGCGAGGATCGACGGCGCGGGCCGGTGGCGCACCTGGCGGTCCATCACGCTGCCGCTGCTGCTGGTCGCGACGGCGCCCTTGCTCATCTCGTCGTTCGCGTTCAACTTCAACAACTTCACGCTGATCTACATGCTCACCGGCGGCGGCCCGCGGTTCGACGACGCGTCGGTGCCGCTCGGGCACACCGACATCCTCATCTCGATGGTCTACTCGGTCTCCGGGCTCGACGGCACGGCGTCCAAGGACTACGGCCTGGCCAGCGCCCTGTCGATCGTCATCTTCGTGGTGGTCGCGACCATCTCCGCCCTCGCGTTCCGGCGCACCCGCTCGCTCGAGGAGATCGCCTGATGACCACGACCACGACGACAGCCCCCGCGAGCAGCCGGGTCGCACTGCCCCGCCGTACGTCCCCGGCCCGCTGGTTCTCCGACCTCGGGTGGCGGCACCTGGTCGGCGTGCTCGCCGTGGTCTACGCGGGCTTCCCGCTGGTCTACGTCGTGTCGGCCTCGCTGGCCGACGGCGGCACGCTGACCGGCTCCAACGAGCTGTTCGCATCGGTGTCGACCGCCAACTACGTGGCGCTGGGCGACACGAGGTTCTGGACCTGGATGGGCAACACGCTGGTCGTTGCCGTGGTGACCGGGGCCGGCACGGTGCTCATGGGCGCCGCGGCGGCCTATGCCTTCTCCCGCTTCCGGTTCAGCGGTCGCCGGGTGGGGCTCACCGCCCTGCTCATCATCCAGATGTTCCCGCAGATGCTCGCGTTCGTGGCGATCTTCCTGCTGTGCATCTCGCTCGGCGACGTGGTGCCGGTGCTCGGCCTGGACTCCAAGCTGGCACTGATCTGCGTCTACCTCGGAGGAGCCCTCGGCGTGAACACGTTCCTCATGTACGGGTTCTTCAACACCGTGCCGCGGGAGATCGACGAGGCCGCGAAGATCGACGGCGCCTCCCACGCCCAGATCTACTGGACCATCGTGCTGCGGCTGACCGCGCCGATCCTCGCCGTGGTGGGGCTGCTCAGCTTCATCGCGACGTTCGGCGAGTTCATCATCGCCCGCGTGCTGCTGCAGTCGGAGGAGAGCTGGACGCTCGCCGTGGGCCTCTACGGCTGGGTGTCCTCGCTGCTGGACGCGAACTGGGGGCTGTTCACGGCGGGCGCCGTGCTGTCGGCGCTGCCGGTGCTCGCGCTGTTCCTGTTCCTGCAGAAGTACATCGTGGGCGGGCTGACGGCGGGTTCGGTCAAGGGCTGAGCCGCGCCGGGTCCGGCGCGTGGGCTGTTGCTGGGCGTGGGCGTGGGGTTCGTGGGATGCCGAACCGAACGTTGATAGTCGGCGGCGGCCTCGAACCGAATGTTGCTAGTCGTACGAGCCGCTCAAGGACGTGCACGCTGCGGTTCGGCGGCCACCGTGACGTCCAGGTTGCGGTTCGGCGGAAGAGCACGGCTGCTGAGACGTCTACGTTGCGGTTCGGTGCGCCGGAGCCGCGCCAGAGTCGCCGCCGGGACGTGCAGGTTGCGGTTCGGCCCCCGCGTCCCGGGGCCGCCCGGTCGAAACGCAGGTCGCGCGTCTGCGGTAGCCCCCACCGTGCCTAGGAGCCCGGTGCGACCAGCCGTCGGTGCAGCGCCAGCGCCGACAGGTCAGTCAGCGACGCGACCTGGTCGACCACGACGCGCAGGCGGGCGTCGTCGTCGGGCGCGGCTCGCCAGTCCGCGGCGAACGGTGTCTCCAGCTCGTCGGGGGCGCGGTCGGCGAGCACGCCGACCAGCTCGGCCAGGATCTCCCGCTCCCGCAGGTAGCGGGGTTCCTGGCCGCGCGGCGCCATGACGTAGGCGACGGCGATGCCCTTGAGCGCGAGGATCTCGTGCTCGGTCTCGGCGGGGACCACGAGCCGGGCGGCGTAGCGGGTCAGGGCGCCCTCGCCGAACTCGGCACGCGTCGCGGTGATCGCCGAGCCGATGAACCGGCCGATGAGCTGGCTCGTCATGTCCTTGAGCGAGGCGAGCGACCTCCGCGACCCGTCGAACGCCCGCACGAGGTGCCCGACGCCGCGCAGGTAGTCCTGCAGACGGCCGATGGCCGCGTCGATGGCGTCCTCGGTGTACCACTCGCCGTACCAGGCCCGCACGTACTCGGCGACGCGCGCCCGCTGCTCGGCGTCCGCCATGAGGTCCAGGTCGATGCGGCCGGCCACCACGCCGTCCTCGACGTCGTGCACCGAGTAGCTGATGTCGTCGGCGAGGTCCATGACCTGGGCCTCGAGGCACTTCACGCCGTCGGGGGCGTTCTCCCGCAGCCAGGCGAACACGGGGAGGTCGTCGGCGTAGACGCCGAACTTGCGGCTCGCCGTGCCGTCCGGCCGCGCGGGGCCTGCTCCGTAGGCCCACGGGTACTTGACGCTCGCGTCGAGGCTGGCCCGGGTGAGGTTGAGGCCGGCCGGGGTGTCGTCGTCGGCGAGCACCTTGGGCTCCAGCCGGGTCAGCAGGCGCAGCGTCTGCGCGTTGCCCTCGAAACCCCCGATCGGTTCGGCGATCTCGGCGAGCGCCGTCTCGCCGTTGTGCCCGAAGGGCGGGTGGCCGAGGTCGTGGGTGAGGCAGGCGGTGTCGACGACGTCGGGGTCGCAGCCGAGGGACCGGCCCATGCCGCGGCCCACCTGCGCCACCTCGAGGGAGTGGGTGAGCCGGGTGCGGACGAAGTCGTCGTGCCCCGCGCCGAGTACCTGGGTCTTGGCGCCGAGGCGCCGCAGCGCGGAGGAGTGCACCACACGGCCGCGGTCGCGTTCGAAGGGGGTGCGGGCCTGCGACTTGGGTGGTTCGGACACCCAGCGTTCGACGTCCTGCGCACTGTACGACGGCGGGATGCTCTTCCCGAGGGCTTGCTCCACGTCGCCACTCTAGTCACGCGGGCCGGGATCCCGGGAATCTCGCCGCTGGCACCTGCCCGCTGTCATCTTTCCGCCCCCGCCGGATGCCCGCGCGGTGGCAGTCGGAGCGGAGGCAGGGGCCGATCCCCGCCTCCGCCGCGGCGGTCCTACTTGTTGTTGCTGTACCAGCTCAGACCACCGGGAAGGTTGATCGAGTGCTTCTTGGTCCGGGAGTTCCAGGTCCAGGGACCGATCTTGAAGCTCATGGACGACAACCCCTTCTGGGTGATGTTGAACTTGAGCGGGCCGAGCGACAGCCTCTTGCGATACCGGATTCCCATGATTCCTGACTTTCCTCCTCGGGTCGGGGCAAAGCGTACCGAACCGTACGAGCACGGCAAAGCACGCGTCCGTTCCCAGGGGGGCCTGCACCCGACCATGCAGTTGCTGCCAGGATCGGGACTGATCTGGCAGCAACTGCATGGTCGGGTGCGAGTGGTCAGTCGCGGGACGCCATCCAGGCGTCGCTCGCGCGCTGGACGTCGTCCGACGTCACGGACTCGTCCACCGTGACGAAGTACCAGCGGTGACCGAACGGGTCGCGGACCGCGGCCTGTCGGAACCCCTCGAACCAGTCGGCCGGCTCGGCCAGGCTGGTCGCACCGGCGTCGATCGCGCGCGTGTACGCGCCATCGGTGTCCTCGACCGGGATGGTGAAGCTCGCGTGCGTGGGCGCGCCGGGCTCGGGGGCGACGGAGTCCGGCGGGAACGCGCCGGCGACGGTGAACGTCGACTCGCCGGCAGCGGACCGCAGGACCAGGTCGGAGTGGATGATCGCGTCACCGGCGGTGACCACGTCCTTCGTCTCGGCGCCGAACGCCGCCTCGTAGAAGGAGATCGCGGCGCGGGCGTCGGCCACGGAGATGTTGGGGTGCAGGGCTGAGTTCTTCATGTCACCGATGCTTCCCCGCTCGGTTGTGCCAGTCTTGGAAATATGCGACAGGTGTTCGACGGCGACCGCACGGTCAAGCAGGCGCTCGACTCCGGGCCCACACTCGGCATCGTGAACCCCGCGCGGGCGCGCGACCGGTTCACGCTGGCGCGCGTCGAGCCGGCCCAAGACCTCGCCGACCTCGTCGACTGGCACTGGGTGATCACCTGGGACCTGCCCCCCGGTGCCGCGTTCACGCAGACCGTCATGCCGCACCCGGTGGGCCACGTCGTCGCGGAGGAGACGGGCTTCCTCGCCTACGCCATGCCCGCCGGGCTCTTCGAGCGCACGCTCGTCGCTTCCGGCGCCGTCGTGGGCACCAAGCTGCGCCCCGGCGGGTACCGCGCCCTGCTCCAGCTGACGCACCCGGGTGAGCGGGGCGCCGTCGGCCCGGCAGGTTTTCTCGGGCCGACGGCGGAGCGCACCGCCGCGGAGTCGCTCACCCACGCATCGGCCGGTCGGCCGGACGACGCTGTCCGGACCGTCACGCCGTTGCTCCAGGCCGCGGCCGAGCGGGCCCGGACGCCGCGGTCCGCCGCCGCGCTGGCCACACTCGACGAGGCCTTCGCGACGATCGCCGACGCCGTGCCCGGCACCACCGTCGCGGACCTCGCCGCCCGGCTCGGCACCACGCCCCGCTCCTTGCAGCGCCTGTTCGCGGACTGGGTGGGCGTGAGCCCCAAGTGGGTGCTGCGGCGGCATCGTGTGCACCTCGCCGCCGAGATGCTGGGGCGTGATCCGGCCCTGGACCTGGCGGGGCTCGCGGCCGCCGTCGGCTACTACGACCAGGCGCACTTCAGTGGTGACTTCGTGCGCGCCGTCGGCGTCGCGCCGCGTGCGTACGCCCGGAGCTGCGCGGAGGCGCAGGGGCTCACGGGCTGACGGGAGCATGTGGACGGCGGCGTCCTGGCGCTGCCCCCACGCATAGACTTCGGGCGTGGCCGGGCTGATCAGACGTGAGGATGTGGACCAGGTCCGCGAGCGCGCGCGGATCGACGAGATCGTCTCGGCGCACGTGACCCTCAAGCCCGCCGGGGTGGGTGCGCTGGTGGGTCTGTGCCCCTTCCACGA
Organism: Promicromonospora aerolata; assembly: GCF_042682255.1. Lineage (NCBI taxonomy): Bacteria > Bacillati > Actinomycetota > Actinomycetes > Micrococcales > Promicromonosporaceae > Promicromonospora > Promicromonospora aerolata. The sequence goes on from NZ_JBHUHF010000001.1 coordinate 5,582,894, forward strand.
CGAGCGCAGCCCCAGCTTCAACGTGCGGCCGAGCGTGGGTCGCTACCACTGCTTCGGCTGCGGCGAGGGCGGCGACGTCATCGAGTTCATCATGAAGATGGACGGGCTCAGCTTCACCGAGGCCATCGAGTACCTCGCGGGCAAGACGGGGGTGCAGCTGCGCTACGAGGAGGGCGGCTCGGCCCGTCCGCGCGAGGAGCCCGGCAAGCGTCAGCGCCTGCTGGAGGCGAACCGCGTGGCCGCCGAGTTCTACGCCGAGCAGCTCATGGGCCCGGGAGCGGCCGCGGCGCGCGCCTTCCTCGCCGAGCGCAGCTTCGACCGGTCCGACGCCGAGCGGTTCGGTGTCGGGTTCGCGCCCAAGGGCTGGGACGCGCTGCAGCGCCACCTCCAGGGTCGGGGTTTCACGCAGGCGGAGCTGGTCGCCAGCGGGCTGATGTCGCAGGGTCAGCGGGGCATCTACGACCGGTTCCGCGGCCGGGTCATGTGGCCCATCCGGGACGTGACGGGTGCCGTGATCGGGTTCGGCGCGCGCCGCCTGTTCGAGGACGACCAGGGGCCCAAGTACCTCAACACCCCGGAGACCAGCCTCTACAAGAAGTCGCACGTGCTGTACGGCATCGACCTCGCCAAGCGGGAGATCGCCAAGGGCAAGCGCGTGGTGGTGGTCGAGGGGTACACCGACGTCATGGCCGCGCACCTGTCCGGCGTGACGACCGCCGTGGCCACGTGCGGCACCGCCTTCGGCGCCGACCACGCGAAGGTGGTGCGCCGCCTGCTCGGCGACACGACGGCGGGCGGCGGCCTGCAGCTCAAGTCGGGTGCGTCGCTCGGTGGCGAGATCATCTTCACGTTCGACGGTGACGCGGCCGGCCAGAAGGCCGCGGTGCGCGCGTACGGCGAGGACCAGCGGTTCTTCGCCCAGACGTTCGTCGCCGTCGAGCCCAGCGGGATGGATCCGTGTGACCTGCGGATGGTGGGCGGTCCCGAGGCTGTCCGGGCCCTGGTGGACGGCCGGGTGCCGCTGTTCCAGTTCGTGGTGCGCAGCAAGCTCGACGAGTTCGACCTGAACACCGCGGAGGGCCGGGTCAACGCGCTGCGGGAGGCCGCGCCGATCATCGCCGGTATCCGCGACACGGCGCTGCGTCCCGAGTACGCGCGTCTGCTGGCGGGCTGGATCGGCACCGACGAGCGGACGGTCGCCCGGGAGATCTCGCGTGCGGCGAGCACGCCGTCGCTGCGGGAGCCGCCACCGACCACGGCGGGCGGGGACGGCGGCGGGCCGGCCGGCTCGGACGAGCGTCCGACGACGGGGGGCGTGCCGCAGCTGCCCGCACCCGACCCGCGCGACCCCGTGGCGCGCGACGAGCGGCTCGCGCTCGTCGCGGTGCTGCAGTACCCGCAGCACGTCCCCTCGTCGTTCGACGTGCTGGGCGAGGACGCGTTCGTCGTGCCCGCCTGGCGTGTCGTGCACTCCGCGATCCGGGCGGCCGGGGGAGCGGCGGCCGGACGCGAGATGTCCGCGGCGCAGTGGGTCGCCGCCGTGCTGGAGCAGGCACCGGAGACCGTGGCGGGCGTCGTCACGCAGCTCTCGGTGGCGTCCCTCCCGGAGGACCGGGAGTCGGCGATCGCCGCGTTCGTCGCGGGTGTGGTGCGCCGCGTCGCCGACCTGGGTCTGACGCGGCGGGTCGCCGACGCGCGCAGCCGGCTGCAGCGGCTCGACCCGGCGGACACCGAGGCGTACCAGGCGGCGTTCGCCGAGCTCCTGACGATCGAGGCCGAGCGCCGCACCCTCCGGGAGGGCTCGAGCGCGTAGCCGGCACCGTCAGCGCGGGGCCGGGTGGTCGCGGGCGAGCAGCTCGCCGTCGAGGGCGCCCGCAGCCATCTGGCCGGACGCTGCCGCCGCGAGGACCGACGCGAGCGGCATCGGTGTCGCCGGCGTGTGTGCCATGTCGCCGGCGGCGAACACGCCCGGCATGCTCGTGCGCCCCATGACGTCGACCTCGACGGCGCCCGATGCGAGCAGGTCGAGGCCCAGCTGCTCCGCGAACGGCGCGCGCTGGGCGGTCGCGGGGGCCACGAACATGCCGCCCACCTCCTCGGCGGGGCCGTCGGCGAACGTCACGGTCGCACCGGAGGCGCTGCGGGTCAGCTCCTTGACGGGCTCGGGCCGCACGGTGACCCCCGCGTCGTCGAGCTGGGCACGGATGCCCGGCTCGAGCTCCGCGCCGTCGGTCAGGACGGTGAGGCGGCTCGCGATGCGCTCCAGCAGGAACGCGACCCGGGTCACGTGGGGACCGTCGCCGAGCACGGCCACGTGCCGGCCGCTCAGCTCGTGCCCGTGGCAGTAGGGGCAGGCGGCGGCGACGGTGCCGAACAGCGGTTCCAGCCCGGGGACCGGCGGCAGCGTGTCGCGCAGCCCGGTGGCGAGCAGCACCGCGCGGGCGGCGGGCGCCTCGGGCCCGTCCGAGCCCTCGGCGCCCGGTTCGGCGCCCAGCTCGACCCGGAACCCCGCGCCGTCCGGCACGACGGCGGTCGCGGCCGCCGCGCGGACCGTCACCGTGTCGTAGGCGGCCAGCTCGGCGCGTGCCGCGGCACGGAACTCCGCCGGCGGCGTGCCGTCGTGCGTCACGACGTTGTGCATGTGCTCGGCGGACGCGTTGCGGTACTCGCCGGAGTCGAGCAGGAGGACACGCCGGTGCATGCGGCCGAGCGTGAGAGCTGCCTGCAGCCCGGCCGGGCCACCACCGATCACCACGGCGTCGTAGGGGCTGGTCGAGGGGTCTGGTGCGGACATCGCGGGCTCCGTCTCCTGGGGGGCGTGCGGTACCGCACCAGCATCCGACTTCATGTCGACATGAAGTCAAGGCCCGTTCGGCCCGCCCGGATCACGGCGCCGCCGGGGTGTCCCTCGGGTGGTCGCGGGGGAGCAGCAGCACGGTCACGGCCAGGAGCGCGGCGGAGGCGACGACGCACCAGAACACCAGGTGCATGGCGTGGGCCAGGCCGGGCCCCTCGGGCGTGCCGTCCGCGCCGATCGTGGTCACGGCGTTCACCACCGCGCCGAGCGCGGCCACGCCGACGGCCTGACCGATCGAGCGCGCGAACATGTTCGTGGCGGTCACCGCACCACGCTCGTTCCAGCCCACGCTGTGCTGCGCGGCCAGCAGCGTGGGTACGGCCACCAGCCCCATGCCCATGCCGATCACGAACACGGCGGCCGATATGTGCCATACCTCGGAGCCGGCACCGAGGCTGAGCGTGAGCAGTGCTCCGGCGAGGACGATCGCCGACCCGAGGAGCGCCGTCCAGCGGAACCCGACGGACAGGTAGACCCTGCCCGACAGCGTGGCCGCCAACGGCCAGCCGACCAGGAGGGAGGCCAGGGCGAACCCCGCCACGAGCGGTCCGGTGCCGAGCACGCCCTGCGCGTAGATCGGCACGTACGTGGTCAGGCCCAGCGTGATGACGCCGACCCAGAGGCCGGCCGCGGTCGACGCGCCCACCACGCGGCGGCGCAGCAGCGCCAGGTCGAAGATCGGGTGCGCCGTCCTGCGGGACGTCACGCCGAACGCCGCGAGCAGGACCGCCGACGCGACGAACATCCCCACCGACTCGACCGAGCCCCAGGCCCAGGCGTGCCCACCCTCGAGCAGGCCCAGCACCAGGGCGGTGCTGCCGCCGGTCAGCAGCGCCGCGCCGAGGTAGTCGACGGGCTCCCGCTCACCCGCACGTTCCTTCTCGTGGAAGCGCCGCCAGAGGACGACCGCCGCCACCGTGGCGATCGGCACGTTGACCCAGAAGATCCAGCGCCAGCTCACGAACTGGCTGAACACGCCGCCCAGGGTCGGGCCGAGCACCGAGGACGCGGCCCACACGCTCGCGAGGTACCCCTGGATCTTGGCGCGCTCGGCGAGGCTGTAGATGTCGCCGGCGATGGTCATGGACATCGGCATGATCGCTCCGGCGCCCAGGCCCTGCAGCACCCGGAACCAGATGAGCGCCGGCATGCTCCAGGCGACGGCGCACAGCACCGAGCCGAGCAGGAACAGGCCGATGCCGAGCATCATCACCCGCTTGCGCCCGAACACGTCGGCCAGCCGCCCGTACAGGGGGACCGTGACCGCCTGGGCCAGCGTGTACGCGGAGAACAGCCACGGGACCTGCTCGAACGCACCGAGCTCTCGTGCGACGGTGGTCGACGCCGTGGCGAGGATCGTGACGTCGAGAGCCACGAGCGCCGTGGAGAGCATCAGCGCGCCGAGGATCGGCCCGCGGTCACCGCGCAGACCCAGCCGCACGTCGACGGTGGCGCCCGAGGGCTGCGCGGTCATGTCAGGGTCTTTCCGGTGTGCTGCACGACACTTACAAAGTTGCCCGGGGCAGCGCCTATTCCCGTGGGGACGAACCGGTCGGGGCATTGCCAGGGGTACCGCGCGGCCAGCCCTGCGGGACGATGTCGCGCCCGCCGGCGGGCACCGAGTCGGCAAGCCGGCCGAGCGTCGCGAGAAACGTGTCGACGTCGGGGCCGTCGCCGATGGCGGCGCGCAGCGTGCTGTCGAACCCGATCGCGGCGGACCTGAGGTCACCGAAGAGTGCTTCGCCCGCTGCCGTGACCTCGATGCGCTGGACCCGGCGGTTCGACGCCTCGCGCGTGCGCACCACCAGGCCCCGGTCCTCCATGCCGCGCAGGTGGTGGGTCAGGGTGGCCTCCCGGATGCCGACGGCGCGGGCCAGCTCGCGCTGGGTGGCCGGCGTGCCCTGGTGCAGGGCGAGCAGGATGTGCCAGACCTGCCAGCTGCCACCATGCTGGGTGAGCAGGGCGTCGAACGCGCGCATCACGCGCTGCACGGACTGCCACATCGAGACCGCGACCGGGACCGGCCCGGACCTGGCCGGTTCCGGTCCGCCGTCCGTGCCCCCGGGTTCGGCGCTGGACTGCCCGCTTGTTCGCATGGTCGCAGGGTAGTTCGGTGGCCGCCGAAATGCATTGACGCCTAATCCTTAGATGCCTAACGTTGGCGCTCGAAGGTACTTCGGCACCGCTCAGGAGGCTCGAGATGGCCCTGCAGGACAGCACCGGCACCACCAGCGTCACCCGCACCACCCAGCTCTCACCCGAGGCGCTCGACGACGCCCTGGCCCCGCTCGCGGCCATCCTCGGTGACCGCCTGCTCACCCCGTCCGCGGACGAGTTCGCCGAGACGGCGGCCGTGTTCGTGGGCGGCCCGGTCCGGACACCGACTGCCGTCGCCCGCGTCCGCAGCACCGACGAGATCGCGGCGGCGCTCGCGGTCGCCCGTGACGCCGGCCTGCCGCTCGCGGTGCGTAGCGGCGGCCACCACCAGGCCCGGCACGGGCTGGTCGACGGCGGGCTCGTGCTCGACCTTCGCCTCCTGGACGGTGTCGACATCGACCCGGCCGCAGGCGTCGGACGTGCGCAGGGCGGGGTCCTCGCCGGTGCGTACACCGCGGCGGCGGGCGCCCACGGGCTCGCCACCGGGTTCGGGGACACGGGCAGCGTCGGCGTGGGCGGCATCACGCTCGGCGGCGGCATCGGCTACCTCAGCCGGCACGACGGGCTCACCGTCGACAACCTGCTCGGCGCGGAGGTGGTCCTCGCCGACGGTCGCGTGGTGCGGGCCGACGCCGACGAGCACCCCGACCTCTTCTGGGCGCTCCGCGGCGGTGGCGGCAACTTCGGCGTCGTGACCCGGCTGGACCTGCGCCTGCGGGAGCTGCGCACGGTCACGGGCGGAATGATGATGTGGGCGCCCGCGCCGGAGACGCTCGCCACGGTGCTGCGGACGTTCACCGAGGGGTCCGAGGAGCTCGGGGGCATGGTGAACGTGATGATGGCCCCGCCCGTCCCGATGATCCCGGCCGAGCTGCACGGCACGCCGGTCATCATGGCGCTGCTGTGCCACTCGGGCACGGCCGCGGCGGCCGCCGAGGTGTTCGGGCGGCTGCGTGCGCTCGGCCCGGTGCTCGACGGCGTGCAGGAGATGCCGTACACGGGGCTGTTCGAGGGGCCGGGCGGACCGCCGCCCGGTGGGATGGGCGACGCCCGGACCGGCTTCGTCGGTGCGGGCGCCTGGACGCCGGACGAGGCCTGGGCCGCCGACGTGATCCAGGCAGTGTCCGGGGCCGGCGGCCCCGCGGCGGTGAACCTCCGCGCCATGGGCGGTGCGATCGGTCGCGTCGACCCGGCGGCCACCGCCTTCGCGCACCGGGATCCCACGCTCATGGTGACGGTCGGCAAGTTCGCGCCGGACGTCGAGTCGCTGCCCGCGGCGAGCGCGTGGGTGGAGTCGACCGCCCGGGCGTTCGGCATCAGCGGGCGCGGCTACGTCAACTTCATGGGCACCGCCACGGAGCAGGACGTGCGCAACGCCTACCCCGAGGCGACGCTCGCCCGGCTGCGCGAGGTGAAGCGCGCGTACGACCCGCACAACCTGTTCGCGTCGAACCACAACGTGGCTCCCTGAGGGTCGCCCGGGCGGGCATCACGTCAACGGTACGGAGCGTTGTCCTGCCGCCTGGACGGCCGTCCTCGGCGGGGTGATCGCGACCACGACGAGGACGGCGGCCAGGGCGTAGCCGGCGACCTGCAGCAGGTTGAGCGCGGCCAGGAGACGCAGGCCGGAGGCGGCGTCCACCACGGTGCCGAGGACGGCGGCGATCGCGACGAGGCCCAGCAACGCTGCCCCGGTGACCCGGGCTCCACGGCGCGGGAGGCCGAGAAGGGCCGCCGCCAGCAAGGGCCCGAGGCCGGATACCAGGATCGTGAGCACGTGGAGCACGAACGCAGGGTTCGAGGCGTGCATCGCGAGGCCCGGGTCGATGAGCAGCTGCAGCGCCGGGGCCGCGAGCACCAGCGGGAGCACCGCTACCCAGCGCAACGTCGTGCCGCCCGCCTCCGGTCGCAGCACCCCGGTCCACGCGAGCGCGAGCGACAGGCCGAGCGCGACGAAGGGCAGCCCTTCCTCGAGGACGACCGTCCCACCTGCTGCCGTCCGGCTCACCAGCAGGGCGAGACCGAGGAGGCCCGACGCCACGCTTGCCACGACCAGCATGCCGCGGGAGCCGAGGGTCGCCGCGCCGGCCGCGAGTGTCAACACCGTCGGGACGGCCGCACCGACCAGCAGGCCGACGAGGTGCACCAGCCCCGCCCCACCGGGTTGGATCCCGGGGCCTTGCGTGAACATCCGCGCCACGTCCAGGCCGGTGGCCAGCACCAGCACGGTCAGGGCGACCAGGGCGAGCTTTCTGCTCCTCCCAGGTGGGTCGGACGGATCGCCTTCGGCTTCCTCGTCTGCCTCGGGGCGGGTGGACGCCACGACGACGGCGTCGTCCACCGCGCCTCGCCGTCGTGCGAGGATCCCGGCGACCGCGCATGCGAGTGCCAACCCCATCACGACGAGCGGCTCCGGGTTCGGCTGCCGGCCGAGCAGGAGGGCGGAACCGTACTGGCTCAGGCCGGCGAACACGATGATGACCGCCCCGGAGATCTGCGGCCCACGGTCGGGGAGGCAGACGAGGCCCGCCGCGAGGATCGTGAGCACGGCAGGTATGCCCAGGGCGACGAGAAGGACCGGCCACCACGCCAGGTCCCAGTAGGGGCCCGTTCCAGTGATCCGCCCCAGCACCGGGGCGAGCGCGACCAGGACGAGCGGCGCCCACTGGCGGCGCTCCGTGCGCGAGGTGATCCACCAGGCCAGGACCAGGCAGGCCAGGGCGAGCAGCAGCTGCGCCGGACCGGACCACAGGCGACCGGTCATGTCGGTGGTGGGGAGGCCGCCGCTCGCCGGCAGACCGAGCCCGATCAGCGCCACGAGGTGCAGCAGGGTGCCGACGCCCACGACCAGTAGAAACGTCCGCGAACCGCGAGCCACCGCGGCGGCCGCGAGGACGAGGGTGGTCACCGTCAGCACCGGGGCGATGGCGGCCAGGACGATCCAGCTGGTGGTGTAGTAGGCCTGGGAGAAGACGGCATCGGGGAGACCGAACAGCCCGGACACCGCCAGCAGGAGGGCGGCGGCCAGGGTGAGGACGCTGGTGCGGCTGGGTCGCGACGGTTCTGCGCGCGGGCCCGGCGGGGGAGCGGTCATGGTGCTCACCCTGGCAGAGGCGCCGGTGGAGCTACTACGGCCGCGGGGTGTGTTGCGCTGCGTAGACCATGTCCACGCAGCGCAACACACCCCGCACGTCTGCAGTCACCTTGGACGGCAGGCGGCCCCGAGAGCACTGGGCCCCACCACCGTGCGGCGCCGCGTCACGGCACCGTGTAGCCCGCCGCGCGGAACATCTCGTACCACTCGGCGCGCGTCAGCGGCACGTCCGAGCCGAGGGCGGCACCGGCCACCCGCTCCGGGCTAGTGGTGCCGAGCACCACCTGCATCTGCGCGGGGTGGCGCGTGATCCAGGCGGTGGCGATCGCGATGGCCGGCACGTCGTACTGCGCTGCCAGGCGGTCGATCACGGCGTTCAGCTCGGGGTACTCCGGGGAGCCGAGGAACACGCCGGTGAAGAACCCGGCCTGGAACGGCGACCAGGCCTGCACGGTGATGTCGTTCAGGCGGCAGTAGTCGAGCGTGCCGGAGTCGCGGCTGACCGACTGGTCCAGCGCCTGCATGTTCGCGGCCACGCCCTGCGCCACGAGCGGGGCGTGCGTCACGGACAGCTGGAGCTGGTTGGCGACGATCGGCTGCGACACGGACTTGCGCAGCAGCTCGATCTGCCCCGGCGTGTGGTTGGAGACGCCGAAGGAGCGCACCTTTCCGGCCGCCGACAGCTCGTCGAACGCCCGCGCCACCTCGTCCGGCTCCACGAGGGCGTCCGGGCGGTGCAGCAGCAGGATGTCGATGTAGTCGGTACCGAGCGCGGCCAGCGAGCCGTCGACCGACTCGATGATGTGCTCGTACGAGAAGTCGAAGTACGGACCCTCGCGCACGATGCCGGCCTTGGTCTGGAGCACCACCTGCTCGCGCTCGGACGAGGTCAGCTGCATCGCCTCGGCGAACCGCGTCTCGCACCCGTGCAGGGCGGAGCCGTACACGTCGGCGTGGTCGAAGAACGAGATCCCTGCGTCCCGCGCGGTCTTGACCAGGGTGCGCACCTCCTCGTCCGTCTTCTCCTGGATGCGCATCAGGCCGAGGACGACGTTCGGGACGGTGAGCTGTGTCCCGGGGAGGGTGAAGGTCTTCATGAGGTCCTTTTCTCGTGGTGTCTTGCGCGGGTCGTGAGTGGTCTTGCGAGGCGTCCCGACGGTCAGGCGCCGGCAGCGCTGAGCCGTGCGACCTCGTCGTCGGTGAGCGTCAGGTCCGCGGCCTGCGCGGAGTCCTGGACGCTCTCGGGCCGCGAGGCCCCCGGGATCGGCACCACGACCGGGGCGAGCGCGAGCTCCCACGCGAGCGTCACGCGGAACGGGGAGACCCCGTGCGCCTCCGCGACCTCGAGGAACGCCGTGTACTCCGCGCCGAGCTCGCCCGAGCGGGCCAGTGCGATGCCGCCCAGCGGGCTCCACGGCAGGAACGCGATGCCGAGCTGCGCGCAGAGCTCGAGCTCGGGCAGGGAGGAGCGGAACCGCGGCGAGAACTGGTTCTGCACCGAGACCAGGCGCCCGCCGAGGATGTCGTTGGCCTCCTGGATCTGGTCCGGGTTCGCGTTGGAGATGCCGGCCATCTCGATGACGCCCTCGTCGAGCAGGTCGCGGATCGCGCCCACCGAGTCGCCGTAGGGCACGTTCGGGTCGGGGCGGTGGAACTGGTACAGGCCGATGGCCTCGACGCCGAGCCGCTTGGCCGACGCCTTCACGGCCTCCTTCAGGTACTCGGGCCGGCCGTCCTTGGTCCAGGAACCGTCGCCCGGTCGCAGGTGCCCACCCTTGGTGGCGACCAGGACGCCGGAGGTGTCGCCGCCGTAGGAGCGCAGGGCCGAGGCGATGAGCTCCTCGTTGTGGCCCACCTCGTCGGCGTGCAGGTGGTAGGCGTCCGCGGTGTCGATGAAGGTGACGCCGGCGTCGAGGGCCGCGTGGATCGTGGCGATCGAGCGGTCGGTCTCCGGGCGTCCCTCGATGGACATCGGCATGCCGCCGAGGCCGATCGCGGAGACGGTACGGCTGCCGATGGTGCGGTGCTGCATGAGTAGCTCCTCGTGTCGCGACGGGTTCGAGCCTGAGACTAGGAAGCGATAACCTAGAAGTCCAACAACTCCCCATCATTATTCTTAGAACTGGTATTGCTTAATGGAACTGCGTCAGATGGAATACCTGGTCGCTCTCGCGGACGAACGGCAGTTCACCCGGGCCGCCGAGGTCACGGGGGTCTCCCAGTCCGGGCTGTCCGCCGCGATCCGCAACCTCGAGATGGAGCTGGGCACCAGGCTGTTCACGCGGACCACGCGCAAGGTCGAACCGACCGAGGCGGGTCTCGCGCTGCTGCCGTTCGCCCGCTCCATGCTCTCCTCCGCGACTGAGGCGCGCGATGCGGTGGTGCAGGTCTCGCGGGAGCTCGCCGGGACGCTGCGGGTGGGGGCGGAGCAGTGCCTCGGCATCGTCGATGTCGCCTCGCTGCTCGAACGCTTCCACCGTCGCTACCCGCTGGTGGAGATCGCGTTCACGCAGGCGGGCTCGCACGAGCTGCTGACCGGGGTGCGCGACGGCGACCTCGACGCCGCGTTCGTCGCCACCTCCGACCACGTCGGCGTGCTGCCACGCACCGTCCTGGGCCAGGAGCCGGTGGTGCTCCTGTGCCCGCCGGAGCATCCGCTCGCGTCGCGCCCCGCCGTGGACCGGGACGAGCTCGGCGGCGAGAACTTCATCGACTTCCACCCGTCCTGGGCCGTGCGACAGCTCAACGACGACGCCTTCGGCGCACGGGGCGTGCACCGCAGGGTGCGGTTCACCGTCAACGACGTGCACGCGGTGCTCGACCTGGTCGACCGCGGCCTCGGCGTCGCCCTCGTGCCGCGGCACGTGGCGGGCAAGCCGCAGGCCGCCCGGCTGGTCGCCGTCCCGGTGGTGCCGGACGGTGCCGCGGACTGGGTGGTCTCCGTGGTCACCGGGTCGGACCGGCACGACTCGCCGGCGCCCCACCTCGTGGAGCTCCTGGACGAGTCCCCGGCGCAAAACCTTCCACTGTAAGAATTTCTGGGTACGATCGTCGTGCGGTGCCCGGGGTGCGGCTGCGACGCAGCGGCCGGTCCGGTGCTGCCTCGTATCCGTGCCGAACGAAGGAGTTCCATGCCGACGACGACGTCGACACCATCCGTCCAGCTCTACTCGGTGCAGGACGCGGTCGCCGCGGACCTGCCCGGCACCTTGGCGCGCCTGGCCGAGATCGGGTTCGAGCACGTGGAGCCGTACGGTTTTCACGAGCGTGCCGCGGAGTACGGTCGCGCGCTCACGGCGGCCGGCCTGACGGCGCCGTCCGGGCATGCGCCGGTGCTCGCCTCGGAAGCTCCTGAGGCGATCTTCGACGCCGCGGCCGCGTTGGGCATGTCCACGTTGATCGCCCCGTTCGTGCCGGCCGAGCACTGGCAGACGGCCCAGCAGGTGGCCGGCCTGGCCGAGCGGGTCAACCGGCTCGCGGCGCTGGCCACGGAGCGTGGCCTGGAGCTCGGATACCACAACCACGCCTGGGAGCTGAGCACCCGCATCGCGGGCCGGCATGCGCTGGAGCTGTTCGTCGACCACCTGGACCCGGCGGTGGTGCTGGAGGTCGACACCTACTGGACGGCGGTCGGCGGCGCCGACACCCCGGCCCTGCTGAGCGCGCTGGGTGACCGCGTGCGCCTCGTCCACGTCAAGGACGGCACGCTCGACGGCGACATCGACGCACAGCAGCCGGCGGGCTCGGGCGAGGTGGGCGTGCCGGCGATCCTGGCCGCCGCACCGCAGGCGATCCGGGTGATCGAGTTCGACGCCTACGCCGGCGACGTGTTCGCGGGCATCGCGCAGTCGTTCACCTGGCTCGCGGAGAACGACCGATGAGCCGGGCAGCGGCCACGGCCCGACCCGGTGCTGCGGGCGTCGGCATCATCGGTGCGGGCAACATCTCCACCCAGTACCTGGAGAACCTGACCCGGTTCCCCGACGTCGAGGTCCGGTTCGTCGCGGACCTCGACCAGGCCCGTGCCGCCGCCCAGGCACAGGCCTACGGCGTGCCCGCATCGGGCAGCGTGGACGAGCTGCTGGCCCGTGCGGACATCGACGTGGTCGTGAACCTCACCGTCCCTGCGGTGCACGCCGACGTCGGCCACCGCGTCCTGGCCGCCGGAAAGCACGTGTGGAGCGAGAAGCCGCTCGCCCTCGACCGGACCGCGGCGTCGGCCCTGCTGGCCGACGCGGAAGCGCGCGGCCTCCGCGTCGCGTGCGCCCCCGACACCGTGCTGGGCGCAGGCATCCAGACCGCGCTCCGGGCGATCGCGCGCGGGGACATCGGGGAGCCGCTGACGGCGACCACGATGTTCCACGTGCCCGGTCCGGAGTCATGGCACCCCAGCCCCGACTTCCTGTTCGCCGCCGGCGCCGGGCCCCTGTTCGACATGGGGCCGTACTACGTGACCACGCTCGTGCACGTCTTCGGGTCCGCGACGCGGGTCCAGGCGGTCGCCTCCACCTCCCGCCCGACCCGCACCATCGGCAGCGGCCCGCGGGCCGGCGAGGTGTTCGACGTGCTGGTGCCGACGCACCACGCCGCGCTGATCGAGTTCGGCCCGGGGCGGTCGGCGCAGTCGACGTTCTCGTTCCAGCATGCGCTGCACCGGGGCGGGTTCGTCGAGATCAACGGCACGGAGGGGACGATCAGCCTGCCGGACCCCAACGAGTTCGGCGGCGACTCGACCCTGTGGCGCTACGGCTCGGCGGAGCCGACGGTGCTCCCGGCGAGCGGCCCCGACCTCGGCCGTGGCGCCGGCGTGGTCGACCTGGTGCGCTCGATCCGCGACGGCGGTACCGAACGCGCCTCCGGGGCGGTCGCTGCCCACGTCCTGGACATCCTGCTCGCGGTCCGGGACGCGGCGGACGGCGGCAAGCCCGTCGAGATCGACTCCGCCGTCGGACCGGTGGCGCCCCTGCCGGAGGGCTGGGACCCCACCGTGGCGGCTCCGGGCTGACGCTGACCAGGCACCTTACGGTTCGGCCGCGGTGCGCTCAGCCGGCCCGGCGCCCGGCAGGAGCCGTTCCAGCAGCTCCAGCGAGCGGCGGACGTCGACGTCGTCGGGGGCGAGCAGCCACTGCAGCTGCAGGCCGTCCGACGCGGCCACGACCAGGGCCGCCGCGTCCTCGGGGTCGACGTCGGCGGCTATCGCTCCGGACTCCTGCCCCGCCCGGACCCGCTCGGCGAGGTCCGCCCGGACGCGCTGGTACCGGGCCTGCACGAACGCACGGGTCTCGGGGTGCTGCTGCTCCTGCAGGGCGTCGGTGGTGAGCGTCGCGTACAGCTCGACCAGCCCAGGGATGGAGCGGTTGCGTTCGGCGCTGCGCTCCATCATGGCGACGGCCGAGACCGCTTCGGGCGCCGACCGTTCCCGCGCCTGCGCCTCGTGGACCCGGTTCTCGTGCGTCCGGTAGACCTCGACGAGCAGCTCGTCCCGGTTGGCGAAGTAGTAGCGCAGCGCGGCGTGCGAGACACCGATCGCCTCGCCGATCGCCCGCAGCGAGGCGCCGACCCCGCGCTCGGCGAACAGCTCCATGGCGCGAAGGAGGATCTGCGCGCGCCGCTCCGGGCCCTTCCGGTACGACCGCACGCCGGGGGCCGCCTCGCTGTTCGCCATGGACGCCATCGTACGAAGCCGGCCGGAATGCACGGGCCCGCACCGAGGTTGCCGCGCTTATGAGCACATTCGGCATCATCGGATCAGGGAACATCGGCAGCCAGGTCGCGCGCCTCGCGATCGCGCAGGGCAACGACGTGGTGATCGCGAACTCGCGCGGCCCCGAGACGCTCACGGACATCGTCGCGGAGCTGGGGCCGCGTGCACGGGCGGCGACTGCCGAGGAGGCCGCCGCTGCCGCCGACGTCGCGGTCGTCGCGGTGCCGCTCAAGGCGTACCGCGACGTCCCGGTCGAGCCTCTGGCAGGCAAGGTCGTGCTCGACGCGAACAACTACTACTGGGAGCGCGACGGCCGTATCGCGGCCCTCGACCGGGGCGAGGCGACGACGTCGGGCCTGCTGCAGGAGCACCTGCCCACCTCGAAGGTCGTCAAGGCGTTCAACCAGATCATGGCGCCCGCGATCACGACCGATGGTACGCGGGCGGGTGCGGAGAATCGCCGGGCCCTGGCGACGGCGAGCGACCACCCGGAGGCGATCGATCTCGTCACCCGGTTCTACGACGCGGCGGGCTTCGACACCGTGAACGTCGGACCGCTCAGCGAGTCTTGGCGCGTCGAGCGGGACCGTCCCGCCTACGTGGCGCGCCAGAACGCCGAGGAGCTGCGCGCCAACCTGGCCCGCGCGCCGCGCGTGATCTGAGCTGGGACGGGCGGGGCCCTACCCGCCAGTGGTCCCCGTCACCGACCGGACGACCGCGGTCCGCGGGTACCCGGCGGGGTCCCGTGGGCCGGCCGGAAACTCGAACAGGTCGATCATGAGCTGGAGCGGATAGGCGAGCACCTGGGCCGACGTCCAGATGGTCTCGCCGTCGACGAGCAGGCGCACTCCCGCCGCGTCCCACCGCGCCGCGTAAGCGTGCGGGGCGGTCGCGTCCATCGGGAGCCGGACGTCGGCCAGGTCGGTCCGCAGGCGCGGGTCGTGGTGCGCCTTGACGCCGAGCCGGACGGTCGACCCGTCCGGGCCCAACCGGTCGCCGAAGAGCTCGGCCAGGCAGATCTCGCCCGAGTCCTCGTGCGCGTCCTCCTCGAGGCCCACCAGCCAGACGCCCACCATGCACGTCGGGTCTGGCGAGGCGCTCAGGACCACCTCGACGCTGCCCGACGACGGCGTCCACAGTCGGCTCGTCGGTGTCGCGGTCCGCACGACCAGCCCGTGGCCGAGGAGCAGTGGATAGTCGGCAAGGGCCTGCGCGGCGACCCGCAGTTCGGGGCGTGGCCCACCCTGCCCGCACCGAGGGTCGCGTACGCGGTCCGCGACTGGCACGCGCGCCTCGGCCTGGTCGCAGCAGGCCTCGGCATCACCACCCTGCCGGAGATCGCCGCGGTCGCCGTCCCTGCCGACGTCGTGACGGTCCGCGTCGACGACCCCGCCTGGTTCGGTCGTGCGGCCGTCGCCGTCACGCGCACGGAGCGTCCGACGAGCGTGGACGTCGTGGTGGCGGTCCTCCGCGAGGTCGCGCAGGAGCTGCGCTGAGCCCGCTCCGCGGTTCGGATACTGTCGTGTGATGCCGAGCACGAGCCCTGATGATCCCTGGTCGAGCGTTGCCGACGACTGGGGCAGCTACTGGGGCAGCTTCGCGCGACCCGTATGGGAGCCGCTGCTGGCCACCGCGGCGATCGGGCCGGGCACCCGGGTGCTCGACGTCGGCTGCGGCACCGGCGAGCTGCTCGAACACCTCCAGGAGCTGGGCGCTCGGCCCAGCGGCGTCGACCCGGCATCTCGCATGGTCGAGCTCGCCCGCGCGCGGGCCGTCGGCGCGGAGGTGCGACCCGGTGACTTCGAGCAGCTCCCGTTCGACGACGGCGCCTTCGACGCGCTGCTCGCCGTGAACGCCCTCCAGTTCGCCGGGGACCAGGAGCGCGCGCTCGCCGAGGCCCACCGCGTGCTGGCACCTGACGGCGTCGTCGGCCTCGCGGGGTGGGCCGAGCGTGCGCGGAACGACCTGGACGCGATCAACGTCGCGCTCGCGACGGCCGACGACGAGGATCCGCCCGAGGACAGCCCGTTGCGCGTCGAGGGCGGTCTCACCGACCTGCTGCGCAGCGCGGGCTGGGAGGTGCTCGACGACGGCGTCGTGCCCGTGCCGTGGACCGCGCGGCACGACACCGATCTGGTGCGCGGGATCCTCTTCGGGGAGGACGCGTCGACGATCGCGGAGCTGGCCCCGGTCGTGGTCGCCGCAGCGGCCCCGTTCCGCCGGCCGGACGGCGGCTACCGGCTCGTGAACGCCTTCCGCTGGGCGGTGGCACGGCAATGAGCAGCCCTGCGGCGAACGGCCGCGTGCCCGTGGTGACGCTGACCGGGCATCTCGGCGCGGGCAAGACCACGCTCCTCAACCACCTGCTGCAACAGCCCGGCGCGCGGGTCGGCGTGATCGTCAACGACTTCGGCGACGTCAACGTCGATGCGGGCCTGGTCACCGGCCAGATCGACGAGCCGGCTTCCATCGCGGGCGGCTGTCTGTGCTGCCTGCCCGATGCCGGTGGGCTCGACGGCGCGCTCGAGAAGCTCACCCACCCCCGGCTGGGGCTGGACGTCGTCCTGGTCGAGGCCAGCGGCATCGCCGACCCGCTGACGCTGGCGCGGATGATCCGGTTCAGCGGCGTCGAACGGGTGCGGCCCGGGGGAGTGGTCGACGTCGTCGACGCCGTGGAGCACTTCGGCACCGTCGACCGCGGGGGCGACGCGCCGGCGCGGTACGCGGTGACCTCGCTCGTCGTCGTGAACAAGACCGACCGGCTGCCCGCACGCGAGGGCGAGCGGACGCTCGCGCGCATCGAGGCCCGGGTCCACGAGCGCAACCCGGCTGCTCAGGTGGTGCGCACGGCGTACGGACGCGTGGATCCGGCCCTGGTCTACGACGCGGCGTCCGCCGAGGACCCGCCCGACCAGCTCCCCCTCGCCGCCCTGCTGCGCGACGGGCGTGAGCACGACCACGAGCACGCCGACGCCGTGACGGTCACCGCGGCCGGTCCGGTCGGCCCAGGACGGCTGGTCGACCTCCTGGAGGACCCGCCGGCGGGCGCGTACCGGATCAAGGGGCGCGTGGTCGTCGACACCGGTCGCAGCCTGCGCGGCTACGTCGTGAACGTCGTGGGCCGCTCGGTGCACGTGACCAGCAGGGGGGTCGACCCCGCGGCAGATGGCGGCGGGGGCGACGGCGCCGGCGAGCTCGTGGCCATCGGCATGCACCTCGACGTCGGGCAGGTGCGGGACCGGCTCGAGCGGGCGCTGGCGCCGTCGGCCCGCCCGGACGCTCAGGGCTTCGCCCGGCTCCAGCGCTACCGGCGCCTCAGCCAGTGAGCGGTCGGCGCCGGGCGGGCCGGGGGCGTCCGTCGTCCGGCGGCGTCGGGCGCCCGTAGGGTGAGTTCACGTGAGCACGACACCGATGGACCGCGATCTGCCCATCTTCCGCGTACCGGGGATCCGGGCGCTGGTGTGGATGTCGGTGTTCGGCTTCGCCGGCTACGCGCTGCTGCTCCCGACGGCACCCCTGTGGGCCACCCATGGCGGTGCGGACGAGGGCGGTGCAGGCCTGGTCAACGCCGTGCTGATGCTCGCGACCGTCGCCGTCCAGACGACCGTGCCGTGGGCCCTGCGCCGGTGGGGATGGCGCATCACGCTCAGCACCGGCGTGCTGCTGCTCGGCCTGCCCTCGCTCGCGCTCATGCTCACGGACCAGCTCGCGTGGATCCTTGCCGTGTCGGCCGTCCGGGGCGCCGGCTTCGCGATCCTGACCGTCTGCGGCGCGAGCGCCGTCGCCTCGCTGGTCGACGCCACCCGGCGCGGGCGGGCGATCGGCGTCTACGGGCTCGCGGTCGCCGCCCCGCAGCTGTTCCTCGTACCGAGCGCGGCCTGGATCGCCGAGACGCTCGACTTCGCGGTGGTGTTCGTGGTCGGCGCCGCCCCGGCGCTCGCCGTACCGTTCGCCGCAGCCCTGGGCCGGCGCCTCGACGACATCGCCGCGGGCGGTCTCGACGCCGGTGACGAGGCGCGGCAGGGGCGCGGCCGCATGCTGCTGGCCCTCGCGCTGCCCTCGCTCGTCCTGCTCGCCGTGACCACGCCCGGCGGCGCCCTGCTCACCTTCGCCCCGCAGTTCCGGCACGGTTCGACCGTGGCGGTGCTCGGCCTGCTCGGGTTCACGGCGGCCGCGGCGCTGTCCCGCTGGCTCGTCGGCGGGCCCGCCGACCGCTTCGGGCCGAGCCGGTTCATCCCGCCGCTGCTCGTCCTGTGCGCCGGAGGCCTCGCGCTGTGCGCCTGGTCCCTCACCGGCACCGGGCCCGGCGCGGAGATGCTCGTGGTCGGCATGACGGTCGTCGGCGTGGCCTACGGCAGCCTGCAGAACCTGACGCTGGTCACCGCGTTCGCCGCGGTGCCCGACCGCGACCGCAGCATCGCCAGCGCGGTCTGGAACATCGGGTTCGACACCGGCACCGGACTGGGCTCGCTCGTCGTCGGCTTCATCGCCGCGGGGACCAGCTTCTCCGTCGGCCTGCTGACCACGGCTGCGCTGTGCGTGGCGATCGCGGTGGTGGCGCTGGTGGGAGGAGCCGGCCGGCGAGCCGTGTGAGTTCGGTCGGTTGTCACGCTGGAGTGAGTGACTTCGGTCGGATGGGATGAGATCGGTCAGTCAACCGACCGATCTCATCCCATCCGACCGATCTCATCCCATCCCATCACGAACCGAAACTCATGAGTCCTGAGGGCTGCTTGACGGGCGCTCCGGGCTGGTGCCACACTGACGACCATCACCGGAAACGTTTCCAGCCGGACTCGTCCCAGAAACTGGAAACGTTTCCAGGATCAGAATCAGAACCAGCGAACCTCACGACGAAGTGGAGTGACAGTGTCGTCATCACGCGCCACCCTGATGCAGGTGGCGGAGCGCGCCGGCGTGTCGCTCGCGTCCACCTCGCGGGCGCTGCACGGCACGGGTGCCAGCCAGGCGATGGTGGACCGGGTCCGTGCGGCCGCCGCCGAGCTGGGCTACAGCCCCGACGCGATCGGCCGGTCGCTGCGGATGAAGCGGACGTTCCAGGTCGCGTTCGCCGTCGCCGACATCGGTAACCCCGTCTACGTCGAGATGCTCACCGCGATCCACGAGGTGCTCGCACCCCATGGCTACCGGGTGGTCGTCATGTCCACCGGCCACACGGTCGGCTCCACGGTGGACCTGGTCCGCAGCCTCGGCAGCGGGTTCGTGGACGGGTTGATCGTGAGCCCCCTGCGCACCGACGACGCGCTGGTCGAGGCGATCCGGCAGGCACCGGTGCCCGTCGTCGTGATCGGGCGCTCGCTCGAGAAGCAGGGCATCGACTCCGTCTCGACGGACTCCGCCGCGGGCCTCGGCCAGGCCGTCGCCCACCTCGTCGAGATCGGCCGACGCCGGATCGGGTTCGTCAACGGCCCGCTCGACACCACGCCGGGCGCCGCACGCCAGCGCGGGTTCGACTCCGCCACCAGCGCGGCCGCGTTCGCCGGCGAGCACGCCGAGACCGAGCGGGCCGAAGACTTCACGGTCGCCGCCGGGCTCGCCGCCGGCCGCCGGCTACTGTCCCGCACCCCGGCGGCGGGCCCGTTCGACGCCGTCGTCGCCGCCAACGACCTGCTCGCCATCGGCGTCATCCGGGCGGCGGGGGAGCTGGGGCTGACCGTTCCCGGCGGGCTCGCCGTGACCGGGATGGACGACACCGAGATCGGCCGGGTGTTCCAGCCGAGCCTGACCAGCGTCTCGCTCGGGTCGGCCGACCGTGGCCGTGCCGCGGCCCGGCTCGTCCTCGACCGGGTCGGTGACGGCGTCGAGCCCGCCCAGCAGGTCGCCATCGGCCCGCACCTCGTCGTGCGCGAGTCCACGGCCACGCCCCGCGCCGACGGCGTCGCGGCCCCATCACCTTCGAAGGAGAAGAGCGCACGATGACCGTCCTCGCCTCACCCCGGCCGCCGTCGCCGGCGCCCCGAGGGCGTCGCCGCGGCCCGACCGGCCTGGACCGCGCCCGGCGCCGCGAAGCAGCGGCGCTGGTGATGCCGTCCCTGCTGCCCATCCTGGTGCTGTCCGTCGCGCCGCTGCTGATGGGTGTGCTGCTCGCGTTCACGGACGCGGAGCTCGTCCGCCGGCCCGACTACCAGTTCGTCGGCGTCGACAACTTCGTGCGGCTCGCGGGCAACTCGTTCTTCTGGGACTCGTTCCGGATCGGCATGACGTGGGCCGTCTCCGTGACGCTCCTCCAGCTGATCGCGGCGCTGGGCCTCGCGCAGCTGCTCAACTCGGGTCTGCGCCTGCAGTCGCTCACCCGGGTGCTCGCGCTGATCCCCTGGGCGATGCCGCCCGTCGTCGTGGCGATCATGTGGAAGATGATCTACTCGCCCAACGCCGGACCGCTCAACGCGTTCCTCGGCACCCTGGGCCTGCCGGACGACATCAACTGGCTCGCCGACTTCTCCACCGCGCTGCCGGCCGTCGTCGTCGTCGGCGTCTGGGTCGGCATGCCGCAGACCACCGTGACGCTCCTGGCCGGGCTGCAGCAGATCCCGGCAGAGCTCCACGAGGCTGCCGCGATCGACGGCGCCGGGGCCTGGCGCCGGTTCACCGCGGTGACGCTGCCGAGCCTGCGGCCCATCATCACCTCGATCACGTCGCTGAACTTCATCTGGAACTTCAACTCGTTCTCCCTGGTCTACGTGCTGACCGAGGGCGGACCCGGCGGCCGCACCATGCTGCCGATGCTGTTCACCTACCTGGAGGCGTTCAAGAACCGCAACATCGGGTACGCCGCGGCGATGGGCGTCGTGCTCGTCGTCGTGGTCGTCCTCCTCCTCGCGGTCTACCTGCGGTCGCAGTTCCGCGACGACCGCTTCGAGAAGACGAAGAAGGAGGGCTGAGTCGATGCGCGTCTTTGCTCAGCAGCTGGTCCGCCCCGCCCAGTACGTGGCTCTGGCCTGCTACATCGTGTTCCTCGGCTTCCCGCTGCTGTGGCTCGTCTCGGCGTCGGTGAAGTCGTCCGCCGAGCTCAACTCGCTCGTGGTGAACCTGCTGCCGCAGGAGTGGCACTGGGAGAACTACGCGGAGGCGCTGGCGCGCCAGGGCCTCGTGAGCTCCGCCGGGAACAGCGTCCTGGTGGCGCTCGCGTCCACGGCGCTCGTCATCCTCATCGCGCTGCCCGCGTCCTACGTGCTGGCGCGGCTCAAGGGTGCGATCCGGGTGGCCGGTGTCGGCTGGATCCTGGTGAGCCAGGTGTTCCCGGTGATCCTGGTGATCCTGCCGCTCTTCCTCATCCTGCGGACCATCGGGCTGACGGACAGCCTCGTCGGCCTCACCCTGGTGCACACCACGTACACGATGCCGTTCGCGCTGTGGATGCTGCAGGGCTACGTGGCCGCCATCCCCGTGGACCTCGAGGAGGCCGGGGCGATGGACGGCGGTAACCGCCTGGTCGTGCTGCGCCGGATCGTCTTCCCGCTGCTCGCTCCCGGCGTCGTCGCCACGGCGATGTTCAGCTTCGTGTCCTCCTGGAACGAGTTCTTCTTCGCGCTCGTGCTGCTCCAGTCGCCCGAGAACTACACCCTGCCGATCACGCTGTCGACGTTCATCGGCGGCGAGGGCAAGGTCGCGCTCGGCCCCCTCGCGGCGGGCTCCGTGCTCGCCGCGATCCCGAGCATCGTCTTCTTCTCGATCATGCAGAAGAAGCTCACCGGCGGCCTCATGGCCGGGGCGGTCAAGGGATGACCGCCCACCCAGATCACCCAGCAACACCTCTCGGAAAGGTAGACCCATGAAGACTCGTGGAGTGTCCATCGCTGCATGCCTCACGATCACCACCGCGCTGCTCGCGTCCTGCGGGAGCGGGGACTCGGGCGACGACGGCCCGGTGACGCTGAAGTTCCAGGCCCTGTCGGACCAGCCGGCCGCCATCGAGGCGACGGAGTCGATCGTCGCGGACTGGAACGAGGCGAACCCCGACGTGCAGGTCGAGATCGTCCCGGCCGGCTGGGACGGCGTCTACGACAAGCTGATCACCCAGTTCAACGGCGGCGCCGCGCCCGACATCATCCATTACGAGGCCGCGAGCATCGTCTCCTTCGCCCGTGACGGCTATCTCGCCGACCTCACCGACCTCATGTCGGACGAGCGCCGTGCGGACATCCCCGAGGGCATCCTCGACTCGGTCACGGTCGACGACCAGCTGGTCGCCTACCCGACGGAGCTGCAGTCGTACATGGTCTTCGCGAACCGCACGCTGCTCGAGGACGCCGGGGTGGAGATCCCGACCGGCGACACCATGACGTGGGACGAGCTGCGCGAGATCGCGAGCGCCACCACCGACGGCGACGAGGTGTACGGCCTCGGCTGGGGTCTGTCGAGCCCGACGGCGGCGTTCATGTCGCTGGCACCCGGGTTCGGCGGCACCTACTTCGAGGGCACGGGCGAGGACGCCACCCTGACCGTCGACGACGGCGAGATGGCCCTGCCCGAGCTGGTGCACGACATGGCGTACGAGGACAAGTCGATCCTGCCGGTGACCATGACGCAGTCGGGCTCCGAGGCCATCGCCTCGTTCTACGCCGGGCAGACGGCGATGACGGTGCAGGGCTCGTACCAGGCCGCGAACATCGCCAAGGACGCGCCGAAGGACCTCGACTGGGTGGCGCTGCCGCCGCTGGCCGGACCCGAGGGGCCGCAGCAGGCGGCCAACCCGCAGACGCTGTCGGTCAACATCGACTCCGAGCACGTGGAGGAGTCGGCGGAGTTCATCGAGTTCTTCACCGAGACCGAGCACCTCGCGGCGCTCAACGAGGCGGACGCGCTGATCCCGGCGACGACGTCCGCGCAGGAGCACCTGGCGGAGAAGCTCGGCGACGAGAACGGGTGGGACACCATCCTGGCCTCGGGCCAGAACTTCGTCTCGGCGCCGTACCTGTTCGTCGACTCCTACGCGCAGTGGAAGGACACGGTGGCCACGCCGGCCTACCAGCGCTACCTCGCGCAGGAGACGGACGAGACCGAGCTCGCCGACCAGCTGACGAACGGCTGGGACGAGATCACGCAGTAACGATCCCCGGGGACGGGCCCCGGGCCCGAGCAGGGGACCGCGTCGCGACGTGCGGCGTGCCGAGGAACGACGAAGGAGCGTAGCCGTGAGCTGGTTAGAGGACCGGACGGTGGCCGTGATCACCGGTGCCGCCGTGGGAGACGCCCTCGGGGGCGCCACCGAGGGCTGGACACCAGAACAGATCGAGGAGCGGCACGGGGGCCGCGTGCGCGGCATCGTCGGGCCCTGGTACCCGAACTGGCAGGACGCACGCCCCATCGCGCCCTACCACAAGGGTGACGGGCACATCACGGACGACACCCTCATGACGCGGGCGCTCGTCGAGGTGTATGCGAAGCGCCGCGAGCACCTCGACGCGTACGCGATGGCCGAGGACCTGGTCCCGCTGATGATCGGCGAGCCCCGCTGGATCCCCGAGCTCGAGTCGACGGCACTGCTGCTCCAGCGGGTGTTCCTCGCCGAGAAGTGGCTGGTGGCCCGGCTGCACTATGGACACGTGGACCCACGCGAGGCCGGCGTCGGCAACGTCGTCAACTGCGGGGCCGCGATGTACGCGGCCCCGGTCGGGCTCGTCAACGCGGGCGACCCGCGGGGCGCCTACGCCGAGGCGATCGACCTCACGGGCGCCCACCAGTCCAGCTACGGGCGCGAGGCGGCGGGCGTGTTCGCGGCGATGGTCGCGGCGTCCGTCGTCCCGGGCGCCACGCTCGACGACGTCGTGGCGGCCGCGCTCGACGTCGCGCACGACGGCACGGCTGCCGCGCTCCGTGCGGTCGTGGAAGCCGTGGAGGGCTGGCCGGCCGCACCGCAGAACGACGAGGAGGAGCGTCGCCTCGCTCGCCTCGTCCGTGAGGTCGTGGCCCCCTACGACTCGGTCGGGCCGGAGTACCGGCAGATGTCGATGGACGCCCGCCGTCCTTCGCGGACCAAGTCGATCGAGGAGCTGCCCGCGGCGCTCGGGCTGCTGCTCGGCCATCGTGGCGACTACCGCGGCGCGGTGCTCGCCGCCGTGAACTACGGCCGGGACGCCGACTCGATCGCCGTCATGGCGGGCGCGGTCGCGGCCGGCCTGGGTGGGAGCGGTGTGGTGCCCGCCGAGTGGCTCGACGAGATCGAGGCCGCCAGCAAGATGGACGTGCGGGAGACCGGACGGCTCATGGCGTCCGCCGCGGCCGACATCCTGCGCGCCGACCGTGAGCGGGCACTGGGCCGCCTCGCGGTGCTGGACACGGTCGGTGCCGCCGACGGGGCAAGGGCGG
This sequence comes from Promicromonospora aerolata, assembly GCF_042682255.1. Lineage (NCBI taxonomy): Bacteria > Bacillati > Actinomycetota > Actinomycetes > Micrococcales > Promicromonosporaceae > Promicromonospora > Promicromonospora aerolata. Next base: position 5,607,035 of record NZ_JBHUHF010000001.1, read on the forward strand.
GTGAGCTCGCATGAGGCTGACCTGGGCCCAGCCGGAGGACCTGCTGGCGCACGAGCTCGTGCAGGCGGCGGCCGAGGGCAAGGACGTGGCCCGGGTCCGCGACCGCTGGGTGGCCGCGGGCGGCGATCCGACGCCCGCGGTGAGCGGGGCCGGACCGGTCCCCGCGTCGCCCGAGCTGCGGGCCCTGGCACGGTTGCTGCTGGAGGAGCTGGCGGCCCGGCCGGCGCCGTCCGCCCCGGAGGAGCCGGACGACTGGGCCGCGATCGAGGCCCTGCTGCCGCTCGCCCCGCTGCTGCCGCGGCGGCCGTCCGGACCCGGCGGGCCCGATGCCGCGTACGCCGCGCGCGTCCAGGGCGCCTGGACGGGGCGCGCGGCCGGGTGCCTCCTGGGCAAGCCCGTCGAGAAGATCCCGCGGGCGGGCATCGAGGAGATCCTGCGGTCGACCGGCCGGTGGCCCCTGGAGCGGTACTTCACCGCGGTGGGCCTGGCCGACGATGTCGCGGCGCGCTGGCCCTGGAACCGCCGGTCGGCGCCGACGTCGCTGGAGGAGAACATCGACGGGATGCCCGAGGACGACGACCTGAACTACCCGATCCTCGCGCTCGCCCTCCTGGAGCGGCGCGGCCGCGGGTTCACCACCGACGACGTGGCGCAGCTCTGGCTCGAGAACCTGCCGGCCGGTCGCACCTTCACGGCGGAGCGCGCCGCCTACCGGAACATCCTGGACGCCCGTCCCGTGCCGGAGACGGCGACGCACGACAACCCGTTCCGCGAGTGGATCGGCGCGCTCATCCGGACCGACCTGCTCGGCTGGACCTCGCCCGGCGACGTCCGCGCGGCTGCCCGGCTGGCCTGGGCCGACGCCCGGCTCAGCCACACCCGCAACGGCATCTACGGCGCGCAGTGGGCGGCGGCGCTCGGGGCGGCCGCGATGGTCGCCGACGGCGTGGACGAGGTGCTCGACGCCGCCGGCTCGGTCGTCCCGCCGGGCAGCCGGCTGGCCGCCGCCGTGCGGCTCGGCCGCGAGCTCGGCGGCGTGTGCGACGGCAGCGAGGCGGGCGTACGCGCCGGCCTCGACCGGCTGCATGCCGAGTACGGGCACCTGCACTGGGTGCACGTGCTGAACAACGCCGCCGTGATCGCGTTCGCGCTGAGTGCCGGGCGCGGCGAGTTCGGGCCCAGCGTCTCGGCGGCCGTCACCGCGGGGTGGGACACCGACTCGGCGGCGGCCACCGTCGGCGCCGTCGTCGGCGCGCTGCGCCCGGATGCCATCGGGGAACGCTGGACCGCACCCCTGCACGGGCGGATCGCCACGTCGCTCCCGGGTGGGGAGCAGCGCATCGCCGACCTCGCGGCGCGCACCGTCTCGCTCGCTCCGCCGTCCGGAGATGCCGCGTGACCGCCCGACGGGACCAGGCGGACGGCCGCGTGGTCGTCGTGGGGTCGGCGAACGTCGACCTCGTCGTCGACGTGCCGCGGCATCCCGCGGGCGGCGAGACGATCCTCGGCGGCGACCTCCGCCGCTCGCCCGGCGGCAAGGGTGCCAACCAGGCGGTCGCCGCGGCCCGGGCCGGGGGAGCGGACACCACGTTCGTCGGCGCTCTCGGCCGGGACGAGTCGGCCGAGCTGCTGCTCGCCTCCCTGGCGGGCGCGGGCGTGCGCACCGACACCGTCGACCGGGTCGACACCGCGACCGGCACCGCGCTGATCACCGTGTCACCCGACGGTGAGAACGCGATAGTCGTGGCGCCCGGCGCCAACTCGCACGTGCACATCGGCGCGGCGCAGCGCGACCGGATCATCGCCGCCGACGTCGTGCTGGCCCAGCTCGAGATCCCCCTCGACACCGTCGTCGCGGGCGCCCGGGCGCGTCGCGACGGAGCGCTCTTCGTCCTCAACGCCGCACCCTCGCGCGAGCTGCCCGACGGGCTGTGGGAGCAGCTCGACGTGCTCGTCGTCAACGAGCACGAGGCCGCCGACCTGGTGGACGGCCCGGCGCCCGGCGGCGCGGCGGACGTCGCACCGCCGGAAGCCCTCGCGGCGGCACTGCTGCGCCGGGTCCGCGCCGTCGTCGTCACCCTCGGCGGGGAGGGCAGCCTCGTCGCCCGGCGCGGCGTGCCCGCCGTCCGCGTGCCGGCCGCCCAGGTCGCGGCCGTCGACACCACGGGAGCCGGCGACACCTACTGCGGAGTCCTGGCCGCCGCCCTCGCCCGCGGGGCCGAGCTCGCCGACGCCGCGCGCCTGGCCGGCGCCGCCGGGGCGCTCGCCGTCACCCGGCCGGGCGCGCAGGACGCCGTGCCCGACGCCGCCGACGTCGCCGCGCTGGCCGACGAACTGAGAGAGGCACCATGACGTACGTGTTCGACCCCCTCGTCCCACGGCCCATCGACCGGCCGACCGAGGTCGCCGTCGGGCCGCTGACTCCGGAGCGGAGCACGGCGCTCGACGAGGCGAAGATCTTCTCCGGGCCCGCCGACCCGGCCGACCGGCCCGCCTGGCGCGAGACGCTGCACGCCTGGCGGGCGGACGCCCGGGACCGGCACGGCTACACGGGCGACGCGTACGCCCGGCCCGAGGCCGCGTGGGCGGCGCGCTGCAGCACCGTGGCGCAGGTCTGGCTGTGGGACGAGCTGTTGTACTCGTTCGACGAGGGGCGGTTCACGCCAGAGCGGTTCCTGGCCGACGCCCGCGAGCGCTTCGGCGGGCTCGACGCGGTGGTGCTGTGGCACGCGTACCCCGTCATCGGGCTGGACGAACGCAACCAGTGGGACTTCTACCGCGACGTGCCCGGACTGGTGGCGCTCGTGGCGGCCTTCCACGACGCCGGCCTGCACGTGTTCGTCGACTACAACCCGTGGGACGTCGGCACGCGCCGCGGGGCCGACGACCTGACCGAGCTGGCCGCCGTGGTGCGCGAGCTCGGGGCGGACGGCGTCTTCCTCGACACGCTGAAGAAGGCCGAGCCGGAGCTGGTCGCGCGGCTGGAGGAGGCGCGTCCGGGGATCGTCCTGGAGGGCGAGTCGAAGCTTCCGGTCGAGCGCATCGAGGACCACTCGTCGTCGTGGGCGCAGTTCTTCGCGGACTCGCCGGTGCCCGGCGTGCTGCGTGCGCACTGGTACGAGCGCCGGCACATGCAGCACCACGTGCGGCGCTGGCACCGTGACCACTCGGAGGAGCTGCAGTCCGCGTGGCTCAACGGCGTGGGCGTCATGGTGTGGGAGGTCGTGTTCGGGGTGTGGGTGGGCTGGTCCCGGCGGGACGCCGCGACGGTACGCCGCCTGGTGACCGTCCAGCGCGCCGCGGGTGACCTGCTGCTCGACGGTGAGTGGACGCCGCTGGCCCCCCTCACCGCCGAGGCGGAGGCCGCCGGGGTGTACGCGTCGCGGTGGGAGCTCGACGGGGTGACGCTGTGGACGCTCGTGAACCGGGGCGACGCCGACTACGCGGGCGGGGTGCTGTCCGCTGACGCGCCGGAGTGCGCGTCGGGCCGGCTGACGGCCCTGACCGGCGGCAACGCGTCCGATGGTTCGGACGTCGTCGTGCCAGGCCGGGGGATCGCCGCCCTGCTGCACCTCGCCGACGGCGCCGAGGAGCCCGCGTGGCTGCCCGGTCTGCTCACCGCCCTCGCGGACGCGCCGCACGACGCCGACGCGCGGTTCCCGCACCGGCTCGCCCGCCGCGTCGCCCCCGCCCCCGACGTGTCGGAGGCACGGGTCACCGGGGTGACCTCCGCGCCTGACAGCTCTGTGCCCGACGTCGTCGTCGTGCCGCAAGGGGCCTATGCGCTGACCGTTCGGTATCGCGCACGCGAGACCGGCATGTACCAGGGCGCGCCGTACGTGGACGAGTGGAAGCCCCTCCCGCCCCGGCTGCACGACGCGCGCACGCTGCAGCGCGACGGCGTGCTCGCCGCATCCGTCGCCGTCGCGACGAGCGAGGTGACGAACGCGCAGTTCGCCGAGTTCCTCGCCGCGACCGACTACGTGCCCGCCGAGCCGCACCGGTTCCTGGCGCACTGGGCCGAGGACGGACCCGACGCGCGCACCGCCGAGCACCCCGTGACCTTCGTGGATCTCGACGACGCCCGCGCGTACTGCGCCTGGCGTGGCGGCCGGCTGCCGACCGAGGACGAGTGGCAGCTCGCCGGCGAGGCGCGTCCGGCGGCGTTCGGACCGGAGCGTACCGCGCCCGCCGTGTGGAGCTGGACCGAGAGCGAGCACAGCGACGGCCGCACCCGGTTCGTCATGCTCAAGGGCGGCAGCGACTACCGGGCCGCTGACTCGGACTGGTACGTCGAGGGCGGGCGCCACGCCCCGGACTACTCGGTCAAGTACCTGCTCCCGGGGCTCGGGCTCGCCCGGAGCGCCACGGTCGGGTTCCGCTGCGCGTGGGACCTGGACGCGGCCTCCGGGCCCACGGGACCGGAGGTGACCCGATGACCGTCTCCCGCGACCCCGACGACGGCGCCCTGGCCGGGCTCCGGGTCGTCGACGCGTCCACGCTGTTCGCCGGGCCGATGGCGGCCATGCACCTGGGTGACCTCGGGGCCGACGTGATCAAGGTGGAACATCCGGCCAAGCCGGACCCGTCGCGTACGCACGGGGCCGCGAAGGACGGCGTCAACCTCTGGTGGAAGACCCTGGGGCGCAACAAGCGCACCGTCACGGCGAACCTCGGCTCACCGGGCGGACGCGAGGTGTTCCTGGCGCTCGCGGAGCAGGCGGACGTGGTGATCGAGAACTTCCGCCCCGGCACCCTCGAACGCTGGGGCCTCGGGTACGAGGAGCTGTCGGCCCGTAACCCGCGCCTCGTGCTCGCACGCGTCTCCGGGTTCGGCCAGACGGGCCCGTACCGCACGCGCCCGGGGTTCGGCACGCTCGCCGAGGCGATGAGCGGGTTCGCCGCGATGACCGGCGAACCCGACGGCCCGCCCACCCTGCCACCCTTCGGCCTGGCCGACGGCGTCGCGTCGCTCGCCACCGCGTTCGCGGTCATGACGGCGCTGACCACACGCGAGCGCACCGGCCGCGGCCAGGTGGTGGACACGGCCATCGTGGAGCCGATCCTGGCGATGCTCGGGCCGCAGATCACGCGCTGGGACCAGCTACGCACCACGCAGCCGCGCACCGGCAACCGGTCCAGCAACAACGCGCCCCGCAACACCTACCGCACCAGCGACGGGCACTGGGTGGCGGTCTCCACGTCGGCCCAGTCGATCGCCGAGCGCGTGGTGCGGCTCGTGGGCAGACCGGACCTCGCCGACGAGCCGTGGTTCGCCCGCGGCGTGGACCGCGCGATGCATGCCGACGAGCTCGACGAGGCGGTGGGCGGCTGGATCCGGCTCCGGACGCGGGACGAGGTGGTCGCGGCGTTCGAGGAGGCGCAGGCCGCCGTCGCACCGGTGTACGACGCGCGGGACATCGTGGAGGACCCGCAGTTCCAGGCGCTGGGCACCCTCCACGAGATCGAGGACCCCGAGCTGGGGCCGATGCTGATGCAGGGGCCGCTGTTCCGGCTCTCCGAGAACGACGGCGTCATCCAGTTCACCGGCCGCCCCCACGGTGCGGACACCGATCGCGTACTCGGCGCGCTCGGGTTCTCCCCCGAGCGGATCGCCGAGTTGCGGGAGGAGGGGGCGGTATGACCGGTGCGGTCGAGGGTGGGCGTGCTGTCGCGGGCGGAGCCACGCCGCTGACCCTCCTGTACGTGCCGGCCGACCGGCCCGACCGGGTGACCAAGGCCCTGGCGTCGTCGGCCGACGCGGTGCTCGTCGACCTGGAGGACGCCGTCGCGCCGTCGCGCAAGGACGAGGCACGCGAGAACGTGGCAGGGCTCCTTGCCGCGGTGAGCGGTCGTGCGGTTCAGGTGCGGATCAACCATCCCGGCACGCCGTGGCACGCGGACGACGTCGCGATGGTCGCGGTGCTGCCCGTGGGCGTCGGTGCACGGGTCCCCAAGGTGGAGTCGGCCGACGAGGTGCGTTCGCTCGCGGCCGCGCTGCCCGGCCGGGCGCTGCACCTGCTGGTCGAGTCGGCGCTCGGCGTCGAGCGGGCGTTCGAGCTGGCGACGGCGTCGCCGCAGGTCGCGTCGATCGGGCTGGGGGAGGCGGACCTGCGCTCCGACCTGCGGGTCGACGGCGACGAGGGGCTCACCTGGGCGCGCGCCCGGGTCGTCGTCGCGGCCCGGGCCGCCCGGCTGCCGCCCCCGCACATGTCGGCGTACACCAACGTGCGGGACCTCGACGGGCTGGCGGCGTCGTGCCGCGCCGGACGCGCGCTCGGGTTCTGCGGCCGGACGGCGATCCATCCGGGGCAGCTCGACACGATCCGGACCGCGTTCCTGCCCTCGTCGGCGGAGGTCGCCGCGGCGCGGGAGGTGCTGGCGCGCGTCGGGGACGCCGCGACCGAGGGCGTGGGCGCCGTGGCGCTGACGGACGGGACGTTCCTCGACGTCGCGATGGTGGAGCGGGCGCGGTGGGTGCTGGGGCTCGCCTCCGCCCGATAAAAGGCTTGATGCCGGATGCCAGGGTGGCGAGGTGATTCATCGAGAGGCGCCGGCCGGCTGCTTGCTGATCACCGGGACACCCGGGGCGGGAAAGACCACCGTGTCGCGCACCGCTGGACGTGGCGCGGCACCGGAACGCGACCCGCGCGGTCGAGACCCGCGTGGACTATAACTTCGCTCCCTTGGCGCGGAACCAGCGGCGGGAGCTGGGTGACCTCGGCTGGTGGCTCGACTCGGGAGAGCAGGCGCCCGAGGAGTCGGCCGACGTGATCGTTGCCGAAGCCGCACGCCGAGCCGTGGTGCCCGAGGATGCGTTGCGAGCACAGGGCGCCATCCAGATGTGACGCGCCCCCTGGCCGACGCCGGCGACCGGTCTCGCTTTCTGCTGTCGGCAGACGATGCTCGCTCGACGAGCGGATAGAACAGATGTGCCATAAGATGGTGGCATGACAGCGACGGTGAGTGCACCTGGAGCGGGCGACCAGCCTCTCGGGTCGGTGCTGCCCATCAGCGACGGAGCGGTGGTACGCCTCGCGGACGTTGAGGCGATGCGCGAGCGGCTGGCGGGTCTGATCCTGCCGGGTGGCACCGACACGGATGGCCCGGTGTCGAAGCAGGTGCAGGCCGGGTGGGTGGATCTGCTGGGTGAGCTGGAGGCCGTGAAGAACACTGTGGCCGCTGCGCAGGCGCGGTTGGCGGTCGCGTTGCAAGAGGCGACGAAGTCCGACGAGTCGGCACAGGGGATTCGGGCCGAGCGGCGGGGGCGTGGTGTGTCGAGCCAGGTCGGTGCGGCGATGCGGGTGAGTCCGCACGCGGGTGGCTCGTTCCTGGGCACGGCCCGGGCCTGGCTCACGCAGATGCCGCACACCTTCGACGCCCTACGGACCGGTGTGCTGTCGCAGTGGCGGGCGACGCTGCTGGTGCGGGAGACGTCGCACCTGTCCGTCGAGCACCGGGCGCGGGTCGATGAAGAGCTCTGCGGGCCCACGGCTCGGGCGGCACTGGCCCGGTGGGGGACCCGGCGGCTGGTCGCCCGGGTCAAGGAGCTGGCAGCCCGGCTGGACGTGCATGCGTGTGTGCAGCGGAACGCGAGGGCCGTGGCGGAGCGGCGGGTCTCGGTGCGTCCGGCGCCCGACCTGATGGTCTACCTGACCGCGCTGGTCCCGATGCAGCAGGGCGTGCAGGCCTACGCGCAGCTCACGGCGCACGCCGCCGCCGCCAAAGCGGCCGGCGACGGGCGTGGTGCCGGGCAGATCATGGCCGACACCCTGATCGAACGGGTCACCGGCCGCGAGCCCGGCCACGCGGATGACGTGCCGGTCATGATCAACCTGCTGGTCTCCGACCAGACCCTGCTCGCCGGGGGTGCCCTGCCTGCCGTGGTGCCCGAGGGTATGCCCGTGGGCGCAGGTACGGTCCCGGGCCCGGTGGCACGGAACCTTGCCGCGCACGGGATCGACGCCGACGTCGCCTGGCTCCGCGCGATCTACGTCGACCCCCACGGCCGTCTGCTCGCGACGACGTCCGCGTCCCGGTTCCACCCGCAGGGCCTGGCCGCGCTGCTCCGCGCCCGGGAACAGGGCATCTGCGCCACGTCGTGGTGCGACGCACCCGTGCGGCACACCGACCACGTCACCCCGCACGCCGAGGGCGGCGAGACCAGCCTGACCAACGGTCAAGGACTGTGCGCCCAGTGCAACCACGCGAAACAAGCACCGGGCTGGCGACAGCAAACCACCCAGACCGACGGCCGACACAGCGTAGAGACGATCACCCCGACCGGGCACACCTATACCGCCGTCACGCCCCGACCACCCGAACCCGTCCGCACGCGCGAACCCGTCCACGATCATGCTCCGGGATGGACCCCGGCTGTCGGCACGACCGGCCCCGCACCTGGGCGCATCCCACGCAGCCGGTACAGCATCGGCTGCCACACCGGGCCGCGCAGCGCCGCAATTGCGTACCGGCCCAGATCGCGACCACGATCTCGTCGCCCCAGCGGCCGGCCCGACCTCTCGTGGGGGCACAGCCCTGCTCGCACCATGCCGGGAACCGGCGCATAGGCGAGCGGCACACCCCGTCGCGGTCATGCTGCCGACGACCAGGGCGGCCGGCAGCACGGCGCACGACCGTCAGGGCACGAGCACGATCCGGCCGAACACCGTGCCCTCGTCCATCTGACGATGCGCGTCGGCGGCCTGGCCCAGGGGAAGGACGTCGTGCACGACAGCGTGCAGCTCGCCCCGCGCGGCGGCGGCGAACTGTGCGGCCCGGACGGCGTCCCGCTCCGACGTGGGAACGGTATCGAGGCTGAACGTCGCGACCGAACGGGACTGCTGGAATGCGCGCAGGAGCCGCTCGCCGAAGTCCGTGGGGGGCATGCCGGCGATCGCGCCCACGACGACGAGGCGCCCGTTCGGGGCGAGCCGGTCGACGAACTCGGACGTGCCGGGTCCGCCCGCGATGTCGATGATCACGTCATAGGAGCTCGGTGCGCCCGGGTCGCCGCCGCCGGAGCGGTCGAGCACGTGCGTCGCCCCGAGGGCACGGAGCCGGCCCCCGCGCTCGGGCGACGACGTCGTCACGGCGACCGCGCTCGCGCCACCGAGCGCCGCCAGCTCCACGGTCGCGATGCCGATGCTCCCTGCCGCCCCGCGGACGAGCACTGACTCGCCGGACGCGAAGTGCGCGTGCGCGAGCGCGAAGTGCGCGACCGGCCCAGCGTTCCCGAGGGTCACCGCGTCGACCGCCGAGAGCTCGGCGGGCAGCGCATCGACGTCGGCCACCTGCGCGAGCGCGTGCTCGGCGTAGCCGCCGCCGGTGCCGGTGAACGCCCACACCCGGCGACCCAGCCACGACGCGTCGACGTCGGCGGCGACGGCCGTCACCGTGCCGGCGACCTCGCTGCCGGGGATCAGGCCCGTGGTGAAGCCGTACCCGGCGAGCGTCCCCCGGCGGATGACGGCGTCGACGCCGCCGACCCCGATCGCCTCCGTCTCGATCACCAGCTGCCCGGGGCCGGGGGCGGGCACCGGAACGTCGGTCACCGCCATGCCGCTCGGGTCGCCGAATCGCTCGATCGTCACTGCTCGCATTGCTCGTCTCCTGTGCTGCTACGCGTGTGTCTGAACTTCGGGGTCTCTGGCCTCCGGTCGGGACGCTAACGGACGGGGGCGTCCACTTCGGCGAAGTGAGAGGGATGCCCGACAGACTGCTCCAGTTGGCGGCCGGGTCACGTGGCCGCAGTGCGGTGCGGGGGGTCTGGCACCCCCCGGGTCCGAGGCGGCTCTGGCTGTTTCGCCCGGGCGCTCCTAGGGTCCTGACCACGGGCCATCGAGCAGCACGGCCCACCACATCAGCATCGTCAGGAGGAAGCCGTGGAGACGATCGGGATGATCGGCGCCGGCGACATGGGCAGCGAGATAGCCCGCGCGGCGATCGCGCAGGGGTACCGCGTCGTGATCGCCAACTCGCGAGGACCGCAGACGCTCCGCGGGCTGATCGACGACCTCGGCCCGTCGGCACGAGCCGCACACGCGCCGGAGGCCGCGGCGGCGGGCGACTTCGTGATCCTGTCCTTCCCGCTCAGCATCGCGCACGACCTCCCGGTCGCCGAGCTCGCGGGCAAGGTGGTCCTGGACACGAACAACTACATGGTCTGGCGCGACGGCCACATCCCGGTGATCGACTCCGGCGAGCGGACGGTGCACCAGCTGCGCCAGGAACAGCTCCCACGGTCCAGGGTCGCCAAGGCGTTCACCCACATCCAGCACGAGCGGCTGCGCGCCGCTGCCCGACCGGCGGGCCATCCCGAGCGGGTGGCGCTGGCCGTGTCGAGCGACCACCCGGAGGCCGTGGACGTCGTCACGCGGCTGTACGACCAGCTCGGGTTCGACGCCGCGGACCACAGCCCGCTGAGCGAGTCCTGGCGCAACGCGCCGGGGCAGCCCGCGTGGGTCCGCTCCGGTTGGCAGAGCCGCGAGGAGCTGGCGCTCAACCTGGAGCAGGCGAACCCCGCCCTCCGGGGGTGACCAGGCCGGCCCCGAGCGGCCGCACACCGGCCGGGTTTGGCACCCTGTCCCCATGACCTTCGCCGACCTCCACCGGGGCCCGCGCCCGCTCCTCCTCCCGAACGCCTGGGACGTCGCCTCCGCCCTGGCCTTCGTCGAGGCGGGGTTCCCCGCGGTCGGCACCACGAGCTTCGGCGTCAGCGCCGCCATCGGCAGGCCCGACGCCGGACGGACGAGCCGTCAGGCCACCGCCGACCTGGTCCGGCGCCTGCGCGCACTGCCCGCCTACGTGACCGCCGACCTCGAGGACGGCTACAGCGACGACCCGGCCGAGGTCGCCGACCTGGTCGCGGCGCTGGCCGACGTCGGCCTCGCGGGCGTCAACGTCGAGGACTCGACGTACGGGCAGCTCATCGACCCGGCGGCGCACGCCGCCAAGGTGACGGCGATCAGGACGGCGGCACCGGGAGTGTTCGTCAACGCGCGCGTCGAGACGTACTGGCTGGACCAGGACGCCACGGTCGAGGCCACGCTCGACCGGGCCCGCGTCTACGTCGACGCCGGGGCCGACGGCATCTTCGTCCCGGCCGCGACCGACCCGGCCGTGCTCGAACGTCTCGCGACCGCGCTCCCGCTACCGCTCAACGTCCTCGCGGTTCCCGGTCTCTCGCTGGACCGGCTGGGCGACCTCGGCGTCCGGCGGGTCAGCACCGGATCGCTGCCCTACCGCGCCGCGATCGACGCGGCCGTCGCCGCCGCGGCAGCGGTCCGGGACGGCGGCGCGACACCGGCGGCGACGCCCTACCCGCAGGCGCAGGCGCGACTCGAACGGTACGCGCAGCAGGTGGCGGACCGGACTGGAACACCCTGAACCGGTCGGACAGGATGCGAGCGGCACCCCGGCGCGGGACGGTGGGATCGCCGGTGAGGCAGCCCGCCGTCGGCCCCGACCCAGGGACGTGGCACCGAGGGAAGGAGCGCGACATGGTCCAGCAGACCGTCGCTGACGTCATGACCCCAGAGCCGACCACGATCGGCATGTCCGACACGCTCGAGACCGCCGCCCGGACGATGGCCGCGCAGGACGTGGGGGCACTGGTCGTCCAGGCAGGGAACACGACCGTCGGCATCGTCACCGACCGGGACCTTGTCGTCCGCGGCCTCGCCCAAGGCCTCGGGACGGAGGCGATGGTCGGTGAGGTGGCGAGTGAGGAGCTCGTGTCCGTCGGACCCGGTGTGCCCGTCGAGGTGGCGGTCGAGCTGATGCGCGCCGCCGCCGTCCGGCGGATTCCCGTGCTGGACGAGCACGTGCCGGTCGGGATCGTCTCGATCGGCGACCTCGCGACCGAGCGGGACCCGATGTCGGCCCTGGCGGACATCTCCGAGGCCGAACCGAACGACTGAGCCGTGCGAGGCTGAGACGTGGTCGACTTTCGGCAGACCCTGACGGTGGCCCGTCCAGCCGGCGCCCTCGCGGCCCTCCACCGTGCCTGGCTGCGGCACCCGCGGTGGTCGCTCGCGCTCAAGGGCGCACTCGCCGCGAGCCTGGCGTGGTTCGTGGGGCTCGTCGCACCCCCGCCGTTCGGCGAGTACCCGTACTACGCGCCGCTGGGTGCCGTGCTCGCGACGACCAGTACGATCGTGCGCTCGGTCCGTGACTCCCTCCAGTCGGTGGCCGCGGTGCTGGTCGGCGCGATCATCGCCCGCACGGTGGCCCTGCTGCCCCTGCCCGGCCTGCTGGAGCTCGCCGTGGTGGTGGGCCTGGCGCTCCTGTGCGTGGGCTGGCGCATCTTCGGTGACATGGGCAGCTGGACCGTCATGTCGGCCATCTTCGTGCTCATCCTCGGCAACGGCGACGGCGCGGACTACGTCGGCTCCTACGCCGGCCTGATCGTCGTGGGCGCGGCCATCGGCATCGGCGTCAACGTGCTGCTCCCGCCCTTGCCGCTCACGCCGTCGGAGCTCGCGCTCGGCCGCCTGCGCGACGGGCTCGCCGACCAGGTCGAGTCGCTCGCCGACTGGCTGGAGAACGAGGGGCCGCTCGTGCCCGACGAGTGGGAGGAGCGCCGGCAGGACCTGGTGCCCACGGTCGAGCGTGCGCGCGCCGCCGTGGCCCAGACCCGCGAGGCGTCCCGCGCGAACGTCCGGGTGCGGTACAACGGGAACGGTCACTGGGTGGCCTCCCAGACCCGGCGCGCCGGCGCCCTCGGCATCGAGGCCGACGTGGTCGACGAGATCGTGCGCCTGCTCGTCGAGTGGGAGCAGGAGGGACGCGATGACGTCGCGCTCGGGCAGCAGCTGAGACCGGAGTTCGCCGGCACCCTGCGGGCCTTCGCCGTGGCCCTGCGCGCCGCCGTGACGCGCGACGTCGCCGAGGAGTCGGACGCCGCCGAGGACGCGGCCGAAGCGGTCGACCGGCTCGACGAGTCGATCCAGGACCTCCGCCAGGTCGTCCGCACGGCCCAGCGCTCCTCGGAGTACGACTACTTCGTGGCGGGCGCCCTCATCATCAAGTTCGCCCGCGGCGCCGACGCCCTGCGGCACTGAGCGACGCCCCACCCAGCCGTCCCACGGACCGCCGGGCGGCAAGCGAACCGCACCGGCGTTACGTTGGAGAAGGTCGAGAAGCGGCTGCCGATCAAACCTGCCGAGGTGTTCCGTGAAGGCCCTTTTCCTCAGCTGCACGCTCAAGAAGTCCCCCGAACCGTCCAACACCGAGGCGCTCGCCTCCGTCGTCGCCGACGCCCTCCAGGAACGTGACGTGACCGTGGACCACGTCCGCCTCGCCGACCTCGACGTGCCGCCAGGAGTCGTCACCGACCTGGGCGACGGCGACCAGTGGCCCGGCGTGCACGAGCAGCTGCTGGACGCGCAGATCCTCGTCGTCGTCACCCCGACCTGGCTCGGACGCCCCTCGTCCATCGCCCAGCGCATGCTCGAACGCATGGACGCGATGCTCTCGGAGACAGCAGAGGACGGCACCCCCGTCGCCTACAGCCGGGTGGCCGGCGTGGTCGTCACCGGCAACGAGGACGGTGCCCACCACGTGATCTCCGAGATCGGCGGAGCGCTCGGCGACATCGGCTACACGATCCCCGGCCAGTCCTGGACCTACTGGAACCAGGGCCCCGGACCCGGCGCCGAGTACCCGCAGACCGAGCACGGGCACGAATGGTCGCACGGCACCGGTCGCCTCATGGCGCACAACCTGTACGCCGTCGCGTCGGCGCTCGCCGCCCAGCCCGTGCCCCCGCCCAAGAGCTGACACCGAAAGACCAAGGAGGAGCACATGCCTACGTGCGACAAGTGCGGCAACGAGTACGCCCACACGTTCACGATCACCAAGGACGACGGCGCCACCGGCGTCTTCGACTCGTTCGAGTGCGCCGCCGACATGATGGCCCCGCGGTGCGCCCACTGCGGCTGCACCGTGCTCGGGCACGGTGTCGAGGCCAACGACACCACCTACTGCTGCAGCCACTGCGCACGGGCCAGCACCGGCGCGGACATCACCGACAGCGTGGGCGTCTGATCCGTCCGACGCGCATGCGAGCGGGAGGTCACCGGGGCATGGTGGACGTGTCGGTGAAGCAGCCCGCCGTCGGCCCAACCGAGGGAGGAGAGCGACATGGTGCAAACCGTCGCCGATGTCATGACCCCAGCGCCGACCGCCGTCGACGTATCCGATTCGCTGCAGGTCGCCGCCCAGGCGATGCTCGCCGAGGACGTGGGTGCGCTGGTCGTCCAGTCCGAGTCGAAGATCGTCGGGATCGTCACCGACCGTGACCTCGTGATCCGCGGCCTCGCCGAGGGCCTCGGCGTGGACGCGACCGTCGGTCAGGTCGCGAGCGAGCAGCTCGTCACCGTGGGTCCCGGCGACCCGGTGCAGACCGCCGTCGAGGTGATGCGCGACGCCGCCGTCCGGCGAGTGCCTGTGATGGACGGTGACGTGGCCGTCGGCATCGTCGCGATCGGGGACCTCGCCGTCACGCGGGACCCGGCGTCCGCGCTCGCGGACATCTCCGAGGCGGAGCCGAACCGCTGAGCGGCTGCCGGCCGGGCTCGTTCGTCGGCGCTCGGCGAACGAGCCCGGCATCTGCCACCTGACGTGCGACCGCGCACCGAGCTCCGGTGAGGAGACGCCATGAGCCCCACGCCCGTCGACCTGACCGCTGCCGAGAACCTTCGCGTGCTGGGCCGGGTGCTCGCCCCGCTGGTCGCCCAGGGCGCGATCGTGCGTCGCCCGCGAGCCACGGCCTGGGCCGAGCGGCACCAGACCGACCGCACGGCACGTACCGTCCTGGCGGACCTGCGTGCCCGCTACGGGGGCGCGCCGCTCGTCGTGCGGATCGGGTCGCGTCGCCTCGTGGTGGTCACGGAACCCGAGGACGTGCGCCGGCTGCTCGAAGGCTCACCCGAGCCGTTCACCCCCGCCACGAAGGAGAAGCGCGCCGCCCTCGCGCACTTCCAGCCCGAGGGCGTGCTCATCTCCTCGACCGCCGAGCGCTGGCACCGCAGGCCGTTCAACGAAGCGGTGCTCCAGACCGAACAAGCGGTGCACGACGACGGCCCCGCCGTGGTCGACGCCGTCCAGCACGGTGCGGCGGAGCTGACCCAGCGGCTGGACTCGACCGGACGGTTCGACGCCCAGAGCTTCACCGACGCGTGGTGGGGCATCGTCCTGGACGTCGTGCTGGGCCCGAAGGCCCGCGACGACCGCGAGCTCGTGGCGATGCTCGACGCCCTGCGGCGCGACGCGAACTGGTCGTGGCTGCACCCCCGGCGGTCCGGGCTCTGCGACGACCTGGAGAGCCGTATCGCGTCCTACGTGCTGACGCCGGACCCCCAGGGCCTCGCCGCCGCGGCCCACCGGTGCGGGCCTGCCACTGCGGTGGGCCAGGTGCCGCACTGGCTCTTCGCCTTCGACGCGGCGGGCGCAGCGACCCTCCGGGCGCTCGCCATGGCCGCCGCCCGGCCGGCGGTGCGGGAGCGGCTGCTCGCCGAGGCGGAGCCCGCCGGCCCGGCAGGTGGCCCGGCCGGGGACAGCGCGCCCGCGCTCCTGCCCTACGCACGGGCGTGCGTGCTGGAGTCCCTGCGCCTCTGGCCGACGACGTTCGCCGTGCTCCGCGACTCGACCGGGCCGACGGAGTGGGGTGAGCGCACCCTGCCCACCGACACCGGCTTCGCGATCCTGAGCTCGTTCTTCCACCGCGACCCGGCCCGGCTCGGGCACGCCGACGCGTTCGTGCCCGAGGCCTGGCTGGACGGCCGCAACAACGCCGACTGGGGCCTGATCCCCTTCAGCGGCGGCCCCGTCGCGTGCCCCGGCCGCAACGTCGTGCTGCTCGTCGCCTCCCACCTGCTCACGCGGCTGGCCGCCCGGGACCTGCGGGTCGCCCGGGGGCGCTACCTGGCGCGGGACCCCGTGCCCGCCACGATGGACCACCTGGGCCTGCGCTTCCGGAGCGCCGGTGAGGCCTGAGCACCCGACCGCGGAGAGGAGGGGGCGGTCATGACCGAGTCCGGGATGCTGCCCGGCGTGCCGCACCTGCGGTCGATCGGCGAGGTGGCCGAGCTCGTCACGGCGGTCTCGCCGCTCTACGTGCGGTTCAGCGCGGGACCCGTCGCCGACGCCGCCACCGTCAGCCGGGACCACGAGAGCGGGTGCCTGCTGCCCGGCCTCAGTGTGAACCCGCTGACGCCGGAGCCGTGGTGGGACCGGCAGCTCGAACACTGGCTGGCGCGGCAGCTGTGGCAGTACGCGCACCTGCAGTCGCCGGAACGCTACCCGTGGGCGCTCACCGGCGAGATCGCCGGCCGAGGGCCCGACTGCGAACCGCTCCTGGTCGGCACCACCACCGTCGCCTCGATCGACCGGTCGGTGGTGGACGAGGCGGCCACGATGTACTCCCGCGTGTTCCGCGCGGGGGCGGACGGACGGTGACGGGCCGACGGTGACGAACGGACGGTGATGGACTGTTCATCGCGGCTTCATCTGTCGGCCGGTGGGCATTCAGGACCGGCAGGTGAACTCGCGGCATGCCTCGACATGTCCCAGTACGTCCACGTCTGCTGGCGCCTGTCGCCGCAGCGCTCGGCGTCGCCCTCGCCCTCGGATCGGGTCTGCCCGCCGCGCAGGCGGCCGACCCTCTACCCGGGATCGACGGGGAGGGAGCGCCACGCGACCCGTACCAGATCGACTCGGCCGACGACCTCCGTGCGGTCGCGGACGCCATCAACGCCGACCCGGGCGCCTACGGCGGGTCGGCCTACCGGCTGACGGCCGACGTCGACTTCGCCGGGAGCACGTTCGGTGGCATCAACTCCTTCACGGGCACGTTCGAGGGTGCGGGGCACACGATCAGCGACCTCCGGCTCGTCCGGGAGGAGTCGGCGGGCGGCGAGGCCGACCGGCTGGGCCTGATCCGCCGGCTGGACGGCGGCACGGTCCGCAACCTGACGCTCGACGGGGTCCGGGCCGACGCCGGCACCAGCACGAACGGCTGGATCGGCGCGGTGGCCGTCGTCGCCACCAACGCCACCCTCACGGGCAACGTGGTGACGGACGCCGAGCTGACCGCGAGCAACGCCGAGAAGGTGGGCGGCATCGTCGCCCAGCTCCACAACGGCACCATCGCGGACAGCTGGGTGACCGGCTCCCTGCGCGCGGGCGAGATGCCCGGCGGCATCGCCGCCTACGTCAACCAGGACTCCGTGCTCCGCCACAACCTGGTCGCCGCCGACCTGACGATGGTGGTCCCGGGCGGTGCGAACGGCACGCGCGGCAACAACGCGGGGCTGATCGCCGGCTACCCCGGCTCGCCCAACGGCAGCACCTTCTCGGGCAACGTGGCGCTCTCCGGCTCCATCGACTACGCGGGCAAGATCGACGGTTTCGTCGGCCGCGTCATCGGGTACACGGCGTACGACGGCTGGACGGCCGAGGACAACCTCGCCGGCACCGCGATCACGATCGGCGGCGACCCGGTCGCCGGTCCGGGCACCAAGAACCAGCACGGCACGGACGCCACCGCCGAGGAGCTGGCACAGCGGGCGACCTACGACGCGCTCGGCTGGGACTTCACCAACGCCTGGCGCTGGGACGACGCGCTGGGCCACCCGGTGCCGCAGTACACGGCCTCGCTGTTCGGCAACGGGAGCGCGGAGCAGCCCTACGAGATCGCCTCGGCCGAGGACCTGGAGCTGCTCACCGCGCAGCTCAACGCCGGCAGCCCGCGCTACACGGGCGACAAGCACTTCGTGCTCACGGCCGACGTCGACTTCGCCGGGCGGGAGCCGTACCGCGGCATCAACCGGTTCGAGGGCGTCCTCGACGGTGCGGGCCACACGATCAGCAACCTCGTCTACGGCACGCAGGAGAGCGCGGGCGGCGAGGCCGACCGGCTCGGCCTCGTGCGCCAGCTGGCCGGAGGCACGATCCGCGGCCTCACCCTGGCGGGGGTCACGGCCGACGGCGGCTCCCGCACCGGGTACGTGGCCGGCCTCGCCGTCGTCGCCACCGATGCGACGCTGGCCGGCAACACCGTGCTCGACATCGACCTGACCGCCACGAGCGCCGAGAAGGTGGCCGGCCTGGTCGCCGAGCTGCACGGCGGATCCGTCACCGACAACTGGGTGCGCGGCTCCGTCAGTGCGCACAAGATGCCCGCCGGCATCGCCTCCTACACCCGCAATGCGGTGACCGTGCGCAACAACCTCGTCGAGGCGGACCTCACGGTCGCGGCGGACGGTGGCACGGGCGGCACGCGCGGTATCGACGCCGCGCACGTCGTGGCCTACCCGGGTAACCCCAGCTCGGGCGCGTCGTTCACCGGCAACGTCGCGCTGGCCGGGTCGATCGACTACACCGGCAAGGTCGACGGGTTCGCGGGCCGGGTGATCGGCTACACGGGCTACTCCGGCTGGACCGCGCAGGACAACCTCGCGAACGGCGGGATCACCATCGGCGGGCAGACCGTCGCCGGCCCGGGCACCAAGAACCAGCACGGCACCGACACGACGCCGGAGGTGCTCGCCCAGGAGGCCACCTATGCGGCGCGCGGCTGGGACTTCGTCGAGAAGTGGCGGTTCGACGACGAGCTGGGTCACCCCGTGCCGAAGTACGTCTCGCCCGCCGAGGCGCCGAACCGGATCACCACCACGTTCTACGGCGACCCGGGCACGCAGCGTGCCTTCACCTGGTACTCGACGCTGACGACGGGGAGCGCCGTGGCGGTGCTGAGCACCGACCGCGAGTTCCCCGAGGGCTCCGCGACCGTCGAGATCGAGGCGCAGCGCGAGGACAGCGAGGACGGGGAGACGTTCTACCGCGCGATCGCTCGCGAGCTGCGGCCCGGCACGACGTACTACTACCGCGTCGGTGACGCCGCCGAGCAGGTGTGGAGCGCCACCGGCACGTTCGTCACGGCCGAGGGCGGCGACGAGGACTTCACGTTCGTCGACCTGACCGACACGCAGTCGCAGAACCTGGCCGAGGCCGAGCTCTCCGCGCAGACGATCGCCAAGGCGCTCAAGCACGTGCCTGACGCCGAGTTCGTCCTGCACAACGGCGACCTGGTCGAGGACGGCAGCAGGGAGCAGGACTGGAAGGACCTGCTCGACTCCGCCCGCCCGAGCCTGCTGAGCACGACGCTCGCGCCGGCGTCCGGCAACCACGACCGGCACACCAACGCGTTCGCCGACCACTTCACCCTGGCGGGCCCCGAGCAGGACCGGTCCGACGGCGTCTACTACTCGTACACGTACAACCGGGCGCACTTCATGGTGCTCAACACCAACGAGGGCGGCTCCGAGGGCATCTCGCGGGAGCAGATCGACTGGCTCCGGGCCGATGCCGAGGCCGCCAAGGCCGCGGGCGCCCAGTGGCTGGTCCTGACGATGCACAAGGGCCCGTACACCACGGCGACCCACCTGGACGACGAGGACGTGATGGCGATGCGCCGCACCCTCGTGCCGGTGATCGACGAGCTGGACATCGACCTGGTGCTGCAGGGGCACGACCACGTGATGAGCCGGTCGAAGGTCCTGGCCGCCGACCCCGACGGGGTCGAGGGCGCCCGCCCGGTCGAGACCACCAAGATCACCGAGATCCGCAATGGCAAGCGCATCGAGTACGCCGTGGACCCCGAGGGCACCATCTACTTCCTGCCCAACACTGCCGGCGCGAAGCACTACACGCAGGCGACCGACCCGCGGGGCGTGGACCTGGAGCCCTACCTGCGCCTGTTCGACCGCACGGGCGAGCAGGCCGGGGAGAACTTCACGGCGGTGGACGTCACGGCCGACCGCCTCACGGTCAACGTGTACGACATCCGCGACCGCGGCGTGCCGCGCCTGTTCGAGGGCTTCGGCATCGACCGGGAGCTGTCCCCGGTCGGTGCGCTGATCGACGAGCTGCCCGCCGTCGACGACGTGACTCTCGACGACTCCGAGGCGGTGGCCGCGGTGCGCGCCGCCGTCGACGGGCTCACCGAGGCGCAGCGGGGCGCCCTCACGGGGCTGCCCCGGCTGGAGGCCGCCGAGCGGCGCCTGCGCGAGCTGGCCGGCCTCGTCTCGACCGACGGCAAGACGGTCGCCTGGGCGGACGCCGACGCGACCGCACGCCAGGCGGTCACGGTCCGCAACGACACCCGGTCCGACTTCACCGGTACGCCGGTGCAGCTGCGCATCCCGGCGGCACCCGCCGTCGAGCAGGACGAGCTGTCGTTCTTCGCCGCCGACGGCGTACCCCTGCCGTTCGAGGTCGAGACCTGGCAGCCGGGCAGCACCTCGACCGTGTGGGTCCGGGTGCCCCGGCTGGCCGCCGGGTCCGCGCAGCAGGTGTGGGCCTACTTCGGGGGTTCGGCCCCGGCCAACGACCCGACGGCGGTGTGGGGCGAGGACTACACCCTCGTCGAGCACTTCGGCAGCGCCACCGCGAGCGGCGACCGCCGCACCGACTCGACGGGACAGCACGCGGGCCTCGTCGTGGGCGACGACCTGTCGGTCGACGCGTCCGAGCGGGGCACCGGCCAGGCCCGGTTCGCCGGCTCACGCCTGCAGTACCCGGGCGACGTCGGTGGTCACCACGACCGCATGGCCATCAGCGGCGTGTACTCGCTCACACAGGAGGACCTGGCGCAGCTCGGCTCGCCCGCCCCGGTCGTCGCCAAGGAGAGCGCGACCGGTGACGGGCAGCTCACCTTCTGGCAGGGGGTGCGGCCCGGCGGGCCGCAGGTCGGTACCCGGCTGGCCGGCAACAGCTTCGAGTTCGGCGACGTCGACCTGAGCCACCGGTTCGACCTCTCCGCGGACGGTGAGCCGCACCTGGTCACGCAGACCTACGACGGCATGACGTACTCGGTGTTCGTCGACGGTCGGGAGGTGCACAGCCAGATGGTCGAGTACCGCAGCACGTTCTCCGACCCGGCGGTGCAGACGACGATCGGCGACTACTTCACGAACGACGGCAGCCTCCGGTCGCCGTTCCACGGCCTGGTCGACGAGGTGCAGATCGCGGGCGTGGCGTTCACCCCGGACTTCGAGGCGTTCCGCTTCGCCAACCTGTTCGGTGACGCCGTGACGTTCGGCGAGCGCGTCGAGCGGGCGGACGAGCCCGTGACGCTGGTCGTCGGCACACCGCGCACGGGCAGCACGCTCGAGGCCGGCCTCGTCGAGGTGACAGGGACGGTCAGCCGCAGCGCGGTGCTCAGGGCCGAGCTGGCGGGCAAGAAGGTGCACACCGAGCGGGTCGACGCCGGGCCGTTCACGGTCCGGGTGCCCGTGAACGTCCCCGGGGAGCAGACGCTCACCGTGCGCGCGGCCGCCGTCGGCGGGCCGAGGGACACGGCGGAGCCGGTCGAGGTGCCGGTCACGGTCGAGGACACGGTCGCGCCCGCCGCGCCCGAGGTGAGCGACGACGCGGGTTCCGCCTCCGGTGCGGGCGTGACCCTCTCCGCGACGCCGCGCACCGAGGACCGGGAGCGGGTCGAGGCCACGTTCTACGCCGGTCCGACCATCCCGCTCGACGACTCGAACGTCGTGGTGCGCAGCGGCAGCACTGCCGACCGGGTGCCCGACGCCCTCACGCCGGCCAGCGGAAAGGTCGGCGACGAGCTGCTGCCGACCACCGTGGGGAAGAACGAGAACCCGTTCCAGGTCTACGAGATCTCCCTCACCGACGCGCAGGCCGCGCAGGAGGAGTTCCACCTGACCTGGTCGGGTGCCGGCGACGCCCGCACCGTCTCGGCCCACGTGTACGACCACGCCGCCGGCCGCTGGATCCTCAAGGACTCCGGGGCGGACCCGGACGGCGCCGCCGTCCAGCTGGACGTGACCGCCCGCGCCGCCGAGAACGTCGTCGCCGACGGCAAGCTGCACCTGCTCGTCTGGCGCGGCCTGACGGCCCTGCCCGACGGCGAGGACCGGGACATCGAGGCGCTGCCGACCGCCGACCGGTACGACTGGGCGTTCGACCACGTGCCGGACTCCCAGCTCTACGCCCAGGCGACGCCGGACCTCATGACGCACCAGTTCGAGTACGTCGCGGAGGTGGCCGAGGAGCGCAAGACCGAGCTGGTGGTCCAGGCGGGCGACTGGGTCAACCGCGAGTACCTCTCGCAGGAGTACCAGTGGGTCAACGCCGAGCCGTCGGCCCGGGCGATGGAGGACGCCGGGCTGCCGTACATGATCTCGTGGGGCAACCACGACTACCAGAACAACCGCAACGGTCGCGTCATGCTACCGAAGTACTTCCCGATGGAGCGGTTCGAGAAGAGTCTCGAGGGCAGCCCCTGGCGGTTCGGCGGCAGCGACAACATCGACAACTACTTCTACACGGCGGAGATCGACGGGGCACGGCTCCTGCTGCTCACGGTCGGGTTCTTCTCGGCGGACAACGCGAACGACCCCGGGCTGGCCTGGGCCAAGGACATCATCGAGGCGCACCCCGACCACGCGGTGATCATCGCCAACCACAACTCGGTGAACCAGGGCGTGAACGGCTGGTCGAACGGCAACGTGACCCGGGAGCTCGTCGACCCGTACGCGAACGTCAAGCTGGTGCTGGGTGGCCACATCGCGGGTACCGGCGTCGCGTCGCGGGAGACCGCGGGCGGCAACCGGGCCTACGGCGTCCTGACCGACTACCAGTCGCGTGTCTACGGCGGGCAGGAGTACCTCAAGCACATCAGCGTCGACACCGAGAACGACCTGATGTACTTCAACACCTGGTCACCGCTGCTGGAGAAGGCCACCTCCGACGGCAACTGGCACCACGAGGTGCCCGAGGGTGCCATCCCTGGCTTCCACGGCGACGACACCGAGAACTTCGCGCTGGAGATCGACCTCGGTGGCACCACCACGCGCACCCTGGCCGCCGAGTCGCTCACCGTGGCGGCCGGACCGCGGGAGCAGGTCGGCGACCCGCGGACGGCGGTGGGCGCCGAGCGGATGTCGGTGGTCCTGGACGACGCCGAGGGCGGCGTGCCGCACGAGTGGTACGTCGAGCTGCGCGACCCGGCGGGCCACGTGACGCGGAGCGCCGTGAGCACGTTCACCCTGCCGAGGCAGCGCCCCACGCGCTGACCGCCCCGTTGGTCGAGCTTGTCGGGACCGGTCTCGACAAGCTCGACCGACGAGGAGCTCAACGTGCTGGGGGAGCGGTGCGGTTCTGGAGGACTCCCGCCAGGAGCACGATCAGCAGGCCCGCGAGCGGTACGACGAGCAGGCCGTAGCGCAGGCCGACGGCGTCGGCGACCATGCCGACCAGCGGCGGCGACGCCAGGAAGCCCAGCCGCATCAGCCACGACACGATGGTCAGGCCGGTACCGGCCCGCAGGCCCGGGAGCTCGTCCGCCTCGTGCATGGCGGCGGGCACCAGCGTCGCGCTGCCGAGGCCCACCGCGGCGAAGCCGAGGATCGTGCCCGGCACGGTCGGGAAGGCCAGGGCCAGTCCCATGCCGAGCGCGATGACGACGCCGCCGCCGCGGGCGACCATCCGCTGACCGAACCGGTCCACCATGCGGTCGCCGAGCATCCGGCCCACGAACTGGGCGCCGACGAGCGCGACGAAGCCGGTGGCGGCCAGGGCCGCGGGGGCGCCGAGCGTCCCGGACAGGTACAAGGTCGCCCACGAGCTGCCCGCGTCCTCCACCAGGGCGCCGCCGATCGCGATCAGCACGAGGGCGGTGATGATCGCCACGGTGCGCGAGTTCACGCCGGCCCCGCGCACGCCGCCGGCCTGCGCCGGCCCGGCCGCCCCGCTCGCCTCGTCGACGTCACCGTCCCGTCCGGGAAGGCGAAAGCGCAGCGCGACCAGTGCGACGATCGCGAAGACCGTCGTGGAGATGCCGAGGTGCACACCGAGCGGCAGCCCGATCGCGATGGCGCCGGCCGCCATGGACCCGCCCAGCACGGCGCCGATGGACCACACCGCGTGGAAGCCGTTGATGATCGACCGCCCGTAGCGGCGCTGCACCCGCAGGCCGTGGGCGTTCTGCGCGACGTCCGTGAGGGCGTCCATCGCTCCGCCGAGGAGCAGCGCCAGCACCAGCAGGCCGAACGACGGCGCCAGCCCGGCGGCGAGCACGCCCAGCCCGGTGAGGATGGTGCCCACGACCGCGGCCTGCGCCGACCCGAGCCTGCGGACCAGGAAGCCGGCACCCAGGCCGGCGATGATCGCCCCGGCCGGGAACGCCGCCACGGCCAGCCCGTAGACCGTGTTGTCCAGGTCGAGGGCGGCCTTGATCTCCGGGTAGCGCGGCACCAGGTTGGCGAACAGTGCGCCGTTGGTGAGGAACAGGGCGGCGACGGCGGCACGGGCGCGCCGGTCGGCGGGCTGCGGGCCGGGGCCCGGAAGAAGAGGCATGTTCACGAGCGTACCGACCACAGCGTACGGTCGTACACAACGCCCGCTAGGGTGGCCACCATGACCGTACGTCGACACGACCCGGACCGCCGGGACCGGATCATCGACGCCTGCCTCGACCTCATCACGGAGGTGGGGGTGGCCGGGGTCTCGCATCGCAAGGTGGCCGCCTTCGCCGACGTGCCCCTCGGGTCGATGACGTACCACTTCGCGGGGATGGACGAGCTGTTGCGCGAGGCGTTCGGCCGGTTCTCGCGGAGCGTCAGCGACGGGTTCGAGCAGCGCATGAGCGCGGCCGGCGACCTGGCGGCGGCGCGGGCCGCGGTGGTCGAGATCATCACGCAGGACGTGTTCGGCAGCCAGCGCGACCTCGTGCTCACGCACGAGCTCTACACGCTGGCCGCGCGGGAGCCGGCGTACCGGGAGCTGACGAACGCGTGGATGGCGCGGTCCCGTGCCGCCCTGGAGCGGCACTTCGACCCGGTCACGGCCCGGATGCTGGACGCCCTGATCGAGGGCCTCACGATCCACCGCGCCCTGGACACGGAGGCCCCCCGCCGAGAAACGGTCACGGAGGCGGTCCGCCGAATCACGGCGCCCCCCGATGGTCGGTAGAACGTCAGGTGATCGGCAACCCGGGCTGCCGATCACCTGACGTTCTACCGATCACACTGCGGGCCCGGGCGGAACATTCCTGCGGGAGTGGTGTTATGTGCAGGGTGAGAGATGTGATGCTGGCGGCGACCGTGGTCGTGGTGGGGGCCGGGCAGGCTGGTCTGTCGGCGGCGTACCACCTGCAGCGCCGAGGATTCGTGAGCGCCGTGGAGCAGCCGGACGCCGAGCGCACCTTCGTGGTCCTGGACGCGAACCGCGCACCCGGCGGCGCCTGGCAGCATCGCTGGGAGTCGCTGCGGATGGCCACGGTCAACGGCATCTTCGACCTCCCCGGACTGGACCAGCCCGCCGTCGACACGACGGAGGCGAGCCGTGCCGCCGTCCCGCGGTACTTCGCCGACTACGAGCGCACGTTCGCGCTCCCGATCCTGCGCCCGGTCCAGGTGGTGGCGGTGCGCCGCGCCGACGACGACCCGGACGGCGATCTCGTCGTGACGAGCGACCGCGGCTCCTGGACCACGCGGGCCGTCATCAACGCGACCGGAACCTGGACCAACCCGGTGCTGCCGCGCTATCCGGGCCAGGACACGTTCGTGGGGCGCCAGCTGCACACCCGGGACTACGTCCGGGCCGAGGACTTCGCGGGCCGGCGCGTGGCGGTCGTCGGCGGCGGGATCTCGGCGGTCCAGCTCCTGGAGGAGCTCTCGCGTGTGGCGACCACCCGCTGGTACACCCGCAGGGAGCCGGTCTTCCGCGAGGACGGCTTCCAGCCCGAGACGGCCGGCCGGGAGACCATCGCCAAGGTCCTGGCCGACGTCGCCGCGGGCCGGCCCACCGGGAGCGTCGTCTCGTACACGGGCCTGGCCTGGACGCCGTACGCACTGGCGGCCAAGGAGCGCGGCGCCCTGGAGCGGCGGCCGATGTTCACGGCGGTCGAGCCCATGGGCGTGCGCGAGGCGGACGGCACGTTCACCCCGGTCGACACGATCCTGTGGGCCACGGGGTTCAAGGCCGACCTGACCCACCTGGACCCGCTCCACCTGCGGAACGACCTGGGCGGGATCGCGATGAACGGGACCCGGCCGGACGCCGAGCCGAGGGTCCACCTCATCGGGTTCGGCCCGTCGCAGTCGACGGTCGGCGCGAACCGGGCCGGGCGCGAGGCCGCCGCCGCGGTGGTGCGGCGGCTCCGGGTGGCGGTGGCCTGACCGCTGCGCTCAGGCCGGGGTCGTCGCCGGCAGGCCGTCGTCCTTCTCGATGTGGATGGTCGCCGACGGGCACTGCTCCTCGGCCGCGCGGACGGCCGGCCACTCCGACTCCGGCGGGTTCTCGTCGATGATGCTGACGAACCCGCCGTTCTCCTCGAGGTTCGCGAACACCCGGGGTGCCGTCCGGCTGCAGTTGCCGGAGGCGATGCACGTGTCGGGGTTGACCGTTGGCTTCATGGGTCCTCCAAGCCTGAGCCACCAAGCCTCAGCCGCGATACCGGCGAACGAGGGGGCAGGTGTACGGGTCGCGGTTCTTCAGCCCTACCTGGTTGAGGTAGGCGATGATCGTCCGGAACGCCCCGGTGAGCGACGTCTCGGTGTACGGGATGCCGTTGTCGGCGCAGTACGAACGGACCAGCCGCTGTACCGCACGCAGGTTCGGGCGTGGCGCCATCGGGAACAGGTGGTGCTCCACCTGGTACTCCAGGCCGCCCATGAAGAAGTGCACCAGCGGTCCGCCACGGACGTTGCGCGACATGTGGATCTGCCGGCGCAGGAAGTCGAGGTCGGCGTCGTGCGGGACGGTGGGCATCCCGATGTGGTTCGGCGAGAACGCGCCACCGAGCAGGAAGCCGAACACGGCGACCTGCACGGCGACGAAGGCTGCCGCCATCCCCGGCGGCAGGACGACGAACAGGAAGGCCAGGTAGCCGGCCAGCCGGATCCCGACGAAGAGGATCTCGGTCCACCGGTACGTGACGTCCTTGCCGGTGAGGATGGTCCGGACCGAGCTGACATGCAGCGAGAACCCCTCGAAGAGCAGGAGAGGCAGGAAGTAGAAGCCCTGGTACCTCGCCAGCCGGGCGGCGAGCCCGGTGCGCTCGTCGGTGCTGTCCGGCGTGAAGGACAGCACCGTGGACTCGACGTCGGGGTCTTCGCGCTCCTTGTTCGGGTTGGCGTGGTGCCGGCCGTGCTTGTCCACCCACCAGCCGTAGCTGAGCCCGTTGAACAGCCCCGCGATGACCCGGGACGTCCACTCGTTCCAGCTCTTGGAGGCGAACATCTGCTGGTGGGCAGCCTCGTGGCCGAGGAAGGCGAACTGTGCCATCGCCACGCCGAGCAGGGCCGCCAGCACGAGCTGGTACCAGGTGTCGCCCAGCAGGGCCACGCCGACCAGGACCCCGGCCGTGACCAGGGCCCAGAACAGCATCATCGTCCAGTAGAAGCCGTAGCGACGGCGCATCAGGCCCGCGTCGTTGGCCTCGGCCGTCAGTTGATGGAACGCCTCCACATAGTGATTTCCCAGCATCGGCACCTCTCGAAACCTGGCGAGCAGCTTCCGGTTCGATGCTAGCCAAGGTGCCGGTGCCTCGCCGGTCCGCCCTGTGCGAATATGGAAGCAGAGCCTGAAGGGGTTCCCGGACGAGGGTTGCCGTACCCGGTGCGCGACAAGACGGCAACTAAGGAGCAACCATGTCCTGGATCGTTCTTGTCGTCTCCGGCCTGCTCGAGGCAGTCTGGGCCACCGCCCTCAGCCGCTCCGACGGGTTCCACAACGTCGGACCGAGCGTCGTCTTCGGCGTGGCCCTCGTCGCCAGCATGGGTGGCCTCGCCTACGCGCTGCGTGACCTGCCGGTGGGTACCGCCTACGCCGTCTGGGTGGGTATCGGGGCGGCCACCACCGTCGTGTGGGCCATGGCCACCGGCGCGGAGCCGGTCTCCGTGGTCCGGGTCCTGCTGATCGCCGGTCTCATCGGCTGCGTGATCGGGCTCAAGCTGACGCACTGACCTGAGCGGGTCCTGACGAGGATCAGACCTCGACGGACGCGGCGACCAGCCAGGCCGTGATCAGCACGATCACGGCCATGAGCGCCGTCTCGCGGACGGTGCTGCGGCGGAGCAGGTTGCTCGCCTTGCGGACGCTGCGGGCCCTCGAGCGGCGCGCCGAGAGCCGGGGCACGACCCGGAAGTGGCTGTACGCGCCGACGGTGCCGACGACCGCGACCACGGCGATCTTGGCGAGCAGGAGCAGGCCCCACGTGCTCTCCCAGATCTGCTCGGGACGGTCGAGGATCTCGACCGCGAGCACCACCCCGGCGGCGCCCACCACCGCGACGGACACGGCTGCGACGACGGAGAACCGGGCACCGATCAGTGCGGCGTCGAGGTTGCGTCCGTCCCGGCGGCGGTGGTGCAGGAGCAGTCCCATCGCGACGACACCGCCCACCCACACGGCTGCCGCCGCGAGGTGCGCGACGTCGGCGGTCACGACCACCCAGCGTGGTTCGGCGGTGTTGCTGTGCCCACCGAGCACGTGTCCCGCGCCCACCAGCACGCTGCCGAGCACGGCGAGCCACGAGCCGCGCAAGGTCTGCCAGGCACCCGCCGCGATCGCCACCGCCCCGAGGGCCTGGAGGCCCAGGGCCCAGCGCGTCGCACCGGTGAGGGAGCCCGCGACGGCCGAGGGGGAGACCGCGGCGGCGACGTCGCCGTGCGCCACGACCACGGACCCGGCCGTGACGTGGACGACGAGCCCGGCCAGGACCAGACCACCCATCCAGCGCACGAGCCGCAGCACCACCGGGACGTCCTCCCGGTCCGGGCCACGGAGCACGAGGCCCGCGAACATCAGGGCACCGGCCGCGACCAGCCCGCCCCAGAGGCCCGCCGCGCCGCCCAGCCGGGTGACCACACCGGCTACGCCGGACGCCGTGCCGCCCATCGCCGCCGCGTCGTGGTCCATGTCGTCGTCCATGTCGTCCATGTCGGCCATGTCGTGCGGGGGTGGCCCGGACGTGGCCGACTCGGAGGGCTCCGGCACGGCAGGAGCGGGCTCGGACGCGGCCGGGTCGGAGGGAGCCGGTTCCGGTCCGGTCACCGTGAAGCCGAACGAGCCCTCCAGGGGGTGGCCGTCCTGGGCGGCGGTGGTCCAGCGCACCGTGTAGCTCCCGGCGGCCAGCGCGCTGTCCGGTGTCGCCACGAGGACGAGGCCGTCGTCGGCGGTGGCGACGTCGGCCGGGACGGTGCCCGCGGGGCCGTCGATCACGATGCCCTCACCGAGGGTGGTCACGGGCAGCGTGAACGTGAGCCTGACCTTGTCGACCGGTCCGGCCGAGGTCGCGCCGTCGGCCGGTGCCGACGACTCGAGCTTGGTGTGTGCGGCCGCGACCGGCGCGCAGCACATCGCCAGCACGAGTGCGGCGAGCAGGCTGACCACCAGACGGGCCGGGCCGCGCGCGGCCCTGGGGCGTTCGAGCATGGGAGGCTCCTTCAGGGACGAGTGGTGCGCCGGCTCGCGCCGGCGCACCACTCATCGGGTCACATCGAGGTGAGCAGGTCTTCCATCGCTTCGATCTCGGTCGTCTGCGTCTCGACGACCGTCTGCGCCAGCTCGACCGCGTCCGGGGCCGTGCCCGACTCGACCTCGGTCTGCGCCATCTCCACGGCGCCGCGGTGGTGAGCGATCATCTGCTCGAGGAACAGCCGGTCGCTCTCCGGGGCGCCGGCCTCCTCCAGCAGCCGCAGGTCGTCCTCGGACATCATGCCGCTCATGCCGGCGTGACCCGCGTGCTCGGCGGCGCGGTCCGCGCCCCAGGCGTCCAGCCACTCGCCGAGCTGTTCGATCTCCGGGGCCTGCGCCGCCTTGACCTCGGTGGCCAGCTCGGCGACCTCGGGGCTCGTCCCGTCCTTCGCCAGGACCATGTCCGCCATCGTGATCGCCTGCTCATGGTGCGGGATCATCATCTGGGCGAACATGACGTCCGCGTCGTTGTGGGCCGAGTCGGTGCTGGACTCCGCACCGGCCACCGCGGACGGGGCCTGCTCGGCGGGCTCCTCCGAGCCCGAGCAGCCGGCCAGGGTGAGGGCGCCGGCCAGGACAACGACAGACATCAGGGTGCGCTTCATCGGGTTCTTTCCTCCACAGCTCATCGGGGTAGCACTCGCTGGCGCGGGCGTGCATGGGCACGTCCGCGCTGGTCGGGTCGACGCGTGCGCGCCGACACCGGGGCTACGTCCGGGAGATGCAGAGCTCGTGCAAGGAGGGCGTGGCGACCGCGCGGACACCGACGGACACGCGTACGGGGCGCACCGACCACGCGGGCAGGACCCGCCACAGGAGCCGCCGGGCCGGAACAGCCAGCGCCAGCAGGGCGACGAGGATCATGAGGCACATCGCCATCGCCGCGTCGTGCCCGCCGCACCCGTCGGCACACCCCTCGTGCCCGGCCGCTTCCGTCGCGGCATGGCCGTCCGGTGGCTCCGGCAGCGCGATCCCGCCGACGGGGGTGGTGCCCGGAGCGACGACGGCGGACTCGGCGTGCGGCGCGTGGTGCGACGTCGGGGACCCGCTCATCGAGTGCATCGTGACCACGCCGACGATCACCGTCAGGATCACCAGGGCGCCGTTCAGCCGTCGCCCGGGACCAGCCAGGGCCGAGCGGAGGAACGAGAGCACGTGCACGCCACGGAGGCTATCGCAACGCGGATGCCACGCCGAACCACTCGCCCAACCACCCGTGCGGCGCCCGTGCGGGTCCGCGCGAGCGGTGCGAACCTGGGGAAAGACGCAAAGTGGGGCATGCCAATGATTCCGATGACCGATCGAGCCGCCTGGTCGCCGACCGCCTACGCGCGCAACGGTGACGTCCGGATCGCCTATGACCGCTTCGGCCAGGGCGGCGACACTCCTCTCCTGCTCCTGATGGGCCTCGCGATCTCCCGGTTCTGGTGGCCGGACGGGCTGTGCCAGGCGCTCGCGGACCAGGGTTTCGACGTGCTCCGCTCCGACCAGCGCGACGCGGGCGAG
The DNA here is from genome assembly GCF_042682255.1 of Promicromonospora aerolata. Taxonomy (NCBI): domain Bacteria; kingdom Bacillati; phylum Actinomycetota; class Actinomycetes; order Micrococcales; family Promicromonosporaceae; genus Promicromonospora; species Promicromonospora aerolata. Next base: position 5,638,049 of record NZ_JBHUHF010000001.1, read on the forward strand.
TCCACCCGGTTCGGTCGCGCCGCGCGCCGCGGCCCGTGGGCGGGGCTGCTCGGTACCCGCCGCGCGCCCTACACGGCCGAGGACGTCGTGGACGACGCGGCTGCCGTGCTCGACGCCGCGGGACTGGACCGGGCGGTCGTGCTCGGGCACTCCCTGGGCGGTGTCGTGGCGCAACGCTTCGCGCTGCGCCACCCGGAGCGGGTCGTCGGCCTCGTGTCGTGCGACGCTCCGCCCAGCGACGCCGCAGGGCTCGCCGCGCTGCGCTACCTGCGGCCCGGGCTGCTCGCGAGGCTGGCCACCAAGAGGTTTCCCGACGGGCGCGAGGGTGACGTCGCCGCGTCGCTCGCGGTCGCCAAGGGCATGGCGTCGCCGGCCAACCCCTGCGACGAGCGCGCGGCCCGCGCCCGGATCGAGAGCGGCCTCGACCGTGGGCCGCGGGACATGCAGGGCCTGGGACGCCAGCTCCGCGCCACGTGGCACGGACCGTCGCTGCGGGACGTCGACGTCCCCACCCTCGTGCTGCACGGCGCGGACGACCCGCTCATCCGCACGTCGGCCGCCCGGGTCGTGGCCCGCCGGGTCCCGGGCGCGAAGCTCGTGCTCCTGCCCGGTGTCGGCCACGACCTGCCGGGCGTCACCTGGACGACGATCGCGGGGGAGGTCAGGCGCCTGGTCGCTGACGGCGTACTGAGTGAAGCGGTCGAGTGACCGGGACGAGCGTGATGATGTGGTCGAGCCCCTTGTAGTCATCCGGGTTCGACGTGTACAGAGAGAGACCCTCCGCCGCGGCGGTGGCGGCGATCATGAGGTCGGCGGCACGTCTGCGCGGTGTGCGTCCGACGGCGACGACGCCGGCGTTGATCCGACCGTAGAGCCGGGCCGCCTCCGCGTCGAAGGGGATGGGATCGAACTCGTTCTCGACGCGCTGCAGAACGTCGATGCGGCGCGCTCGTTCAGCGTGTTCGTCGTATTCGGCCTGATCGGGGCGGACCAGATGTGGTCCCGCGGAGAGTTCGGCGAGCGTGATGGCGCTGACGGCCATCTCGTCGGGCAGTTCGGCGACGTCGATCCGGTCTCGCAGGATCAGGATATTCGTGTCGACAAGGCCCTGGGTGGGTTCAGCGCTCATAGGGATCGGAAGCCTCGTCGTCGATGGTTGCATCCTGGTCGGCGCGGAACGCCTCCAGCGACATGTGCGGGCCTGCCTGGGACATCGCAGCAAATTCTGCGCGTGGGACGAAGCGGCGCCGACGTCGCAGCGGGACGAGCTCGCCGATCTCGTGTCCATCCCGCGTCACGGTGAACGAGTGTCCGGACTGGACCGCGTCCATGATCTCCTTCGACCGCGAGCGTAGGTCGCGCTGCGTGATCTCTGGCTGAGTGCTCATGCCGTCAATTGTGCCACAGGGTGCCACAGGGTGCCACGTCGTGGCCCGCTGAGAGGCTGGCTGTCGCCTACGACTGTCGGTGCGGTTCAGCGGTTCTCCTCGCACTCCAGCTCCTGGGCCAGGTCGAGCATCTCGCGGCCCAGCGCGTCCAGCCGCTCCCGGAGGTCGCCGGGGCTCGTCCTCTTGCGATTCGCGTCTCCGCCGTGCGCACCGGCACCGGTGAGGTGGCCGACGTCGGGCTCGCGGATCACATTGATGTCGAAGACCACCCGGTCCGCGCGGTGCCAGGTGCGGAACACCTCGACCGGCCGGGCGGCCTCGTCGGTGCTGGTGCCCTCCAGGAGCAGCACCGGTGTCCCGACCGCCACACGCAGCAGGTCGGCGGTCTCGCTGTCGGCGCCCACCGCCCGCACCTGCCGGTTGCCCTCGACGACGTGGGTCCCGAACCGGCGCTGGATCGTGGCGTGCAGCGAGGTGTCGGTGAGCTCCTCGGCGGTCAGGTCGCCGAGTTCCTCGGGCAGCCAGGTCTCGATGAGGGCGAGCGGCTCGTCACCCGCGCTGCGCAACCGTTGCAGGCGCAGCACCCGTGCGGAGCCCAGCACGGCGTTGGCCTCCGAGGAGGGCTCCAGGCCGAGCTCGAGGATCTCCGTGCTGACGTGCACGCCCTCGTCCTCCACCTGGGTGGAGAGCCCAGGCACCCGCTGCACGAGGCGGTGGAGCTCGCCGCGCTCGCGGACGGTGGTGCCCCGGCCCCGGCGGCGCTCCACGAGCCCTTCCTGCTCCAGCGCGGCCAGGGCCTGGCGGACCACCGAACGGGAGACCCCGTAGCGTTCCTGCAGCTCGGCCTCGGTCGGAACGTGCGCGCCCGGCGCGAGCGCGCGGCCGAGGATCTGCGCGCGCAGCTCGCTGCTCAGCTTGCGGTGGAGCGGCATGCCGTCGGGTCCCGGGAGCGACACGGTCAGCTCGCGGTCTTCTGGGCGGTCTGCCAGACGTGGTCCCAGCCGGGCGCGAGCTCGGCCGCGCGCTCGATCGCGAGCACGAGGCTGGCCTCCCGTGCGATGCCCTGGCCGGCGATGTCGAAGGCGGTCCCGTGGTCGACCGAGACGCGCACCACGGGCAGGCCCACGGTGATGTTCACGCCGTCGTCGCCGTAGACCGCCTTGAACGGGGCGTGGCCCTGGTCGTGGTAGCACGCGACGACCATGTTCCACTTCCCCTTGACCGCGGCGGGGATGAGGGCGTCGGCGGGCAGCGGGCCGTGCGCGTTGATGCCGCGGCCGCGTGCCTCCTCGACGGCGGGGGCCAGGATGTCGGCGTCCTCGTCGCCGAACAGCCGGTTCTCGCCGGCGTGCGGGTTCAGGCCCGCCAGGCCGATCGCCTCGTCGGGTCGGCCCAGCGCCGCGGTGAACGCGCCGGCCAGGTCGAGCACGTTACGGGTGCGCTCCGGCGTGATGTTCTCGATCGCCTGCCGCAGCGACACGTGCGTGGTCAGGTGGAAGAAGTACAGGTCGCCCGCGGAGAGCACCAGGCTGAAGTTCTCGACCCCGAACTCGTGGGCGAGCAGCTCGGTGTGCCCGGGCCACTTGTGCCCGCCCGCGTGCATCGCCGCCTTGTTCAGCGGCGGCGTCACGATGGCGTCGACCTGGCCGTCACGGGCCAGGCGGCAGGCCTCGACGACGAACCGGTAGGCGCCGTCGCCGGCCGCCGCGCTGAGCTCCCCGACCGGGACGTCCGCGAGCGAGGGTCCCGCCTGGAGCAGCTCGATGACGCCCGGGGTGTTGGTGGCCTCGGCCGGCGTCCCGATGACGCGGACCGCCGCGGGGTCGGCGCCGAGCGCGGAGACGGCGCGCCGCATGGCGTCTGCGTCGCCCACGACCACCGGGACGCACCGTGCGCGCAGGTCGTCGTGGCCGAGCAGGGCCTTGGCCGTGATCTCGGGGCCGATACCCGCGACGTCGCCGAGGGTGATGGCGAGGGTGGGGATGCTCAAGGGTTTACCTCCTGGTGGGAACAGTACGACCTCAGGTTCGCGAGGACGTCGACGACGGTCCGGGGGGTGCCGAACCCGCCGGCCTTCGTCACGACGACGGTGCCGTCCGCCGTACCGCCCTCGAGACGGCCGAGGGGCACGCCCTCGGCCACCGACCCGGCGATCCGCACGCTGCGGGCGCCGAGACGGGCGAGGACGGCGCGGCTGCCGTCACCGCCGATGAGGACCATCGCGTCGGGGCGGGTCCGTGCGACGACGTCGGCGACGAGCTCGGCCAGGGCGCTGGCCGCCTGGGCAGCGCGCTCCCGGCCGGTGCCGGTGGGTTCCGGGGTGCGGACGAGGGTCGTGGCGGGCGGCGTCCGTGGTCCGACGCCGGCGCCGCCGGCGGGGTCCGGAACGAGCACCTGGATGCCCGGCTCGGCGCGCACGAGCTCGTCCGCCTGGCCGAGGGAGACCTCGTTCAGCGAGCTGAGCACCACGAGCACCCGCTCGACCGCGACTGGTGGGGGCTCGGACTCGTCGGCCCCGCCGCCCCAGCGTGGCGCGAGGGCTGCCGCGAGACCGGCCGAGCCGACCGGGACCGCGCGGGCGCCGAGCAGGGTGACCGCGTCGGCGAGACGTTCCAGGTCGGCGTCCTCGACGGCGTCGACCACCACCGTGCCCGCCGTCCCGCCGGCCTCGGCGAGCCGGGCGGCGATCGTGGCCGGGTCGCCGTCGGCCGCTACGCGGACGGCGCCGGGCAGGAGCGCGGTCAGGTCGCTCGCGTGGACGGGCGTGACGGGGTCGCGGCCGGCAGCGGTGGTGGCGACGGGGGCGCCGTCCACCAGGAGCACGCCGCCGCTGACCGTCCGCCGCAGGGCGGGATAGCTGGGGCAGACGACGGCGAACGCGCCGGGGGTCCGCTCACGCCAGGCGGCCAGCGCCCCGGAGACCTGTCCCGCGACGCTGCCCCGCATGGTCGAGTCGATCTTGACGTAGAGCCGTCGTGCTCCGGCCGACACCAGGGCGCGCACGGCGTCGGCGGTGGCTGACGCCGCGGTGGCGTCGTCGAGCGGGCGGGCGTCGGTGACGACGGCGACCGCCGTCCGCTCGCCGACGGGCAGCGCGGAGCCGAGCGCCAGGTGGCTCCGCCAGCCGGCGCGGGCGAACTGCACCACGCAGTCGCCCGCACCGGTCAGGTCGTCCGCGACGACCCCGACGGCGTGTTCGTCCGTGCCGTGCTCGCTCATGCCTTGCTCGCTCATGCGGCGCCGTGGCCCTCGCCGGACGGGACGGGCGCCGGCTCGGTGTCGTCGGCCGGCGTGAGGCCGCCCTGCCGCTTGAGCACGATGGTGGCGAGGAGCGGCGCGAGGATGGCGCTGACGAGGACCGCCGAGGCGACCTGGGCCGTCGCCACCGCGACGTACGGCTCGAACGCCGGGTCGATGGCGCCGATGATCGCGGGCGTCGCGACGGCGTTGCCGGCGGTCGTCGCGGCGGAGATGGCGATGCCGGACCTGATGCCGCGGCGCAGGATGAACCGGTAGCCCGAGTAGGTCAGCACGGCGGTCAGGCCGACGGCGATGATGCCGACGAGGATGCCGCTCGCGCCACCGGAGACGACGTCGCGCAGGTCGATGCCGGTGCCGAGCGCGAACGCGAAGAACGGGATCACGATGTTCGGGACGGGGCGCATGACCTCGGTCCAGCGCGGGTCCAGGTTGCCGACGACGAAGCCGAGCACCAGCGGGATGATCGCCGCGAGGAACGCCGTCAGGGGGATGTCCGCGAGCCCGGAGGCGCCGAGGAAGAGCATCGAGATGAACGGGCCGTCGTTCAGGGCCGAGGCCATGTAGGCGCCGCGGTCCCGCTCGTCACCGTACTTGCCGGTGAAGGCCAGCCACAGGCCGCCGTTGCTGTTGTCCACGGTGGCCATGAGGGCGAGGATCGAGACGCCGAGGAAGCCCTCGATCCCGAAGATGCTGCCGGCCAGCGCGACGAGCGCCGCGGGGATCAGCGACTTCGTCAGGAGCAGCGTCCCCGTGGTGGCGAGGACGGGCCCGGAGGTGCGGGCCGTGATCTGCATGCCCGTGGCGAAGATGAGCACGGCGATCAGGGGCAGGGCCGAGTCCTTGAACAGGGCGGTGGTGAACGAGCCCAGCTCGAGGAACCCCGGGAAGAACGTCCCGACGACCGAGCCGAGCACGAGCGGGATGAGCATGAGCCCACCCGGGATCCGGTTCATCCAGTCGTAGAGGGGGACCGTTGACTTCGGTGAGCGCCCGGCATCCATGGCGAACCTCTCATTCGTGCGCCGCCGACGATGGCTTCGCGATTGTGCGTACAAGAAAGTACGGACGAAGTTATCACAGCAGCGCCGCCAGCGTCGCGTGGGCCCCGGCCCGGTGCAGCGAGCCCAGCGCGTCGAGGTAGGCCTCGACGAAGCGCGGCTCGTCCACGAGCGAGCCGAACAGTGCTGGGTTGCGCAGAAAGGCCACCGGGTCGTCGCGCTGCGAGCGCGCGAGCGGGACCAGCTCGTCCGCCAGCCGGTCGACCACCTCGATCGGCCGGCCCTGCTCGTCCACGCCCTCGGCATAGCGCGCCCAGCTCGCGACGACGGCCGCCGAGCGGAAGACGTCGCCGCCCGCGCGCAGCTGTTCGTGGACCATCGGCACCAGCCACTTCGGGATGCGGTCGGAGCTCTCCGCGCACAGCCGTGCAAGCGTGTCGCGCACCGCCGGGTTGGCGAACCGCTCGACGAGCGTCGCCTTGTACGTCTCGAGGTCGACGCCCGGCACCGGCCGCAGCGTCGGCGTCGCCTCGTGGTCCATGAAGGCGCGGACGAACGACGCCACGACGGGATCGGCCATCGCCTCGTGCGCGTAGCGGTAACCGCTCAGCCACCCGAAGTACGCGATGGCCTGATGGCTCACGTTGAGCAGCCGCAGCTTCATCAGCTCGTAGGGCTCCACGTCCTCGACGAGCTGGACCCCCGCGTGCTCGAACGCCGGCCGGCCCAGCGGGAACCGGTCCTCGAGCACCCACTGGAAGTACGGCTCGGCCACCACGGGCCACCGGTCCGCCACGCCGAGGCGGTCGCGGACGAGCCGGCGGTCGTCGTCGGTGGTCACGGGGGTGATGCGGTCCACCATCGAGCCGGGGAACGCGACGGCGTCGTGCACCCACCGGCCGAGCTCGGGGTCCCGCAGGGCGGCGAAGGCCGAGAACACGGTGCGCGCCCGCTCGCCGTTGCCCTGCACGTTGTCGCACGACATCACGGTGAACGGCGGCAGGCCGCGGCTGCGCCGCCGGGCCAGGGCCTCGACCACATAGCCGAACACCGTGGTGGGGGTGGCTCCCGGCCGGGCGTCGGCGACGACGTCGGGCGCCGTCGCGTCGAACTCTCCGGTGACCTGGTCGAAGTTGTAGCCGCCCTCGGTGATCGTGAGGGAGACGATCCGGGTCGCGGGGTCGGCGAGGCGCTCCAGCACCACCTCGGGGTCGTCGGGCGCGAACAGGTACTCCACGAGGCTGCCGACCACCCGGGCGTCGAGCCGGCCGTCCGCATGCTTGGTCACGAGCGTGTAGAGGCCGTCCTGCGCCCGCAGCGCGTCGCGCATCGCGGCGTCGCCCGGCAGCAGCCCGACGCCGCAGATGCCCCACTCGCGGGCGCCGCCGCGGCGCAGCAGCTCGTCGACGGCGAGGGCCTGGTGCGCGCGGTGGAAGCCGCCGACACCGAGGTGGACGATCCCCACCTCGATGCCGGACCGGTCGTACGGCGGCAGGTCGAGCTCGGGCGCGGTGGCGCCGAGGTCCAGCGTCACTTGATCGCCCCCATCGCGAGGCCACGGACGAGCTGCTTCTGGGCGATCCACCCGGCCGCCACCACCGGCACGATCGCGATGGTCGCGGCGGCCGACAGGACGGACAGGAACTGGCCGCGGCCGTCGACGAAGCTGGTGAGGAACGGTGGCGTGGGGCGAGCCACCTGCGCGGTCAGGAGGTTCGCGAGGAAGTACTCGTTCCACGCGAAGATGAAGCAGATGAGGCCGGCCGCGGCGATGCCGGGCATGACGATCGGCAGCACGACCCGGAAGATCTCCGTGCCCAGGCGGGCGCCGTCGAGCTGCGCCGCCTCGATGAGCTCGCGCGGCACCTCCGCGAGGAACGAGCGCATCATCCACACCGCGATCGGCAGGTTGACGCCGATGTACAGGATCGTCAGCCACGTGATGTTGTCCAGGCCGCCCACCGACTGCAGCAGCAGGTACACGGGGATGATCGAGGCGGCGACCGGCATGAACCGCGTGGAGATGAAGAAGAAGAGCGCGTCCCGCACGTGGACGATGGGCCGGATGCTGAGGGCGTACGCCGCCGGAACCGCGAGCGCCAGGACCAGGAGGGTGGAGCCGACGCTCGCGCTGAGCGAGTTGAGCAGGTAGGGCAGCATGCCCCGGTCGAACACGGCCTGGAACCCGTCGAGGGTGAGGTCGGGGGCGAACGTGGGCGGCATCGTGGCGGCCTGGTGCTCCGGCTTGAAGGCCGTGAAGACCATCCAGGCCACGGGGAAGAAGAAGATGAGCACGAGTACCCAGGTGGCCGCGGTCACCAGGGAGCCGCGCAGGCGTGAGGACGTCATCGTCCGAGTCCTTCCGTCGAGAAGACCTTGAAGAGCGTCCGGAGCGCGACGGTGGCGACGAGGATCGTGACGAGCACGGTCATCACGCCGTACGCGGTGGCCTCGCCGACCTCGAGGCCGACGAACGCCCGCTCGTAGAGCAGGTAGGAGAGCGTCTTGGTGCCGCCGGTGCCGCGCGTCATGATCGCGATCGGGTCGAAGACCTGGAGCAGCATGATCGAGGCCAGGAGCACCGCGATCTCGATGTACTGCCGCAGGTGCGGCAGCGTGATCCAGCTGAAGGTGCGCAGGGGGCCCGCGCCGTCCACGGCGGCGGCCTCCAGCACCTCCTTGTTCTGTGCCTGCAGGCCGGCCAGGAGGATCAGCATGGCGAAGGGAGTGTACTGCCAGGTGAGCACGAGGATGATCGTGACGATCGGGACCTCGGTGTTCCAGGCGACCGGCGGGATGCCGAGCAGCCCGAGCCCCCAGTTGGCCATCCCGGTGGTGGCGTCGAGGATCGACCACTTCCAGATGAGTGCGGCTGCGGCGGGCATGACGAGGAACGGCGTGATCATGAGCGTCCGGGCCACGCCGCGGCCGGGGAAGCTGCGGTCCAGGAGCACGGCGAACAGCATGCCGAGCAGCGTGGAGAGCACCACCGAGGTGCCGGTGACGGCGACGGTCGCGCCGAGCGAGGACAGGAACGACCCGTCGCTCAGGACGTGGGCGTAGTTGTCCAGGCCGGTGAACCCGCGGTCGCCGGGGCGCAGCAGGTTCCAGCTCTGCAGGGAGTAGAAGATCGTCACCACGAAGGGGATCTGGGTGAGCACGATCGAGGCGATCAGCGCCGGCCAGAGCAGGGCGCGCGAGACGGCGAGGCCACCGCGTTTCCGGGACGGTCTGTCGGTGTTCGGCGCCCGGCGTGTCGTCGGGGCTTTCATCAGGGTGGTCATGGGGCCCTTCCTGGGCTCGTTCCCCGCACGACGGCGGGGCGCGGGGCGCGGGGGTCGTGCCCGCGCCCCGGTCCGGCTACTTCTGGGCGTCGCCGGCTTCCTGGGCGAGGTCCTGCGCCCGGTCGAGCACGGGGGCGAGCTCGCTGCGGCCCGCGAACACGTCGGCCAGGTCCTGGGAGACCTGGTTGCCGAGGTCCTGGAACTCCGGGATGGTGACGTACTGGATACCGGTCCACGCCTGCGGGGCGACGCCCGGCTGCTCCGGGTCGACCGACAGCATGATGTCGCGCGTGATGGGCGCGAACGCCGCCGCGGCCTCCTGGTACTCCGGTACCTCGTACGTCGAGGTGCGTGCGCCCGGCGGCACGCGGCTCCAGCCGAGCTCCGAGCCGACGAGCTCGTGGTACTCCTTGCTCGTCGCCCACTTCACGAACTCGACGGCGGCGTCGCGGTTCTGCGTGGTCTCGGGGATGGCGAGGTTCCAGGACCACAGCCACCCGGACTCCTCCGTCTCGACCACGGGGGCGTGGGCGTAGCCCATCTTCCCGGCCACCTCCGACGACTCCGGGTCCTCGAGGAGGCCCGCGGCGACCGTCGCGTCCACCCACATGGCGGAGCGGCCCTGGCTGACGCTGTTCAGGCACTCGGTGAAGCCGGTCGACACCGGGTCCGACTCGCCGGCGTCCGCCACCAGGTCCACGTAGAACTGGACCGCCTCGGCGAACTCCGGGGAGTCGACCTGCGCGTTCCAGTCCTCGTCGAACCAGCTGCCGCCGAACGTCTGCACGACGGTCGTCAGGGGTGCGAAGACCTCGCCCCAGCCGGGCTTGCCGCGCAGGCAGATGCCGTCCACGGTGTCCGAGTCGACCTGGCGGGCCGCGTCCGCGACCTCCTGCCACGTCGGGTGCTCCGGCATGGTGATGCCCGCGTCGGAGAGCAGCTCCTTGTTGTACATCAGCATGGACGACTCGCCGTAGAACGGGACCGCGTAGAGCGAGCCCTCGACCGTGAGCGCGTCCTTCACCGGCTGGAACAGGTCGTCCACGTCGTAGTCCGCGTCGGACTCGAGGTCGCCCGTCAGGTCGGTCAGCCACCCGTTCTCGGCCCAGATCGGCACCTCGTAGGAGCCGACGGTCACGATGTCGTACTGGCCGCCGTCCGTGGCGACGTCCTTCGTGACGGCGTCACGCAGGTCGTTCTCCTCCATCTGGATGAAGTTGACCGTGATGCCCGGGTGGTCCTCCTCGAAGGCGCTCTTCAGCTCCTCCATGTCCTTCATCTGCGGGTTGTTGACGGTCGCGAGCGTGAGCTCGACCGTCTCTCCGTCCTCCGCGGCGGACCCGCCGCCTCCGCCCGCACCGGCGCAGGCGGTCAGCGCCAGGGCCAGTACGGCGGTCGCGAGCCCGGCGGGCGCCGCCTTCCGGCGCGCAATCCTCGTCAGCATCATTGCTTCGACCCTTCTCGTCACAGCGTCGTGAGATGTCGTCGTGTCGGGGAACACGGACTCGCACATGCTCTGGCGGGGTCAGGAGGGGGTCAATGACGGTGTTTTCGAAACGGTCACCGTGACGGCGAGAACGCACGGTGCCCGGCATCGCGCGCCGTCGGGCACCGGGCCGCGACGCCCGTGCGCAGCGGGCGTCCCGCCGCGTCCCGCCGGACCGGCTCCGCACGAACCGGGCACGAACCGGGCATGAACTGGTGCATCCGGCGGACCACAACGGTCACGCCGCAGCGCTGCTCGTCCTGCGTCCGGCTACACCTGGACGAGGTGCGCACCCGCCGCATGGAACGCCCGGGCCCGGGCCGCGCCGAGCTGCGTGCCGGTGATCATCGCCTCGAAGTCGTCCAGCCCCGCGAACCGTACGAAGCTGGTGACACCGAACTTGTGGTGCGCCCCGATGAAGATACGGCGCCGGCTCACCTCGATCGCGGCGGCCTTGACCTGCGCCACCGCCGGGTCCGGCGTGGTCAGGCCGTCCTCGATCGTGACGCCGTTCGACCCGATCAGCCCCAGGTCCAGCCGGAAGGTGCGCAGCATGTCCACCGCCCCACCGTCGACGACACCGAGCGTCTTGCCGCGTACCCGGCCGCCGATCACTATCACCTGCACGTTCGGCCGGGCCGACAGCTCCGTCGCCACCGGCAGGGACGACGTGACCACCATCAGCTCGCGGTCGCGCGGAAGGGCGCGCGCGGCCAGCAACGGCTGAAAGCCCTCGTCGACGAAGATGGTCTGCGCCTCGCCCAGGTGCCGCGCCGCCTCCCGCGCGATCTGGGCCTTCTCCTCCGGGAAGCTCTGCCGGCGCTCCGACAGGGCCGTCTCGAACGAGCTGGTCTCGACCGGGAACGCGAGCCCGTAGCTGCGCCGCACCAGCCCCTGCGCCTCCAGCTTGCGCAGCTCGCGGCGCACCGTCTCCTGCGAGACCGACAGCAGGCGTGCCGACTCGCTCACCTCGATGCGCCCGCGACGGCGCACGAGCATGAGCAGCTCCTCCGACCGTGATACCTGCCGCGCCGGGCGCTCGGGCACCACGCGGACGGAACCGGCGGACGCGTCAAACGCCATCGTCAAGCCTTCCGTAGTCCAGCCCTGCCCCGAGTCTGCCGTGTGCCGGCCCGTTCCGGAACGGCTCGCGACCCACTTCGCCCGCACCCTCGGTCACGTTCCGGACACGCCCCGCCTGGGCGCGCAGGCCCTCGGGCGCTTAGCGTTGCCGCCGTGAGCGACGTGTGGACCTGGCCGGCCGAGATCGGCGTGCTGTTCGGGGCGCTGTTGTTCGTAGCGCTCCTCGTACCCGTCCTGGTGATCCAGGTGCGCCGCTACGGCGCCATCAGCCCGGTCCGTCTGATCGGGGCGGCGGCGCTCGCCATCTACGGCACGGCGCTCGCCGCGTACACGCTGCTCCCGTTGCCGTCCGGCGAGCTGGTCGCCTGGTGCGCCCAGTACGGCTACGAGGGCGCACAGCTGCGGCCCGGGCAGATCTTCGCGGACATCCGCGAGCGCACCGCGGGGCTGTCGTGGGGTGCGGCGGCCCGGGACATCTCCGTGCTGCAGGGTGTCTTCAACATCGTGCTGTTCGTGCCGTGGGGCGTCCTGGTGCGCCGCTACCTCGGGTGGGGCCTGCTCCTGTCCGCCGCCTCCGCGCTGGCCGCGTCGCTCCTGATCGAGGTCACCCAGCTGACGGGGATCTTCGGGCTGATCCCGTGCTCCTACCGTCTCGCAGACGTCGACGACCTCCTGACCAACACGCTGGGCGGCGTGCTCGGTGCGCTCGTCGCCCCCTGGGTGCTGCGCTGGATGCCCCGGGCGAAGACCCTCGCGGCCACCCGGGGCGTGCCACGGCCGGTGACCGTCTGGCGGCGCTGGCTGGGCATGGCCGTGGACGCCGTCGCCTACACGACGCTCAGCGGCCTCCTCGCCATGGCGTGGGGCCTGGCCGGCTACCTCGGCACCGGCCAGGCGCCGCCGGACACCGTGCCGCTGTGGCTGTTCGCCAGCGTCCTGCCGTGGGTCGTCGTGTTCCTCGTCCCGCTCGCCACGGGTGCGGGGGAGTCGCTGGGGCAGCGCACCGTGTGGCTCGCCGTGCAGCCCGGGACCACCCCACGGGCCGACGGCGGCGCGGGGCTCTCCTGGCCGGCGCGCGTGCGGCGGGGTCTGGTCGGAGGGGCGCTGTGGGGGCTGCTCCAGGTCCTGTCGGACGCCGGCACGATGTTCGACGTCGGTTCGCTCGGCCCGGCCACGGGTCTGGCCACGACCCTCGCGGTCGTGCTCGTCGTGGCCGTGCCGTTCACCGTCGGCAAGCGCGGGCTCTCGGGCAAGGCGGCCCCGTACCGGCTGGTCGATGCCCGGCAGGCCGAGCACCTCGGCGCGCGGTCATGACTCCGTAGGTGCCTCCGCCGGTGGGGCGAACTGCGCCAGCAGGAGCTCGGCGCCGAACGGGTCGCGGACCGTCGCCTCCCTCGACCACGTACCGTCCTCGGTCGCCGACACGGTCGCGCCGGCGCTCTCCGCTTCCGTGGCCGAACCGTCCCGGTCGGCGACGGCGAACGCCACGGACCACCGTGCCGGTCCCTCGGCCGGCAGCACACCGGCGACGACGTCGGCGAATCCGGGCGGTGCCTGCTCCTGACGCTCGTGGATGCCGGGGTCGATCGTGCGGGCCAGGTGGTCGCCGTAGCCGGGCACGCGTGCCATGCCCGCCCCGAGGTCGTCGCTGCGTACCCAACCGAGCAACGGACCGTAGAACTGGAGCGCGCGGTCGACGTCCGGCGTGAGGAGGCTGCTGAAGTTCCACGTGCCTGGCGCGTTGGCCACCTGGGCGCCGAGCCGTGTGCCCGCCTGCCACAGCCGGCTGGGCGCACCCTGGGCGTCGACGATCCGCGCCATCCGGCCCGCCGGCTGCCCCGGGGGTCCGACGGTCTCCGGCGGAGAGCTGACGACGCCGCCCAGCTCCACCACCCGCGCGGCGGCCGCGTCGACGTCGTCCACGGCGAGGTAGGTGTGCCACGCCGCCTCGCCGTCGAACCCCGGGGCAGGCGTGGCGACGGCAGCGACCGCCGTGGCGTCCGTACCGTCCAGCGACGCCACGGCGTAGCGGCCGGGTGCTCCGGGCGGCAGCTTCTCGGTGAACCGCCAGCCGAACAGCCTGCCGTAGAACGCGAGCGCCTCGTCGACGTCGTGCGTCTCCAGGTCGATCCAGCTGGGCACGCCGTGCGGGTAGGTGCGGGTGGGGTGCGGGGCGGCCATGACGTCCTCCAGGTCGGTTGCGTTGCCTCGATCCTGCCTCGGACCACTGACATCGACGGTGCCGGTGCCTCGTGCGTCCGGCCCGGGCGCCCGTCAGGGAACCCCGGGCGTCGCGAGGGCGTGCTCCAGACGGTCGACGAACGCCGCCTGCGCACTGACGACGAGGCGGCGGGCGTCGTCCGGACCGAACCAGGCGACGCGGTCGATCTCGGGCACCTCGAGGCGCCGCCCAGAGCGGGGCGGCCACTCGATCTCCACCGTGTTGCTGCTGATCTGCGCCAGATCGGGTCCGGTCCGCGGCCACTCGCGCGCCCAGGCCAGGACCTTCTTGCCGGCGCGCTGCCGGACCTCGCCGAGGTCGAGGTCCGGGGCCGGTGCGGGCGGCAGATCCATCCCGAGCTCCTCGCTCGCCTCCCGGAGCGCGGCGGCGTGGGGGTCCTCGCCCGGGTCGAGCTCACCCTTGAGCACCGTCCAGGCGCCCGCGTCCTTGCGCGCCCAGAACGGTCCGCCCATGTGGCCGAGCAGCACCTCGGTACCGCCGTCGGGCAGTCGTCGGTAGGGCAGGAGACCCGCGCTCGTCGTCGGCATGGGTCCAGTCTCGCCCTGCGGTGCGGATGCGGCCGCCGGTGCGGCGGCGAGGCCCGGAGGCGGGAGGGCTCCGGGCCTCGCGGACCTCACGCCGTCGCGGCTGTCGAGGCCGTGGTGCCGGGGGAGGGTGGGGTGGCGCGGTCGGCGAGCTTGAGCCAGACGACCCCGCCGATGATGACTGCCAGCCAGAACGCCTTGACCAGGGTCAGGGTCTCGTCGAAGAAGACGGGGCCGAGCAGAGCGGCACCGACCGCGCCGATGCCGGCCCACACGGCGTAACCGATCCCGACGTCGATCTGCTTCAGGGCGACGCTGAGGAAGTACAGGGTGAACAGGAAGAAGACGATGGCGACGGTCGACCAGACGGGCCGGGTGAACCCCTCGCTGCCGTTCACGCTGAGGGCGTAGCCGACCTCGAAGGCACCGGCCACGAGAAGAGCCAGCCAGGGGCCGGTCCTGCTTCCGGTGGTCGCTGGTGCTGGTGCTGGTGCGGGTGCTGTGGTGGTCATGAGATGCGTCCTTTCAGGGTGGTCGTGATCGTCGTGGTGGTCGTGCTGGTGGGCGGAGGGGGCTACGCGGTCCCGGCGAGGTTGAGCCCCACGACACCGGCGATGACGATGGCGACGCCCAGCAGCTTCTTCCAGGTCAGCTGCTGGGAGAGGAAGAGTGCGCCGACGATGACGATCCCGACGCCGGCGAGCGAGGTCCACAGGGCGTATCCGACGCCGACGTCGAAGGTCAGCAGGGCCAGGCTGAGGAAGAAGGTGGCGATCGCGCCGCTGATGAGCGTGCCGATCGTCCACGGAACGTTCTTGAAGCCTTGGGCCCTGCCCGCGGCGATTCCGACGGCGACCTCGAAGACGACGGCGATGCCGAGGTAGATCCAGCTCATGGTGTTCCTTTCGTAGTGGTGTGTGGAGAGATGCCCGACGGGCCAGGGGCCCGTGTCCGGACGTCGATGCCTGTACATGCATGTACGTGTGCGAGGAGCTGCGAGGTGAAGGGTACGGGCCGGGTCAGGGCGCGAGCAGCGCTCCGATCTCGCGCAGGGCACGGCCGAGCTGCGGCGTGTCCATGTTCGGGAAATGCACGGACGTGGCGGTCAGGAGCTCGGTGATGCGCTCCTCGTACGGGGACCGTGCGTCATGTACCAGCGCCTCGCCCTGCTCGGTGATGACCGCATAGACGCCACGCCCGTCGTCCTCACAGAGGTCTCGGCGCACGTACCCCTTTGCCTCCAGGCGGCTCACCAAGCGCGTCGCCGAGCTCTGGTTGAGGCCGACCCGCTGAGCGAGATCGTTGACGCGCAGCTCCTTGTCGGAGGCGTGGCTGACGAACGTCAGGGCCCGGAACTCGGTGAGCCCGACGCGATAGGTGTCAGCGAGCCACCGGTCCAGGTTCGCGTCCACCGCGGAGGAGAAGGCGGCGACCCGTGCCCAGGTGGTGCTGACGTCGGCCAGAAGTCGTCCGTCCGAGGATGGCTGCATGTGCATGCACGTAACGTAGCACGGCTCGTGGCCGCAGAGGCCGAATGCCGTAGCAACTCGATCGCGCGAGTCGGTACGGTCCACGCATGGCCACGCCGGCTCAGCAACCAGCTGGGCGCTTGCGGAGTCCGGCTCCTGACAGACCCCGCTGCCTACCGAGCCGCGCACGAGCTGCCCGATTGGTACAACACGTTCGCGGACTTGACTCCCGCCAGTGTCTGGTCGCAGTGGGAGGCGGGTCGGGCGCCGACGAGCGCGGACGTCGGCCGGCTGACCACGACGCTGCGAGGTGGTCCGGGCGTCGTGAAGGACTACGTGAAGTCCCGCAAGCACGAATGGCACGAGGCATGCTTCGTTCCCGATCTAGCCGATGTTGCGGCCGCCACCCGTGTGCTCGGAAGGATGGTCGAACTGCAGGGGGACGACTTGGCCGGCGGGATCGTCGTGCGCGCCTTCGAGCAGTTCACGCCCGACGTCGGCGGGTGCACCCAGGAAGCGCGGATCTGGTGGGTCGCGGAATCGGCGGTACTGATGACCCCGCACCCTGACGCGCCCGCCGGCGCCACAGTGGATGTTCCGACTGCAGTGTGCGACGCGGTCGGCGCGGGCGTTCGTGCCCTGGGTGCGCCGTTCGTGACCACGGACCTCGCATTGCGGTCTGACGGGGTGTGGCGCGTGATCGAGGTTGGCGACGGCCAGGTCAGCGATCTGCCCACCGCAGAAGAGCCGGCCCGGCTCATGCAGGCACTCGCCGCGGGATACTGACGGCGTGGAGGTCTCCAGAGGCTGGGAATTCCGAGCGGTCGTGGTTGAGGGCAGCCCTGTCGTCATCGCTGGCGTCGATCTATGGCACGTGCAGTGGGAGCCAGTGCGGATGGGGAGAGTGGTGGTTGCCCATCCCGCTCATCCCGCCCAGCAGCACTCGATGAGCGTCTACCAGCTCTCGGGAGTCGACCCGGCAGTCTTCTTCGCGGCCGGTGAGCTCTCGAATGCTGTCTGGGGCTTCTACGAGCCCACGGAGGCAATGCGGCGTTTCCTGCTCACCCGCATCTGAACAGGGGCGACCGCAGCAAGCAACAAGGCCCCGAGTCCCAGATCAACCGGGGATCTCGTCTGAGCGTTGTCGGGGCAGCCGCATGCCGAACCACTGCTCGGCGCCGTATGCCTCAAGCCGTTCCACCTCGGTGAACCCCAGCCTCGCCGCGAGACGCATCGAGCGCTCGTTGGCGGTCTGGGTGACGAGCACGGCTGGCTCGTCCGGAAGCGCACCAGCGAACCAGTCCAGTGCCGCCGCGCACGCCTCGGCGGCGAATCCGTGGCCCCACACCTCGGGCAGGAACAGGTACCCGAGCTCGACCTTCCCGACAGCCGGACGAACGTCGTACTGCGCGTCGCGTCGGTCGAGCTGCACCAACCCGATCATCGCTCCGTCGAGATCGACCACGAACTGGCCGGGGCGCCCTCGCGGTACCGCGGGAATCGCGCGTTCGACCTCGTCACGCGGTTGAGCACCACCGATGTAGGCGCTCACCTCGGGCGAGGTGTTCAGCTCGATGGCCACCGCGCGGTCCTGGGCCGTGGGCTCACGGAGCAGGAGTCGCTCGGTTCTGATCGGCGCGGGCGGCCAAGCGACGGGTCCCAGGTCTGCCATCCACGCAGACTATCGACCCTGGTGCCACGGCTGATCCCCAGATCAACTGGGGCTTCGAGGTCTCCGAGATGCTCCCGAGGGTGGTGGGGTGAACCTGCGTTTAGCGGGGTCCGGTCCTACAGGGGCCGTCACCGAAGCAACAAGGCCCCGAATCCCCAGATCAACTGGGGCTTCGAGGCCTCTGAGATGCTCCCGCGGTTGGACTTGAACCAACGACCGTCCGATTAACAGTCGGATGCTCTGCCAGCTGAGCTACGCGGGATCGCGTTCGCCCCACCGTGCCGGTTTGGGCGACCGGTGAAAACTCTAACAGGTTCAGGCGGGTAGTCCTGCCGCATTTCGAACTCGAGCCTCAGCGGCGTCGATCACACCCGCTATGTCCGGATCGTTGACGTCCAGGTCGCCCTGGCCGATCACCTGGGAGAACAGCTCGCCGTCCGCGCGTCGTCGGACCGCCACGCGGGCGGAACGGCCGCCGGGCAGCTTGACGGGCTCCGCCAGGACCACGGACCACTGCACCCGCTCGCGCAGCACCTGGGGCAGCACGGAGCCCCGGCCGTCGAGGGGGAGCGGCGTCGGCTCGTCGCCGTCGACCCAGTGCACCCGGATGACGTTGGACTCCTGGTCGTAGGTCGCCCGGTCGACGTCGGACCACTCCCGGTGCACGACGACGGAGGGTGCGCCCCGCGACTCGCCGTCGTCGTGGCCGCTGGGCACCTCGGGCGCCGAGATCAGCAGGAGCTCGGCGCGGGTCGCGAACGCCCACGCCTCGCCCGTCGACGTGACCAGCGGGGCCTGGGTCAGCAGCGAGTCGGTACGGTGCGAGCGCACGGCACGGCGCACCGCCTTCTGCGGACGGTGCCTGGACCACGGTAGGAACCCCATGTCCCCACCGTAGTGCCGCGGACTGGGGGGAGTGAACGAGGTCGATCCCGTGTCCCCCGCGGCCTCCGCCGTCGTCGCGACGTTCGACGACGAGGCGGGCGCGGGCACGCCCCAGGGCTGAGGGCGGAGTCCCGTCGGAGATGGTCGTCCGGCGTGCGGAGTTCACCCGCTGAGAGGTCGGCCGGGACGTGCCCGGTGCCGTAGGTTCTGGGCTCGTGACCTCGACCAACACCATGCCTGCTGTCGGTCCCCCTGGCAGGAAGGGCGGCGGCACGGCAAGAGAGCGCCGCGAGGCCAAGAGTCGTCGTCGGCGCACGCTGCGGGTGGTCGTCGCGGCGCTGGTGGTCGTCGTCGTCCTCGGGGGCGGCGGGGTCGCCTGGTGGGTCACGTCGGAGACCGATGCGCTCGCCACACAGAGCACCACTGCCAAGCGTTTGCTCGCGACCTCCGACGGCAAGGTCGCGGAGCAGACGACGCGGGTCACGCTCTCCACGCAGATCACCCAGGCGGAAGCGGTACTGGCCGAGTCTGCTCTCACGCGGGTCATCACCGGGACTGGCGACGCCCGGGAGTCGCTCGGCGCGGCGGCCGACGCCGTGCAGGGCTCCATGGTGGAGTTCGCGCGCGGCCAGGTCGAGACGGCTCGCAAGAGCCTGGCGTCGGCCCAGGCCCGCGCGGAGAAGGTCTTTGCCGCGACGGAGGGGCAGGGGGTCGAGGACGGCACGCGGGCTCGTCTGCAGTCCGCGCTGGACGCACTGGCCGCTGTCGACGCCGCCGCGAGCAGCAGCGTCGGTGGCGAGGACCTGGCAGCGCTGGAGCAGGCCGCGAACGAGCTGAGCAGCAACCGCTCCGTCGTCACACAGGCGACCTCTGCCCTGTCCGACGCACAGGACGCGATCACCTGCCCGGCGCCCGACCAGACGTGGGACCCCGACAGCGGCAAGGTGCCGGACGACGCGCTGGCGCCGATCCCGTGGGTGGACGACCACCTCGTGCGTGCCGATGTGCTGGACACCCTGATCGCGCTCGACGCCGCCTATCAGGAGGCATTCGGCGTGCACCTGACGATCAACTCCTCGTACCGCTCGTACGACGCGCAGAAGTCGATCTACGACCCCTCGTCGCCGATCGCCGCCCCGCCCGGCTGCTCCAACCACGGTCTGGGGCTCGCGGTCGACATCGGCGGCGGTGTGGAGGCCTTCGGGACCGAGCAGTACGAGTGGCTCAAGGCCCATGCCGAGGAGTACGGCTGGACCCACCCCGAGTTCGCCGAGCCGGGCGGCCGCGTTCCGGAGCCCTGGCACTGGGAGTCCGTGCTCGCGCGCTCGGGCTCGTAGTACCGGGCCGTCCCGCCCGCCGGCGCGGCCCTCCGGCCCGCGCCGTATCCGTTTCGCCCTGGTTCGCGCATTCAACGCGCAAGGGGGTTGCCATCCGAGAAACCGGTTACTAGGATCCGAGAAACCGGTTACCCGCGGGGGCGGAAATCATCCGGTCGGCTCGCGTCGACGTCGGCGCGGACGTGACTTGTCGACCCCGCACGCACGAGGAACCACAGCAATGTCCCGCATTCAACGACGAACGTGAGGCAATGACGATGAGACGACCAAGAGCCATGCAGATCTTCTCGGCAGTGGCGGCGGTGACCCTCGCGGTCACGATCGGGGTGACCGCTCAGTCCATCCCGGAGGCTGCGGCGGCCACCGGGTCCGCGACCGGGTTCGCCACCCAGAACGGAGGAACCACGGGCGGCGCGGGCGGTCAGACGGTGCGCGCCACGACCGGTACGGCGATCCACACGGCCCTGTGCTCCCGAGCCAGCAACAGCACCCCGATCATCATCGAGGTCGAGGGCACCATCAACCACGGCAACACCAGCAAGGTGTCGGGCAGCTGCAGCACGGCCGACGACGTCATCGAGCTCAAGCAGATCAGCAACGTCACGCTGGTCGGCGTCGGCAGCGGTGCGGTGTTCGACCAGATCGGCATCCACCTCCGCGAGGCCAGCAACATCATCATCCAG
Source organism: Promicromonospora aerolata (assembly GCF_042682255.1). Taxonomy (NCBI): domain Bacteria; kingdom Bacillati; phylum Actinomycetota; class Actinomycetes; order Micrococcales; family Promicromonosporaceae; genus Promicromonospora; species Promicromonospora aerolata. The sequence continues at coordinate 5,658,361 of NZ_JBHUHF010000001.1, forward strand.
AACGTCACCGTCCGGAACGTGAAGAAGTCCGGGTCGCCCACCTCCAACGGCGGCGACGCCATCGGCATGGAGAGCACCGTCCGCAACGTCTGGGCCGACCACCTCACCCTGGAGGCCTCGGGCGGCGAGGACGAGGGCTACGACGGACTGTTCGACATGAAGAACGACACCAAGTACGTGACCCTGTCGTACAGCATCCTGCGCAACTCCGAGCGCGGCGGCCTCATCGGCTCCAGCGAGAGCGACCGGTCGAACGGCTTCGTCACGTTCCACCACAACCTCTACTCGAACCTGAACTCGCGCACGCCGCTGCTGCGTGGCGGCATCGCCCACATGTACAACAACCACTACCGGGGCCTCGTCGAGTCCGGCATCAACTCACGCGCCGGGGCGAGCGCGAAGGTCGACAACAACTACTTCGAGGACTCCAAGGACGTCCTGGGCACCTTCTACACCAACGAGCGAGGTTCCTGGCAGGTCGGCGGCAACATCTTCGACAACGTGACCTGGTCGAGCGAGGGCAGCGAGAACTACCCGGCCGGGCCGAACCCGACGTCGAACACCTCGGTCAGCATCCCGTACTCGTACCCCATGGACGACGCGAGCTGCGTGCCGGGCGTCGTCAGCGAGACGGCGGGCGCGAACAACGGCCTGCGGGTCTCGGACGGCAGCTGCACCCCGACGGACCCCACCGACCCGACGGACCCCACGGATCCGACCGACCCGACGGACCCGACCGACCCCACGGACCCGACCGACCCCACGGACCCGACCGACCCGCCCGCCGGTGAGAACCTGAGCGTGGGCGCGGGGGCCGACGGCTCCAGCAAGGCCAGCGGGACCAGCTACGGCAACGTGGTGGACGGCTCCATGAGCACCTACTGGTCGCCGAGCAGCTCGACGGGCCGCATCTCGGTCAAGTGGGACTCCGACCGCACGGTGTCGAGCATCAACATCCGTGAGGCCGCCGGCGCCGTGGGCAACATCGGGTCGTGGCGCGTCGTCGACCACGACAGCGGTGCCGTCCTGACCACCGGCAGCGGGGCCGGCGTCATCTCGTTCGCCGCGACGGCGCTGCGCAAGATCGACTTCGAGATCACGAGCTCGAACGGCACGCCCCGGGTCGCCGAGTTCGAGACCTACGCCGGCACGCCGTCGGACGGCGGTGACCCGGGCGATGGTGACCCCGGCGATGGTGACCCGGGCGAGCAGCCGGGCGCCGACGCGCTCTACGTGGCGCCGGGCGGTAGCGCCGGTGCCGCGGGCACGGAGTCGGACCCGACGACGCTCCCCGCGGCGATCGACCGGATCGAGCCCGGCGGCACCATCTCGCTGCGCGGGGGCACGTACAACCTCTCGCAGACCGTCCACATCGAGCCGGGCAACAGCGGCACGTCGGGCAACCGCACGGAGATGTTCGCCTACCCCGGTGAGACTCCGGTGCTGAACTTCTCGGCACAGAGCGAGAGCTCGTCCAACCGCGGCCTCGCCATCGGGGGCGACTGGTGGCACCTGCGCGGCATCATCATCGAGCACGCCGGTGACAACGGGATCCTGCTCGGCGGGGACAACAACATCATCGAGCGGGTCGTGACGCGGTTCAACCACGACACGGGGCTCCAGCTCTCCCGGTACACCGCGGGTGCGCCGAGCAGCGAGTGGCCGTCGAACAACCTCGTCGTCTCCTCGGAGTCGCACGACAACGCCGACTCCGACGGTGAGGACGCCGACGGGTTCGCACCCAAGCTCACGGTCGGTCCCGGCAACGTCTTCCGGTACACCGTGGCCCACAACAACATCGACGACGGCTGGGACCTGTACACCAAGTCCGACACCGGCCCGATCGGGGCGGTCACCATCGAGGACTCCCTCTCGTACGAGAACGGGACCCTCTCCGACGGCTCACAGGCCGGCAACGGTGACCGCAACGGCTACAAGCTCGGCGGCGAGGACATCGGCGTGGACCACACCGTGCGGCGCAGCATCGCCGTGGACAACGGCAAGCACGGCCTCACCTACAACCGCAACCTCGGGTCGATGACCATCGAGGACAACCTGAGCATCCGCAACGAGGAACGCAACTACAACTTCGACGGCGGCAGCTCGACGTTCAGCGGCAACACGTCCTGCGACAGCGGTTCGAACGACCGGATCATCGGCGACGACGCCGGCGGCAACCAGTGGGACACCGGATCCAACGGCTCCCGGTGCGGGCAGTACTCCGGGTCCCTGGACTGGTCCTTCGCGTCCGACGGGCGCCTGGTCGTGACGATCGGGGGGAACGTGGTCGACCTCTGACACCAACCACGGCGGCCCGGGTCCACGACGTGTGGGCCTGGGCCGTCGTGCTCCCGCGAGCGACGACAAGGTGGTCACTGAGCGACCTTGAAAGCAGAGAGGCCCGGAATCGGCGGGATTCCGGGCCTCTGGTGCCCCGTACAGGACTTGAACCTGTGACCGAGAGATTATGAGTCTCCTGCTCTGACCAGCTGAGCTAACGGGGCTCGCGGCAGGTAGCCGCGGGAGGATCTTACTGCCTCGGGCAGGGAATACCGGCTGCCCACGCACCCGCCGGACGGCGGCTGCCCTGAATTGTCCTGGCGTGCTGTGTGCGGCTGCCCTTAGGTTCTGCGAACCATCCCCTCGCAGAAGTGGAGCACTCCCATGTCCTTGACCTTCCCGGTCGCCCTGTCGGGCGCCCGGGCGCAGACCCTCATGTGGGCGCACGAGCACGACGTCGACCACGCGGCACTGAACCAGCTGCGGAACATCTCGGCCCTGCCGTGGGTCGCCGGCGTACGGGTGATGCCCGACGTCCACCTCGGCAAGGGCGCGACAGTCGGTTCGGTCATCGCCATGCGTGACGCGGTGTCGCCGAACGCCGTGGGCGTCGACATCGGCTGCGGCATGATCGGCGTCCGAACCTCGCTGACCGCTGACGACCTGCCCGACGACCTCTCGCGCCTGCGTGCACGCATCGGGGCCGCCATCCCGGTGGGTTTCCACGCGCACGACGAGCCGGTGGACCTGCGTCGGCTGCGGCCCGTGCGGGGGTCTGGCGGGCAGGACCGCCTGCGCGGCGAGCAGGCGTTCTGGGGCAGGTTCGAGACTCTGGACCCGAAGGTGCGGCAGCTCGAGAAGCGGGCGCGCAAGCAGCTCGGGTCGCTGGGTGGCGGCAACCACTTCGTGGAGCTGTGCCTGGACCAGGACGGCCAGGTCTGGCTCCAGCTCCACTCCGGCTCCCGCAACATCGGCAAGGAGCTCGCCGAGCACCACGTCGGCATCGCGAAGCGCCTCGAGCACAACGTGGGTCTCGTGGACCGCGAGCTCGCCGTGTTCCTCGCGGGCACGCCCCAGATGGACGGGTACCTCAACGACCTCTGGTGGGCGCAGGAGTACGCGGCCCGGTCGCGGGCGGTCATGATGGCGCTCACCGTCCAGGCGGTCCGGGACGAGTTCGCGGGGATGGCCGACGGCGGCCGGACGATCACCTTCGACGAGGGCGTGAACGTGCACCACAACTACGTGGCGCGCGAGCAGGTCGACGGCGAGGAGCTGATCGTGACCCGCAAGGGCGCGATCCGGGCGGGCCAGGGCGACCTGGGGCTCATCCCCGGATCGATGGGCACCGGCTCGTACGTGGTGCGCGGTTTGGGCAACCCGGCGTCGTACTGGTCGGCATCGCACGGTGCGGGGCGGCGCATGTCTCGTACCCGGGCCAAGAAGGAGTTCACGGTCGACGACCTCGCCGCGCAGACCGCGGGCGTGGAGTGCCGTAAGGACCGCGGAGTGCTCGACGAGATCCCTGGCGCGTACAAGGACCTCGACGCGATGATCGCGGCGCAGTCCGACCTGGTGGAGGTAGTGGCGCGCCTCCGGACGATCCTCTGCGTCAAGGGCTGACCCACGCAGGGCGCGCTACCCAGCGATCGGGCCCGAAACCCCGAGGATTTCGGACCCAATCGCTGGGTAGCCGGATGCGCTCGCCGGCGGCCCGGCCGAATCGCTGGGTAGCCGGGAGCGCCGGGTCAGCCCACCTGGTGCAGCCAGCGGACCGGGGCACCGAGACCCGCGTGCCGGAACGGCTCGAGCTCGTCGTCCCAGGCGGCCCCCAGCGCGAGGTCGAGTGCGTCCCGCATGGCACGTGGGTCGGCGAGCTCCAGGGCGGCGCGGACACGGTCCTCCTGGACCACCACGTTGCCGTGCACGTCGGTCATGGCATGGAAGATGCCGAGATCGGGGGTGTGCGACCAGCGGGCGCCGTCGGCCCCGTTGCTCGCATCCTCGGTGACCTCGTACCGCAGGTGGGACCAGCCGCGCAGGGCGGACGCCAGCTTGGCGCCCATGCCCTGCGGACCCTGCCACGAGTACTCGGCACGGTACAGACCACGCCCTGCAGGCTGCGCGATCCAGTCCATGGATACGCGCACGCCAAGAACGTTCCCCGCTGCCCACTCGATGTGGGGGCACAGGGCACGAGGCGCCGAATGCACAAAAAGCACACCCCGCGTGATGACACCGGCCATGTCTTCCTCCCTGGTTCGAGGTACGTCTTCCCCTACGTCCTCACCAGGGCGGTGACGCTGTGGTCGGCTGCACAGCGGTGCTTCGGACCACATCCTGCCCGATTCGTCGACGAGATGCGAGGCGAAACGGCGCGCAGGCGTCGAAAGAATCACCACGTACGACGAGTTCGTGCGGCACATTCTTGCCTAGAACGTTGCGGCACGACCAGTACCCCTGAGGACTTTCTTGAGATTGATCCCACAGGGGTGGCGCGTACGAAATGCGGTGGTCAGACCCTCAAAGGCGGGCGCGAAGCTCCCGCATCGCCTCGCGGCGCGTCTCCTTCTGGAGGCGGTCGAGGTAGACCATGCCGTCGAGGTGGTCGCACTCGTGCTGCAGGCAGCGGGCCATGATCCCGGTGCCCTCCACGGTGATCGGTTCGCCGTCGAGGTTGATGCCCTCGACCTTGGCGTAGTTCGCACGCAGCGTGGGGTACCAGAGCCCAGGCACGGACAGGCAGCCCTCGCCGCCGTCCTGCAGCTCCTCGCCGAGCTCGACGATGCGCGGGTTGAGCACGTAGCCGATGTCGCCCTCGATGTTCCATGAGAAGGCCCGTAGGGAGACGCCGATCTGGTTGGCGGCCAGTCCGGCACGCCCTTCGTCGTCCACCGTCTCGACCAGGTCGGCGACCAGGCCGCGGACGCGGTCGTCGATCGTCGTCACGGTGTCGCACGGGGTGCGCAGCACTGGGTCGGGAACCACACGGATCTCACGCATTGCCATGCGGATATTCTCCCATGTCAGAACGAGGTGTAGCGGGCCGGACACGTGTCAGACGCTCAGGTCACCGGCGTGACCTGAGCGTCTGACACGTGCGGGGGTGTGGCCGGCGGCGGCCGCCGGGCCGGTCAGTGGCTCTGGATCACCAGGGCGACGTTGTGCCCGCCGAAGCCGAACGAGTTGTTGATCGCGGCGATGTCGCCGCCCGCCAGCTTGAACGGCTCGTCGCGCACGAGCGGCACCTGGAGCTCCGGGTCGGGGTTCTCGACGTTGATCGTCGGCGGCGCCAGGCGCTCGGCGACGGCCTTGACCGCGAACAGCGACTCGATGGCGCCGGCACCGCCCAGGAGGTGGCCGGTCATGGACTTCGTCGCCGAGAGCTGCACGTGGTCGGCGTCCGCCCCGAACAGCTTGCGGATGGACGCGGTCTCGGTGAGGTCGCCCACCTTGGTGGAGGTGGCGTGCGCGTTGACGTGCACGATGTCGGCGGGCGTGACCCCGGCGTCCTGGATCGCGAACCGCATGGCGGCCACCTGGCCCGTGCCCTCGGGGTCGGGGGAGGTGATGTGGTACGCGTCGGACGACATGCCCACGCCGCCGACCTTCGCGTAGACGCGGGCGCCGCGGGCCGCCGCGTGCTCGGCACTCTCCAGCACGAGGACGGCGGCGCCCTCACCGAGCACGAACCCGTCCCGGTCGATGTCGTACGGGCGGGACGCGCGCTGCGGGTCGTCGTTGCGCAGCGACAGGGTGCGGGACGCGGCGAACGCGCCGAGCGGCATGGGGTGGATCGCGGCCTCGGTACCGCCGGCCACGACGATGTCGGCGCGTCCGGAACGGATCATGTCCATCGCGTAGCCGACGGCCTCGGCGCCCGAGGCGCAGGCGGACACCTGGGCGTGGGTGCCGGCGCGGGCGCCCAGCTCGAGCGACACGTAGGCGGCCGGCGAGTTCGGCATGAGCATGGGCACCGTCATCGGCAGCATGCGGCGGGCACCGCGCTCCCGGAGCGTGTCCCAGCCGTCCAGGATGGTCTGGATGCCACCGATGCCCGACGACACGACGGCACCGAGCCGGTCGCCGTCGATCTCCGGGCTGCCCGCGTCGGCCCAGGCCTCGCGTGCTGCGACGATGGCGTACTGCGCGGACGGGTCCATGCGCTTGGTCTCGGGGCGGGAGAGCACCTCGGCGGGGTTCACCTTGATGGTGGCCGCGAAGGTGACGGGCAGGCCGTACTGCTCGGCCCAGTCGTTCTCGAGGGTGCGCGCCCCCGATTCGCCTGCGAGAGCGGCCTCCCACGTGGATGCCACGTCTCCACCGAGCGGTGTGGTGGCGCCGAGGCCGGTGACGACGACTTCGCGTGCGGAGGTCATGATGATGCTCCCGAGGGTGGTGGGACGAAGGGGGCAGGTGCTAAAGGTGCTGCCTGGTGGGCAGCGAGTGCCCGACGGCGGCGCGGGCCCGTGTCTCGGACCGGTCCACGCTGCCGCCGTCGGGGGCGGCTCAGTCCTGGGCGCTCTTGATGAAGCTCACGGCGTCGCCGACGGTCGCGAGGTTCTTGACCTCCTCGTCCGGGATACGAACCCCGAACTTGTCCTCGGCGTGCGTGACGATGGTCATCATCGACAGGGAGTCGATGTCGAGGTCGTCCGTGAAGGACTTCTCGAGCAGGACGTCGGCCTGGTCGAGGCCCGTCTCCTCGGCGACGATCTCGGCGAGGCCCTCGAGGATCTCCTGGTCCGTGTTGGCCATGGGACTTCCTTATCTTTCGTAACGGTCACCGGCGCCGTCGGGCACCGGAGTCTTGCTGGTCAGATCTTGGCGCATCCCGCGACCGGAATGCACGACGGGGTCACTCTGCGACGCCGTCGCGTGCCCTGCTACGGCAGCACCACTACCTGTGCGGCGTAGACGAGGCCCGCACCGAACCCGATCTGGAGGGCGAGGTCGCCCGACTTGGCCTGCCCCTCCGTCAGGAGGCGCTCGGCGGCCAGCGGGATCGACGCCGCGGACGTGTTGCCGGTCTCGGCGATGTCGCGCGCTATGACCACGGTATCCGGCAGACCCAGCTGCTTCTTCATCTGGTCGATGATCCGCATGTTGGCCTGGTGCGGGATGAAGACCTGGATGTCCTCGGCCGTCACGCCAGCTTCCGCCATGGCCTTCTCGGCGATCGGTGCCATCTGGAAGCCGGCCCACTTGAACACCGTGGGGCCGTCCTGGCGCAGCGTCGGCCAGCCGAGCGAGGGGTCCTCGCGCAGCTCGGTCCACGAGTGCGTCTGGCGGATCGCGGTCGCCTTGGCGCCGTCCGAGCCCCAGACCGTCGGGCCGATGCCCGGGGTGTCCGAGGGGCCGACGATCGCGGCGCCCGCGCCGTCGCCCAGCAGGAACGAGATGGAGCGGTCGGTCGGGTCGATGATCTCGCTGAGCTTCTCGGCGCCGATCACCAGCACGTGCCGGGCGAGGCCCGCACGGACCAGCGCGTCCGCCTGGCCGATGCCGTACGCGTAGCCGGCGCAGGCCGCCGACACGTCGTAGGCGGCGGCCGGCGTCGCGCCGATGCGCTCGGCCAGGACGGCGGCGGCCGACGGCGTCATGTGCATGTGCGTGATCGTCGAGATGATGACCGCGTCGATGTCGGCACCGACGAGCCCCGCCGCGTGGAGCGTCTTGTTCGCCGCGGCCTCGGCCAGGTCGAGCACGTCCTTGTCCGCGCCGGCCCGGCGCCGGGTGACGATGCCGGTGCGCTGGCGGATCCACTCGTCCGACGAGTCGATCGGGCCCGCGATGTCGTCGTTCGTGACGACGATCTCGCCCCGCTCCGCGCCGATCGCGAGGATCCGCGAGAACTGCGTGGGCTGGGCCTGCTGCAGGGTGGTCACTGGTCTGCTCCGGTCGCGCTCGTGCCGCTGGAAAGTGCGTTGCTGTGCGCCTCGATGAGGGCGCGGGCCGCGTCCAGGTCGGCCGGCGACTTCACCGCCACCGTCTCGACGCCCTTGAGGCCGCGCTTGGCGAGACCGGTGAGGACGCCGCCGGGGGCGAGCTCGAGCAGGCCGGTGACGCCCCGCTCGGCGAGGTCGGTCATGATCAGGTCCCAGCGCACGGGGGCCGTCACCTGGCGGGCGAGGTTGCCTAGCACGTCGGCTCCGGTGCCGTGGCCGTGGGCGCCGCCGGTGTAGGCGGTCCCGTCGAGGTCGGCGAGGAACGGCAGGGTCGGGTCGGTGGCGTCCCAGCCGAGGGCCACGGGCTCGAACTCGGCGCGGGCCGCGTCCATGAACGGCGTGTGGAACGCGCCGGCGACCTGCAGCGGGATCACGCGGGCGCGCGTCGGGGGGTTCTCCGCGAGCTTGGCGAGGTCCTCCAGTGCGCCGGCGGCCACCGTCTGCCCGGCGCCGTTGACATTGGCGGGCCACAGGCCCGCCGCCTCGATGGCGGCCAGCACCTCGTCCGGGTCGCCGCCGACGACGGCGCTCATGCCCGACGGGGCGGCAGCTGCCGCCGTGGCCATCGCCCGGGCGCGGCGTGCGACCAGGCCGGCCGCGCCGTCGTCGGACAGGGCTCCGGCGACCGCGGCCGCGGAGAGCTCGCCGACGGAGTGCCCGGCCGTGACGTCGACGACGTCTGCCGCGGCGCGCCCGTCCAGCAGGGTGCGGAGCGCGAGCAACGAGGTGGTGACGATCAGGGGCTGGGCCACCGCGGTGTCACGGATCGTGTCGGCGTCCGAGGTGGTGCCGTGCGCCACCAGGTCCAGGTTCGAGGCCTCGGATGCTGCGGCGAGGCGTTGTTCGGTACCGGGCAGCTCGAGCCAGTCGCTGAGCATCCCGGGGGTCTGAGAGCCCTGTCCAGGGCAGACGACGGCGAGCACGCGTCCACTCTGCCAACCCGCGGCGCCTGCAGGACGTCGCGACCCGTACCAACCTCATACCGGGCCCTTGTGGAGAACCTACAAGGCGCTGACCTCGGTGAAGAGCTAGTGCGAGTGGGTCAGCCCCGGCCCAGCTGACCCAGCGCCAGCGCCACCTGCAGCACGAACGACTCCCGGGCGTCGAGCGGGTCCCAGCCCGTGATCTCCGAGACCTTGCGGAGCCGGTAGCGCACGGTGTTGGGGTGAACGTACAGATGCCGTGCGGCGGCCTCCAGCGAACGGCCGGTGCCGAGATAGGCCGACAGGGTCTCCAGCACGGCCCCGCCCGCGTCCTGGAGCGGGGTGAACGCCTGGGCGATCAGCGTGGCGCGGGCCGTGTAGTCGCCCGTGAGGACCCGCTCGGGCAGGAGGTCGTCGGCCATGACCGGGCGAGGCGCCTGCGGCCAGGCCGGGGCCGCGGTCAGGCCGGCGAGCGCCGACCGGGCGGAGCGGGCGGCGTCGGTCAGGCTCGGCACCTGGGTGCCGATCACCACGGGACCGGTGCCGAAGCGGCCGAGGAGCGAGGTGGCGGCGGCCACGAGGTCGCCCTCGCCGCCCAGCACCAGCACCAGGCGGTCGCCGTGGATGCCGACGAGGGCGTCGCCCGCGGCACGGCGGGCGACCCGGCGGATCTCGGCGGTGCGGATCTCGTCGAGCTCCTCGGTGGCGAGCCCGACGACGACCAGCGCGTTGCCGCGTCCGCTCCAGCCGAGTGCCGAGATGCGGGAGCGCAGGGAGTCGTCGCCGTCCCCGCGGACGAGCGCGTCGACCACGAGCGCCTCCAGCCGGGCGTCCCAGGCGCCGCGCCACTCGGCCGCGCGGGCGTAGACCTCGGCCGCCGAGAACGCGACCTCGCGGGAGTAGCGCAGGACGGCCTCGCGCAGGTCGCGCTCGCCGCCGGGGGCGGCGATGCGGTCGGAGTGGGTCTCGACCACGTCGACGACCACGCGGACCAGCTGCAGGGTGTGCTGCAGGGAGATGGACCGCGTCAGCTCCGTGGGGGCAGCGGCGAAGATCTCGCTGACGCCGTGGGGCGGCCGGTCGGGGTCGGTGAACCAGGACGTGAAGGCGTTGATCCCTGCCTGGGCGACGAGACCGACGTACGAGCGGTCCTCGGCGGGCAGGTCGCGGTACCAGGTGAGGTCCTCGTCCAGCCGGCGCATCGCGGCGGCGGTGAGGAGTCCGCTGGCCTCACGGACACGTTGGAGGTTCATCGGAAAGCCGGCGGGGTCGAGGTCGCCGGTCGCTGCGCCGGGATCCGAGGCATCCGCGGGCGTCGCGGTGGCGGGCTTCTTGCGGGCCCGACCGCCGTGGCCGGCGTCGCCGGGGGCCGGAACGGCGTCCTGGCCGGCGCCGCGGTCGGTTGCCGACCCGGCCTTCGGCTCGGTCTTGTGGGCGCCCGCTCGCGCGGCCCGTCGTGTTGCTGGCACACCGGCAGCATACGAGCCCGAGTTGTGGGGAGTCCACAAACGGACTTTCACGACAGCGCCATTCCAGTGCTGCGGTGCGGAAAACTGTAGGGTCGAGGCATGGCCCTGATGCATCGGCTCCGCCGCCTCATCCGTCGGCCCCTGTCTGCGTCCACGGTCGGCGCTCGCCGTGAGTCGCCGTCGGCGCCCCGACGAGGGGACGCGGGACAGGAGGACGCGCTGCGCGCCCAGCTGACCGACGATCCCAACAACGAGGAGGCTTTCGGCGCACTGGCAGAGATCGTTCGCCGTCGGGCCGCCGAGGACCCGACGCTGGAGGACCCGTTGCGGGACTCCGACGAGATTCCCGAGTCCAAGCAGCACGACGCCGACCTGGCGGTCTGGTCCCTCGCCGAGGAGCTGGCCGGGCACCCGCGGGGCTGGTACCCGCTGATCGAGCTGGGCCGGCTGTCGCTGGCCGACGACCCGGACGGCGCCGTCCGGCGACTCATCACCGCCGCCGAGCGGGACCCGGACGGCCGTGCGCTGGCGGAGGGCCTGGCCATCCTGCGGGACGCGGGGATGCCGGTAGAGGCACTGGGGCTCGGCGTGGGGCACTGGCGGGTGCGGGAGCACTCGCCCGTGGTCGGCAAGCACCTGGTGCTGGCCGCGCTCGAGGCGGACCGCGTCTTCGAGGCCCGGCAGCACCTGCGGGCCCTGGAGATGCACCCGGACGCGAAGGCGGTCAAGCCGCTGCGGGACGAGCTGGAGAAGGCGATCGCCGCGGCCGAGCAGGCGAAGCCGACGCCCTGACCCGAGCCGCGGGGCGCGAAGTGCGCCGCTACCCAGCGATCGGGCCCGAAACTCCTGCGAGTTTCGGGCCCGATCGCTGGGTAGAGACTTCTGGTCAGACGGTCAGCTGTCGCCGCCCGCTACGCCGGACGTGCCGGCCGTGACGTCCAGCAGGCGGTACTTCTCGACCGCCTTGGTCACGACCTCGGCCGGGACCTCGCCGCGCCGGGCGAGCACCTGCAGCGTCCGGACCACCATCGACGGGCCGTCGATGAGGAAGTGACGCCGTGCGGCGGCACGGGTGTCCGAGAAGCCGAAGCCGTCGGCACCGAGCACCGCGTAGTCGCCGGGGACCCACGCGCGGATCTGGTCGGGCACCAGGTGGTCGTAGTCGCTGGTGGCGACGAACGGACCCTGGGCACCGGACAGCTTCTCGGTGAGGTACGGCGTACGCATCGGCGCCGCCGGGTCGATGAGCGAGTCGTGCTCCGCGGCCAGCGCGTCGCGACGCAGCTCGTTCCAGCTGGTCACCGACCATACGTCGGCCGAGACACCCCAGTCCTCCTTGAGGAGCTGCTGCGCCTCGAGCGCCCACGGCACGCCCACGCCGGAGGCGAGGAGCTGGGCCTTGGGGCCGTCGGCGTCGGACACCGAGACGCGGTGGATGCCGCGCTTGATGCCCTCGATGTCGACGTCCTCCGGCTCGACCGGCTGCACCATCGGCTCGTTGTACACCGTGAGGTAGTACATGACGTCCTGGTCCCGGCCGTCGGACCCGTCGCCGTACATGCGCTCGATGCCGTCCCGCACGATGTGCCGGATCTCGTACCCGTACGCCGGGTCGTACTGCACGACGGCGGTGTTGGTACCCGCGATGAGCGGCGAGTGGCCGTCGGCGTGCTGCAGGCCCTCGCCGGTCAGCGTGGTGCGGCCCGCGGTGGCGCCGATGATGAAGCCGCGCGTCATCTGGTCGCCGGCCGCCCAGAACTGGTCGCCCGTGCGCTGGAACCCGAACATCGAGTAGAAGATGTAGAACGGGATCATCGGCTCGCCGTGCGTCGCGTACGACGTGCCCACCGCCTGGAACGCGGCGGCCGAACCGGCCTCGTTGATGCCGGTGTGCATCATCTGGCCCTGCTCGGACTCCTTGTAGCTCAGCATGAGCTCACGGTCCACGGCCAGGTAGTTGTGACCCAGCGTGTTGAAGATCTTCGCGCTCGGGAAGATCGAGTCCAGACCGAAGGTGCGAGCCTCGTCCGGGATGATCGGCACGATGCGGTTGCCGAAGTCCTTCGCCTTGAAGAGGTCCTTGAGCAGCCGCACGAACGCCATGGTGGTGGCGACCTGCTGCGTGCCGGAGCCCTTCTTCAGCAGCTCGTACGTCTTGTCCTCCGGCAGCGGGAGCGTCTTCTTCGCGGTGCGGCGCTCTGGCACGAACCCGCCGAGCTGACGGCGCCGCTCCAGCATGTACTGGATCTCCGGCGAGTCCTGTCCGGGGTGGTAGTACGGCGGCAGGTACGGGTCTGCCTCGAGCTCGGCGTCCGAGATCGGGATGCGGAGCGAGTCGCGCAGCGTCTTGAGGTCGTCGCCCTTGAGCTTCTTCATCTGGTGCGTCGCGTTGCGGCCGGCGAAGCCCGAGCCCAGGCCGTAGCCCTTCACGGTGTGCGCGAGGATGATCGTCGGCTGGCCCGTGTGCGCGCGCGCCGCGGAGTACGCGGCGTAGAGCTTGCGGTAGTCGTGCCCGCCGCGCTTCATGTTCCAGATGTCCTCGTCGGTCATGTTCTCGACGAGGGCCTTCGTGCGCGGGTCGCGCCCGAAGAAGTGCTCGCGGATGAACGCGCCGGACTCCGCGCGGTAGGTCTGGTAGTCACCGTCAGGGGTGACGTTCATGAGGTTGACCAGCGCACGGTCCTTGTCGGCGTTGAGCAGGGCGTCCCACTCGCGGCCCCACACGACCTTGATGACGTTCCAGCCGGCGCCCTTGAACTGGGCCTCCAGCTCCTGCACGATCTTGCCGTTGCCGCGGACCGGCCCGTCGAGGCGCTGCAGGTTGCAGTTCACGACGAACGTCAGGTTGTCCAGCTGCTGCTGGGCGGCGTGCTGGATCATGCCGCGGCTCTCCGGCTCGTCCATCTCGCCGTCGCCGAGGAAGGCCCAGACGTCCTGCTGGCTCGTGTCCTTGATCCCGCGGTTGTGCAGGTACTTGTTGGTCCAGGCCTGGTAGATGGCCGACGCCGGGCCGAGGCCCATGCTGACGGTCGGGAACTCCCAGAAGTCCTGCATGAGCCGCGGGTGCGGGTAGGACGGCAGGCCGCCACCCGGGTGCGACTTCTCCTGGCGGAAACCGTCGAGTTGGTCCGCGGACATGCGGCCCTCGAGGTACGCCCGGGCGTAGACGCCGGGGGAGGCGTGGCCCTGGAAGTAGATCTGGTCACCACCGCCGGGATGGTCCTTCCCCCGGAAGAAGTGGTTCAGCCCCACCTCGTAGAGCGTCGCAACCGACGCGTACGAGGAGATGTGCCCGCCGACGCTGAGGCCCTCGCGCTGGGCGCGGGTCACCATGACCGCTGCGTTCCAGCGGATCCACGAGCGATAGCGGCGCTCCATGGCCTCATCACCCGGGAAGTACGGTTCCTCGTGCACTCCGATGGAGTTCACGTAGGGCGTCGCCATCGACGCGGGGATGCTCACATTCCGCTCTCGCGCCCGCCGCAACAGGTTGAGCATGACGTACCGGGCGCGGGGTCCGCCCTTGTCGTCGATCAGCCCGTCAAATGACTCGACCCATTCATCGGTCTCGGCCGGGTCGATATCAGGTACGGCGCTGAGCAGACCGTTGATCAGCGGTCCGGTCTCGTCAAACGAAGCCACCAGCAACCTCTCTCGGTGTCGCGCGGCGCGGTCGCGGTTCGCGCTCCCCGCCGCCTCGTCAGGACCCGTCGCGTCGGCGTAGCGTCGCCACAGCTGGGGTTGCGACTGTGCACGCCCACGCACAGGTGGTCCTAGCCATTCTGTCCCCTCACAGCGTGCGCTCACACCATAGGGCGGTCAAGAGTGCGTGATCTGCGTTACGTCTGTACCAGTTCGCACCAGTATTGATACGGGGTATCGCAATACTGAGACTCAGTGCATGACTTGCTCGTTGCCCAGGTCTCATCGATTCATCAAAAAGACACCACGCGACCTGGTTGCGAGGCATGGCCGGGGTGCGTGCACTACCTTTGGCGACGGAGGGTCCGCCGCAGGACCGACAGAACAGGCATACGACCCGGCAGACAGTGCCGGACAGAGAGAGGGACGATCAACCAAGTGAGCACGGACACCCAGGGCGCGGGGCGCCTCGGTTTCGAGGCCGGCCAGGTGGTGCAGGAGTTCGGCTGGGGCGACGACGTCGACGAAGCACTCCGGGCCGACATCGAAAAGATCATCGGCAGCGAGCTGGAGGACGAGGACTTCGGTGACGTGACCGACGGCGTCATCCTCTGGTGGCGGGAGGACGACGGCGACCTCACCGACGCGCTGGTCGATGTACTGACCGTCCTGGACGACGGCGGTCTCATCTGGATCCTCACGCCCAAGCCCGGGCGCGACGGCGAGGTGGGTCACAGCGACATCCAGGAGGCGGCTACCACCGCCGGCCTGCAGACCACCAGCACGTTCGCGATCGCGCCGGACTGGTCGGCAACGCGGCTCGCCTACCGGGGCCGCGGCAAGTGAGGGTCTGACAGCTTGGGGAGCCATGACTGAGTCCGCCGCCACACCGAACGCTCCAGCGGTGACGCTGAAGCCGGGTGACCCCGCACCCGACTTCACGCTGCCCGACACGCACGGCACCCCGACCACGCTGTCGGACCTGCGTGGAGCGCCGGTGCTCGTGGTCTTCGTCCCGTTCGCGTTCTCGGGCACCTGCACCAGTGAGCTGTGCGAGCTGCGCGACAACATCGAGGACTTCGAGACGGCCGGGGTACGTCTGCTCGTGGTGTCCACCGACGCCGTGTTCACGCTCAAGGCGTGGCAGGCGGCGGAGGGCTACCAGTTCGACCTGCTGTCGGACTTCTGGCCGCACGGCGAGGTGGCGCGCGACTACGGCGTGCTCGACGAGGGTGCCGGGCACGCGCTGCGCGGGTCGTTCCTGATCGACGAGGACGGGATCATCCGGTGGTGCGTCGTCAACCCACGGGGGCAGGCACGCCACCTGGACGACTACCGCCGGGCGGTCGCGGAGATCTGACCTGGCCGGCGATACGGACCAGGTCGGAAAAGTAGGCTTGGTTCGGGTCGTGGGCCGGGTATTGTGGTCCGCTGCCGGGGCTCGTAGCTCAGTTGGTTAGAGCGCCACGTTTACACCGTGGATGTCGGGGGTTCGAATCCCTCCGGGCCCACCATGTGATGACGCGGGACATCGTTGATAGATGTCTCGCGTCATCGTTATATCGGGGAAGTTCGAAGGTGTGATCCACCCTGGTCGGCGACGACGGCCGCCGTCGTCGGGTCAGCAGGGCGGATCGTAGGAGATATCCGGCAGGACGCGGTTCCACTGCTGCTCGGTGATCGTCTTCCCGGTCCCGGAGCAGAGTCGTTCGAGCGCGGAGGACAGGTCGAGGTCCCAGATGTCGACCGCTCCGTGCGTCGTCTGGACAGCGAGCGCGTTCTCGCCGACGAACCCGACAAGGTCCTCGGCCGTGCCCGCCACAGGGAGGCTGAGGTCGAGCGTCGGTACGCCGTCGTCCAGCCTGTAGACCCGCAGGGTCTCGTCGCGACCGAGGGTGGCCAGCCGTGTGCCGCCCGCGGAGAGAACCAGGTCGTTGACGTCGCCGGAGTCGGTGACGACCGACTGCTCGATGAGCCGGTCGCCGTCGACACGCCATGTGCGGACGCTGCTGTCCCGGGCAGCGCTGGCGAGCAGCCCGTCGCGGGCGGCGTCGATCTCGGAGACCTGGTAAGTGTGGCTCCGGTCGTCCGAGAGCTTCCGTGGCGACCCGGTTGAGGACACGTCCCAGAGCTCGATCCGGGAGGAGAACCCACCGGAGACCGCCACGACCGGCCGGTCGGGCAGGAACGCGAGGGAGAACCCGACCGTCGGGATCTGACCCGCGGGCTGAGGCTGGTCGGGGGCCGTCAGATCGTAGAGGTGGACCGCGCCGTTGAACGTCCCGACGGCGAGCAGATCGCCGTCAGGTCGGAACGCCACGGACTGCGGGATGCCGGCCGGCCACTCGACGACGTGCCGAGGATGCGCACGGTCGGAGATGTCGACGACGTCGACAGTGCCCTCCCGAGCGATGGCCAAGGTGTCGCCGTCCGGGCTGATCGCCGAGACCGCCTCGGCAAGGGAGGCGCTCTCGCCCGGCCCGACGTCGACCGCGTCTCCTGCCAGGGGTTCGGGGCGCAGCGGGTCGGAGACGTCGGCGACGTACACGGAGCTGTCGACAAAGCCCGCAAGGGTGCGTCCGTCCGGGCCGACCGCGAGCCCTGCGTCCGAGGCAGGGATCGACGCCCGGGCCCGCCGCTCCAGCGGGTCCGCCACGTGCCAGATGCGGACCGTACCGTCGCCCGGGGCGGCATCCGGTCCGGCGTTGGACCCCCGCGAGCCCACCACCAGCGCACGGGCGCCGGGGGCGAAGACCATGGCGTCGGAGTTGGCGGAGTCGAAGTCCGGCAGCGGGAGCTCGGCGAGCAGCGCCGGATCGTCCGCGACGTCCCATACCCGAGCAAACCCGCCGTCGCTGACAGCGGCGACCCGGCCGCGCTCCCCATAGGCAAGGTCGGAGACGTAACCGCCATACCCCAACGGCAGCGGCAGCCGCCTGGGCTCGCGCAGGTCACCCGACGAGGCGATGCCCCAGTGCACGAGTCCGTCGTCCGTCTCCGCGACCAGCCCTCGCCCGTCCGGCCCCATCTCGAAGCTGCGGATCCCGTCCACCGTCGCGGACGCCTGCGCGATCGGGCGCGGATCGCCGACGTCCCAGAGTTTCAAGGTGGCGTCCGGACCGAGGCCACACCCGGTCGCGAGAAGACTTCCCGAGCGTGCGAACCGCACCTGGTGCACCCCGTCCTCGGCAGTGCACGGGGACGAGACCACCAGCGGCTCGTCGGCCGGGTTCGCGAGCGACCACAGGCGGATCGTCCCGTCCCTCGACCCGGCGGCGAGCGTCTGCCCGTCAGGGGCGACGTCCAGCACGTTCCCCAGGACCGACGGCGCGGAGTAGCGGGTGTGCTCGACGGGCGCTCGTAGGTCGGACACATCCATGACCAGGATGTCGTCACCGTGTGACAGGACGAGCAGCCCGTCCGCCGCGAACTGCAGCTCCGGGATGTCCTCGTGGCTTTCCAGGGACCAGTCGTGCAGCACCTCAAGGGTCTCCGCGTCGTAGAGCCAGACGTGCGAGACGATCTCGGGGTACGGTCCCGACTCGCTACGTCCCGAGCGTGCGACGGCGAGCACGGTGCCGTCCGCGTCGTACGCGAGCGCACTCGCCTGCATGGTGAGCTCGCGAGGTATCTCGTCGGCGGCCACCACCGCCGACTTCGCCTGCGGTGTCGGCGCGAGATCGTGCGCGGTCGCGAGGAGCTGACGGGCAAGGCCCGGCTGTGTGTCCTGCACGGTGCGCGCCTCGGAGACGAGGGAGCTCGCCAGTGCCTTGTCGCGCTGGCCGATGGCGTTCGAGCGCTCGGCAGAGGCCCAGACGGCAGCCCCGACGGCGACCAGCGCGACGACCGACAGCGCCGCCCACATCGCCCGCCGGAAGCTCTGCGCACTGCGGTGCTGGCGCACGTCCTCGCCGAGCAGATCCTCCTTGGGCCGGCCATGCAGCGACGCAGCGAGCGTCGCGACCGCGTCCTGGAAGGCCGGATCGCGCAGGCTCAGGCCACCGCTACCGGACGGCAGGTCCACCCACTGCGGCTCCTCGGTGAACCAGCCACTGAGTGCACGGGGGAGGGCCGTCGTCCGTTCCCAGTCGAAATCCCCTGCGGCCGGGTCCCAGACGATCTCCCCGGCGGTCCGCACGATGAGGATCGGACGGCGCGGCCCGGTCTGCCGCCAGTGGTCGACCTCGCGTCCGACCCAGCTGGAGCCGGCGGCTCCCGGCGACGCCACCAGGATCAGGAAGCGGGAGGCGTCCAGCGCCTGCCGGATCGTGGTCCACAGCCCTTCGGCCGGGTCCATCGCCCGCCGGTCGCAGAACACGCGCAGCGCCCGCAGCCGGTTCCACGGCCGGGCGAAGAGGTGCAGCCCATCGCGCAGGGCAGGCCCGACCGGGCCGTCCGCCTCGTGGTTGTAGGAGATGAACGCGTCATAGCCGCCATCAGGCACGTCGTCAATATAGCGATGCGGGAGCGGCGGTCAACGGAGCACTGTGATCGGGGGATGGGGCGGGCTCAGCCGAACGCGAGGTAGGTACCGGACTTGTTCGGCTCGACCAGCTCGAACCGGCGCGTCAGACCCGTGCGCTCGATGAGACCGACCTGCTGCGTGAACTGTTCGTTGGTGACGTACACGGTGCGGTCGAGCTGCCACGCCTCGGCGAACCAGGTGCGCAGGGCGGAGAGCAGGCGCCCGTCCAGGCCGGTCTCCATGCGCGACCGTCGCGCCCAGAAATAGATGACCGCCTGGACGTCCGCCCACGCGTCGTCGGCGACCGGCGTCACCGCCGCCCTGGTGAGGAAGGTGGCGTCCGTGGAAAAGACGTAGACGCAGCCCAAGCACTCGGTGCCGAGCGGGTCGAGCACCGTGTACGTGTACGCGCGCCCCGCCGCGTGGCGCTGCTCGAGGTCGAGGACGTCCGCGCGGTTCGCCTCGACGGTGAAGTCGTCCTCCGGCCACGACGACTGCTCCCACAACCGCAGGTGTTCCCGCGTCTCCATGACGGCGTCATGATCCATCGCGGCGTCCTCCGCCGTGATCGGGCGTAGGGCGAACTCGCTGGTGCGCAGCTCGGCAGGCACCGGCTCGTGCAGCTTCAACACACCTGCCTCCTCGTAAGGGCGTCTTTGCGTCACCGAGCGTGTCACGGGGGCAGTCGTGACACCAGGTGATTTGAGGTGGTCCGACAGGCAACGCGCACCGTTCGCGGCGCCGACCGGTACCAGAGGTAACGGTCCGAGGGCTCGTGCGTGGTACCTTTGGTCCGCACCCGAGGGTGTCATCGCGGGGTGGAGCAGCTCGGTAGCTCGCTGGGCTCATAACCCAGAGGTCACAGGTTCAAATCCTGTCCCCGCTACGTGTGGGATGTCGCAGGACATCGAGATGGCCCGAACTCACGAGACGTGGGTTCGGGCCATCGTCATGTCGGGACGCGTCCGGGGAGCGCCGTCCCGCAGCGGAGGCCGCGAGTTCACGGTGACGTATAGGTCCGTTCGCTCCGGTACCCGAGGATGGCTGCCGTGGACCCCATCGCCGATGCCGCCGCGCTCGTCGCCGACCGTTACCCCGAGGCGCGATGGGCGCTGCTGGCCGGCAGCGTCCTCGATCCGGGCGCTCGGACGGCCGGGTCGGACCTGGACATCGTGGTGTGCGTGCCCGACGACGCCGTCGGGCACCGCGACTCGGTGCGTTGGCGCGGCTGGCCGGTGGAGCTGTTCGTCAACGGCGAGGCGGGGCACCGGTGGTTCATCGAGCAGGAGACGGCGCGTCGCAAGCCCACGCTGGCACGGATGATCGCCACCGGCGTGCACGTGGCGGGGGACGCCGACGTCACCGCGCTGAAGGCAGAGTGCCAGGCACTGCTGGACGCGGGCCCGGGGCCGGCGTCGGACACCGCGCTGGAGGACGGCCGGTACGGCGTGACGGACCTGCTGGACGACCTCGCGTACGCGCGGGACGGCGGCGAGGCGGACGTGGTGCGGTCGGTGCTGTGGGAACGGGTCGGACACCTGGCCCTGGCTGCGGCCGGGAGGTGGGACGGCGGCGGTAAGTGGCTGCTGCGTGAGCTGCGGGACTGGGATCCCGGGTACGCCGCCCGATGGGTGGCCGCCCGGCACGACGACCGGACCATGGTCGCCGTGGCGCGCGCGACGCTCGACGCGGCGGGCGGCCCGCTGTTCGAGGGCTACCTGCGCCAGGCGCCGGTCGTCGACGAGGTCCCGGCGGTCTCGACCGTCCCGCCGGTCGTGGTGCGGCGCACGGCGCGAGCGATCCTGCTGGACGACGCCGGGCGGCTCGTGGTGATCAAGCGGACGGTCCGGGGACGCGCCCCCTACTGGGTGACACCAGGTGGCGGTGTCGAGCGGGGGGACACCTCGGTCGAGGACGGGCTGCACCGGGAGCTGTTCGAGGAGCTCGGCGCCACGGCGAAGATCGTCCGGCAGGTGTTCCTGGCGTCCCAGCCCAAGGACACCGGGATCGCGGTGCACCACTACTTTCTGACGCGGCTCGTGTCGATGGACCTGGGCCTGCGGTGCGGCCCGGAGTTCCAGGAGCCGGTTCGCGGCACCTACGACGTGGAGCACGTGGACCTGCACGACGACGGTGCGCTCGCCCACATCGACCTGGTGCCCGCCGCGCTGAAGGCGTTCGTCCGGACCAACCGCGACGCCCTGCTCGGCGAAGCCGGGATGTATTGAGCGGGCGGTCACCCGCACGCTCGGGCATGCCGGGCCGGCCCGCCTCCCGGAGACCGGGAACAGCAGGCCGGGAACAGCAGGCCGGGAACAGCAGGAGGGAACCCCCTACCCCTGACGAGGGTGCACACCCTGTCCCACCCGTTCGGCCCCGCGGGAGCCTGACGGCATGACGACGAGAACCCTCGACCGTACCGGCCCCGAACCCGGACCTGCCCTGCACACGAGATGGAACGCGCGGCTCATCGGCCTGGTGGCCGTCCTCGCCCTGGTGAACTTCGTGGTCGACTCGGCCATCACCGCGCCGCTGGTCGTGCTCCCGGAGATGCTCGACCACTTCGACACCGACCAGGCGGCGTGGCTCAACGCCACCACGATGCTGGCGGGCGTGATGTGGGCGCCCCTGCTCGGCAAGAGCGCCGACATCTACGGCAAGCGCAAGGTGCTCGTGCTGACGCTGCTCATCAGCTGCGCGGGCGCCGTCGTGTGTGCGCTGGCGCCCAACCTCGTGGTGTTCGTGGCAGGCCGCCTGCTCCAGGGAGCGGCCCTGGCGGCCATGTTCCTGTCCGTCGCCATCGTCCGGAGCGTCTGCGAACCGCGCATCGCGATGATCATCGTGGGCGTCGTGACCTCGGGCGCCGCGGTCCTCAACATCGCGTCCCGCTTCCTCATCGAGCAGCTCGCCGTGGAGTTCGGCTTCCAGATCCTGTTCGTCATCGGGGCAGCCGTCGCGGCGGCGATGGCGATCTGCGTGCGCCACCTCGTTCCCGAGTCGCTGATCCGGACCCCGGGCAGGATCGACATCGGCGGGGCACTGCTGCTCGGCGGAGGGCTCGCCGGGGTGCTCGGCTACGTCAGCCTGGGCTCCGACCTCGGCTGGCTCGCCGTCGGCCCGCTGGCGCTCCTCCTCGGCGGCGTGGCCGCCCTGACCAGGTGGTTCCTGGTGTCGAGCCGCAAGCCCGACCCGCTGATCGACGTCCGGGACCTCAGCGGTCCCCTGGTGCTCACGCTCCTCGTGGTGTTCCTCGCCGCCGGCTCGTACCAGAGCATGCTGCAGCTCATTCCCCTCATCACCGACGTCTCGGCCGGCCAGGGGCTCGGCTACGGCCTGGCCGACCAGGGCTCGGTGGCTCTGCTGCTCGCGGCGCCGGGCATCGGCGTCACGCTCGGCGGCCCGGTGTCCGGATGGCTGGCCACCCGCCTCGGTCCGGCGCCGACGCTGGCCGGGGCGGTCCTCCTCGGGACGGCAGCGACCGCCGGGATGTTCCTCGGGGCCTCCTGGCTGCCCGTCGCGCTCTGCTGCGGATTCCTGCTGGGGATCACTGTCGGGGCGCTCGGGACGTCCGGCTTCAACATGGCGGGCAGCGTCGCGTCCCCCGAACGACAGGGCATCGTCTCGAGCCTCGTCATGGTGATGGTCTCGGTCGGCGCCGTGGTCTTCAACTTCGTGGGCGCCGCCGTGCTCTCCTCGACCACTGTCGACGTGGCCGGCGAGGCGGCCAACTCGGCCACGGGCGTGTTCGGCTACATCGCCACCGCCTGCGGCGCGTTCGCGGTCGCCGCGGTGCTGGCCGGCACGCTCGTCCGGACCACCCACGCGCGCCGCGTCCCGACGCCGCCGGCACCCCTCTCTCCGACGCCGTCACCCTCGACGCCGTCCCCCGAACGTCACCGCATCGACGAAGGAGCCCACGAATGAACCCGCGCATCGCCCCACGAACGACCAGCACCCCCGCCAAGGGCACCGTCCTGGTGTCCGGTGCGAGCATCGCCGGCCTCACCGTGGCCTCCTGGCTGCACCGGTACGGCTTCGCGGTGACGGTGGTGGAGAAGGCAGCAGCACCCCGGAGCGGCGGCTACCCGATCGACGTACGTGGCACCGCCGTGGAGGTGGCCCGCCGGACCGGGATCCTGCCCGGGCTCCGGGCGGCGGACATCGCGTCGCGCCGCATGACGTTCCTCGACGCCGACGGCAGCACGGCGGCGGTGGTCCCTCCGCAGGCGGTGGCCGGGGGAGCGGAGGGCCACGACGTCGAGGTGCCGCGTGGGCACCTGACCGAGCTCCTGTACGGCACGGTCCGTGACGACGTGGAGTTCCTCTTCGACGACTCCGTCGAGGCGCTCGCGGACCTGGAGCACGGCGTCGACGTCACCTTCCGCAGCGGCGCCCGGCGCAGCTTCGACGTGGTCCTGGGTGCGGACGGGCTGCACTCTCGTACCCGGGAGCTCGTCTTCGGCCGCGAGGAGCAGTTCCACCACTACCTGGGGTACTGCTTCGCCATCTTCACGGTGCCCAACACGTGGGGGCTCTCCCGCGAGGTCGTGCTGTGGAACGCTCCCGGAAGGGCGGCGGCGCTCTACGCGGTCGGGGACGGTGACGAGCTGCACGCCTTCCTCAACGTCGCTCACCCGGAACCGGCGGACGAGGTGCGCCGGGACCCCGAGGCGCTCCGTCACCTCGTCGCGTCGGCCTTCGCCGGTGACGGCTGGGAGATCCCGGCCATGGTGGCCGCCCTGGGCACGGCGGACGACGCGTTCTTCGACACCGTGAGCCAGATCCGCATGCCGCGCTGGCACAGCGGCCGGGTCGCGCTGCTCGGTGACGCCGCGTACGCCCCGTCGTTCCTGACCGGGCAAGGGTCCAGCCTCGCCCTCGTCGGCGGCTACCTGCTCGCCCGCTCGCTCGCCGACCACGGCGACCACACCAGCGCCTTCGCCGCCTACGAACGTGACGTGCGCGACTTCGTCGAGCTCAACCAGGCACAGGTCGGCGCGGGCGACGCGGCGCTCTTCCCGACCACCGCCGAAGCGCTCGAACGGCGTAACGCCCGGCTTCGCGGCCTCGCCGCCGCGAGCGCGGCCGGCTCGCCCCCGAGGACCGGTCGCCCGGCGCACACCGCTCTCACCCTGCCTCCGCACGTCGGGAGCTGACCGCCGCCCCCGTACCGCCCTCCGGGGCGGTACGGGGGACAGCCCTACCGCCGGGGAGGGTGAACACCCTGGTCCGACGGCGCGGCAGCGGGGAGCCTGGCACCATGACGACCATGACCCTCGACCGGTCCTCACGGCACGGCGTCCCTCCGGGCAGGACGTGGCTCCTGACCGCGCCGCTCTCGTCCGCCACGTGGCGCGCCTACGGCTACCTGTGGCTCATGCTGCTGCTGGCGCCCTTCGCGTTCGCGTACGTGCTCTTCACCATCGCCTTCACGGCGGTGACGGCGGTGACCGTCGTCGGGCTGTTCAGCGCCGGCTGGCTCGTGGTGGGCGGGCGCAGCTGGGGCGCCACCTACCGTGGGCTGCTGCGCGACCTCCTCGACACCGACGTGCGCGCGCCACTGCCCCGCCGGTCGCACAGCGGCTTCTGGCGCACGCTCGGCGGTCTCCTCGGCGACGCCGCGGGCTGGCGAGCTCTGCTGTTCATGGTCGTGTCGCTCCCGGTGTCGCTCGCCGGGCTCGTCGCGAGCACCGCGTTCCTGGTCCTGGGGCTCGGCAGCGTGACGTACTGGTCGTGGTTCCGCCTCCTGCCGGCGGAGCTGGCCATGGACGACTTCTGGCACACCCTGCCCGGCCTCGTCCTGGTCGCGGGCGGCGGCCTGCTCGGCCTGCTCCTGTGGCCGTGGGTGCAGTGGCTGTCCGTCACCCTGCTGAAGATCCTGGCCACGGCGCTGCTCGGGCCGACGTCGGCGAGCCTGCGGATCGCGGAGCTGGAGGGTTCCCGCGCGGGCGCGGTGGAGGACGCCGACGCCCGCCTGCGCCGTATCGAACGGGACCTGCACGACGGCACGCAGGCCCGCCTGGTCGCCGTCGGCATGCAGCTCGGCGAGGCGCGCGAGCAGCTGGTCAGCGGTGGGACGGACGCGGTCGCCGAGCTGCTCGAGGTCGCGCACTCCTCGACCAAGGACGCGCTGGCCGAGCTCCGTGAGCTGGCGCGCGGTATCCACCCGCCGGCCCTGGACAGCGGTCTGGTGGTGGCGCTGGAGACCCTCGCCGCACGGGCTCCGCTGCCGGTCAGGGTGCAGGTCGACCCGGGTGTGGAGGCGCCGGGCCGCCTCGCACCGGCGATCGAGTCGATCGTCTACTTCTCGATCGCCGAGCTGGTCACCAACGCGGCCAAGCACTCCCGCGCCTCGGGTGTCGAGGTGCAGGTCGACACGGGCACCCGTGGTGAGACCGGGGTGCTGCGGATCCGCGTGCGCGACGACGGCCGCGGTGGCGCGTCCGTGGTGCCGCCCGACGGTTCCGGGCTGCGCTCCGGCCTGACCGGTCTGACCGAGCGGGTCCGGTCGGTCGACGGCACGCTCGACCTGTCCAGCCCTCCCGGTGGCCCGACCCTCGTGACCATCACGCTGCCGGCGACCCGGGCGTCCCGCGCCCGTACCGCTCCGGCGACCGGTGCGACGACCACGTCCACCGACCGCGGCGTCACCGCATGACCGGGTCGGACGCGGCGGCGGGCGGCCTGCGGGTGGTGCTCGCGGAGGACTCCGCGATCCTGCGCGACGGGCTCGCCGCGCTGCTGGGGCGACGCGGGCACGAGGTGACCGCGGTGGCGGACGGCGAGAGCCTGGAGCGCGAGGTCGAGCGCCTCACGGGGCAGGAGACGCCGCCCGACATCGTCGTGGCGGACATCCGCATGCCGCCGACGTTCACCGACGAGGGCCTGCGGTCGGCGGTCGCCCTGCGGGACCGGTACCCGCGGCTGCCCGTGCTGCTGTTCTCCCAGTACGTGGAGACGAGGTACGTCAACGTGCTGCTCGCCGGCGATGCCCGCGGCGTGGGCTACCTGCTCAAGGACCGGGTGGTCGACGTGGGGGAGTTCACCGTGGCGCTCGCCCGGGTGGCGGGGGGCGAGACGGTGCTCGACCCGGAGGTGGTCTCGCAGCTCATGGGCGCGGCGGACCGGCACACCGGGCCGGCACGGCTGACGTCCCGGGAGCGGGAGGTGCTCGCCCTCATGGCGCAGGGCCGCTCCAACGGCGGCATCGCGGAGACGCTGTTCCTCTCCCAGAAGACGGTGGAGAAGAACGTCGCCGCGATCTTCCAGAAGCTGGGGCTGCCGCATGACGCCGCGGACCACCGCCGGGTGCTGGCCGTGCTCCGCTACCTGGGACCGGCGGACGGACGCGCGTGAGGCGCCTGCGTGAGCGGTGTGCGCGGCAGCCGTGAGACGTGCGGGGCTCCCGGTACGGTCACCTGCCATGGTTGTCCGACGACCACCGAAGGAGCGTTGATGGATCCGACCCGCACGGCGCCGGTCCCACTGCCCGTACGCCTGGCATCCGGCGGGCCGGCCCGCGACGCCTGGCCGCTGGACCAGAAGATCGTGCACCTCAACCACGGCTCGTTCGGTGCGGTGCCCACCGAGGTGGTGCGCCACCAGGACGAGCTGCGCCGGCAGGCGGACCTGAGCCCCGTGGCGTGGTTCCCCCGTGCTCCCGAGCTCGTCGCCGCCGCCCGGCACGAGGTGGCACCCTTCGTCGGCGCCCGGGCCGAGCACACGGCCTTCGTGCCGAACGCCTCGGCGGCAGCGACGGTGGTGCTCAACGCGCTGCGCCTGGAGCCCGGCGACGAGATCCTCGTCAGCGACCACGGGTACGGCGCCATCACCATGGGCGCCCACCGGCTCGCGCGCCGCTTCGGCGCCCGGGTGCGCACGGTCTCCGTCCCGCTCGCCGCCACGGCCGACGAGGTGGTCGACCAGTTCCGGGCCGAGCTGACCGACGCCGTGCGCCTGGTCGTCGTCGACCAGATCACCTCGCCCACGGCGCGCCTGCTCCCCACCGCACGGATCACCGAGCTCGCGCACGAGCGCGGCGCCCGCGTGCTGGTGGACGGCGCGCACGCCGCGGGCCTCGTCGAGGACGCCGCGGCCGTCGCGGGCGCGGACTGGTGGTTCGGCAACCTGCACAAGTGGCCCTGTGCGCCCCGCGGCACCGCGCTGCTCGTCACCGAGGCCACCGACCGCGACGACCTGTGGCCGCTCATCGACTCCTGGGGTGCCGAGGAGCGCTACCCCGAGCGGTTCGACCGCCAGGGCACCCTGGACACGACCAGCTACATCGCCTCCCCGCGCGCGATCGAGTTCATCGAGCGGGAGTACGGCTGGGCGCGGACACGCGAGACCATGGCAGCGCTCGCCGACCACGGCGCCGCCGTCATCGGCGCGGCCCTTCAGCCCCACGTGGACGCCCCGGTCGCCACCGACGTCGGCCTGCCCGTCGTGTCGATGCGGCTGCTGCGCCTGCCCGAGGGGCTCGGCCGGGACCGCAGGGACGCCGACGAGCTACGCCGGCGCCTGCTCGACCTGGCCGGCGTCGAGTCGGCCTTCACGAGCATCGGGGGCGTGGGCTACCTGCGCCTGTCGGTGCACCTGTACACCGAGCCGCGCGACTTCGACGCGTTCGTCGAGCGGGCGGTTCCCCAGATCCTCGCGTTCGCCGACGAACGCCGGCGCCGCTGACCGGGCGCCGCTGACCGGGCGCCGCTGACCGGGCGCCGCTGACCGGGCGCCGCGGCCCTGAGGAGCGGCAGCCGGCCGAGCGGCACCGGTCTCAGGTCACCAGACCGTTGCGGTAGGCGTAGACCACCGCCTGCACGCGGTCCCGCAGGTTGAGCTTGGCCAGGAGCCGGGACACGTACGTCTTGACCGTCTCCTGGCTGATCACCAGGGTCGCGGCGATCTCACCGTTCGACAGGCCGTTGGCGATCAGGCGCAGCACCTCCAGCTCCCGCGGCGTCAGCGCGGTGTCGACGTGGTGTCCGGTGGGTCGGATCCGCGCCGCGTACCTGCCGACGAGCTGCCTGGTCACCTCGGGCGCCAGCAGCGCGGCCCCGGCCGCGACGGTGCGGATGCCGTGCAACAGCTGCCCCGCCGGAGCGTCCTTGAGCAGGAACCCGCTGGCCCCCGCGCGCAGCGCCTCGTAGACGTACTCGTCCAGGTTGAACGTCGTCACCACGAGCACCTTGACGGGGTGCTCCACGCCGGCGCCGGCGAGCAGGCGCGTCGCCTCGATGCCGTCGAGCACGGGCATCCGGACGTCCATCACCACGACGTCGGGGTCCAGCCGGCCGGCGAGGTCGACGGCGGCTCGCCCGTCGCCGCACTCGCCCACCACCTCGAGGTCGGGCTGGGCATCGATGATCGTCGCGAACCCGGTACGGATCAGCGCCTGGTCGTCGCACACCAGGACCCGGGTCGCCAGGCTCACGTCGTGCCCCCGGTCGGGATGCGCGCCCGGACGACGAACCCGCCGTCGGCCCGGTGGTCCGTGCCGAACTCACCGCCCAGAGCGTCCACCCGGTCGCGGAGACCTACGAGTCCCCGGCCGCTGCCGCCGGGCGCGGGCGCGGGGCGCCCCGCCTGCTGTCCAGCCGCCGCCCCGGCCGTCGTGACCTCCACGGTGATCTCCCGTTCGTCGTAGCGCACGCCCACCGCCGTCGGGCTGCCGTGCGCATGCTTGAGCGCGTTCGTGAGGGCCTCCTGCACCACCCGGTGCGCGACCAGCTCGGCGCTCCCGGCCGACTCCGACGGCGTGCCCTCCTCCGTGAGCTCGACGGGCTGCCCGGACCGCCGGCTCTGCTCGACGAGCGTGCGCAGCTCCCGGAGGGACGGCGTGCCGACGGCGGCGTCGTCATGTCCGGGATCCAGCAGGTCCAGGAGGTGTCGCAGGTCGCCGATGGCCCGCCGGCCCGTGTCGGCGACCGCACCGAGGGTCTCGTCGAGGCGGTCCGGAGCGCCGGTCAGATAGCGGGCGGACTCCGTCTGCACCACCATCGCCGTCACGTGGTGGGTCACCACGTCGTGCAGCTCGCGGGCGATCCGCGTGCGCTCGGCGGTGCGCGTCTCCTCGGCGACCCGGAGCCGGCGTTCGGCCTCGGCCGCGCGGGTGGAGCGCAGCCACGAGCCGATACCCCAGGCGAGAGCCATCGCCAGGAAGAACGTCACGTACTCGTCCACCCGCTCGGCCCCGCCCAGCCGGTCCAGCGCCACCGCCAGCGCCACGTAGGCCACGGAGAGGACTACGGCGAACAGCCGTCGCCGCTGCGCCAGGTGGGCGCCGGTGCTGACCAGGGTTATCCCCAGCGCGTTACCGGCGAACGTGTGGTACCCCAGGACCTGGCCGGCAGCGAAGCCGAGCGACACCAGCACGATGCACACGGCCGGCCATCTCCGGCGCACCGCGAGCGGAAGGCATTCGAGCGCGATCACCAGGACCGCCCACCCGTCGAGGGGACGAGCGGGCAGCTCACCGACCTGCGTCCCGTAGTCCCGCAGCATCGGCATGAAGGCCGCACCGGCCAGCCCGAGCGCGAGCGGCAGGTCCCGGACCGTGACGTCGAGCCGGTGCCACCGGTCCAGGACCTGCTGGAGATCGATCACCGGGGGAGCGTAGCGGCCATGCCCGACCGCGCGCTGCGCCGGAGGGGGACCAGGTGGCCACGCCGGTGGGCCAGCCACATGAACACCCCGGCCGCCAGCACGCAGAACCCCACGGCGTACACGCTTCCCTCTGGGCCGAAGTCCCCGCCGGTGACCAGCATCGGGCCCGACATCGTGGCGTCCAGCAGGCCCTGCGGGGTGTCGTTGCCGGAGACCTCGGTGCTGAAGATCGCGCTCCCCGCGATGTTCCAGCCGAAGTGCAGACCGATCGGCACCCACAGCTTGCGGGTCGCGACGTAAGCGGCCGTGAGCATGCCGCCGGCCTCGATGGCGATGGCGAGCGCGCCCCACAGGGTGGCGTGGGGGTTGAAGAGGTGCGCAGCACCGAACAGCACGCTGGTCAGCGTCAGGGCGATCCAGGTGCCGGTCCAGCCCTCGATGATGCGGAACAGGACGCCGCGGAAGATCAGCTCCTCCGTGACGGCGGCCGCGGCCATGAAGCCGAGCAGGCCGATCGCGCCCGACGTCGTGCCGAGCCCGTTGACCGTGTAGTCCCCGAGGAAGGTGATGTTCAGGATGACGGCGCCGAACAGGCCGATGCCGAGCAGCGTGCCCCAGCTGATGCCGGGGGCGGCGCCCTTGAGCTCCACCTCCACCGGCGCGCGGCGCTCGGTCCGCCGCACCACCCAGGCGTAGACGAGCAACGCGAGCACGGCCGTGGCCACACCGACGACGAGCTCCAGCCAGTGGTTGCCCTGGACCGCCATGGAACCCTGGTTGCCGGCGAAGGCGACCGCCATTACCGCTATGAGCTGCCACACCAGACGCACGATGACTCCTTTGTTCGAGAAGCCGCGGCCGGAGCGCCGCGGGCTACCCCGAACGCTATGGAGCCTGGTGTCCGGAATCGTCACCGCGGGGTGGACACTCGTGGGTAGCTCGCACGGGGGACAGACTGGACCGCACGGGGCAGCCCTGCCCGAGCTTCAGCAGACGTGAAGGAGAGCCGTGCCCAGCACTCTCGACCAGATCCGGGCCGAGATCACCGCGCACCAGTCCAATGCCTGGGCGCGTGACCTCGGCTACGAGCCGCTCTACACCGCCGCGCCGGGCGCCCGGATCGCCGTCGTCGGACAAGCGCCCGGCCGGAAGGCCCAGGAGAGCGGCGTGCCGTGGAACGACGCCAGCGGTGTGAAGCTGCGGTCCTGGCTCGGTGTCGACGACGAGCAGTTCTACGACCCGAACGTGATCGCGCTGCTCCCGATGGACTTCTACTACCCGGGCAAGGGTGCCTCCGGTGACCTGCCGCCGCGCAAGGACTTCGCCGGGCTGTGGCACCAGCGGATCCTGGCCGAGCTGCCGGACCTCCGGCTCACGGTCCTGGTGGGCGGCTACGCCCAGAAGTACTACCTGGCGGGCCGGGCGAGGCCGAGCCTGACCGAGACCGTGCGCGCGTACACGGAGTACCTGCCGGCGATGATCCCGCTGGTGCATCCCTCGCCGCTGAACTTCCGCTGGCAGGCCAAGAACCCGTGGTTCGAGGACGAGGTGGTACCGGCGCTGCGCTCGCTGGTGGCCGGGGCGCTGGACGGAGCATGATGGCGAGCCGGCCTGGTCAGGCACGTCAGAGGTGCTGATCGGCAGCGCGATGGTCTGCCAGGGTCAGCCGGCCTTGAGGAATTCAGGGCGGATGACCTCGCGCAGTGCGGCGGTCATGGTGTTCAGATCGATTGGTCCCGAGGCCGGTCGTGCGTGCTGGTCGAGCGCCTCCAGGATCGCCAGGCGTGCCATGGTCGAGACCGGCAGGTCTCGGGCGGCGGCGATCGTGGCCAGACGGTCGTACTGGTCGGCAGTCAAGCGTACGGACAGGACCTTTGGAGCGGGCTTGTCATCTCGCCGGGTGCCCACGGCGTCGTCCGGCAGCGGGTCATGGCGTCGAGCCTCGGACTCCTGCGAGACCTCGGTCAGCAGCTCTTCGATGCTCTTCTCGTTCATGGCTTCTTGTCCTTCCGATCGCCACTGGCTTGGTCCTCACCGGTGGTCTGTTCTGCGCGCTGGTAATGGCGCTGGTCGACGTCGTTGGACTTCCACGCGTTCGCGCCCCAGAGGGTGTCACCTTCGCGCACGGTGATCACCGTAATGAGGAGCCCGGCGGTCTCCGACCAACCGATAGTTCGATCCGACAAGCCCATTTTCGCTGCTGGGTCCGGGGAAAACACAACGGCAGCCGGATCGGCGAACGCCTCGTTCGCCCACTCCGGTTCGATGTTCGTCTCCCCAGTGGACTCCTTCCGGGCTGATCTGGTCCGGATGTAGTCACCTCGGTGCTTCCAGTCCGGTTCCGCCGGACTGGTCTCCTCGCTGTCGCTCACGTAGTAGAAACTACTACATTGTCTCGCAGGCCGGAAGGCTGGCCGACAGGTCCAGCCGTTTTCCCTTGGACGGCTTCTCGGTCAATCGACGGATGAGCCCGCGCGCTACCGGCTCACCGGAGCCGGCTCCCAGGCGAACCCGTCCGGGTCCGTGAACTCCCCGAGGTCGCTGTGCACTGCGATCCGGTGCGATCCGGTTCCCTCCGGAGCCACCCCGCCGTCCTTGGCCAGTGCGGACCGCTTGTACAGGCCGAACCCGATCGGGCTGGAGCCCATCTTGAAGTCGACGTACGAGCCGAAGCTCTTGCCAACCGTCAGGCCGCGCTCGACGTAGAACTTCTTGCTCGCGGACACGTCGTCGGACCCGATGAGGAGCACGATCTCGTCGATCTTGTGAGAGACCGGCGCGGAGTCCTTCTTGGCGGACGTCGCGAGCTTCCAGATGGCGCCGTCGGGTGCCTGGACCACGCCGCCGTGGCCCCACAGGGACTTGGTCACGGGCTTGAGCACGGTGGCCCCGGCCGCGACCGCGGCGTCGAACAGAGCGTTGACGTCCCCCGGCTGGGAAGAGATGAGGGACAGGTGATACCCGCGGAACCCGCTGGTGGGCGCGTCGGTCTCGCGGAGGTGGAGCCGGTCGACCAGGTCGAACGCGGCGTCGTAGAAGGAACGCGCGGTGCTGAGGTCGTTCACCTCGAGGGTGACGGAGTCGATGTGTGCCATAACCAGCACGCTAGATTCCGCGGTTCCGGACCGCTTCTCGATTCCTGACCACTCCGACGCCCTCGCGGACAGGTCTGCCGAAAAGTAGCCTGGTCCTGTGGCACCGGGGCTGCTCGACTGGCTGCTCGACTCTGATCCAGCGCTGCGCTGGCAGGTCGAACGGGACCTCGCGGGTGTGCCCGAGGGCGTCTGGCGCGCCACCCGGGCCCGTGTCGCCACGGAGGGGTTCGGGGCCGAGCTGCTCGCGGAGCAGGATCCCGACGGGCAGTGGGCCGGCGGCGCCTACTTCCCGGCCGACTTCCAGGGGGACGAGGACGGTCAGCCCTGGACCGCGACCACCTGGACGCTCACGACCCTCCGGGACTGGGGGCTCGACGCCACCGCGCTGGCCGGCACGGCAGAGCTGCTCGCCGGGAACAGCCGCTGGGAGTACGACGACCTGCCCTACTGGGGCGGGGAGGTCGACTGCTGCATCAACAGCTACACGCTCGCGAACGGGGCATGGCTGGGTGTGGACGTCTCAGTCATCGCACGGTGGTTCCTGGACCACCGCCTGCCCGACGGCGGCTGGAACTGCGAGTGGGTCGAGGGCTCCACCCGGTCCTCCTTCCACTCGACGCTCAATGTCCTGAAGGGACTCCTCTACCACGAGGCCGTCACCGGCGGCAGCGACGAGCTGCGTGCCGCCCGGCGGAGCGGCGAGGAGTACCTCCTGGAGCGCCGGCTGCTCCGGAGCCTGTCGACGGGCGAGCTCGTCGGCCCGTGGGCGACGCGGTTTCGCTACCCGTTCCGCTGGGGCTTCAGCGTGCTCAACGCCCTGGACTACTTTCGTGCGGCGGCCCTGCACGACGGCGTCGAGCCCGATCCCCGGCTCTCCGACGCCGTCGACGTGGTGCGCGCCGCCCGCCGACCCGACGGCAGCTGGGTGCAGGAGGGCCGCCACCCGGGTCGGGTCTGGTTCGAGGTGGACGTGCCGGAGGGGGATCCGTCCAGGTGGCTCACCTTCTACGGCACCCGCGTGCTCGACTGGTGGGACCGCGCAGGTGGCGAGCCGTCCAGGCTCGGCATCCGGGGCGGATCTTCCGGCTGAGATGTGGGCGCGGCCCGCCGTCAGTCGCGGCTGCTGGTGCCGACTGCAGAGCTGGTTGCGGTGAGGGGCCGGGGAGCCGCGACGAAGTCTGCAGTCGACGCGCGGGGCCGCGACGAAGTCTGCAGGCGTCGCCGGCCAGCTCGGGTGCCCGGCAGCGTCGCCTGCGTCGTCGTCCGCGGCGTCAGATGAGCCCGAGGTGGAGCATGGCGTCCGCGACGCGGATGAAGCCGGCGATGTTCGCGCCGGCCACGTAGTCGCCCGGCACGTCGTACTCGTCGGCGGTCGCCAGCGTCCGGTGGTGGACCGAGCGCATGATCTCGGCGAGACGCGCCTCCGTGTGCTCGAAGGTCCACGAGTCGCGCGAGGCGTTCTGCTGCATCTCCAGTGCGCTGGTGGCGACGCCGCCGGCGTTCGCGGCCTTGCCGGGAGCGAACCGCACGCCTGCCTCCCGGAGGGACCGGATCGCGTCGGGCGTGGTCGGCATGTTGGCGCCCTCCGCGACGATCAGGCAGCCGTTCTCGACGAGGCTCTTCGCGTCGGTGCCGTCCAGCTCGTTCTGCGTGGCGCACGGCAGCGCGATGTCGCAGGGCACCTGCCAGATCGATCCGCCCGCGACGTACCGCGCGCCGCTGCGCCGTTCCGCGTAGTCGGCGACCCGGCCGCGGTGACCGTTCTTGATCTCCTTGAGCAGCTCGAGGTCGATACCGGCCTCGTCCACGACGTAGCCGTCGGAGTCCGAGCACGCGATCACCCGGGCGCCGAGCTGGTGCGCCTTCTCGATCGCGTAGATCGCGACGTTGCCGGAGCCCGACACGACCACCTGCTTGCCGTCGAAGGACTGCCCGGTGTGGGCCAGCATCTCGTTGACGAAGAAGACCGTGCCGTAGCCGGTGGCCTCCGTGCGCACCTGGGACCCGCCCCAGCTCAGGCCCTTGCCGGTGAGCACGCCGGACTCGTACCGGTTGGTGATGCGCTTGTACTGCCCGAAGAGGAAGCCGACCTCGCGCTCGCCGACGCCGATGTCGCCGGCCGGGACGTCGGTGTACTCACCGAGGTGCCGGTACAGCTCCGTCATGAACGACTGGCAGAACCGCATGATCTCGGCCTCGCTGCGCCCCTTGGGGTCGAAGTCGCTGCCGCCCTTGGCCCCGCCGATCGGCAGGCCGCTCAGGGAGTTCTTGAAGATCTGCTCGAAGCCGAGGAACTTCACAATCCCCAGGTACACGGACGGGTGGAAGCGCAGGCCGCCCTTGTACGGGCCGAGCGCCGAGTTGAACTCGACCCGGAAGCCGCGGTTCAGCTGCACCCGCCCGGCGTCGTCGGTCCACGGCACCCGGAAGATGATCTGCCGCTCCGGCTCGCACAGCCGGCGGATCACCTCAGCGTCGGTGTACTGGGGGTGCTTGGCCACGACCGGGCCCAGACTCTCCAGCACCTCGCGAACGGCCTGGTGGAACTCGGTCTCCCCAGGGTTGCGGGTGATGACCTCGTCGAAGA
Organism: Promicromonospora aerolata; assembly: GCF_042682255.1. Lineage (NCBI taxonomy): Bacteria > Bacillati > Actinomycetota > Actinomycetes > Micrococcales > Promicromonosporaceae > Promicromonospora > Promicromonospora aerolata. Next base: position 5,693,375 of record NZ_JBHUHF010000001.1, read on the forward strand.
CCGGGATGAGGCGCTCGTCCAGGTGGGGCACGCGATTTCTCCGTTCAGGCGGTGCAGGGGCAGCGACACGATACGCACCGGCGTCCGCCGGCGGCCCCGGCGTCCCACGGTGCGGCCGTCAGCGCGGAGCTCCGGCGACGGTCAGGGTCCGGCCTTCGTCGGGTTCGTGCTGGTGCACCCGCCGTGCCGACGCCGAACGCGTCTGGCTTACTTGAATGGTACGAACCAGCACGAGGAGGGACCATGTCCGGACTACGAGGATCCATCTCACGAGGAGCGAAGCTCGTCGCCGGAGCGGGACTGACCGTCCTGCTCCTCGCGACGAGCTGTGGTGGAGGCGGAGACGGTGGTGGCGGTGGCGGCGGCTACAGCCGCGGCGACGCCGGCCCGGGGAACGTCGAGGTCACCACGAACGTCGGGGCCGGTGGTGCGGGGAGCGGCACGGCGCGCGCCGACGTGTCCTGAACAGTAGGAGGCTCCCCGCACCCGACCGGTCGGGTGCGACCCGCGCGCGCCGCTACTCGACCAGCTTGCCTGCCGTGGAGACCTCCTGGACGAGCTCCGCGAGCTCGTCCGGGACCGGCGGGATCTCCTCACGCACCACGCCGGTGCGCGGGGACCAGACCAGGTTCACCTGCAGGGCGGGGTCGAGGTCCGGGTAGTCCGAACGGTTGTGGCACCCGCGGGTCTCGCGGCGCTCGAGTGCGGCCTCCAGCGTGGCCCGGGCGGCGATGAGCGAGGCCTTGAGGTCGAAGGCGTGCGCCAGGTCCTGGAACCCCGCGATGTCCGGGTGCACCCCGGTGTTCTGGGTCCGGGCCTCGATCTCGTCCAGCTCGCGCAGACCTGCGACCAGACCCTGCTCGTCGCGCACGACGCCGGCGTGCTCGGTCATCGTGTTGCGCACGGCCCGCTGCAGGGCGCGCACGTTCTCGTGCCCGTCGGCGCCCAGCAGGTCCGCCACCTCCGCGCGGGCCTGCGCCTCGGCGTCGTGCGACCGGTGCTGCGCCTCCAGGCCGGCGGAGTAGGCGGCGGCCGCCCGGCCGACGATGCGGCCGAAGACCAGCAGCTCGATCAGGGAGTTGCCGCCGAGGCGGTTGGCGCCGTGCAGGCCGCTGGACGCCTCGCCGATCGCGTAGAGGCCGTCGACCTCGGTGCTGTGGTCCTCGGGCCGTACCCACACTCCGCCCATCGAGTAGTGCGCGGTCGGTGCGATCTCGATGGGCTCGGCCGTGATGTCGAGCATCTGCAGCTCGAGCATCGTCTGGTAGACGCGCGGCAGGCGGGACATGATCGTCTCCCGCGGCAGGTGCGACACGTCGAGCCAGACGCCGCCCTTCTCGGTGCCCCGGCCCTCCTTGATCTCCGTGTACGCGGCGAGCGCAACCCGGTCGCGGGTCGACAGCTCCATCCGCTCGGGGTCGTAGCGCTCCATGAACCGCTCGCCCAGCGCGTTGCGCAGGATGCCGCCCTCACCGCGCGCCGCCTCGGAGACGAGGGTGCCGGCCGCGTTCTCGGGCTCGAGGATGCCGGACGGGTGGAACTGGACCAGCTCGGGGTCGCGCAGCCGTGCACCGGCCTCGACGGCCAGCCGGAACGAGTCGCCGGTGTTCTCGTCGCGCCGGGACGACGTGCGGCGCCAGATCCGGTTGTGCCCGCCCGCCGCGAGGATCACGGCGTCGGCGTGGATCAGGTAGGGCGTCCCGTCGGTCAGGTCGAACCCGTAGGCGCCGAAGACCGCGCCGTCGCGGGTGAGGATGCGGGTGACGTAGACCGAGTCGAGGACCGGGATGTCGAGCTGCGCCGCCCGGTTGACCAGGGAGCGCTGGATCTCGAGCCCGGTGTAGTCGCCGGCGAACGCTGTGCGCCGGTAGGTGTGTGCGCCGAAGAAGCGCTGGGAGATGCGCCCGTCGTCCTCGCGGGCGAAGGCCATGCCGTACCGCTCGAGGTCGGCGATGCCGCCGGCAGCGCCCTGGGCGACGATCTCGGCCGTGTGGGGGTTGGCCAGGAAGTAGCTCTCCTTGATCGTGTCGGCGGCGTGCTGCTGCCAGCTGTCCTCCACGTCCATGGTGCCGAGTGCGGCATTGATCCCGCCTGCCGCGAGCGAGGTGTGGGTGTCCATGCGCGGCCGCTTGCCGAGGGCCAGCACGTCGACGCCCTGTTCCGCGAGCTCGATCGCGGCGCGTAGACCGGACCCGCCCGTTCCGATGACCAGCACTGTCGTTGAGATCCGACGTTCGGTGGTGTTCATACTCAATCCGACCACCGGCGGCCGGGATTCGTGACAGGTTCAGGCTGTGAGGATTCTCAACATGTGAGATGAGTCATCAGGGAGGCCGTCAGGTGAGGTGCAGGCCGCCGTCGACCGCGAGGACCTGGCCGGTGAGCCAGGTCGCCGCCGGGTCGGCCAGCCGCACGATCCAGGTGGCGACCTCGTCGGGTTCGCCCCGTCGGCCGAGCGGGATACGGGCGGCCTCGTCGCGCTTGATCTGCTCGACGGTGGCAGCGGGCAGCCCGGCGGCGGTGAGCGCCTGGCTCTCGGTAGGGCCGGGTGCCACGGCGTTGACACGGACGCCGTCGGGGGCCAGCTCCAGCGCCCAGCTGCGGGTCAGCTGTTCGAGGGCGGCCTTGGACGCCGCGTAGTGGGCGGCGCCGGGCAGCGGCCGGTGCCCGTAGGTGCTGGAGACGTTGACGATCGACCCCTTGGACCGGAGCAGGTGCGGCAGGGCGGCGCTCGCGAGCAGGCTGGGCGCGGTGACGTTGAGGCTGAACAGCCCGTCGATGCCCTCGGTGGTGGTGTCGGCCAGCGACATCATCGCGGTGGCGCCCGCGTTGTTGACCAGCGCGTCCAGGCGGCCCCAGCGCTCCGTCGCGGCGTCGACGACCTGCCGGGGCGCTTCCGGCGCGCGCAGGTCGGTCGAGAGCGTGGCGATCCCCGGGTGCCCGCCGGCCGTCTCCGCCAGGGCAGGTGCACGGCGTCCGACGCCGAGCACGTGCGCTCCGGCGCGAGAGAAGGAGCGGGCGGTCGCTCGGCCGATGCCTGACCCGGCACCGGTGACGATGACTACCTTGCCGGCAAGGTCCTCAGAGAGCTGGGATGTCAACACGTCTCCTTGTTCGATGTTCGTAGAACATCGAACAAATTACCATGCATGAGCTGGACGTAGGCTTCCCGCATGTCGAGGTGGCGGTGGCGTGGCCGGACGGCGGAGGTGAGTCTCGTGCTCACCGTCGGCGTGGTGGCCGTCATCGGCCTGCTGGTGCAGGCAGGCAGCATCAGCACCGGTAGGGAGTGGACGGCGCTGGTGGTGGTGCTGGCGTCCTCGGCCGCGCTGTACGTCCGCCGACGGTACCCGGTGCCGGTGGGTGTGGTGGCGTTGGCCGCAGTCAGCGCGTACGGAGTGCTCCTGCAGCAGCCCGGCCCGATCATGCTGGTGTTCGTCGTCGCGCTCTACACGGTCGTCGACGAGGGATACCTCACGACCGCCATCGGGCTCGGTGTCGCGTCCGTCGTCGCGTTCGCACTCGCGGACGGCTTCGACCGGGAGAGGTCGAACGGTGCGACGCTGTTGCACGCCGGCTGGTTGATCGCGGTGATCGTCGGTGTGACCCGCAACCGCCGCGCCTACCTCGCCGAGGCGGCGGCCCGGGCGCTCGCCGCCGAGCGGCGTGTCGAGGAGGAGGCCCTGCGTCGGGCCACCGAGGAACGGCTGCGCATTGCGCGCGAGGTGCACGACGTGCTCGGCCACCACCTCTCGCTGATCAATGTGCAGGCCAGCGCCGCGCTGCACCGTCCGGACCCAGAGCGTTCCGAGCAGGCGCTGATCGCGATCAAGCGGGCCAGCAAGGAGACGCTGCGCGAGCTGCGTGCGACGCTCGGCGTGCTGCGGCAGGACGGAGAGCCGTCGACCGCTCCTGCGCCAGGCCTTGCGCAGCTCGGCGGCCTGGTGGCCGTCGCCGAAGCCTCTGGGCTGCGGGTGCGCACCGAGTTCGCCGAGGTCCGGCAGCTGCCGCCGGAGACCGGACCGGCGGCGTACCGGATCGTCCAGGAGGCGCTCACCAACGTGGTCCGGCACGCCGCGGCGTCGGGCGCCGTCGTCCGGGTCGTGCCCGACGCGGGCGACCTGCTCGTGCAGGTCGAGGACGACGGCACCGCCACTCCGGGTGAACCGGGCAACGGCATTCTCGGCATGGCGGAACGCGCCCGGGCGCTGGGCGGGTCGCTGGACACGGGCCCGCGGAGGGACGGCGGCTTCCGGGTGCACGCCCGGCTGCCGGCGCAGGGCATGGTGTCGCCCGGTCCGACGTCGTCCGGCCCGGCGCCGGCGACCGGCGGCCCGGCATGATCCGGGTGCTGCTCGCGGACGACCAGGCGCTGGTCCGCGCCGGGTTCCGGTCCATCCTGGAGGGCGAGGAGGGTATCGAGGTGGTCGGCGAGGCGGCCGACGGCGGTGAGGCGGCCCGACTTGCCCGGCAGCACTGCCCGGACGTCGTCCTGATGGACATCCGGATGCCTGGGGTGGACGGCCTCGCCGCTACCCGGGAGATCGCCGCGAACACCCGGGTCCGCGTGATCATTCTGACCACGTTCGACCTGGACGAGTACGTCTACGGCGCACTGCGGGCCGGTGCCAGCGGGTTCCTGGTCAAGGACAGCGAGCCGGCGGAGCTGATCCACGGCGTGCGGGTCGTGGCCCGGGGAGACGCGTTGATCGCGCCGGCGATCACGCGACGGCTGATCGCCGAGTTCGCCGCCCGGGTCACGCACCCCGATCCCAGGCCTCGGCTGAGCGCGCTCACCCAGCGGGAGCGCGAGGTGATGGTGCTGGTCGCGGAGGGCCTGTCCAACTCCGAGATCGCCGCGCGGCTGGTGCTGAGCCCGGCCACCGCGAAGACGCACGTCAGCCGCATCATGACCAAGGCTCAGGTTCGGGACCGCTCGCAGCTGGTGATCCTCGCGTACGAGTCCGGGTTGACGGTCCCCGGCTGGCTCGCCGAATCCTGACCGGCTGTCGGGCCGGTCAGGTCGTGCTGCGGCCGGCACGTGCCAGGGCCAGCCCGCCGACGGCGGCACCGACCAGCCCGATCATGATGGCGATGACGCCCCCGGCCAGCCCGCCGCCGGTGCCGAGCTGACCGCCGGAGGTGGCCACGACCAGGGCGCCGGCGACGGCGCCGGCCAGTCCGGCGCCCAGTGTGAGTACGGCGCCGAGCCGACCGGTGTCGGTACCGATCCGACTGCCCGGGCGGGCCAGTGTCAGCCCGCCGATGACCACGCCGACGAGCGCGAGCCCGATCGCCACGATGCTCCAGAGGCGGCCGGAGGTCAGGGCGTACGAGTCGGCGCCCTGGGCCGCGAGCGTGACGTGCGCGACCGCTGGGACGGCGCCTGCGAGCAGGTGATGGACGGGCATGATGGTTTCCCTTCGTTCGCGTGACGAGTACACGCTGCACGCTAGGTACCGGCGCGGCCTCCCGTCGTCGGACCGGAGTTGCGACAGGGGTACCCACCCCGGTGGTACGGGCGCGCGGCGTCGTACCACCGGGGTCGGCTCTGATCAGAGCGTCAGCCCGGTCAGGGCGTCAGCAGTGGATCTCGGCGAGCGCGGTGAAGACCACGCGGTTCAGGTGGAACGCGTGGTGTGCCTCCGTGAGCGTGGTGTCCACCTCGTCCTGGTCCAGGGCCAGGCTGTCGAGCCGGTTGCGGTACGCGTCCTTGAACACCTTGATCTTCGGGATGTCCGGGAACGTGTAGAAGGCCACTCCGTCGCCGTCCAGTCCGTAGTGCTGCTTCATCATGCGCCGCACGATCTGCCCGCCCGACAGGTCGCCCAGGTAGCGCGTGTACGAGTGCGCGGCATAGTGCGGAAGGCTGCCGCTGACCGCCCGGATGCGGTCCGCGTAGTCGCGGGTCGCGGGCAGGGTCTCGATCTCGTCGCGCCAGGACGGTCCGTAGAGGTAGGCAAGGTCCTGCTCGATCGCCGGAACGCGCGTGAGCTCGTTGAACACGAGACCGGCCCCGCGCTCGTCGTCGCGCACCGTGGCGCTCGCCGCTTCGAGCGCCTCGTAGACCAGGAGCAGCTGGGCCGAGAGGTCCGCGTACGCCGCCCGGTTCAGTGCGCCGGACAGGAGCTGCTCGATGAAGTCCTCGGAGTTGGCGGCACCGTGGTCGGCGCGGGTGCCCTCCCGGAGCAGGGCGGACAGCGGGATGTCTTCCTCGACGGCCAGGCTCATGAACTCTCCTCCGACGCAGGCGCAACGTGCTGACAATGTGTCATCACGAGGTGAGCATAGCAACCGGGTTAGGTGGGCCTAACCTGGTACTGCCGACTGGTTACGATGGCGCCATGCGGAACGCCGACCACCCTGGTGTCAGCGAGATGAAGCTGGCCAAGGTGCTGTCCGCCCTGGCCGACCCGCTTCGCCTCGGTGTGGTCTACCTCCTGGCGGACGGTGAGGAACGCCAGTGGGGCGAGCTCGACGCGCCTGTCTCGAAGTCGACGCTGAGCCACCACATGAAGACCCTCCGCAGCGCCGGCGTGACCCGGACCCGCGACGAGGGCACGCGATGCTACGTACGTCTGCGGGCCGACGACCTGGAGGAGTGTTTTCCGGGGCTCCTCGCCGCGCTGCTCAGTGCCGCGCCCGCGGACGCGACACCGGTAGGTCTCAAGTAGCCGCGCGCACCAGGGTGGACCCGCGGGGCCGGCGCACCTACCGTCGGCGCATGCCTGCTCATCGGTCGCCAGCCGCCGTGCCCGTCCTGCCGGCCCCCGTCCTCGTCGACGTCGGCGGGGCTCCGGTCGCCACCTACCTGCTCGAGCCGGAGGGGCGCACGCCGGTCGGTGACGTGGTGCTCTGCCACGGCACGCCGTGGTCGGCACGCGTGTGGGCGCCGGTGGCGCAGACCCTGAGCCAGGACCACCGCGTGTTCCTCTGGGACATGCCGGGATACGGCGCATCGCCGAAGGACCGTGCGTACCCGGTCGACCTCGTCGCCCAGCGGCATCGGTTCGCGGCCCTGCTGCGGCACTGGTCGCTCGACCGGCCGCACGTGCTCGCCCACGACATCGGTGGAGCGGTGGCGCTGGGCGCGCACCTCCTGGAGGACGTCGACATGGCGAGCCTCTTCCTGCTCGACATCGTGACGCTGGACCCGTGGGGATCACCGTTCTTCCGGCTCGTGGCCGAGCACGAGCCGGTCTTCGCGGCGGTGCCCGGCCCGCTGCACGCGGCCCTCGTCCGCGAGTACATCGCCGGCGCAGCCAACCACCACCTGGCCGACGACGCCGTCGAGGCGCTCGCCGAACCGTGGCTCGACCAGGCCGGACAAGCCGCGTTCTACCGGCAGATCGCTCAACTCTCACCCACCCACACCGCTCCGATCGTGGACCGGCTCGGCCAGGTGCGCTGCCCGGTCCGCATCGGCTGGGGCGTCGAGGACCCGTGGATCCCGTTCGAGCAGGCGGCGCGTCTCCGGGCGGTGCTCCCCGGCGACCCAGAAGTGGTGGCGTTCGAGGGGCGCGGACACCTCGCACCCCTGGAGGACACCGCCGCCGTCGGGCAGGCCGTACGGCAGTGGCTCGACGGTCTGGTCGACGACGCCGCGCACGGCTGCGGGTGACGGCCTCGCGTGTGAGCCTGGGAGCATGAGCGGCTTCACGATCATCGGTACGGGAAACATGGGCGGCGCGATCACGGCTCTGGCGGAGCGCGGCGGCGTCCCGGTGCAGAACGTGGCGCACGGCGACGACGTCGACGCCTTCACCGGGGACGTCGTCGTGCTCGCTGTGCCGTACGAGGCGCTCGGCGAGGTCGCCGCGCAGTTCACCGACCAGCTGGCCGGCAAGATCGTCGTGGACATCACGAACCCCGTCGACCTGCCGGAGGGGCGCCGCCGCGAGATCAAGGCGGGGAGCGCCGCCGCCGAGCTCAGCACGCGCCTGCCGCAGTCGCGGGTGCTCAAGGCGTTCAACACCACGTTCGCCGCCACGCTCGCCTCCGGTGAGCTGGCCGCGGACGGGGCGCCGCCCGTCCCCGTGACCGTGCTCGTCGCCGGGGACGACGCCGACGCGAAGACCGCCCTGATCGACGCCGTCGACGCCTCGGGAGCGCAGGGGATCGACGTCGGCCCCCTGGCCCGCGCCGAGGAGCTGGAAGCCACCGGATACCTGCAGCTCAGCCTCGCGATGGGCGACGTCGTGCCGTGGACCGGCGGTTTCACGCTGGTGCGCTGACTCGTCCGGGCATCTGTGGCGTGTCTCCAGCGGCCTGGGTACGTTGCTTGTGGGTGCGGGTTTTTCACCCGGCCCCGCAGGGGGATGCAATTCGGCACCTCCGCGCAGCGCGCACGCGAGGAGCAGTCATGACCGAGAACTATGGGCAGCCGGAGCAGGGCGGCCAGTACGGGCAGGAGCCGACGTCGGAGTTCGGCTCGAGCGAGAACACCTCCGAGGGCTACGGCTCGCAGGAGGAGTCGGAGGACTTCGGGTCGCAGGGCCAGTCGCAGAGCAGCGAGGGTTCGTCCTACGGCGAGTCGCAGCAGGGGCAGCAGGGTTCGCAGGGTGAGTCGTACGGGCAGTCCGGTTCGACGGAGTCGTACGGCCAGGGCGGGGAGCCGCAGGGTTCGTCCTACGGCCAGGGCGAGGAGTCGCAGGGTGCGTCGTACGGCGAGTCGCAGCAGGGGCAGCAGCAGGGCTCGCAGGGCGAGTCGTACGGGCAGGGCGAGGGCTCGTCCTACGGACAGTCCGGTGAGCAGTCGGAGGGCACCACGGAGCCCGGGTCCGAGTTCGGCACCGAAGGACAGGGCGGCCAGTACGGCTCGCAGCAGCAGGGTGATGACCAGCAGAACGAGCAGGGGTGGGGCTGAGCGGCCCGACGGCTGCACGATCGGCGGGGTCCTGACCGAGGGCCGGGGCCCCGCCGTCGTGTCCACCGTGCCTCCTGGTCCGGTTCCGGGAAATGCTGTGGCGGCCCTCCCGGCGTCGGGCATACCGTGGGTGGTGGCGAGCGTGAGGCGTGACGACCCTCGGCCCGGACGACCGGGCGAGCGCCCTGCCCGCGCGTACGGCGTACCGACGAGAGGCCGGAGTCTCCCGGCGAAGGAGTGGTGGCACCGCGACCTAGCCCCCGCCCGCTCCTCCAGGGCCTTCGCTCTCTGGAGGACTGATGAGACCACCTTCGCAATCGCCGGCCACATCTCCGGCCGCATCTCCGACCACGACCAGCACGCCGCCGGGCGCGCTGCCCGAGGGGCCGGCTGGTGCCCCCGTCCGAACCCTGGCGCACGACCTTCCTGCCGTTCCACCCGGGTCGGTCGTGCGGCTGCAGGGCTGGGTCAACCGTCGGCGTGAGCTCGCGACGGTGACGTTCCTGGTGCTGCGCGACCGCACCGGCCTCGCCCAGGTAGTGGTGCGCACGGGCCCCGGCGTCGGACAGGCTCCGCCTCCGGCGTCGCCGCAGGTGCCGCCCGAGGAGACCACCGTGGCGGTGACCGGCACGGTCACCGCCAACCCGCAGGCCCCAGGCGGGGTGGAGGTCACCGAGCCCGTGATCACGCCGCTCACGGACGCAGCCGAGACACCGCCCGTCGAGCTGTGGCGGCCTACCCTGACGGCGGCCCTGCCGACGCTGCTGGACCATGCCGCGATCGCCTGGCGGCACCCCGCGCAGAAGGCGCGCTGGGAGGTCGCAGCGGCGAGCCTGCGCGGGTTCCGCGCGACGCTGGACGCCGCGGGGTTCACCGAGATCTGTACGCCCAAGCTCGTCGGCACCGCTACCGAGTCGGGGGCCAACGTGTTCTCGGTGGACTACTTCGGCCGGCCCGCCTACCTGGCGCAGTCGCCCCAGTTCTACAAGCAGCAGATGGTCGGCGTGTTCGAGCGGGTCTACGAGGTAGGCCCGGTGTTCGGGCCGAACCGCACGACACGGTGCGGCACCTGGCGGAGTACCGCTCCCTCGACGTCGAGCTCGGGTTCGTGCGCGACCATCGTGACGTGCTGGCGGTGCTGCGCGACGTGCTCGCCGGGATGGCTGACGCGGTGCGGGGTTCGGCAGCCGTGGAACGGCTGGGTCTCGAGGTGCCGGAGATCCCGGCGGAGATCCCCGCGATCCACTTCGCCGACGCCCTCGCACTGGTCGGGGCGGCCCCGGACGAGCCGGACCTCGCGCCCGAGCACGAACGGGCGCTGGGGGAGTGGGCGATGGCCGAGCACGGGTCCGACCTCGTCGCCGTAGAGGGCTACCCCATGGCGAAGCGGCCGTTCTACACGCACCCCGAGCCGGGCTCGGCCCCGGGCGGGCCAGGCCCGGGCGGTGAGCGGTGGAGCAACAGCTTCGACCTGCTGTTCCGCGGGCTCGAGCTGGTCACGGGCGGACAGCGCCTGCACCGGTACGCCGACTACGTGTCGGCGATCGAGGCGCGGGGCGAGGACCCGGCGTCGTACGCGTCGTACCTGGCGGCGTTCCGGCACGGGATGCCGCCGCACGGCGGGTTCGCGATCGGCCTGGAGCGCTGGGTGGCGCGCCTGGTGGGAGCGGCGAACGTTCGCGAGGTGACGCCGTTCCCCCGAGACCTGCACCGCCTGGTGCCGTAGGGCGGTAGCTCGGTAGGTGGTCGGTAGAACGTCAGGTGGTCGGCAACTCGGGTTGCCGATCACCTGACGTTCTACCGACCACCCGGCCTCTTGCCGACCACACGCTGCCGCGCCCGATGGTGATCGGTCCGGCGAGATCGTCAGGCCAGCGCGGCGCCGAAGACCACCACGTCCACACCGTGCCCGGTGCTGCGGGTCCACTCGGTGAGCCCGATCTTCTGCGCCACCCGTTGCGACGCGATGTTGTCCGCGCGGACGTTCGCGGTCAGTCGCTCGACGCCGGCCTCCCGGGCGGCGTCGCGGCAGGCCGCGGCGGCCTCGGTCGCGAACCCCTGACCCTGCAGTGCGGTGCGCACGTGGTAACCGACCTCGACGTCGCGTACACCGTCCACCTCCTGCCAGGTGAGGCCGCAGTCCCCGACGAACTCGCCGTCATGGGTCTCGACGATCCACAGCCCGAAACCATGCTCCGCATAGTTGCGCAGGTTCCAGTCGATCCAACCCTGTGCCTGCTCGCGGGTCTTGGGCGAGGAGTAGTAGCGCATCACCTCGGGGTCGCCGAGGAGGGCCGCAAGGTCGTCGAGATCGCCGTCGTGCATCTCGCGGAAGCGGAGGCGTTCGGTCGGACCGGGAGTCACCTTGGTCATCTTGGCCACCGAGGCAGCGTAACGACCGAGGTAGGCCGTGCACCGCAGTGTCAGTGGTCCACGGCAGGATGAGCCCATGCACACGGTCGTCTCAGCAGAGGGATCGGGCATCGGCCTACGGTCGGTGTCCGACTCCGGCGCGCCGGCGGGGGAGCAGCGCGTCGTCGAGGCGTCCGGCCTGGCCCGCGAGGTGGCCGCCGACGAGGCGACTCACGTCCGCTGGGCCTGGGACGACACCAACAACTGGTACCCGGCGCTCCTCGCTGACGGCGTCCGGGTCGACCGGGCACACGACCTGCGGCTGGCGCACGCGGTCCTGCGCGCGTCGGTCCTCTCGGCCCGCACCGCGCTCGCCGAGGCGGGCCTCACAGCCTGGGACCGCCTGGCCCCGGTCCCGCCCCCGGGCGGCCCGACGGCGGCCGCGCTGGTCCGCCCCGACCGGCACCCGGGCTCCGAGCCTCTCTTCGACCTCGGCGAGGTCGCCGCGCCCACGACGTCCGGCCGGGCCGCGGGGAACCGCCGGCGCCCTGACGCGGGCCCGGGCAGCGAGCGGAGGACGGACGAGAGCGACGGCTACGACCAGCCCGGCGGCCGGCACGACCATGGCCGCGACGACGAGTACCTCGGCGCCGGCGACCTCGACCCCGCCGCGGAGCTGACCGCCCAGCTGCTCGCGATCAAGGACAGCACCGGCCCCGGCCGTCTCCGGCTCCTGCTCGCAGCCGAGTCCGCCGGGGCGCTCGCGGCCGCCGAGATGCATCACGCCGGGCTCCCGTGGCGCGGCGACATCCACGACCAGATCCTCACCGACGCGCTCGGCCCACGGCCCCGGCCCGGCGCCCGGCCGGCGAAGCTCGAGGACCTGGCCCACCGGATCCGGGCCGCCATCGACGCTCCGCCAACTCTCAACCCCGACTCCCATCCGGATCTGCTCCGCGCCATGGAGTACGCGGGCGTGGGCGCGCGCAGCCTGCGCAAGTGGGAGCTGGAGAAGCTCGACCACCCGGTGATCGCCCCGCTCCTGGAGTACAAGGGGCTCTACCGCCTCTACACCGCCAACGGCTGGAACTGGCTCGACACCTGGGCACCGGACGGCCGGTTCCGCATGGAGTACGTGGTGGGCGGCGTGGTGACGGGGCGATGGGCGAGCACCGGAGGCGGCGCCCTGCAGCTTCCCCACAACGTCCGGCGCGCGGTCGTCGCGGACCCGGGCTGGACGTTCGTCGTCGCCGACGCCGCCCAGCTCGAGCCGCGCGTGCTGGCCGCCCTGGCCCGCGACGAACGTATGGCCGCGGCGGGCCGCAGCAAAGACGGCGCGAACACCGACATGTACGCCGGGATCGTCGCGACGGGCGCCGTCGACTCCCGAGAGCACGCGAAGGTGGGCATGCTCGGCGCCATGTACGGCGGCACCACGGGTGTCAGCGCACAGGTGCTGCCGCGGCTCGCCCGTGCGTTCCCGCAGGCCATCGACCTGGTCGAGCGGGCGGCCCGTGCCGGGGAGCGGGGCGAGAAGGTCACCACCCGCCTGGGCCGGAGCTCGCCGCTGCCGGGCGAGTCGTGGGCCGCCACGCAGGGTTCCGCGTTCGACGAGGACGCCGGGGCGGACGTCCAGTCACGCGCCCGCAGTCAGACCCGGTCGTGGGGGCGGTTCACCCGGAACTTCGTCGTCCAGGGCACCGCCGCGGAGTGGGCACTGTGCTGGATCGCGTCCATCCGCCGTCGGCTGTGGGCGCTGGGCGAGATCGATACCGGCTCCACGCCCGGCCTGGCGCCGGCGCCGTTCGACCGGCGGCCGCACCTGGTGTTCTTCCTGCACGACGAGGTGGTGGTGCATGCCCCCGCGGCGTTCGCGGAGGCCGTCGCGCAGGAGGTGCGGGCCGCCGCGGAGGAGGCCGGGCGCCTGCTCTTCGGCGACTTCCCGGTGGACTTTCCGCTCAGCGTCGCCGTGACGGAGAGCTACGCGGACGCGAAGGACTGACCGTCCAGCACCGCCTTGAGGGACGCCTCCAGGATGTCCACCCCCGCGTGCAGGTCGTCCTCGCCGATCGTGAGCGGCGGTGCGATGCGGAAGATGCCGCCCATCCCCGGCAGCTGCACGATGTTCATGTGCAGGCCCCGTTCGAGGCAGGCCGCGGTGACGGCGTTGCCCAGCGCGTCGGCGGGAGCCTTGGTCTCCTTGTCCGTGACGAGCTCGAGCCCTTGGAGAAGGCCGCGACCGCGAATGTCGCCGACGACGTCGTAGCTGTCGCGGAGCGCCATCAGCCGCTCGGTGAGCTGAGCGCCCAGCCGCGCCGCACGCGCGACGAGGCGCTCTCGCTCGATGACGTCGAGGACGGTCAGCCCGACCGCAGCCGCCAGCGGGTCCGAGACGTGCGTCGTGTAGAAGAGGAATCCGCGGTCGTGGCAGATCTGCTCGATCTCGGCACTGGTGACGACCGCCGCCAACGGCAGCCCGGCACCGAGGGTCTTCGACAGGGTCAGGATGTCCGGGGTGACGCCGTCCCGTTCGAACGCGTACATGTCCCCGGTACGCCCGAGGCCCGTCTGCGCCTCGTCGAGGATGAGCAGCATCCCGCGCTCCTCGCACATCTCCTTGAGCCGCCGCAGATACCCGGGCGGCAGCTCGAGGATCCCGCCGGAGGACAGGATCGGCTCGACGAGGCAGGCGGCGAGGCTGCCCGCGGACTGCTGGTCGACGAGCGCGAAGCCGTACGCCAGCTCGGCCTCCCAGTCGTAGGACCCGTCAGGTGCCCGGAACGGCGACCGGTACGCGTTGGGCGACGGCAGGGCGAGATTGCCCGGCGTGGGCGGGCCGTAGCCCCGCCGTCCGGCGGAGAACGTGGCCGACGCCGCGCCCTGGGTCATGCCGTGCCAGGAGCGGTCGAACGAGACGATCTCGTAGCGGCCGGTGAAGAGCTTGGCCAGCTTGATCGCTGCTTCGTTCGCCTCGGCGCCCGTGCTCAGCAGCATGGTCTTGCCCAGCGGCGCCGGTAGCGTCTCGGCGAGCCGCCCGGCCAGCCCGAGCACCGGAGCGCTGAGCATCCCGCTGAAGAGGTGGTCCAGCGACGCCACCGCCGACGAGACCGTCGACACGATGTCCGGGTGTGCGTGGCCGAGGATGGAGCTCATCTGCCCCGACGTGAAGTCGAGGATCGGCGTCCCCTGGCGGTCGAAGACGTACGCGCCGGAGGCCCGCTCGATGACCCGCGGAGTGAAGCTCGGTCCGTAGCGGATCAGGAGCCGGTCGGCATCGTCCCAGAACGTCGTGTCCATGGTCATCCCTCCCTGCGGAAACACTGCGGACACGGCCATCCTGGACCGGCCGGAAGAGTCAGGACAAGCACACAAAAGCGGTCGACCGTTCGCTGATGCCATACGGTCATGCCTGCCCTACGGTCGGCGTCATGCTCAACCCACGACGGCTCGAGATCTTGCGCGCGGTGCTGGCCGCCGGGTCGATCAACGGCGCGGCCCGGAACCTCAGCTATTCGCCTGCCACGATCAGCCAGCACATGGCCGCGCTCGCGCGGGAGACCGGGCTGGTCCTCTTCGAGAGGCAGGGTCGCGGGATCACGGCCACCGACGCCGCCCGGGAGCTGGCCGGCCAGGCACAGGTGCTCCTGGCCGACTTCGGACGCCTCGAACGGGCAGTGGCGGACCTGCGGGCCGGACAGGGGCAGCACCTGGCTGTCGCCTGCTTCGCCTCAGCGGCCGAGCAGTGGATGCCGGCGGTCGTGCGGGCCGTCCGGCGGCTCCAGCCGAACCTCACGGTCGAGATCAGCCTCAACGAACCGGTCGACGGTCGCGGACGCCGGCAGCCGGACCTCGACATCCGTACCGAACCGGCCGACGGCGTCGGCCTCCACCTCGACGGCTACTCGCGTCATGAGCTCCTCGTCGAGGACCTCGTGGCCGTGCTCCCTGCGGCGCACCCGCTGGCCGGCCTGCCCGAGGTCGGTCTCCGCGACCTGGCAGAAGAGCCCTGGGTCGACCACGACATCTATGACAGCCCGATCGGGCGGATCGTCCTGAGCGCGTGCGGCGCTGCCGGGTTCGCCCCGCGCTACGCCGCCCGGCTCGACGACCACCGGGCGGCGCTGCGGCTCGTGGCAGCGGGGATCGGAGTCACCGTGCTGCCGCGGCTGGCCGTCTCCGGGCTGTCCCTGCCCCCGGGGGCCGTCGCGAAGCCCCTGGTTCGTCCCGGAGTCTCGCGCCGCATCGTCGCCTACGCCAACAGGGACCGGCATCGGGCAGCGCTGGTCAGGTGCGCCGTGGAGCAGCTGCGGGCCAGCGCCGACGAGTCCGGCATGCTCGCGTAGGGCCCGCGGGACGGGGCTCGCCGGACTGGGCCGCGGGACTGAGCTCGCAGGCAGCCGGCCGGCAGACCAGCGGCTCAGCGCGCCAGGAGCCCGATCGCCGCCGTGACGACCTGCGCCGAACGCTGCGCCGCGTCGTCGACATGGGTGAGGAACTCGGTGCCGTCGGGCGCGCACAGGTCCGAGACGGCCCGCACCGACACGAACGCGGAGCCGAAGTTGTGGCAGAGCTGCGCCAGGGCCGCGGACTCCATGTCGACCGCGAGCATCTCGGGGAAGTCCGCGCGGAGCCGGAGCGCCAGGTCACTGGTGGCGAACTTCTCGCCGGAACCGATGGTGCCCTCGCGCAGCACCCAGGGCTCCCACCCGTCGGCGGACGCACGCGCCTCGACCTCGCCCGCTGCCTGCCGGACGGCGTCGGTGAGCGCGCCGGTCGCGTCGTACGCCGCGGGCATGCCCGGGACCTGACCGAGCACGTACCCGAAGGCGCGGGCGTCGGCGTCCGCGTTCACGAGGCGCACGCCCAGCACGACGTCGCCCACCGCGATGCCCGTCGCGAGCCCGCCGGCGCTGCCCGCGCTGATCAACGGCACGTCCGTGCCATAGCGCAGGATCGCGCTCGCTCCCGCGGCGCTCGCGTTGACGAAGCCGATACCGCTGCGCACCAGCACGGCGGGCCGGCCCCCGAGCGTGACGTGCCGGTGGGCGGCGAGGCCGACATGTTCCGGCTCGCCCACCTCGGACGCCAGGTCGAGGAACGGCGCGGCCTCGTCGTCCATCGCGACGAGCACGACGGCGACGGGCCTCAGGTCGCTCACAGCTCGGACGCCGCGTCGCGTGCTGCCGCGTCGCGTGCCGCTTCGTCGCGTGCCGCTGCGTCGCTGGCGGACGCCTCGCCCGGCGCTCCGTCGGCGTACACCTGGGACCACACGCCGCGCGCCGAGAGGAACACGGACGCCGCCTCCTGGGCGCCGACCAGCGTGTGGTTGGCGCCCCAGCCACACTGCACCTCGTTGGCGGCGGGCACCTCGCCCGCCGTGACGATGTCACGCATCGTCGCCTCGACGAGCTGGAGCACGTCCTCGTAGGCGGGTTCGCCCTGCAGCATCAGGTAGAAGCCGGTCTGGCAGCCCATGGGGGAGAAGTCCAGGACGGCGTCGGAATGGTTGCGGGAGTGCTCGGCGAACAGGTGCTCCAGGGAGTGCACCGTCGGCATCTCCAGGTGCGCGACGTTGGGCTGCGTGAGCCGCACGTCGTACTTGACGATCACGTCCCCGCCCGCGAGCTGCTTGCGGTCGGCAAGCCGCACGTACGGGGCGGCGACGGCGCGGTGGTCCAGGTTGAACGACTCGACGTTCATGCGGGGGGCTGACTCGGTCACGGTACGAGCCTATGCCGTCCACCGGCCCCGCGTACTACGCTGCAACGCGTGAGCAGCAGCGACACCCCCGCGCCCGACACCTCGCCGCACGATGCCTCGCACGATGCCGCCGCGCACCCCACGCTGGCGCAGGTGGTCGGCGCGCTCGACCGCCTCTACCCGCCGTCGACGGCGGAGGGTTGGGACGCCGTCGGCCTGGTGGCGGGCGACCCGGCCGCACCCGTGCGCAAGGTGCTGTTCGCGGTGGACCCGGTGACCGCCGTCGTCGACCAGGCCCTGGACTGGGGCGCCGACCTGCTGGTCACCCACCACCCGCTGTTCCTGCGCGGCGTGAGCTCCGTGGCCGCCACGACGTTCAAGGGTTCGGTGGTGCACCGGCTCCTGACCGCCGGGTGCGCGCTCCACGTCGCGCACACCAACGCGGACGCCGCCCCTCGCGGGGTGGCGGACGCCCTCGCCGACCTCGTCGGCATCACCGACCGGCGCCCCCTCGAGGTGAGCGCCGCCGGCGAGACGGACGGCCACGGCCTGGGCTCCGACTACGGCACCGACCGCGGCATCGGCCGCGTCGGACGCCTCACCGAACCCACCACGCTGGCCGACTTCGCCCGCCGCGTCGCGGCTGCGCTGCCCGCGACAGCGCAGGGCATCCGGTTCTCCGGCGACCCGGACGCCACGGTGACCACCGCCGCCGTCCTCGGCGGATCCGGCGACGGCTACTTCGACGCCGTGCGCGCGGCGGCCGCCGACGTCTATGTCACCTCCGACCTGCGCCATCACCCCGCCTCCGAGCTGCGCGAGCGAGCGGAGTTCGAGGCACGCGCCGCCGGAGCACGAGGACCTTCGGGTACCCCGTTCCTCGTCGACACCGCCCACTACGCGAGCGAATGGCCCTGGCTGCGCTACGCCGTCGAGGACCTCGCCGCGGCGCTCGCTGCGGACGGGCTCGCCGTCGAGGCCCGGGTCAGCGACCTGGTCACCGACCCCTGGACCGGCCACGTCCCGTCCCGCTGAGCGCACCCAGCGCACCACCCGGGATGCGCAGCCGGGACGCGTAGCCGGGGTGGATTCGGCGCGGACGGGCGCGGGGTAGCGTTGGACTGCCCCCCGAACCCGACCGAGAGGACGCCTCCCGTGGCTACCGCACCGCCCGAAGACCAGCGCAGGCTGCTGGAGGTCCAGGCGCTCGACACCCGTGCTCAGCAGCTCGCCCACCAGCGCAAGAACCTGCCCGCGCTCGCGAAGCTGACCGAGCTCGACGGCCGGATCTCCGATCTGCGCGCCTCGCTCGTCGAGTCGCGCACCCGGGTGGCCGACCTGAAGCGCGAGCTCACCAAGGCGGAGTCCGACGTCGAGCAGGTCCGCAACCGGGCCGAGCGCGACCAGCAGCGGCTGGACGCGGGCGGCGTCAGCGCCAAGGACGCCGTCGCGCTCACCGACGAGCTCGGCTCGCTCGCCACCCGCCAGGCGGCGCTGGAAGAGGTCGAGCTCGACGTCATGGAACGGCTCGAGGCGCACGAGGACACCCTGGCCAAGGTCGAGGGCGCGAACGACGAGCTCGTCGCGGAGAAGACGAAGATCGAGGCCGAGCGCGACGCCGGCTGGGCAGAGATCGACGCGCAGGTCCAGGCGATCGTGGGGGAGCGGGCGAAGGCGGCCGAAGGCCTCGACACCGCCCTGGTCACGCTGTACGAGAAGATCCGCACGCAGCTGGGCGGCACAGGGGCCGCGGTGCTCAACGGCAACCGCTGCGAGGGCTGCCGGATGGACCTCCCGCCGGGCGACCTGGCGACCATCAAGAACGCGGCGCCCGACGCCGTGGTGCGCTGCGAGGAGTGCAGCCGGATCCTCGTACGCGTCGCCGGCGCGAAGTCCGGCGCTGCCGCGGGATGAGCGAGGCGCCAGGCTTCGACACCCACCGGCGTCCGCCGGCCGCGACCACCCGGTTCGACGGCGCCCGCCCGCTCACCGTGGTGCTCGTCCGGCACGGGGTGACGCCGCTGACCGAGGCCGGCGCGTTCTCCGGCTCGGACGTCCCCGGTCCGTCCCTGACCGCACGCGGCAAGCTCCAGGCGGCACAGGCCGCGGACGCGACCTTCCGCATCGGACGCGCCCCGCGGACCGGCGCCGGCTCCACGGGCGGCATGCGGAGCGGCGGCCTCTGGCCGGACCTGCCGCGTCCGACGGCGGTCGTCGCCTCACCGACCGTGCGCACCCAGGAGGCGGCGACCGCCGTCGGACGACGCCTCGGGCTGCACGTCACCACGGACGACCGGTTCGCCGAGTGCCGGTACGGGCAGTGGGAGGGGCGCACGGCGTCCGAGATCGAGCAGCACTGGCCCGGCGAGCTGGCACAGTGGCACTCGACGGGCACCTTCGTACCCCCGGGCGGCGAGTCCTACGCGCAGCTCGGCGCTCGCGTCTGGGACGGTCTCACGGACCTTCTGGCCGGCGGCGTGGACCGCACGGTGGTGGCGGTGGGACATGCGGTGCAGATCCGGACCGCCGTCGGGCAGGCGCTGGGCGCACCCGCCTCGCACTGGGCGCGGCTGCGGATCCCGCCCGCTTCGCTGTCGGTGGTGCGCCTGTGGGAGGACGGCACGACCGAGGTGACCGCCGCGGGCGTGCCGACCGACGGCTGAGCACCGCCGCGGTGCTCAGGCGAGCACGAGCTCCAGCGTGCGCGGTCCACGGGGTCTGCCGTCCAGGAGGTTCGCCTCGATCAGGGTCTGGTCCTTGCCCGAACCGATCTCGGTGAGCACCACGGAACCCACGAGCTCCTGCGCCGCCTTGAGCACGTCCTCGCTGGTCCGCGCCTCCTGCTCCCGGCGCAGCAGGTGCCCGGCCAGCACACCGCGCGTGTGCTTCGCGTTGTGCGACACCACCGTCCGCTTGCCGCCGGTCTCGCGCAGCACCCGCACCTCGACCCATTCGGCCGCCCCGTCGCCGGTCGTCCGGGGCTTCCAGGCGGCGACGTAGGTGGCGGACCGGCAGTCGACGACGACGTCTCCGGCAGCTCGCGCGTCCAGCACCTCGGACAGGGCGGGCTTCCAGAACGTGGCGAGGCGCCCGACGTCGGGCAGGTTGACGCCCATGCTGAGCCGGTAGGCGGGGATGCGGTCACCGGGTGCGACGACACCCCACAGCCCCGAGAAGGTGAGCACGCTCTCCTGGGCGCGCCGTGCGGCGCCGTCGGGCAGCGTGGCCAGGCCGGCTGCGGCGTACAGGACGCCCGTGTACACCGTGGCCGCCCGGCCCGACGGCGCTTCGCGCAGTGCCGTGTTGCGCGCGATCTCGTCGGCGAGCCCGTCGCTCACACCCAGCACCGAGGCCGCGTCGCTGCGTGCGCTGACTCGCGCGAGCTCGGCCAGGACCTGCTCGCGCCGTGCGGTGAGCTCCGGGTGAGCCAGGGCGTTCAGGTCGAGGGGCGCCGCGCCGTCGGGCGCCGGCGTCTTGCCCTCGGAGGGCGGGAGGAGCAACATCACCCGTCCAGCCTAAGGTGGCCGGGCGGTACTGCTGACTAGGGTGGGCGAGCATGGCCCAGATCAAGGTGTACGGGAACCGGTCCGTGTGGGGCGAGCGGCGTGCCGAGATCTCCGACGCACTGCACGAGGCGCTCGTCCGCACGTGGCAGCTCCCGGAGGACAAGCGGTTCCACCGCTTCCTCCTGCTGGACGACGGCGACCTGATCGCCCCGCGCTCGGGCGACTACCTGGTGGTCGAGATCGTCTGCTTCAGCGGCCGCAGCCGCAAGGCCAAGCGTGCGCTGATCGCGGTCCTGTACGACGATGTCGCGCCCCGTCTCGGGCTGGCCGTGCACGACCTGGAGGTCGTGATCCTGGAGAGCCCGAAGGAGAATTGGGGGATCCGCGGGATGTCCGGCGACGAGCTGATGCTGAACTACCGCGTCGACGTGTGACCGCGCGGTGCGGAGTCCCTGCGACAGGTACCCTTCTACCTGCGGACGAGTCGGTCGGACGGTCGCGTTGTGTGCCTTCGGGCACCCACCGAGGAACGTCCGGGCTCCACAGGGCAAGGTGGTGGTTAACAGCCACCCGGGGTGACCCGCGGGACAGTGCCACAGAAAACAGACCGCCCACGGTCTCCGGACCGGGGGTAAGGGTGAAACGGTGGTGTAAGAGACCACCAGCGCTGCCGGTGACGGCAGCGGCTAGGTAAACCCCACCTGGAGCAAGGTCAGACAGACTGTGTTTGAGGGCTGCCCGCCCGACTCTCTTCGGAGAGGCACAGTCGGGTAGACCGCTCGAGCCCTGCGGCAACGCAGGGCCTAGATGGATGGCCGTCGCCCGCGCGGGGGTAACCCGGCGCGGGAACAGAACCCGGCGTACAGACCGACTCGTCCGCTTTCGTCGTCCGCGCCTGCATGCGGCCAACTGGTAACCAGTTGCCTGGTTGGGCTGATCGCCGTGGCGAGGTCATGTCACGCGGCCTATCGGTCCCTGGACTATCGGGCGCGCTTCCCGGGGCCAGCATTGTCGCTGGCCCCGCCGGCCTTTCGTCGACGAGGAGTCGCTACCTCGCGTCGCCAAGGGTGATCCGGCGTCGCAGGGCCTGGGCTAGTGGTGCCTCCCACACGTCGGTGCCCTCCGTCGGATCGGGACCGTCGTGCGGAAGCCGGGCCATCGTCTGCTTGGTGACGCGGATGGCTTCCCGGTCGCGCCGGGCGATGCGCCGGGCCAGGCGCTTGGCCTCGGCCCACACGTTCTCGGTCGGGACGACGGATTGCACGAGCCCGCCCTCCAGCGCCTCCTGGGCGTTGATGGCATCGCCGAGCAGCAGCATCGCGCGGGTCCAGCCGGAACCGATCTCGGCGACCAGGCGGTCCAGCACCTCGCTCGGACCCACCGGGATGCTGACGACCGTCTCGGGCGCGCGGAACCGTGCGTCCTCGGCGGCCACGCGCAGGTCGCTCGCGACCGCCAGCCCGAGCCCTGTTCCGGCGACGTTGCCGTGCAGCGCCGCGACTGTCACCGCCGGGCAGGTGCGCCAGGCGCGCAGCACCTCGTCGCTGAGCTCGACGAGGTTCCGGTAGCCGTCGGGGTCGTTGGTGGCGAGCTGGCCGAGCTCGTCCAGGTCGCCGCCTATGCAGAAGTGGCGCCCTTCGGCGCGCAGCACGACGGCGGCGACGTCGTCGGGCAGCGTCGTGAGCACGTCGCCCAGGGCGGTCAGCGTCGCTCGGTCGAGCCGGTTGTCGCCGTCGGGCCGCGTGAGGGTCACCACCAGCACGGCGTCCTCGCGGTCGACCACGACGGGTCCGGCGGCGGACGCGCTCTCACCAGCGGCCACCGCCGCACCAGCACCCACCGCCGCACCAGCACCCGCGGTCGCGGCCGGACGGGGTCGCCGCCGTACCGGCACCGAACGTGTTCCGCGGAAGGCGAGGGTCTCGTCGTAGCCCACTGGCCCGGCGAACTCGAGATCGAACCGCTGCAGCACCTCGGGGAACAGTGTCGTCGCTTCCAGACGGGCCAGCGGCGCGCCCAGGCAGTAGTGCATGCCCACGCCGAAGGCGAGGTTGCGGCGGGGCGGGCGCGAGAGGTTCAGGTCGTGCGGCGAGTCGTAGGCGTCGGGGTCGTGGTTGGCCGCGGCGACCACGGTGTGCACGATCTGCCCGGCCGTCACCGGGATACCGCCCGGCAGCTCCGTGTCCTGCTCTGCGTACCGGGTCATGAGCTGTACGGGCGATACGAAGCGGACCAGCTCCTCGACGGCGCCGTGCACGGCTTCCGGGTGCTCGAGCATCCACGTGGCCTGGTCGGGCCGGCGCAGGAGCTGCACCACGCCGTCGGACAGCAGGGACGTCGTCGTCTCGAGGCCCGCCTCGATCATGACGTTGAGCTGGGAGCCGGCCACCGCGCGCACCGCGGGGTCGGTCTCTGTGTCGAGCCACTCTCCCAGCGGGGAGTCCTCCGGGAGGCGGGGTCTGGGCTGGGCTACGAGCTGTTCCCAGTACGCGTTCCACAGCTTGCCCGCGCGGTCGGCCTGCGCCATCCGCGCCTTGCTCGGCGCGAGGTCGTGCACGTTCGAGAGCATGCGGCTCATCTCGCACAGCAGCGGGATGTCCTCGCGCGGCAGCCCGAGAACGATGCAGAGCACCGCCATGGGCAGCCGGTCGCCGACCAGGGCCCCGAAGTCCGCCTCGCCGTCGGCGCGCAGCACCGCATCGAACCGGTCGAGGTACTCGTGGACGGTCTGGACGATCTGCGGTGTGAGGTCAGCGACCGACTGCGGCGAGACGAACGAGCCAAGGCTGCGGCGCAGCCCGGCGTGCCCGGGCGGGTTGGTGCCGAGCGCGGAGTCGTGCAGGAACTTCAGGCCCGGGTGCCGCGCCCACGTCGGCTGGCGCGCGGTGCGCCAGGCGGCGTCCACGGTGCGCCAGCCGGATCCGCTGAGCACCTCGTGGCTCGCGTCGTGCGAGGTGACCATCCAGGCTCCCCACGGCATGCGTACCGCCGGGCCCATGGCCCGCAGCTCGTCGTAGACGGCGTGGGGGTCGGCGCGCCCTTCGGGCGTGCTCAGGTGCCGGATCAGCTTGGTCACGCGGCGGCGGGACTCGCGGTCCGAACTGGCTGCGACGGCGTCTGTCGTCTTCCGGGATCTACCGGTGTGGTCAGGCACTGGGGGCTCCTTCTTCAGCCAAGACACCATCTCGTCTGCCGACGGACAACGTAAACATAACGTGCATACCGGGCAGAACATTCGGCCCCTTGCGGGTCGCCGTGTGACCATTGCGTAAAGAAGTGACTACGAGGCAGCCATGTGACGGTGCGGGTAGTCTTGTGCGCCGTTGGCGCAACCTGGCAGCCTCGGCAACCGCCTGCCACGCCGACCCCGGTGTCGAAGATCCCCTGTCAGTTCGTCACGAACGACACTGTCATTGCCGGGTCGGTCGGCGGAGAGGTGCGACGCCTCGGGGAGGCTGCGGTGGACGAGGTCGAGTCCTGGGTGCGCACCGGGACGTTCCGTACGCCGGTGCACCCGGAGACCCTCGCCAGCACGGCCTGAGTCCCCCAGCCGCTGGTGCTCGTCCCGAGCATCGGTAGATCGAGTCGCCAACATCCTCGACGAGGCACGCTGGAACCTCGAGTTCATGCTCAAGATGCAGGTCCCCGACGGCGATCCCCGCGCGGGCATGGCGCACGAAGACTTGCGTGAACGGCAAGGCGCACGTCGATGCCGTCTGACGCTCCAGGGGCAGGTCAGACGCGGGCAGGCGTGCGGGCGGCCTGGCGCTCGGGAGTGAACGTCACCGGCAGCGTGGACGGGTAGCGCGACCACGGCGATGGCGCCCACTTCACCACCGGGTCGGTGAGCCTCAGGTCGAGCCGCTCCATGAGGCTCTCCACCGCGATCTTGACCACGAGCCGCCCGGGGCGCTTGGCGGGGCACGCGTGCGGCCCGACGCCGAAGGACAGGTGCGACCGGTTGTTCGCCTCGAAGAGGTCGTCCGCGGTGCGTACCCGCGGGTCGTTGTTCGCGGCGGCCACGCCCATCACTATCGCGTCGCCGGCGCGGATCCGCGCCGTGCCGAGGGTGCAGTCGGTCACGGCGTACCGGGCGGGCAGGTTCGCGACGGGCGGCTCGCTCCACAGGGTCTCGTCCATCGCGTCGTCCAGGCCCCGGCGCACCCCCGTGACGCGGCCGGTGTACCGGGGGTCGATGAGCATGCGGCGAAGTGTGGCCGCGATCCAGGTCACGAGCATCTCGTTCGCCGCACAGATCGCGATCACCATCGAGTGCACGATCTCCGTGTCGTCCTCGAAACTTGGGTGCTTGATGAAGCTGTCGGTCAGGTTCGGGCCTGGCTCCGCCCGGGTCGCGATGACGTGGTCCAGCACGATCTGGTCCATCCGGACCAGGGCTGACACGGGATCGCCGCCGTGCCCGAAGATCTCGCTCGCGCAGCGCAGCAGGTCGAACCCCTGCCGCTCGTCGAACCCGAACATGCCCGACACCGCCAGGAATGACACCGCCGCCGCATACTCGCCCATCAGGTCCGCACTGCCCTTGGCGGCGAACGAGTCGATGAGCCGGGCGCAGACGACGCGCACGAGCGCTGCCGTCCGGACCTCGTCCATGTCGGCGAACGCCTCGTCCACCGGGAGCCGCAGCCGCCGGTGCTCCGCGCCGTCCGAGAAGTACAGGTTCCGCCGTCCGGTCGGGGACAGGATGGCGTGCAGGTTCGACTGCGGTGGTAGCTGCTCTCTCCAGTGCCGTGGGTTCCGGGCGAAGACGCTCTCGGTGCGCATCACCTCCATGACCTCGGCGTGCCCCAGCACGAGCCAGCCCGGTACGCCTGGCTCCAGATCCACGGGGGCCACCGGCCCCCACTGGTCCTGCAGCTTGCGCAGTGCCGCAGTCATGTCCTCTGCACCGGTCAGGTCCACCAGCGACACCCGGCCCCCGCTCCGCTGCGGTTCCAGGTCAGGCATGCCACTCCACCCGTCGACATTCATCTAAATTATCCACCGAAATCTGGGGCGACCTGCGTAGACGCCCGATCAGGCGTTTCTATCACGGGCAGCAGAGAACACGAAACACGCGGCGTTCTTCCCCACGGCGGCCCGGTTCTTGTCGCTGCCCGCGCTCTGACGCACGCCCATCGGACGGCGGCTGAACTCGGTCAGGGGGTGACGACGCCGTCGAGGGCCTCGGTGTACTCAACCGGCTTTCCGGTTTGCTGCGCGTAGCGGATCTCGCGTCGCGTGGACTCCCCGATGTATCCGCCCGGGTTGACCACCAGGATGCGGTCGGCGAGGTCGATCTTCGCGAGGTGCAGCACGCCGAGGGCGGCCTTCTGCTCGTCGGTGTTCTGGCCACCGGCATGCTCGAGCTCAGCGGGTGCGACGACGATCGCGCCGGCGAGCGTCAGGTCACGATTCACCGCGCGGAACTCCTCGACGAACCGAGCAGAGCCGCACAGACATACGATCTGCGGGCGGGTTTCCGTCGGCCGCAGGATCGATCCGTCGTCGCTGACCAGGGCGGCAGCTACTCCGTGCTTGGCGGCCAGCGCTGTGAAGGTGGCTCGCGCTGTCCCTGCCTGGCTCCAGGCGAACGCCCCGTAGATCAGCGAGGTGCCGATGCTGTAGTCCGACAACCGGCTTTCGAGCGCGGCGTCACTACGCCAGGCGTCTTCCGCCGGTGCGCCCGGACCGTTCATCGGCGGGAAGGCCTGGATCAGCTCGTCGTAGAACGCCCTGAGACTCGCCGTCGTCACTTCCGGGTTGTCGTACGAGTGGTCCTCGGGCCACTGGGACTGTACTTCCCACCATGCAGGGAAGTCGGCGTCGACGACCGTTACCGGATCGAACGCGAGGATGTCGTAACTCATGGGCGCACCGTAGTGGCCTCTTGGGCGTTTTGATCGTCCGGTGACGTTCGCGGGTGGATCCTCAGCACCGCAAGGCCTGGGGCGCCCCGTGCGATGACGGGGCACCCCCGGACTCGGCCCGGCTTGAACGGGCCGCCATCCTCTTCCGATCGGTCGCGGTCATCCGGAGCCAGCGCGCCTTGAGCGAGGACCATGCAGAGCCTACCGACGAGGTTGGTGGCGGCGTTGACTGCGGGCGAGCGGTACACATTGGGTACACATGAACGCCGTCAAAGCCCGTCTGCCGCCAACCTCACCACCGCGCTGCTACCTCGAAGGATCCCCGAGTTTCCAACGTTCTCGCGGTGCCCAACCAACTCGGTGGACACCGCGAGACATACCGATACACCCTCCGGGAGAACCCGGCGTACAGACCGGCTCGTCCGCTTTTAACGCTCTGGCCAGCGCATTCACACTGCGATGGTGGCGAAGTCCGCAGGAAGTACACCGAGCGACTAGCGAAGCGCGTTCAGTTCGTCGACGGCACGATGGCCGCGCTCGACCACCCCTGGAACGGCATCGTGGCGCCCGTGACGGATGGGGATCTCGAGCATGTGCAGGATGTGTGCCGCGACGAGCATCGCCGCCCCCTCCCAGCCGACCAGGTCGAAGATCCTGCTCCACAGCTGCCGTCGGACGCCGTCCAGCAGAGGATCCCGGAAGGTGTACCACACGAGGTTGGTGAGATCGATCGCCCGCGTGCCGCTCCCTGCGTTTCCGATATCTACGACCGCCACCACCGTTCCATCACGGACCAGGATGTTGCTGGGGGTCGAAAGATCGGCATGGACCATGTCCGGTGCCGCTCGTGGTCGTGGGACGTCGGCACACACGAGCCGTAGGCGCTCGACCAGGTCCGACACCACGGAGGAGTACCCCGGGAGCCTGGCCATGGAACGGCGGAGACGCGACTGCTCCGGCGTCTCGTTGAGATCCGGCCCGGCCCCAGCCGGTTCCTGACCGGTGGCGACCCGCCAGGCGTACGCCCAGTGGTCGTAGGGCTCGGAGGCTTGGCCGGCCTGGAGCTCGATGATCTCCATCAGCTGCTCGACGAGGGACGGGGTCAACTCTGGCGCGGGAACCGCGTCAACCAGGTCCATCAGATGCCATACATGAGTGGCTGTGGCCCCCACTCCGAGCCAGGCCGGGGTGGGATAGCCACGGCCACGCATGTGCTCGACCACTCTCTGGGCTCGTAACGTCTCGTCCAGATGGTTGAGGTGCGCCTGGGGCACTGCCTTGAGCACTGCAGCTGTCCCTCCGGCCAGCTGGATACGCGTGGCACCCCCATTGACGCCTCCGGATAGGCGACCGAGAAGAGTGACCTCTGCCCCGACCACACTGGCCACGTCGTCCAGGACCTCGGCCGGCAGCTCTTCGGGATGGGTGCCCTGGATCATCGGCTCGTGGCCGCAACGGCGGGAGCGCAGCACATGCTCAACACCTTACGGCCGAACGCGGCACCTGTGGCCGGCCTCGTCCTCCTTGAGAGCGGCGAGCACTGGCCAACCGGACATTTGCCTGCGGGCTCGACGCCGCGTCTACCACCAGGTACCGCCGAAGGTGGAGTACTCACTGACTGAGTTCGGGGCGTCTCTCAACGCGGCGCTCGGCCCGCTCGGTGTGTGGGGCGATGCGAACACGGAGCGGATAGAGGCCATTCCTCGACGGTGTCCCGCTCGATGAGTTCAGTGCCGAGCCCTGGTTCAGGGTGGTCTCGGGGACCGTTCAGGTCCATCCCCCATCGTGCCGCGCCGACGTACCTGGCAGCGTGTCCACCATGTTCCCTTCTTCTTCGGCCTTGTCGAGGCTGGCACCGGTGTTCGTGCTGGCTGCTGTGCTGGTGGTGGGTGCCGGTTCGACGGCGGTCGCTTCACCGGCCCGGACCTCGACGCCCCCGACCGGACCAGTGCAGGCAACGGTTCAGGCTTCGCTGGACCGGTTCGTCGCGGGGCACGGGACGCCCGGGATCCAGGCGGCGGTGCTGCGCGACGGCGAGCTGCTCGCGCTGGCCGCAGCAGGGTCGGACGGGAACGGCGGAGCCATGACGACGGCGACGCCGATGCGGATCGAATCGCTGTCCAAGTCGTTCACCGCTCTGGCGGTGCTGCAGCTCGTGGAGTCCCGCGAGCTGGACCTGGACGGTCGGGTGGTCGACCAGCTCCCGGAGCTCCGGGTCGACGATCCACGGGCCGCGACGATCACCCTGCGGCAACTCCTGCACCACACTTCGGGAATGGCCGACGCCACCGCCCCGCCCCTCTACGAGGAGGCGACCCGGACGCTCGCGGACGCCGTGGGGCGCCTGGAGTCCGCAGCGCTCGCGAGCGATCCGGGTGCCGCTGCGGCGTACCACAACCCGAACTACCACGTGGCGGCGCGGCTCGTGGAGGTGACGAGCGGACGGCCGTTCAGCGAGCACCTGGAACAGGAGGTCTTCGACCCGCTCGGCATGGCCGACACCCGGTCGGTCGCGAACGCCGCCACCCGAGTTCCGGGGATGGCCCGGGGGCACCTGCTGGCATGGGACCGGCCGTTCGGCGTGACCGGCCCCGACTACTTCGTCGAGGGGTCCGGCGGTGTCGTCAGCACCGCGGCGGACATGGCGCGCTGGATCGCGATGCAGCAGTCCGGCGGCACCGCTGAGGATGGCACCGGTGTCGTGACGCGCGAGTCGGTCGCCGCGATGCACACGCCGAGCGAGGGCTCGGACGACTACGGCTTCGGGTGGTACAAGGCGCAGTCCGCGGAGGGCCCGCCGGTGCGGATCTCGCACTCCGGGTCGGGCGCGGGCTTCAGCGCCTACCAGGGCATCTTCGAGGACTCCGGCTACGCCGTCGTCGTGCTGATCAACAGCGGTGCAGGACTCACCTCGCCCGACGCCGGTGTCGTCGCGCAGAACCTGCTGCGCGACGTCGACGACGCGGTCCCTGCCCTGACCTCCGGCGCCGACCAGGGCCGGACGGACTGGATCCTCACGGGTGTCGCCGTGGTGACCGTGGGGCTCGGTATCGCAGCACTCGTCCGTGCGCGAGGCTGGGCGCGCCGTCGGACCGGCCGCTGGGTGGCCGTCACGGTGCTCCGGCTCCTGCCGTGGCTGCTGCCGGCCGCAGTATTCGCCGGTGTGCCGGCGCTGCAGCTATGGGCGACGGGGCGAGCTGCGCCGTACGAGCTCCTGTTCCTCGTGAGCCCCGTGGCCATCACCTGGCTCGGGTTGTACGCGGTCACCGGTATCGCTGTCGTGGTGCTCCGTGTGACCCACCTGCTCATGATGAGGCGCGCGCTCAGGCACTGACCGGTCAACGGTGGGACGGGGGCCCACCGCGTGCGCACACGGGCAGGACCGGCTGGGGGTGCAGGCCCCCTTATAGGCTCACCGCTATGACACATCCGTCCGCAATCCAGGAGCGGGAGCACGCGGCGCTCGTCACAGACCTGCGCATGCTGACGCCCGAGCAGTGGCACTCGCCGACGCTGTGCGGCGACTGGACCGTCGAGGACGTCGTCGCGCACCTGGGCGCCGCTTCGAGGCTGACGTTCTGGGGCTGGCTGCGCAGCATGGCGGGTGCCCGCTTCGATGCCGATGTACACAACCAGCGGCGGCTGGAGGAGTTCCGTGGGGACTCGCCCGCGCAGACGCTGGAGCGCTACGCCGCCGCCGGGCCCATCGCGCTTCCTCGGAAGGAGAGCGTGGCCGGGCTGGGGGAGCTGATCGTGCATGCGGAGGATATTCGGCGGCCACTGGGCCTCAAGCACACGCCGGACGCTGAAGGCCTGCTCCTGGTTGCGCAGTTCTTCGCGGTCAAGGACTTCGCTGTGAACAGCAGGTCGCTCGTCAAAGGGCTCCAGCTGACCGCCACCGACGCCGAGTTCCGGACGGGCGACGGGCCTGCAGCCACCGGTCCGCTGCTCTCCCTGGTCATGGCGATGGCGGGACGCCGCGAGGCGCTCGCTGACCTCGAGGGCACCGGCGTGCCTGTGCTGAGCAGGAGACTTGGGGTCTGAGCACGGCCCAGCGGCTCCCACCGCGCAGCCGCTGACCGCGCTCAGCGCCTCGTCTCGTACCTGTTCAGCACGACCCCGCCGGGAAACGTCCGCGTCTCCACCAGGCTCAGGTTCACCCAGCTGTCCGGCGCGGCGAAGAACGGCGTGCCATCACCCACCAGGACGGGATGGGTGACGACCGCGTACTCGTCGATCAGCCCGGCCCGCATCGCCGCCCCCGCGAGTTTCGCGCCACCGACCCTCATCGGTCCACCGTCCTCGGCCTTGAGTCGGGTGATCTCCGCGACCGCGTCGCCGGCGACCAGGCGGGCGTTCCAGTCGACCTTGTCGATCGTCGACGAGAACACCATTTTCGGCGTGTCCCGCCAGTTCCGCGCGAACTCGATCTGTGCCGGGGTGGCGTCCGGCTGCTGGTCGCCGGTCGGCCAGTAGGAGCTCATGGTCTCCCACAGCCTGCGCCCGTACAGGAACAGCTCGACCGCCTTCTCCTCGTCGAGCCACCACTGGAACAGTTCGTCGCTCGGCACGCTCCAGCCGAGATCGTCGCCGGGCGCGGCGATGTAGCCGTCCAGGGACACGTTCATGCCGTAGAGCAGTTTCCGCATGGCTCCAAGCCTTTCCGGAGAGGTCGGTCGAACTGCGTAGCCGCGCTTTAAACCAGCAGCCGCGCTTTAAGTCAGCCGCGCTGTGAAAAGGCATCGCTCGCGAGCTGCCACATTTCATAGTTCCCGCATTCTGCCGTGATCTCAGCCGTCTCCTGAGCTGCGGTGAAGAATGCGTCGGCCATCGGCGAGGTGCGCGACGCCGCCATCGCGACGAATACCTGGTCTGGAGCGAGGTCGGGGATGGGTACGTAGCGGATATCGGGCCGTGAGTAGAACACGGTCTCCGAACGGCCTACGAACGAGATGCCGCGGCCGGCCGCGACGTGCTCGAGTTTTTCCTCGACCCCGCGCACCCGCAGCCCGGAGTCGGGGTGCGGGCGCCGGGTGGGCTGCGTGCTCGGGTCGGCGTGCCAGACCAACGGCTCACCGGCCAGGTCGGCCTCGGCGACCTCCTCCTTGCCCGCCAACCGGTGGTCGGCGGGTAGCGCCACCATGAGCGGCTCGGTGTAGAGCGGAGTCAGCCGTAGGCCGGTCTCGTCGATGGGCAGCCGCACATAGCCGACGTCGACGCGGCCGTCGAGCAGCATCGGGGCCTGGTCGTCCCATTCCATGCGCTGCACGTCCACGACCACGTCCGGATGCCGGGCCTCGAAGGCCCGCGTCGCCGGGATCACCGGGATGCCGGCCCGGAAGCCGACCACCAGCCGCCGGCTGCCCCGGGCGGCCACGGATACCCGATGCCGGGCCGCGTGCGCGGAGGCGAGCAGCGGACCGGCGTCGTCCAGCAGCTGTCGGCCTGCGTCGGTCAGCGCTACGCCGTGGCTGTCCCGGGTGAACAGCGAGGCGCCGAGCTCCTGTTCCAGTGCGCGGATCTGCCGGCTGAGTACCGGCTGCGCAATGTGCAGATCGTCGGCGGCGCGGCCGAAGTGCAGCCGGTCCGCGACGGCGACGAAGTAGCGCAGCTTGCGCAGGTCCAGATCCATGGGGCCTCCCGGTCCGGCAATGCCCCCAAGGTATCACCACGGCTGAAAAGGGTCTTGGACACCCGCTCAAGCCGATGGCATCGTTCATGGAACCCGAGCAGATCCGGTTGCGAGTATTCATTCTCAGAATCGGGCCCGCCGAATTCGACGTCGGGACCTCGCTGCACTATTCATCAATTCAATGGAGTGATCGTGGGAAAGCTCGATGGCAAGGTAGCTGTGATCACCGGTGGATCCACCGGCCTGGCACTGGCCGGGGCCAAGCTGTTCGTCGAGGAAGGTGCGTATGTCTTCATCCAGGCCCGGCGGCAGGAGGCGCTGGACGAGGCCGTCAAGCTGATCGGCCGCAACGTCACCGCCGTCCAGGGTGACGCGGCCGACCTGGACGACCTGGAGCGCCTGTACGACACGGTCAAGCGGGAGAAGGGCTCCATCGACGTGCTGTGGGCCAGTGCCGGGATGGGTGAACCTGCCGTTCTCGGCGAGATCACCGAGGAGCAGTTCGACCGCGCCTTCTCGCTCAACGCGCGCGGCACCCTGTTCACCGTGCAGAAGGCTCTGCCGCTGATCAACGACAACGGCTCGATCCTCATGACCGGATCCAACGCCTCGCTCGGCGCCTTCCCCGGGTGGAGCCTCTACGCCGGAAGCAAGGCGGTCCAGCAGGCCTGGGCCCGCGTCTGGCTCAACGAGCTGCGCGACCGCAAGATCCGGGTCAACGTCCTGACGCCGGGGCAGGTCGGCACGGCCAAGCAGGAAGAGCTGTTCGACGAGGCGACCAGGGCTGCCTTCGAGTCCCTCATCCCTCGCGGACAGATGGGCCGCCCCGAAGAGATCGCCACCATCGCCCTGTTCCTCGCCTCCGACGACTCCAGCTATGTCAACGGCCTGGAACTGGTCGCCGACGGCGGCACCACCGCCCTCTGAGGCGTGCACCCGGCATGAACGAGACAGATCGACACCCGAGAACGGAAGCGAGCACACGTCATGAGCAGCATCACCCTCATCGGTACGGGGAACATGGCCCGAACCATCGGCACGCGCGCGGTGGCGGGCGGCAACACCGTCGAGGTCATGGGACGCGATCAGTCCAAGGCGGATGACCTGGCCAAGGCTCTGGGCGGTGGCACCACGGCAGGTAAGTGGGGCGCCGTCCCGACCGGGGACATCGTCATCACAGCCCTGCTGCACGACGGCGTCGTCCCGGCCGTCACCGAGTACGGAGACGCCCTGGTGGGCAAGGCCATCGTCGACATCAGCAACCCGTTCAACGCCGCGTTCGACGGTCTGGCCCACAGCGAGCCGACCTCGATCGCGCAGGAGGTCGCCAAGATCGCCCCGGCCGGTGCCAGCGTGTTCAAGGCCTTCAACACCATCTTCCGTGGCGTCCTGGAGCAGGGCCGGCCCGACGTCTTCTTCGCGGGCGACGACTCGCAGGCCAAGGCAGACGTGGCGGCATTCATCGAGAGCCTCGGACTGCGACCGCTGGATGTCGGCGGCTTGAAGATGGCGCACTGGCTGGAAGGGATGGGCGTCGTCACGGTGGGCCTCGCGGGCCACGGGGTCGGCCACGGGAACTTTGCCCTCGGCGCCAACGAAGTGACCGCCTGAGTCCGCTCGGGCAGAGCCGGCAAGGTCACCATCGACATCTCCAACACCTTCAACGCCGTCTTCGGCCACGTCCTGGTCCAGGAGCGTCCGTTGGACGTGTTCTTCGCCGGAGACGACGCGGACGCCAAGGCGAACGTGTCGGCGTTCATCGAGAGCCTCGGGCTGCGCCCCCTCGACGTCGGCGGCCTGGAGATGTCCCGCTGGCTGGAAGGGGGCGGACCGCTCCTGATGGGCCTGGCCCGCCACGGCGCGGGGAGCTACGACATCGCTCTCAGCGTCGACCTCCCCGGCTGAGCGCACTCCACATCACTGTTCATTTCGCCGCACCACCCACAAGGAGCAGCAACGTGCACGTCTTCGTCACTGGCGGGACCGGCCATACCGGTTCGCACATCGTCCCCGAGCTCGTCGCCGCCGGCCACGAGGTCACCGGCCTGGCCCGGTCGGACGCGGCCGCGGCGGCGCTGTCCGCACTGGGCGCGAAGGTACGCCGCGGCGAACTCCAGGATCTCGACGGGCTCAAGGAGGCCGCCGCGGAATCCGACGGCGTCATCCACGTCGCGCACCGGCAGGACCTGCTTCCGTCCGGCGGGATCGACGCCGTGGCCGCCGCGGAGGTCCCGATCATGCTCGCGTACGGCGAGGCGCTCGCGGGAACCGGAAAGCCGCTGGTCGCGGCAGGGAGCATCGGCTCGCCCGGGAACGGGCGCACCCTGGACCGGCTCGCCACCGAGGAGGACCCGGCCCTCCCGGTCGGCGACGAGCACCGGGGCACCCTGCGGGCTCGTAACGTCGTGGAGACCGCGGTCATCGGCCTCGCGGAGCGGGGAGTGCGGTCCTCGGTCGTCCGGATCGCCAACATCGCGCACAGCACGACCGATCGGGCCGGCTTCCTCCCCACGCTGATCGCGCTCGCGAAGGAGAGGGGCTTCGCCGGCTACCCCGGGGACGGCACGAACCGGTGGAACGCCGTGCACGTGCGCGATGCCGCCACCGTGTTCCGCCTGGCCCTGGAGCAGGGCCCGGCTGGCGCGTACTGGCACGCGGTGGGGGACGAAGGCATCCCGGTCCGCGAGATCGCCGAGGCCATCGGCAGCAGGCTGGGCCTGCCCGCCGTGAGCATTCCCCTGGACGAGCTGGTGCTCCCGGGGTACTTCGGATTCCTCACGAACGTGGTCACGCGGAGCTACCCGGCGTCCAACCTCATCACCCGGCGCACCCTCGGCTGGGAACCTGCTCGGCCCGGGTTGCTCGCCGACCTGGACAACGGCCATTACTTCCCCTCACCCGACGTCCCCGCCATCTGAGGGCACATCTGAGGTCAGCGACCGGCAGTGCGACCCCCGTCCGGCGCGTCCAGGTGCGGGTGGCGCCGTCGCCGGCCGCGTGATTCGTGGCAGCATGCGCCCATGAAGCTGTATGAGCGCATCGATGGTCGGCTACGCCAGTTCGTCGAGCGGCAGCAGATGTTCTTCGTGGCGACGGCGCCGCTCGCGGCGGACGGGCACGTGAACCTCTCGCCGCGCGGCGTCCCCGGCACCTTCGCCGTGCTCGACGAGCACACGTTCGCGTGGCTGGACGGCACCGGGAGCGGTAGCGAGACGGTGGCGCACCTGCGGGAGAACGGGCGGATCACGCTGATGTTCTGCGCGTTCGACGGCCCGCCGAACATCGTGCGGCTCCACGGCACCGGCCGCGTGGTGACGCGGTACGACGACGAGTACGCCGCGCTGGCCGGCCGGTTCATCGACCTGCCCGGCGCTCGCGCCGTCATCGTGGTCGACGTCGACCGGGTCTCCGACAGCTGCGGCTGGGGTGTGCCCCTCATGTCGTACGACGGCGAGCGGGACATCATCGGACCGTACTTCGAGCGCAAGGGCGAGACCGGGCAGCGGCAGTTCCGACGGACCAAGAACCGGACGAGCATCGACGGCCTGCCGGCCTACGACGTCGACCCGCTCGAGGACCTGGACCCGGTCCCGTAGGCCCTGGGCCCGGTACCGAACCGTCGCCGTCCGGTGCGGCGCCGCGGGCAGCTGCCCGCGGCGCCGACGGTGCACCCTAGACCTGCCGGTCGACCGGCAGGCTGCCGCGCATCTCGGAGATCAGCTGCGGCGTGAGGGTGCCCTCGGTGCGGGACACCAGGAGCGCCATCTCATAGCCGACGAGGCCGATGTCGCACGCGGCCTCCGCGACCACGCCGAGGACGGACCCGTTCGAGACGCTCATCAGGAACAGGAATCCCTTGTCCATCTCGATGATGGTCTGGCGGACGTTGCCGCCGTTGAGCTGACGTGCAGCTCCGCGCGTGAGGCTGGACATGCCCGAGACGATCGCGGCGAGCTGGTCGCCGCTGGTGCGGTCGAGCTGGTCGGACATCGCCATGAGCAGGCCGTCCGCTGAAACCACGAGCGTGTGCCGGCTGCCCGGGACGGTGCGCACGAAGTTGTCGAGCAGCCACCCGAAATTCGTCGCTTCGGTACTGAGGGTCACTCTTTGCTCCTCTGGTACCTGCTCCCCGCGGGCGGGCTCAGTCAGGCAACCGGTTGAACTTGCGGATCTGGGCGTAGAGCATGCGTGCGGGAGCGACGCGGCGCAGCATGCTGATGCGTCCGGTCAACGGGTCGGGTATCGCAGCTTCGGCATGGGATCCGTCGCTGCGGACACGATAGCCCCCGCAACGGTGATGGGAAACGACGCAGACTCGCACTTTCATCCCGAACCGGGCACTGACGCCGTCGGGCTCGGCGGGGGACCACCGTCGGCAGGGGTACGTCAGCCGACGCGGATGAACGTCGGGCTGGACTGCCAGATGCTCGTGTACCGGACGCTCTTGCCGGGCACCGGGGCCTCGATCTGCATGCCGTCGCCCGCATAGATCGCGATGTGCCCGGGAGTCCAGATCATGTCGCCCGGCTGGGCCTCGGCCCAGGACACGGCGGTGCCGGCGTATCGCTGCGCGGACGAGGTGCGCGGAAGGTCGATACCGA
This sequence comes from Promicromonospora aerolata, assembly GCF_042682255.1. NCBI lineage: Bacteria > Bacillati > Actinomycetota > Actinomycetes > Micrococcales > Promicromonosporaceae > Promicromonospora > Promicromonospora aerolata. The sequence goes on from NZ_JBHUHF010000001.1 coordinate 5,729,902, forward strand.
CCTGGGCGTAGACGTAGGACGTGAAGCCGGAACAGTCGAATCCGGCCGGGGTGGTCCCGCCCCACACGTACGGGACGCCGAGGTAGCGCATCGCGATGGACACCACCGCCGAGCCGCGCTGCGCGGCTGCCTCCGCCTCGGCCTCGGCGGCGCGCTCCCTCTGGTACTCCTCGTTCTCGGCGGCCGAGACGACCGTGACCGGTGCCTTCTCCACCCGCAGCTCCGCGTCGGGCGTGACGGCGACGACGTTCGCGGCGGCGATGCTCTCGCGGGCCTTGGCGGTCAGGGTGTTGAGGTCTGTCGCGTTGAGCGTGCCCTGGACGGGCTTGCCGGCCAGCGCCGTGCTGAGCTCGGTCGCCGGCGCCGCCTGGGCGGGCGGGGCGATCAGGGACAGCAGGACGCCGCCTCCCGCCGCGGCGATCACCGCACCACGACCGGTGACCACGCCGGCCTGCCCGGTGGCTGCTCGGGTGACACGGGTCAGAACGGGGCGTTGTGCCGCCCGGTGGCGCCCGCGACGAGGTTGCGACGTGACCGGGATGGACAGGGGATCCATGAAGGCTCGGACCTTTCCAATTGAACGCGACATATCAGGCTGGTGGCGTGGCCAAGAGTAACGGAACGGCCACGGCTGTCGACACCCCTCTGGTGCGGGGCGCCGGTGTGCCTCGGGGGTCGGCCGGTCAGAGAGAATGCTCCCCATGAGACTTCTGCTCCTCCGCCACGGACAGACCCCCTCGAACGTCGAAGGGCTGCTGGACACGGCACACCCGGGTCCAGGGCTGACCACGCTCGGCGAGCGGCAGGCGGCTGCGGTCCCGCACGCGCTGCGCGACCGCCAGGTCGACGCGATCGCGGTGTCCCCGCTGGTCCGGACGGCGCGCACCGCCGCGCCGCTCGCCCGCGCACGGGGCCTCGAGCCGCTGACGGTGGACGGTCTGCAGGAGATCGAGGCGGGCGAGCTCGAGATGGCCGGCGCCCACACGGCGCATCAGCGCTACCTCGGTACCGCGTTCGCCTGGGCACGCGGTGACGTCGACCGGGCGATGCCCGGCGGACCGGACGGCCGGGCGTTCCTCGGCCGCTACGACAGGGCCGTCGAGGCGATCGCCGCGCGTGGCTGGGACAGCGTCGTCGTGGTCTCCCACGGCGCGGCCATCCGCGCGTGGGTGTCGTCGCGGGCGGCCGGCGTCGATATCGACCACGTCGAGCGGACCGCACTGGCGAACACGGGACTGGTGGAGGTCGACGGGGATCCCGTCGGGGGCTGGCGGCTCGTGGACTGGACCTCCGAGCCGGTCGGCGGGATCGAGCTGGACGCACCCGCTGCGGACGACCCGACCGGGGAGCCGGTCGAGGGCTGACCCGGCGAGAGCAGCTGTCCGGCCCTCAGGCGGACGTGACCCGCCCCAGCTCCGGGGGCAGGTCGTCCGCGTGCCGCACGACGAGGGACGTCACCGCGCGGGTGAGGCAGACGTACAGCCGGCGCAGGCCCGTCGCGTGGTTGGGCTCGGCCGCCACGATCCCGGCGGGATCGTGCAGCACCACGTGGTCGAACTCGAGGCCCTTGGCCAGCGAGGCGGGCACCAGGTCCAGGTGCGCGTCGAACTCCGACGTGTCGTCCGCGGCGTCGCGTTCGTCGTCGCGCTCGCCCACCACCGCGAACGTGAGCCCGACGGCGGTGAGGCTGCCGCGGACGTGCGGCACGGCGGCGTCGGGCACGATCAGGCCGACGGACCCCTCCAGGGCCGGGACTCCGACGAGCACGTCGTCGAGCGGCGCCGTGGTGATCGTCAGTCGGCCGCGGGCCCGCCGGACCGCGGTCGGAGGCTCCAGGCCGGGCGCGATGCTGGGCAGCAGGCGGGCGGCGAGGTCGATCACGTCGGCCGGCACGCGGAACCCCGCGGTGAGCTGCTCCACGTGCCCGTCGGGCTTGGCGAGGTGGGCCAGTACGTCCGACCAGTCGCTCGACGCCCACGGCGTGGTGGCCTGTGCGAGGTCGCCCAGCACGGTGAGCGAACCCGTCGCGGCGCGGCGCCCGAGGGCGCGCAGCATCATCGCCGAGAGATCCTGCGCCTCGTCGACGACGATGTGCGCCAGCGACTCCGTGCGGTCGAGCAGGTCGGCCAGCTCGTCGAGCAGCACGAGGTCCGCCGTCGTCCACCGGGCCGATCCGGCCGCGCGGGGCGGACGCTCCCAGGTCAGGAGGCGCTGTTCGGCCTCGGACAGGATGCCGTCGGCGCACTCGGCGAGGAACGTGGGGTCCGAGAGCAGCCGGAAGAGCAGCCTGCGCGGTTCGACCGCCGGCCACACCGCCGCCGCGTAGTCCCGGACGGGCTTGGTCCGCGCCAGGACGTCCCACGCCCGGTCGTCGAGCGCGTCGCCGGTCTCCTCGATCTGGACGAGCACCCGGTGCGCGAGTGCGTGCCGCAGCTGGGCGGCGCCCAGCGCGTACCGCACGTCCCGTGCCCGGATCTGCTCGATGGCCTCGCGGGCCTCGTACGCGGGGACCCGCCAGCGGAACGATCCGCGCGGCAGCACCAGCGTGTCCTCCGGCGTGGCGACGTGCGACCACACGGCACGCCGCAGCACCGCCGCCATCCGGCCGTCGCCCTTCAGCGTCCCGAGGCCGGCGGGCTCGGTGGCGCGCACCGGGGCGTGGTTGCCGACCAGCTCCTCGATGGTCGCCTGCGTCGCGTGGATCTCGCCCAGAGCGGGCAGGACGTCGCGGATGTACCGCAGAAAGCTCTTGTTCGGCCCGACCACGAGCACGCCGCGACGGGTGAGCTGCTCACGGTGCGCGTACAAGAGGTAGGCCGCGCGGTGCAGCCCGACCGCCGTCTTGCCCGTGCCGGGGGCGCCCTGCACCACGAGCGTGCGCTCCAGCGGCATGCGGACGATGACGTCCTGCTCCGGCTGGATGGTCGCGACGATGTCGCGCATCGGGCCGGTGCGCGGGCGCTCGATCTCGGCCTCGAGGATCTCCGAGTGCGGGGTGCCGTCGAGGTCGGCGGGACCGTCGGCGGTCCGGTCGGCGCGGGTCAGGGGCTCGTCCTCGAACCCGGTGAGGTGCCCCCGGGCGAAGCCGTACCGACGCCGGTCCGTGATGCCCATCGGCTCCTTCGGCGTGGCCCGGTAGAACGGGGTGCTCACCGGCGCGCGCCAGTCCACCACCATCGGCTCGCCGTCCGGGTCGGAGACGTGGCGTCGTCCGATGTGGAAGGTCTCCGCGTCCTCGCCGACGGTGATCCGGCCGAAGAAGAGCGGGATCTCGGGGTCGTCGGTGAGCTGTTCCATCCGTCGGGCGAGCGCGGCCTCCAGGACCTCCGCGCTGACCCGGTCGCCGGCGTAGCGGCCGTCGAGCGCGGCCACGCGGTCCCGCATCCGGCCGAGCTGACGCCTGGCCTCGGCGAGAAACTCCCGTTCCTGGGCGAGCTCGGACACGTCGGCAGGCATGAGGGGACCCTCCAGGGTCTACGGGGGACTGGGTGGTGGGACGTTCGAGCGAACGAACGCGTGAGTTTAGTGCCGCAGGGGCCGACGGGGCGGCTCTTTTTCGCGGGGGGTGTGCGCTGCCGCGGCGTATATGTCCTTGGAGTCCGTTTCCACTGTCGCGGCAACCGGCCCCACGGTACGGTCGGGGAACCGCCCGGCCAATCGAGGAGCCCCAGTGTCGTCCGACGAGCTGCCCCAGGAGTTCCAGATCGACGTACCCGACGAGATGGAGACGGGCGTACCGGCCGACTTCGCCTCCGTGTGGCACACACCGACGTCGTTCATCCTGGACTTCATCGCCGTGAAGCAGCCGCCGAGCCCGGTCTCGGACCCGGAGTCGGGAGAAGTCACCTCGATCACCGTGCCGGGCCGGGTGGTGTCCCGCGTGCGCATTCCTCCGCAGCAGGTGTTCGAGCTCGCCAAGGCGCTCACTATGCAGCTCGACGCCTGGGAGAAGGAAAGCGCACCGGCCGTACGCAATCCCGGTGCGGCAGAGGGGCCCGATGGTCCGAAACGATCGTCAGAGAATTGAACCTTGTGAATCTTTTTCTTGAACGATTGTCCAACTCGGCGCCTATTTGTCCGGTCTGACCAGGGAGTATGTTCCAGTTTGACCCTAGAAACTACGGCTTATACCAGTCCTGTGGGCGAAATGTAAGTCTCAGGGGCTGTTCCACTTGCGATCTTCACGGATGTAGGCTTCCCGTGATCGCGACGAAGGCGTTGCAATCTCCCAGAGTTGCCCGGGGGTCGGGCGACCCGTTCCGGCGGCCGTGTCGGGGAGCAATGAACAGGGGCGATGCAAGTGAGCACCACGGAATTCGATAACAGGGGGCGCACGGGCGGGATCATGTTCGAAGAACAGTCCCGCACGAGTGTCGTGAGCATGTGGGGAGAGATCGATGTCTCTTTGCGCGGTGAGTCGAGCGCGGCGATAGCCAATGCCCTGGAGAGGGCGAAGTCGGTCGTGATCGACACCTCCCGGGTGACGTTCATGGACTCGACCGGCGTCGCGTTCCTCATGCAGATGTACACCTACGGAACGCAGGACGGGCTGACCGTCACCCTTCCGGATCCGCCACCGGTGGTCCGCAGCGTCATCGAGATGCTCGGGGTCGACGCGCTCTTCGCCCAGCCGGCTCAGCCGGCCGTGGCGCGGGAGGCCTGACCCGGTCCCGCCGACCAGGCCGGGCCCGTGGGCCGACCGCGCCCGCAGGCGGGGCGCAGCCGGTCAGCGCTCCGCGGCCAGTGCCGCCGCGCCGACGATCCCTGCCGCGTTCCGCAGCTGGGCCGGAATGATCGGCGCACGCAGGTGCAGGCTGGGCAGGTACTTCTCGTGGTGCTTGCTCACACCGCCGCCCACGACGATGAGGTCGGGGGACAGCAGGTCCTCGACCACGCCGAAATAGCGCTGCAGCCGCTCTGCCCACTCGTCCCAGGACAGGTCCTCCCGCTCGCGCGCGGAGTCGGCGGCCCGGGACTCGGCGTCGTGCCCGTCGATCTCCAGGTGCCCCAGCTCGGTGTTCGGCACCAGGACGCCGTCGACCACGAGGGCCGAGCCGATCCCCGTGCCGAGGGTGGCCACCAGCACCACGCCGTCGGTGTTGCGGGCGGCGCCGTACCGCACCTCACCCACGCCGGCGGCATCGGCGTCGTTGACCGCCACGACGTGGCGGCCGGACGTGCGCTGCACGAGCGCCGGCAGGTCCACGCCGGTCCAGGACTGGTCGAGGTTGGCCATCGAGCGCACCACGCCGTGGTGCATCGGTGCCGGGAAGGCGACGCCGATGGGGACGTCGTCGGGCAGGTCGTAGCTGTCGACGAGCGCGGTGACCACCTCTGCCACGGCCTGCGGGGTGGAGGGCACGGGGGTGGGGATGCGAGTGCGCTTCTCCGCGTACTCGCCCGCCGTGAGATCGACGGGCGCGCCCTTGATCCCAGAACCTCCGATGTCGATGCCGAACGCCAGGTCACTCATGTCAGGATCGTCTCATGAGCACCGAAAAGCAGTACTGGTACAACACCGAGACGGGCGAGGTCGAGGAGGGGCGGCGTTCCTCCTGGACACACCTGATGGGCCCGTACGGCAGCCGCGCCGAGGCGCAGCAGGCCCTGGAGAACGCGAAGGCGCGCAACGAGTCCTGGGAGCAGGAGGACGAGGAGTGGCGCGACAAGTAGCCGCGGACTACTTGTCGAACGAGTGGTCCGCGTCCGGGAACGACGCGTCCTTGACCTCGGCGACGTAGTCCTGCGCGGCCTGCTGCAGGGCCGACCCGAGCTCGGCGTAGCGCCGGGCGAAGCGCGGCGACCAGTTGGTCATGCCCGCCATGTCCGTCCACACCAGCACCTGGCCGTCGCAGTGCGGTCCGGCGCCGATGCCGATGGTCGGGATGCGCGCGGACCCGGTGATCCGGGCGGCGACGTCGACGGGCACCATCTCCAGGACGACGGCGACCGCGCCGGCGTCCTCGACCGCCTGCGCGTCGGCGGCCAGGCCCTCCACGGCGGTGTCGCCGCGGCCCTGGACGCGCGGCCCGCCCAGCAGGTGCTCCGACTGCGGCGTGTACCCGAGGTGGGCCACGACCGGGATGCCGGCGTCGGTCAGCGCGCGGATCTGCGGTGCGGAACGCAGACCGCCCTCCAGCTTCACGGCGTCGGCGCCCGTCTCCTTGAAGACCCGCACCGCCGTCTCCAGCGCCTGCTGGGGCCCCGCCTCGTAGGAGCCGAACGGCAGGTCGATCACCACGAAGGCGCGCTTCGCGGCCCGGGCGACGGCGCGGGCGGCGGGGATCATGTCGTCGACGGTCACCGGGATGGTGGTGGCGTGGCCGTGCATGACGTTCCCGATCGAGTCGCCGACGAGCAGGATGTCCAGGCCTGCCGCGTCGAAGATCGCGGCCGTCACCGCGTCGTACGCGGTGAGCATCGCCAGCTTCTCCCCACGGGCCTTGGCCTCCGCCAGGTGGTGCACGCGGACCCGCTTGGGACCCTGAATGGGGGACGTGTGGGCGGACATGGTTCTCCTGTGGTTCGGGCGGCCTCGGTGCCGCACGAAAGCCTACGACCGGTCGTCCATGACCGGTACACGCGCCTGTAACAGGTTTAGTGCAAGATGGGCCCATGGACAGGCAGCAGGAGTTCGTGCTCCGCACGGTCGAGGAGCGCGACATCCGCTTCATCCGGCTCTGGTTCACCGATGTGCTCGGTGTGCTCAAGTCGGTGGCGGTCGCGCCCGCGGAGCTCGAGTCGGCGTTCAGCGAGGGCATCGGCTTCGACGGCAGCGCCATCGAGGGCCTCACCCGCGTCTTCGAGGCCGACATGGTGGCGAAGCCGGACCCGACCACCTTCCAGGTGCTGCCCTGGCGCGGCGAGCGCCACGGCACGGGCCGCATGTTCTGCGACATCCTGACCCCGGACGGGGAGCCGTCGCTCGCGGACTCCCGCAACGTCCTCAAGCGCACGCTGGCGAAGGCGAGCGACCGCGGGTTCACGTTCTACACGCACCCCGAGGTCGAGTTCTACCTCTTCAACCAGATGACGAAGGCGGACTCGACGCTCGAGCCGGTCGACCAGGGCGGCTACTTCGACCACCTGGCCCGTGGGTCGACGCACGACTTCCGCCGTGCCGCGATCACGATGCTCGAGTCCATGGGCATCTCGGTCGAGTTCTCCCACCACGAGGCCGGTCCTGGGCAGAACGAGATCGACCTGCGGTACGCGGACGCGCTGACCACGGCGGACAACCTCATGACGTTCCGCACGGTCGTCAAGGAGGTGGCGCTGGAGCAGGGCGTGTTCGCGTCGTTCATGCCCAAGCCGCTCGCCGACCAGCCTGGTTCCGGCATGCACACCCACGTGTCGCTGTTCGAGGACGACCGCAACGCCTTCCACGAGCCGGGCGCCCAGTTCGAGCTGTCGAAGACGGCGCGGCAGTTCATCGCGGGCCTCATGGTGCACGCGGGCGAGATCACCGCGGTCACCAACCAGTACGTCAACAGCTACAAGCGCCTCTGGGGCGGCCAGGAGGCCCCGAGCTACGTGAGCTGGGGCCACAACAACCGGTCCGCGCTGGTCCGCGTGCCGATGTACAAGCCGGGCAAGGGCAACTCGGCCCGCATCGAGTACCGCGCGCTGGACTCCGCAGCGAACCCGTACCTGGCGTTCGCCGTGCTCCTGGCCGCCGGCCTGAAGGGCATCGAGGAGGGCTACGACCTGCTCGACCACACGGAGGACGACGTCTGGGAGCTGACCGCCGCCGAGCGACGTGCCCTGGGCATCGCGCCCCTGCCGCGCGACCTCGACGAGGCCATCCAGCTCATGGAGCGGTCGGAGCTCGTGGCCGAGACGCTCGGCGAGCACGTCTTCGACTACTTCCTGCGCAACAAGCGCGAGGAGTGGGAGGCGTACAGCGCGCAGGTCACGCCGTTCGAGATCAAGCGGTTCCTGCAACTCTGACCCGCCCCGCCCTACTTCAGCCCGCACTACTTCAGCAGGGTGCGCTCGCGTCGTAGGGTCGGGGGGTGCAGAGCCGCCGACCCGAGACCCTGACGACCCACCTGATCCGGGCCGGTTTTGCCGACCTGACCCGGTCGGCCGCGCTGTGGCAGGACCCCGACCTGGTGTCGGTCCTGGACAGTCGGCCGAAGGGCGCCCGAGGCGCCGACCGTTCGGCCGTTCCTGCCCGTGGCGCGGCAGGCGGGGCGGTCGCCCTCGACGCCGCCGACACGGCGCTGCTGCGCTCGCTCACCGCCGTCGCCGATCCCGACCTCGCGTTGCTGCAGCTCGTGCGCCTCGCGGCGGCAGCTCCTGACCGCCTGCGTCCGGTCCTCGCCGTCCCGGACGGTGTGCCGCCCGAGCCTCGTGGCGACGACGACCCACCTCGCCCGTCCCCGCGTGACCGGCTGCTGCGGGTGCTGGGCTCGTCCTCCGCGCTGGGCGACGAGCTGGTGCGCCACCCGGCCCTGCTCGACCTGATCTGTGACTGCGCCTCGGGCACCGACGTGCCTGCCTCGGTGGTGCGCGCCGAGCTGCTGCAGGCGGTCGACGCCGACCCGGAGGCCGCCGAGCCGGTCGCGGGTACCCACGTGCCGGCCGACCGGGCAGGGGCCGCGGAGAACGGGCGGCCGTCGTACACCGACCGGCTGCGCCGCGCGTACCGCGCGCGGCTGCTCCGGATCGCCGCCACCGACGTGACCGCACCCGACCCGACGGCGGTGCTGCCGGCGGTCGCCGCGGCGCTCGCGGACCTGGCGGCGGCCGCGCTGGAGGGGGCGCTGGCCGTGGCCCGGGCGGACGAGGAGGACCACGCGGTCGGGGTGCGCCTGGCGGTGGTGGGCATGGGCAAGACCGGTGGCCGGGAGCTGAACTACATCTCGGACGTCGACGTGATCTACGTGGCCGAACCGGGGCTCCTGCCCGACGGTGCGCCGGCGTGCGACGAGGACCACGCGCTGCGGGTCGCCGCGCGGCTCGCGGGGCGGCTCGCGCAGGTGTGCTCCGGCCCGTCGGCGGAGCCGGCGCTGTGGCAGGTCGACGCGTCGCTGCGCCCCGAGGGCAAGCAGGGTCCGCTCGTGCGCACGCTGGCCAGCCATCTCGCGTACTACGAGCGGTGGGCGGTGACGTGGGAGTTCCAGGCGCTCCTCAAGGCCCGTCCCGTCGCGGGTGACCTGGCGCTCGGCGAGGAGTACGGCGCCGCCGTCGGGCCGCTGGTGTGGCAGGCCGTGGAACGGCCGAACTTCGTGGAGGACGCCCGCGCGATGCGCAAGCGCGTCGAGGACAACGTGCCGGTGGCCGAGGCCGACCGGCAGGTCAAGCTGGGCAAGGGCGGGCTGCGCGACGTGGAGTTCACCGTGCAGCTGTTGCAGCTCGTGCACGGCCGTGCGGACGAGGACATCCGCTCGCGGACCACGCTGGACGCGCTGGCCGCCCTGTCCCGCGGGGGCTATGTGGGCCGCGAGCACGCTCGCCGGATGGGGGAGTGCTACCGGTTCCTGCGGGCGCTGGAGCACCGCATCCAGCTCTTCCGCCTGCGCCGTACCCACCTCATGCCGACCGCGGAGGCCGAGCTGCGGCGCATCGCCCGCGGGCTGGGCAGTGGCGGTGCGGACGACCTCGTCAAGACCTGGCGGTCGGTGCGCCGCGAGGTGCGTGACCTGCACGAGGCCGTCTACTACCGGCCGCTCCTGCCGGCGACGGCGCTGCTGTCGACGGGCGAGGCCTCGCTCGCGCCGCGGGCCGCCATGGCCCGGTTCGCCGCGATCGGCTACCGCGACCCGGCCGGCGCAATGCGGCACGTCCAGGCCCTGACCGACGGCGTCTCGAGGCGTGCGGCGATCCAGCGTCAGCTGCTGCCGGTGCTGCTGGGCTGGTTCGCCGAGGGCGCCGACCCGGACGAGGGCCTGCTCGCGTTCCGGAAGCTGTCGGACACGCTGGGCTCCACCCACTGGTACCTCAGGCTGCTGCGCGACTCCGCCGAGGCGGCGTCGCGGCTGGCGCAGGTGCTCTCCTCGTCGCGGTACCTCGCGGACGCCATCGGACGGTCGCCGGAGTCGGTGCGCTGGCTCGCGGAGTCCGAGTCGCTCGCGCCGCGCGGGGTACGGCGGCTGGCCGCGGAGGCGGACGCCCTGCTCGGCCGGGCGCAGGAGGTGGACAGCGCCACCATCGCGCTCCGGGCGCTGCGGCGGCGTGAGCTGGCCCGCACCGGCGTCGCCGAGGTGCTCGGCGCACTCGGACCGGTCTCCGCCGCCAAGGCCATCTCGGACGCCGCCGACGTGGTCCTGGCCGGCGGGCTGCGGATCGCGGAGCACGAGGCGCGGGCCGCGCGCGGGGTCGCGCGCGGGGACGAGCCCGCCCGGCTGCTCATCGTCGCGTTGGGCCGGCTCGGCGGCCAGGAGATGGGGTACGGCTCGGACGCCGACGTCATGTTCGTGTACGAGGCCGTGGGCGGCGCGGGGGACAAGGAGGCCAACGACTACGCCCTGTCCGTGGCGAAGGACCTGCGCCGGATCCTCTCCGCCGTCGGGTCGGAGCCGGGCCTGCCCGTGGACGCCGACCTGCGCCCCGAGGGCCGCAACGGGCCGCTGGTCCGGTCCTTCAAGTCCTACGTGGAGTACTACAGCCGCTGGTCGTCGCCCTGGGAGGCGCAGGCGCTCCTGCGGGCGCGCGCCCTCTCGGGCACGCTGAGCGTCGTCGCGGCAGGCGGGCCGGAAGAGGGTGCGGTGGCGGCCTCGCTGTCCGACGGCGGCGCGGCCGGTGCGGCTGCCGGCGGCATGCCCGATCCGGGCCGGGAGCTCGACCTGGGGCCCGGGGCCGAGGGCGGTGCGTCGCTGGGCGCCCGGTTCACGGCGCTCATCGACCCGCTGCGCTACCCGGAGGGCGGGCCGGACGCCGCGGTCCTGCGGGAGGTGCGGCGGATCAAGGCGCGCGTGGAGTCGGAACGGCTGCCGCGCGGCGCCGACCCCGCGCGGCACCTGAAGCTGGGACGCGGCGGGGTGTCCGACGTCGAGTGGACCGTCCAGCTGCTGCAGCTGCAGCACGCGTTCGAGGTGCCGGGCCTGCGGACCACGGGCACCGTCGCCGCGCTGAAGGCGGCACGGGAGGCGGACCTCCTGACCGACGACGACGCGGAGGTGCTGCTGGAGGCGTGGCGGCTCGCGTCCCGGCTGCGGTCGGCGATCGTGCTGTGGTCGGGTCGCACCACCGGACAGGGCGTGGACATGCTGCCGCACGACAGCCACGCCCTGACCGGGATAGCGCGCCTGCTCGGGGACGTCGGCACGGGGCCGGAGCTCGAGGAGCTGTACCTGCGGCTCGCCCGGCGGGCGCGCACCGTGATGGAGCGGGTGTTCTACGGCGCGGAATGAGCGGCCGGCCGCTGGCCGCCGGCCGCCGGCCTCCAGGATGACCACGCACCTGCTGCCAGAACCGGCCGATTCTTGGCAGCAAGTGCATGGTCATCCTGGAGGCCCGGCCGGTGAAGGCAGCCCGATCGCCGTCAGGAACGCGCGGGTCGCGGGCGTGGGCGCGGGCTTGCTCCAGACGACGTACTCGACGCGGCTCGGAGCGTCGGTCACGGTGACGACGGCGAGCCCACCGAGCTCGGGTGCGCGCCGGAGATAGGTCGAGGGCAGAAAGCCGATCGCGAGCCCGTGGCGGATCACCTGGGCCATGAGGTGCGCGTCGGTGACCTCGAAGGCCACGTCCCGGCCGAGCCCGGCACGGGCGAAGGCCTGATCGGTCTGGGCCCGCCCGGCAGACCCGTACGGGAAGTCGACGAACGGCTCCTTCGCGAGGTCCACGAGGTCGAGGTCGTGGGCGCACGACAGCGGATGGTCCGGGGCGAGCACGGCCACCAGGCGGTCACGGGCCAGCTCGTGGCAGCTCACGCCCGCGGGCCGCGCGGTGCTCGGCAGGCCCAGGAACGCCACGTCGAGCTGCCCGCTGGCCACGTCCGACGTCAGCTGGTCGCTCGGCCCGGTGCGCAGCGAGACACGCACCTGCGGGTGGCGGTTGCGCAGGTCACGGAGGGCAGCGAGCACGTCGACGGCGGCGACCGTCGGGATGACGCCGACGCTGAGCCGCCCCCGTACCTCGCCGACCGTCGCCGCCGCGTCCGCCGCGGCGCGCTCGGCGGCCTCGAGCGCCTGCCGGGCGGCGGGCAGGAACGCCTCGCCCGCCGGCGTCAGACGGACCTGGCGGCTCGTGCGGGCGAACAGCGGCGCCCCGAGCTCGTGCTCGAGCCGTTTGATCTGGTGGCTCAGGGCGGACTGGACCACGTGGCAGCGCTCGGCTGCCCTGGTGAAGTTCGATGTCTCGGCGACCGCCACGACGTACCGCATCTGCTGCAGCTCCATGGATCAATCGTCTATCACGATCGATCAGATGAAAAGGATGTGTTGGACTCATGGCTGGGTCCGGTCGGAGACTGGGCACCATGACCACCACGACGCTCCTCCCCGGCCTTTCCCGGGGTCGTACGGCGGCGCTCACCGCCGTGACGGCACTCGCCCCGATGGTCTGGGGCACCACCTACTTCGTCACCACCGAGATGCTCCCGGCCGGGCACCCGCTCTTCGCCGGCCTCGTGCGCGCACTGCCCGCCGGCCTCGTCGCCATCGCGATCGGCGCGCTGCTCGGCAAGGTCTCCCGACCGGTGACCGGCGCGGACGGCGGCACGACAGCCGGCAGGGCGCTACCCCGCGGCTCGTGGTGGTGGAAGAGCGCAGTGCTCGGCATCCTCAACATCGGCCTCTTCTTCCCCCTGCTCTTCATCACCGCCGAGCGGCTGCCGGGTGGTGTGGCGGCCACCTTCGGCGCGATCACGCCAGTGGTCGTCGCGCTCCTCGCGCGCCCCGTGCTCGGCGAACGCTGGTCAGCCCGGAAGCTGCTCTGGGGAGCCGCCGGCGTCGTGGGCGTCGGCCTCGTCGTGCTCGGCCCGGACGCGCGGCTCGACGCCGTCGGCGTCCTCGCCGGGCTCGGTGGCGCCGGATCGATGGCGCTCGGCGTCGCCCTGACCAAGCGCTGGGGGCGCCCCGAGGGAGTGGGACCCATCGCGTCCGCCGGCTGGCAGCTCACCGCGGGCGGCCTCTTCCTGGTCCCGGTCACCCTGCTCGCCGAGGGCGCGCCGCCCGCCGTCGACGGCCGGGCGGCCCTCGGCTACCTCTGGCTCGGCCTGGTGGGCGGCCTCATCGCGTACGTGCTCTGGTTCCGCGGGATCGGCCGGCTGCCGGTCACGTCCGTAGCGTTCCTCGGCCCGCTCGCGCCCCTGGTGGCTGCGGGGATCGGTCTCGGCGCGCTCGGCGAGACCCTGAACATCGTCCAGGTGGCCGGGCTCGTGCTGGCGCTCGCGGCCGTGCTCGCCGGCCAGCTGCCGCCACGAGGCCGGCGCGCTGCGCTGCCCGGATCCGTGCTGGTCGCGGACTCGCCGCCGGCATCGGGGCCGACGTCGGCAGCTGCGGCGGCAGGGACGCCGACCGTCGCGGCGGCCGGCGAGGCAGTGGCGAAGGTCGCGCGGTGACGGATCGTCGTCCTCGCCGGTCGATCGCGGATCTCGGCCGCGGTGAGCGGAACCGGCCCTCGACGCGGTCGGACGCGACCGCAGCGGAAAAACCGTTGCTCTGATCGCGCCTGTCGGAGCATCGTGGTGCGCGATCTGACCCGAGTGATTGGAACACCGATGACAGCTGTCACGCCCCGTGCCCTGACCCTTCGCACCTCGGACGTGACAGCCTTTGTCGTACCTCAACCTCGGGATCGTCGCCCATGTCGATGCCGGTAAGACCAGCCTGACCGAACGCCTGCTGCACCACGCGGGCGTGCTCGACCGCCCCGGCACCGTGGACGGCGGCGACACCACCACCGACACGCTCGCGCTGGAGCGCGAGCGTGGCATCACCATCCGCGCGTCGGTGGCGTCCTTTCCTGCCGGGAACGTCACCGTGAACGTGGTGGACACGCCGGGACACCCGGACTTCATCGCCGAGGTGGACCGCAGCCTCGCCGTGCTCGACGGCGCGGTGCTGGTGCTGTCCGCCGTCGAGGGCGTGCAGGCGCAGACGCTCGTCCTGATGCGCGCCCTCCAGCGGCTGCGCCTGCCGGTGATCGTGTTCGTCAACAAGATCGACCGGAGCGGGGCCCGGCCGCACGCCGTGGCCGACGCCGTCGCGCGCCGCCTCAGCCCCGACGTCCTCCCGGTCCAGCGGGTGCACGCGGCGGGCACGCCCGGCGCCCGCGTCGAGCCGCTCCCCGACGACGGCCTGCACGACTGGCTCGCGGGCGAGTCGCGGCGGGGGAGCGCCCACCCCGTGCTGTTCGGGTCCGCGGCGACCGGCGCCGGTCTGCCGGAGCTGGCCGCCGCACTGGGGACGTACCTTCCCGTGGTGGCCGCCGGCGCCGGTAGCGGCACCGAGGAGCAGTCCGCCGTCGTGTTCGCCATCGACCGGCAGGGCGGAACGAAGCGAACGTTCGTGCGGCTGCGGTCGGGTGCGCTGCGGGTTCGCGACCGGGTCGACCTGGGACACGGTCGTGCGGAGCGGATCACGGCGGTGCGCGTCGCCCACCGCGGGGCCCTCGAATCGCGGGACACGGCCGCAGCCGGCCAGATCGCCGTCGTGCAGGGGCTGGCGACGGCCCGGGTCGGTGACGTCCTCGGCCGCGTGCTGCCGGGGGACGAGCGAGCGAGCCAGTTCCCGCCGCCGTCGTACGAGACGGTGGTCGACGTCGCCCCGGGCGACCGCGGGCGCCTGTACGCCGCGCTCACCGAGCTGGCCGAGCAGGACCCGCTGATCCGGGTACGCCGGCGGGACGAGGAGATCACGGTGTCGCTGTACGGCGAGGTCCAGCGCGAGGTGCTGGCCGCCGTCCTGCAGCGGGAGCACGGGGTCGAGCCGCGGTTCGGTGAGGTCCGCACGGCGCGCCAGGACCGGATCGTCGGGACGGGCCACGCGCTCGAGGTGAAGAAGCAGGACGGCAACGAGTTCCTGGCCACGATCGGGCTGCGGGTGGAGCCGGCACCGCCGGGTTCGGGCGTGACGTTCGAGCTGGCGTGCGAGCGAGGGTCGATGCCGCCGGCCTTCTTCGACGCCGTCGAGGACACCGTGCGCCGCGAGCTGGCCCGGGGGCCGCTGCGGTGGCCGGTCCCGGACGCCCGCGTGGTCATGACCCACTCGGGTTACGCCCCGCGGCAGAGCCATATGCACCAGAAGTTCAACAAGGCCATGTCCAGCACCGGCGCCGACTTTCGCGGGCTGACGCCACGCGTGCTCGCCGCCGCGGTCCGGCGAGCCGGCACGGTGGTGTGCGAGCCGGTCCACCGGTTCGTGATCGAGGCGCCGGACGACGTCGTCGGGCCGGTGACGTCTCTGGTGGGGCGGCTGGGTGGCGTGCCGTTCGAGTCGGGTGCCGCCGGGGTGGGGGTCGCCGTCGTGCGCGGGGAGCTCCCGGCCGCGAGCGTCGCGGCCCTGCAGCGGGACCTGCCCGGGCTCACCCACGGGGAGGGGGTGTGCCAGACGGAGCACGACCGGTTCGAGCCGGTGCGGCAGGTGGCCCGGGCCTGAGGCGGCGGGCCGGCCGCGGGCGGTCACCCGGTCGGGGGAGCGCAGCCCCCTGGGCGGGTGATCCGGCGGGCACCGGCTCCGACCAGGATCGGTGCCATGAGCTTTCCAACGGACTCGCTGCTGGATCCCGCCGCGGGAGCCACAACCTTCGCACGCCGGCTGGCGCACGTCCTCGCGTTGATCACGCTGCCGTCGGGGCTGTGGCGGATCGCCCTCGTGGCCGGGCTCCCGGTGGCCAACACCGCGATCGTGCTCCCGCTCTCCGAACGGGTCCAGATCGTCGGGCTCTCGCTCGTCGCCGAGGCGCTGGCCCTGCTGTCCCTCGGTCTGGTCCAGCGGTGGGGCGAGGTGCTGCCCCGGTGGGTGCCATTCCTCGGCGGGCGACCGATCCACCGGCTCGCCGCGACCGTCCCGGCCGCGCTGGGCGCGACCGCGCTCACCGGGATCTGGACGTTCGCCGTCGTCAACGTGCTGAGCGGGACGGCCGGCGGTGGCCTCGACTACTTCTTCCCGACCGTCGCGCAGAAGGTCGTGCTCCTCGTCTGCTACGTGCCGCTGCTGGCGTGGGGACCGCTGCTCGCGGTGCTGACGGTCGCGTACTACCGACGTCGGACGCCGAACCGGGTGGCAGAACGAGCAGACACCGCGTCGGGTGGACGGAGGTACCGTGGCTGAGTCCGTCGAGCGTGGAGGTCAGACCGATGTACGCAGTGGTGCGAGTCAACACGTGGGACCAGGCGAAACAGGCCGACGCGGCCACTGACGTCGCCGAGTTCGACCACATCCACGGTCAGCAGCCGGGGTTTCTCGGAAGCCTCGTGGTCGATCTGGGTGAGGGGCGCAACGCGATCCTCAACCTGTGGGAGTCCGAGGAGCAGGCGACGACGGCGCTCCCGGTGGTGGGCCCCGCGGTGGCGCGGCTGCTGGAGCCGTTGTTCGCGCAGCCCTCGCAGCTGGTCGGCACGGGGCAGGTCATCCAGGGCGCCGAGCTGGTCAGGGCCGCCCGATAGCACCCGGCCACAGGGGCTGACGGGCATCCCCTGCAACCCGCCGGAGAGACCGGCGCGTGACGTGGTGAGCCATGCGACCGGCCAGACCGGGCGGGCTGCAACCGCTGACCGTGCGTCAGGGCCTCGCCTCGTAGACCGCGTTGAAGTCGTTCTCCGCGGCCGTGCGCACGGACGAGAAGCCCGCATCGGCGAGAACCTGCTTCAGCCGGGCGGGTCCGGCCAACGGACCGAGGGCGGCGGCGCCCGGTTGTGATCGCGAGTTCGGCGTGCAGAGGAAGGTCGACGCGGCGTAGTTGAGCGCGGCAGTGGGGATCTCCCGCAGCGTGCTGGCCAGTTCGTCGCAGGCGCGGGGCTCGACCAACATCAGCGTGCCGTCGTCGGCCAGCGAGGCCCGCGCGTACGCCGCCGCTCCGGTCGGGTCGCCGAGGTCGTGGAAGGCGTCGAAGAAGGTGACCATGTCGTACCCGTCCTGCGGGTAGCCGTGGCAGTGCGACACCTCGAAGCTCACCCGGTCCGACACCCCAGCGTCCGCGGCACGCCGGCGTGCGGTGACCACGGACGGCTCGTGGATGTCGAAGCCGACGAACCGGCTGGCGGGGTATGCCTCGGCGAGCAGCACCAGCGGCGCCCCGTGCCCACAGCCGATGTCGGCGACGTACGCGCCGGCGTGCAACTTCTCGTGGACGCCGTGCAGCGCGGGGATCCACTCGGCCACCAGGCTGTTGCGGTAGCTGACCCGGAAGAAGCGCTCGGCGGACTCGAAGATCATCGGGTCCTGGTTCGCCCACGGGATGCCGTCGCCGCTGCGGAACGCCGCGACGACGTCGTCGGTACGACGGTGCAGCCCGGTGATCATCGGCGCCGCACCGATCATCGCGGCCGGTGAGTCGTCGTCGGCCAGGACGGCGGCACGCTCGGGCGTCAGCTCGAACGTGCCGGCCTCGGGATCGTGGTCGAGGAACCTGACGGCAGCCTGCTGCGCCAGCCACTCCCGGACGTAGCGCTCGGTGGTGCCGGTGAGCTCGGCGAGCTCGGTCGGAGTGAGCGGCCCGGATCCGGCGAGCGCGGCGTACAGGCCGAGCCGGTCGCCGACGACCATGAGTGCCGCGGTGGCGCCGCCGGTCAGTACTCCGGCAACCTGTTGGGCGAACTCACCGACCTGTTGCATATCGATCTCGGTGGTGGTCATGTCTCCTCCTCGGTGGATGGGTGACCACAGTGCGCCGGACCGGTTTCATGGACCTTTCACGCGCATCGGTGCAGAGTTGGGGCAATGAGCGACCTTCGTTTCAGCGTGCTGGGGCGGATGGAGGTGGCGTCCGGGGGAGAGCAGGTTCCGGTGCCGCCCGGACGCCGGCGTGCCGTGCTCGCCTGCCTGCTGGTCCACGCGGGGCGACCGGTCACCGCTGACGCGCTGGTCGAGGCGGCATGGTCGGACGACCTGCCGCGTGATCCCCGCGCCTCCCTCCACACGGTCGTGTCGCGCCTGCGCACCCTCCTCGGCGCGGCGGCCCTGACCGTGGGACCCGGCGGCTACACGCTCGAGATCGAAGGCGGTGCGATCGACGCCGACCGATTTGCTGCGCTCGCCGAACGCGCCCGGGGTGCCCCGCCGAAACGAGCGGCCGACCTGTTGCGGGAAGCCCTGGGGCTCTGGCGCGGCCCCGCGTACGCCGAGTTCGCCGACCGGGACTTCGCCGCACCAGAGGCGGAGCGGCTGGAGCGGCTGCGCCTCGAGGTGACCGAGGACCGGTCGGCGGCCCTCCTCGACGCCGGAGCGTCCGAGGAAGCGGTCCGTCTGGTCGAGGCGCTGCTGGTCGACCACCCGTTCCGCGAGCGCGCCGTACAACTGCTGCTGACCGGGCTCTACCGCGCGGGCCGACAGGCTGATGCCCTCGACCGCTACCGAAGGCATCGGACGATCCTGGCCGAGGAGCTGGGCCTCGACCCGTCCCCGGCACTCCGTGACCTGGAGGCCCGCATCCTCGGCCACGACCTCCTGCCGGCCCATGGCGGGGCGGTGCCGACCGTCCCGGCGTGGCTGGACACCTCCACCGCGTTCTTCGGCCGGGACGCCACCCTCGACGACCTGGTGACGGCGGTCGCCGACAGCCGCACCGTCACGGTCACCGGCGTCGGCGGTGTCGGAAAGTCCAGGTTGGTGGCACAAGGCCTGCCGCGGCTGGTGGAACGGCTCGGCCTCCCCGTCATGGTGGTCGAGCTGGCGTCGGTGCCGCCCGGGCGCGCAGCCACCGCGGTCGCCGACGCGTTCGGGCTCCGGCCGCGGGCCGGGAACGTCACACGCGACCTGCTCGAATACCTCAGCATCGACCGCGCGCTCGTGGTCCTGGACAATTGCGAGCACCTGCTGGAGGAGGTTGCCGAGGTCGTCGACGCCGTGATGCGCCGCTGTGCCCGCGTGCGCGTCCTGGCCACGAGCCGCCACCGGCTGGGCGTGACGTCCGAACGGGTGGTGCCCCTGGCGCCGTTCCCGGTGCCCGCGACCGGCGACACGACCTCCGGGCCCGGCACCGATCCCGCCGTACAGCTGTTCGTCGACCGAGTGCGTCGGCTGCGCCCGGGATTCGAGCTCACCGCCGGGAACGCCGAGTCGGTCGCCGCGGTGTGCCGTCGCCTCGACGGACTGCCCCTCGCGCTGGAGATGGCCGCGTCCCGGGCCGCAACCCTCGGTGTCGGAGACGTCCTCGACGGCCTCGACGGGTCGACGGCGGACGAACCGCTTCCTGACCTGCGGGCAGTCGTGGAGTGGTCCGTACGGCTGCTGAGCGCGTCGGAACGGCGTCTGCTGGGCCAGCTGTCGGTGTTCGTGGGGAGCTTCGTCACCGATGACGTGACCAGCCTGACCGGCCGGCTGTCCCGCTGGCCGGAAGACGGCGGGGTGGTTGCCGCGCTCGGCGAACTGGTCGAGTCCCACCTGCTGGTGCGGGAAGAGCGTGGCGTCGCGGTGCGCTTCCGGATGCTGGCGTTGGTGCGGGCGTACGCCGATGGGTTGCTGACCGCCTCGGGAGAGGCCGATGCGGTTCGCTGCGCCCACGCGGAGTGGGCGGGTGAGCGGGTGGCGCGGGCCGCCCGTGACTGGAACTCGGGCAGGGCCGTCGCGGCCGGGGAGAGCTTGGTCCGTGCCGGCCCCGACCTTGCCGCCGCCGTGCGGTGGACCCTGGCGGTAGGACGACTCGACGTAGCGGCCCCCTTGGTCGGATGCGTCCGACAGTGCCCGCACTGGTTGCCGGGCATCGAGCTCGGTGACCTGATCGTCGAGGTGGCCGAGCGATGCGCGGAGGCCGGGGACCCGTCCCTGGCCGTCGGGACCGCGGCCGGCGCGCTGGCCTGCACTGATCGCGGTGAGCTGGAGCGGGCACGCGAGCTGGCGGCTGCGGCGTACGCGCTCTCCGACGATGCCGGCACCGGGTTCCTGGCCGGCTTTGCGAACGTCGTCTCGGAGTTCTATGCCGGTGACTACGACGCGGCATCGGACTGGCTGCACCGGGTCGCGGAGCTGCCGGGGTTGGCGCCGGGCCTGCGTGCGGAGCCTCCGATCACCGTCGCCCTGCTCGAGTGCTACCACGGGGACCTCGCCACGGCGCGCGCGTGCGCCGACGCCGCGCTGCTCGGTGCCGAGGCGGCCGGGTCGGAGCCGGCGCGGGCCTTCGCGCTCTATGCCGTCGGGGAGGTCGAGGCGAAGGAGGATCCGCGGCAAGGGGAGGTGCGATTCCGGGAGGCGGCCGCGGAGGCCGAACGGATCGGGTCCGAGCACGTCCACCATGTCGCGCGGCTCGGGCTGTTCGCGGTGCTGGTGCGCCAGGGTCGCCACCGCGAGGCGCTGGATCTGGTGATGCCGTTGCTGCACGACCTACGCCGGGCCGCGATGTGGCCCCAGCTGTGGACCACGCTGCGCATCGCGGCCGAGTTGCTCGCGGCGTGCGAGCGGCCCCGTGACGCGGCATTCCTGCTGGGTGCGGTGCAGGCAGCAGATGACGCGCCCCAGCTCGTCGGTGACGACATCGCCCGCTACCGCCACCTCGCCGACCAGCTCACGACCCTCCTCGGTGCCACCGCAGCCGGTCGGATCACCGAGCTCGCCGTCGGAGTGGCCCGGGCGCAGGTGGCGGACTGGGCGGTGTCGGTTGTCGAGCAGACTCGGAGCGCCCGGACCGGGTGATCGTGGGGCACTGAAAATGACCATGCACTTGCTGCCAAGACCGACATCGTCTTGGCAGCAAGTGCATGGTCATTTCTCGGCCGACCGGTCTCGGCATGCGCGACCAGCGACCACCGCGAGTGCTACGGCTCAGATGTCGTAGTAGAGCTCGAACTCGTGCGGGTGCGGCCGCAGACGGATCGGGTCGATCTCGTTCTCGCGCTTGTACGCGATCCAGGTCTCGATCAGATCCTCGGTGAACACGTCGCCGGCGGTCAGGTACTCGTGGTCGGCCTCGAGCGCGTCCAGCACGCCGTCGAGCGACGTCGGGACCTGAGCGATCTGAGCGTGCTCCTCCGGGGGCAGCTCGTACAGGTCCTTGTCGACCGGCGCCGGCGGCTCGATGCGGTTCTTGATGCCGTCCAGGCCGGCCATCAGCATCGCCGAGAACGCCAGGTACGGGTTCGACGACGGGTCCGGCGCGCGGAACTCGATGCGCTTCGCCTTCGGGGACGTACCCGTGATCGGGATACGGATCGAGGCGGACCGGTTACGCGCGGAGTAGACGAGGTTCACGGGAGCCTCGAAGCCGGGCACCAGGCGGTGGTACGAGTTCACCGACGGGTTGGTGAAGGCGAGCAGCGACGGCGCGTGCTTGAGCAGGCCACCGATGTACCAGCGGGCGAGGTCGGACAGGCCGCCGTAGCCCTTCTCGTCGTAGAACAGCGGCTCGCCGTTCTTCCAGAGCGACTGGTGCGAGTGCATGCCCGAGCCGTTGTCACCGAAGACCGGCTTCGGCATGAACGTGGCGGACTTGCCGGCCTCGAACGCGACGTTCTTGATGACGTACTTGAACTTCATCAGGTCGTCGGCGGAGTGCAGCAGGGAGTTGAACTTGTAGTTGATCTCCTGCTGGCCGGCGGTGCCCACCTCGTGGTGCGCGCGCTCGACGGAGAGGCCGACCTCACCGAGGACCTTGACCATGTCGTCGCGCAGGTCCGCGAAGCGGTCGCTGGGCGAGGTGGGGAAGTAGCCGCCCTTGTAGCGGGTCTTGTACCCGAGGTTGCCACCCTCCTCCTCGCGGCCGGTGTTCCACGCTGCCTCGACGGAGTCGATGGAGTAGAAGCTCTCGTTCGGCGACGTCTTGAAGCGCACGTCGTCGAACACGTAGAACTCTGCCTCGGCACCGAAGAAGACGGTGTCGGCGATGCCGGTCGACTTCAGGTAGGCCTCGGCCTTGGCCGCGATGTTGCGCGGGTCGCGAGCGTAGGCGTCACCCGTGAACGGGTCCACGATCGAGAAGTTCACGATCAGCGTCTTGGCCTTGCGGAACGGGTCGACGAACGCCGTCGTGATGTCCGGCACGAGCTTCATGTCGGACTCGTGGATCGCCTGGAACCCGCGGATGGACGACCCGTCGAACATGAGGCCCTCGCTGAAGGCGTCCTCGTCGAACTGCTCGACCGGGATGTTGAAGTGCTGCGTGACGCCCGGCAGATCGATAAAACGGACGTCGACGAACTCCACCCCCTCGTTGCGGGTGAAGGCGATCGCCTCCTCGGCGTTCTTGAACATCTGCGCTCCTTGCTCGCTCGATAAGTTCAGGGGGAGTCCGTCGGGACCGTGCCGGGACGAGCTAGGGCACGGTCGCTTGGGATCGCCATGAACCTATGGGCAGGTGGTTTCTCTTTGGTTACCGGTTGTTGCCGGGATGTTTCTCGGAACTCTCGGCCGCGTCATCCCGGGGAGATGTGCTGGTAGCGGCCCCGCCACTGCTGCCACAGAGTGCCAGAAGTCACACGAACGGGCCCGCCGGCGTCCGTCCATCGGACGGATGAATGGCAAGCAAAGAGGGCGCCTGCAGCGTGCAAGGCGCCCTCTCGGCGTGGGTGTCCGGCACTGCCGGACGAGGTCGGCGGCCGGTCAGCGGCCGCGCATGCCCTTGCGGTCGGGGCGTGCGCGGGTGGGGTCGATGCCCTTCGGGATCGGCAGCCGGACGCCGCCGATCGCCTTGAGGCGCTTGGCGACCTCGGAGACCTCGGCCCTGGTCAGGGTCGACTTGAGCCGGGAGACGCGGCGCGCCACCTTGGTGAGCGGCACCTGCCCCTCGGCGTCGCCGCACTGGATCAGCGTGACGGGCACGTTCGACAGAATGCGGCTGACCTTCTTGCGCTCCTGCTCGAGCAGTCGGCTCGCACGGTGGGGCGGCCCCTCGGAGACGAGCACCACACCGGCCTTGCCGACGCCCCGGAACACGAAGTCCTGGTTGCGGGCGTCGACCGCGACGGGCTCGTCCTCGAAGGTCCAGCCACCGCGGACGGTGCCGAGCGCGGCGCGCGCGGCACCGGGCTGGCCGGCGATCTGCGTGTAGGCGGCCGTCTCCGCGCTGCGCGACAGCACGAACATGGCCGCGAGCACGCCGAAGGGTACGCCGATGACCAGCGCGTAGACCCACGGGCCTGCGATGACGCCGATGAGCAGAGCCACCGCGACGACCCCGACGAATGCGGCGAGCATCCACCAGGTGACGAGCGGGTTCTGCTTGCGGGTCATCTTGTAGACGTCCCACAGCTGGTGATACCAGCGGCGCTTCTTGGGCTTCTTCTGCTTGGCGGCAGACGCTGCTACATCGTTGCGCGCGTCGCCCCCGGACGAGGTTCGGGCCATGGTCGTCAATTCTAGTGTGCTGCGGGTGGTCTGGTTGCCGGATCAGCGAGACAGCAGGCTCGCCGCCTCCTGACGGGAGGACGTCGGCTGTGCGAGGTGCGCGAGCGCCTCGGGGATCGGTCGACCGTACTTGGTCATCGCCTGGCCCCACAGGCGGCCCGCGCGGTACGACGAACGCACCAGCGGCCCCGCCATGACGCCGAGGAAGCCGATCTCCTCCGCGGTCTCCGACAGCTCCACGAACTCCTCGGGCCGCACCCAGCGGTCCACCGGGTGGTGGCGCAGCGAGGGCCGAAGGTACTGCGTGATCGTGATGAGGTCGCAACCGGCGTCGTGCAGGTCCTGGAGGGCCTGCTTGGCCTCGTCGATGGTCTCGCCCATGCCGAGGATCAGGTTGGACTTGGTGACCAGGCCGGCGTCCTGCGCACGGGTGATCACGGACAGCGACCGCTCGTAGGTGAACGCGGGCCGGATCTGCTTGAAGATGCGCGGCACGGTCTCGACGTTGTGCGCGAGCACCTCGGGACGGGACTCGTTGACGGCGTCGAGCAGCTCGGGGATCGCGTTGAAGTCCGGGATCAGCAGCTCGACACCGGTGCCCGGGTTGAGCGCGTGGATCTGCCGGACGGTCTCGGCGTAGAGCCAGGCCCCGCCGTCGGCCAGGTCGTCGCGGGCGACGCCGGTGACGGTCGAGTACTTCAGGCCCATGGTCCGCACGGACTCCGCGACGCGACGCGGCTCGTCCTTGTCGAAGTCGGCGGGCTTGCCGGTGTCGATCTGGCAGAAGTCGCAGCGGCGGGTGCACTGGTCACCGCCGATGAGGAAGGTCGCCTCGCGGTCCTCCCAACACTCGAAGATGTTGGGACAGCCGGCCTCCTCGCACACCGTGTGCAGGCCCTCGCCCTTGACGAGAGATTTCATGTCGCGGTACTCGGGGCCCATCACCGCCCGGGTCTTGATCCATTCGGGCTTCTTCTCGATGGGCGTAGCCGAGTTGCGCGCTTCGATGCGCAACATGCGTCGGCCTTCAGGTGCGATGGTCACGCAGTTTCCTCTCCCAGGTCAGCGGGTTCGTCCAGCCTATGCCTCGGGCGCCCGCCCTCGCGCGGTCGTCCCGGGGCCTGGCAGTGGCGTTCGTCACGCGGTGGCGGAGACGGGGTCTGACGACGCCGCGGACGGCGCGGTGGTCGGTGCAGTGGTCGGTGCAGGGGTTCGCGCCAGGAGGGGCGCGAGGTGTTCGACCAGGGCTGCCTCCAGGTGCGGGCGGACGTCGTCGACGGTGACGCGCCGGCCCAGCTCGGCCGTGAGGGACGTGACGTCGGCGTCGTCGATCCCGCAGGGCACGATGTGCTCGAACGCGGCCAGGTCGGAGTCGCAGTTCAGGGCCAGGCCGTGCATGGTGACGCCCTTGGCCACGCGTGCCCCGATGGCGCACACCTTGCGTTCCCGGCGGGCGTCGGGGACGTCGGGGGAGTCGGCGGCGACCCACACGCCGGAGCGGCCCTCGACCCGCATGGTCTCGACGCCGAACGCCGCGCACACGTCCATCACCGCCTGCTCCAGCGTGCGGACGTACTCGACGACGTCGAACGGCTTGGCGAGCTTGAGGATCGGGTAGGCCACGATCTGGCCCGGCCCGTGCCAGGTGATCTTGCCGCCGCGGTCCACCTTGATGACCTCGGTGCCGTCGGTCGGGTACTCGTCACGGTGGGTGCGGGCGCCCGCCGTGTACACCGAGACGTGCTCCAGGAAGAAGACCGTGTCCGCCTGGTCCTCGGTGCGGACGGACTCGTGTGTGCTGCGCTGCAGGTCCCAGCCCTCGTGGTACCCGATGTGTCCCGTGAGATGGCGGATGTCCATGCCAGTCACCCTACGTCCGCCATCACTGACCAGGGTTCAGCAGGCGGAGGACGACCGTTATGCGGTCGATTACGGTCCCCCTGAGCCTGCTGAACCGGGATCAGGTGGCTGCGCTCAGCTGGCTGCGCTCAGAGGGGCACCGGGCCCGGGACAGGGCCCGCGGCTGTCGGGTTCCGGCCGCCCAGCGCTGCGATGCGCGAGGCCACGACGGCTCCGACCCCTCCGGGCTGGTCGTTGTCGGCGGGCTTGAAGCGCAGCAGCACGATTCGGTCGGTCGCCAGCAGCCGGTTCTGGCGGGGTGCGTCCCTGACGAGCGCCTCGTGGGTCGAGTGCGGCCCGACACCGTCGATCTCCACCACGAGCCACCGACCGTCACGCAGGAGCCAGCCGAGGTCGCAGCGGCCCAGGAAGCGTCCGTCCTTGTGGAACACGACCTGGGTGCGGTCCGGCGGGACGCCGTGGTCGACGCAGGAGAGGCGGGCGAACGTCTCGGCAGGGGACTCGTCGTTGCCGTCCGCGAGATCGATCCAGCCGAGCGCCGGACCCGCGTTGCGTCGTCGGCGCAGGAGTCGGCGCACCTTGACCAGTCCGGCGTGGCTGAGCTTCCGCTTGTTCAAGGCACTGCTGAGCACGGCGACGGCATGGTCCCTGGACATCTCCGGTAGTGCCTGGGCGAGGGCGTGCTCGATCCTTGCGATGCGCCAGCTGCCGTACTGCTGGCTCCTGAAGTTGGCGTACTGACGCACGATCACACCGTCCAGTCCCCTGTGCCGGACACCACGGGGATACGAGACCTCAGGTTCGACCTGACGGGGGAGCCCAGCGACGCCGTGCAGGGCGAGCGCCGCGGCTCCGACCGCGGCTGCCCCAGGCTGGACGAGCAGGCCTTCGACTGCCGACCGCCGCCGGAGGTGGTCGAAGTAGTCGTCCCGGACCCTCGTCGACGGCGGCGTGGGATCCGTGTCGATGACTCGCTTGCCCTCGCGACGCCAGACGCCGTCCCGGACGAGCCGCCGCACCCGACGCCGGTCGAGGCCGAGCGCCTGGCACTGCTGCACGGAGAGGAGGCCTTCCTGCCGGGCGGCAAGCTCGGTGACCGCAGGAGGGATCGCACTGAGGGGTCGCATGCCCGGATCAGATCACCGCAGTGCCTGACGTCGTCGCCGCGGTCGTCGAGGCTGTGCACAACCGTGCCGAGGGTAGCGCTGTGGTCGCGCTCGCGCCGCTGCACCGCCGTCCTGAGTGTGGTTCAGCAGGCGCAAGGCGACCGTTATGAACCCGGTAACGGTCCGCAACAGCCTGCTGAACCAGAGTCAGTGGGGGTGGCGCGGTAGCGCCACCCGGGGCGGGGCGGGGCGGGGCGGGGCCGGGGGTGGGGCCGGAGCGGGGGGTGGGGGTGGGGGTGGGTCAGGGGGCCGGGAGGGGTTCTGCCGGGCAGCTCGTCAGCACGTCCTCCATGGCGTCGCGCTCGGCGGGCGTGACCCACAGCTCGTACTTGGCCTTGACCGCGATCTGCCGGGCGACGTACTCGCAGCGGTAGGCCTGGTTGTCGGGCAGCCACTCGGCGGCGTCCTTCGCTCCCTTGCCCATGTTCGCCGGGCCGTCGGAGGCCACGAGGTTGAGCGGGTCGTTGGCGATCTGGACCCGCTTGTCCCGGTCCCAGTCCGCCGCGCCGGTGGTCCAGGCGTTCATCAGGGCCACGACGTGGTCGATCTGCACGTCGCTGGAGTTCGGGCCGCGCACGAACGCGATGGTCTCGCCGGTGTACGGGTCGTCGAGGGTCCCGGACGCCACCTCGCACGTCTCGCCCGGGGACAGCTCGAAGTCCTCGAGGTCGCGCTGGAGCATGTCGTTCCGCGTGTCGCAGCCGTTGTCGTCTGCGTCCTGCCACGCACTGCCGAAGTCGGACTCGCGGTCGTAGCCGTCCCCGGAGGCCGCGTCCTGCACCGTCAGCGAGTCGAGCGTCGCGAGGGCCGAACCCTCGGCGCCTTCAGCGGGGGCGACGTCGTCGCCCAGGGACTTGACGACGAAGTTTCCGGCGAGCACCAGTGCCGCGACGGCGACGAGCACGAGCTGCAGGGTCTTGCGGGTCTGGCTGGACTTCTTGGCTGTGGCGGACACGAGTCCCTCAATCTGTCGGCCGGTGTGGTCCGGACGCACCTGGCCGGACACGCTAAGAGTGCGCGAAAAGTACCGCTTGCCCCAGTCTGCCAGAGTTGCGTTACGGCTGTTAACCCGCTGACCAGTGGTCTCGCGTCGGCGCGCCCCGCGGGGCACCATGGGGCCATGGCTCTTCGGATCGGGATTGTCGGCTACGGGGGTGCGGGCAGACAAATCCACGCCCGCCTGGTGCGAGCAGCGGGAATGACGGTAACCGCCGTCGTCGCGCGCGACTCGGGACGGCGCGTACAGGCGGCCGGTGACTGGCCCGGCGCACGCCTGTTCAACGACCTGCCGTCGATGCTCGCCGAGCCCGGGCTCTACGACCTGGTGGTCGTCGCGAGCCCTTCGTCCCTGCACGCCGAGCACGCCAACGCCGTCTCCCTCGCGGGCAAGCCGTTCGTGCTGGACAAGCCGATAGCGACCACCGCGGCGGAGGCGCGCCGGGTGCTGAGCGCAGCATCGTCGTCGGGCACACCGTTCACGGTGTTCCACAACCGGCGCTGGGACCCCGAGCAGCTGACCCTCGCGGCGCTCCTCCGCCGCGGCGACCTCGGCACGGTGCACACGTTCGAGCGGCACTGGGAGCGGTGGCGGCCCAAGCCGCAGCAGCGGTGGAAGGAGAACGACGCCGTGGGCGGCGGGCTCCTGCTCGACCTCGGCCCGCACCTCGTCGACTCGGCCACCCAGCTGTTCGGGCCGGTCGTCGCGGTGTACGCCGAGACCCGGGCCCTCTCGACCCCCACCGAGGACGACGTGTTCCTCGTGCTGCACCACGCCGCCCCCGGCAGCGAACCCGGCGTCGTCCCGGGCCGAGCCGCCGCCGCCGACGTCCTCTTCGGCGCCGAGCCCCCCGCCAAGGGTGTGGTATCCCGGCTGTGGGCCGGCTCGCTGGTCGGAGCGCCCGGACCGCGCACACGCGTCCTGGGCGACGCCGGTGCCTACCTGGTGAACTCGTTCGAGGCCGACGCGTCACCCTTCGACGTGCTCGACGGCGAACAGCCCGAGGGCACGCACGGCTGGCTCGTCCGCGGCCGGGAGCGGACGGCGGTGGCACAACCGCGGGGCGGCCACGGTGACTTCTACACTGCCGTCGCTGACTGGCTCGCCGGCGAGGCCGACGTCCCCGTCGACCCCGCGGACGCCGTCCGGACCGCGGAGGTGCTGGACGCCGCCCGGCGGTCCGCCAAGGAAGGTCGGCTCATCGACGTCTGAGCCGCGGGGTGTCTGAACCGGGGGGACCGCTGAGCCGCGGCCACCGGAACCGGAGGGCGCATACCGTAGACCCAGTCCGCGCGTCAAGCATCCGGCCACTTCACCCACAGGGTGCCCGATTCGGCAAATCCTGTGGATAAAGGGCGGACTGCGAACACCGGGGTTCTGATGAACGGGTGCACTACATCGAATCAGCGGAACTGGTCCGCGTGGCCGTCCCCACGGAGGCCGCGTCTCGCGCGCTCCTGGTGCGCCGTCTAGACACTCTCGCGACACTGGATCACCCCCACCTGGTGCCGCTCATCGCCATCTCCCCGAACGGTCCGGACAACCTGGACGTACGGCTGTCGCGTACGGGAGCTGTCGACCTGCCCACCGCCGTCGGATCGCGGGGTCCCCTGACCGCCGCGGAAGGCGCCGGCATCACCGTCGCGATCGCGCAGGCGCTCGCGGCCCTGCACAGCGTGGGCCTCGTCCACGGCGGGGTCCGGCCCACGGACGTGCTGCTCCGCTCCGACGGCAGCGCGATGCTGCGTCCCCGCGTCACGCTGCCCGACCACAGCGACGACCCAGTCGACGTCACGTCGCTGGCCACGCTCGTGGAGTCGGTGCTCGGGTTCCCCGGCCCGAGCCTGAACTCGGAGGCCGACGAGGCGCTGCGCGCGGTACTGGCCCGCGCCCGCGCCGAGGACCCCCGCGACCGGCCCGAGCCGGGCACGCTCGCGGCGCTCGCCGATGAAGCCGTGACGTCGGAGCCGGTCCGCCTCCCCGAGGGGTCGGCCCTCGTCTCGGCAGCTCTCAGTGGTCCCGTACCGATCGCGGGTCACGTGCCGCTCGGAGCGCACACGCCGTCGGCCTGGCGCTCGGCGGCCAAGACGCTCACCGGGTCCATCGCTGCCGTGGACGGCAAGCGCTGGGCAGCCACGGCGCGGCGTCGGGCGACGATGCCGCTCACGGGCCGCGCCGGCGGAGCCGGAGCCGCCCAGCCGCGGACCACCGTGGTGTCCGTGATCGCGACGGGCATGATCGCGGCGGGTGTCGTCGCCGGCATCACCGCCGGTGCCATGGCCGCCCCCGAGGTCTTCGGTGGTGAGGAGCCGGCCACCTCCGCGCCCACACCGTCGGCGGCGTCGTCGTCGCTCTCGGTGGGCGTCAACCCGGTGGCCAATGCCAAGGACCCGGCCGGTGCGGCCGTCGAGCTGACGTCGCGCCGGCTCGCGCTGCTCGCGGGCGCCGTCTCCGACATCGGCACCGTCAACGTCGAGGGCTCGCCCGCCTACGTGGCCGACAAGCAGATCCTCGAGGAGCTCGAGCAGACCGGTGCCCAGGTGGTCGGTGCGTCCGCGCAGGTGAAGAAGACGGAGGTCGTGACGCTGGGCCCCGGCGCCGCGTCGGCCCTGCAGAACGCGACCACCGCGTCGCGCACCGAGACGTCCGAGACCTCGGGTACCGCCGCGGGCAAGAAGTCCGGCAAGAAGGTGCCCATCGAGGCGGTCGTGCGGATCGACTACACGATCACCGCGCACATGCAGGTGTCGGAAACCGGCGAGACGTCGGTCCCCGCGTCGCAGGAGTCGGCCGACCTGACCCTCGTGTGGACCCCGGGCGGCTGGCGCGTCAGCGAGGTGCGCTGACCTCGTTCGTCTCCACCACCCAGCGGGCCGCGCCCTGCGGTTCGGTGTGCGTCCAGGTGAAGCCCGTGCGGGCGAGCACATCGGGCACGACCCGCTGGGAGGAGACGAGGTCGTCGGCGAACTGCCCGAGACCGATCCGCAGGGCGAAACGGGGTACCGGCAGCACCGCGGGCCGGTGCAGCGCCCGGGCGAGCGCGCGGGTCAGCGTCCGGTTCGTGGCCGGCTCGGGGGCGACGGCGTTGACCGGGCCGTGCGCGTCCGTCGCGATGACATGGCGGATCGCCGCGATCTCGTCGGGCAGGGTGATCCAGCTCCACCACTGCCGGCCGCTGCCCAGCGGGCCGCCGAGGCCGAGCCGCAGGATGGGCAGCAGCTTGCCGAGCGCGCCCCCCGAGGGGGCCAGCACCAGGCCGCTGCGTAGCCAGACGACGCGGGCCCCGGCCTCCGCGGCCGGGGCGGTGGCGTTCTCCCAGGCCTCGACCAGCCGGGCGAGGAAGTCCTGCCCGCGTGCCGACTCCTCGGTCAGGACCTCGTTCCCCCGGCTGCCGTACGCCCCGATCGCGGAGCCGTTCACCAGCACCGGCCGAGCATCCAGGCGGGCGATCGTGCGAGCCAGCAGGCTGGTCGTGGTGGTGCGGGACCCGAGGAGCGTCTGCTTGTAGGCGGAGGTCCAGCGGTGGTCGCCGATCCCGGCGCCGGCAAGGTTGACGACGGCGTCCGCACCCTCCAGCGCGGCCGGGTCGAGCTCGCCGGTACGCGGGTCCCACAGCACGTCGCGGACGAGGGTGTCGCCAGCCAGGTTCTCGCCGGCGGCAGCGTGCCCGCCGTGCGACGACCCGATGCCGGACGAGCCTGCCTCGAACGACCCGGGATCGGGCGACCCGGGATCGGGCGACCCGGGATCGGGCGACTCGGGATCGGGCGACTCGGCACCGCGGCGCACCAGCCGTCGCACGCTGTCCCCGCGGGCGGCGAGGTCCGCGACCAGCGCGGAGCCGATGAGACCGTGTGAGCCGGCAACCACCACATCCATGCGGTGAATGTAGCCTGCCCGGCGCCGACGCCACCTGCCGGCACGGCGTCGGGCCGGCAGACAGGTGTGGCCGGTTCCGGACCCGGAACCGGCCACAGCCAGCGACGCTACCTAGGCGACGTGGACGTTCGCGTCAGAGACCGACCTCCGACTCGAAAGCGCCCTCCTCGATCCGGTTCTTGATCGCCGTCAGGAAGCGGGCGGCGTCCGCGCCGTCGACCAGCCGGTGGTCGTAGGACAGGAAGATGTACGACATCGAGCGCACCGCGATGCTCTCGTTGCCGTCCGGGTCCGTCACGACGACCGGGCGCTTGGTGATGGTGCCGGTGCCCAGGATCGCGGCGTGGCCCAGGGGGACGATCGGGGTGTCGATGAGCGACCCGCCCGAACCCGTGTTGGTGATGTTGAACGTGCCGCCCGACAGCTCGTCCGGCGTCACCTTGTTCGCCCGGGTGCGGGCACCCAGGTCCTGGATCTGCCGGGCGATGCCGGCCAGGTTCAGGTCACCCGCGTTCTTGATGACCGGGACCACGAGACCACGCTCGGTGTCGACGGCGATCCCGACGTTCTCCGAGCCGTGGTAGGTGATCTCACCCTTCTCGGTGTCGATCGTCGCGTTGATCTTCGGGTACGCCTTGAGCGCCTCGACCGCGGCCTGCGTGAAGAACGGCAGGAACGTGAGCTTGGCACCCTCGCGAGCGGCGAACGACTCCTTCGCCTTCGCCCGGAGCTGCGCGACGCGGGTGACGTCGACCTCCATGACCGTGGTCAGCTGGGCCTGCGTCTGCACCGCCTCGAGCATCCGCTGGGCGACGATCTTGCGGAGCCGCGACATCTTCTCCGTGGTGCCGCGCAGCGGCGACACCTCGAGCTTGGCCGGGGCGGACGGCGTCTTGGCCGCCGCGGGAGCGGCTGCCGCTGCCGGAGCCGGAGCTGCCTTGGCCTCGGCGGCCGCCAGCACGTCCTCCTTGCGGATCCGGCCACCGACGCCGGTGCCCGTCACCTCGGCGACGTCGACGCCCTTCTCCGCGGCGAGCTTGCGCACGAGCGGGGTCAGGTACGAGCCGATGGTCCGACCGGTCGACGCCGGAGCGGCGTCCGCTGCGGGAGCCGGGGCGGCCGGTGCGGGAGCCTCGGCTGCCGGAGCAGGTGCCGGGGAGGCCTCGGGCGTCGGCGCCGGGGTGGGCGGTCCGACGGGCTCGGGGGCCGGGGTCTCGGCCTTCGGGGCCTCAGCCTGCGGGGCCTCGGCCTTCGGGGCGGGGGCTTCGGCGGGTGCCTCGGGGGCAGGAGCCGCGGCCGGAGCAGCAGCACCCGACCCGACGCGCGCCAGGACGGCGCCCACCTCGACGGTCTCGTCCTCCTGGACCAGGATCTCCTGGAGGGTGCCGGCGACCGGCGACGGGATCTCGGTGTCGACCTTGTCGGTCGATACCTCGAGGAGCGGCTCGTCGACGGCGACCTCGTCACCGACCTCCTTGAGCCAGCGCGTGACGGTGCCCTCGGTCACCGACTCGCCCAGGGCGGGCAGCGGGACGTCGGTGCCGCCACCGGCCGGGGCAGGAGCCTCGGCGGGAGCGGGCGCGGGGGACTCTGCGGCAGGAGACTCCGCGGCGGGGGCCTCGGCGGCGGGGGCGGCCTCAGCAGGCTCCGCCTCCGGCGTCGGCTCGGGCGCAGGAGCCTCGGCGGCTGCCTGCTCGGCCTCCGGCGCGGCCTGCTCGGCGCCGGAACCGGAGCCGTCGCCGATGACGGCGAGGGTGGCGCCGACCTCCACGGTGTCGTCCTCCTGGACGAGGATCTGCTCGAGGACGCCCGCGACGGGCGACGGGATCTCGGTGTCGACCTTGTCGGTCGACACCTCGAGCAGCGGCTCGTCGACGGCGACCTCGTCGCCGACAGCCTTGAGCCAGCGGGTGACAGTGCCTTCGGTGACGGATTCGCCGAGGGCCGGCAGCTGCACGTTCTCAGACATGACCTGTGGGGTCTCCTTTGTCGTTAAGTGGTCAGTTATGGGCGTGCAGAGGCTTGCCGGCCAGCGCCATGTGTGCCTCTCCGAGTGCCTCGTTCTGGGTGGGATGTGCGTGGACGAGCGAGGCGACGTCCTCAGGGAACGCCTCCCAGCCCACGATGAGCTGGCCCTCGCCGATCAGCTCGCCCACGCGCGAGCCGATCAGGTGCATGCCGACCACGGGTCCGTCCTTGCGGCGCACCAGCTTCGCGAAGCCCTGGGTACCCAGGATCCTGCTCTTGCCGTTGCCCGCGAGGTTGTACTCGATGGTCTCGACCTGGTCCGGGCCGTACAGCTCGGCGGCCTGCGCCTCGGTGACGCCGACGGACGCCACCTCGGGCTCGCAGTAGGTGACGCGCGGGATCGCGGCCTCGTCGATCACCACGGGCGAGAGGCCCGCGATCTGCTCGGCCACGAAGATGCCCTGCGCGAACCCGCGGTGGGCCAGCTGGAGGCCAGGCACGATGTCGCCGACCGCCCAGACCTGACCGCCGCCCGGGGTGGCGACGCCGGTGCGGAGCAGCTCGTCGGTCAGGACGAAGCCGCGGTCCAGCCGTACACCGGCGGCCTCGAGACCGAGGTCGGTGGTGCGCGGACCGCGCCCGACGGCGACGAGCAGCAGGTCGGCGTCGAACGTCGTGCCCGACTCGAGCTCGACCTGTACGCCGTCCTGCGACTGCTTGACCTGGGCGAAGCGCTCGCCCAGGGAGAACTTGATGCCGCGCTTGCGGAACGCCCGCTCCAGCGACTTGGAGAGCGCGACGTCCTCGTTCGGCACGAGGTGCGGCAGGGCTTCGACGATCTGCACGTCCGCGCCGAACGACTTCCACACGCTGGCGAACTCGACGCCGATCACGCCGCCGCCGAGCACCACCACTGACTTCGGCACGGTCTCCAGGGCCAGCGCCTCGTCGGAGGTGATGACCCGTTCGCCGAGCTCCAGGCCCGGCAGGCTCCGGGCGTACGAGCCGGTCGCGAGCACGACGTCCTTGCCGTTGTACCGCGTCGCTACGCCGTCCGGAGACGTGACCTCGACGACGCCGGGGGACACGAGCGTGCCGTGCCCGTCGACGACGGTGATCTTCCGCGAGGCGATGAGACCCTGCAGGCCCTTGTACAGGCCGGCGACCACGGAGTCCTTGTAGGCGAGCACGCCCGGCATGTCGATGCCGTCCAGCGAGGAGCGGACACCGAACTGCGCGCCGTGGGTGGCGGCGTCCGCCACCTCGGCCGCGTGCAGCAGCGCCTTGGTGGGGACGCATCCCATGTGCAGGCAGGTGCCGCCGAGCTTGCTCTCTTCCACGAGCGCCACGCTCAGACCCAGCTGTGCGGCCCGGAGCGCGGTGGCGTAGCCACCGCTGCCCCCGCCGAGCACGACGACGTCGAACGTGGCCGGATTGTCATGCGTAGGCACGTGCTGGCTCCTCGTTGACAGGCTGATGGCACTGTGGGGCGCTCACCTCGGGTGGATAGTGAGCACCGCATGCCATCTTGACACTTCAGCGGGCGTGGCCCCAATTGTGGACCCCGCTTGACGGGTGTGACCGTGGCGACATTGACGCGCAACTCCAGCTGTGAAACGTCCTGCGATCGGCGCCGTGCCCGCGCGGCGCCGCCGGACCGGGCCCGGCGCCTGTGAACAGGAGCTGTGGGTTTGCTGGAGTGGCGTGGAGGTGCCTAGGACGGTGGGGGGTCCCGCTAGTAGTCTCGTTGCATGCCACGTCAGTCCCGTAGCTCGCTCGCGCGTTTCTTCCAGCGACGCTCCTCGTCGTCCGGCACCGGGTCGCGCCCCGGTGGCAACGACGCACGCCGTCAGACCGTGGCTCACCTCGGCGAGTTCATCGGGTCCCGCGTGGGGGTCGAGGCCTATGTGGAGCCGCCGACCACCGACATCCCCAGCACGATCCTGCTCGTGGCGACCACCGGTGAGTGGACGCGGCGCAGGGTGCCGGACGAGCGGACCGCGTTCGACATCGCGAACCAGCTGGGGGTGCCGGTGTACAACGTCCGGTTCACCGGCTACCCCCAGCGGATGCGCGACTGGAACAGCGCCCAGCGCAGGTCGCGGTAGCCCTACTGCTGCGCCGCGGCCCGGCCCTCGAGGAAGCCGAGCAGGGTGCGGACCCCCACACCGGTGCCGCCACCGGGCGTGTAGTCGTGCGCGCCACCGTCGTTGAAGGCGGGGCCCGCGATGTCCAGGTGTGCCCACGGGTGGTCGCCCACGAAGGTCTGCAGGAACAGCCCCGCGTTGAGCATGCCGCCCCAGCGCGGGCCCGAGTTCGCGACGTCGGCCACCTTGGACTTGATGTTGGACTTCAGCTCCTCCGGGAGGGGCATCGGCCAGAACAGCTCGCCCGAGGCGTCGGCGGCGGCCCGGACCTCGTCGCGCACCGCGTCGGTGCCCATCACGGCGGACGTGCGGTTGCCGAGGGCCACCACCTGGGCGCCCGTGAGGGTGGCGATGTCGAGCACCACGTCGTGGCCGTCCTCGACGGCGGACACGAGGCCGTCGGCCATGACCACGCGGCCCTCGGCATCCGTGTTCAGCACCTCGACGGTCTTGCCGCCGTAGATGGTGATGACGTCGGCCGGGCGCTGCGCGTTGCCGCCCGGCATGTTCTCGGCGAGGCAGAGGTAGCCGGTGACGGCGACCGGCAGGTTCAGCTTCGCGGCGGCGACGACGGTGGACAGGACGGCGGCGGCACCGGCCATGTCGGACTTCATGGCCTCCATGCCCGCGGCCGGCTTGATCGAGATGCCGCCGGTGTCGAAGGTGATGCCCTTGCCCACCAGCGCGACCTTCGCGTTCGGCTTGGCCGGCGTGTAGGTGACCTTGACGAGCCGGGGCCCGCGCGAGGAGCCCTGGCCGACGGCCGTGAGCCCGCCGTAGCCACCGGACGCGAGCTGCTTGTCGTCCAGGACCGTCACCTTGACGTGCCGCACGTCCTTGGCGGCGGCCTTCGCGGCGTCGGCGAACGTGGCCGGGTACAGCTCGTTGGGCGCCGTGTTGACCAGGTCACGGGCGGCGTGGACCGCCGCGGCGACGACCTGGGCGCGCTCGGCGGCGGCCTTCGCCTTCGCGTTCTTGTGCAGCGGCGTCAGGATCTCGATGGCCGCGACGGGGTCCTTGCGGTTCTTGGCGTCCTTGGCCGCGTCCTTCGCGGTCGACTTGCCGGTACCGCGGTACCGGTTGAAGGCGTAGGCGCCCAGCAGGGCGCCCTCGGTCACGGCGGTGATCTCGTCGTCGTCGGACGCGGGCAGCGCGATCGCGGCGGACGCGAGGCCGGCCAGCTCGCGGGTCGCCGCACCGGAGGCACGACGCAGGGTCTCGGTGGCGAAGGTGCCGTCCTCGGCACGCTCGCCCAGGCCCGTGAGGACCAGGATGTCGACGGCGAGCTTTGGCCCGGCCGGGATCTTGCGGACCTCGTCGCGTGCGCCGGTGACGCCGAGCTGGGGCGCGAGCGACTCGAGCTGGGTCAGGAGGTCCGTGGGGAGCTGGTCGGACACGACGGCTACGCCGTCGGACGTCTGGGCGGTCGCCACCACGAGCGCTTCGGCCTTCACGGCGGTGGGATTCTTGCTGGAGAGGGTCACGTCGGTCACGAGCCCGATCGTATCCCGCGCCTCCGACGTTCGGTCCGTCGGCCGGGGGGCCGGTCGGGCCGCCGGCCGGGGGTCCGATGGAGGCGCAGGTCACGCCCGGTCCGATTGCCGCTCCGCAGGGACCGCCCGGTAGTCTGCGGGACGTGATCCTTGCCCTCGTCCTCCTCGTGGTCGCCCTGTGCGTGGCCTTGGCCGGATGGGCCGGCTGGTTCGTGGCCCGCGACCGCGCGGTCATCCTGAACCAGCTGTGGGGCGGGGCAGCGGTCGAGACCGTCATCCTGGTCCAGGGCGTCGTCGCGATCGTGCAGGGCGCTACCGGAGCCGGCGCGGTCGATCCGCTGCTGTTCTGGGGCTACTACGCGACGACCCTGGTGATCCTGCCGGTCGCCGCAGCGTGGGCGTTCGCCGAGCGCACCCGGTGGAGCTCGGTGGTGCTGCTCGTGGCGTCCCTGACGGTGGCGTTCCTGGAGTGGCGTATGTGGCAGATCTGGACGGCGGGATGATGGCGGAACGGACCTCCGCGCGGCGGACCGGACGAGGTTTCGGCCGGGTCCTGGTGACCGTGTACGGGGTGCTGGCGTTCGCCGCGCTCGGCCGGTCGTCCTACGAGCTGGTCGTGAAGTTCGCCGAGGCGCCCGTGGCGTACACACTGTCCACGCTCGCTGCCGTCGTCTACGTGGTGGCGACGGTCGCACTGGCGATCGGGAGCCCCGCCTGGCGCCTGGTCGCATGGATCACCGTCGGAATCGAGGCAGTGGGCGTCGTGACCGTCGGCGCGCTGTCGCTCGCCGACGCGCAGGCGTTCGGTGAGTCGACCGTCTGGTCCGCGTTCGGCCAGGGCTACGGTTACGTGCCGCTCGTCCTGCCTTTCGTGGGTCTGTGGTGGCTGTGGCGGACGTCGCGCAGCACGCCCGAGGAGAGGACTGCATGAGCTGGCCGTACTCGTTGTTGTTCAACGTCGCCTTCCGCCGCATGGATCCGGAACGCGCGCACGAGCTCGCGTTCTCGATGATCGAGCGCGCCGGGAAGGTGCCGGTGCTGCGTGACGTCGTGCAGGGAGCCGTGGCTCCCTACCTGGGGCAGCGCGCCGGAGGGCCGGGGAGCGTACGGCTCTTCGGCCGGGTGGTGCCCGCACCGTTCGGCCTGGCCGGAGGGTTCGACAAGAACGCGAGAGCGATCCGGGGCCTGACGATGCTCGGTTTCGGGTTCATCGAGATCGGCACGGTCACGGCGAGCCCGCAGCCGGGCAACGAGAAGCAGCGGATGTGGCGGGAGCTGGACGTGCGTGGCGTCCGCAACCGGATGGGCTTCAACAACGAGGGCGCGGCCGCCGCGGCGGAACGCCTGCGGGAGCTGCGCAGCACCGCCGCAGGCCGCGCGATCGTGGTCGGTGCCAACATCGGCAAGACCAAGGTCGCCCCGCCGGAGGGCGCCGCCGCCGACTACGCGACCTCGGCCCGCCTCCTGGCGCCCTGGGCGGACTACCTGGTCGTCAACGTCTCGTCCCCGAACACGCCCGGTCTGCGCGACCTGCAGGCGACGGAGTCGCTGCGGCCCATCCTCCAGGCGGTGCGCGCGGCCGCCGACGAGGCCAACGCCACCGTGTCGCCGGGCGGCCGCCGTATCCCGCTCCTGGTGAAGATCGCGCCGGACCTCGCGGACGAGGACGTCGACGCCGTCGCCGACCTGGTGCTCGAGCTCGGGCTGGACGGCGTGGTCGCCGTCAACACGACGATCGGCCACGACCGCGGCCCGGGCGGCCTGTCCGGCCCGCCGCTGCTGGGCCGGGGCATCGA
The DNA here is from genome assembly GCF_042682255.1 of Promicromonospora aerolata. NCBI lineage: Bacteria > Bacillati > Actinomycetota > Actinomycetes > Micrococcales > Promicromonosporaceae > Promicromonospora > Promicromonospora aerolata. The sequence goes on from NZ_JBHUHF010000001.1 coordinate 5,768,592, forward strand.
GGTGGTCGCGCGGCTGCGCGAGCGGCTCGGCACGGGCCCCGTCATCATCGGCGTGGGTGGTATCACCCGGGCCGACGACGTCCGCGCCTACCTGCGCGCCGGAGCGGACCTCACTCAGGGTTACACGTCATTCGTCTACGAGGGGCCGCTGTGGGCGTCGCGGATCAACCGCGCACTGACCCGTTCGGCCGGCTCGACTGCCAGTGGGAGGTACGAGTGATCCGTCCGCAGTGGGAGTGGGCTCTGGACGACGCCGAGGGACATCGCCTGAGCGAGCCCCTGACGCCCGTCTTCACCGCGCAGTACGACGCCGAGCAGTGGCTCGGCGAGCACTGGGGCGCGCTGGCCGAGGCCGGCGCGGTCCGGGCGCGGCTGCTGCACGACGGCACCGAGGCGGCTCCGAGCGTGGAGCTACGGATGCCCTGAGTCGAGCATCCTGAGCCGAGGATCCTCGAACGTAGGCTGAACCTTCCCAGGGAGGGGTGCGTCATGGGGGACATGAGCATCCACGTACCCGAGCGGGCCGAGGTCCGCGTGGTCCGATCCAAGGACCAGGAGTTCGTCGCATTCGTCGAGGACGCACGTCCTTACCTCTTCCGCACCGCCTATCTGCTGTGCGGGGACCCGTACCGTGCCGAGGACCTCGTCCAGGGCACGTTCGAGCGCGTCTACCGGTCGTGGCACCAGGTGCGTACCGAACCACGTGCGTACGCCCGCCGGATCCTCGTCAACCTGCGCACCGACACCTGGCGCCGCACCAGACGCACCGACCTGCCCGGCGACGACGTGATCCGGCCTCCCGACACCCCGGACCACGCCGCCCGCGTCGCCGTCCGGGACGAGCTGGTGCAGGCGCTGGCGCAGCTACCGCCGCAGCAGCGTCGGGTGGTGGTCATGCGGCACCTGCTGGACCTGTCCGAGGCCCAGGTCGCCGGCGAGCTGGGGAGATCGGTGGGGACGGTGAAGTCGACGAACGCACGCGGCCTGGAGAACTTGCGCGCCATCCTGGAGCGCGCGGAGCTCGCGGACATCCCCGTGCCGTACCGGGACGTGGCCGAGACGCTCGGCGGGAGCAGGACCGCACTGCGCCGGCGGCGCGCCACGCAGGGAGTGCTCGGCGGCGTAGCGGCGCTCCTGGTCGCGTTCTTCCTCGCGGGGCCGGTCCCGGTCCCGGGCCTGGGCCCGGTCGCGCTGCCGGGCAGCGAGTGGTTCCGCTCGATCGTGGGCCTGGAGCGGCCCGACGACGACGCGGACGCGCTGCCCGGTGACTGCCCGGCGGAGCCGTCGGGTCTGGAGGCCCCTCCGTGGATGGACGGGTGGTGCGTGCTCCGGGTCGAGGTGGGCACCGCACCCGACGCCATCGAAGCGGGGGCCGTCGTCGACCAGTCGGTGGTCGACGACGCTGCCTGGCCGGCGGCGGGTAGCGGTCTGACGGGAACGCTCGCGGCGGACGGCTCGATCGTGACGCTCGTGGAGGTGTCCCCCGGCCCGGACGACGGCGATGTCTACCCCGATCGGGAGCTGGCGCTGGAGCTGCGTGCGGCGGACGGGGCGAGCAGCCCGGTAGCGGTCAACGGCACCGTCGATGGCCATCGGGCCGAGATCGCGCATGTCGCGCGGCAGGGCTACCGGGTCGTCTGGCTCGAGGTAGCGACGGTCGAGAGCGAGTCGTCGCCCTGGGCGGTCCGCAGTGTCGACGACGTCCGGGAGCCCGAGGTGCGCACTCTCGTGGAGTCGTCGGGCGACCCGGTGCCTGTCGGGTACCGGATCGGGCTGAGCAGCGGGTACCTGCACCTGCAGCGGCCTACGGGCCAGGGCGAGAGCGAGCAGGCCAGGGTCTGGCTGGCGACCGGGGATGACGAGATCCTGGTCGAGGGCTCCACCGGGTTCGCCACCACGTCGGACGGGGTGGAGTGGGCGGCGAACAACCTGCGTACCGGCATCGAGCTTGCCGCCCATGCGGACGACGGCGTCCCACGGCCGCTCGTGACGCTCCCGCCGATGGGCGAGTACCCGGCCGAGGCCGTGACCGAGATCGCGTCGTCGGACGTTGTGCTGGCGTGGGCTCTGGCGGGCGGCATCTATGTGCTCGACCGGGAGTCGGAGGCCGTGACGCTGGCCGAGCCGCCTGGAGGCGTGACGGGGATCGACACAGACGGTTCAGCGGTGGCGTGGACGAGTGGGTCGGAGGACGAGCGGGCGGGGTATCTCCTCCTTCACGACCAGGCGTACCGGCTGGCGGACGACGTCGTCGAGATCGCCGTGGCGGGCGACCGGCTGGCGTGGGCCACCACGGACCCCGCGGGGTCCGACCCGCAGCTGCACCTGGCACGGATCCTGCCGGTGGACCGCTGACCTTCCCGGCACCGGGGTGCGAGCCGCCTGCACCGGCCGGCGGCATGGTGGTCCGATGGACCCCGCCGCAGAGACCGCCCTGCCCTCCTTGACGCGGGTGTGCCCGTGCGCCACATCGAGGCAGTGGAGGTCGCGACGGCGAGGTGCCCGTGTTCTGGGCGTGCGGGGTGACGCCGCAGGCCGCCGTGATGCGGTCGCGCCCGTCGTACGCCATCGGTCACGCGCCCGGACACATGGCGATCACCGACGCCCGGAAGTCGAACTACGTGGTGCCGACCCAAGGCCGCAGACCCAGGGCTCGCTGCGTGGGGCTCACTGCGTGGGGCTCACGGTGCAGGGAGCATCCCGCGGGCCTCGGGGAGGGCAGCGTCGAGGGCCGCCCGGTCGGCCGGGGCGTGGTCGCCCTCGGCGAGGTGCGTGAGCCGGGCCTAGGTGGACCACGCGGTCTCCTCGTCCCCGGTGCGGACGCACAGCTCGACCAGGTAGGCGAGAGCCGGCGCCAGCTCGGGACCGGAAGAGCGGAGTCGTCCGGTCCTGACGCCCGGCGCAGCGCACCGCCGAGGATCTTGCGCGCCTGCGCAGGGTCGCCGTGCGAGTCCGCCTGGACCACCGCGGCGTCGAGAGCCCGCATGATCTTTCCGGCGCCCGGCGTCCCGGTCCACTCGGTGACGTCACCGGGTTTCAAGCGTGCAGCGCGCAGCAGCTGGCGCGCTGCCAGGTAGTTGAGCGGGAGACATGCTGCCCGGGCGGCGGGGACGCCGTCCGGCACGGGGACGAGCTGCGCCTCGGGGACGGTGACGTGGGTGGCGTGCCCGCCGCCGACGGCGAGATGAGCGGCGACGGTGCGTCCGGACCAGCTCTTCGGTACACCCTGCCCCACGGCGATCACCTTCCCGACCACGTCCCGGCCTGGCACGAACGGCGGTCGCGGGCCGCCCGGGTAGTGTCCCGAACGCTGCAGCAGGTCGGCGCGGGCGAGCCCTGCGGCATGCGTCTCGACCAGCGCGTGTCCAGGGCCGGGGTGGGGGATCGCGCCGGGTACGAGGCGCATGGTCGCCTCGTCCCCGAGCGCGGTGACGACCAGCCGGTGGGCGAGCGCAGCGCTCGCCTGGAGCGTCATCCGGCCGCCGGCTCTTCGGCGGGCGCGGGATCCCGAGGTGTTCCGACCGGGCCGCGGATGAGCCGGCGGGCGAGGAAGACGGACTGGATCACGCACGCTCCGATCAGGGGTAGGTGGTCGAGGCCGTCGACGAGCTCGCCCCGCACGGCGTAGTGCGACAGGGAGGTGGTCCACACTCCGGAGGCCAGCCCGAAGGCGAACAAGAGTGCTGGTGCCGCCCAGCGGGCAGGGAGGCAGGCGGTGGCCAGGAGCAGGACGCCCAGCAGCACGTCGGGAACCATGAACGGGTTGTCGGTGCGGATCGCACCGGTGGCGGCGAGGTAGACGAGCATGACTGTGGCCAGGATCGCGGCAACGACACGGGCTGTGCGCAGGACGGTCATCGGGTAGTCCTCTCGAGGGTGGGTCGGGTGTCTGCGGACGGGGATGTCGGCGGTGGGCCTGCGGCGGGAGTCACCGGGTGCTCCCGGAGACCGAACCGGTCGTGCAGGGCGCGCAGCGGACCGGGGGACCACCAGCTCGCCCGTCCGGTGAGGCGCAGTGCTGCGGGTACGAGCACGCCCCGGATCAGGGTGGCGTCGACCGCCACGGCGAGCGCCATGCCGATGCCGAGCTGCTGCATGAACGCGACCTCGCTGGACGCGTAGACGGCGAACGACGCGGCCAGGATGAGCGCGGCGGCCGTGACGAGCGGCGCTGAGCGCGCGATGCCGGCCGGCACCGAGCTCACCACGTCGCCCGTGCGCGCGTACTCCTCCTGGATCCGGGCCAGCAGGAACACCTCGTAGTCCATGCTCAGGCCGTAGGCGATGCAGAACATCAGCAACAGGATGCTGGGTTCCACCACACCGGTGGGAGTGAACCCGAGCAGGCCGGCGAGCGCACCGTCCTGGAAGCCCCACACCACCACTCCGAACATGACGGAGAGCGAGAGCAGGTTCAGCACCATCGCGGTCAGCGGCGCGACGACGCTACCGGTCATGACGAACAGCACGACGAACGTCACGACGAGGATGAGCAACGCGACCAGCGGCAGACGGTCGACGATGCCGTCACGGTAGTCGGCGAGCTCCGCTGGGTAGCCGCCGACGACGACCTCGAACGGTGCGTCCGTGCCGCGCACCTCCCGGACCAGACCCACCGGGTCCTGGGCAAGGCGTTCGCTGGTGGGCAGGACGGACAGGCGGGTAGCCGCGCCGGACTCGAACCGGTCGGCACCGAACGGCCCTGCCGGCCCGGTCCGGTCGCCCGCGGTGAAGGCGCCGGCCGCGGAGTCGACCCGGGCGACGCCCGGGAGCTGCGACAAGGACGCCGCGTAGTCGTGGAGATCGCTGTCGGGTACGGCCGTGGATCCCGGGCCGACGGTCGTGTCCGGTGCGACGACCAAGAGTGCGTCGGCGTCCTCGGCGGCGAAGTCGGAGCGGATCGTGTCGTACATCGTGCGCACCGGCTGGTCGCCGTCATTGAGGACGCGGTCATCGGGAGAGCCGAACGTCAGCCCGAGCGTGGGGGCGCCGAGCACGAGGAGGGCCAGGAGCCCCGCACCGCCCGTCACGAACGGCCGGCGCATCACCGTGGTGGACACCCTGAACCAGAATCCGTCCTCCGGCCGTCCTGGACCGGTCGGGCGCAGCATCCTCCGGCCGGCCAGGCGGAGGATGGCGGGGAGAGCCACGGTCGCGCCGAGCACCGCGCAGAGCACCACCGCGATCCCCGCCCAGGCGAACGACGTCAGGAACGGGAACGGGAAGACGAACAGCACGGCCAGGGCCGCTGCAACGGTCAGGCCGCTGAACAGGACGGTGCGGCCGGCCCCTGCCACGGTGCGCCCCACGGCTGTCGTGGTGTCGTGTCCCGCGGCGACCTCCTCGCGGTAGCGGTAGATCATGAACAGGCTGTAGTCCACGCCCAGGCCGATCCCCATCACGAGCGAGATGTTGGCTGCGAACGTCGAGATGTCCGTGAACGGAAGTACCAGCCGGAGCAGGGCGAGGCTGCCCGCAGCGGCGAACAGGCCGACGGCGAGGGTGGCCAGCGCCGGCGTGAGCCGTCGGTAGACCAGCCACAGGAGCACCAGCACAAGGGGGATGACGATCAGCTCGGCGCGCAGGAAGTCGGCGCGGGCCTGGCCCGCGACGACCCGGAAGATCTCGTCGCCGCCACCGAGCGCTACCTCGACGTCGTCGCTGTCGAAGCGCTCGACGACCTCGGCCTGCAGGGCGGGCAGCACCTCGCCGCGAACGTGGTCCGCGTCGCCGGGCACCCATGCCAGCACCAGCGCCTGGCGCCGGTCCGCCCCGGCGAGGGTGTCGGGCGCGTCGGGACTCCAGTAGGACCAGGCGTCGCCGACGCCAGGGAAGGCTGTGACGGCCTCGGTGAGCTCACCGCCCAGGGCGACCACCGCGTCGTCGTCCACCGTGCCGGTGGACGACGAGACGAGGAGGGCGACGTTGGGGCTGCCGGTATCGAAGAGCCTGTCGAGGGCCGAGCGCGCGGCGGCGGACTCGGAGCCCAGCGCCTCGTAGCGGTTGAGGGACAGCGAGCTGACGGTGGTGGCGGCTACCGCGAACGAGGCCAGCAGGACGAGGGTCGAGGTGACGAGCACCCGCCAGGGGCGGCGGATGACGAGGCGACCGAGCACAGGTGCTCCCGGGGTCTAGGATGAATGCGAGCGATGACTCGCGTTAATAATGCGAGCGATCACTCGTGTTTGTCAACGCCTAGGGTGGACGGATGGAAGATCAGCGGGAGACCGGGGCGGCCGTCGCCGCGGAGGAGGGCACGGCGCCGCGCAAGCGGCAGGCCCGCGGCGAGCGGCGCATCGCCGAGATCCTCGCGGCCGCAGCACGGATCCTTGCCGCACAGGGCTACGAGAAGACGACGACCAACGCGATAGCGGCAGAGGCCGGGATCTCACCGGGCTCCCTCTACCAGTACTTCCGGAACAAGGACGAGATCGCCGCGGAGCTGGCAACCACCTACGCGACCGGTCTGCGCGCGGCGCACGACGCCGCGTTCGACCTCGCCGACGTCGTGCACCTGACGGCCGAGGAGACGGTCGACCGCGTGATCGACCCGATCCTCGCCTTCAACGTCGCCAACCCCGGCTTCAAGGCGCTGCACGCGCGGCCCGACATGCCACCGGGTCTCGTGGCGGCGACCCGGCCCATCCACGAGGCGTTGCGAGGCCGGGTGATCGGTCTGCTGGAGACGAGGTTCCCTGAGCGGTCGTCCGTGGAGCTGCACCTGGCGGCCCAGCTGATGATCCAGGTCGTCCAGGCGGCGATGCCGACGATCACCGCCGCCGACCCGGGGGAGCGGCCGGTGATCGTCACCGAGGTCAAGCGGATGCTGAGCGCCTACGTCCGCGAGCTGGCCCTGCGCTGACCACCGGCCACCCGCGCCCATGCCCTGACCAGGCGCGGGACGGCGTCGGCCAGCTCAGCGGGTGACCGGGTGAAGGTCAGGCGCACGCGCGAGGTGGCCCCGGCGCCGTCCGGCGTGAACAGCGGTCCCGCTGCGACGAGCGCGCCCTCCGCCGCTGCGGCCGCTGCGAAGGCCTGCGCGACCGGCCTGCCCAGGTCGACCCAGCAGAACAGACCGCCCGCCGGGAGGGGGACGTCCCACGGGAACGACTCCCGGAGCCGGCCGACGAGCAGGTCGCGCCGCTCACGCAGCATGGTCCGCCGCCCCACCATGATCTCGGCGCGCCGACCGAGCAGGTCGGTGACGGCGAGCTGCTCCAGCACCGCCGTCGCGATGTCCATGGACTGCCGCGCCCGCGCGAGCTGCGCGATCGTCTGCGGGTGCGCGCGGATCCAGCCGACCCGCAGGCCGCCCCAGAAGGCCTTCGACGCCGAGCCGACCGACACCACGTGCGGCGACGTGCCGTACCCGGCGAAGGCCGGGGGCGTCGGTTCGTCGTCCAGCCCGAGCTCGACGAGCGTCTCGTCGCCCACGACGGTGACGCCGTTCCGGTCGGCGACCTCCCGTACCGCTGCCCGCTCGGCGGCGGACAGGACGTAGCCCGTCGGGTTCTGGTAGTCCGGCACGAGATACACCAGCCGTGCGTGGGTGCGGCGCACCGTCGAGGCGAGCAGGTCGACGTCGAGCGGGCCGGTCGGGACGCCGACGACGCGGCCGCCGGCCTCACGCATCGCCTCCATGGCGTGGAAGTAGGTGGGGGACTCGACGACCGCGCGGTCGCCAGGGCGCAGGTGCGTGCGCGCGAGCAGCGCGATCGCCTGCTGGGCACCGGTGGTCACGAGGATCTCGTCCGCCATGGTGGGCACCCCGCGCTCGCGGTAGCGCGCGGCCACCGCCTCGCGCAGCGGCGCGAGCCCGTACGGCTCGTAGCCGCCCGAGTCGAGGTAGGCGGGCAGGCTGTCCAGGGCCCGCGCGAAGGAGTCGTACAGCTCTGGCGGCGCGGACGGCGTCGCCTGCCACAGGTCCAGGTGGCCGACGGCGGCGGGCCGGATGTTCGGGGCCCCGCGATGCCGCAGCGACTCGTCCGCCACGGGGGCGTCTCCGCCGGCGGGGCGTTGTGATCCGTGCTCGACCCGGCCCTGCGGGAGCGTGGTGACCGTTCCAGAACCGACCCGGCTGACCGCGAAGCCCAGGTCCCGCAGCCGGGCGTACGCGCTGGACGTGGTGGTGCGCGAGACCTGGAGGGAGGCCGCGAGCTCGCGTTCGCTGGGCAGGCGGGTGTTCGGCGAGAGGGTGCCGGACAGGACGGCAGAGCGCAGCGCGTCGGCGAGCGCGACATAGGCCGGTCCGCCGGCGTGCCACGTGCCGAGCAGGCGCGTGGCGGCGGGGGCGGAGAGCTGTCGGAGGACGACGGGTGACGAGGTGGGCGTCGCCTTCGGCGTCGACCTGGATCTCGGTCGGGACACTGGTCGGGGCACCGGGACGGGTGCCGTGGTGGATGTCGTCGTGGGACTCGCGCTGGGGATCGCGGCGTGAGGCACAGCGGACATGGGTCCACTCTTGCGGCATTGGCCATGGAAGACAAGGCCAATGCCGCGCATCATGAGCGTATGACGACCACCAGCGGCCGCCCGGCCGACGACGCCCTGCACCCAGCGGTACCGCCGGCCGAGCCGGCCCCCGTTCCCGCGCCGGTGGCGTCCGTCGCGATGAGCCCCCTGCGTCGCGGCGTCCAGCTCGTGCTCGGCCTGCTGGTGTTCGGTGCGTCCATGGCGATGATGCTGCACGCCAACCAGGGAGCCATGCCGTGGTCGGTGCTGGACCAGGGGATCGTGGGTCGGACCGGCCTGGCGTACGGCTGGGTGGTGCTCGGGATCAGCATCCTCGTGATGCTCGCCTGGATCCCGCTCCGGCAGCGGCCGGGAGTCGGCACCGTCGCCAACATCGTCCTGCTCAGCCTGGTGATCGACCCGGCGCTCTGGGCGCTGCACCGGCTGCTGCCCGACCCGGCGCTCGCGCCCTCGATCGGGCTCGCTCTGGGCGGGATCGTCCTCAACGGCCTGGGGACCGCCGCCTACGTGGGTGCCCGGCTAGGGCCAGGGCCGCGCGACGGGCTGATGACCGGGGCGGTGCGCCTGACCGGCTGGCCCGTGTGGCTGATCAAGACCGTGATCGAGGTCACGGTCGTGGTGATCGGGGTGCTGCTCGGCGGCACGTTCGGCTGGGCCACCGTCGCGTTCGCGCTCGGCGTCGGCCCGGTGGTGCAGGTCGGCGTGCGGTGGTTCGCGCCGTCCGGCCTCGTGGCACGCCGGTGAGCGGGTAGCGCGCGACGTCACGCTCGGTCAGAGGGCCGATTCGATTCGATCTTCGTCGTAGGGTGACGACATGGTCAACTATCGGTACCTCGGCAACAGTGGTCTCAAGATCTCGGAGATCACGTACGGCAACTGGCTCACCCACGCCTCGCAGGTGGAGAACGATGTCGCCACGGCATGTGTCCGTGCCGCCCTCGACGCCGGCATCACCACCTTCGACACCGCGGACGCCTATGCGAACACGGCCGCGGAGCAGGTGCTCGGTGATGCGCTGAAGGGCGAACGCCGCGAGTCGCTGGAGATCTTCACCAAGGTGTACTGGCCCACCGGACCCAAGGGCCCCAACGACACGGGTCTGTCGCGCAAGCACATCATGGAGTCGATCAACGGCTCCCTGACCCGCCTCGGCACCGACTACGTCGACCTGTACCAGGCGCACCGCTACGACGTGGAGACCCCGCTCGAGGAGACGATGCAGGCGTTCGCCGACGTCGTCCGCCAGGGCAAGGCCCTCTACATCGGCGTCTCCGAGTGGACGGCCGACCAGATCCGCGAGGGCGCAGCCCTCGCCAAGCAGCTCGGCTTCCAGCTCATCTCCTCACAGCCGCAGTACTCGATGCTGTGGCGCGTCATCGAGGACGAGGTGGTGCCCGCCTCGAAGGACGCAGGCGTCTCGCAGATCGTGTGGTCGCCGATGGCGCAGGGTGTGCTGTCCGGCAAGTACCTGCCGGGGCAGCCTGCACCCGCCGGCTCGCGCGCCACGGACGAGAAGGGCGGCGCCCAGACGATCAGCCGCTTCATGAGCGACGAGACGCTGACCGCCGTGCAGAACCTCAAGCCGGTGGCTGCGGAGCTGGACCTCTCCATGGCGCAGCTCGCCGTCGCCTGGGTGCTGCAGAACGACAACGTGGCCGCGGCGCTGGTGGGTGCGTCGCGCCCCGAGCAGGTCGCCGAGAACGTCAAGGCCTCGGGTGTGACCATCCCCGCCGAGCTGATGAAGCAGATCGACGACGCGCTGGCCGGTGTGGTCGAGCGGGACGCGGCCAAGACGCTCGACGGCATGCCGAAGACGCGCCCGGTCTGATCGGCGCCGACCTGCCGAGGTAGCTCCGGGAGCGCGTCGGCGAGGTGGTAGTACGAACTCGAGGTCGGTTGCTGCCGGTAGACGATGTCTACGGACAGCAACCGACCTCGAATGCGTGGTGTCACCCCGGGAGCCGGGCGGCCGGGGAGCCGGAGCTACTCCGGGTAGTTGCCGCGCTTCTTGCTCATCGGCTTCGGCAGACGCGACCGGCGCAGCTGATAGGCGCGGGTGATCGTGTACATCAGGAGCCCACGCTGCACCTCGCCGAACTTCGCCGTCAGCCGCTTCTTCAGCGACCGCCACAGGAGCCACGCGTCGATGATCGTCAGGAACAGGAACCCGTACAGGCCGAGCATCACGACGATGCTGAGCTCCGGGTACTGCTGCGTGAAGAACGTCGCGAACAGGAAGATGAAGGCGACCGGCAGGAAGAACTCGCCGAGGTTGCAGCGCGCGTCCACGAAGTCGCGCACGTACCGGCGCACCGGGCCCTTGTCCTTGGCCGGCATGTAGCGCTCGTCGCCGGTCTGCATCGCCTGGTAGGCGCGCTCGCGGTCGATGCGCGACTTCTCGCGCTGCGCCTTCTTCGCGGCCTTGCGGTCGTCCGGGACCAGGGGTCGCTTGTTCGCGGCCTGCGCGACGGTGCGCTTGGGTGTCGGGCGCCCCTTCTTGGGAGCGCCGTCCGGCGTCGTCTCGGACGCGGACGCCACCTCGTCGGGTGAGTCGCCCACGGGGGTCACGCCGTCGGGTGTCGGAGTCTTGCTGCGGGAGAACACCTCCCCAGCCTAATGGCTCGCGACAGTGCCCCGCTGCGAGCCGTTAACGTGGGGCGGTGAACTCCGATACAACCGCGGCCCTCCGCGCCCGCGTCGCCGAGCTGTTCCCCGCCCTGCAGGCCGACCTCGAGGCGCTGGTGCGCATCCCGAGCGTCTCGGCCGGCGCGTTCGACCAGGCGCACGTCGCCGCGAGCGCCGCCGCCACGGAGCAGCTCCTGCGGGACGCGGGCCTGCCCGACGTCCAGATCCTGTCCGCCCCGCGCCCCGACGGGACGGCGGGCGCGCCCGCCGTCGTCGCGCGCCGCCCCGCGCCCGAGGGTGCGCCGACCGTGCTGCTCTACGCGCACCACGACGTGCAGCCGCCCGGCGACGCCGCCACCTGGGACACCGACCCCTTCGAGCCCACGCAGGTGGGGGAGCGGCTCTTCGGTCGTGGCGCGGCCGACGACAAGGCGGGCATCGTCGCCCACCTGGGGGCGCTGCGGGCGCTCGGCCTGCCGGAGGGCGAGGACCTGCCCGTCGGTGTCACGGTCTTCCTCGAGGGTGAGGAGGAGTCGGGTTCGCCGTCGTTCCGCGCGTTCCTGGAGGCACACCGTGAGCTGCTCGCGGCCGACGTGATCGTCGTGGCCGACTCGACGAACTGGAAGGTGGGCGTGCCGGCCCTGACGACGTCGTTGCGTGGGCTGGTCGACGGTGAGGTCGAGCTGCGGGTCCTGGAGCACGCGGTGCACTCCGGCATGTTCGGTGGTGCCGTGCTGGACGCCGTGACCCTGATGTCGCGGCTGGTGGCGACGTTCCACGACGAGGCGGGCGACGTGGCGATCGAGGGCCTGGTCACCGCGTCCGAGCCGGAGGTCGACTACGACGAGGCCGCGTTCCGTGCGGACTCCTCGCTGCTCGACGGTGTGGCGCTCGCCGGGACCGGCACGGTCTCCGGGCGCCTCTGGGCCAAGCCCGCGCTGTCCGTGATCGGGATCGACGTGACCTCGGTGGCCGCGGCGTCCAACACGATCGCGCCGAGCTGCACGGCGAAGATCTCGCTGCGCCTCGCTCCGGGGCAGGACCCGGCCGCGGCCGACGCGGCCCTGGCTGCCCACGTGGCGAAGCACGCGCCGCTCGGCGCTCGGGTCACGTGGCATTCGGGGGAGCAGGGCAAGCCGTTCCTCGCGCCGGGTGACTCGGCGGCGATGCGTGCGGCACGTGCGGCGTTCACGGAGGCCTGGGGCACGGCGCCGGTCGACGTCGGTGTGGGCGGGTCGATCCCGTTCATCGCGGACCTGCTCGAGGTCTTCCCGGACGCCGCGATCCTCGTGACCGGTGTCGAGGACCCCGACTCGCGGGCGCACGGCGCGAACGAGTCGGTGCACCTGGGCGAGCTGCAGCGCGTGGTCCTCGCGGAGGCGCTGCTGCTGGCAAAGCTCGGAGAAGGTCTCTAGACCCTCTGAATAGACCCTCCGCCACCCCTTCGAGGCCTAAGTTTCTTCGCTTTGAGCCCCCTCAAAGCGAAGAAACTTAGGCCTCGAAGGTGGAGGCAGCGGAGGGTTCCCGCGGGGCGACGTCCATCGCGCGGGCCCAGGCCGCCACGTCGCCGGGGAGCTCGGGGGAGGGCACGTCGGTGCCCATGACGTCCCGCACGACGTCGAACGCCGAGATGCGGGTGCCCTTGCGGTCCAGGAACCGGCTGGCCACGATGCCGCGCGCGCAGAGCTGGCCGCGTCGCGTGAAGACCTGTTCCAGGTAGAACATGCGCTCGTCCCAGCCGAGGATCCGGGTGGTGATCTCGAACCGCTCGAACGGTTGCAGGGACCGGCGGTACTTCATGGTCGACGCCGCGACGACCGGTGCCCAGCCCTTCTCGCGGGCGATGGGGAACATGCCGAGGTCGGCGATCTGGTTGTTGCGGGCCACGTCCATCATCTGCAGGTACGTGCCGTTGTTGACGTGCAGGTAGGAGTCGAGGTCCAGGGGGCCGACGCGCATCCGGGTGACCGACGGGTCGAGCAGGGTCTGTCCGGGGCGGGCCTTGCGCGGGAAGAGTCCGGTCCAGGTGAGCTGGAGCATGCGAGCCATGCGTCGAAGGTTATACCGGGAACCGGCAGTATCAGATACTTTTCCCGGGATCCGGGACCCGGGACGTCAGCTCACCGGGTGCTGGATCTCGCTGCGCACCGCTCGTGCCACCGCCACCGTCTCGAGCCGCTCGACCAGGTGCAGCGCCATGTCGATGCCCGACGAGACACCCGCGGAGGTGACCACGTCGCCGTCGTCCACGTACCGCGCCTCGGTGTCCACGAGGATGCTCGGGTCGAGGTCGGTGAGCTCGTCGTAGTGGCCGTGATGGGTCGTCGCCGGCCGCCCCGCGAGCAGACCGGCCGCCGCGAACGGCAGCGCCCCCGTACAGACGCTGGCCATGATCGGGGTCTGCTTGCGGATCATGCGCAGCCACTCGAGGTGCCGAGCCTGGGCCAGGAGCGGCCGCGCGCCCAGCCCACCCGGGTAGACGAGCATGTGCAGCGGCCCGACGTCGTCCGCGCCGTGGGCCGGCAGGATCCGCAGCCCTTTCGCGAGCCGCACGCCGGAGCCGTCCCAGGAGAACGTGCTCACCGAGGGCCGCAGCTGTGAGTGGGAGGCCCACTCCGCGAACACCTCGAACGGTCCGACCACGTCGAGCTCCTCCGCCCCGTCGAAGACGAAGATCCCGATGCGCAGCCCGCCGTTGCCGCTCATGTGTACCCGATCCGGTCAGATTCCTGGGAGGGCCAGCATCTGGTCGAGCGCCACACGTGCCCAGTGGGCGTCGTCGGCGTCCACGACGATCCGGTTCACCATGCGTCCCTCCACGAGTGACTCCATGGCCCACACGAGGTGGGGCAGGTCGATCCGGTTCATGGTGGAGCAGAAACAGACCGTCGAGTCGAGGTAGTGCACGTTCTTGTCCGGATGGGCCTTCGCCACGCGCCGCACCAGGTTCAGCTCGGTGCCGATCGCCCAGGAGGATCCCGGCTCGGCCGCGTCGAGCTGCTTGATGATGTATTCGGTCGAGCCCACGAAGTCGGCGGCCGTGACGACCTCGTTCTTGCACTCCGGGTGCACCATCACGTTGACGCCGGGCACCGCCGCGCGGATGTCCGTGACGTTCTGCACGGAGAAGCGGCCGTGCACCGAGCAGTGGCCGCGCCACAGGATCATCCGGGCGTCCCGGAGCTCCTTGTCGGTCAGCCCGCCGTTCGGCTTGCGCGGGTCGAAGACCACGCAGTCGTCCAGCGACATCCCGAGCGCGAGGACCGCGGTGTTGCGGCCCAGGTGCTGGTCGGGCAGGAACAGCACCTTCCCGGTGCCGTCGATGCCGCCCACCTGGTCGAACGCCCAGCGCAGCGCGACCTCGGCGTTGGACGACGTGCACACCGTGCCGCTGTGCCGCCCGGTGAACGCCTTGATCGCGGCGGACGAGTTCATGTAGGTGACCGGGACGGTCGAGTCCGCGACGCCGACGTCCTGCAGCACGGCCCACGCCTCCTCGACCTGGCCGATCGCCGCCATGTCGGCCATGGAGCAGCCCGCCGCGAGGTCGGGCAGCACCACCTGCTGCTCGTCCGAGGTGAGGATGTCCGCGCTCTCGGCCATGAAGTGCACGCCGCAGAACAGGATGAACTCCGCCTCGGGGCGGGCAGCGGCCTCGCGCGCCAGCTTGAAGGAGTCGCCGGTGACGTCGGCGAAGTCGATGACCTCGTCCCGCTGGTAGTGGTGGCCCAGCACGAATGCCCGGCTGCCCAGCGCGGCCCGGGCGGCACGCGCTCGTTCGACGAGGTTCGGGTCGCTCGGTGCGGGCAGCTCGCCCGTACACTCCACGCCCCGCTCGGAGGCCAGGTCACGGCCCTGGCCGAGCAGAAGCAGCGGCGACGGGGCGGGCTCGGAGAAGCCAGAGTGTTCAGCCAGCAGGGTGCTCACAGTCACCATGATGACACGCGGTGATGACACCGGTCCCCGACGGTGCCACGATGCCTGGTGTGCACGTGCTGCTGCTTGCCGAGACCCTGCCCGACGCCGAGCGACTCGCCTCCGCGTGGCGTACCGCCGCGCCCCACACCGACACCGAGGCGCGCGCGGTGCGGGTCCCGGGCGGCCACGGGGCCTCGGCGGGAGCGCTGAGCGGGAGCGGCGCGCTCGCCGCCGCGCCGACCCACGGCACCGGCGGCGGGGGTGTGCTGCTGGCCGGTGCGGCGATCCCCGTGGGCCGGCCGGACAGCGTCGGGGCGCAGGACGTCGGCCCCGCCCACCCCGGCCCCACCGCGCCCGGCCCCGCGCCGTCCGCCCTGCCGCGTGCGGAGGGCGCGGCGCTCGCCGAGGCTGCCGCCCGGGCCGACGTCGTGGTGGCGTACGTCACGCGGCTCGACGGCGAGATGCTGCACCGCGGCGTCGTGGTGGAGGCCGCCGCGGCGGCGGCAGGGCACGCCGTGCCTGTCGTCGCGGTCACGGAGCGCAGCGAGGTGAGCAGGCGCGAGTGGTCGACGGCGGGCCTGAGCGGGGTGCACGAGACGGTCGACGGCGACGTCGCGCGCGTGGCCCGGACCTGGACACCGGGGTGGGCGCGCTGAACGCCGGACGGGGCTCGGCCCAGCGGGCTCGTGGGCGTACGATCGTCAGAACAGACCGGCGACGGGAACAGACGGACGGCCCGATGGGTTGGCACCGCTGAGACATCGACTACCGGTATGTCGAACACGATCGGGAGATGACATGACCGACACGACCACGGACATCGGGACCCACGGCGTCAACGTCACCGACGTCGCCGCGGGCAAGGTCCGTAGCCTGCTCGAGCAGGAGGGCCGCGACGACCTGCGCCTCCGCGTCGCGGTGCAGCCGGGTGGCTGTTCCGGGCTGATCTATCAGCTGTACTTCGACGAGCGTGTGCTCGACGGGGACGCGCTGCGTGACTACGACGGCGTCGAGGTCGTCGTGGACAAGATGAGCGTGCCGTACCTCGAGGGCGCCACCATCGACTTCAAGGACACCATCGAGCAGCAGGGCTTCACGATCGACAACCCGAACGCAGGCAGCGCGTGCGCCTGTGGCGGGTCGTTCTCCTGATCGAAGCTTGCTGCGCCGACAGGCGTTGCACGACGGCGGGCCGGTCACCTTCGCGGTGACCGGCCCGTCTGCTTTTCTGCCCGGGCGCGTTCCGTCCGGGCACGTTCGGCTCGGGCGCGTTCCGTCCGGGCGCTGCGGCCGTCGCCGTCGGCCGGTCAGCGCAGGCGTACGGTGACGGCCCAGCCGTCGACGCCGTCCCCGGTCTCGGCCGCGTGCTCGGCCGTCGCCACATGCTCGTGGCCCCGCATGCGGCACCAGGCCGGCACGTCGAGCCGAGCGGCGGGATCGGTCGACAGCACCATCAGCTCGGTGCCCGCGGGCAGGCCCTTCGCGGCCGCGGCGAGCCGGATCACGGGCAGGGGGCAGCGGAGCCCCCGCGCATCCACCACCGTGTCAGGCACACAGGTCACCCTAGTGACTCCTGCGTCCGACACGTCAGAGGCCACCGACTCCTAGCATCTCCCGCACGCGCGCCACCGCGCCGGGGAGCACCGCGCAGAAACGGTCCACCTCGTCCGCGGTGGTGCCGCGGTCCAGGGCGATCCGGACGTTGCCGTGCGTCAGCACCCCCATCGCGGCCAGCACGTGCGACGGCTCCAGGGTGCTCGCCGTGCAGGCGGAGCCCGATCCGACGGCGAACCCGTGCCGGTCCAGCTCCGTCACGAGCGCCTCGCCGTCCACATAGAGGAACGAGAACGTCGCGACATGGGGCAGCCGGCCGCGCGGATCGCCCACCACCTCGACGTCGGGGATGCGCGACACCTCCGCCCGTATGCGATCGACGAGCTCGCGGCGCCGCGCGTCCTGCGCCACGCGGTCGGCCTCGACCGCCTGCAGCGCCACCGCCGCCGCGAACGCGAGGGGCACGCTCACGCCGCCGGGGGCCCACGGGTCCTCGTCCTCCGGGCCGACGGGCGCCGTGCGGACCCGCTGCCGCACCGCGAGCACCCCGACGCCCGCCGGACCGCCCCAGTCGGCGGGGTCGGCGGCCAGCAGGTCCCAGGTCTCGGGTACCGCCACGTGCCCGACGCTCGCGCCTGCGTCGACCAGGAGGGGGACGCCGGCCGCGCGGGCAGTGTCGTGCACGGTCCCGACCGGCTGGAGCGTGCCCACCTCACCGTTCGCATGCTGCAGCGCGGCCAGCGCCGCGCCCGGTACGCGGACGGCGGCGACCATCGCGTCGGCGTCGACCCGGCCGAGCCGGTCGACGGGGACGGAACCCTGCTTGCCGGCCGCGCGGGCGGCGTGCAGCAGCGCCGAACGCTCGACGGCGCTGGTGACGATCACGCTGCCTGCCCGCCGTCGGGCGGCGGCCGCCGACGCGACCGCGGCGTGGAGCGACGCGGTGTGCCCCGGGGTGAAGTGGATCTCCTGGGTCCGCGCACCGAGCACCGCGCCGACCGCCTCCCGCGCACCGTCGACGAGGCGGGCGGCCCGTCGGCCCTCCGCATGGAGACGCCGGGGATCCGCCCAGCCGTCGGCGAGGGCCTGCTCGAACGCCTGGCGGGCGAGCGGGTGCCACGGGGCACGTCCGCCGTTGTCGAGATGCACCCGGTCGGGGGTGCCCGGGGTGGCGTGGCTCACACGTCCTCCTGCTCCTGCGTCGCTGCTCGGTCGAGTCGGCATCCTGGTCCTGGCCGGCCCGTCCGGCCCTCGGTGGCGAGGGCCGACGGCGGCGTACGGCATCCTTTCGCCGTCCTTCGCCTGATCCTCGCACCTGCGCCGACGGGTCCGGCACGCCGATCGTTCTGACACCTCCCGGTCGGTGTCCTGAACAGCGTCGATGCGTACCCCGGATGCGGAGAGGATCACGTCCGGGAGGGCCCGCTCCGGGCATCATCGGGCTCCGGAGCGCGCTAGGCTGCACCCATCGAGGACGAAGGTTCTGCGTGGAGCTCGGGAGGAAACCGGTGCGACGCGCCGGACGAGACGTGAAAGGCCTCCCTTGCACTCGCAGCCACCTACCCGCACCCGGCGGGCCATCATGCGCGCGTCGGCTCTTGCCGTCGGAGTCGCACTGCTGGCCTCCGGCTGTGCCAGTGAATCCGTCCAGCGCGGATACCTGCCCGGCTATTCCGACGGGGAGGTGACGAACCAGACTGCGCGCATCACCGACCTTTGGGTGGGCTCGTGGATCGCTGCCCTTGCTGTGGGCATCGTGACCTGGGGCCTGATGCTCTGGTGCATCGCGGCCTACCGGAAGCGCAAGGACGACCATCAGCTCCCGGTGCAGACGCGCTACCACCTGCCGCTCGAGCTCATGTACACGGCCGTGCCGATCATCATGGTGCTCGTGCTGTTCTGGTACACCGACCGCGACGTGACGGCGATCAAGAACGTCGACGGCACCGCGACCGAGCACATCCAGGTCATCGGCAAGCAGTGGAGCTGGGACTTCAACTACCTCGACGCGGACGTCTACGACTCGGGCGTGCACGAGCCCGACGTCGGGGAGCTCACCGCGGAGGACCAGGTCGACGACGCGCCCGGTACCTCGCAGTCCTTCCCGACGCTCTACCTGCCGGTGAACGAGACCGTCGAGTTCACGCTGGACTCGCGGGACGTCATCCACTCGTTCTGGATCCCCGCGTTCCTGTACAAGCAGGACATGATCCCTGGCCGGACCAACACGTTCCAGGTGACGCCGACCCGTGAGGGCACGTACGCCGGCAAGTGCGCCGAGCTCTGCGGCGAGTTCCACTCGGGCATGCTCTTCAACGTGAAGGTCGTGTCGGCCGAGGAATACGACGCCCACATGGCGGACCTGGCGGCGGAGGGGCAGACCGGCTCGCTCGGCATGGACCTCGCACGGACACAAGGCCCGGTTGACGCCGAGGAAGAGGAGGCTGGGCACTGATGGCCGCAACGACCACGACCGAGCTGATCCCGGGTCTGGCACCCGGGCGGCAGACGCTCGGCCGGACCGTCATCAAGTGGATCACGTCCACTGACCACAAGACGATCGGGTATCTCTACCTGATCTCGTCGTTCCTGTTCTTCTGCATCGGCGGCCTGATGGCGCTGGCGATCCGCGCCGAGCTGTTCGAGCCGGGCATCCAGCTCGTGCAGAGCAAGGAGCAGTACAACCAGCTGTTCACGATGCACGGCACGATCATGCTGCTGCTCTTCGCCACCCCGCTCTTCGCGGGCTTCGCGAACGTGATCATGCCGCTCCAGATCGGCGCGCCCGACGTCGCGTTCCCGCGTCTGAACATGTTCGCCTACTGGCTGTACCTGTTCGGCGGCCTCATGGTGACCGCCGGCTTCCTCACCCCGCAGGGCGCCGCGTCGTTCGGCTGGTTCGCCTATGCCCCGCTCTCGACCACCACATACAGTCCAGGGCTCGGTGGTGACCTCTGGGTGTTCGGCCTCGCGTTGGCGGGCTTCGGAACGATCCTCGGTGCGGTCAACTTCATCACCACGATCATCACGATGCGTGCCCCGGGCATGACCATGTTCCGGATGCCGATCTTCACCTGGAACACGCTGGTCACCAGCCTGCTGGTCCTGATGGCGTTCCCGCCCCTGGCCGCGGCGCTGTTCGCGCTGGGCGCCGACCGGCGTCTCGACGCGCAGATCTTCAACCCGGAGAACGGCGGTGCCATCCTCTGGCAGCACCTGTTCTGGTTCTTCGGGCACCCCGAGGTCTACATCATCGCGCTGCCGTTCTTCGGCATCGTCACGGAGATCCTGCCGGTGTTCAGCCGCAAGCCGATCTTCGGCTACACGGGCCTGGTCTACGCGACCATCGCCATCGCTGCGCTGTCGGTGACCGTGTGGGCGCACCACATGTACGTGACCGGGGCCGTCATGCTGCCGTTCTTCGCGTTCATGACGATGCTCATCGCGGTGCCCACCGGTGTGAAGTTCTTCAACTGGATCGGCACGTTGTGGCGAGGGAAGCTCACCTTCGAGACACCGATGCTCTGGTCCATCGGCTTCCTCGTGACGTTCCTCTTCGGTGGTCTGACGGGCATCATCCTGTCGAGCCCCGCCCTGGACTTCCAGCTGTCGGACTCGTACTTCGTGGTGGCGCACTTCCACTACGTCGTCTTCGGCACGGTCGTCTTCGCGATGTTCGCCGGCTTCTACTTCTGGTGGCCCAAGTTCACCGGACGGATGCTGAGCGAACGGCTGGGCAAGCTGCACTTCTGGCTGCTCTTCGTCGGGTTCCACCTCACGTTCCTCATCCAGCACTGGCTGGGTGTCGAGGGCATGCCGCGTCGGTACGCGGACTACATGCCGGAGGAGGGCTTCACCTGGGAGAACCAGGTCTCCACGATCGGTGCGTTCATCCTGGCGGCGTCGACCCTGCCGTTCCTCTGGAACGTCTACGTCACCTGGCGCAAGGCGCCCATGGTCACCGTCGACGACCCGTGGGGCTACGGCCGCTCCCTGGAGTGGGCCACGTCCTGCCCGCCGCCGCGGCACAACTTCACGTCGCTCCCGCGCATCCGCTCGGAGTCGCCCGCCTTCGACCTGCACCACCCGGAGGTCGTCGCGATGGAGCACCCCGAGTACAACCGGGGCGTGCTCGACAACGTGTACGGCGAGGCGGACCGCCGTGGCCAGGAGACGCAGGCGCAGCAGCGCGCCGCAGACGGTGGCGGTACACCGGAGCAGAGCAGCACGACGGTCGTTGACACGCCGGACGAGGGGACCAGCAAGTGAAGATCGAGGCACGGCTGTTCCTCTGGGGAACACCCTTCTTCGTCCTGGCCGGTGTGGTCTACGGGTTCATGACCGAGTGGCGCGAGCCCGTCGGGTACCTGGGCATGCCGCTGGTCGGTGGTCTGGTGGCGATGATCGGTGCGTACCTGGCCCTGACGGCCAGGCGGATCGACGCTCGCCCGGAGGACGACCCGAACGGCAACATCGAGGACGCTGCGGGCGACCAGGGTGTGTTCGCACCCTGGAGCTGGTGGCCGCTGGCGATCGCGAGCTCCGCCGCGATCTGCTTCCTCGGCCTGGCCGTGGGCTGGTGGGTGTTCTACATCGGCTTCTGCGCAGCCGTGATCGCGCTCGTGGGCTGGGTGTTCGAGTACTCGAGTGGTATCCACTCGCACTGATCCCTGGTGACCCGTGCCCGGCGTCGGTCCCGTTCTCTCGAGAGCGGGTACCGGCGCCGGGCTCGTTCGTCCCGTCTGGCGCCCGTACCGGTTTTCACCCGCGGTCGACGAGTGCGCGACGGGTCGTTCGTGATGG
The DNA here is from genome assembly GCF_042682255.1 of Promicromonospora aerolata. Taxonomy (NCBI): domain Bacteria; kingdom Bacillati; phylum Actinomycetota; class Actinomycetes; order Micrococcales; family Promicromonosporaceae; genus Promicromonospora; species Promicromonospora aerolata. Next base: position 5,789,964 of record NZ_JBHUHF010000001.1, read on the forward strand.
GATTGAACGGCTGCTGACCGGCTCCCGGGCGCATGGTGTGCGCTGGCCGGAATGGCGGCAGAGAGGGAACAGTGCGCTACTCGAAGATGGTAGGTCTGGCGACGGCAGGCGTTCTCGCCCTGGGCCTGAGCGGCTGCGGTGCGGCCGCCGAGGGGGCCGGCGAGCAGGCTGACGCGACCACGGCAGCCTCAGCGGAGGCGGCGGTCGGACTGACTCAGGCCTCGTTCGTCGAGGAGCTCGCCGCGGCGCAGAGCGACGCCGGCACGGTCCACATGACCATGACCTACTCCGGGGCAGGAGCCGAAGCCACCGGCATGGCCGGGGCGCCGCTGGAGGCCGACGTGGACATCTCCGACCCGGAGAGCCCGGAGATGGCGATGCAGATGGACATCGAGGGCGAGACCACCGACATGGTGCTGTCCGGCGGCGACTTCTACATGAACATGGGCGAGTCGACGTCCGGCAAGTTCCTCAGCCTCGCGGAGGCCAGCGAGAGCGACAACCCGATGGGCGAGCTCTTCAAGAGCATGGGTGACGTCATGCAGAACAGCCTCAAGGACATGGACCCCGCTGCCCAGCTGCAGGGCATGGACGGCGCCATCACGTCCTTCGAGAAGACCGGTACCGAGACGGTGGACGGCGTGGAGACCGACGTCTACACGATCCTCGTGGACGCCACCAAGATGACCGGCCCCCAGGTCGAGGACCTCCCGGAGGAGGCCCTGGCCCAGGCCGGCGACGTCGAGATCATCTACAACGTGGACCAGGACAACCTGGCGCGCCAGCTGGTGCTCACCATGGGCCCCGACGGCGAAGAGATCGTCATGACCAGTGCGTTCTCCGCGTGGGGCGAGCCCGTGGACGTCGCAGCGCCGACCGGGGACCAGCTCATCACCCTCGACGCGATGCTGGAGGGCATGGGCGGCTGACCGTCGTCCGGCACCGGCCGCCCGGCCGGTGCTACTTCGCGGCTTCGGCCCAGCGGCGCAGGGTCTCCTGCGCCGCTCCGGAGTCGACGGCGTGTGCCGCCAGCTCGATGCCGGCGGTCAGGCGCTCCACGAGTGTCCCGGAGCCGGTGCCGGGCAGCGTGCCGTCGGCCACGAGTCCGGAGGCCGCGTTGAGCAGCACGGTCTCGCGGACCGGGCCGTCCTCACCGGCGAGGACCGCCCGGGCGACGCCCGCGTTGTAGGCGGCGTCGTGGCCCCGCAGGTCCTCGACCTTGATGCGGGTGAGCCCCAGGTCGGCGGCCGGGTCGAGACGGTGCTCGATGACCGTGCCGCCCTCGGCACCGGGCTGCACCTCCCAGACGGTGGAGCCGGCCGTGGCGGCGAGCTCGTCCAGTCCCTCGTCGCCACGGAACACGAGCGCGGACTTGCCACGCTCGGCGAACACACCGGCCATCAGGGGCGCCATCCGGGCGTCCGCGCAGCCGACGGCCGCTGCGCGCGGCTGGGCCGGGTTGGTGAGCGGCCCCAGGAAGTTGAACGCCGTCGGTACGCCCAGCTCCCGGCGCGTCACGCCGGCGTGGCGCATGGACGGGTGGAAGGCGGCGGCGAAGCAGAAGGTGATGCCGGCCTCGCGGGCGATCTGCGCCACCCGCTCCGGCGTGTGGTCGAGCCGGATGCCGAGCTCTTCCAGCACGTCCGCGCTGCCCGACGACGACGACGCCGCCCGGTTGCCGTGCTTGACCACCCGCAGGCCGGCGCCCGCGATGACCACCGACGCCATCGTGGAGATGTTCACCGTGTGGGCGCGGTCGCCGCCGGTGCCGACGATGTCGACGGAGGGGCCGGGAACCTCGATCCGGGTCGCGTGCCGGACCATGGACTCGGTCAGGCCGGCGAGCTCCTCGACGGTCTCGCCCTTGGCGCGCAGCGCGACGAGGAACCCGCCCAGCTGGACGGGGGAGACCTCGCCCGTCATCACCTGGTCCATCGCCCAGGCGGCCTCCGCCTGGGTGAGATCGGCTCCGGTGATCAGCCCGGCGAGCAGGCCCGACCACGTGGGTGTCTCGAGGTTCACGCGGTACCCGCCAGGAGCTTCGCGACTGCCTCCTGGACCTTGATGGCGTCGAGCGGGCGGGCCACCACGCCGTCGGCCAGGGACCAGGAAGCCAGCCACGCGTCCTCGGGGCGGCCGGTCAGCACGAGCACCGGCGGGCACTCGTAGATCTCGTTCTTGAGCTGGCGGCACAGTCCCATGCCGCCGGTCTGGTCGGCCTCACCGTCGAGGACGAGCAGGTCCCACGTCTCGTTGTCCGCCTTGTCCACCACGGCGGCGGGGGTCGCCACCTCGGTCCACTCGATGTCGGGCGCACCTGCGTGCAGGCGCGGGCCGACGGCGAGTCGGACCTGCTCACGCACCGTGCGGTCGTCGCTGTACAGGAGGACGCGCGGGCTCGACGTCGCCACACCGTCCGCACCTGCGCTGGTCACATCCGTCGTCATGCCGGTCATGCGTCGATCGTGGCACAGTCACCGCCCGCACGGCAGATTTGTCCGCGCTCTTTTCATGGCACTCTGCGGAATCGCGTCAGCAAGAGACGTCGCAGGTAGGGCGTTGGAAGGACTTTGTGAGATTCGACGCGAGCGGGTGGGGCGCTTCGGCGTTCGGGACGGTCCAACGTCGGCCATAATGGCTGTCGTGTCGACCGCAACGGCTGCAGCCAACCCCACGCACCAGCACGTGACAGTCAATCGCCCGAACCCGGTCTCGGTCGGGACGATTGTCTGGCTCGCGAGCGAGCTCATGTTCTTCGCAGCGCTCTTCGCGATGTACTTCACGGTCCGGCAGACCATGCCGGCCGAGGAGTGGGCGCTGCAGGCGGACAAGCTGAACATCACCTTCTCGACGATCAACACGATCGTCCTGGTGCTGTCCTCCTTCACCTGCCAGTGGGCGGTCTTCAAGGCTGAGCAGTTCAAGCCCTCGCGCTCCGGCAAGCTGTACCAGTTCTGGACGTGGGGCATGCACGAGTGGCTCACGATGACCTACCTGATGGGTGCGTTCTTCATCGGTGGTCAGATCTTCGAGTACACCGAGCTGGTCCACCAGGGCCTGACGATCTCGTCCAGCGCGTACGGCTCGGTCTTCTACATGACCACCGGCTTCCACGGCCTGCACGTGACCGGCGGTCTGATCGCATTCCTCTTCGTGCTCGGCCGCTCCTTCGCCGCCAAGCGCTTCGGTCACCACGAGGCCACCACCACGATCGTCACGTCCTACTACTGGCACTTCGTCGACGTGGTGTGGATCGCGCTGTTCGCGGTGATCTACCTGCTGCAGTGACCCCGTAGCGACCACCCCTTCGGGAGTGCGTCCACCGGGGCCCGTGCGGTGGCATAGGTTCATAACAGAGAAGCTCAAACACTCACAGCGAGACGAGGACATTTTCGTGAAGGCACTCGCCGCCCGCAGGCACCACCGGTTGGCTCCGGTCGTGCTTCTGCTGCTGGCGCTGCTGACCACGGGCGGCGTCTACGCCGCCCTGGCTCCGAGTACGGCTCAGGCCGAGACCGTCAGCACCGCGGACATCGAGACCGGTAAGAAGTTGTTCCAGGCCAACTGCGCGACGTGCCACGGCCCGAACGCGGAAGGTACCGACGGCGTGCCGTCCCTGGTCGGCGTCGGCGCTGCTGCCGTCGACTTCCAGGTGTCGACCGGTCGCATGCCGATGCAGGCCAACGGCCCGCAGGCGATGGCCAAGCCCGCGCAGTTCAACGAGGAGCAGACCGCGGCGCTGGCCGCGTACGTCGCCTCGCTGGGCGCCGGGCCGGCGATCCCCACGGACGAGCAGGTGGACGCCAGCAAGGGCGACCCGTCCAACGGCATGGCTCTGTTCCGCACCAACTGCGCGATGTGCCACAACGCCGTCGGCGCCGGTGGCGCGCTCTCGGAGGGCAAGTTCGCCCCGCCGCTGTGGGACACCTCCGAGCGCAACCTGTACCAGGCGATGCAGACCGGCCCCCAGTCGATGCCGGTGTTCAACGACGCGAACATCACGCCCGACGAGAAGCGGGACATCATCTCCTTCCTCGTCGAGCAGCGCGACGGCTCGGCCGGCGGCGCCTCACTGGGTGCTCTCGGACCGGTGTCCGAGGGTCTGTGGGCGTTCGTGGTCGGCATGGGCCTGCTGATCGGTGCCGCTGTGTGGATCGGAGCCAAGTCCTCGTGAGCGAGAACCAGAACGAGAACCAGAACAAGCTGGGCGACACGTCTTCCGACGTGACGGTGCCCTCGGAGACCGGCACCGCCGTCGGACCCGCCGAGCGGTTCCAGGACCCGGGCGTGCCGGCGCACAAGGCGCGCCTCACCGACACGGACCCGCGTGCGGCCAAGCGCGCGGAGCGCACGGTGACGTTCCTGTTCGTCCTGTCGATCCTCGGCACGATCGGCTCGATCGTCGCCTACGTGATGATCCCGCCCGAGGGCACCACCTCGAGCGTCCGCCTGTCGACCCTGCTGATCGGCCTCGGCCTCGCGGTGTCGCTGCTCGGCATCGGCATCGCCGGCATCCACTGGGCCAAGGCGCTCATGGGCGACCGCGAGTTCGTGCAGGAGCGGCACACGCTCGCGACGCAGGGCGAGGACCGCGAGGCCGCGGTCAACGACCTGAACGAGGGCCTCGCGGACTCCGGCGTCGTCGGGCGCCGCGGCATGCTCAAGGGTGCGTTCTTCGGTGCGCTGGCGCTGTTCCCCCTGGCCATCGCCGTGCCGCTGATCGGCTCCGTGGGTGGCGACTGGAACATCTCCAAGTTCAAGCACACGATGTGGAAGCGCGGCATGCGCCTCGCGATCGACCCGTCGGGCCGTCCCATCAAGGCCACCGACGTCACCGTGGGTTCCGTGTTCCACGTGGTCCCGGAGACCACCGAGGAGTTCCGCGCGACCCACGAGTGGATCACGGAGAAGTCGAAGGCCGTCGTCCTGATGGTGCGCCTCAACCCGGAGGACCTCCAGACCGACCAGTCGCCCGAGGGCGAGGACTGGTCCTACGAGGGCATCGTCGCCTACTCGAAGATCTGCACGCACGTGGGCTGCCCGGTGGCGCTCTACGAGCAGCAGACGCACCACCTCCTGTGCCCCTGCCACCAGTCGACGTTCGACATCGCCGACAGCGCGAAGGTCGTCTTCGGCCCGGCCAACCGCCGGCTGCCGCAGCTGCCGATCACCGTTGACGACGAGGGCTACCTCGTGGCGCAGGACGACTTCGCCGAGCCCATCGGCCCGAGCTTCTGGGAGCGACTGAAGTGAGCACCGCGACCCACGACACCAAGCGTGAGGCACCCGCCAAGCCGACGACGCCTGCGGGCAAGGCGGCTGACTACCTCGACCAGCGCACCTCGATCGGCGTCGCCGTCAAGGAGTTCGCGCGCAAGGTCTTCCCGGACCACTGGTCGTTCATGCTGGGCGAGATCGCCCTGTTCTCGTTCGTGGTCCTGATCGCCTCGGGCTTCTTCCTGACGATGTTCTTCGAACCGTCGATGGCGCTCACCACCTACGAGAACGAGCACCCGGCCAACATGCACGGGCAGCTGATGTCCGTGGCGTTCGCCTCGACCCTCGACATGTCGTTCGAGGTGCGCGGCGGGCTGCTGATGCGGCAGATCCACCACTGGGCCGCGCTGATCTTCATGGCGTCGATCGTGGTGCACATGATGCGCGTGTTCTTCACCGGTGCGTTCCGCAAGCCCCGCGAGATCAACTGGATCGTCGGCATCGTCCTGATGATCCTTGGCCTGGCCGCCGGCTTCACCGGCTACTCGCTGCCTGACGACGTGCTGAGCGGCAACGGCCTGCGCATCACCGACGGCGTGATCAAGTCGATCCCGCTGATCGGCTCGCCCCTGTCGTACTTCGTCTTCGGCGGCGAGTTCCCGGGCCACCACATCGTTCCCCGGCTGTTCACGCTGCACATCTTCGTGATCCCGGGCATCCTGCTGGCCCTCATCGCGCTGCACCTGTTCCTCATGGTGCTGCAGAAGCACACGCAGTTCCCGGGCGGTGGCCGTACCGACAAGAACGTGGTGGGCTACCCGGCGCTGCCGGTGTACGTCGCCAAGATGACCGGCAACTTCTTCATCGTCGCCGGCGTGCTGACCCTGATGGGCGCCACGATGGCGATCAACAACGTGTGGAACTACGGGCCGTACGACCCGTCGCCCGTGTCCGCCGGTGCCCAGCCGGACTGGTACATGCTGTTCCTGGAGGGCTCCCTGCGCCTGATGCCCGGTGCGGGTACGGAGTGGGTCATCGCCGGGTACACGCTCCCGCTGAACGTCCTGGTGCCCGCCGTGGTCATCCCCGGCATCCTGTTCACGTTCCTGATCGTCTACCCGTTCCTCGAGGCGCGGGTCACGAACGACGACAAGGAGCACCACGTGCTGGACCGGCCGCGCAACAAGCCGGTGCGCACGGCCCTGGGTGTCGCGTTCCTGGCGGCGTTCATCATCCTGGCCCTGGCCGGGTCGAACGACCTCATCGCCACGCACTTCGCGTTGTCGATCAACGCGATCACGTGGGTGTTCCGCATCCTGTTCTTCGTCGGGCCGGTGTTCGCGTACTACATCACCAAGCGCATCTGCCTCGGGCTGCAGCGCAAGGACCGCGAGCTGGTGCTGCACGGCCACGAGTCGGGCCGCATCGTGCGGTTCGCCAACGGCGAGTACATCGAGGTCCACACGCCGCTCGACGAGCAGGAGCGCTGGCTGCGCGTCAACTACGAGGCGCCCGCCCCGCTGGCGATCGCCCCGAAGACGGATGCCCGCGGTGTGAAGCGCAAGGGCTACGGCTCCGACAAGCGGTGGCACGGTCTGTCCCGGTTCTTCTACGAGGACCGCGTCGCACCCGTCACCCCGGCGGAGCTCGAGGCCGCGCACTCGCACGGCGAGCACGACGAGCTGAACGGCTCCGAGCGCCAGGCCGTCGAGGCCGGCGCGGGAACCACCTCGCGGGAGCACTGAGCGACCTGCGATACCAAGCGATGGCCCGTGTCTCCCGGTCCGCGAATGCGGCCGGGGGACGCGGGCCATTGCCGTCCCGGCGGGCACCACTCGGCGCGCGACCAGGACGGCGTCTTCCCCCCGCACACCGTCCGGTGTGCGGCCCCATCCTGGAGGTACCTCAGCAATGGCTGTCTACACGCTCCCTGACCTGACCTACGACTACGCCGCGCTCGAGCCGCACATCTCGGGCAAGATCATGGAGCTGCACCACTCCAAGCACCACGCGACGTACGTCAAGGGCGCGAACACTGCCCTCGAGCAGCTCGAGGAGGCCCGCGAGACGGGCAACCTGGCAAACGTCAACAAGATCGAGAAGGACCTCGCGTTCAACCTCGGTGGGCACATCAACCACTCGATCTTCTGGACGAACATGGCGCCTGAGGCCGGCGGTGAGCCGACCGGCGACATCGCCGCGGCGATCGACGAGCACTTCGGGTCGTTCGAGAAGTTCAAGGCGCACTTCACGGCCGTCGCCGCTGGTGTGCAGGGTTCCGGCTGGGCCGTCCTGGCCTGGGACTCCATCGGTCAGAAGCTGGTCGTGGTGCAGCTGTTCGACCAGCAGGGCAACATTCCCTTCGCGCTCACCCCGGTCCTGATGCTGGACTGCTGGGAGCACGCCTACTACATCGACTACCTGAACGTGCGCCCGGACTACATCAAGGCCTGGTGGAACCTGGTGTCCTGGAGCAACGTCTCCGAGCGCCTGGGCCGCGCCAAGACGCAGACCGCGGGTCTGGTCGTCCCGTCGGCCTGACCGGCTGACCGGATCCGGCGCACCCCGGGGCAGTACCCCGGGGTGCGCCGGATCTCTTGTGTCACGGATCGGGTCGCTGATTCGTCATTGGGGTGGAAAGCAGCACCTGGCACGGTGTCTACTGGGTCTACTGGCAAGACAGCGTGTCTCCTACTCCAGGAGTGATGGCGTGGCACAGCAGCAACGTCCGACCGGTGTCGGCAAGGCGGCCGACTATCTGGACCAGCGCACCAGCATCGGTGTGCTGGTCAAGGAGTTCGCGCGCAAGGTCTTCCCGGACCACTGGTCCTTCATGCTGGGCGAGATCGCCCTGTTCTCGTTCGTCGTGCTGATCGCCTCGGGCTTCTTCCTGACGATGTTCTTCGAACCGTCCATGGCCCTGGTGCGCTACGAGGGTGAGCACCCGGCGTCCATGGAGGGCCAGCTGATGTCGGCGGCGTTCGCCTCGACCGTCGAGATGTCGTTCGAGGTGCGCGGCGGGCTGCTGATGCGGCAGATCCACCACTGGGCGGCGCTGATCTTCGTGGCCTCCATCGTGGTGCACATGTTCCGGATCTTCTTCACCGGTGCGTTCCGCAAGCCGCGCGAGGTCAACTGGCTGGTCGGCGCGGTCATGCTGATCCTGGCGCTGGCGGCGGGCTTCACGGGCTACTCGCTGCCCGACGACGTGCTCTCCGGCAACGGCCTGCGCATCATCGACGGTGTGGTCAAGTCGATCCCGGTGATCGGTTCCGGGCTGTCGATCCTGGTGTTCGGCGGCGAGTTCCCCGGGCACCACATCATTCCGCGGCTCTTCACCCTGCACATCTTCGTGATCCCCGGCCTGCTGATCGCCCTCATCGCGCTGCACCTGTTCCTCATGGTGCTGCAGAAGCACACGCAGTACCCGGGCGGTGGCCGCACCGACAAGAACGTGGTCGGCTACCCGGCCCTCCCGGTCTACGTCGCCAAGATGACCGGCAACTTCTTCATCATCGCCGGCGTGCTGACCCTGATGGGCGCCACGATGGCGATCAACAACGTGTGGAACTACGGGCCGTACGACCCGTCGCCGGTCTCGGCGGGCACGCAGCCGGACTGGTACATCCTGTTCGTCGACGGCGCGCTGCGCCTCATGCCCGGACCGGGCTGGGAGTGGGTCATCGGCGGGTACACGCTGAGCATGAACCTGATCATTCCTGCCCTGGTGGTGCCGGGCATCCTGTTCACGCTGCTGTTCGGCTGGCCGTTCCTCGAGGCGAAGGTCACCGGTGACCACCGGGAGCACCACGTGCTCGACCGGCCCCGCAACCGGCCCGTGCGCACCGGGATGGGTGTGGCGCTCCTCGTGGCCTTCGTGGTCTGTGCCCTGGCGGCCACGAACGACCTCATCGCCACGCACTTCTCGCTCGACATCTTCGCGATCACGTGGGCGCTGCGCGTGCTCATCTTCGTGGGTCCGGTGCTCGGCTTCTGGGTGACCAAACGCGTGTGCCTCGGGCTGCAGCGCAAGGACCGCGAGCTCGTGCTGCACGGCCACGAGTCCGGCCGCATCGTGCGGTTCGCGAACGGCGAGTACATCGAGGTGCACACGCCGCTCGAGGAGGAGGAGCGCTGGCTGCGCGTCAACTACGAGTCGCCCGCGCCGCTGGAGATCCAGCCCCTCACGGACGCGCGCGGCGTACGGCGTCAGGGCTACAGGTCCGACCGGCGCTGGCAGAAGATCTCCCGCTTCTTCTACGAGGACCGCGTCTCGCCCGTCACGCCCGCCGAGCTCGAGGCCGCGCACTCGCACGGGCACCACGACCCGGGGCACCACGACGAGATCGAGCCGAAGGCGCCGACCGGCGCCGGGGCGGGCGCCGTCAGCGGCCAGCGGGACGACGCCTAGGCACCTGTTACCGGGCACGCAGGCGAGCCGTAGGCCGCCGAGCAGGGCTCGACGACGGACCAGTCGTGACAGGGACTAGTCGTCGAGCCCGAGGGCGAACGCCTGCTCCAGGTCCGCCTTCGAGAACGCGCGGAACGCGATGAGGGTCTCGGTGTTCTGCACGCCGGGCACCTTGTTCACGGTGTCGGACACGACCCCGGCGAGCTGTTCGTGCTCGGGTACGCGCACGATGGCGACGAGGTCGGTCTTGCCCGTCACGGAGAAGACTTCGCTCACCCCGTCGATGTTCGCGACCTCCTGCGCGACCTCGGGGATGCGGGACGTCTCGGCGTCGATGAGGACGATCGCGGTCAGCATGCCGTCATCGTATCCACGTGCCGCGCGTTCTCGGGTTCCCGAGCGGGCGTGGCCTCGTCCATCTCGTTGCGCACCCGTTCCGACGCCCACGTCAGGTCCGCGTGCGCCCCGGCCGCGCGGACCGGGCACGCCCACGTGTCGCTGAGATGCACCAGGCGCACGCCCGGGGAGTCGAGCCACGCGATCAGCAGGTCGGTCTCCTCCGGGTGCGCGGCGGGCGCGGGGGCGACCGGCGGCTCGACATGCTCCGCCGTCGTGCGCAGCGCGGCGACCAGCGGAAGGGGACTCGCACCGGGCGCCGAGACGTCGGTAGCGGCGAGCCGTCCGTGCTTGATCACCACGAGCTCCCACCCGCCCGGCCGGCCGGGGGCGTCGCCGATGCCGGAGGGGCGCGCCGCGACCAGCTCGGCGCACGCCGCGAGCGGCGTCAGCCGTTGCGCCCGGTGGGCGCCGGAGACGAACGCGCGCAGCCGTCGGGTGACCTCGCCGGCCTCCTCGTACCGCTCCTGGTGGGCGAGCGTGGCGATGCGGTCCGACAGCGCCCGCACCACCGGGGCGGGGTCACCGGTGAGGGCACGGCGGGCGGCGTCGGCCACGGGGGCGTAGGAGGTGTCGGGTGCGTTGGTCGCCACGCACGGGGCCGAGCAGCGGCCCATGCCGGCCAGGGCGCACGGGCTCCCGGGGTTCTTGGACACGAGCGGGATGCGCGCGGTGCACTGGCGCAGGTTCAGAGCGTCGTGCAGCGCGTGGACGGCGTCCTGCGCGGTGCGCCGGGACGCGAACGGGCCGATGTGCGCAGCGCCCGCCACCACGCCGCCCACGACCGAGAGCCGCGGGTAGGCCTCGTCGGTGAGGCGCACCCAGGAGTGCCGCTCCGGGAACTTCGAGCGCCGGTTGTAGCGCGGCGCGTGCTCCGTGATGAGCCGGAGCTCGCGGACCTGGGCCTCCAGCGGGGTGGCGCACGCGACCGGCGTGACCCGCTCGGCGATGCGCACCATCTCCGCGATCCGCTTCCGCTTCTCGGCGGCGGTGAAGTAGGAGCGCACACGCTTGCGGATGTTGACCGAGGTACCGACGTACAGGACCTCGTCGCCCGGGCCGCGAAACAGGTAGACGCCGGGAGCGTCGGGCAGGTCGTCGGCGAGGTGCCGCTTGCGGCGCACCTCCGGCGGTACCGGGTCGGCGGCCGTCGCGAGGTCCTCGAGGTGGGTGACGCCCAGGGGTGCCAGACGGTCGAAGAGTGCGTGCAGCACGTCCACGGTGGCCCGCGCGTCAGCCAGGGCACGGTGCTCGGGGGAGACGGAGGCGCGGAACAGCTTCGCGAGCGTGGACAGCTTGTGGTTGGGTGCCTCGTCCCGCGTGACCAGGCGCCGGGCCAGCGGCACCGTGTCCACGACGTCGAACCCCGGCCACGGGTAGTCGAGCCGGGCGCACATGGCCTTGAGGAAGCCGACGTCGAACGGCGCGTTGTGCGCCACGAGCACCGTGTCGCGGGCGAACTCCAGGAAGCTGGGCAGCACCAGTGCGATGTCCGGTGCCGTCGCCACCATGGCGTTGGTGATGCCGGTCAACCGCGCGATGAAGGCCGGGACCGGTTGCCCCGGGTTCACGAGCGACTGGAACTCGCCCAGCACCTCCCCGCCGCGCACCTTCACGGCACCGATCTCGGTGATGCCGCCCTCTTTGGCGTTCGTGCCCGTGGTCTCGAGGTCGACCACCACGAAGGTCACGTCCCGCAGCGGTGTGCCGAGCTCCTCGAACGTTGCTTGGTACGCAGATGCGGTGGTGCTCACGCCGAGCACGCTAGCTGGCGTCACTGACACTCCTGTACGCCCGCTTCGTTGAGTGCTGGGTATCTGCGGAGAATCGGCCCGTGGGCCCGCAAATAGCCAGCACTCAACTAGCCAGGGCTCAACGGGTCAGGTCCAGGTGTCGCCCGTCAGCTGCTCGTAGATCTCGATGTACCGGGCCCGGGTCTCGGCGACCACGTCGGCCGGGATCTCGGGGCCGGGGTAGGTGCGGTCCCAGCCGGTCAGCGTGGAGGACCAGTCGCGCACGAACTGCTTGTCGTAGGACCACTGCCCACGACCCGGCTCGTACTCGCTCGCCTTCCAGAAGCGCGACGAGTCGGGCGTGAGCACCTCGTCGGCCAGCGTCAGCACGCCGTCCGCGTCTTTCCCGAACTCGAACTTCGTGTCCGCGATCAGCACGCCGCGCTCGCGGGCGATCTCGGCGCCGCGGTCGTAGATCTCCAGCGACAGGTCGCGCAGCCGGTTCGTCGTCTCCTCACCCAGGTCCTCGGCGATCTCCTCGACGGAGATGTACTCGTCGTGACCCTCGTCCGCCTTCGTCGACGGCGTGAAGACGGGCTGCGGCAGCCGGTCGGCCTCGACCAGGCCGGGCGGGAACGCGACACCGGACACGCTGCCCGTCTCGCGGTAGCTCTCCAGGCCGCCGCCCGCGAGGTAGCCGCGCACGATGCACTCGACCGGCACGATCTCCAGGCGCTTGCAGCGGACCGCGCGGCCCTTCCACTCCTCGGGGACGTCCTCGCTGATCACGTGGTTGGGCACGAGGTCGGCGAACTGCCGGAACCACCAGAGCGAGATCTGGGTGAGGATCGCGCCCTTGTCCGGTACCGGCGTCGGCAGCACCACGTCGTACACCGACACCCGGTCGGAAGCCACCAGGATCACATCGTCGCCGTCCGCGTAGACCTCGCGAACCTTGCCCTTACGGATCAGTTCCACGCGGCCAAGGTTAACCCGCCGCCCGCGAGTCCTCCGGCGCGTCCAGGTCCAGCACGGCGTACCCGTGACCGTCGAGGTGCACCACGTCGGGCTGCCCCTCCCTCGGCTCGGCCCGGTAGCGCCGGGCCAGGAGCGTCCGGGCGCTCGCCGCGCCGTCGAGCGGCAGCTGGACCGCCGCCCGGCCGGGGTTGAGCACGACCGCGAGCGTGCCGCCCCGGAGATAGGCCATGGGATACGCCGTGGCGAGCACCTCGACGGGTGACTCGACGTCGAGGCGGTGGTCGCCGTGCCGCAGCGCGATGAGCTCGCGCACCAGGTGCAGCAGGGAGCCCGCGTCGCCGAGCTGGCCGGCGACGGTCGGGCGGTCCGGGTCGGGGTCCTGTGGCAGGTACCTGGACGTGCCGGGACTGCCAGGACCCAGGGTGCCGTCCGGGAGGTCGCCCCACTGCATCGGGGTGCGTGAGCCCGACCGGTCGTAGGTCGGACCCAGCCGAGAGCCCTCCAGCGTCGGCGTGTCCGGCACGTACCGCATGCCGATCTCGTCCCCGTAGTACAGGGACGGCATGGCGGGCCACGTCATCGTGAGCACGTGCCCCACTCGCGCCTGATCGGCGTCCCGGTCGCCGGCGACGAGCCGCGTGAAGTCGTGGTTCGAGGTCGGCAGGCCCACCACCCCGCCGCGTCCGGCGGTGGCGATCGCCTCGGCCGCCTCGCGCCAGGCGTGGGCGAACGACTCGGCGTCACCTCGCGCGTCGGCGGCGGCCCAGGCGGGGACCTCGGCCCAGGCGGGGTTCACGGTGCCGGCGCTGTTGTTCCACAGGGACCGCATCGGGAGCCCGTTGTCGTCGCCCCCGAACTGGAGGAAGAAGTCGGCGTGGAAGCCGGAGGGGACGGACACCCGCGGGTTGCCCCACTCGCTGACCAGCACGCGGCCCGGGTAGGCGTCGTCCAGCCAGGCGCGCATCTCGCGCCACAGGCGGCCCGTCTCGACGTGCCCCGGGTCGTCCTTGACGAGCGACGAGGCCATGTCGACCCGGAAGCCGGCGACCCCGAGGTCGAACCAGTGCGCCATGATCTCGCGCAGCGCGGCGCGGTTGGCCTGCGGGCCGGGCGCGTCGACCGGCTGGCGCCAGGGCTCGGCAGGGTCGAGGCGCGCGTAGCCGTAGTTCAGCGCGGGCTGGACGGGGAAGAAGTTCGGTAGGTAGTACCCGCCGCGCAGGCCGGGGCCGGGCTCGAACCCGTCCACGGGCACGTCGCTCCAGATGAACCGGTGGTCGTCGGGATCGTCGGCGGACGCGCGGAACCACGGGTGCTGGTCGGAGGTGTGACCGGCCACGAGATCGAGCAGCACGGAGATCCCACGGCGGCCGGCCTCATCGGTGAGCCGGGCCAGGTCGTCGTTCGTGCCGTACCGCGGGGCGATCTGGAAGAAGTCCGCGACGTCGTACCCGGCGTCGGCGAACGGCGAGACGAAGCACGGGCTGATCCAGATCGCGTCCACGCCGAGCCAGGCGAGGTAGTCGAGGCGTCCGGCGATGCCGGGCAGGTCGCCGATCCCGTCGCCGTCGGCGTCCGCGAACGACTGCGGGTAGATCTGGTACAGGACGGTTCGACCCAGGCGCGCGGCGAGGTCGACGGCGGTGGTGGTCAACGGTCTGCTCCTTCGTCGGGACAGCTCCAGTCTGGTAGGCAGGCCATATGAGCGCATCCGCCCGCAAGCCCGACATCGTGCTGATCCTCACCGATGACCACGCGGCGGGACCACGGCTGGTTCGACAAGCGGTACATGTACGAGGAGTCGATCCGGATGCCGTTCGTGCTGTCCTACCCGCGGCGGCTGCCCGCCGGCGGGGTGCACGCCGGTATCGTCACGAACGTCGACCTGGCCCGGACCGTCCTGGAGGCCGCGGACGTGCCGCCCCACCCGGGCATGCAGGGCCGCAGCTTCTTCGGGGACCTGGCGGGCGACGGTGACCCGGGCGACGCGCCGGAGGGCCTCTACTACCGCTACTGGGAGCACGATGACGGGAACCACCACGCGGCCGCCCATTACGGCTACCGGGACGCCCGGTACAAGCTGATCTACTTCTACAACGACGGGCTGGGGCTCCCGGGCACCGGACCGGGCCGGTACCCGGGCGAGTGGGAGCTGTACGACCTGGAGCGGGACCCGGACGAGCTGCGCAACGTGGCCGGCGACCCCGGGTACGCGGACGTCCGCGCACGGCTCGAGGTGGCGCTGGCGGAGGCGCAGGCGGCGGTCGGCGACGAGCCCCATCCGAGCCAGCCGGTCCCGCACCCGGTGTGATGCCCGCACCCGGAGTGCTGCGCGGATCCGGTCACGGGCGCGGCGGTCAGCGCCGCGGGCGCCTCGGCTTCCCGACCTCCGGCAGCGGCAGCCCGCCGGGCCCCTCCTCGGCGGCGGGGATGGGCGCCTCGCCGCGCGCCACGCGCTCCTTCGCGCTGGCGGCGTACGCGTCGACGTACTCCTGACCCGACAGCGCGAGGATGGCGTACTCGATCTCGTCGGCGACGGCGCGCAGCACGAACTTGTCGGTCTCCATGCCCTTGTACCGGCTGAAGTCGAGGGGCTCGCCGATCACGGCGCCGAGCGGCATGAAGGTGGGCAGCCCGCGCCCCGGCGGCTGGGCGACGTCCGTGTCGACCATCGCGACGGGGATCACCGGGGCGCCCGACTCGAGCGCCATCCGGGCGACGCCCGTCTTCGCCTTGTAGAGGCGGCCGTCCGGGCTGCGGGTGCCCTCGGGGTAGATGCCGAACAGGGTGCCCTCGCGCAGCACGCGCAACCCCGTGCGCAGCGCGGCCTCGCTCGCGGCGCCGCCGGAGCGGTCCACGGGGATCATGCCGATGCCGGTCATGAACCAGGCCACGATCTTGCCCTTGATGCCCTTGCCCGTGAAGTAGTCGGACTTGGCGAGGAAGGTCACCCGGCGCGGGATGAGGAGCGGCAGGATGAACGAGTCGATCACCGCCAGGTGGTTGCTGGCCATGATCGCGGGGCCGGTTCGTGGCACATTCTTGGCGCCGATGACCCACGGCTGGTACGCGAGGCGCAGCAGCGGGCCGACCAACACGTTCCGCATCACCCAGTAGAACAAGATTCCTCCTCAAGACCCGGCCCCGCGGGCCCGCTGACGACAATAGAGTGTGCCCATGGCCGCATCGAACACCGACGACCGAGACGACGACGTACCCGGCGACACCCCACGCGAGCTGGGCGACGACGACGTGGCCTCACGCTGGGCCGACATCGTCGCCACTCTGGGCGACATGGACGTCTCCCGGGCCGACGGCGTGGCCGCCGACCCCGAGAAGCCCGCCGAATCCTCTCAGACTTCGCGGCTCGATGACGAGGCAGCCGCGGAGGAGCGCGCCGACGGCCGCACCGGACCCCGTGCCGACGGCCCGGCGGACGACCCCGCCGGCGACGAGCCGGCGACCGGATCGCGCGTGATCCTGCCCGCCGGGCCGCGCGACTGGCCGCTGTCGCCAGAGACCGAGGCGCTCGAGGAGGCGGAGTCGCACTTCACGCCCCCGGAGCCGCCCCCGTTGCTGTCCCGCGACCCGCTGCTCACGATGGCATGGAGCTTTGTCGTCGGGGTGCCGACGCTGGCTCTGATCTTGATGATCGTGGCGGCGGCGGTGCCGGCGGTGGCGATCCCGCCGTTGGTCGGACAGGTCGGCGTCGGCCTGTTCGTGGCGGGGCTGGGCGTGCTGATCTGGCGCATGCCGCACCAGCGGGACCCGGACGACGACGGCCCGGGCGCCGTCGTCTGATCCGACGTAGAACGGCAGCGAGACAGAGCTCTGGCTCTGTCTCGCTGCCGTTCTGTCTCGCCGGGCGAGTCTCGGCTCAGCGGCGGGCGAGGTCGGCAGCGCCCACGATGCCCGCCTCGTTACCGTGCTCGGCCAGCTCGATCTTCGCGACGGGCCGGTGGCCCATGGCGGACAGCTGCGCCTCGAACCCGCGCCGCACCGGGCCGAGCAGCAGGTCCCCGGCCGCGCCGACGCCGCCCCCGATGACGATGAGCTCCGGGTCGAGCAGGGCTGCGACCGACGCCGAGCCCTCGCCGATCCAGCGGCCCAGGGTGGCCAGCAGCTCGACGGACAGTGCGTCGCCCTCCTGGGCGGCCTCCGTGACCATCTTGCCCTCGATGTCGGCCGCGTCGCCGCCCGCGAGCTCCAGCAGCCGGGCTGCCTGCTCCACGCGCGCCACGGCGGCGTGCTGGGCGTCGCGCTCGAGTGCGCTGCCCGACGCGTACTGCTCCCAGCAGCCCTCGTGGCCGCAGCCGCAGTAGTGCCCTTCCGGCACCACCCGCATGTGCCCCACCTCCGCGGCCATGCCCCACTTGCCGCGCACGAGCTCCCGCTCGGAGATCACGGCGCCGCCCAGGCCGGTACCTACCGTGAGCATGAGCATGTCGGTGGCGTCGCGCCCCGCGCCGAACCGGAACTCGGCCCAGCCGGCCGCGTTCGCGTCGTTCTCCACCACGATGGGCAGGTCGGCGTCCACGAGCTCGGCGACCTTCGCCGCCAGCGGGTACTCCCGCCAGGCGATGTTGGGCGCGAAGTTCACGGACGTCCGGTCCGGGCTCACGAAGCCTGCGGCGGCCAGCCCGATCGCGCCCACCTCGTGCTCCTTGACGAGCTCGTTGCAGGCGTCCGCGATCGCACGGTCGATGTGCGCGACGTCGTCGGCGTCGGTCTCCCGGCGCACCTGGGCGAGGATCTTGCCTTCCTCGTCCACGACTCCCACAGCGATCTTGGTGCCGCCGATGTCGACCCCGATGGCGTGCATTCGTCCTCACGTTCTCTCGTTGCACGACGGTCGTACGGACCGTCGAAAAGGGAGTAGCACCGGGTAGGTGCGCACACCCAGCGTAGCGACCGCACGGAGTGCAACACACGGAGTCCGTTTCCCGGTATCTTTGCAGGCACGGTCAGTACTGCCACTGGAGTCAGAATGGACGAGATCTTCAGCCCGATTCTCATCGAGCTGCCCCCCACCTCCAATCTCAACGACGTACTCGCGGAGCGTGTCGGCGCCGGTGCCGACAAGCCGCTGATGGAGGTACCCGGCGGTGAGGGCGAGCCCTGGCGAGTCGTCACGGCCGGTCAGTTCGACGCCCAGGTGGTCGCTGTGGCCAAGGGCCTCGTGGCCCGCGGGATCGAGCCGGGTGAGCGGGTGGGCATCATGTGCCGCACCCGGTACGAGTGGGCCGTGCTGGACTTCGCGGTCTGGGCCGCGGGCGCGGTGCCCGTCCCGATCTACGAGACCTCCTCGGCCGAACAGGTCGAGTGGATCGCTTCCGATGCCGAGGTGAAGCTCGTCTTCGCCGAGACCGCGGGCAACGCCGCCACGGTCGCCGAGGTACGTGAAGCCTGCCCGCTGCTGTCCGACGTGCTCGTCATCGACGACGGCGCGCTGGACGCGGTGGCCGCCGAGGGCACGGACGTGCCGGACGCAGAGATCACCCGCCGCCGAGCCATCGCCGACCTGGACGACCTCGCCACGATCATCTACACCTCGGGAACGACCGGCCGGCCCAAGGGCGCCGAGCTGACCCACCGCAACTTCGCGTCGCTCTCCGTGAACGCCGTCGAGGCGGTGCCCGAGGTGTTCGCCAAGGAGGGCGGACGGACCCTCCTGTTCATCCCGATGTCGCACGTCTTCGCGCGCTACATCCACGTGCTCGCCATCGCGGGCGGTGTGGTCACCGGGCACTGGGGCGACACGACGACGCTGGTCAACGGGCTGGGCGAGTTCAAGCCCACGTTCATCCTCGCGGTGCCGCGCGTGTTCGAGAAGGTCTACAACACCGCGGAGCAGACGGCCGCGGCCGGCGGCAAGGCGAAGATCTTCCACTGGGCGACGGCGACGGGGATCGCCTGGTCGCGAGCACTGGACACGCCGTCGGGCCCGAGCCTGGGCCTCAAGCTGCAGCACAAGGTCGCCAGCGCCCTGGTGTACTCCAAGCTGCGGGCCAAGCTGGGCGGCCAGGCGGAGTTCGCGGTGTCGGGCGGCGGCCCGCTGGGTGAGCGCCTCGGCCACTTCTACCGCGGCCTGGGCCTCAAGGTGCTCGAGGGCTACGGGCTCACCGAGTCCACGGCACCGACCTCGGTGAACCGGCCGACGGCGACGAAGATCGGCTCCGTCGGTCTCCAGCTGCCCGGCTGCGGCGTCAAGATCGCCGCCGACTCGGAGATCCTGCTCAAGGGACACCACATCTTCCGGGCGTACCACAAGAACGAGGCGGCGACGGCGGAGGCCTTCACCGACGACGGCTGGTTCCGCACCGGGGACCTCGGCGTGCTGGACGACGACGGGTTCCTCACGATCACCGGCCGCAAGAAGGAGATCATCGTCACGGCGGGCGGCAAGAACGTGGCGCCCTCGATGCTCGAGGACCGCATCCGGGCGCACGCGCTGGTCAGCCAGTGCGTGGTCGTCGGCGACAACAAGCCGTACATCGGTGCGCTCGTCACGCTCGACGCCGAGGGCCTGCCGGGCTGGCTGAAGATGCACGGCAAGCCGGCGCTCTCCGTGGACGAGGCCCGGAAGGACCCCGACGTCCTGGCCGCGCTGGACGCCGCGGTGCAGCGTGCCAACAAGGCCGTCTCGACGGCGGAGTCCATCCGCAAGTACACCGTGCTGGCGGGCGACCTCACCATCGAGAACGGCTACCTCACGCCGAAGCAGAGCGTGAAGCGGGCGGTGTTCCTGAAGGACTTCGACGGGGACGTCGAGCGGCTGTACCTGGACAAGAACAAGGACAGCCTGCACCTGATCGGTTGACGGGGCTGTTGGTCTGACGCTGTTCGGCGACTTCGGTCGGTTGTTTCGGGTTCGGTCCCTCGGCGGACCGAAGCCGAAACAACCGACCGAAGTCGTCTCCGGAGGCCGCGGTCGGCTCCGGAGGCCGCGAGTTCCGGAGCGCTGCGCCTCCCTAGCCCGTGGTGAGCGAGATCCACGTGTCGGGCGGCAGGTCGGGGCGACCGGGAACGGCTCGGTGCTCTTCCGTCCACGCCTGCCCGACGGCGTCGGTGGCCACCGCCCGCCAGAAGCGCACGGCCGGCGGGTTGTCGTCCTGGAACGCGATCTCCCAGCGGCCCGGCAAACTCGCCAACGTGTGCGCCGCGAGCTGCCGCCCGACGCCGCTCCGGCGAGCTCCGCGCACCACGAAGAACGAGCTCAGTACTCGGTGGGGACGGTCGAGCCCACGCACGAGCGCGAATCCGACCGGTGACGCCGGGGCGCCGTCGGACTCCAGGTGGGCCAGGAAGCCGCGCCAGCCGGGATCGGTGAACGCGGCGTCGAGGCGTTCGCGCCGGAACTGGCCGGTCGCGTCGGGGAGTGCGCCCGAGACCTCCGACATGTCGTGCCGGAACAAGAGCCAGAGCCGCTCCAGCACGAGGCGGTCGGCGGGCGTCGTCGGGCGGATGGTGAGTCGTGGCGGCCGGGCGCCGGAAAATGTCGTCATAACGGCAAGCCTCCCGGGCCGCTAGGCACCGGGAGGCTCCCAGCGAGTCTCTCACGCGGCACCGGCCCGAGTCGAGGAGCAACTTCTCGGAAAGGGCGTATCGGCCGCTGCCGAGCTGCGGGTTGATGGGTGTTCGGGGTGTCGAACCGCAGGTTGGTGGTGGTTCTAGATGCCGAGCCGTAGGTTGGCGGTGGTCTCGGTCGCCGAGCCGCAGGTTAATGGTGGTCTCGGTCGCCGAGCCGCAGGTTGTCGATGTTCTCCGTCTCTCAACCGCAGGTTGACAGTGGTTCTCGGTGCCGAGCCGCAAGCTGCACGTCGGTCGCTGCTTGTCGCGACCAGCAACCTTCGGCTCGGCACCGAGAACGACTGTCAGGTTGCGGTTCGACCCCGCGGCATCCCCGGGTCGACGTGCAAGTTGCGGTTCGACCCGTGCGCCGTCCCCCGGTCCACGCGCAACCTGCGGTTCGGCACGGACCTGCCCCCGCGGACCCGGTCGCCGGACTGCTCATTCACCGGACGTGCCGGGCGCGGTGCCCGGCCGTCAGTAGGATGACGACGAAGGGTGCCGCGCGGGCGATCGCCGGCCGGGGTGCCCGTGGACTTTCCCCGATGAGAGGTGCTCCTGAAGATGGCTGTTCGTCGTGTCGCCCTGCTGACCGCCGGCGGCTTCGCGCCCTGCCTGTCGTCCTCGGTCGGTGGCCTGATCGAGCGTTACACCGAGCTCGACCCCGAGATCGAGATCATCGCCTACCTGCACGGCTACCACGGCCTGCTGACGGGCAACAAGATCGAGATCGGCGAAGAGGCGCGTGCGCAGGCCCCGGTCCTGCACCGCTTCGGCGGCTCGCCGATCGGCAACTCGCGCGTGAAGCTGACCAACGTCAAGGACGCGGTCAAGCGCGGCCTCGTCAAGGAGGGCCAGGACCCCCTGCACGTCGCCGCGGAGCAGCTCAAGGCCGACGGCGTCGACGTGCTGCACACCATCGGCGGTGACGACACCAACACGACGGCCGCCGACCTCGCCGCGTACCTGCACGACAACGGCTACGAGCTGACCGTCGTCGGCCTGCCGAAGACCATCGACAACGACGTGGTGCCGATCAAGCAGTCGCTGGGTGCTTGGACCGCGGCCGAGGAGGGCGCGAAGTTCGCCGCCAACGTCATCGGCGAGAACCGCGTGGGCCCGCGCATGCTGATCGTGCACGAGGTCATGGGCCGGCACTGCGGCTGGCTGACGGCGGCGACGGCCGGGAAGTACCGCGAGTGGCTCGACGAGCAGGAGTGGGCACCCGCCCTCGGTCTGTCCCGGGAGCGCTGGGACGTGCACGCCGTCTTCCTGCCGGAGCTCGAGATCGACCTCGAGGGCGAGGCCAAGCGCCTGCGCGGCGTCATGGACGAGATCGGCAACGTCAACATCTTCCTGTCGGAGGGTGCCGGCATGCACGAGATCGTCGCGCAGCTCGAGGCGGCGGGCGAGACCGTGGAGCGTGACCCGTTCGGGCACGTGAAGCTCGACACGATCAACCCGGGCCAGTGGTTCGCGAAGCAGTTCGCGGAGAAGCTCGGCGCGGAGAAGACGATGGTGCAGAAGTCGGGCTACTACTCGCGCGCCGCCGCCGCGAACAGCGACGACCTGCGCCTGATCAAGTCGATGACCGACTACGCGGTGGAGTGCGCGCTGCGCGGGGAGTCCGGCGTCATCGGCCACGACGAGGAGGACGGCGACCGGCTCAAGGCGATCGCGTTCCCGCGGATCGCCGGCGGCAAGGCGTTCGACGTCTCGCAGGACTGGTTCGGGCAGATCCTCGCGGACATCGGCCAGCCGCTCGTGCCGGCCGCCCCCGCGGAGCATTGAGCACGGTGCGGGCACCACGAACGGCGAAGCGATGAGCACCGTCACAGATCCGGCCGAACGGTCGGCGGGCCTGACAGGCCTCGACCACTACCGCACGCTCACGGCGCGCCAGCAGCCCACGTGGCCGGACGCAGACGCGCTGGCCGCCGCCACCGGCCGGCTGGCCCAGGCTGCGCCCATCGTGGTGCCCGCGCAGGCCGACACCCTGACCGAGCGGCTCGCCGCCGCCGGCCGGGGCGAGGCGTTCCTGCTCCAGGGCGGGGACTGCGCGGAGACGTTCGCCGAGGCGAACGCCGACCGCATCCGCAACAAGGTCCGCACCATCCTGCAGATGGCGGTCGTGCTCACGCACGGCGCCAGCACGCCGGTGGTGAAGATGGGCCGTATGGCGGGCCAGTACGCCAAGCCGCGCTCCAGCGACACGGAGACGCGCGACGGCGTGACGCTGCCCGCCTACCGCGGCGACATGATCAACGGGTTCCCGTTCACGTCCGAGGCCCGCATCCCCGACCCCGAGCGGCTCGAGCAGGCGTACCGGATCTCGGCGGCCACCGCGAACGTGGTGCGCGCCTTCACGCAGGGCGGCTTCGCCGACCTGCGCCAGGTGCACGAGTGGAACCGCGGCTTCATGCGTAACCCCGCGTACGCGCGCTATGAGAAGACGGCGGACGAGATCGACCGCGCCATCCGGTTCATGCACGCGTGCGGGGCCGACTTCGACGCCCTGCGCTCGGTCGAGTTCTTCCTGAGCCACGAGGCCCTGGTGCTCGACTACGAGCGCGCGATGACCCGCACCGACCAGCGCACGGGGCATGCCTACGACACCAGCGCGCACTTCCTCTGGATCGGGGAACGCACGCGTCAGCTCGACGGCGCCCACGTCGACTTCATGTCGCGCATCGCCAACCCGATCGGCGTGAAGCTGGGCCCCACGACCACCCCGCACGACGCCTTGGCGCTCACCGAGCGGCTCAACCCGGACAACGTCCCCGGCCGGCTGACGTTCGTCACGCGCATGGGCGCCGGCCAGGTCCGGGACGTGCTGCCGGCGATCGTCGAGGCCGTGACCTGGTCCGGCGCGAACGTCACGTGGGTGACGGACCCGATGCACGGAAACACGATCACCTCGGACAGCGGGTACAAGACCCGTCGCCTGACGGACGTGCTCGACGAGGTCGCCGGCTTCTTCGAGGTGCACCGAGCTCTGGGCACCGTCCCCGGCGGTCTCCACATGGAGCTCACCGGGGACGACGTCACCGAGGTGCTGGGCGGCAGCGAGGAGATCTCCGACGCGGGCCTGGCCCTGCGCTACGAGACCCTCGTGGACCCGCGCCTGAACCACCAGCAGTCGCTGGAGCTGGCGTTCCAGGTGGCGGAGATGCTCCGGGCCTAGAGCAGCGTCTGCGCCACCCGGCGCACGGCGGCCCGCTTGCCGTTGATCAGGGCGTCCACGGGCTGCTCACCGAGCTCGTCGTTCGGCGTGAACAGCCACTCGAGGATCTCCTCCTCGGTGAACCCGGCGTCCGACAGCACGATCACCGTGCCGCGCAGCGTCGGGATCACACCGGGGCGGCCGTCGACCTCCGGCAGCACGAACTTGGCGGGAACCTGGAAGGTGGTGCGCTCGCCGCGCTTGATGCCGACGACATGCTGGTCGCGGACGAGCCCGCGTGCCTTGCCGACCTCGATGTCGAGGGCTTCGGCAAGGTCGGGGAGGGTCAGCCATTCGCCCACGAGGGCGTCGAGATCTGTCACGGTAGAAGGGTATGCGACGGGGAGCCGCTCCGGGACGCCGCAACGATCCGGCAACGGCGCACTGCCCGCTATGGGTGTTTCGGGTGGGGCGTCGGTGGTCACCCGTACACTCCCACCGTGGCTCAGGTGACGGCAGACTCTCTCATCGGCCGCCTGGTCGACGGGCGGTACCAGATCGTCGCGCGCGTGTCGCGTGGTGGCATGGCCACGGTCTACCGGGCGCTCGACACGCGTCTGAACCGCGAGATCGCCCTGAAGGTGATGCACCCGCACCTGGCGGAGGGGGAGCAGGCCGCGAGCTTCCGGCAGCGCTTCGAGCGTGAGGCACGCTCGGCGGCCGGGCTGCAGCATCACGGTGTGGTGGCGGTCTACGACCAGGGCACCGACGGCGACATGCGCTACCTGACCATGGAGTACGTGCCGGGCACCAACCTGCGCGAGCTGATCCGCGACGGGGACCTCACCCTGCGCCGGTCGTTCGCCGTCCTCGACGTGGTGCTGTCGGCGCTGGCGGCTGCGCACGCCAAGGGGATCGTGCACCGGGACATCAAGCCGGAGAACGTGCTGCTGGAGCAGGGCACCGGACGCCCCAAGGTGGCCGACTTCGGCCTGGCTCGCGCCATCTCGGAGGTGTCCAACACCACGACGGGCACGGTGCTCGGCACCGTCGCGTACCTCGCGCCCGAGACGATCTCCACGGGGCACGTCGACGCGCGCGCCGACGTGTACGCCGTGGGGATCCTCGCGTTCGAGATGTTCACCGGCCGCCTGCCGCACGCGGGCGAGGGGCCCATCCAGGTCGCCTACGCGCACGTGAACAGCGACGTGCCACCGGTGAGCGCATTCGCCGGCCACCTGGGCCGCCCGCTGGACCTGCTGGTCCGTGCGCTCACCGCCCGCGACCCGGACCGGCGTCCGAGCGACGCCGCCGAAGCGCTCGACGCCTTGCGGAACACGTTCCAGCAGATCCCGAACGAGGTGCTGGACATACCCGCCAGCGCGGCGCCGCCGCCGTCGCAGGCTGCCGTGAAGGCTGCGCGGACCGCGGTGGTGGAGCGGCCGGCCGCCGGACGCTGGGCGGCCCAGCGCCCGCCACAGCCGCCTCCGCCCCCGGTGGAGAAGCCGCGACGCGGGCGCAAGCTCCTGCTGGCCGTCGCGGTCGTCGCCGTCCTGTTCAGCGCCTGGTGGTACACGGAACGCGGTCCGGGTGCCTATGCGGTGGTGCCCGACGGCGTCGTGGGGGTCACCGCCGCCCAGGCGGAGGAGACGCTGACCGAGGCCGGGCTGACGCCGACGAGCACCGCCGAGCACGACTCGGAGGTGCCCGAGGGCGAGGTCATCTCGGCGGTGCCCGACGAGGGTCAGCGCTGGCGCCGTGACGAGCCGGTGCGCCTGGTGGTCTCGCTCGGGCAGGAGATGGCCGAGGTGCCGACGGGCCTGGTCGGCATGACGGCGGAGGCGGCGCAGGCCGCGCTGCGGGACGCCGGTCTCGCCGACGTCGAGGTGTCACGCGAGTACACGAACGACGGGGCGCGGGACGAGGTCATCTGGGCCTCCGTCCGGGACGGCGACATGGTGCCGACGGACGAGCACGTGCGGCTCACCGTGTCGGACGGCCCGCCGCCGGCCACGGTGCCCGAGGTGGTCGGACTCGGCGTCGACGAGGCCACCGCTGCGCTGGAGGCCGAGGGCCTCGGTGTCGAGCGGCAGGACCGCTACGACGAGAAGGTGCCGGCGGGCACGGTGCTCGAGACGGATCCGGCGGGCGGGGCCGGCGCCCAGCAGGGCAGCACCGTGACGATCGTCGTCAGCCAGGGCCCGGAGGGCACGGTGCCCGACGTCGTCGGGATGTCGGTCGAAGACGCCCGGGCCACTCTCGAGGAGGCCGGCTACACGGTGCTGCTCCGCGGCTTCGGCGAGCTGTTCGGCGAAGGCGTCACGGAGATGAAGCCGGCGGCCGGCAAGCATCTGAAGCAGGGCGGCGAGGTCACCATCTGGACCTGGTGACCCGAGCCGGTCAGGCTGCTCGGTCGACCGCGGCGTGGGCCAGGTCGGTCAGCACGCCGCGACCGGGTTCGGTCAGGTGCGCGAGCTCCAGCAGGGCGTGGGCACGGACGGACAGGTCGTCGATCAGATGTTCGACCGCGTCCAGCGCGCCCGAACCGACGATGACCTCCCGGACCTTGGCCACGTCCTCCTCGGACAGGTCCGGGTCGCCCAGCGCCGCGGCCAGCGTGGCCGCCTCGGGTCCGTCGACGTCGGGCAGCAGCGCCAGGGTCCGCGCGACGACGACGGTGCGTTTGCCCTCGCGCAGGTCGTCACCGGCCGGCTTGCCCGTGACCGCGGGGTCGCCGAAGATGCCGAGCACGTCGTCCCGGAGCTGGAACGCCTCGCCGAGGGGCAGGCCGGCGGCCTCGATCCCGGCCGCCGCCTCCGCGCCCCGGCCGGCGAGCAGCGCGCCGAGCGCGAGCGGCGCGGCCACCGAGTAGCTCGCGGACTTGGCGCGCAGCACCTTCCGGGCGCGCTCCTCGTCCGAGGCCGGGTCGCTGCCCCACGGCTCCGCCTGGACCAGCACGTCGAGGTACTGACCGACGACGACCTCGCTCTGCATGGTGTCGAAGCGAGCGCGGGCCGCCGCCGCGACGTCGGCGGGCAGGGGCGCGAGCGCCGCCGACAGCTCGCGCTGAGCGGCGAGGAGCACGAGATCGCCGAGCAGGATCGCGGCGGCCTCGCCGAACCGCACCGCCTCGCCGGACCAGCCGGCCTCGGCGTGCTTGGCTGCGAACGCCCGGTGCGTGGTCGGCCGGCCGCGGCGGGTGTCGGAGTTGTCCATCACGTCGTCGTGCAGCAGCGCCGCCGCCTGGAACAGCTCGAGCGCCGCCCCCACCCGCACGGTGGCGGTGCGGGCCGGGTCGGCCGGATCGGCGGCGCCGCCGTGCGCACGGAAGGACCAGTAGCAGAACGCGGCCCGCAGGCGCTTGCCCCCCATGAGCAGGCCCGCCGCCTCCTCGACCAGAGCCTCG
Organism: Promicromonospora aerolata; assembly: GCF_042682255.1. Lineage (NCBI taxonomy): Bacteria > Bacillati > Actinomycetota > Actinomycetes > Micrococcales > Promicromonosporaceae > Promicromonospora > Promicromonospora aerolata. The sequence continues at coordinate 5,816,834 of NZ_JBHUHF010000001.1, forward strand.
GCGTTCGGGCTGATCGCGCCGACCTCGGCCGTCAGCCGGGCGAGGTGAGCGGTCACGGCGGCGTCGACGTCGGCACGGAGGTTCTCGGCGTCGAGCAGAGCTGAGGGGGTCATGGCGCCGGTACGGGCGGGGGAGACGGACACGTGGCCAAGCCTATGGGGTGCGGACGGTGCCGCTGATCGTGGCGAGACGCCGCTCGCCGTCGTCGAGCACACCGACGATGAGCGACTCCTGGACCTCGCCGGACTTCGCCTCGGAGACCCGCACGAACGCGGTCTGCGCGGTGAGGCCGCTCGACTCCGGTGCCTCGATCTGCTCGAAGCCCTGGCCGACCAGGATCTTCTCGACCTGGGCGACGACCTTCTTGGTGGGCCGGCTCGACGCCAGGTTGAGCGTCACCTGCGTCATCGGAGGGCTCGTGGCCTTCGAGCCCTTCGACCTCTTCGGGGCTGGTGCGGCTCTGGCCGACGACGCGAGCAGGAGCGCGTCCTCCGGCATCGGGAACAGGTCGGGCGGGAACTCCTCCGCGTAGGTGCCGACGGCCGACGACGGGTCGAAGGTGGGCAGCTCGGCGGGCCCGCCGGACACGGCGGAACGAGGTTCCGCGGTCCCTGTCGCGGTGGCCGCCGACGCCGGTGGCTCCGACCCGGCGCCGCACCCTCCGGTTGCCAGCGCCAGCCCGACGGCGGCGGCGAGCGCTGCCGTGCGGCGGGTGGTGGCGAGGTGTGGCACGTCGGACACCGTAGCCGGAGAGACCCTCGTGAGGACAGTGCGCCGCTCGGAGGCCGACCACAGACCAGGCGTTGTCCACACCGCCCTCCTGGGCGCGCCGTCCTCCCGCGGGGCGGCTGAGATCGAGGACATGAACCCCAAGGACGTCACCTCGAAGAACCTCGGCCGGCGGTCGGCAGTGCCGAACGCGACGGTGGTCCGCGTCGCCGGACCAGAGGACCTGCTCGCCTACATCCCCTACCGGCTCGGCTTCGTGCCGGCCGAGTCCGTCGTCGCCGTGAGCCTGAGCGGCCCACGGCAGCGCGTCGGGCTCGTCGCCCGGGTCGACCTCGACGACCTCCGCCTGCGGCAGCCCGACGACCCGGACGGACCTGACGGAGCGGCGACCGCCCGCTGGCTCGCCGACCACGTGGTGGACGACGGCGCGGACCGCGCGGTCGTGGTCCTGTACACCGCCACCGACCCGACCGTCCCGGCGAGCGCCGCCCGGCGTGCCGTGGACCTGCTGCGCGCACGGCTCGAGCGCAGGCTGCCCGGGACCGAGGTGTGGCTCGTGGCCCCCACGGGCTTCCGGGCGCTCGACTGCGTCGACCCGACGTGCTGCCCGCCCCAGGGCCGGCCCCTGACCGCGCTGCAGGGCAGCCGGGTGGCCGCCCACATGGTCCTGGAGGGCCGTTCGGTCGCCGGGACGCGCGAGGAGCGGTACGCGCTGCGACCCGCACCCGAGGCGGCCCGCACCCAGGCCCGCCGCGCGGCGGCCCGCTGGACCGACACACGCCGCCGGCTCCTGAACGGAACCAGGTACCCGGAGGGCGGCGGCCCCATCGACGGCCCGGCTCCGGCCGACGCCCCCGCGCGGCGCCCCGGTGCGGTCTCCGGCCCGCGGACCGCCCCGGTGCACGGGCTGCGCGCCGAGCGGGCGCTGGCCGAGTGGGGCGCCCAGAGCCTGGGCCTGTGGCGCTCCGCCGTGCGGGCCGCGGCAGCCGCAGAACCCGGACAGCCCGTGGCCCTGTCGCCGGTGGACCTCGGAAAGATCGGCGCGGCGCTCGCCGACATCCCGGTGCGGGACGCCGTGCTGCTGAGCCTGGCGCCGGACACGGAGGAGACGGCGTTGCGCACCGCGCGCCGCGAGCTGGACGGTGACACCGACGCGGCCACGGGGACGGTCATGGCCCGGATCGTCGACCCGGTCCAGGGCGTGCCGCCGGACGAGGACGGCACGCGTGCCGCAAGCGTCGTGCTGGAGGCGGTGGTCACGCACGTGCCGCGGAACCGCCGGGCTCCGGCCTACCTGCTGCTGGCACTGGTCGCATGGTGGCGCGGCGACGGCGGCCTGGCTGCCGAGCGGGTCTCGGACGCGCTCGGGGTGGACCCGGGCTACCGGCTCGCGCTCCTGCTGCGCGGGGCGCTCGCCGGGGGAGTGCCGCCCGGTTGGGTGCGGCGGAGCCGTGGCTCCTTCCCCGGCGAACCGGAACCGGAGGAGGCGGCGGCCGTGTGAGGCACGGCAGGGGTCGCGGCGTGGGGTAGCGTCGGTGGACATGACGATCGTCGTCGGCCACCTCGCCACGCCCGAGGGCCAAGAGGCTCTGCGTACCGCTGTCACCGAGGCCAGGGAGCGGGGGATACCGCTGGTCGTCGTCACCAACGGCAAGCGGCCCCTGGACGAGTGCCGGGCCGAGACCGACGAGTTCGTCACGCGGCTCGCGGACGAGGTCGACGTGCGGGTGGAGTACGGCACCGGTGACCTGGCCGAGGACCTGATCCGCACGGCGACGAGCACCGGTGCGGCCCTGATCGTGATCGGCCTGCGCAAGCGCAGCCCTGTCGGCAAGCTGATCCTGGGCGCCGGTGCCCAGCGGATCCTGGTCGAGGCGCCGTGCCCGGTGCTGGCCGTCAAGGTCTGACCGGGTAGTCCCGGGGAGCCGGACCGGTAGTCGGCCGGACGGGACCAGCCCGGATCCTGGGCCTGGTCGAAGGCTTGGTCGAAGGCCTGGTCGCGGGCAGATTTGCCCGACCGGGAATGGTGGGGCCACCTGGTTCGTTGACTCTTGGCACGCGATATCAGATACACCTGCGGGGCTGCCCCGCCGGACGTGACTTCGCACTGACTTTGCCCATATCGCCGCGTTCGTCGCGGCGGACAGGGAGGTCGACGGTACAATATATATGTTCGCCGACGGAAGCAGAAGGTCCAGTGAAGGCCCCGTCGGCGGTACACCGCCCCCTCGAATGCCGAAAGGTCGGTTTGTGGCGCCCACTCCGCTGAAAGCCCCCCAGGACATCGCTCCTGTCCCTGCACGCGACAACCTACCCCGTGAGTTCGAGCATCCTGCCCTGCAGGAGCTCCTTTCTCGCGGCGCCGCCGACGGCTCGGTCGACGCCGAGAGCTTCCGGCGTGCATGCGAGACCGCGGAGGTCGGTGACGCCAAGCGGCTCAAGGCGGTGCTGCGTGCACTGGCCAACGCCGGCGTGCAGGTCGGACTACCCACCGTGACCAAGGTGGCCGCCGCCGCGGCCACCCGCTCCACCTCGGTCGCCGCCAAGGCGCCCGCCGACGGCGAGGCCGATGCCTCCGCGAAGCCCGCTCGACGCACCCGCTCGACGGCCGCGAAGACCACCGCCAAGAAGACCCCGGCGCGCTCCACCGCGAAGCCGAAGGACGACGTCGACGAGGCCGAGCCGAACGACGTCGACGAGGTCGACGTCGACGACCTCACCACGACCACGCGGAAGAAGCCGGCGGCCAAGACCGCCGCCAAGAAGCCCGCCGCTCGCGGCAAGTCGAAGTACGACAACATCGAGCCCGACGGCGTCGCCGTCGACGAGCCCGAGGAAGAGGCCGACTCCGGCCCCGAGATCGTCACCAAGGCGACTCGTGGCCGCGGTGGCAAGGCCGCGAAGGAGGGTGACGAGAACTCCGGTTTCGTCGTCTCCGACACGGACGACGACGACCAGCCCGCGCAGCAGGTCGTCACGGCCGGCGCCACCGCCGACCCGGTCAAGGACTACCTGAAGCAGATCGGTAAGGTCGCGCTGCTGAACGCCGAGCAGGAGGTCGAGCTCGCGAAGCGCATCGAGGCCGGTCTGTTCGCGGAGGAGCGGCTCGCCACCACGGAGTTCGACCGGACGGACAAGGACCAGCGCCGGTTCGAGCGCGACCTCAAGTGGATCGCGCACGACGGCAAGCGGGCCAAGAACCACCTGCTGGAGGCGAACCTCCGACTCGTGGTCTCGCTGGCCAAGCGCTACACGGGCCGCGGCATGCTGTTCCTGGACCTGATCCAGGAGGGCAACCTCGGTCTGATCCGTGCGGTCGAGAAGTTCGACTACACCAAGGGCTACAAGTTCTCGACCTACGCCACGTGGTGGATCCGTCAGGCGATCACCCGTGCCATGGCCGACCAGGCCCGGACCATCCGCATCCCGGTGCACATGGTCGAGGTCATCAACAAGCTGGCCCGTGTGCAGCGTCAGATGCTTCAGGACCTGGGCCGCGAGCCCACGCCGGAGGAGCTGGCCAAGGAGCTGGACATGACCCCCGAGAAGGTGGTCGAGGTCCAGAAGTACGGTCGCGAGCCCATCTCGCTGAGCACCCCGCTCGGTGAGGACGGCGACAGCGAGTTCGGTGACCTCATCGAGGACTCCGAGGCGGTCGTGCCCGCCGACGCCGTGTCGTTCACGCTCCTGCAGGAGCAGCTGCACCAGGTGCTCGACACGCTCTCCGAGCGTGAGGCCGGTGTGGTCTCCATGCGGTTCGGCCTGCAGGACGGCCAGCCGAAGACGCTGGACGAGATCGGCAAGGTCTACGGCGTGACGCGCGAGCGTATTCGCCAGATAGAGTCCAAGACGATGTCGAAGCTGCGCCACCCCTCGCGGTCGCAGGTGCTGCGCGACTACCTCGACTGAGACACGCCGACGCTGTGCGGTGCTATTCCAGGTCAGAGGCACTTTTCGGTGCCTGACATGACCCACGGTAGCACCGCACAGCGTTCTTAGTCGAGATATCAAGTATTCTGGGCGGGTGACGACGACCGAAGATCACCCGGACCTGGACCCGCTCGTGGAGTCGTGGGTGCTCGCCCTGCGCGCCGAGCGCAAGGCCGCCTCGACGATCAAGAGCTACACGACGGGGGTGCGCGGGTTCCTCGCCTGGTGCGAGGCCACGGGCACACCGCCCGTCCTGACCCGCGCTGCCGTTAACGGCTACGTCGCGTCCATGCTCGACGACGGGCAGGAGCCCGCGACCGCTCGCGCGCGCCAGCTCGGCGTGCGCCGGTTCTCCGACTGGCTCGCTGAGGAGGGCGAGCTGCCCGCCGACCCGCTACTCGGCGTCAAGGCACCCAAGCTCGACCAGAAGGTCATCGAGCCCCTGACCGAGGAACAGCTCAAGGCGCTGCTCGCGGCGTGCTCGGGGCTCGACCCGCTGCGCGACAAGCGCGACGCCGCGGTGATCCGGTTCATGCTGGAGACCGGCACCCGGGCGGGAGAGACCGCCGCGCTCGAACTGGACGACGTGAACCTTGCCGAGGGCGTCGCCATCGTCCGCCGGGGCAAGGGTGGCAAGGGCCGCAGCGTGCCGTTCGGGCCGCAGACCGCCCTTGCCATCGACCGGTACACGCGGGTACGGCGTACGCACCGCCTGGCGGGCACGCCCGCGCTGTGGCTCGGTGATCGGGGCAAGCCGTTCTCGTACGACGGGCTGCACAAGTCGCTTGCCCTGCGCGCTCGGATGGCCGGCATCGAGGGATTCCACCCGCACTTGCTGCGGCACACCGCCGCGCATCGGTGGCTCGCCGCCGGGGGCTCCGAGGGCGGGCTTATGGCTGTGGCGGGCTGGACCCGCCCCGACATGCTCGTGCGGTACACCCGGGCACGCGCCGCCGACCGTGCCGCAGCCGAGGCCCGAGACCTCAACCTGGGGGACCTGTGAGCCGCCACAAGCGGGCGACCGTACGGTGTGCCGACTGTAAGGGCATGCTCGGGATCGTCTGGGCTGCGTCCGACGGTGTCGTTGTCTTCCACGCCGAGGACGCCCGCCGTCGTCGGAAGATGCCCCAGTGGGCACGCGACCTGAAGCGACCCCGGACATCCACCACGCTCGCGAACCCCAAGTTCTACCGGCAGCCTCTTCCGCTGCCCGAGCACCTGGATGTGTGGTGCGAGAGTTGCGGCCCCGGGCGTGTCGCCACCAGCGCTGTACGGCGGTCGGCCGGTAAGGTGTATCTCGACATCAAGTAGTGCCCTGGCGTAGCGCCAACAACCGGGCATGGGCCCGGCGGTTCGGAATGGCAGACCGGACAGACCTCACTGGAGGCTGTCCTTGTCTGCCCAGACGCCTGCCGAACGCAAGCTCTCAGCGTCGCTCGCCGCCCACGAATCGTGGGCCAACACCAAGAACCGCGCCGCCCGCACTGCAAACGCCCGCGCCGCTGTGGAACGGAAGTTCCTCGACGCCGCCGACGGCGACCCGGTTCGCGCCGAGCACCTTCGCAAAGCGCACTTCGCTCGCCTCGCTCTGAAGTCGGCCGCATCCCGCCGCAAGGCCCGCGACCTGACTAACGCTGCTCGGGTCGCCGAGGCCGAGCTCGAGGAGTTGGGCGGCGGTGACGCTGCGTGACGGACTCCCGAACGCGAGACGCCGCCCGGGACGCAAACCGGACGGCGACGGATCTCGCAGAAGCAGACCCCCAGAGTCTATCTGCCGCCACTGACCCCGCCACGGTGCGCCGTCGGCGTGACGCGTCTCGACGCATGACGACGCTCCCCTGTGGACATGCCGACCCCCTCGACTGCGCCGAGCCCACCGAGGCTGAACGCCGCGAGCTTGCGAACATGCTCGCGGCTGACGGGTGGGATCTGGAATACCTGGCCCGTCGGTACAGGCTCACCCGGGCAGGTGCACGATGAGCCGCCCGGACCAGGACGACCTGTGGGCGGCGGTCGACGCCGACCTTCGGGCGGAGGGTGTCCGCCGGCGGTGGCTCGTGGCTACCGGTCACGTGTGTCCATGCGGAAGCCACGTCAAGAGCTGGCCGTGGCACGAGCGAGTGAAGGGGTCTCCCGAACCACCTCACCGGGTCGTCGGCCACCTGCCCGACTGCCCGGCGCTCGCGGTCGAGGGGCTGGCCTCATGAGCCCTCGACGGAATCGCAACGCGAAACCACCCGTTCCCGTGCGGCCGGCGAGCATCCAGCGCACCGCCCGTCAGCCCGTTCACTTCGGTGTCGACGTCGAGGGGAACGACGTCCGATGGATCGCGACCTCGACGCTGTACCTCTACGCCAAGGGCTCCAACCCGATGGAGTCCGTGGGCGAGCGTGTCATGGCGCACGCGATGCTCCGAATGGACTTCCACGGGGTCGCGGTGTTCAAGCGCTCCGAGCTGTCTCGGCTGTGCGCCCAACTCGACCGGCAGACCGGCGAGCTGAAGCCCTTGTCTGCCGACGGTCTGAACCGCGCGATCGCCCGTCTCGTCGAACGGGGGTACCTGCTGACCGATTCGTGGGCGCAGACGCTTTACGTCGCCGTCACGGTCGCTCAGAACGGGCGAGGCCAGGGCGATGCCCGCCAGAACCCACCCCGCAAACCTGGGTTCGACGGCGGTCAGGCACCACCCGGGGCGAAGGGGTTGGAGCAGTGAGGGGGCCGCTCACCCGACTCTGGGGGTCGGGTGAGATTCGCTCACCCGACTCTGGGGGTCGGGTGAGATGTACCCCCGGGTCGCTCACCCGACCCTGGGGGTCGGGTGAGAAGCCCTTTTCGGTGCCCTTTCCTCTTTCACTTTCGAATTTTCAGCTTCACCCCACCGACCGCGCCCAGCGCGGTCGCCCGCACCAGAGCTGTCCGTGGTGCCTGGCACCCACCTGTCCGACGCCACGGCCTCGTCGTCGTCGCGCACCACGCCCGGTGCGGGCAGGAGGGGGAGGGGAGGGTGCCCCCCCACCCACCCACCCACCTCACACCCAACGATGCGATCGATCGAACGATCGATCGCAGTCACGACCCACACGCCCGGCCTTGACGAGAGGACGACCGATGCCGACGACGAAGCAGACCGAACGATGCACCGCACACCGCGACATCGGGTCAACCTCGCTCGACTGTGAGCGACCTGCCCGACACCGAGGACCACACCGCGCCGGCCCATGGCAGTGGGCGCCAGAGGCGGAGGGACAGGCGGGGACAGAGGGGTAGGGGGAGGCATCGCCGACGTAATCGCAGGTCAGCGCAGAAGACCCCGCCACTGTTTGTCAGTCGCAATGTGTACGGAGTCTGGGGATTTTGAACACTATCGACTAGGAAGGCACATCATGAACGACGAAAGCACCGCTCCCGAGCCGAATCCGATCCTGACCGAGGCCGTCGAATCCATCATGACCGCTGCGGCCGACGCGTTCGCCGAGGTCTGGTCTCGCCCGAACGCGCCGCAGCTCGTTGAAGGCTTCCTCGCCGGCCGCGTCTCGTTCCACGTCGAGCGATCCGGGCTGTCGGTCCTCGTGGCTCCCGCTGACTGTGGGGGTGACGCGGTATGATTATCCCAGCAGCTCGGTACCTGAGCCACGCCGGAACCCCGCGGGGGGCAGCCCGGACACCTCGGTCGCCACGCGCAGTCGATCACACGATCCTGCCCACAAGGTGACCTATGAGCCTCCTCCTGTACCGCAATGCCCTCCTCCGCGCCGACGGCGACGGCCGTACGATTCACGGTCTCGCGGTGCCGTTCGACGTCGAGACCGAGGTCTCTGATGGCTTCGGTCGCTACCGCGAACGGTTCGCTCCTGGTGCGTTCGCACGGTCGATCGCCCAGCGCGGGAGCAAGATCAAGCTCCTTGCGAACCACGACAGCCGCGTGTTCCCGATCGGTCGCGCGACGTCGCTCGAGGAGCGATCCGACGGCCTGCACGCCGCGTTCACGGTGGCCGACACCGTGGCCGGAAACGAGGCCCTGGAGCTGGTCCGCTCCGGCACCGTCGATTCGTTCAGCGTCGGTTTCGCACCGGTCTCCGAACGCCAGGACGGAAACGTCGTAGTCCGCACCGAGGTAGCGCTGCGCGAGGTGAGCCTCGTCGCGTTCCCCGCGTACCCCGATGCCCTCGTGGCCGGCATCCGTTCGGCCACCCGCACACTCTCTGTCGATCTCGCCGCCCGGCGTCTCGACCTCCTTCTCAGAAGCTGGAGCTAGCCATGCCCTTCAACCCTGACATTCAGCGCCGGGACATCCCGGCAGAACGTGACCGACTGACGGCCGAGGCCCAGGCGATCCTGACCCGTTCGACCGGCGACCTGTCCGGCGACGACCTGACCGCTTACGACGGTCTGATCGCGGACCTGGAGTCGCTCCGGACTCGTGACGCCGCGCTCGCGAACGTCGAGCGGTTCGCCGCGAACCCGGACGCCCTGGAGCGGATCACCCCAGCCAGCCCGGGAACGGACCCGGCGTCGCCGTCGGGGCCGAACCGGATCACGGGCCACCGTCACGACGACCGGCGGGAGGAGACCACACCGGCGGGTCACCCGCGCATCATGGTCTCCACGGAGCACCTGCGGGCGCACGCCGACGCGATCCGCGAGGGTCGCACCTTCGGCGCGAACGAGTCGCTGGAGCGTGCTGCCGTCACCGTGGCTACCGACATGGGCGGCGCGGAGGCGTGGGGCTCGAACCCCATCCCCGGCCCGGTGCCGCTGCGCGTGTTCGCGGGCATCGCCAACACGCCGCTCACTGGCATGGCCGCCTCGATGCCGTCCCTGACTCTTCCGGCCGGTGCCGCTGGCGTCGCGGAGGGTGCCCAGCACGGCGAGTACGACGCCGTGGCCCGGGCAGACCTCGTCGCGCTGCGGTACGGGCGGTGGACACAGGTCACCAGCGCCGTGGACGCGTTCGACGAGCTGGTGTCCATCAACGGGGCGCACGCGGTCGCGATCGCGCGTGACCTCAACCTCGCGGACGTGACCGCGATCCAGACCGCCGCGGGTGCGGCTACGGCGTTCGACGCCGCACTTCTCGACCAGAACGTCAGGGCGTCCGTGCTGCGGGTCGCTGAGGCTGCGATGGTCGAGCCGTCCGCCGTCGTGCTGTTCGGTACCGCCGACGCCCTGGCCGTCGTGACCGGGTTCGCGCCGGCCAACGGCAGCGACCGGGGCAGCGTCAGTACCCGCGTGTACGGGGCTCGCGTGTACGCGACGGCTGCGGCTGCTGCAGGCGTCGTGACCGCGTTCGCACCCGGAGGGTTCCGCACGTTCGCATCCGGGATGCGCTCCACGTCCGCCATCGACCCGAAGGACGGCTCGAACACCTTCGGCCAGTGGCTCCACTCGACCCCGGCGGGTGTCGGGATCGTCGGTGCCGCTGCGTCGGTCGACGTCGTCACCCCGTGACCTGACCCGCGCGTCAACGTCGCCCCGTAGCTGTGTCTCCATGCGGCGAGGGGATCGATGGTTGGTGAGGGGCTCACCCATTCAAGTCCCAGCGACCCCGGCCAGCGCGCACGAACGAAGGGCCCGACACCTGTTTGGTGTCGGGCCCTTCGTGGTGTCGCAGCTCAGTCCTGCGCGCGCAGGGCGTCGGCCGCGTCGATGAGGAACCGGCCGACGGCGGCGAGCTGGTCGGGCTTCACCTCCTCCTCGTCGATTCCGTCGAGGCCAGCGACCGGGGTGCTCACCTCGACGGGACCGCCGTCCGTCGCCATGTCCTGGAACGCGTTCACGTCGACGCGCATGATGCCGCTGTCACGGGCGACCCTGCGGCTCCAGTGCCGGTCGAGGACCGACCACTCCCAGGCGCTGGCCCCGTTCGCCCACGACGGCAACGGGACGTCGGACGGCATCGGGAACGCGGGCGTGAACCGCCGGACGACCTCGTCCAGGGTGTCGCCTCGCTCGAGCAGGGCTTCGGCGACGGGCATGTCCGATCCCGGGGGCAAGGCTGCGACGAGCTGTGCGCGGTCGTCGTCGGTCAGGGGGTTGGTGTTCATCGTCTTCTCCACATCGTTGTGTCGTGCCTCTGAGTGTGCTCCGGGCTCGCCCGTGAGCGCACCTGTGGGTTCCTCGCCGTCGAGTTCACGGATCGCGGCAAGAAGCCGGTCTGCTGCCCCTGCGGGCATCTGGTGGTGGGTGCGGCGGTGCGCCTCGACCTCGCGGGCGAAGTCGTCGTCGCCGTGGTTGCCGATGATGTGGTCGCAGCCGAGTACGGGGCAGTAGTAGAACCGCCTGCCGGTGACGTACCCGACGGCATCGGCACCCGTGGTAGGCGGTGCGTCGTCGGCCGAGACCGGCCGGAGTTCCTCCGCGCGGAAGATGCCCCGGTGCTGCCCGTCGTAGATCGCGAGTGCCTGTACGGCGGGGTGCTCGTCGGCCGAGGGCGGGTAGGCGACGATGTATGCCGTGAAGTCGTGGCCGAACGCGGTTGCCGGCGGAACGACATCGATCACGACGCCCGTGCGACGGGCTGGCCATGTGTCGTGCTGACAGCTCACGTACTGGCCGACGGCGTAGGTAGGGTTGTTGGCCATGGCTGAACCTCCTGTGAAGGTTCCTGGCCTAGGCCCCGGGTGAGCGTTCCAGCGCTCCCCGGGGCCGACTTCTCAGGCCAGGATATTTCGCACCACAGCGCTCCTGACCTGGACTAACAACCCCAACGTTTCCGCCGATGCCGCACAGCGTTCAAGCGTCCCTAGTGCGCGACTACCTCGACTGACCTCGGTCCACCTCGGCAGGGCTCGCTTCGAGCCCGCACGAGGGGCTGACCTGAACGCCGGGCGGGTGAACTTCTTCGGAAGTCACCCGCCCGGCGTTTTTCGTGTGCGTCGTGCCCCGCCCGGGATGACAGCGCTGGACAAGAAGTGTGCGGCGACTCCTGTTCGGGGCCGCCGGCCGGAGCTACGGTAGCTCCTGGCAACGATGCCCACCGTGTATCGGACCAGGAAGGTGACGCCGATGTCGCTAGCAAGGCCGCACCGCAGACACCCCTCCACCCCGACCCCGCCCACTGCTGCCCGACGACGCCTGGGCGCGGCGTTCGTGGCGCTCGCCACCGGCGCCGTGCTCGCCGTCGTGCCGAGCACCTCCGCACCGGCGGCGACGCCCGCCGACGGCGACCCGGCCGGGTGGCCGATCGCCGACGCCCGCCTGCCCACGCCGTGGACGGCGGAGGTCACGCCGGACGATGCGCTGCCGGAGTACCCGCGACCGCAGCTGGTGCGGGACCGTTGGACCAACCTCAACGGGCTCTGGGAGTTCGCGGGAGCGACCGCGGACGAGGCGCCGCCGTTCGGCGAGACCCTCGCCGAGAAGATCCTGGTGCCGTACCCGACGGAGTCCGAGCTGTCGGGCATCGACCGGCACGAGGACCACATGTGGTACCGCCGCACGGTCGAGGTGCCGACGTCCTGGCGCACCGCGGGCCAGCGGGTGCTGCTCAACTTCGGTGCGGTGGACCACACCGCGACGGTGTGGGTCAACGGCCAGGAGGTGGCCCACCACGAGGGCGGCTACGGCCGGTTCTCCGCCGACGTCACGGACGCCCTGACGGTGTCGGGCCCGCAGGAGGTGCTGGTCGGCGTCACCGACCGCACGGACGCCACCTGGCAGCCCGTCGGCAAGCAGCGCAACGAGCCCGACCGAGGCATCTTCTACGAGGGCGCCTCGGGGATCTGGCAGACCGTCTGGATGGAGCCGGTGGCCGGCGCCCATGCCGAGCGTCTCGACATGACCACCGACATCGACACGAGCACCCTCGCCCTCACGGTGGACGGCAGCGAGGCGGCCGACGGCGGCACCGTCGACGTCGTCGTGCGCGAGGGCGGCGCGGCCACCGGCGAGCAGGGCACCAAGCCCGTGGCGGACGGCCGGACGGGCAAGGTCGTGGCACAGGCCACGGGCGCCGTCGGCGACGAGCTCGCCGTGCGGGTGCCGGGCGCCCACCTGTGGTCGCCCGACGACCCCTACCTCTACGGCCTGCAGGTTCGTGTCCGGGACGCGCGCGGCCGCGTCGTCGACACCGTCGGCTCGTACTTCGGCATGCGCGAGATCGGCGTCGCCGAGGGCGAGGACGGGCGCAACCACATCACGCTCAACGGCGAGGTGCTGTTCCTGCAGTCCACGCTGGACCAGGGCTACTGGCCGGACGGCATCTACACCGCCCCGACCGACGAGGCGCTCGCGTTCGACCTCGTCAAGCACAAGGAGCTGGGCTTCAACACCGTGCGCAAGCACATCAAGGTGGAGCCGGACCGCTGGTTCTACCACGCGGACCGGCTCGGGCTCCTGGTGTGGCAGGACATGCCGTCGATGAAGACCGGCCGCCCGCCGGTCGAGGCGCAGGAGCGGTTCGAGCGCGAGCTGCACGAGATGATCGAGCAGCACTCGAGCTGGACCTCGGTGATCGGCTGGGTGCCCTTCAACGAGGGCTGGGGCGAGTGGTCCCGGGACGCGACCGGGCGGATCGCCCGGGAGGTCAAGGAACAGGACCCGACGCGCCTCGTGAACGCGCACTCCGGCGTGAACTGCTGCGACTCGCTCGGGGACAGCGGTGCGGGCGACATCATCGACTGGCACCAGTACGTGGGTCCGGCCCAGCCGCTGCCCGACGCCACGCGGGCCTCGATCGACGGGGAGCACGGCGGGTTCGGCCTCGAGGTGGACGGCCACATGTGGTTCGGGGAGGGCCACGCGTACGAGATGACGCCCGACGCCGCCACGCTCACCCGCCGGTACGTCGAGAACCAGGAGGACGTGCTGACCGCCGCCCAGCAGTGCGGCATCAGCGGCTCGATCTACACGCAGATCACGGACGTGGAGCACGAGGTCAACGGGTTCTTCACCTACGACCGGCAGGTCGAGAAGATGGACTTCGCACAGGTGCGCGCCGTGAACGAGAAGATCATCGAGGGCGCGGACGGCACGGGCGGCGAGCCGCCCGTGGTCGACCCGGGCACGCCGGGGCTCGCCGGGGTGCACGCCTGGGGCTTCGACGAGGGCGCCGGTACCACGGCGGCGGACGGTGTCGGTGACGCCGACGCCACCCTCACCGGCACCACCTGGACCGACGGCGTGGTGGGCGGCGGCCTGTCGTTCGACGGCGCCGGCGAGGCCGATACCGGGCAGGCCCTGGTGCGCACGGACGGCTCCTACAGCGTCTCGGCGTGGGCACGGCTCGATGTGGCCGACGGCGGCTTCCAGACGGTGGTGAGCCAGGACACCGGCAGCAACAGCGCGTTCTTCCTGCAGTACTCCGGGCAGGACCAGCGCTGGGCGATGAGCTTCATCGGCGCGCGAGCGCTGTCGCCCACCAAGCCGGAGCCGGGCCGCTGGTACCACCTGACGGGGGTGCGCGACGCGGAGGCCGGTGAGCTGACGCTCTATGTGGACGGCGAGCGGATGGCCACCCAGGAGGTCTGCCTGGCGCCCGCCACCGAAGGGCCCCTGGTCATCGGCCGCGCCCAGTACGGCGGCAACGAGGTGGACCACCTGCGGGGCGACGTCGACGACGTCCGGGTCTTCGACCGGGCGCTGTCCGACGCGGAGGTGGCGGAGCTCGCCGCGGGCTGATCACGCCCGGCCCGGGCGTCGCCGGGCATGACGACGGCGGTGAGTCACCTCACAGGGTGACTCACCGCCGTCTTGGGTCTGGTGGGTGTCCGGCCTGGGCTCAGGCCTGACCGTGCTCCGCGTGGAGCCGGTCGGTCTCGTCCTGGACATGGGTGGCGATGTCCGCATAGGCGGACGCGTGTGCACGGGCGTGGTGGCCGCAGAAGAGCAGCTCGCCTACGGGCAGAACGACACGCACGTAGGCCTGGGCGCCGCAGCGGTCGCAGCGGTCGAGGGCGGTGAGCGGTTCGGTCGTCAAGGTCGTCACATCTCCATCCAACCATTCGCTCGCGCGGTTCATGCCAGCCCGGGTGGCCGGTTCGCTGCGAGCATAGCGGCGTGGCTCACACTCCTGGGGGTCATCCGCCCCCAATTGCGCTGAAAGGGTAATTTCCGTCAGGGGGTGAATCTACCCGCCTGCCCGGGTGCCCGGGGCTCCGCACGGAGGGTCTGCCAGGGGTTGTCGGAGACCTCGTCTACGCTGGCGCCGTGACCGCAACGTCCGAGTCGTACACCGCTCGCCACCTGTCCGTCCTCGAGGGCCTCGAGGCGGTTCGTAAGCGTCCCGGCATGTACATCGGGACCACCGACTCCCGTGGCCTGATGCACTGCCTCTGGGAGATCATCGACAACTCCGTGGACGAGGCCCTGGGCGGCCACGCCACGAAGATCGGCATCGTGCTGCACCCTGACACGTCCGTGACGGTGACCGACGACGGGCGCGGCATCCCGATCGACATCGAGCCCAAGACCGGGCTGAGCGGCGTCGAGGTCGTTTACACCAAGCTGCACGCCGGCGGTAAGTTCGGCGGCGGTTCGTACCAGGCGTCCGGCGGTCTGCACGGCGTCGGCGCCTCCGTGGTCAACGCGCTGTCGGCACGTCTCGACGTCGAGGTGGACCGCGGCGGCAAGACGTACCGCATGACCTTCCACCGCGGGGAGCCGGGCAAGTTCTCCGACCCGGCGCCGGGCCCCGACCCGGAGGCGACGTTCCAGCCGTTCGTCGACCACTCCGAGCTCGCGGTGGTGGGCAAGGCGCCCCGGGGCCGTACCGGAACGCGCGTGCGCTACTGGGCCGACCGGCAGATCTTCCCCAAGTCGGCCGTGTTCAGCTACGACGAGCTGGTCACGCGCGTCCGCCAGACGACGTTCCTGGTGCCGGGGCTCGAGATCCGGGTGCGCGACGAGCGCGGGCTGCCGGGCACGCCCGCGGAGAACGGTCCGCACGAGGAAGTCTTCAAGCACAGCGGCGGCGCCGCGGACTTCGTGGAGTTCCTCGCCCCCGACTCACCGGTCACGGCGACCTGGGTCCTGCAGGGTTCCGACACCTTCAAGGAGACCGTGCCGGTGCTGGACGATCGCGGCCACATGTCGCCGCGGGAGCTGCAGCGCGACTGCGAGGTCGACATCGCGCTCCGCTGGGGCACGGGCTACGACACCGAGGTGCGCTCCTTCGTCAACATCATCTCGACGCCCAAGGGCGGCACGCACCTGACGGGCTTCGAGCAGGGGCTGCTCAAGGTGATCCGCAAGGGGGTGGAGACCAACGCCCGCAAGCTGAAGGTCTCCACCAGGGACGGCGCGGAGCGCATCGAGAAGGACGACGTGCTCGCCGGCCTCACCGCCGTGGTCACCGTGCGCCTCTCCGAGCCGCAGTTCGAGGGGCAGACCAAGGAGGTGCTGGGCACCGGGCCCGTGCGTCAGATCGTCTCCCGGGTGGTCGAGAAGGAGATCCAGGCCCGCCTGACCTCCACGAAGCGGGACGAGAAGACCCAGACCTCGCTGCTGCTCGACAAGGTCGTCGCCGAGATGCGTGCGCGCATCACGGCCCGCAAGCAGAAGGAGATCTCGCGCCGCAAGAACGCGCTGGAGACCTCCTCGCTGCCGGCCAAGCTGGCCGACTGCCGCTCGAACGACGTGGAGCGCTCCGAGCTGTTCATCGTCGAGGGTGACAGCGCGCTCGGCACCGCCAAGCTCGCGCGGTCCAGCGACTTCCAGGCGCTGCTGCCGATCCGCGGCAAGATCCTGAACGTCCAGAAGGCCTCGATCAGCGACATGCTCCGCAACGCGGAGTGCGCCGCGATCATCCAGGTGCTGGGCGCGGGCTCCGGCCGGTCCTTCGACATCGAGGCCGCCCGCTACGGCAAGATCATCATGATGACCGACGCCGACGTGGACGGCGCGCACATCCGTACGCTCCTGCTGACGCTCTTCTACCGGTACATGAAGCCGATGGTGGAGGCCGGCCGGGTGTTCGCGGCGGTCCCGCCGCTGCACCGCGTCGAGGTGATCGGCAACGGCCGGCGCAAGAACGAGTACATCTACACGTACTCGGAGGCCGAGCTCGTCGCCACGCTCAAGAAGCTCGACAAGGCCGGCCGGCGCTACAAGCCCGACATCCAGCGATACAAGGGCCTGGGCGAGATGGATGCCGACCAGCTCGCGGAGACCACCATGGATCCCCGCCACCGCACGCTGCGCCGGGTCACGGCAGAGCACGCGGAGGCGGCCGAGCGCGCGTTCGAGCTCCTGATGGGCACTGACGTGGCGCCCCGCAAGGAGTTCCTCATCGCGGGTGCTGCCGAGCTGGACCGCTCCCGCATCGACGTCTGACGGCACGGCCTGCGGCGCTGCGACGGTTCTGAGACGGCGCGGCCCCGTGGTGTCCGCCGACCTAGACTCGGCCGTGTGAACATGACTTCTGGCCGCTCGGTCCGCCGTACCGGCTCCGCGATCACCGCCCTCCTCGCCGCAGGCCTGCTCGTGGCGTGCGGCGGTGCGAGTGATCAGCCGGAGACCGTCACGGCCACGATCAACGCGCCGGCGGACGCCGCCTCCAGCAGCGCGTCGCCGTCCGCCGGAGCGGAGACCCTCAGCTACCCGGGCCGCACCGGCGCCACCGCGCTGGAGCTGCTGCTCGAGACCGACCCGTCCGCTGAGGTCACGGGCGAGGGCGAGAACGCGTTCGTGACCGCGATCGGCGGCCGGGTGGCGGACGAGTCGAAGAACGAGTTCTGGGCGCTGTCCGTGGACGGCGAGAACGCCCAGGTCGGCGCGGGGGCACTGGAGACCGAGGACGGTCAGGAGATCACATGGACCATCGACACCTTCTGACCCCGGCCGACGGTCGCGACCTGACGTTCGCGGACCTCGCGCGGCGCTGGTGGCGGCCGGCGCTCGCCGTCGCCGTCGTAGGCCTCGCGGTGCTGTGGCGCCTGGTCCGTGCGGACCTGGGCGCACCGCCGAACCTGGAGCTGATCACGGCGGCCACGTTCTTCGCCGCCGTCCTCCTGCGGCACCGTGCCGCGGTGCTCGTTCCGTTCGCCGCCGCGGCGGTGAGCGACGCCCTGCTCGGCAACACGTCGATCCTGGTGTTCACCTGGACGGCGTGGGCGGTGATCGGCCTCGGGGCGCTGCTCGTGCGTCGCACCGCCGGGTGGACGAGGTTCGGCGCGGCGCTGGGACTCGGCGCCGGTGGGTCGCTGTGGTTCTTCCTGTGGACCAACTTCGGCGTGTGGCTGCAGGCCAGGGGCACGTTCTACGCGCCGGGCCTGGACGGGCTCATGGCGTCGTACGTGGCCGGCCTGCCGTTCTTCCGCACCATGCTGCTCGGCAACCTGGTGCTCGTCCCGCTCGCGGCGGGCGTCGTGGCCCTCGTGGAGCGTTCCGAGCGGGTCCTGTTCATGCCGAGGGCGCTGAGCCTGCCCCGCTAGCGCCCCACCGGTAGCGTCGCCCCTCCGGTAGCCGCCCGAGAGGCCTCACGCCTTTCGGCTCGTCACTATTGGGGTTACAGTCAGTAGCGGCCCGCCCCGCGGGTCCGGGCGCTCAGTGTCGAGCGTCCGGAGGACCTCGACGAGGAGATCCGATGCTGCTGACCCTTGATCCGCACCCGCCCACCCCGCCCTTGCCGGCTCCCCGTCGGCGTCGGTCGTCGCGACGCCGGACGGCCGCGATCGCGGGCCTCGCCCTGCTGGCACTGTCCGCCGGGGCCGTCGTCGCGCCGCCCGTGGCCCAGGCTGCACCGACGGCCCACGCGCCGGCCCCGCTCACCCTCGAAGACGACTTCTACACCCCGCCCGCCCCGCTGCCGGACGGCCGGGACGGCGAGGTGGTCCGCTGGCGCGAGGAGACGCGGCAGCTCAGTGCCCGCAGCTACCTGCTGATGTACCACTCGACGAACGCGATGGGTGCGGACATCCCGGTGACCGGGCGCGTCCTCGTGCCGAGCACCCCCTGGCGCGGGGAAGGGCCGCGACCGATCGTCTCGGTGGCGAGCGGGACCCGCGGCGTCGGCGACACCTGCGCCCCGTCCCGCTGGCTCGACTACGAGCGGCCCTTCATCGAGCCGATGCTGCTGGCGGGCTGGGCGGTGGTGGTGACCGACTACGAGGGTCTCGGCACTCCGGGCATGCACACCTACGTCGTCGGGCAGTCGGAAGGGCGGGCCGTCATCGACATGGTGCGCGCCGCGACCAACCTGCCGGCCACCGGGCTCGAGGCGGGGGGCAAGGTGGCGTTCTCCGGGTACTCGCAGGGCGGCGGGGCGGCCATGTGGGCCGGTGAGCTCCAGCCGGGCTACGCGCCGGAGCTCGATCTGGTCGGTGTCGCGGCGGGCGGTGTGCCGGCCGACCTCACCGAGGTGGCCGAGGGGCTCGACGGAGAGGTCGGGTTCGGCTTCCTGCTGCTGGCCGCCTACGGGCTGGATGCCGCCTACCCGGAGCTGGACCTCGAGGCCTATCTCAACGAGCGCGGGCGCGACACCTACGAGCGGGAGCAGGACGCCTGTGTGGACGTCACGCTGACGCACGCCTACCAGAACCTCGGGATGTTCACCACGACCAACCCGCTACGGTCCGCGGACTGGCAGGCACGCCTCGCCGAGAACCGCCTCGGGGACGATCCGCCGGACGTGCCGATCCGGCTCTTCCACGGCACGCACGACGAGATCGTCGCACCCGGGCAGGCTCGGACGCTGCGGAACGAGTACTGCGCCGCCGGCGCGGACGTGCAGTGGGAGTGGCACGTCGGCGAGCACGTCTCGACGATGGTGACGGGTGCACCGGGCGTGATCGCCTTCCTCGACCGGCGGTTCAGGGACCGCCCGTTCCTCGTGCACTGCTGATCACTCACCGCGATCGCCGACCGCGGTCGCTCTCCGCTCGTCGGCCAGCCTGAACCCCTTGGTAAAACCCCTGGTGAGAGTGCTCTTTCACCATCTGACGACGGGTCCCGGAGGAGACCGGGACCCGTCGTCGGTGCGCCGTGTGTCGTTTGTCCGGAATTCACATGGGGTTGGCCGTCCGGTTGGTCCGATTCGTGACGATTGCGACGCACGAGTTCACAACACACGAGCGAGAGGTTCTGCCATGGCCAACATCAAGGTGACCTTCCAGGAGATGGAAGACGCCGCTCAGCGCATGAAGCAGGAATCGGACGACATGCAGGGCAAGCTCGACCAGCTGCGCGCGATGGTGGACAACCTGGTGCAGGACGGCTACGTCACGGACAAGTCGTCCAAGCGGTTCGACGAGTCCTACAAGGAGCTCGACAAGGGTGGCAAGCAGGTCATGGAGGGCCTCACCGGTATCGGTGAGTACCTCAAGCAGGCTGCCGACGCCCTGCGCAAGACCGACGAGGAACTCGCGAACGCGCTGAACAAGTAGCGATGGCAGACCTTGTCGTCACCAAGGAGGTCCTGGAGGACTCCGCCAGGGATCTGAAGGCGATCAACGACGAGTTCAAGAACATGTCGAAGCTGTGGGACGGCGGCAACGTGTGGGGTCACGAGGTCCTGAAGAGGGCCATGGACGACTTCATCGACGACTGGTGGGTCAAGCGGGAGAAGCTGCAGGAGCAGCTCAGCAACCTCACCAAGAAGATGGACGAGGCCGCGGCGACCTGGACCGATACCGAGGACCAGCTGGCCTCGACCTTCGACCAGAAGTAGGACACCCCGCCGCCCCTGGGCAGCAGCCAGCGCCGATGCACGAGCAGTAGAACAGGAGACGGATGAGCGCCGCCCGCCACGGGGACTGGCCACTGGTCGATCACGACTCCGACCCGGTCCCGGCCGATCCCACGGAGCTCGAGAAGGTCATCGACCACTACAAGAAGATCTCCGAGGCGATGACCGAGCAGGCAGCACTGCTCAAGCGGATCGGTGACGGCGACGTCCGTCTTCTCAAGGGACAGTCCGCCGACGCCCTGCGCAAGCGCGCCCGGGAGAGTGCCGGCGCCCTCGACAAGGCGGCCGGCCGGTACGCCGACGTGCACACGGCACTCGACGGCTACGAGCCGTCGCTGACCACGGCCCGGACCGACACCTGGAACGCCCTGACCGACGCGGAGAACGCCAGCAGGAACCTCCAGACCGCCGAGGGCATGCCCGACCCCGTCAACGCGCCCCGGCCGGACGACGCCAAGCCGCTGACCGCCCAGGAGAAGAAGGATTCCGCGGACCGCGAGACCGCTATCGAGAACGCCGGCGCCGGCATCGCAGCCGCGAAACAGAAGGTGGCCGGCGCCCTCGAAGCGCTCAGGGCCGCCGCTGAGGCTGCGGCCACCAAGATCCGCGAGAACTGGAACGTCGACGGCCTGCACACCTCGGGCTGGGACGCCTTCGTGCACCGGCTCAACAAGTTCCTGAAGGCGCTGGTCGAGATCCTGACGTACATCGGGCTGGCGCTCGCGGTGCTGGCGATCCTGATACCCGGGCTGAACGTCATCGCGTTCATCGGCATCGGCGTCGCACTGGTCTCCGTGGCCGCGAGCATCGTCCTGGCCGCCCAGGGCGAGGGGAGCTGGCTCGGCGTCATCATGGGCGTGCTCAGCCTCGTGGGGATCGGTATCGCGGCGAAGATGGCGAGCAAGCTGAAGCACATCCAGAAGATCGGACTGACCAAGGCCGGGCCGGCGCAGCTGAAGAACGCGCAGGACGACATCCACCACATCTTGTTCTCGCTGCGCAACCTGAGCGCGAACGCGCCGCGCGCCGGGCTCGTGAACCTCCTCTGGAAAAAGGTCGGCAACCTCCGGAGCATGGGCGACTTCCTGCTCAAGCAACGGGTCAGCCCCGGATGGTGGCACATGTTCAAGGACCCGAAGTGGGTCCTCAAGGAGGACTGGAGCCGCCTGACGAAGGCGTGGCCCAAGGGCGACTACCGCTGGGACCGGCTCATCGGCATCAGCGACATCAGGGACGTCAACAAGATCGCCGGCAACCTCGGGCTGCTCGGGAACATCTACCAGATCAAGCCATGGATGTACCTCGGGCCCATCGCGTACACGGTCGGGTGGTTCGGTCGGCCGTTCAGCATGATGAACCCCTCCAGCCTGAACCCGAACGACCCGCGCAAGAACAACGACGGCTGGCACGACGCGAACTATTCCGGCCTGACCGGGGAGAACCCGGTCTGATGGCGACGAACGAACGGACCTGGCTCGTCGAGGAACCAGAAGGCTGGCTGCTCGTCCCCACGACCGACGCACTGCCGCCGGAGTTGCTCACCACCTGGGAGCGGGAGGTCGTCGACGTGATCCGCGCGTCGTTCGACGACGGTCCGGAGGAACAGGCCGACGACGAGACCACCGAGACCCTGAACACCCTGCGTGACCGCGTCGCCCTGGAGTCCATGACGAACCTGCGTGCCTTTGCCGACGGCGTGGCCGACGCGGGCGCCATGGTCGTCGCCACCTTCCGGGTGCCGGACTCGACGCCCGTGCCGGTGCTCGTCACGGTCGGCATCGAGCCTCCTGGCGATCCCGGTGACCACCTCCTGACGGCGCTCGGCGCCACCGGCGGTCAGTCCGTCGCACCACCCAAGATCGAGCATCTCGACCTGCCGGACGGAGACGGGATGCGCGTGACGCGGCTGGACCTGGACCCGGAGACGGGCGGCGCGTGGGTCAGCGTGTGCCTCGGCCGTCGCACCGAGCACCCGGACGCCGTCGTCGACACCGTGCTGCAGTGGCGGTCCCAGGACCTGCTGCACGGCCCGGCGATGACCGAGCTGCTCGACGAGCTGCTGCCCGCGGTACACGTCACCAGGAGCACACCGTGACCGGGACGACCACCGGTAGGCCGACCGATGCCTGGGCCCTCCTGCTCCCGCCCGGCTGGGTCCGCTTCCCGACCAGCGACGAGTTCCTGCGCGAGCTGGACGAGGCGATCGAGGAGGTGGTCGCCCGCGCTCTGCCCGCCGACCTACCGCGCGACTCCGCCGAACCGCACCGCCGCATGCTCGCTGACGGTCTACGCACCTCGCTCGCTGACGCGCGCGCCGCGGGAGCGGGGGCCGTCTACCTGCCGACGGAGCCGATGAACGGTGTGATCATCCCCGCGTCCCTCACCGAGCTGGAACTGATCAGCGACCCGGGCGCCAACCCGCTCGAGGTGATGTCGGACGTCGTGTCCGACGACTACGAGGAGAGCGAGCTCGTCGAGGTCGACGGCAGGCCGGGCGTGCGCGTCGTCGAGACGACGATCGACGCGCATCCCGAGGGCGATCTGCCCGAGGTGTCGACCCGCCAGGTCGTCTACGTCGTCTCCCGTTCCGAGGCTGACGGCGAGTGGCTCGTCCTCTCGTTCAGCATCGTCTGGAACAGCGAGGAGACCCAGCGCCTCGCCGAGGCCCTCGTCTTCTTCTTCGACGCTGTGATGACCACCTTCCGGTGGGCGGGCCCCGGAGCGAACCCCGTGCACCTGCCGGAGCGGAGTGAACCCGATACCGCGTGAGCCCGAACCGCCGGGACGACCGAACGACCCTGCCTGATGCGGCACATCTGAAGACGGAGCAACTGTGCACCACGCCCAACGCGCCGCTGCCGCTCTCGCGGCCGCCCTGTTCACGACGGCCGCCACGGTCTCCTTGGCCGTCACGGGCCCGCCGGCCGCGGCAGCGCCTGCCGGCACAGGCCCGGTCCTCGTCGGCACGGCGCACGGCGCCCTCGCCGCGGGGCCTGCCACGGACAAGGACGGCGAGCAGGTCAAGTACTACGTGATGCGGACCAAGCCGAACGGTGACCACGAATACCTGTTCGAGATCGCCCAGCGGTTCCTCGGTGACGGCGGTCGGTACACGGAGATCGTCGAGCTCAACGAGGGGCGCATCCAGCCGGACGGCAACGCGCTGACCGACGAGAACGCCGTGCTGCCGGGCTGGGTGATGCAGCTGCCCGCTGACGCCGAGGGCGAGGGCATCGAGGTCGGCGTGCTGCCGACCGCTCCGGCGGGGGCCGACGACGGGGCGGGCGCCGTGGCGCCCACGGACGACGCGTCCGTGCCCGCCGTGCCGTACTACGTGGTCGGCCGGACGCCGGAGGGTGAGACGGAGTACCTGTACCTGATCGCCGAGCGGTTTCTGGGCGACGGTGAGCGGCACCCGGAGATCTTCGAGCTCAACGAGGGGCGCACGCAGCCCGACGGCGGCGTCCTCAGCGACCCCGAGGTGGTCGAGGTGGGCTGGGCCCTCCAGCTTCCGGCGGACGCTGAGGGCGAGGGTCTGCGACACGGCCCGCTCCCGGGGCCGAATCCTGTCGCGAAGGCGAGCGCCCCGGCGTCGGACGCGGTGGCGGACGACGGGCCGAGCGCCGGAGCGGAGCCGACCTGGCTGATTCCCGCACTCGTCGTCACCGGTGCCGTGGTGCTGGCGGTGCCTGCCGCGCTCGGGCTGGTCCTGCTCGTCCGCCGGTTGCGCTCGGGTCGGGCGGAGCCGTTCGACGACAGCGTGCTGCGTACCGACACGTCCGCCGCGTGGATGGTGGACCGGTCGCTGCGGGTGCTGCTCGCCGCGTGCGCACGGGACGGCCAGCACCTGCCGGCGGTCACCGGAGTGTTCATCGAGGGCGGGTCCATGCGGCTCCGCCTCGCGAGCCCGGTCTCCCCGGCGCCGGCGCCGTGGGTGGCGAACGAGGACGGGCAGAGCTGGTCGGCGCCGCTGGCGAAGCTGCAGTCGGCCCCGGCGTCGGACGACTCTACGGCGCGGTTCGCGCGCCTGGTCACGATCGGCGTGGGGGAGACGGGCCGGGTGCTGGTGGACTTCGCGTCGGCGCGCGGCGTGATCAGCCTGGACGGACCCACACGCGCCCGGCACGAGGTGCTGCGCCGGTGGCTCGGTGAGCTGACCGGCAACCCGTGGTCGAACGACCCCCGGGTGGTCATGGTCGGCAACGGCCTCCCGCAGCCGGAGGCCGCGGAGCGCCTGTCGGCGATCGAGCAGGTGATCCCGGAGCTGGACGCCGCGGGGGGCGGGGTGCTCGTGCTCTCGCAGGCGCCGTCGGTGGCGCAGCAGGACCTGCTCGCCGCACGGTTCGCGACGCCGGGCTTCGGTTGGGTGGTCATCGTGCTCGGCGAGTCCCCGTCGGCGAAGTGGCGCCTCACGGCCGGCGAGGACGGCTGGCTGCGCAGCGGGTTCCTCCCGGACGTGCGCTACACCGAGCAGGCCGCGGTGCGGCGTGCCGGTGAGTGACGCGCGGGGAGCCGGGGCGCTGCGGGCCCTGGTGCTCCTGGTCCTGACGGCCCTGTTCGTCCCCGTGCTGCCCGCCGCGACTGTCGTGCTACCCGTCTCCGAGCCGGAACCGGTCCTGCTCTCGCAGGGCAGGCCGGCGGTGGCGTCGTCGCTGGAGAAGGCTGACTTTCCCGCGCGCCAGGCGGTGGACGGGGACGCGGGGACCCGCTGGTCCAGCGGTTTCAGCGACCCGCAGTGGCTGCGGGTCGACCTGGGGCGGTCCACGGTGGTGCGCCGGATCGAGATCGACTGGGAGGTCTCGCACTCCACGGCGTACGCCATCGAGCTGTCGGCCGACGGCGAGGCCTGGACGAGCCACTGGTCCACGGACACTGCCGACGGCGGCACGGACGTGATCACCATCGAGGGCACCGGCCGGTTCGTGCGGATGTACTCCACCGCTCGGGTCGGTACGGCGGGCAACTCGATCTGGGAGATGCGTGTCTACGGCGATCCCGCGCCGAAGACGAAGCAGTCGGCCCCGGCTCCGGCCACGTCGCCGGCTGCGGACCCGCGGCCCACGGCGTCCGAGCCGAAGGCGGTGCCATCGAAGTCGGCGCCGGCCTCCTCCTCCCCGCCGCCCACGGCCTCGGCGCCCCCGGTCCCGGAGCGCACCGGTCCGCCGGGATCGGTCCTCTACTACGTGGTCGGCAAGGAGCCGGACGGCTCGGTCGAGAAGCTCAACGACATCGCCGGGCGGTTCCTCGGTGACCGGGACCGGTGGCCGGAGATCGCGGAACTGACCGAGGGACACCGGCAGCCCGACGGCACGTTCCTGACCGATCCCCGCACGCTCAAGGCCGGCTGGGTGCTCAAGATGCCGAAGGACGCGTCGGGCGAGGAGCTGGAGTTCGCGCCCCTGCCCGGTTTCGAGCAGAAGACGCCGAAGCCGTCGGCCTCCCCGTCGCCGTCGGCCGAGTCCTCGATCGAGGCCGCCGACCTCGACGAGGCGGGCAGCGTCGGCGCGATCGGTCCGGCCGGGTACGCGGTCGGGGCCGGTCTGGCGCTCGCGGCGCTGGTCTGGGCCGTGATCTGGCTCCTGCGGCGCCGGAAGCGCCAGGAGCCGTTCGACGACAGCCTGCTGCGTACCGACACGTCGGCCGCGTGGACGGTCGACCGGTCGCTACGGGTGCTGATGGCGGCGTGCGAACGGGACGGGCTGGAGCTGCCGGCCATCACCGGCGTGTTCATCGAGGGCAGCTCCCTGCGACTGCGGCTCACCAACCCGGCTTCGCCGGCCCCGGAGCCCTGGGCGGTGAGCGAGGACGGGCAGAGCTGGGCCGCTCCGCTGGCGCGGTTGCAGTCGGGTCAGGCGTCGGACGGCTCGACGGCGCGGTTCGCCCGCCTGGTCAACGTCGGCATGAGCGAGACGGGCCGGGTGCTGGTGGACTTCGCGTCGGCGCGCGGTGTGATCAGCCTGGACGGGCCCAGCCGGGCACGGCACGAGGTGCTGCGCCGCTGGCTCGGTGAGCTGACCGGCAACCCGTGGTCGGACGACCCGCGCGTGGTCATGGTCGGCAACGGCCTGCCCCAGCCGGAGCAGGTGGAGCACCTCGCGGGCATCGAGCAGGTGGCCGCCGAGCTGGAGGTGGGCGAGGGCGGCGTGCTGGTCCTGTCGCAGGCGCCGTCCGCGGCCCAGCAGGACATGCTCGCCGCCCGGTTCGCCGGTCCGGAGTTCACGTGGGTGGTGGTCGTGCTCGGCTCCGCGCCGTCGGCGAGGTGGCGGTTCACGGCCGGGGACGACGGTTGGCTGCGCAGCGGGTTCCTGCCCGACGTGCGCTACGACGAGCAGACCGCCGTACGGCGGGGAAGCGAGTGACGTGCAGGCTCTGATCACCGCGCGGCACGGGTCGCGCGACGTGCTGCTGTTCCTGGACCTGGACGAACGCACCACGGCGGAGGACCTGGGCGAGCGGCTCGCCGCCGAGGTGGGTGCACCGCGGGGCAGCACCATGTACGTGGACGGCTCCCCGGTGCCGACCTGCCGCGGGGACGGCGCCGAGGTGCTCGTGGCGGCGTCGGGGGTCCGGGACGGCACGGTCGTCACGTTCGCCGCCGACCCGGCCGGTTCGAACGGGATCCTGGGTGGTCCCGTCGACCTGTGCGTCACGGGCGGCACCGGCACCGGCACGGTGGTCCGGCTCGGCGTCGGTGAGTCGGTCGTGCAGGTGGGGCAGGACGGGCGCGTCCGCGTGGACGAGCCGCGCGAGGGCGGGCAGGCCGCGGTAGCTGTCGTCGTCGCGCTGGACGGCGGCGTGCGGGTGCGGCGTGTGCCGGACCCCCGGTCTGCCGCCCGGCCGGTCCACCTCGACCGGCTGGAGGACCCGCTGGGCGAGGAGGAAGCGCCCTGGGCCGCTGGCACGCAGCTGCGTATCGGCCCCAGCGTCCTGACGGTCCAGGCGGCCACCCGGCCCGACGCGGACCTGCGTCCTGCCGCGCAGCCCGGTCACCTGGACTACAACCGGCCACCGCGGCTGCTGCCGCCCATGCCTGTCACGCACTTCCGCCTGCCCGCCGAGCCGGCCCCACCCGCCCGCAACCCGCTGCCGTGGCTGGCCATGGCCATGCCCGCGGTGCTGGGCGTCACGATGGCATTCGTGTTCCAGTCCCCGTACTACCTGATGTTCGCGCTGGCCTCGCCGCTGATGGGCCTCGGGAACTGGTGGATGCAGAAGCGCAACGGCGTGACCACCCACAAGGAACGGCTGAAGCAGCACGCCGAGGAGCGCGCGGCGCTCGAGGAGGAGGTCCTCGACGCGGTCCGGCGCGAGCAGCACCGGCGCCGGGTGTCGAGCCCTGGTGCCGCCGAGCTGCGCCTGATCGCCACCACCCCGACGCGTCGCCTCTGGGAGCGGCGCAGTACGGACGGGGACCATCTGACGGTGCGGCTGGGCCTCGCCGACGCGACGAGCCGGGTGGAGGTGGACGACAGCGCCGAGCCCGAGCACCGGCGCAAGACGCGTGCCACGGTACGGTCCGTGCCGGTCACCGTGCCGTTGCGGGAGGCGGGCGTCGTCGGCCTGGCCGGCCCGGGGGACTGGCCGCGTCGCCGGGCCCGCTGGATCGTGGGTCAGCTCGGGGTGCTGCAGAGCCCGCGCGACGTGCAGATCTACGTGCTGACCAGCTCCGAGCACGTGCAGGAGTGGGCGTGGGCGGCCTGGCTGCCGCACGTCCGTCCCGCGTTCGGGCAGTCCGCCGTGGCCCTGCTCGGGACCACCACGGAGACCCTGGCCGCACGGGTCGCCGAGGTGGGTTCGCTGATCACCCAGCGCCGTGCCGCCATGGATGCGGCGAGCGCCAAGGTCATGTCCGGTCCGCAGGTGGTGGTAGTACTCGACGGCGCCCGCCGGCTGCGTGCGCTGCCCGGTGTGGTGTCGATCCTGCGCGACGGCCCCGGCGTCGGCGTGAGCGTCGTGTGCCTGGACGGCGACGAGCAGCTGCTGCCGGAGGAGTGCACCGCCGTCGCTCTGGCCCGGGTCGACGGGGGCCTGACGTTGCGCCGGCAGGACGCCGACGACCTGCGCTCCGTGCTGGTCGACGAGGTGACCGACGACTGGTTCGAGCCCGTGGCGCGCGCCGTCGCCGCCGTGCACGACGTGACGGCCAGCGAGGGCGAGGGCCTGATCCCGGACTCGGCGCGCCTGGTGGAGGTGCTCGGCATCGAGGAGATCGACGCCGGACAGATGGCCGCCCGGTGGCGGGCCGTGACGAAGGGCAGCACCCAGGCGGTGGTGGGTGTGTCCCTGGACGGGCCGTTCGCTCTCGACCTGGTGCGGGACGGGCCGCACGCCCTGGTCGGCGGCACCACGGGTTCGGGCAAGTCCGAGTTCCTGCAGACCGTCGTCGCGTCGCTCGCGGTGGTGAACACGCCGCAGACCATGAACTTCGTGCTGGTCGACTACAAGGGCGGCGCCGCGTTCAGCCAGTGCGAGCGGCTTCCCCACACGGTCGGCATGGTCACGGACCTCGACTCACACCTCGTGGAGCGGGCCCTCGACTCGCTGCGCGCAGAGCTGACCTACCGGGAGCACGTGCTGGCCGACGCCGGCGCGAAGGACCTGGAGGACTATCTCGACGCGCAGGCCCGCGGCCATTCGGGGCCCACGCTGCCGCGCCTGATGATCGTCATCGACGAGTTCGCATCGATGGCGCGGGAGCTGCCCGACTTCGTCAGCGGCCTGGTCAACATCGCACAGCGCGGCCGGTCCCTCGGGATCCACCTGATCCTCGCGACCCAGCGTCCCTCCGGTGTGATCTCGCCCGAGATCCGCGCCAACACGAACCTGCGTGTGGCCCTCCGGATGACCGACAAGGGCGAGTCGAAGGACGTCATCGACGCCACCGAGGCGGCGGAGATCGCCAAGTCGCAGCCCGGTCGGGGCTACGCCCGCCTCGGGCATGCGTCCGTGATCCCCTTCCAGTCCGCCCGGGTAGGTGGTCGTCGGCTGTCACTGGCCGACGTCGGGCAGGTGGAGGCCCCGTTCGTCGCGCGCGTGCCGGTGACGGACCTGGGCACCGCCTCGCCCCGCCGCCCTGCGGTGAAGCGCCGGGAGGACGTCGAGACCGACCTGGCCGCGCTCGTCGCGGTCCTGCGCGAGGCCGCCGCGACGGGGGAGTGGCCCAGCCCGCGCCGGCCGTGGCTGCCCCCGCTGCCGGACCTGCTCCAGCTCGCCGACGTGGCGCAGCCCGCGGTGGCGTCAGCGTTCGCGTGGGCGACGGAGGACTCGCCGGCCGACCAGCGGCAGGGTCCTGCCGTGATCGACCTGGACACCTTCGGTCACCGCTACGTGGTCGGAGCGCCCGGCAGCGGACGCTCGACCGCCCTGCGCACCACGGCGTTCGCCGCCGCCACCGCTATGTCGGTGGCCGACCTGCACCTCTACGCGATCGACTGCGGCAATGGGGCGCTGGCGGTGCTGAACGAGCTGCCGCACACGGGCGCCGTGGTGCAGCGCGGGCAGACCGAACGGGCCGGCCGCCTGCTCGGGCGCCTGCAGGCGGAGCTCGGGCGCCGACAGCAGGTTCTCGCCGCCGGCAACTACGCCAGCGTCACGGAGCAGCGGGAGCTCGCCGAACCGGAGGCGCGCCTGCCCCGTGTGCTGGTGCTGGTCGACCGCTGGGAGAGCTTCATGAGCAGCTATGGCGATGTCGATGGCGGCGCGCTGGTCGAGATGGTCCAGGAGCTCCTCCGGGACGGCGCGAGCGCCGGCATCCACCTGGTGCTGGCCGGGGACCGGAGCCTGCTGTCGAGCCGGATGAGCGTGCTGTCCGACGACGCCCTCCTGCTGCGCCTCACCGACCGGCTCGACTTCGGCATGGCCGGCATCAACCACAAGAAGCTGCCCGAGGAGATCCAGCCCGGCCGCGGCTTCCGGTCCGGGACCGGGCTCGAGGTGCAGGTCGCCATCCTCGGGGACGACCCGTCGGGCCGCGCCCAGACGGCGGCGGCGCGCCGGATCGCCGCGACCATCCGCGAACGCGAGGACGTGGTGCCCGGAACCGGGCCGTTCCGGGTGGACGACCTGCCGTCCACGATCACCGTGGACGCGGCCTACCAGTACGTGGGCCGCGAGGCGGCCCGGCCGATGTGGGCCCTGCTCGGTGTGGGAGGCGACGACCTGGCGGCGTTCGGCATGGACCTGGCGAACGACGCGCCGTCCTTCATCGTGGCCGGACCCTCCCGGTCCGGCCGGTCGACGATGCTCGCGGTCATGGCCGAGTCCCTGCTGCGCGGCGGGACACAGGTGGTGGTGCTGGCGCCGCGGCCGAGCATCCTGCGCGACCTCGCGGGCCGGAACGGCGTGCGCGCGGTGCTCACCGACCCCGAGGTGACCGAGGAGGACCTGGCGCCGCACCTCGACCCGGACGGTACACCGGTGGTCCTGGTCGTCGACGACGGCGAGCAGGTGACCGACGCCCCGGCCAAGACCTGGCTCCGCGCCTACCTGCGCACCGCCGCCGACAACCAGCGAGGGCTGATCCTGGGGGGCGAGGCCTCCGAGGTCGCGGGCGGGTTCTCCGGCTGGCAGGTGGACGCCAAGAAGAGCCGACGGGGCGCCCTGCTCAGCCCGCAGGACCGGTTCGACGGCGACCTGGTGGGCGTGAGCCTGCCACGTTCGGCCGTCTCGTCACAGGTCAGCCCGGGCAAGGCCCTGGTACACCTGGGATCGGGGGAGCTGGTCACGCTGCTGGTGCCCACGGTGTAGGGAACACGCGACGTAGACCTGCCCGAGCCGAACGCCGTGCGGGGCACCTCGCACACACGCCGGGCGTGGCGGTCGCGCGCGATGGGCGTCGTCGTGCCACCGTAGGACCGTGCCAGCGCACGATCAGCTCGATCTCGACACCGCCGTCGACGTGCTCTACACCCGCCCGCTCGACGAGTTCATCGCTGCCCGCGACGCCGTCGTCCGACAAGCGACGGACAGCGGAGACCGGCTGGGTGCCGCACGGGTCAAGCGACTGCCGAAACCGTCGGTCGCCGCCTGGGTGATCAACCAGGTCGCGCGGGGACACCCCGAGGAGATCGCGGCGCTCGCGGACCTCGGCGACGAGCTGCGTGCCGCCACGCAGGAGCGGGACCGCGGCCGGGTCCGGGCGCTGGACCATCTGCGCCGCGAGCGGACGGACGGCCTGGTCCGCACCGTCCGCGAGGCCGGCGAGGTGGGCGGACGGCCCGTGTCGTCCGCTGTGCTCGACCGGCTGACGGAGACGCTGACCGCTGCCGTGATGGACCCGGATGCCGCCGCGGTGGTCCGGGCCGGCCGGCTCTCCCGGGCACTGCAGCACGTCGGTTTCGGGATCGTGGACGAGCAGGGCGATGAGGCCGAGCTGGTCGAGCTGCATCCCGCGGCGTCCGACGACGGCTCGAGTACTGCCCCGGAGCGCGACGTCGAGAAGCCCGCTCGAGCGGAGAAGTCGAAGAAGTCCGGGCGTGGAAAGCCTGATCCGGCTGCTGCGGAGCTCACCGCCGCGGAGGAAGCCGTCGAGGAAGCTGCCGCACAGGTGGACCGGCTGGAGTCGCGCCGCGACGACATCCGCGAGCGGCTCCGCTCCGCCGACGCCGGGATCGAGCATGGCGAGAGCGAGCTGGAACGCCTGGCGCGGGAGCTCGACCAGCTGGCCGCCGAGAGGGACACGACGCGACACGCGCTCGACGAGGCGCGGACGGCGGCGGACGAGGCTCGTGCGGACCTCGAGGCGGTCGAGGACGAGCTCGACGATGCGGTGGAGCGCGCCGCGGACGCCCGCCGCCGTCGCCGCGCGGCACGCGGCCGGTGAGCCGGCAGGGCTCGCCGGCCGGCCACCGGCTCGGCGCAGCTGAGCGTGGTCACGTGGTGCCGACGCTGTCGGGTGCGTCGGTCTACTCCACCGGCTTACCGGTCTGGTGTGCGTAGCGGATCTCAGCGCTGTGCATGGCCCGGTCCCTGAAGCCTGCCGCTTCCCTTCGACACGTCATCAATCCTGACCGCGCTCATCTGCGCAGAGCAGTTATCCACAGATTTCGTTTTGCACGTGCTGCTCATACAAATGTTCGAGAGAATGGGGGTGGTCGAACAACGGAGCGGAGGTGGGACCGGTGGAGCAGTCGACGAGTGACGGACCCGGCCTGTCCGCTGCTGCGGGTTCGATCGAGGAGGTGCTGGCCCGGTTCGAGAGCGTGATGGACGACCTGGCGAACCTGACCGACCCGGGTGTACTGGACGGGTGGAACGCGCCGAGCATCACGCGGTTGGCCGAGGCGCACACCAGGATCCGTGGGCTGACCGGCCGCCTGGACGGGGCCCGGTACACGCTCCTGTCGCGGATCGAGGCTGAGGGCTCGTGGCGGTCCGGTGGGATGGCGCGTGCGTTCACGACCTGGCTGCGAGTGCGTGAGGGTGTGTCGTCGGCGACGGCGGGCAAGGACATGGTGATGGCACGCCGTTTGGCTACCGCGCTGCCCGTTACCCGAGACCGCCTGGTCGCCGGAACTCTCGGCGCCGATCACGCGCGGGTGATGGCCGAGGTCGCGCCGACGAGCGAGTCCCGCACGGACGCGTTGGCGTGGCTGATCGACACCCGTACCGGGCAGACGACGACGCCGGAGCTGTTCGTGCAGACCGTTGCGGTCGACTTTCCCGACCCGGTCGACGACCCGGACGGAGCCCGCACCCGCCAGCTGGTCACCCGGGTCGTGGAAGACGCCGTCGCGGCGGGGACGCTGGTGACGGGTGAGGGCCTGGTGCTCCGCGAGGCCGGTGTGCTGAACGCGGACCGGTTCCGGGTGGTGGCGCGTCGGTTCGCGACGGTGACCGACCCGGACACCGACGATGCCGAGGACGACAAGGCCGCCCGGGGCGAGTTCCTGGACCTGGCCAAGACCTTCGGCGGGTATCACGTGGCAGGGTTCCTCACCGACGAGCACGGGCTGTTGGTCACCGCTGCCGTGAACGCGGTCATGGGTGCGCCGTCGGCTGAGGACACGCGTTCGTCGACGCAGCGGCGGGCGCAGGGACTCGCCGACGTCGCCCGGGTGGTGCTGGACACCAACCAGGCCGCACCCGGGGCGGCCATCCCACCCCACCTGAACGTGACCGTGTCCTGGACCGAGCTGGTCACCCAGGTCACCCGTACCCGGGACGGCCTGTGCCTGACGTGCGGACAGGCCACACCGGACCGTCCGGCACCACGGCGCGCGACGGGCAAAGGTCCGGCCGGCACGAGCACGGCAGACACGGGCACACCAGTCACGGGCACGCCAGGCACGGGCACACCAGGCACGAGCGCAGATGCAGTGGGCACCAGGACGGTGTCGGGGCTGCTGTCGGCCGGTGGCCCTGCGTTCACCGAGACCGGTGGCCGTGCGCCGCGGGCGGTGCTGCGCAGGTTGGCGTGTGACAGTGCGGTCACCAGGGTCGTGTTCGGCCCCGATGGTGCGGTCCTGGACGTGGGCCGGGCACAGCGCACGGTGACCGGTCAGATGCGGCGTGCCGTGATCGCGCGGGATCAGCACTGTGTGTTCCCGGGGTGTGATCAGCCGCCGTCCCGGTGCGAGGTCCATCACGCGGTGACCCACTGGGCTCACGGCGGCGGCACTTCCGTCACCAACAGTGCCTTGTTGTGCTGGTTCCATCATCAGCTCGTCGACGCCCGGGGCATCACCATGCACTGGACGGGGCGACCTACCACCGACACCGACACCGACAGCACCCCCGACGGTGCTCCCGCCGCCCTGCTCGAGACCGGGTGGGCCTTCACCGACGCCCGCGGGCACCGCATCCGCCTGTCCGATGCCCTTCGAACCCCTGCCCGACGCCGCTGGACCAGCGCACCCGGCCGCCGAGCCACCAGCAGCTGAAGCCGCCTGAAGCCGCCTGACCGTCGGGTCGCGGCTTCAGCTCTCGGCGGCGAGGCGTGCGAGCACACCCGCCCGTGCCTACGCGTGCGAGCACTTCGGCACCTCGGCGAGGAACCTTTCTGTCGGTTATTGAGTGTCGAAATCTTGCTGGCTAGCGTCCCCCTCGACGTACGGCACCGGCGCCGTGCGTGGAAGGAGAACGTGTCTGATGACTGGTTTCGAGAACGAGTTCCGCGTCGACCGGCGGTCGGTCCTGGCGGGGGCAGCGGGCCTCGCCGGCTCGTTGGCGCTGGGCTGGACACAGCCTGCTGCGGCGGCGTCCGCCTCCCACCCTGCCCCCGGTGCGGGGACGACGGGAGCGGCGGGGGCGGCGGCGCAGCGGAACCCCGCGAGCTACCCGGCGAACTGGCCCGACCCTGAGCCCTACGGAGCCGCCGACACCCGGCTGGACCTGTGGCCGCGCGAGGACAACTCCTTCATCCTGCCCCTGGAGCTGCGCCCCCGGGACGAGGAGCGGGGCCAGGTCTGGATCCGCGACACCTACGTCAACTGCTTCGTCGTCGACGGGCGGCCCGTCTACGTCGCTACCGGGACCACGCGCGTACCGGGGCTGCCCAAGGCCGGGCCCTGGAACGACGGCATCTTCATGTGGGTGGCGTCGTCCCTCCGCGGGCCGTGGAAGCTGGTCGACACGACCGGCATCCGGCCCGGCGCGGAGAAGGGCAAGGTGTGGTCGCCGGAGTTCGTCGACGAGAACCGGCCCGGTCGCACCGTCGTCGCGCCCTGGCAGGAGTACTGGCACGACACCGGCCAGTTCGGCAAGCGAGGCAACACCTGGGCCCCTGAGGTGCACTACTTCCGCGGCACCTGGTACATCGTGGCGTGCATGGGGGACCACTCGCGCAAGGTGGGCTCGTTCATGCTGGTGAGCGAGGGCGGTGTCGAGGGACCGTACCGCCTGGTCGAGGGCAACCTC
This sequence comes from Promicromonospora aerolata, assembly GCF_042682255.1. Classification (NCBI taxonomy): domain Bacteria; kingdom Bacillati; phylum Actinomycetota; class Actinomycetes; order Micrococcales; family Promicromonosporaceae; genus Promicromonospora; species Promicromonospora aerolata. The sequence goes on from NZ_JBHUHF010000001.1 coordinate 5,851,971, forward strand.
GAGAAGCCGTTCGGCGAATCGTTCATCGGTGGGCCGCGCTTCATCGAGCCGGGGGCCTACCACCACATCGACGGCAGCCTCTTCTCCGAGGGTGACGACGCGTGGCTGGTGCTGCACAACGACCTCTACGCGAAGTTCCGGGACGACATGGAGGACATCGTCCCGACCACCGACCTGCCGAGGTTCCAGCAGGTGCCGTACTCGCCCGAGCCGTACCTGGAGGGCGCGTACGTGTTCAAGCACGGCGGCAAGTACTACCTCCTGCACGCCGCGTGGGACCGCACGTCGACCAACCCCGACGGGACCACGCGCAACGCCTACGACCCACCCGCCCCCGGCCGGGTCCAGTACCAGTACGACGCGATAGTCGCCGTCTCCGACCGGTTCGAGGGACCGTACTCCGAGCGCTGGACGGCGGGGGTGGGCGCGGGCCACAACAACTTCTTCGAGGACCGCAGCGGCAAGCCCTGGGCGACCTTCTTCCGCAACCCCGCGCAGGGCTATTGGGCGGACCCGTCGCGCATCGACGACTCCGCCGTGGCCGGTGTCGTCCAGCTGGAGTGGACCGGCACCGAGGGCAACCGGCTCTACGTCCAGCGCCGCAACGGCCGCGGCGACATCGACGGCTGACCCGTGCGAGCCCTACGATTCACCACGAGGCGTCGCGCCGTCGCGAGCGTGCTCACGACGGCGCTCGCCCTGGCCCTCACGGTCGCCGCGCCCGCGTCCGGCGCCGGGATCGACACGGCGTCCGGCGCCGGGAGCAGCACCGCTTCCGGCGCCGGGGACGGCGCAGGCGGCGGGGTCCAGCCGCTACCCGCGCTGGGGGCGCTCGGCGCCAACTACAACGAGAACCTGGACCAGCTGAACCACCGCGAGCTGCGCAGAGCTCGCGCCGACTGGGTCCGCGGTTTCTATGTGCTGCCGGAGGCGGACTCGGTTCCTCCGGCGCAGAGCCCCACCCTCCGGGCGGTCCGCGACGCCCACGACAGTGGGCTGCGCACCGTGCTCAGCCTGAAGTTCCCTCGGGCAGGAAGCTCCTTCCCGCGGCCCGGCAGCGCCGAGATGGCGGCCGAGCTGGCCCGGCTCGATCGTGTGCTGCCGCAGGTGTTCGCCACGGCCGACATCGTGACCATCGGCAACGAGCCGTTCATCGAGAGCATCCCGGCCGAGCGGGACGAGCGGCTCAACGAGTTCTACGAGACCGTCGCCCGCCACGTCATCGACCGCCGCTCGGAGCTGTGCGGTGCGGAGTGCGGTACCCATCTCTACATGGGTGCGCTGAACCGCCTGGACCTGCCCAGGAACCGCACGCCGGCCGTCGAGCGGTATCTCGCCTTCGTGCGCGGGACGCCGGAGATCGAGGGCGTCGACCTCCATCCGCACGTGGCCGACCAGGCTCGGATCCAGGACTTCCTGGACTACACGCTGCCCCGGCTCCGCCCGGAACAGACCTTTCTGGTGACGGAGTTCTCCCTGGTCTGGTACTGGAAGCGGCACATGACCGACCGCATCCCCGCCGCGTTCGCCGAGCGCTACGGGTACGCGGCCGACACCGAGGTGTGGCAGGTGATCGACGAGGCGATCGAGCAGCCCTTCCCCTCGCGCAAGTGGGACGACCTGCTGTCGCAGAGCCCCTGGTTCGAGGTCAAGAAGCACCTGCTGCGGGACGAGATGGAACGGTTCCGGAGCACCGGCAGGCTCGCCGTGGCGACGTACGGCTTCAACCAGATTCCGTCGATGACGGCGGGCTGGAGCGCCACGAAGCCGCCCTGGCTGCTGAACAGCGTGTTCGCGGACCTGACCGTGCGGCCGGCCGGCCAGGGCATGGCGGCTCCGGGCTACGCGTGGCTCGACGACTTCAGGGCGCTCCAAGAGACCGCCGACGGCGCAGGGCCGTGCTCCGGCCTCGATACCGTACGGGTATGCGCACGTCAGCCGGGTCCCGTGGGTCGCTCGTCGGAAGGCAGCACGAGGTCCGGCGCGTCACCGAGCTGACGGACGCCGCGCGGGACGGCCTGGGCGGGGCCCTGGTCCTGCGTGGCGAGGCGGGCATCGGCAAGAGCGCTCTGCTGGGCCACGCCCGGCAGAGCGCGCCCGGGTTCCAGGTCATCGAGGCCACCGGGGCCCAGTACGAGGCGGACCTGCCGTTCGCCGCCCTGCACCAGCTGTGCCTACCGGTGCTGCGGCATCTCGACGGCCTGCCCGTTCGGCACCAGGAGGCGCTCCGGGTCGCGTTCGGCCTGTCGGCCGGCAGCCCCGACGTCTTCCACATCGGCCTGGCCACCCTCGGCCTGCTCTCGGCCGCGGCCCGCGAGCGCCCGCTTTTGTACCTGGTCGACGACGCCCAGTGGCTCGACTCGGCGTCGTCACGCGTGCTGACGTTCCTTGCCCGGCGGATCGCAGCCGAGCCGGTCGCCATGGTGTTCGCCGTGCGGCTGCCCGCTCCGGCGGCCGGCCGGCCCGCTCTCGCGGACGGGCTGGACGTCCTGCCCGTGTTGACGGTCGACGGGCTGAGTGACGCCGAGGCCCGGGTGCTGCTCACGGCGCAGAGCCACGAGACCCTCGACGAGCAGGTGCGCGACCGGCTCGTGGCCGAGGCGCGGGGCAACCCGTTGGCGCTGCTCACGCTGCCGCGGGCGGGCGGCTTCGCTCCACCGGACGCGTCCCCCGCGCCGACCCGGGTCGAGCAGGGGCTCCGCTCCGCACTGGCCGGGCTTCCCACCGAGGCGCTGCTGCTCCTTACCGTCGCGAGCGCCGACCCGACCGGGGACCCCGCGTTGTTGTGGCCCGCGGCCGAGCACCTGGACATCGACGTTCCGGCGGCGGTCGCGGCAGCTACCGCGACGGGTCTCGTCGAGTTCGGCGCCCGGGTCCGCTTCTACCACCCGCTGGCCCGGACGGCGGCCTATCAGGCGGCGGGTGCGCGGGAGCGCCGGCTGGCGCACCGCGCGCTCGGCGCCGTGACGGACCCCGTCGCGGACCCGGACCGGCGTGCCTGGCACCGTGCGCAGGCGAGCGCCGGTCCGGACGACGACGTCGCCGTGGAGCTGGAGCGTTCGGCGTCCCGCGCTCGGGCGCGTGGTGGGGGGACGGCGTCGGCGGCCTTCCTGGAACGCGCCGCGGAGCTGTCGCTGGACGCCGGCAGGCGCATCGAGCGGACGCTGACGGCGGCGCGCGCCCAGCTCGAGACCGGTGCCGCCGAACGGGCCGCGGAGCTGCTCACGGCCGTGCACGGCTCGGGCCTCGACGAGCTGCAACGTGCCGAGGCCGACCTCCTGCGGGGGCGGATCGCCCTCGTGCGGGAGGGGGACTGCGACGGCCCGACGTACATGCTGCGTGCGGCCGACCGGCTCGCGGTGCTGGACCCGGAGCGGTCCCGTGCGATCTACCTGGAGGCGCTCGAGATGAGCCTCCTGGTCGGCCGGGCGACCGGCATGATGGACCGCGTCCTTGCCGCGGCCCGGTCCGCGTCCCCGACGTCGGCCCCGGGCGGCTCGCCGGTGGTGACGCCGCGGCGGCCGGACATCCTGGACGCGTTGTCCGTGCTGGGCTCCGAGGGGCACCGGGTGGCCGTCCCCCTGATCCGGGAGGCTCTCGACGGCGCCGACGGCGCGATGTGGACCCGGCACCCGGCACTGGCGATCACGCTCGCGGCGGAGCTCTGGGACCCGGCCACCCACGAGACGATCATCGACTGGCTCATGAAGAACGGCCGCGAGTCGGGCTCGCCGCTGGTGCTGCGCCTCGGCCTCGCGCAGACGGCCTCGCACGCCGCGCTGACCGGCGACCTCGACCGTGCGATGGCGGCGGTCGCCGAGGAGGAGGCCATCGGTGACGCGACCGGCGGCACGTCGGTCATGTACCACCGGCTGCACCTGGCGGCGATGCGCGGACGGCGCGCGGAGGCGCTCGCCCTGTTCGGGACCGCCACGGAGAGGGCGCGCGACGCGGGCCAGTTCCTCGCCAACGTGCACTGGGCGGAGGCCGTGCTGGGCAATGGTCTGGCGGACTACCCGGCCGCGCTCGCGGCGGCCCGGCGTGCGGCCGCCGACGGCGACCTCTTCATCGCCGCGATCTCCCTGCCCGAGCTGGTCGAGGCGGCGGTCCGTTGTGGCGAGCACGATGCCGCCGTCGCGGCGCTGGAGGCGCTGACCGAACGGACCGAAGCGAGCGGGACGGCGTTCGGCCTGGGCGTGGCGGCGACCGCACGCGGTCTGGTCACCGGGGTGGAGGACCACTACCGGGAGGCGATCGACCGCCTGGAGCAGAGCCCGGCGCTCCCGTACCGGGCCAGAGCCCACCTGCTGTACGGGGAGTGGTTGCGGCGCGAGGGGCGCCGGCGGGACTGCCGCCCCCACCTGCGCACCGCCCACGAGCTGCTGTCCGGGGCCGGGCTCGAGGCGTTCGCCCAGCGGGCGGCCGACGAGCTGCGCGCCACCGGCGAGACGGCCCGTCGCCGGTCCGGGCACACCCGCGACCAGCTCACCATGCAGGAGCTGCACATCGCCCGCCTCGTGGCCACCGGTGCGACGTCGAGCGAGGTGGCCGCCCGGCTGTTCATCAGCCCGCGCACCGTCGACGCGCACCTGCGCAACATCTTTCGCAAGCTCGGGATCAGGTCCCGGCGTCAGCTCCGGGAGCAGCCGGGACTCGGGTCTACGTAGTTCTCGCCGACGCGATGGTGACCCCGGGCGCGGGACCGTCGGTCCATGGAACGTCGCACAGCCTTGAAGATCTTCGGCATCGGTATCGGCGGAGCGGTGGCGCTCGGCGCCGGTGGCCTCGGGACCTACTACGCCACCGCCAGGCGGGACACGGTCGGCAGCATCGACTTCGACACGGCGCTGGTGATCCCGCCGCTGGCCGAGTCCAGCGTCAGTGCCGCGGGGGCCCGGGTGTTCACGCTCGGCATCCAGGCGGGCGAGACAGCGTTCAAGCCGGGCCCGGCCACGCGCACGTGGGGCGTGAACGGTAGCTACCTCGGCCCGACGATCCGCGCCCGGCGCGGGGAGCAGGTCGAGCTCGCCGTGCACAACGGCCTGGACCAGGAGACCTCGCTGCACTGGCACGGCATGCACCTGCCCGCGGCCATGGACGGCGGCCCGCACCAGCCGATCGCACCCGGTGCGACGTGGGAACCACGATGGGCGGTCGACCAGCGGGCCGCGACGCTCTGGTACCACCCGCACGTGCACGGCGAGACGGCCGACCACACCTACCGCGGCCTGACCGGGCTGTTCGTCATCGATGACGAGGACGCCGAGGCGCTGAACCTGCCGTCCACCTACGGCGTCGACGACGTGCCGATGATCGTGCAGGACCGGGCGTTCGACGGCGACAACCAGTTCACCGAACGCATCCCGTTGGCGGGATCGCTGGGCGTGATCGGTGACGAGATCCTCGTCAACGGCACGCTGGGCCCGTACTTCGACGTCACGACCAGGCTCGTGCGGCTGCGGCTGCTCAACGCCTCCAACGCACGCCCGTACAACTTCGGCTTCTCCGACGAGCGCACGTTCTCACTGATCGCGAGCGACGGTGGCCTGTTGGCCGGGCCGTGGGAGACCGACCGGCTCTACCTCTCGCCCGGCGAGCGCGCGGAGATCGTCGTGGCGTTCGAGCCGGGGGAGAGCATCGAGCTGCGGTCGTACCCCTCGCCCGAGTACGGCGGTGCCCTCTCCGGACGGCTCGACGGCTTCGAGGACCGCCTCGACATCTGCCGGTTCCGGGCCGCGGACACGCTGTCCGACGATGCCGAGCTGCCCGCGGCGCTCGCCGACGCCCCGGACCTGGCCGGTGCGACGGTCGCCGCCGAACGCTCCTTCTCGCTGGCCGCGAACAAGATCAACGGGTTGTCGATGGAGATGGACCGCATCGACTTCGGCGTCCGCGAGGGCACGGTCGAGGTGTGGGAGGTGGTCAACGACAACGGCTACCTGCACAACTTCCACGTGCACGACGTCCAGTTCCAGGTCCTGACGGTCGACGGCGAGCAGCCGCCACCGCACCTGAGCGGCTGGAAGGACACCGTGCTGCTCGTGCCGGACCGCCGCTACCGGCTGGCCCTGCACTTCACCGATCACACCGACCCGGACATGCCGTACATGTTCCACTGCCACCTGCTGCAGCACGAGGACGACGGGATGATGGGCCAGTTCGTCGTCCTGGGCGAGGGCGAGAAGGTCGGCACCGTCCCCGCGCGACACGACCACTCCTGACACCCGCCGTCACGGTGTGCCGCGAAGCCGCCCGCCGTCCAGCCGCACGGGTTCGACGGCGAGGTGGAGCGACTCCCGAACCCACCAGTCACCGGTGCGGCGCCGCTCCTCGGGCGTCGTGTAGCGGTAACGGTGCAGGACGGCCCGGACGGCGGTCGGCCGCCGTCCGTCGAACGGGTCGTGGCGCAGCAGCCGCAGGGTCGGGGCGTCGGCCTCGAGCAGCCGGCGCAGGAACACGGTGAACCACCTGCCGGGGTGGCCGAGAGGCAGGAACCACATGAGCCAGTCCAGCCGCAGGTGGTACGGCGCCACCTGCGGCGGACGCCGGTCCAGGCGGCCGGGTTTGGCCCGGAACCCGTACTCGACCCAGTCGTCGGGTCCCGGCCGGTCGGCGAGCGTGCCCTCCACGGTGATCTCGTCGCGCTGCCGGGTGACCGAGCCGAACGCCCCGTAGGCGTTGACCAGCCGGAACGGCTCGAAGCTCGCGTTCATCCGCTGGTGGCGCGACGCGAGGTTCAGTGCCGGCCGCACCGACAGCACCAGGAGCAGCAGGGCCAGGACACCGACCACGAGCACGAAGGCGAGCGGCACCGGCGCAGCGGCGACGGCAGCGGACGGGGCGGGCGCGGCGCCGTCCGACAGCCCGAGCAGGCCGCCCAGCCAGGCCCAGGTGCCGTCGTCGACCACCCCGAGGGCGAGCACGATGGTGGCCCAGTTGAGCCATGCGAAGTTGCCCGTCACCACGAGCCAGCCCTGGGTGAGGACGAACACCACGCCCGCGACGGACGGGAAGGGCTGCGGGAGGAAGAGCAGCCAGGGCACGATCAGCTGGCTGACGTGGGTGCCCGCCACCTCGAACCGGTGCCACCAGCGCGGCAGATGGTGCGCGTGCCAGGAGAACGGGCCGGGCAGCGGCTGGGTCTCCTGGTGGTAGCTCAGGGCGGTCAGGTCACGCCACGCGGTGTCGCCCCGCCACTTGATCAGGCCGGCGCCGAGCTCCAGACGGAACAGCAGCCAGCGCACCGCGAAGATCATCACGAGCGGCACGGGTACGGCGCCGGAACCGAGGAACGCGACCAGCAGACCGGCCTCGCACAGCAGGGTCTCCCAGCCGAACGCGTAGAACGTCTGCCCGACGTTCACCAGCGACAGGTACAGCCACCACAGTGCGAGGAACACCAGCGCGGGCACCCACCACGGCCCGGCCTGCGGCAGTCCGACGACGATGCTCGCCCCCAGCAGCACGCCGCACCAGGCGGCCGCCACGAGCAGCCGGTCCGAGTAGTGCCACCGGAACAGGGAAGGACCGTCGCGCCAGCGCGTGCGGGCGACGAACGCCGGGACCGGCTGGAGGCCGTGCTCCCCGAGCAGGGGCCGGAACTGCCGCAGCGCACCCCAGAACGCGAGCGCGTACAGGGCACCGAAGCCGCGCTGGAGCACGGTGCGCGCCACGTCGTAGTCCGTGCTCGCCCACCAGTCGAGCCAGTCGGGCAGGGTGCCTGCCATACCGCCACGTTATCCGGCGGTCGGTCCACTCTCCCGCCGGCTCAGCGCAAGGCGGGCAGCACGTGCTCGCCGAACGCCTCGATGAACGCGTCCTGCCGGCGTCCGACGTGGTGCAGGTAGAGGCGGTCGGCGCCGGCGTCGCGCAGGGCGGCCAGGGACGCCGTCAGCTCGCCGAGGTCGGCGGAGACCAGGACGGTACGCCGGACCTCCGCGATCCCGACGTCGCGGGCCCTGGCGTCGAACGCCGCGGTCGTGGCAGTGTCCGCCGCGGTCTCGGGCGATCCGGTGTTCGTGCGCCACTGGTCCAGCGCCACCGCCTCGGCCTGCGCGAGCTCCGGTGCCCACGAGAGGTGCACCTGGACGGTGACCTCTCCCGCACCGCCGGCCTCCCGGTACGCCTCGACGATCCGGCGCAGGTCGGCGACGGGCTGGTTCACGGTGATCAGGCCGTCCGCCCAGGCGGCGTGCCGGCGGGCCGTGGCCGCCGTCAGCGCGGGGCACAGGAGCGGCGGCAGCACCTCCGGCAGGGTCCACAGCCGTGCCTGGCGCGCCACCACCACACCGGCGTGGTCCACCTCCTCGCCGTGCAGCAGCGCGCGGATCACCTGGACGCACTCCGCCAGCCGGGCGTCCCGCTCGGGTTTCGGGGGCCACAGGTCGCCGGTCACGTGCTCGTTGAGGTTCTCGCCCGAGCCGAGCGCCACCCAGAACCGGCCCGGGAACATCGCCCCCAGGGTGGCCACCGCCTGCGCCACGACCACCGGGTGGTAGCGCTGACCGGGGGCGCACACGGTGCCGAAGGAGAGCTCGGTGCCGGTGAGCGCCGCACCGAGCCACGACCACGCGAGGCCCGACTCGCCCTGTCGCTCGCTCCACGGCGCGAGATGGTCGGAGCACATCCCGGCGTCGAACCCGGCGTCCTGCGCGAGGCGGGCCACCCGCAGGCCCTCGGTCGGGTGGAGCTGCTCGTGGGAGACGTGGAAGCCGATGACCGTCACGCGTCGTCCCCGCCGCCGAGGTCGCCGGGCTCCGCCGGGCCGCTCGCGCCGGCCGCGTCGCCGTCGATGGTGCGGCGCAGCCACCGGTAGCCGTACCCGGCGAGGGAGATCCGGCCGTCCGTCTCCACGGCCGGATAGTCCTGGTCCACGTGCACGTCGACATAGCGGGCCTCGCCCGTCCGCAGGGCCGTGAGCTCGTCGTCGGGCAGGGTCGCGACGGCCTCCTCGTCCGCGAGGTTGACGAGCAGCAGGACGCTGGACTCCTCGACCCGGTACCGCAGCGCCAGGACGGACGGGGCACCCACGTCCCAGGGCTCCGGCCGGGTCCTGCCGAGCTCGCTCATCCCCAGCCGGGCCCGCACCAGCCCGCCGACCCGGTGCAGCAGCGAGCCCGCGCGTACGTTCTGCTCGTCCACGCTCACGCGTTCCGGACCGTAACGGCCGCGGATCACCGGTGCCTGGAACCGGTCCTGCGGGGCCCGGGAGAAGCCCGCGGACGCCGTCGTGGCCCACTGCATCGGTGTGCGGACGGCCTCCCGCTCGGGCAGGTCGAGGTTGTCGCCCATCCCGATCTCGTCGCCGTACCGCAGCACCGGCGGACCCGGCAGGGAGAGCAGGACGGCGTGCGCCATGGCGAGGCGGCGCGGGTCGCCGTCGAGCATCGGGGCCAGGCGGCGCCGGATGCCACGGTCGTAGATGCGCATCGACTCCTCGGGCGCGAACGCGTCGAGCACCTCCTGCCGCTCCTCCTCGGTGAGCCGCTCCAGGTCGAGCTCGTCGTTGTTGCGCAGCCAGTGCGCGTACGTGGAGCCGCGCGGGGGAGCGGGCTGCTCACGCAGGGCCCGCTCCAGCGGCTCGGCCCGACCGCGTGCCAGGGCCAGGAAGACGTGGTTGTTCGACCAGAAGTCGAGCAGCATCGTCATGCCGTGCTCGTCGTCGGTACCGAAGTAGTCGGCGTAGCGGTCCGGCTCGACGTCGACCTCCCCGAGCAGCACCGCGCCCGAGCGCTGCGCCGACACGGAGGCCTGCAGGTCGCGCACGAGCCACTGGCCGTCGGTGTCCGGCCGGGCGGCCCGGGCGCGCTCGAGCATCAGGGGCACGGCGTCCACCCGGAAGCCCGAGACCCCCATGCGCAGCCAGAACGACACGATGCGGTGCAGCTCCTCACGTACGCGCGGGTTGTCGAGCGCCAGGTCGGGCTCGTGCGCGTAGAACCCGTGCCGGTAGAACTGCTGCGCCTCCTCGTCCCAGGTCCACACGTTCGGCTCCACGTCCGGGAACATGGGTTCGATGTCGTCGCGGGGCTCGTCGGACCACAGGTAGTAGTCCCGGTACGGGGAGCTCCGGTCGTGCCGCGCCTCCTGGAACCAGCGGTGCTGGTCCGAGGTGTGCTGGGTGATCAGCTCGACGAGCACGTGCAGGCCGAGGTCGTCGGCCGTCTCCAGCAGGCGGGCCACGTCGGCCAGGTCACCCAGGCGCGGGTCGACGGCGAGATGGTCGACGACGTCGTAGCCGCCGTCGCGGAAGGGCGACGCGTAGAACGGCAGCAGCCACACGCACGTGGCGCCGAGCCCGCGCAGGTAGTGCAGCCGCTCGATGACGCCGGGCAGGTCGCCCCAGCCGTCGTTGTCCGAGTCGACGAACAGGCGTGGGTCGAGCTGGTAGATGACCGCGTCGGTGAACCAGGAGGAACGCATCGCCACCTCAGCCCTCGGAGCGTGAGCGGTCGCCCGTCCGGGGGTTCAGGGGGTCCGGGTCGGAGTCAGGGTCGGCATCCTGGTCGGCGTGCGGGTCGGGCTCACCGGCGGTCTGGGGAGCCGCCGCGTCGTCCTCGCCCTCGTCCCGGCCCGCGGCGGCTCCCGTGCGTGGGTTGAGCTGCTCCGGGTCGGCGTCCGGGTCCTCGGCAGGGTCGTAGCCGGGCTGTTCGGTCATCCTGGTCTCCCGTCCGGTAGGTCGTGGCCGGTGCTGGACCGCTGATCTCTTCGCACCGTGCCACGGCCCCGGGCGGCTCGCACTCCGCCGGGCGTGCGACTCACCGCGGCAGCGCTGGACGGCGCGAGCGATCTGCGGTGGGGTGACGCGCATGAGGTGGCGCAACGGCGAGCACGGGTACGGCATCGTCACGAAGGTGCTGCACTGGTCCACCGTCGCGCTGCTGCTCGGTCAGCTCGCCGTCGGCTACGTGATGGACGAGGCGGCGGACCGGCCCGGCCCCGACTGCGACCCGGCCGGGGAAGACCGCAGCGGCGGTGACACGTCCGATGCCGAGGAACGGCGGCTCGACGAGCTCGAGGACCGGTGCGAGCAGGCGCAGGAGGCCCGCGAGGAGGACGCGGAGGAGGCCGTCGGTGCCGCGTGGTCCGACCTGTGGACCGGAGACCTGGGCGCCGGCGACCTGACCCTGCCCGGCTGGCACGTCGTGCTCGGGCTCGCGATCATCGCGATCGGCGTCCTGCGCGTCGTATGGCGCAGGATGACACCGCTGCCGCCGTGGGACCCGCGGCTCACGGCGCGCGACCGCGTGGTGCTGCACCATGCCGAGCGAACCCTGCTCGCGCTGCTCTTCGTGGTCCCGGCGACCGGCATCGTGCTCGTGGTGGGCGACGGCGATCTCGTGCCGCTCCACATCGCCGCGCACCTGTGCTTCTACGTCGCGCTGGTGGTGCACGTCGCCGTGGTGGTACGACGCCGGGTGGTGGGCCGGATGCTCGGGGGACGGACCGGATGAGTGCTCGCCCGGGCCGGACACCGCGCGGGCCGACGGCTACCCGGGGTCGGTCGGCGTCCCCGCCAGGGGCAGCGTCAGCCTGAAGCAGGCACCCTCACCGAGCCGGGTCTCCAGCTCGACCTCGCCGCCGTGGGCCCGCGCGATCGAGCGCACGATGGCGAGCCCGAGTCCCGCACCGGCCTCACCCTGGCGGTTCCGGGAGCGATCGGCCCGGTAGAAGCGGTCGAAGGCGCGGTCGGCCTGTTCGGCGCTGAGCCCGGGCCCGTCGTCCGCGACCTCGAGCACGGCACGGTCACCCGTCGTGCCCACACCGATCCGGACGGCTGTGCCCGGCGGGGTGTGGGTCGCGGCGTTCCCCACGAGGTTGGTGACGACCTGCCGCAGCCGGGCCTCGTCGGCGCGGACCGGTGCGGGACCAGCGGGCCCCGTGCCGCCCGGTCCGGTGAGCTCGACCGGGCGGGTCGGGTCGAGGGAGCGCACGTCGAGCCGACCGTCGCTCGCCAGGGTGCGCAGGTCCATCGGGGTCCGGTCGAGCTGCTCGGGGGCCTCGTCCAGCTGGGCCAGGACCAGCAGGTCCTCGGTGAGAGCGGCCAGCCGGGTGGCCTCGCGGTTGATCCTGCGCATCGTGTCGTCGACGTCGGCCCGGTCCGGCAGCGCGCCCATCTGGTAGAGCTCGGTGGAGCCCTTGATGCCGAAGAGCGGGGTGCGCAGCTCGTGGCTGACGTCCCAGACGAAGTCGCGCATCCGGGTCTCCGACGCCGCCCGGTCGGCAAAGGCCTGCTCGAGCTGGCCGAGCATGGTGTTCAGCGAGCCGCCGAGGTGACCGATCTCGGTCTCGGGCGGTGCGAGGTCGGGGACGCGCCGGGTGAGGTCGCCGCCGGCGATCGCGGCCGCGGTGTGCTCGATCTGGCGCAGCGGCCGCAGACCCCGGCCGAGGGCGAGCCAGCCGACCGCCGTGAGCAGGACCAGCAGCGCGCCACCGCTCAGCACGCTGCTCCGGCGCAGGGCGTCGATGGTGGCGTGGCTCTCGGCGAGCGGGGCGGCCGCGATCACCGTGCCGTCAATCCCGGCGATGGGCCGGGCGGCCGCACGCCACCCCGCGGATCCTTCGGCGGACGGGAGCCCCACGGCCTCGCCGTCGGTCGGGACGGCGCGCAGGTCGTCGAGCGCAGGCAGGCTGGTGCTGTCGAGCCCGGGGGAGCGCAGGTCCTGGTCCACGTCGCCCGCCGCGTCCAGATACACCAGGTAGGGAGCACCGAGCAGGTCGAGCGCGGGCCCGAAGAGCTCGCTGGCCGCGTCGAGCTGCCGTGGCGCACCCGGCGGGGCGTGCGAGACGAGGTCGGTGAAGGAACGCAGCTGAGCGTCGATGCGGTCCAGCTGGTACCGCTCGAGATGTTCGGAGAGCGCCGCGCTGATGAGGGTGAGCCCGGCCAGCAGCAGCCCGGCCGTGATCAGCAGGAGCCGGACGCGCAGGGACAGCCTGCCCAGCCGCCTCACCGCCGCGGCTCGCGCATCACGTAGCCCACGCCGTGCACGGTGTGGATCAGCTTGGGCTCCCCGATGTCCACCTTGCGCCGCAGGTAGGAGATGTACGTGTCCACGATGCTGACGTCACCGCCGAAGTCGTAGCTCCACACCCGGTCGAGAATCTGTGCCTTGGACACCACGTGCCCGGCGTTCTCCATCAGGTAGCGCAGCAGCCGGAACTCGGTGGGCGAGACCCGGACCGGGTGTCCGGACCGGGTCACCTGGTGCCCTTCGGCGTCGAGGTCGAGCTCGCCCACCGTCAGCACCTCGGCGGGGTGCTCGGCGGTGCGGCGCAGGATCGCGCGGATCCGGGCGATCAGCTCCTCCAGGTCGAACGGCTTGGTCACGTAGTCGTCGGCGCCGAGGGACAGCCCGGTGACCTTGTCGGCCTGGCGACCCCTGGCGGTGAGGAAGAGGACGGGTACCGGGCGGACCCGGCCGCCCGGGTGCTGCTCGCGCAGCCGCCGGACCACCTCGAAGCCGTCCATGTCCGGCAGCATGACGTCGAGCAGCACCAGGTCGGGCGGCTCGGCGACGGCGGCGGCCACCGCCGCACCGGCGGTGGCCGCTGAGGACACCTCGAACCCGGCGAACCGCAGGGTCGCGGAGAGCAGCTCACGGACCGTGTCCTCGTCGTCGACCACCAGCAGCCGCTGTGCGGCTTCCGGCGGCTTGCGCGCCCCACCTGTTCGCTCCACGTCGATCAGGGTACGGAGACCTGGGGACAGATCGGCGGACGACCGGCTCTCCGCGGCCCGGGACATCACACGTCGCGGCGTCGGAAGAGGACGAAGGCGGCGGTCAGGACCGCTGCGACCCCGAGGCACATCCCGGCAAGGTTCAGCCACGGGTCCGGATAGTCGGGGCTCGGGACGGTGGTGAGGACCGCTGACGCGCCCAGGGTGGGCCAGTAGTCCAGGACTCCTTCGAGCCACGCAGGAAACAGGCCGGCGAAGCCCGGGACCAGGTAGATGATGGCTACCAGGGTCGCGAGCGCCCCCGCCGTGGCCCGCAGGATCGCACCCAGGCCGAGTGCGAGCAGCGCGATCGCCGCGAGGTAGACGCCGCCACCCATGACCGCCGAGAGGACCCCGGGGTCGCCGATGCTCGCGTTCGGCACACCCTGGGCGCCGAGCATGGTCTGCCCGACGAAGAACGCGGCGAACATCAGGGCCTGCCCCACCACCGCGGCGACGCCGGTGAGCAGCAGTGCTTTGGCCCCGAGCAGCCGGTGCCTGCTCGGGGTGGCGGCCAGCGACGTCTGGATCAGGCCGGTCGCGTACTCCGAGGTGACGACGAGGATGCCCAGCACGCCGATGATCAGCTGGGCGACGAGGTACGTCGTCAGACTCTGGTTCGTCGGGTCCCAGTCCATCCGCTCCGCCGGGGTCATGCTCGCGTAGTGCGCTCCCATGGAGCTCATGGAGAGGGCGGTGATCCCGAGCCCCGCGAAGGCGAGGCCTGCGAGGGTGTACCAGGTGGAGCGCAGGCTGCGGAACTTGATCCACTCGGCGTGGACCGTACGGGAGAAGGGCACGGTGCCGGAGACGGGCAGCGTGCGGGCTTCGGCGAGTGTGGTCATGAGGTGGCTCCCAGGTACTCGAGGCTGTCCTTGGTCAGCTCCATGAAGGCGTCCTCCAGCGAGGCCTGCTGCGGGGCCAGCTCGCTGAGCACGACGTCGTGGTAGGCGGCGAGCCGGCCGATCTCGGCACCGGTCATGCCCGAGACGACGAGCGAGGACTCGAGCCCGTCCCGCACGGTGGCTCCCGCGGCGGTGAGCAGGCGTGCGAAGGTTCCGGGCTCCGAGGAACGGACGAGCACGGTGCCCGCGCCGTTGGCGGCCATGAAGTCGGTCATGCTGGTGTCCGCGATCAGCTTGCCCCGCCCGATGACGACCAGGTGGTCGGCGGTCTGCGCCATCTCGCTCATCAGGTGGCTGGAGACCAGGACCGCGCGGCCCTCGTGGGCCAGGGAGCGCATGAATCCCCGGATCCACCGGATGCCCTCCGGGTCGAGCCCGTTCACCGGCTCGTCGAAGATGAGCACCTGTGGGTCGCCGAGCAGGGCCGCCGCGATCCCGAGCCGCTGGCGCATGCCGAGCGAGAACCCTCCGGCGTGCTTGCGGGCCACGCTCGTCAGGCCGGTCCGTTCGAGCACCGCGCCCACCCGGGCGGTCGGCAGGCCGTTGCTCACCGCCAGCGCCAGCAGATGGTCGTGGGCGGTCCGGCTGCCGTGGATGGCACCGGCGTCGAGCAGCGCGCCCACGTGCGTGAGCGGAACGGGCAGGTCGCGGTAGTGCCGGCCGCCGATGGTGGCCGACCCGTGGGTCGGTGCGGCCAGGCCCATGATCATCTTCATGGTCGTGGACTTGCCGGCACCGTTGGGGCCGAGGAACCCGGTCACGTGGCCGGCCTCCACGGTGAACGACAGGTCGTCCACCACCGTGTCAGGTCCGTAGCGTTTGGTCAGTCCTCGTACGTCGATCGTGTTCATGCCGGTGACCCTGCCGGGCGGTGCTGGCCGGGTTCTGGGAACCTCTGTGAGGTTTCGGTGAGTCCTGCGCCGTGTCCTGCGCCGTGCCGCGCGCCGTCCGCCGGGTGTCGGCTCGCTGGTCGGTCCGGCTCACAGGAGATCCGGAGATCCGGTCTACCGGACGACGGCGTCGTCGCCCGCCGGGTAGGTCACGTTCAGGTCGGCGTCGACCGACGGCGCCGCGCCCCACCGCCCGAGCTCGTGCCGTCGTGGCCGGTCCCCGACGATCAGGTGCCAGACCACCCAGCCGCGTGCTGCGAGGGTGTTGGCGACGAGCAGCCGGTGACAGCGCCACGGCATCGGCTCGCCGCAGAGCAGGGCGACCCTCCGGTGCTGGGCCAGCGTCGTGAGCTGCTCGACACCCCGCCCGTACTCCGGGCCGAGGGTGTGGTCGGCGTAGTTCTTGAAGCTCGCGTTCTCCCAGCCGGCGTTGATGCCGGGATCCACCTGCTGCTTGCGGCGCCGGCCGCCCAGCTCGGGCAGGTGCACGTAGCCGATCCCGGCCCGTGCGAGCCACTGCGGCATCCGGTCCTGGTCGAAGTGGGGGGTGCGCCGCGATCCGGGCTGCGCCCGGACGTCGGCGATCAGCTCGATCCCCTGCTCGTCGAGCGGCCGCAGGAACTCCTGCTCCGGGCAGGTCCAGTGGCCGATCGTCCACAGCTGGGGTGAACCTGACGCGTCCGTGGTCAACCGCTTCACCTCCGGGTCGTGTGCGGCGACGGTCCCACCACCACGATGGCACGACGCCGGGCGCACGCCGGGTTCGAGGAGGTGGCCACGGCCATCGCGGCGGCCACCTCACACTGGCCGCGACCCGACCACCTGGGCCAGCAGTGAGAGTGCCTCGGCCGAGGGGGTGCCGGGCAGCGTCGTGTGCGTGACGAGCGTCTGGTCGGGCTGGTCGATCGACCGCAGGGTCTGCTGCGTGACGGTGAGGGTTCCGACCACGGGGTGGTGCAGCGTGTAGTCCGCGGTGGCGCACGCCCGGACTTTGTGGTCTGCCCACAGGGCGGCGAAGTCCGTGCTGGACATCGAGAGGGTGCCGATCAGCCTCGCCAGGTCGGGGTCCTCGGGATGCTGGCCGACGGTGAGGCGTAGGTTGCCGACCACGGCCCGGCTCTTCGCCCGCCAGTCGGCGTAGAGCTCGCGCGTGTCGGGATCGAGGAAGACCAGCGACGCCATGTTCGGCCGGGCTCCGGGTGTGGTCGGGGAACCGGGCTCCAGGTGCCCGGCGAGCAGGGCGTGCCCGAGCGGGTTCCAGGCCAGCACGTCGCTCCGGCGTCCCAGCACGAGCGCGGGCACGTCCGTGAGCGAGCCCAGGAGTGCCGTCAGGGCCGGGTCGACCCGCTCGGGCGCGCTCCGCCTCGGGGTCCGCTGCGTGCCGCGGCCGGTGGCGAGACGCCGGAGGTGGGTGCGTTCGGCGTCGTCGAGCCGGAGGGCGGTGGCCAGGGCGTCGAGCACCTCCGGCGACGCGTTGCGGGACTGGCCCTGCTCCAAGCGGGTGTAGTAGGAGGAGCTGACGCCCGCGAGCAGCGAGAGCTCCTCACGGCGCAGCCCCGCGACGCGGCGGCGGTCTCCGTAGCGCGGCACGCCCGCGTCCTCCGGGGAGATGCGCGCACGGCTGGCCCGGAGAAAGGCACCGAGGGAGTCGGTGGGGGCGTCGGAGGGCATGGTGCCAGTCTCCAGCACGTCGCCCTCCGGTGCCTGACCCTCCCAGGGATAGCCACGGGCGGGTCTGGTGGACCGCGCGTGTGCCGGGCGACCGTTGACCTCGCCGCGACAGGGTGTCTGCGGCGCCTGGACGGAGAACACGATGACCGAGAACCTGAGTACGGACAGCACCACGGTCGAGGCCACCTCGGCAGGCGACCGGTACGCCGTCGGTGACGTCACGGTGAGCCGGGTCGTGGAGAGCGTCGGCAGCATCGGCATGACCCCGGACCAGTTCTTCCCCGGCACGGACCCGTCCGCGTGGAACGGGCACGAGAGCGAGCTGCGGCCGTACTTCCTGGAGGACGACGGCGCGACGACGATGGAGAGCACCGCCCGGGTCGCGATGCAGACCTGGATCATTCGCAGCGGGGGCAGGACGGTCCTCGTGGACTCCGCGGTGGGCAACGACAAGGACCGGCCGGACGTGCCGAGCTGGTCACACCTGCAGACCGCCTATCTCGCCGACCTGGCAGCGGCAGGGGTCACCCCGGAGAGCGTCGACGTCGTCGTCAACACGCACCTGCACGCGGACCACGTGGGCTGGAACACCCGTCTCGTGGACGGGGCCTGGGTACCGACCTTCCCCAACGCGGAGTACCTCATGCCGGCCGAGGACCTGGCGTTCTGGGACCCGGTGCACGACAACGCGACGGTGATGGGGCCAGGGGCGCACCAGGTCTGGGCCGACAGCGTCGCCCCGGTGCTGGCGGCCGGCCAGGTCATGGCCTGGAGCGGCAGCCATCGGATCGACGCCGCCCTCACGCTGGAGGCGGCTCCGGGCCACACGCCCGGTGCCTCGATCCTCCGGCTGGTGTCCGGGGGCGACGAGGTGCTCTTCGTCGGGGACAGCCTGCACAGCCCGGCCCAGGTGCTCGACGTGCACACCAGCAGCTGTTTCGACGAGGACCCGGCGCAGGCCTACCGCACCCGCGACCGCCTGTTCACCGAGGCGGCGGACCGGGATCTGCTCCTGCTGCCTGCCCACTTCGGCGGGCACGGCGGGTTCCGCGTGGCGAAGGACGGGGACGGATTCCGGGTCGCCGGCTGGTCCGGGCTCAGCCCGGTCTGATCCGCCGGCCGCACCCGTCCGGCGATGCCGTACGGGTGCGGCCGGGCGGACCGGGCGGGCGTCAGGGAGCGACGGTGCTCTTCGCCGTCGCGAGGCGGGTCGCCTCGGCGAACTCCTCGCGGATCGACTCCGACGGCGCCGGGGTGACCAGGCTGACGACGATGGCGACGAGCCCACCCAGCACGAAGCCGGGGACGAGCTCGTAGAGCGTGTCGGCCAGGGGGGACCGGCCCCAGCCGAAGGCGACGACGGCGCCCACGACCATGCCGGACAGCGCGCCCCAGCGGGTGAGCCGGCGCCAGTACAGGCTCAGCAGCACGATGGGGCCGAACGCCGCACCGAACCCGGCCCAGGCGAACCCGACGAGGTCGAGGATGGTGTCGGTCCGGCCGAACGCGATGATCGCCGCGATCACGGCGACGATCAGCACGCCGGCGCGGCCCAGCATCACCTGGGTGCGAGCGGACATCTCCTTGCCCGTGATCTTGACGAGGTCCTCGACCAGGGCCGAGGACGAGACGATGAGCTGGGACGAGATCGTCGACATGATCGCCGCGAGGACGGCGGCCAGGACCAGGCCGGCGACCAGCGGGTGGAACAGGACCTGCGACAGGTACAGGAACACCGTCTCCGGGTTCTCCAGCGTCTCGCCGTGCACGTTGACGTAGGCGACGCCGATCAGTCCGGTGACGATCGCGCCGAGCGCGGTCACGATCATCCAGCTGATGCCGATGCGGCGTCCGGCGACGGCGTCCTGCGGGGAGCGCATCGCCATGAAGCGGACGATGATGTGCGGCTGGCCGAAGTAGCCGAGGCCCCACGCGGCGGCGGAGATGATGGTGGTGGCGGACGCGCCGGCCACGAACGACAGGTGGTTGGCCGCGCCGCTGGACTCCGCGGCGAGGATGCCCTCGCGGATCGGCTCCCAGCCGCCGAGGTCGAAGAACGCGACCACGGGAACGGCGATCAGGGCGAGCAGCATCATGCTGCCCTGCGCGACGTCGGTCCAGGTGGCGCCGAGGAACCCGCCGAACAGCGTGTACGCGAGCGTCACGCCGCCGACGACCCAGATGCCGGTCGTGTAGTCGAACCCGTACGAGCCCTCGAAGAACGTGCCACCGGCGACCAGGCCGGAGGAGACGTAGAAGGTGAAGAACACCAGGATGATGACGCCCGACGAGACGCGCAGCAGGCGCGACGTGTCGTGCAGGCGGTTCTCGAAGTAGCTCGGGATCGTGATCGAGTTCTTCGCCGTCTCCGTGTAGGCGCGCAGGCGCGGCGCCACGAACTTCCAGTTGAGCCAGGCGCCGATCGTCAGACCGATGGCGATCCAGGACTCGACGAGCCCGCTCACGTAGATGGCGCCGGGCAGGCCCATCAGCAGCCAGCCGGACATGTCCGACGCGCCGGCGCTCAGGGCGGCGACGCCGGGACTCAGTCGCCGGCCACCGAGCATGTAGTCGTCGAGGTTGTCCGTGCGGCGGAACGCCGCATAGCCGATACCCAGCATCAGTGCGAGGTACGCGACGATCGCGATCGTCTTCCAAGCCTCGGGGGTCATGGAGTCGCTCCAGTTTCGTTGCGGAAAAGACTTACGTGCGGGTCATACCTGAGCCCGGCAGTCTGGCAGAAGTATTGCCGAGAGCTCACATCGCTCTCCGGACCGCTTCCTGAGCGCTCACCCATTCTGGGTGAGGCCCCTCGTGCGTGCTCCCGCAAGCATCGAACCCGGCAGGTGCAGCCACCTTGCGGTGCGTACCGAGGGGAGCGACAGCATGAGCGAGGCGACCGGAGCGGAGCACGACGTCGCGGCCCGGCTCGCCGCGCTCGAACGGGAGAACGAGGCGCTCCGCCGGCGCCTCGCCGACGGGCCGACGACGCCCGCCGGCCCGTCCGGCACGTCGGCCCGCAACCGTGCGCGGAGCGCGGCCGCCGTCGTCCTGATCGTCGTCGGCGCCCTGCTGGCACCCGTCGCCGTCGCCGCCGCCTGGACCGAACGCACGCTGACCGACACCGACCGCTACGTCGACACGGTCGGCCCCCTGGCCGACGACCCGACCGTCCGGTCCGCCCTCGCGGGCCGGCTGACCGAGGCCGTGATGTCCCGGATCGACGTCGGTGCGCTGGTCGACGGCGTCACCGCCGGACTGGCCGAGCAGGACGTCCCACCCCGCGCCACCCAGGCCCTCGCCACGCTCGAGGCGCCGCTGACCAGCGGGGTCGAGTCGTTCGTACGGCAGACCGCCGACCGGGTCGTGACGAGCGACGAGTTCGCGGACTCGTGGGACCAGGCCAACCGGGTGGCGCACGAGCAGCTGGTGGCGGTCCTGCGCGGGACCGGGGGCGACGTCGTCCAGGTGGGGCAGGACGGTCAGCTCACGATCCAGCTCGCCGGGATGATCGAGCTGCTGAAGGAACGGTTGGACGAGCGGGGGTTCGGGCTCGCGGCCAACCTGCCCACGATCAACGCGACGTTCACCGTCCTGGAGACGTCGCAGCTGGTCGAGGCCCGCAACCGGTACGCCCAGGTCGTCGCCCTGGGGACCTGGCTCCCGTGGATCGTCCTCGGCCTGCTGGGCGCCGGCGTCGCCGTCGCGCACCGTCACCTGCGGGCGCTGGTCGCCGCCGGGCTCGCGCTCGCCGCGGCGATGCTGGTGCTGGCGGTCGGCCTCGTGGTGGCCCGCGGCCTGTACCTCGACGCGCTCAGCGGGGCAGTGGTGCGGCTGGACGCCGCCGAGGTCGTCTTCGACCAGCTCGTCGCCTTCCTGCGCGTCGCCCTGCGCACGGCCGCGGTGCTCGGCCTGGTCGTGGCCCTGGTCGCCTACCTGGGCGGGTCCAGCGCCTCGGCGCGCAGCCTGCGGTCCGGCATCGGCACCGGCTTCGGCAAGGCGCGCGGGTGGGCCGAGGGGCGTGGTGTGACGCCCGGCCCGGTCGGCGGGTGGCTCGCCCGGTACCGAGGTGTCGCCCGCACGGCCGTCGTCGCGCTCGCGATCCTGGTCTTCCTCCTCGCCGCGAACCCGACGGCCGGCCTCGTCGTCGGGATCGCCGTCGGCGCCGGCGTGCTCATCGCGCTCGTCGAACTGCTCGCCCGACCCCTGTCCACCGCCAGGGACGACCCGTCCTGACGCGGTAGCACGAGAACCGCCCACACGAAGGAGACATCGTGGCCGACAAGCCGAACATCGTCGTCATCTGGGGTGACGACATCGGGATCACCAACATCAGTGCGTACTCCGACGGGGTGATGGGGTACCGCACCGAGAACATCGACCGGATCGCGGCGGAGGGTGCCCGGTTCACCGACTACTACGGCGAGCAGAGCTGCACCGCGGGCCGGGCGGCGTTCATCACCGGGCAGAACCCGTACCGGACCGGGATGACGAAGGTGGGCATGCCGGGCGCCAAGGTCGGTCTCCAGGACGAGGACCCCACGATCGCGACGGCGCTCAAGGAGCAGGGGTACGCCACGGGCCAGTTCGGCAAGAACCACCTGGGCGACCGGGACGAGCACCTGCCGACGGCCCACGGCTTCGACGAGTTCTTCGGCAACCTGTACCACCTGAACGCCGAGGAGGAGCCCGAGCTGGACGACTACCCGACGGAGGCGGAGTTCCCCGGGTTCCGGGAGAAGTTCGGGCCGCGCGGCGTGATCCACTCGTGGGCGAACGACGACGGCACGCAGCGGATCGAGGACACCGGCCCACTGACCAAGAAGCGCATGGAGACCGTCGACGAGGAGTTCCGGGACGCCGCGCTCGACTTCATGCGCGGCAGGGCCGGCGACGACGAGCCGTTCTTCCTGTGGTTCAACTCGACCCACATGCACTTCCGTACCCACGGCAAGCCCGAGAGCAAGGGCCGGGCCGGCCGGTGGCAGTCGGAGTACCACGACACGATGCTCGACCACGACGAGGTCGTCGGCAGCCTGCTCGACGAGCTCGACCAGCTCGGTATCGCCGAGAACACGATAGTCGTCTACTCCACCGACAACGGCCCGCACATGAACAGCTGGCCCGACGCCGGCATGACACCGTTCCGCAACGAGAAGAACTCCAACTGGGAGGGCGCCTACCGGGTCCCGGCGATGGTGCGCTGGCCGGGCCGGATCCCCGAGGGCACCATCCTGAACGGGCTCTTCAGCCACAACGACTGGTTCGTGACGCTGCTCGCGGCCGCGGGAGAGCCCGCCATCGCCGACAAGCTGCGCGAGGGGACGGAGCTCGCCGGCACCCGCTACAAGGTGCACCTCGACGGCCACGACCAGCTCGCCTACCTCACCGGCGAGACCGACGAGTCGCCGCGCAAGCACTTCTTCTACGTGTCCGACGACGGCGACCTCACCGCGCTGCGCTTCGACAACTGGAAGATCGTGTTCCTCGAACAGCGCGCGGCCGGCACGCTCGACATCTGGCTGGAACCCTACGTCGAGCTGCGCGCACCCAAGATCTTCAACCTGCGCACCGACCCGTTCGAACGGGCGGACATCACGTCGAACTCCTACTTCGACTGGATGCTGGACCACGTCTGGCTGCTCGTGCCCGCCCAGGCGTACGTGGCCGAGATGCTGGAGACGCTGGCCGAGTTCCCGGCCCGCCAGGAACCAGCCAGCTTCAACGTCGAACAGGTCCTCGCCAAGCTCCAGTCGGGAATCACCAGCGCATGACCACCCACACCGACCACGCGCACGCCACGGGCGAGCAGCGCCCCCACGCCGACGACGCCGTCGTGCTCGACGGCGGGACGTTCACCATGGGCTCCGACGCCCACTACCCGGAGGAGTCCCCCGCGCACCCCGTGCGGGTCGACGGGTTCCGGATCGACCGCTTCGCCGTGACGAACGCGCAGTTCGACGCGTTCGTCACGGCGACGCGGTACGTGACCGTGGCCGAGCGGCCGTTGGACCCGGCGCTCTACCCCGGCGCGCCACCCGAGAACCTCGCGGCCGGGTCCATGGTGTTCACACCGACCCCCGGACCCGTGGACCTGCGCCACCTCAGCCAGTGGTGGGCCTGGGTCCCCGGAGCCTCGTGGCGTCGCCCCGAGGGGCCCGGGTCCGGGATCGACGACCGTGGGGACCACCCGGTCGTCCACGTCGCCCACGAGGACGCCGCCGCCTACGCCGCGTGGGCCGGCGCCGACCTGCCGACGGAGGCCCAGTGGGAGTACGCCGCCCGGGGCGGCGTCGAGGGCGCCGCCTTCACCTGGGGCGACGAACCGCGGCCCGGTGGCCGCATCCTCGCGAACACGTGGGACGGCCCGGACTTCCCGTGGCGGTCCACCGGGGAGTCGGGCTGGCTGCGCACCGCACCCGTCGGGTCGTTCGCCCCGAACGGGTACGGGCTGTACGACATGGCCGGGAACGTCTGGGAATGGACCGGTGACTGGTGGACCGACCGGCACCCCGAGGCCGCGCTCGAACCGTGCTGCGCACCCGTCAACCCCCGCGGGGGCGACGCCGACGCGAGCCGGGACCCCCGCCAGCCGCAGTTCGCGGTCCCGCGCAAGGTCATCAAGGGCGGGTCCTTCCTCTGCGCCGACACCTACTGCCTCCGCTACCGCCCGGCGGCGCGCCGGCCGCAGGCGGTCGACACCGGGATGAGCCACGTGGGCTTCCGGTGCGTCCACAACGACACCGCCCCGGCGGTGCCGGCGGGCGCCCGGCTCCTGGGGATGGCGTCATGAGCGGCGTCCCGGCCCCCGACGGCCGGCTCCCGTCGTGGCGCCCCGGAGCGACCCGCGACGCCGTGCTCGGGTTCCTGGAGGCCGCGCCGTCCATCCCCGTCGAGGACCGCGTCGCCTACTTCGACAACGACGGCACCCTGTGGTGCGAGCGGCCGACCTACGTCCAGTACGAGTTCTTCCTCGACGCCCTGCGGCGGCGCGTGCAGGACGAACCCGCGCTCGCCGAGGAGGCCGAGTTCCGGGCGGTGCTCGCGGGCGACGTCTCGGCGGTCGGGGAGATCGGGCTCGAACGCGTGGCCCTGGCCCTGGCCGGGCTCTTCCAAGGGCTCGAACCACGCGCCTTCACCCGCGAGGTCCGCGCGTTCCTGCGGTCCAGCACCCACCCGACCCTCGGCCGCCCGCTGAGCGACGTCCGCTACGGCCCGATGCTGGAGCTGCTCGACGCCCTCCAGGGGCTCGACTTCTCGATCGGTGTCGTGACCGGCGGCGGCACCGAGTTCGTCCGCGCCGTCAGCCAGGAGCTGTACGGCGTACCGCCCGAACGGGTGGTCGGCACCATGATCGCGTACGAGCTGGAGCAGGACCCCCGCGGCCGCCCGGCACTGCGGCGCACCGCACGGGTGCTCGGCGACGTCAACGAGGGCGCCGCCAAGGTCACCAACATCCAGACCCAGCTGGGCAGGGCGCCGGCGCTCGCGGCCGGCAACTCCGCCGGGGACACGGAGCTGCTCGAGTGGGCGGCCGCCGCGGACGGCCCGCACCTCTCCCTCCTGGTGGACCACGACGACCCCGACCGCGAGTTCGGCTACGCCAGCGAGGCGCAGTCCTTCGCGGCCGGCGAACCCATCACGACGACGGCCCGGCGTCTCGGCTGGACGACCATCAGCATGAAGGACGACTGGGCCTCCGTGTTCGCCCAGGACAGTCCCGTCGGTCGCGGCGACGACACCGAACCGCCCACCTTCACCCGCAACGGGTGAGTACTTCGCCCGCGGGGACCACGCACAGTCGCAGGGCAGACAGAGCAGGACGACGGGACCGACGAGTCACGACGAGTACAGGAGGCGAGCTTATGGCTGTCTATGGACAGCAACCGCAAGGTGCTCCAGTTCCTTCGCGCAGCATCGACGCCCGGACCCTGTGGTCCGGCGGCGTGGCGACTGCCCTGGTCGTGGCGCTGATCGCCCTGGTGGGCGTGGTGGTCTTCCGGGGCGTGTTCGGCATCCCCATCCTGGCACCCGAGGGCGACGGGGTCTGGGGTGACGTGTCGACGGTCTGGCTCATGTCCGTCGCCGCCGTCGCCGCGCTGATCGCGGTGGCGCTGGTCCACCTCCTGCTGCTGAGCACCCCGCGCGCCCTGTCGTTCTTCAGCTGGATCGTGGGCCTCGCCACCGTCGTGGCAGGTGTGGCGCCGTTCATCACCGATGCCGACCTCGCCAGCAAGCTGGCGAGCGCGCTCATCAACGTGATCATCGGCTTCGCGATCCTCGGTCTGGTCTCGGGCGTGGCGCGGAGCGCCGTCGCCCGTGCGGTACGGAACGGGTGAGGTACGGCCCGTGCCCAGTCTGCCCACCCAACCCGCCCTGGAGGATCCCATGCCATCGTCGTTCGGCCCCGTCGAGCTCGTCGCACTCGCCTTCGACGCTCCACGCATACCACCAGCGGTCGCCCGAGCCGTGCTCGAGGTCGCCGAGACCGGTGCGGTCACCCTGCTGGACCTCGCCGTGGTGCGCCGCGGCGAGGACGGCGAGCTCGCCGTCCTGGAGGCGCACGACCTCGGTGACGAGGTCGACCTCGTCACGGTCGACCTGCCGGCGTCCGGCCTCACGGGCGACGAGGACCTCCGGGAGATCGCCGCGGCGGTCGACCCGGGCACGTCCGTGCTCGTCCTCGCGATCGAGCACACGTGGTCGCGGCAGCTGGTGTCGGCGGCCGTCACCGCGGACGCCGACGTGATCCTGCACGAGCGGGTCCCCGCCGTGACCGTCAACGAGATCGCCGCTCTGGCCGAGGCCGAGCCGAGCGCCCAGGCCTGAGCGCCACCCCACCACCACCCTCACCGGAACGGAGCATCGACATGGCCCCCTTACGACGCTTTGGCAGGCCGGGCCTGCTGGGCACCGCGGCACGTACCGCGGTGATCGCGGGTACCGCCCAGGCGACAGCCGGTGCCGTCGGCCGCCGCCAGGCCAACCGTGCCCAGCAGCGCTACGAGGCCCAGCAGTACGAGCAGCAGAGCCAGGCCCCGGTGGCGCCGCCGCAGCCCGTTGCACCACAGGCCGTTGCGCCGCAGCCGATGGCGCAGCCGCGCGGCGCCGGTGGAGGCGGCGCGAACGACGAGCTGCTCGCGCAGCTGACCCAGCTCGGTGACCTGCACGGACAGGGCGTGCTCACCGACGAGGAGTTCGCGGCGGCCAAGGCGAAGCTGCTGCGCTGAGTCGCCGCGCTGCGGTGGGCTGCCGCATCTGAACTCGGCCCCTCGGGGCGATCCGTACCGATGGCAGAAGGGCATGAACATGAGACGGACCACAGGAGTCCTGGTCGGGCTGATGATCCTGGTGACGGCCGCGTGCTCCAGCGAGACGCCGGAGGAGAACACCCAAGCAGCGTGCGGCGCGGCGGAAGAGCTCACCGTCGCGCTCGACAACCTCGACATGACACTGACCCCGGACGCCACGGTCGAGGACGTGCGGTCCGCGCGCGACGAGGTCCGCACGGCGTGGCAGGACCTGGACGCCGCGGCGGACGCCGTCGCCGAGGACCGTGGGCAGGCGCTCGAGGACGCGTGGAGCGGCTTCGCGGAGTCGGTCGACGACCTCAGCGGGGACGCGACCATCGCCGACGCGGCCGAATCGCTCCGTGACGACGCCGTCGAGGTCCAGGAGGCCCGGGACGCCGTCGCCGAGGACCTCGGCTGCTGAGGCCCGGGCCGGGTCGCTGAGGGCCGAGCCATGGCAGAGGAGAAGCGTCAGCCGGACAGCCACTGGTCCGTGGAGAACGTCGCCGTCGCGCTGCTGGCGATCACTGCCGTGCTCACCGCCTGGAGCGGGTTCGAGGCGAGCAAGTGGAGCGGCGAGATGTCGATCTCGTTCTCCAGGGCCTCGACCCAACGGATCGAGGCGGCGCGTGCGGCGACGACCGCGGAAGCCGCACGCGCCGTCGACCTGCAGGTGTTCGGCATCTGGCTCGAGGCCACCGCGGAGAACGACCCGCGGCTGGAGGAGTTCGCCCGCGAACGCTTCACGGACCACTTCGCACCGGCGTTCGACGATTGGCTCGCGGCGCGTCCGCTGAAGAACCCGGACGCGCCCCGGAGCCCGTTCGCGCTGGAGGAGTACGTACCGCCCGGCAAGGTCGAGGCACAGGAGGCCGACGCACGCGCCGACGAGTACTTCGCCGACGCGCTGGCCGACAACCGGCGGGGGGACAACTACACCCTGCTGACCGTGCTCTTCGCGCTGGTGCTGTTCTTCGGCGCGCTCTCCAGCCGGTTCGACTCCGAGCGCCGGTCCTGGGCCCTGCTCGGGGGTGCCGGGGTCCTCCTGCTGGTGGGCATCGGACTGCTCATCGCATTCCCGAAGATCATCTAGGTCGCCGGGTCCGCCGGGTCCGTCTCGTCCGCCGGCCCGCCGTGGCGCGCCTCGTCGTCGCGGCCGGACCGGCGGCGGACCGGGTCCTGCAGCATGTGCGACTCGATGAGCGCGTGCCTGCGCAGATACGTGTTGGCCGTGGCCTGGATCGTGGCGGCCACGGGCAGCGCGAGGAACGCGCCCAGCGCGCCGAAGAGCGCACCGAACCCCAGGACCGCGACGAAGCTCACGGCAGGGTTCATCTGCAGCGCCTTCGCGGAGACCTTGGGGGAGAAGTACAGGTTCTCCAGCTGCTGGTACGCGATGACGAACGCGAGCACGCCGAGCGCCTGGGGCATGCCCTGCGACGTCAGCGCGACCACGACGGGCAGCGCTCCGCCCAGATACGTGCCGATGGTCGGGACGAACTGCGAGACGACCCCGACGAACACGGCGAGCGGCAGCGCGTAGGGGGTGCGGAGGATCAGCAGGAACACGAAGGTGAAGGCGCCGGAGAGCGCGGCCAGCACGATGCGGGTGTTGATGAAGTCCGAGACCTTCACCTGCGTGATCTCCCACAGCGTGAGGACCTCCTGCTGCCGTGCGGGGGTGAGCCAGCGGCACACCGCGGCGCGGAACCGCGGCCCGGCCGCCAGGAGGTAGTAGGTGACCAGGAGGATGGTCAGCACCGCGAAGAGCCCGCCGATCACGCTGGTGCCGAACAGCCAGGCGCCCGACGCCACGTCGTTGCCGAACCGCGTCAGCACGCCGAGCACCAGGTCGTCGGAGTCCGGGATGGCGACGTCGAGCCGTTCCTCGGCCAGGTTCTGGACCTCGGTGTAGATGTCGGGCACGGTCCGCAGGAGCTGCACGAGCTGTTGGACGAAGAGGTTGCCGAACAGCGCCAGGACCAGCGCGATGGCGACGAGGGACCCGCCGAGCGAGACGCCGGCCGCCAGCCGACGGCGCCAGCCCCGCCGCACGCACCAGACCACGATGGGGTCCAGTGCCAGCGTGAGGAAGAACGCGATGAGCACGTTGATCGCG
Organism: Promicromonospora aerolata; assembly: GCF_042682255.1. NCBI lineage: Bacteria > Bacillati > Actinomycetota > Actinomycetes > Micrococcales > Promicromonosporaceae > Promicromonospora > Promicromonospora aerolata. The sequence goes on from NZ_JBHUHF010000001.1 coordinate 5,880,563, forward strand.
AGGGCCTGCAGCGTGCCGATGGCGTACCAGCCGAACGCTCCGAGATAGACGGCCACGACCCCCATGAAGAGGGCTCGGGGGAGCCAGCGCGGCGGACGGCGCGAGGTGGGCTCGCCCCGCCCCGGGGTCGCGACGGGCGCCGGTTCGGGAACTGTCATGTTCTCGCCTCCACACCGACCAGCCAAGCCGCGCGGTGGCCCGGTGTGCTCACCTGCTTCGGGTGAGGTGCCCGCCGGGCGGCGCGGGCCGGCGGCGGCGTCAGAGCAGGTGGAAGCTGCGGGCGATCTTGAGCGCCTCGCTGCGGCGGGACGCCGCGAGCTTGGTGTAGAGGCTCGACACGTGGGTCTTGACGGTGTTCTCCGAGACGAACAGGGCGGCGGCGATGTCCGCGTACGTCGCGCCCCGGGCGAGCTCGTTGAGCACCTCGCGCTCGCGGGGGCTCAGGGCCGGCGGGGTGAGGGCCTGGCTGACGTCGTCGAGCTCACGGGGCGTCGCGGTCATCGACGCGTAGAGCGCGGTGACGTCCGGGCGGCCGGACGCCGTGGTGGTGAGCTCGTGCAGCCACCGGGTGGCCGGGCGCTCGGCGAGCCGCCTCAGCAGCGTCTCGATCGGGGTGCCCTGCCGGACCCAGCCGAGGAAGGGGCTCGCGTTGCGGCGCGCCTCGGTGACCGAGACCGCCTCCGCCAGCCGGTCGTGCGCACGCGCGGTGTCGCCCAGCGCGTCGAGCAGCTGTGCCTCGCACGCCAGCGCGATCGCGCGGGTCGGCGGCTGGGAGTAGGTGGCGTCGGCGGAGGCCGTCTCGAACGCGGCGGCGGCACCCCGCCGGTCGCCGTCCCGGTCGGCGCGCAGCCCCTGGACGAGCGCCGACTCGCCCACGGCTCCGAGTCGTCCGAGGGTGCTGTGCACCGTCTTGAGCGTCTCCCGGTCGCTCGCCAGCGTGGCGACGAAGGCGCGCTCCACCAGGAGGGCGACCCGCAGGTGCTCGGGGAGCTGGTCGTCCGTCAGCCGCAGGCACTCGCCAGGGCCGGCGAGGATGCGCTGTGCCGCGACCACGTTGCCGACGAGTACCTCCTGGCGGGCGTCCCAGACGCGGAACCAGAACCGGGTGCACAGGTCGCCGCTGTGGTACCTGGCGTCCGGGAAAGGGTTCCCGGCGGCCTCGGTCGGTTCCGGCACGTCCAGGAGGCGCGCGAGCAGCTGCGCGAGGTCGGCCCGCGCCGCGACGAACCGGAGCTGCGTCGCACCGGGAGCACGCGTCGCGACGAGGACCTCGCCGGCCAGCTCGATACATGCGCTCTCTCGTCCGCGCATGTACTGGTTGAAGGCGAGGTGGCTCAGGGCGCTGGTGCCCAGCGGCGCCAGACCCTGGCTGTGGGACAGGCTGACGGCGAGCGTGAGGCTGGCCTCGGCGTCCGTGAGCTCACCCAGCCAGTTCTGCGCCACACCCAGCTCGTTGGCCAGCACGGGCAGCACCTCGGCGTTCGCCTCGCGGACGGCCGGGCGGGTCTGCGACGCGACCAGCACCCGCTTGGCGTGACCGACGGCCGCGTACGCGGGCTCGAGCCCGAGCGCGACCCGCCACAGCCGCACGCAGGCGAGCGTCGCGTCGAGACCGTCCATGCCGCCGGGGAGCCACGAGTGCGACCAGCGCCGCCGGGCGTCCAGGATCCGGTCGCCCCAGTGGCGTGCTCCTTCGACGTCGTCCCGCACCCAGCAGTCGAGCGCGATGGCGAACCAGATGTCCGGGCGGTCGTCGACCACCTCGGGCTCGGCGCGGACGAACTCGCCCACCTCGTCGCGGCCGCACTGGTTCAGGACCATGCGGATGCCGTCCCGGGCGAGGACCTCGGCGGCCTCGAGCGGCGCGCCGACCCGGACGAGCCGGGCGAACGCCTCGGACAGGTTGCCGCGCGCCACGTCGAGGCTCACCGCACGGATCACGGTGGCGCGGGCGCGGACGGCGTCGACGCCGCCGGCCGCGAGCCGCTGCCGGACCACCTCGACGAGCAGCGGATGGACCCGGAACCCGTCCGGGGCGCCTGGCTCCTGCGGGCCCGGGACCGCGGAGCCGTCGTCGCACCCGTCGTGGTTCGCGCGCAGCAGGAGCAGACCCGTGTCCTCCAGCTCGCCGAGGATCTCTCCGGCGTGCGGGTCGTGGGACAGGTGCGCTGCCGTGGGGACGGTGATCGCGTCCTCCCCGGCGATGCACAGCAGGAGGTGCCGTTGCCGCGGGGTGAGGGTGCCGAAGACCTCGCCGGCCACGCGGGCGGCGATCGGCACGGCGTCGGCGGCGAGCAGGCGGGCCGCGACCGCCTGGTCCGGTGTGGCGCTCAGGCCGCGGGCGGCGAGCACCGCGGCGGCGCACCAGCCGTCGGCCTGGCGGGCCACCGCGGCGAGCACCTGCGCGCTGTCGGTCCTGGCGTGCTGGGCGACGAGCGACGCGCTCTCGGCGTCGCTCAGCCGCAGCAGGTCCCCGCGCAGGAACGTGAAGTTGCCGAGGAGCTCGGGGACCAGCCGGGTCAGCGGCAGGGCCCAGCGGCTCAGCAGGAGGACCCGCAGGGACTCCGGTGCGGTGTTGAGCCGCTCGTCGATGTGGCGCAGCGTCGCGGCGGGCAGGAGATGGGCGTCGTCGACGACGACCAGGGACGGCGTCGACCCCGGTGCGTGTCCTGGGGCGTCGAGGACCGGGCCGAGCCGCTCGGTTGTCCAGGAGTCGTCGGCGCGGATCCAGACGGCGTGCTCGGCCCGCCGCGAGGCCGAGTACCGGAGCCAACCCGCGGTGCCCAGCGTCTTACCGGCCCCCGCCGGGGCCACGACCAGCGTGACGGATCCTTCGATCGCCTCGTCCAGCCGCTGCCACAGGCGGGGGCGCGGTACGTAGATGCGCGGTAGGCGGGGTGGGGGAGCGTCGTCGACGAGCGGGCGGGTTCTGCCGGAGGGCTCTGGTGCGACCATCATCCGGGGTGCCCGCGGGGCGAGGGTTCCTCGGCGCTGCGCAACTGGTATCGATTCGGGATGCATACCGCGCTGTCCTCCACTCGAAAGGTGAGGTGGCGGCCGCCCCCCAGCCGCCGAATGCGTTTTCACATACCTGATATCCGTACATGACTTGACATGAATAACGTTGGCTCAAGAATCAGTCATGCGCTTACAGGTAATAATGCATGCCCGTATCGATTGTCGCTCGGTAAGTGGCGGGAACCGCCCGATCTCAGGCGTTCAGTCGCCGTTCCCCGTGGTGAGAAGGGTGCACAACGCCCATATCACGGCGACATTGAACGCGAGAATGATCGCGCTCCATATGGGGTAATAAGGCAGGAATGCAAAGTTCGCGATGCTCGACAGGACGCCGAGCACAATTCCGGCCGTACAAGCCCAAGCCTGGGCGGCGAGGACACCGACCCCCGTCGCGAGCGCGACCGCTCCCACGACGATGTGGATCCATCCCCAGCTCGCCACGTCGAGCTGGTAGACGTACTCGGCGGTCGGTATCGGTCAGTCCTCGCCGAAGACCTCGCGGAGCGCGGCCTCCTGCTCGGTGCTGAGGTTGGTGAAGATGAGCTCCGGCGGCTCCTGGCCCGCGAACGCGTCGTGGATCTTGTCCACCACCGCGTCCGAGGACATGATGAACAACGCCGAGGTGCCTGGCGTGATCTCGTCCCGGACCCGGTTGATGAAGCCGTCGTCGATCCCCACGTCCGTGAGGGCACCGCTCAGGGCTCCGGTGGCCGCACCGATGGCCGCGCCCAGCAGGGGGACGAAGAAGAGCAGACCGAAGAGCATGCCCCAGAAGGAGCCGCCGAGGGCGCCGGCGCCGGTCGTCGAGGCGAGCTGGCGGGTCTTGGGCTTCTTGGCGCCCTCCTCCCAGCGCACGGTCGCCGCGTCGTGGATGACGACGAGGTTCTCCTTCGCGAGCTGCTGGACCGTGTTCGACGCGGTCTCCGCGCCGTCGGCGCTCTTGAACTTCCAGACGGTCAGTGTTGCCTGAGACATGGGAGGCTCCTTCGGGATCAACGACAGTGGCCTGACCCTGCTACTCCAGCGCTCGGGCGGCGCCCGGGCCTCACCCGTTCCCGGTGAACCTGCTCAGCCGGTCTCGTCGTCCGGACGGCCCGACCGGATGGCGTCGTCGAGCGTGCTGAACAGCGGAGGCTCGCCCTCAGCGCCGATCCGGGCCAGGACGTCCCGCACCTGGCCGATGCCCTCGGCGAGCGCCAGGTCGGCGCCGTCGCGCCGCAGGTCTCCGCGGAGCTGGACCAGCATCGCGGCGGCGGTCACGTCCACCGACGGTGTCCCGCGGCCGTCCAGGACGACGAGCCGCAGGTCGGACGCCTCGGCCGCGAGGTGCCGGATCCGTGCGCGCACGAACTCGGCGTTCGCGAACAGCAGGGACCCCTCGACCCGCACCGCGAGCACCCCGGGCACGGTGGCGTAGTCGGGGTTGCGCTCCGCGTCCACCCAGGGGCGGCCCAGCTCGTCGCCCACGGGGGCGAGCACCGTGACCCGCGGGCGCGACGTCCGGGCGAGCAGGAGGATCAGCGACACGGCGATGCCGATGACGAGGCCGGGCAGGGTGTCGAAGATCAGGACCCCCAGGAGGGCGGCACCGGCAGCCATGAAGTCCGCCCGGGCCGTGACCTGGTAGACGTGCACCAGGCGACCCGTCCGCACCCGCCACAGCCGGCGCAGCGACCGGACGTCGACCAGCTCCACCACGGCGACCACGACGACGGCGGCCAGGGTCGCCAGCGGAAGCTGCTCGAAGACACCGGTCAGGAAGAGCAGGGTGACCACCGTCAGGGCCGCGGCGGTCAGGGCGGAGATCTGGGACCGGGCGCCGGCGCTCGCGTTGACCGCGGTCTTCGACAGGCTTCCGTTGACGACCATCCCGGAGAGCACCCCGGAGCCGAGGTTCGATATCCCGAGGCCCACGAGCTCACGGTTCGGGTCCACGTCGTAGCCCCGGCTCGCCGCGTAGGTCTTCGCGGCGCCGAGGCCCTCGGCGAACCCGACGAGCATCAGGCCCACCGCACCGCCCAGGAGCTCCAGGAACTGCGGGGCCGTCACGTCGGGGAGCCCGACGCGCGGCAGGCCCGCGTCGATGTGACCCACGACGGCCAGCCCCCGGTCGCTCAGACCGAACAGGATCGCGGCGCCGATCGCCAGGAGCACCACGACGAGCGAACCGGGCAGGAAGGGCATGGTGCGGCGCACGACGACGAGCGCGGCGAGGCTCGCCAGGCCGACCGTGAGGGTGAGCGCGTCGACGTCGCCGAGCTGACCGAGCAGGGCCCAGGTCTTCTCGAAGAAGCTGCCGTGCCCGCCCTCGACCCCGATCAGGTCGGGTACCTGACCGATCATGATCGTCAGCGCGAGGCCGATGATGAAGCCCTTGAGCACCGGCTCGGAGATGAAGGCGGCGAGGAAGCCCAGGCGGAGCAGGCCGGCGATGATCGCCGCGATGCCGGTCGCCAGGGCGAGCGCGGTGGTCAGGGCGACCGGGTCGCCGTCGGCTCCGGCGACGCTCGCGACGATGCCCGCCGAGAGCGCGGCGGTCGCCGACATCGGGGAGACCACGAGCTGGCGCGACGTGCCTGCGACCGCGTAGAGGGCGAGGGCGGGCACCGCCGCGTAGAGGCCGACGACGGGTGGCACCCCGGCGATGGTGGCGTAGGCCAGCGACTCGGGCACGAGCACCGCCCAGACCGCGAGGCCCGCGAGGATGTCGGGACGTATCCATCGGTGCTCGTACCCCGAGAACGACGGGGCGAGGAAACTGGCCACGGAAGCCGCCTCTCCGGGGATGACAGGGGTGGTCCGGGCCGACCGTAGGCAAGGGCCGGCGGGCGCCAGGTCACCCGGAAGGGGTGACGCGCCCGGCCGCGGACCGGGCGACGCTGGACGGATGGGCGACGTGCTGGCAGCGCTTGCACCCGAGATCATCGGACTCGCCGTGACCCCCGCGGCGATCGTGGCGTGTCTCCTGCTGCTGGGGTCCGCACGTCCCTACCGCAACGTCGTCGTGTTCGGTGGCACCGTGCTGGTGGTCTATGCGGTCCTAGGGGCCGTCGCCCTGGTCGTCGGCCGGGCGTCCAGCGCGCACGAGACCGACGCTCCCGGCACGGTGCGCGGCTGGATCGGCCTGGTCGTCGGCGTCCTGTTCCTCGCCGGTGGGGTCGCGGCAGTCGTCCGCCGGCCGGCCACCCGGCGCGCCGGGGACGCGAGCACGGGGGAGGAGCTGCCGGCGTGGGCCCGCGGGCTGGCCTCCCCGAGGGTGCCGGTGCTGGTCGGCAGCGCGGTGGTGCTCGCGCTCGTCAACCCCAACGTCGCCATCTACGTCTCCGGCCTGGGGTCGGTCGTCACCGCCGACGTCACGCTGGGGGTGCAGGTGGTCGCCGTGCTGGTCCTCGTGGTCGCCGCCGTGCTGGACTACGTGGTGCCGACCGTGGTCTACGCGGTCACGGGGCTGCCCGGTCGCCGTCAGCTCCATGCGGTGCGGGCCTGGCTGGTCCGGAACGACCGGATGATCGGGGCAGCGGTGCTCCTGGTGTTCGGCATGGTCTTCACGGTGCGCGGGCTGGTGCGGCTCCTCGGTTGAGCCGCCGGTGCCACCGGCTCGGTCACGGGCCCGCCGGGCTCTTGCGCCGCCCCGGCACGCCGCGCCGCTGGACGACCCAGCCCACGACGGAGAGCACGGCCCAGAGCACCAGCGCCAGCGCGACGCCCGCGGTGGACTGCGGACGCCAGAGGTCGCCGGCGACGTCGGCCCAGAGGTGCCCGATGCCGGACAGCACCAGCGCCGCGCCGCCGACCGCCGTGCCCCACCGGAGGAACGGGTGCTCGAACCGGCGGGCGAGCAGACCGCCGGCCAGCGCCACCGCGGGGACCACGATGAGCAGGAGCAGCAGGTCGGCGCCGCCACCCTGCACGAGCACGAACAGCTTGGCGCCGATCACCGCGCCGACGCACAGCCCGCCGACGAAGAAGAGGAACCGGGCGGCCAGCAGCGTCAGCATGAACGCCAGGACCGCACCGCCCAGGCCGATCAGCAGTGCCGTGCCGGTGTCGGCGTCGAGCGCCGTGGCGAGCGTCCAGGCGACGCCGAAGCCGGCGGCCAGCACCGCGAGGCGGACGGAGAGCGATCCCGCCAGGCACAGGACCAGGCCGATGAGGATCGCGGTGAGGGCAGACATCAGGAGCCTCCAGGATGGTCGGGGGACTGGCCGTCGCCGGTGCGGTCGCCGCTCGCGTCGCCGCCTTCAGCGTCCTCAGCGTCCCCGCCGTCCGCGGCGTCCTCGGCCAGGTGCACCTGGTGGACCGCGCCGTGGTCGGGATGCTGGTCGCGGGCCGTGGCCGACGCGAGGGCCGCTCGGGTGGACTCGCCCAGCCGCGGCGTCGCCGGGCGGATGTGCACGCCGGCCAGGCCCTTGACGGTGCCGTCACGCTCCCACGCGGCCGCGAGCTCCGGGTCCACGCCGGTGAGGTAGAGCGCGCCGCGCGCGTCGTCCAGCGCCCTGGCGTAGTCGCCGATCACCTTGAGGAAGGTCGCCCCGAGCGTGTTGCGCCCGCGCAGGCGCAGGAGCACCACCGGACCCGGGTCGTCGCCGTCGCCCTGCTCGGCCACCGGCACGGGCAGGCGGCGCTGCAGCGTGCGGGCGCCGGCGTAGAAGAGGGAGCCGTACGCGTCCAGGAGCACCACCTCGCCGGCGGACACGGCGTGCGGCGGACGGGACTCGGTGAGGCGGCCGGCGGCGTCGTGCTCCAGACGCACCACCTTCAGGTCGAGCGCCTCCTGGTTGAGCTGCAGGATCAGCGAGACGATCACGCCGACGCCCACGGCCTGGGCGACCGGCAGCGCGAGGACCGCGGTGAAGGTCGCCACCATGGCGAGCGCCGAGATGCGCCCCGCGCGGGCGACCGCGACCAGCTCCCGGGGGGAGACGGCCTTGGCGCCCGCGTAGACGAGGACCGCCGCGAGCGTCGGCATCGCCACCTTGCCGACCAGGCCGGAGAACGCAAGGAGGATGATCCCCATCCAGATGCCCGACCAGATCGCGGCCCAGCGGCTCGCCGCACCGGCCGTGAGGTTGAGCGCCGTCTGGCCGACCGAGCCGCCGACCGGCTGCCCGCCGAACACGCCGGCCGCGATGTTCGCGATCCCCTGGGAGGCGAAGTCGCGCCGGGTCGAGCTGCGTGACCCGTCCGGGTTCGGGACGGCCTCCGCCACACCCGCGCCCTGGATGAGCACGAGGGCGGCGACCGCCGCCGCACCGCCGAGCAGCTCCATGCTGAACAGGCTCAGGTCGGGCAGCCCGGGGGTCGGCAGGCCATGGGGCACGCGCCCGGTGTCCTCGACCAGGGCCACGGTGGACGCACCGAGCAGCAGCACGCCGGCGGTCGGCAGCAGCAGGGCGACCAGCGAGCTCGTGACCGACCAGCGCGTCAGACCGAGCAGGACGAGGAGGACGAGCGCCGCCCCGCCGCAGAGCGCCGCGGCCGCCTCCGCACTGCCCAGGTGGAAGAGCGCGTACCACGCCTTGGCGATCGACACGGAGCCCTCCGCGTCGATGCCGAGCAGGTCAGGGATCTGGCCCAGGACCATGTTCACGGCGATACCGGTGAGGAACCCCAGCATGACCGAGTACGAGACGAACCGGATGTAGCGGCTCAGCCGCAGGAGCGCTGCGCCGATCATCAGCCCGCCGGCCAGCAGCGTCAGCAGGATCATCGCGGCGGACCGGTCGTCGCCCCCGTACGAGGCGAGCGCGGACCCGGCGGCGAGGGCCGCCGCGCTGGTGGTGGTCACCACCATGAGGCGCGTCGAGCTGGTCAGTCCGCCGCCGATCGGACCCACGAAGGACGCATAGAGCCCGTGAGCCGGGTTGACGCCGGCCAGGACACTGGCCGCCATGCCGTCGGGCACGCTCGAGATCGCGCCCGGGAGGCCGGCGACGATGTCGGTGCGCAGGTGTCGTCGTCGCGGCATGACGTCGGCGCTCTCCTGCTTCACGCGCCGTCCGGCGCGCCGGGCCGCCTGGCGTATCCGCGACCTGAACAAAGACGCGAGGTCGTGGGTGCTCACGCCTCATCGTCGGCAGCGGCCCCCGTGCCGGGGTCACCCTGTTTGGGTGACGCCGTCGCCTTCGCCCGTCCCTAGCGTCGACCGCACGGGTCGCCCGGCCCGACGGACGGAGGTGGTCGGTGTGGGCGCTGCGATCGGTCAGTCGTTACCCGTCGCCGTGGTCGGTGTCGTCGCGCTGCTCGCCGGCTCCGCACCGCCCGACGCCGACGGGCCGGCCGCCTGGACGAGCTGGTTGAAGATCGTCCTCGGCGCCCTGCTGCTGCTCCTCGGCGTCCGCCAGTGGCGTGGCCGGCCACGGGGCGACGCCGACCCGGGCGGCCCCGCCTACGCCAGCACGGCGCCCTGGGACGCCGACTGGACCAGCTTCGTGTACTTGGCCAGCACGCCCCGCGTGTACCCGTGGGGCACCGGCGCCCAGCCCGCCGCACGGGCGGCCAGCTCGGCCGGGTCCACGAGGACGTCGAGGGTCTTGGACGCCACGTCGAGGCGGATGCGGTCGCCGTCGCGCACGAACGCGATGGGCCCGGCATCCACGGCCTCGGGCGCGATGTGCCCGACACACAGGCCGGTGGTGCCGCCGGAGAACCGGCCGTCGGTGATGAGCAGCACGTCCTTGCCGAGGCCCGCGCCCTTGATGGCGCCCGTGATGGCGAGCATCTCGCGCATGCCCGGTCCGCCCTTGGGGCCCTCGTAGCGGATGACGACGACGTCGCCCGCCTGGATCGTCCCGTCCTCCAGGGCGTCGAGCGCGCTGCGCTCGCGCTCGAACACGCGTGCCGTCCCCTCGAACACGTCGGAGTCGAAACCGGCCGACTTCACGACGGCGCCCTGCGGAGCGAGCGACCCGTTCAGGATGGTGATGCCGCCGGTCTTGTGGATCGGGTCGTCCATGGCGCGCAGGATCTTGCCGTCCGGGTCCGGCGGGGCGATCTCGGCGAGGTTCTCCGCCATGGTGCGGCCGGTGACCGTCATGACGTCCCCGTGCAGCAGCCCGGCGTCCAGCAGCGCCTTCATCACCACCGGAACACCGCCGATCCGGTCGACGTCGTTCATCACGTACTGCCCGAACGGCTTGAGGTCGCCCAGGTGCGGCACGCGGTCGGCGATGCGGGAGAAGTCGTCGAGGGTGAGGTCGACCTCGGCCTCGTACGCGATGGCCAGCAGGTGCAGCACCGCGTTCGTGGACCCGCCGAACGCCATGACCACGGCGATGGCGTTCTCGAACGCCTCCTTGGTCATGATGTCCCGCGCGGTGATGCCCTGGCGCAGCAGGTTCACCACTGCCTCGCCCGAGCGGTGCGCCCAGGTGTCCCGGCGGCGGTCGGCCGACGGCGGCGCCGCCGAGCCGGGCAGCGACATGCCGAGCGCCTCGGCTGCCGACGCCATCGTGTTGGCGGTGTACATGCCCCCGCACGCACCCTCGCCCGGGCAGATCGCCCGTTCGATCCGGTCGACGTCGCCCTGGCTCATCAGGCCCCGGGAGCACGCGCCGACCGCCTCGAAGGCGTCGATGATCGTCACCTGCTTCTCGGTGCCGTCCTCGAGCTTGACCCAGCCCGGCATGATCGAGCCCGCGTAGAGGAACACGCTGGACAGGTCCAGGCGGGCGGCCGCCATCAGCATGCCGGGCAGCGACTTGTCGCAGCCGGCTAGGAGCACCGAGCCGTCCAGGCGCTCGGCCTGCATCACGGTCTCCACCGAGTCGGCGATGACGTCGCGGGACACGAGCGAGAAGTGCATGCCCTCGTGGCCCATGGAGATGCCGTCGGAGACGGAGATCGTGCCGAACTCCAGCGGGTACCCGCCCGCCGCGTGCACGCCCTGCTTGGTGGACTGCGCCAGCCGGTCCAGCGACAGGTTGCACGGCGTGATCTCGTTCCACGAGCTCGCCACGCCGATCTGCGGCTTGGCGAAGTCCTCGTCGCCGAGCCCCACCGCGCGGAGCATCCCGCGCGACGCGGTGGCCTCCAGGCCATCGGTCACCGTGCGGGAACGGGGCTTGACGTCGACCGGGTTCTCGGCGCTGCTCATGGATTCTCCTTGTGCCCGGCGACCATCACGTCCGGCGACGCGGTGACGGTGGCGGGTGTGGTTCGGTTGCTACCCGACGGGAGCCGGAAAGTTATTCGATAATGGCAGTTCTGCAGTCCCTGTGCCGGCGACCCGACGGAGAGACCCTTGCTCGACATCAGTTTGCTGACCTGGGCCGCGACCATCGGATTCATCGTTCTCCTGCTGGCGGTGGACCTGGTTCTGGCGGCGGCCCGCCCCCACCACGTCGGGTTCAAGGAGGCTACTGCCTGGTCGGTGTTCTACATCGCGGTGGCCATCGGGTTCGGCATCTGGTTCGGGCTGCAGTACGGGAACGCCGCGGGCACCGAGTACTTCGCCGGGTACATCATCGAGAAGAGCCTGTCGGTCGACAACCTCTTCGTGTTCGTGATCATCATGAGCACCTTCGCGGTCCCCGACAAGCACCAGCACAAGGTCCTCGTGTTCGGCATCGTGCTCGCGCTCATCATGCGGGCCGTCTTCATCGCCCTCGGTGCGTCCCTCATCAGCCTGTTCTCGTTCACGTTCCTGCTGTTCGGGCTGCTGCTGCTCTATACCGCGATACAGCTGTTCCGGCACCGGGACGAGGACCCGGACATCGAGAGCAACCTGATGGTGCGCGGCGCGCGGCGGTTCCTGCCGGTCAGCGACGGCTACATCGCCGGGCGGCTCTTCGCGAAGGAGGACGGCCGCCGGGTGGTCACCCCGCTGTTCATCGTGCTCGTCGCCATCGGCAGCGTCGACCTGCTGTTCGCCCTCGACTCGATCCCCGCGGTCTTCGGGGTCACCGAGGAGGCGTACATCGTCTTCACCGCCAACGCCTTCGCGCTGCTGGGCCTGCGCGCCCTGTTCTTTCTCGTCAAGGGCCTGCTCGACCGGCTCGTCTACCTCTCGGCCGGTCTCGCGGTCATCCTTGCGTTCATCGGCGTGAAGCTGATCCTGCACTGGGCCCACGTCGACCTCGACGAGTCGATCCCCGAGATCTCGACACCGCTGAGCCTCGGCGTCGTGCTCGGCGTCCTCGTCGTGGCGACCGTCGCGAGCCTCATCAAGACGCGTGGCGTGCCGGAGGCGAAGGCGCACGCGGGTTCGCTCACCGCCACCAAGGTCAAGCGGGAGCGGGAGCGGGACGACCGGCGCTGACCAGCCCCCACCCTCCAGCGCGGTGCCGTCCGGTGCTGTCGCCGTGGACCGGCGTCGTGCTATACATCGGATGTTTCCGAGCAACGTCGCCGGAGGGAGCAACGGGTGCTGTACGACGTCGTGGACGCGCACCATCATCTGTGGGTGCGCTCGCGCGCGCCCCAGGACTGGATCGACCCCGTGACCATGGCCGCCATCGACGCGGACTTCACGCCCGCGGACCTGCCGGCGGCCGCGCACGGCGTGACCGCGACGGTCGTGGTCCAGTCCGCGAGCCTGTGGTCGGAGAGCCGCGAGCTCCTGGCCGTCGCCGCGTCCGACGCCGGGCGCGCTGCCCGGATCGGTGGCGTCGTCGCCTGGGCGGACCTCCTCGACCCCGGCGTGCGGGACCGTGTCGCCGCCCTGCGGGCGGGGCCCGGCGGCGGGACGCTGACCGGGATCCGCACGCAGGTGCAGACCGAGGCGGACCCGGGGTACCTGGACCGCGCCGACGTCCGCCGTGGCATCGTCGCAGCCTGTGGCGCCGCCGACGCGGACGGCGGGGACGGGCTCGTGTTCGACCTGGTGGTACGTGCCGACCAGCTCGCCGCCTGCGCCCGGCTCGCGGCGGCGCTGCCCGAGGTCTCCTTCGTGCTCGACCACCTGGGCAAGCCGCGCCTGGGCACCGGAACCAGCGGTGACCTGCCGTCGGCCGCCTGGAAGCAGGGCCTGGCCGACCTCGCCGCCCGGCCGAACGTGACGGCCAAGCTCTCCGGCCTGGTCACGGAGGCACGCTGGGACGACTGGCGCGCCGACGACCTGCGGCCGGCCGTCGACCACGCCCTGGAGGTCTTCGGGCCCGAGCGGCTCATGTTCGGCTCCGACTGGCCCGTCTGCCTGCTCGCGAGCGACTACGGCGGATGGATGGCGACGCTCGGCGACCTGCTGCGCGGGCTGAGCCCGGACGAGTCCGCCGCCGTGTGGGCAGGCACCGCGCGGCGGGTCTACCAGCTGGAGCGCACGCACGAGCTGAAGGAGAGCCACGCATGACCTCGGAGACCACGGCTGTCGGCGCCGCAGAGCTCGCCGGTGTCCGCGCCGTCGTCACCGGTGGTGCCTCGGGCATCGGGGCGGCGATCGTGCGCGCGATGCTCGCGCGGGGCGCTCGGGTGACGTCCATCGACCGGGTGGCCGACGGCGTGCCGGCGGGTGCCGGGGCCCAGGTCGCCGACGTGACCGACGACGCGGCGGTGCGCGCCGCCGTGCTGGCCGCGGCGGAGGCGATGGGCGGGATCGACGTCGTCGCCAACAACGCGGGGGTCGGCGCGCAGGGCACCGTCGCCGACAACGACGACGCGGAGTGGTTGCGCGTGCTGGACGTGAACGTGCTCGGGATCGTCCGCGTGACCCGCGCCGCGCTGCCGTACCTGCGCGAGTCGCCGCACGCCGCCGTCGTGAACACCTGCTCGATCGCCGCGTGGACCGGGCTGCCGAACCGGGCCCTGTACTCGGCGTCCAAGGGCGCCGTGCAGTCCCTCACGCTGGCCATGGCGACCGACCACGTCGGGGAGGGGATCCGCGTCAACTGCGTCAACCCGGGCACCGCCGACACCCCGTGGGTGAGCCGGCTGCTCGACGCCGCCGACGATCCCGCCGCCGAGCGGACGGCGCTGGAGGCCCGGCAGCCGTCGGGCCGGCTCGTCAGCGCCGACGAGGTGGCGCACGCGGTCTGCTACCTGGCGAGCCCGCTCGCCGCCGCGACCACCGGCGCGGTGCTCGCCGTGGACGGCGGCTCGCACGCGCTGCGCACGCGGGCGCCCGGGCAGGGGTAGGCGGGCGGCGCGCGATGGAGACGACGGCGGTGGGCGCCACCGGGGTCCGGCTCACCACGCTCGGCCTCGGCGCGGCCCCCGCCGGCAACCTGTACCGGGCGACGACCGACGAGGAGGCACACGCGACGTTCGAGGCGGCCTGGACCGCCGGGATCCGGTACTTCGACACCGCGCCGCACTACGGCCTCGGGCTGTCCGAGCGCCGGCTCGGCGCGTTCCTGCGCACCCGGCCGCGGGACGAGCTGGTGGTCTCCACGAAGGTGGGGCGGCTGCTCGTGCCGTCACCCGAGACGGCGCACCGCACCGACCCCGACATGTTCGAGGTGCCGGCCGCCGCCCGCCGGGTCTGGGACTTCTCCCGCGACGGCGTGCTCCGGTCACTCGAGTCGAGCCTGGAGCGCACGGGCCTGGACCGCGTCGACGTCGTCTACCTGCACGATCCCGACGACCACTGGGAGCAGGCGGCCCGCGAGGCGCTGCCCGCGCTCACCGAGCTGCGGGACCAGGGCGTGGTGCGGGCGGTCGGCGCGGGGATGAACCGGTCGGCGCCGCTGGCCCGGTTCGTGCGTGAGACCGACGTCGACGTGGTCATGTGTGCCGGGCGGTTCACGCTCCTCGAACAGCCGGCGCTGGCCGACCTGCTCCCCGCGGCCGCGGAGCACGGGGTGGCGGTCGTCGCCGCGGCCGCCTACAACTCGGGGATCCTCGCCCACGACGTCCCGCCGCCGGACGCGACGTACGACTACGCCCCCGCTGGGCCGGGGCTGCTCGACCGGGCGCGCCGCGTCGCCGTCGTCTGCGCCGACCACGGCGTCACGCTGCCGCAGGCGGCGCTCGCGTACGTGCGCACGCACCCGGCGGTGGCGAGCACCGTGGTGGGCCTCGGCACCCCGGAGCAGGCACGGCAGGCGGGGGAGCGCGCGGCGGCACGAGTGCCGTCGGGACTCTGGCGGGCGCTGGCCGACGCGGGCCTGCTCGCCGAGACCGCGGTTCCCCTACACCTGCCCGAGGGCAAGGTCATCTGATCTATCGCCGTCAGAAGCCGTTCTGGTGCCAGTTTGACGGTCAATATGGCCCAGGGTCTTGAGATGCATCGGATGTCTGCGGTATGAATGCGGAGCACGGACGCAAGGGAGCATCACGTGTCGGACAGTCCAGCACTTCTCCGCGCCACGGGGATCGGCAAGTCCTTTCCCGGAGTGCGCGCGCTCGATGACGTGCACCTCGACCTGCGCCACGGCGAGGTACTCGCGCTCGTCGGCGAGAACGGCGCGGGCAAGTCGACCCTCCTCAAGCTGTTCTCGGGCCTCTACCGGCCGGACGCCGGCACCATGGAGCTCGACGGCTCGCCGATGAGGCCCGGGGGCCCGCGGCAGGCGAACGAGCTCGGCATCAGCGTGATCCACCAGGAGTTCCACCTGATGCCCGACCTGACGGTCGCGCAGAACATCTTCATCGGCCGCGAGCCGCGGCGGGCCGGCCTCATCCGGGACGACGAGCTCGTCCGCCGGGCGTCCGCCCTCTTCGACCGCCTCGGCATCCCGCTGGACCCGCGGCAGCCCGTCTCGCACCTGAGCGTGGCCGGTCAGCAGATGGTCGAGATCGCCAAGGCGCTCTCGTTCGACGCCCGCGTGCTGATCATGGACGAGCCGACGGCCGCGCTCACCGAGACCGAGGTGGCGACCCTGTTCCGGATCGTCCGCGACTTCGTCTCGCCGCGCACCGGCGTCATCTACGTCTCGCACCGCATGGACGAGGTCAAGGAGATCTCCGACCGCATCACGGTCCTGCGGGACGGCCGCTACGTCGACACGCTGCCGACGGACCGGACCGCCACCCGCGAGGTCATCGCGGCGATGGTGGGCCGGCAGCTCGCGGCCGGGGTGCGCCCCGAACCGGTCCCGGCGGACGACGACGGGTCGGGCGGGTCCGGCGGGTCCGGCCGCGACGTCGCGCTGGCCGTGCGCGGGCTGAGCACCCGGAAGCTCCTGCGGGACGTGTCCTTCGAGCTGCACCGCGGTGAGATCCTCGGCTTCGCCGGGCTCATGGGGGCCGGGCGCACGGAGGTCGCCCGCGCCATCATCGGGGCGGACCGCTCGACCGGTGTGGTCGAGGTGAACGGCCGGCCGGTCACGGTGCGCAACCCCGCCGACGCCGTACGGAACGGCATCGGCTACCTCTCGGAGGACCGCAAGCGCTACGGCCTGCTGCTCGACCAGGACGTGGTGCGCAACGTGATGCTGTCCTCGCTGCCCGGCATGACGCGGGCGGGTTTCGTGCGCGACGCCGCGGGGCGCAAGGTCACGACCGAGATGGTGGACCGGCTGGCGATCAGGACGCCGTCGGTCAACCAGCGGACCAAGAACCTCTCGGGCGGCAACCAGCAGAAGGTGGTCCTCGCCAAGTGGCTGGTGCGCGACTGCGACGTGCTGATCGTGGACGAACCGACCCGCGGCATCGACGTCGGGGCGAAGGACGAGATCTACGGCCTGCTCACGAGCCTGGCCGCGCAGGGAAAGTCCATCATCGTGATCTCGTCCGAGCTGCCGGAGGTGCTGCGCCTGGCCGACCGGATAGTGGTCATGTGCGAGGGCCGGATCACCGGGACCCTCACGAACGCCGAGGCCAGCCAGCACGACATCATGGAGCTCGCGACGCGGTTCGGTGCCGACCGCTCGCTCGTCACGACCGGAGACGCAGAATGACGACGACGTCAACGCCATCCGACCGGCCGGCCACGCGGTTCGGCAACCGGCAACAGCTGCAGCAGATCCTCGCGTTCGCGGGGCTCGTGGCCATCTTCGCCTTCTTCTCGATCGCCAGCCCGTACTTCCTGGACTGGGGCAACGTGAAGGGCATCCTGCTGGCGACCGCGGTCACCGGGATCATGGCGCTGGGAGCGACGTTCGTCATCGCCACCGGTGGCATCGACCTGTCGGTCGGCACCGGGATGACCCTCTGCTCGGTGATGACCGGCGTGTTCCTGGCGAACCTCGGGCTGCCGCTCGTCGTCGGCGTGCTCGGGGGACTCGCGATCGGCGCGCTGATCGGCCTCCTGAACGGCCTGAACGTCTCCTACCTGCGGCTGCCGCCGTTCATCGCGACGCTGGCGATGATGATGGTGGCGCAGGGGCTCTCGCTCGTCATCTCCGGGACCAAGCCCATCTACTTCAGCGACGTGGCCGGGTTCGACCAGCTCGCCGCCGGCGAGCTGATCCCGGGGCTGCCGAACGCCGTGCTGATCTTCTTCGCCGCCGCCGCGATCGCGGGGGTCACGCTGAGCAAGACGCTCATCGGCCGCTACGCGCTGTCGATCGGCTCCAACGAGGAGGCGACGGGGATCTCCGGCGTCGACGTGCGTCGCTGGAAGGTGGTCATCTACGTCGTCGCCGGCCTGTTCACCGGCCTGGCCGGCGTGGTCATGGCCTCCCGGCTCAACTCGGCGCAGCCCGGTCTCGGCCTTGGGTACGAGCTGGAGGCCATCGCCGCCGTCGTCATCGGCGGTACCTCGTTGCGGGGCGGCAAGGCGACCATCCTGGGCACCGTGATCGGTGCCCTGATCATGGCGACGCTCACCAACGGCCTGCGGATCATGTCGATCCCGCAGGAGTGGCAGAAGGTCGCCGTCGGCATCGTGATCGTGCTGGCGGTCTACGCCGACATCCTGCGCCGCGGCAAGGAAGCCTGACCGGAAGCCTGACCCTGTCTGACCCGACCACCGAAGGAGCTGGACCGGTATGAACGTCACCACCACTACGCGCAGACGGTTCGCCGCGGTCGCGGCAGCCACCACGTCCGTCGTCGTCGTGCTCACGCTCGCCGCGTGCGGCTCCGGCGACGGCACGGAGCCGGGTGCGGGGGGCAAGCCCTACGTCGCCCTGGTCTCCAAGGGGTTCCAGCACCAGTTCTGGCAGGCGGTCAAGCAGGGGGCCGACGACGCCGCCGCCGAGCTGGACGTCGAGGTGACCTTCGAGGGGCCGGAGACGGAGACCGAGGTCGAGAAGCAGCTCACCATGCTGCAGACGGCCCTGGACAAGAACCCGGACGCGCTCGGCTACGCGGCCCTCGACTCGGAGGCCTCGATCCCGATGATGACCGACGCCGAGTCGCGGGGGATCCCCGTCATCGCCTTCGACTCCGGTGTGGAGTCGGACGTGCCGGTGACCACCGTCTCCACCGACAACCTCGCCGCCTCCGCCGAGGCGGCCAAGCACATGGCCGACCTGGTCGGCAGCGGCAAGATCGCGATCGTCGGGCACGACCAGACGTCGCAGACCGGCCAGCAGCGGGTCGAGGGGTTCACCCAGTACATCGAGGAGAACGCGCCGGACCTCGAGATCGTCGACACGCAGTTCGCCGGGGGCGACCACCTCAAGTCCGCCGACGCCGCGAAGGCGATCATGCAGGCCCACCCCGACCTCAAGGGCATCTACGGCACCAACGAGGGCTCCGCCATCGGCGTGGTCAAGGCCGTGCAGGAGTCGGGGATGGCGGGCGAGCTCACGGTGATCGGCTTCGACTCGGGCAAGGCGCAGACCGACGCGATCCGCGACGGGCTGATGGCCGGGGCGATCACACAGGACCCGATCAAGATGGGCTACGAGACCGTCAAGGCGGCAGTGGCGGCCATCGAGGGCGAGGAGCTGGAGCCCGTCGTCGACTCGGGCTTCTACTGGTACGACAAGGACAACATCGACGACGAGGAGATCGCCGCGGTCCTCTACGAATGACGTCCCGCGAGAAGAACTGGTCGTGCTGGTGGCGTCGAACCGCACGTGACGAGTCACCGGCGGCGCCGAGCCGCAACGAACACGTGCACCGGAACCCTGTATGGACTCGTAACCTTCGGCTGAGGCGGCTCCTGGACGGGCAGGTTGCGGTTCGGCGCGCCCGGGCGCCTGACCCGCGACGCGCAGGTTGCGGTTCGGCGCGAACCGCACGCCGGCCGCCTCCGAGCAACCTCGCTGGACAGCAGAGTTAGTCCAGGTTCTCCGGTTTGGGGAGGGAGTCCTCGACGCCGAGCAGGTGGCTCGCCATGCGGATCCGGGCCGCCTCCGGATCGTGCGCCGCGAGCGCACGCCAGATGGCCTCGTGCTCGTCGTGCGTGCGCTCCTCGATGCCCTCGGTGTGCAGCACCCGCCACAGGCGTGCCCGGACCGTGCGGCCGGCGAACGACTCGATGAGCGCCTCCAGCACCGGGTTGCCGGTGTGTGCCGCGATGACGCGGTGGAACGCGATGTCGATCTCGATGAACTTGTCGTGGTCCACGGGCGTGGCCTGCAGGACGTCGGTGACCTGGTCCAGGATCGCCCGCGCCTCGGCGACCGCGGCGTCGGGCATCCGGCCGGCAGCCAGGCCGGCGGCCTCCGTCTCGAGCACGCGGCGCACGCTGTGGAACGCGGGCATGGCGCCGTCGTCCTGCAGGTCCAGCACCAGTGCCATGGGGGAGAGCAGGCGGGCCGGGTCGAGGCTGGTGACGTAGGTGCCGTCCCCCTGGCGGGTGTGCACGACGCCGAGGATCGACAGGGCGCGCACCCCCTCGCGCAGGGAGCCGCGCGAGACCTGGAGCGTGTCGGCCAGGTCCTTCTCGACCGGCAGCCGGTCGCCGGGTCGGAGCCGTCCGTCGAGGATCATCCTGCGGATGCCGTCGACGACCTCGTCAGTGCGGGACATGGTCCGCAGTATCGCGCACCCAGTACGTCCCGTGCGGGAACCGGAAGCGGTCCAGGGACTCCTCGTGCATCCGGGTGGAGTAGCCGGGCCGGGCCGGGAGCACGTAGGCGGTGCCCGCGCCCCGGTCCGCGACGAGGCACGGGTCGGTGAAGTGCTCGTGCAGGTGGTCCACGTACTCGGTCACCCGGCCGGTGAGGTCGGCGCCGATCGCCACGTAGTCGAGCACGGAGACGTGCTGCACCATCTCGCAGAGCCCGACGCCGCCCGCGTGCGGGCACACCGGCACACCGAACTTCGCCGCGAGCAGCAGGACGGCGACGATCTCGTTGATGCTCGCGAGCCGACCGGTGTCGAGCTGGCAGTAGTCGATGGCGCCGGCCTGGAAGAGCTGCTTGAACATCACACGGTTGTGGCAGTGCTCGCCCGTCGCCACCCCGATCGGTGCGACGGCGCGGCGCACCACCGCGTGCCCGAGGATGTCGTCGGGCGACGTGGGCTCCTCGATCCACAGGGGGTCGAACCGCGCCAGCGCGCCCATCCACTCGATGGCCTCCGGCACGTCCCAGACCTGGTTGGCGTCGATCATCAGGGCACGGTCCGGCCCCAGGACCTCGCGTGCGATCGTCAGACGACGGAGGTCCTCGCCGAGGTCGGCGCCGACCTTGAGCTTCACGTGCTGGTAGCCGGCGTCGACGGCCTCCTGGCACAGGCGCCGCAGCTTGTCGTCGCTGTAGCCGAGCCACCCGGCCGACGTCGTGTACACCGGGTAGCCGGTGCGCTCCAGGGCGGCGACCCGCTCCTGCTTGGTGTCCTCGTGCGTGCGGAGGATCGCGAGCGCCTCGTCGCGGGTCAGCGCGTCCGAGAGGTAGCGCAGGTCGGCGACGTCGACCAGCTCCTCCGGCGTCATGTCGACCAGCAGGCGCCACAGCGGCTTGCCCGCACGGCGTGCGACCAGGTCCCAGGCGGCGTTGAGCACGGCGGCCAGCGACAGGTGCACGACACCCTTCTCCGGTCCGAGCCAGCGCAGCTGACTGTCGGCGGTCAGGTCGCGGTGGACGGCGCCCATGTCGGCGGCCAGCTGGTCCACGTCCCGGCCCACCAGCGCCGCCGCCTGCTGGCGTGCGGCCTCGGCGACGATGTCGTTGCCCCGGCCGATGGTGAACGTCAGCCCGTACCCGCCGAGCGTGCCGCCGGGATCGTCCGGGTCGGGCGCGTCCGTCTCCAGGACGACGTAGGCCGCCGAGTAGTCGGCGTCCTTGTTCATCGCGTCGGAACCGTCGGCGGTGACCGACGTCGGAAACCGCACGTCCTCGACGCGGACACCTGTGATCGTGGCCATGCCTGCTCCCTTGCAAACATCCGATGAACTGCCAGCAATCTACGGATGCCAGGCGCAACGGTCAAGACTCGGGGGCAAGAGGCAGGGGATTGGTTCGATCAATGTGGTGCTGGTGCTGGTGCTGGTGCTGGTGGCAGTGCCATGAGTTCGGTCCCCTGCACTGTCCAGCACGTGAGTTCGGTCGGTTGGGATGAGATCGGTCAATCAACCGACCGATCTCATCCCAACCGACCGAACTCATCTGCTGCACGGCCGCCGCGCATCCCAACCGACCGAACTTGCCTGCCGCCACAGCCGCCGTCAGACCAGCACCTCACCGTCGCGGGCGACGACCCGGCCGCCCGCGACCACCAGTGCGCGGCGCGGGGCGCGGACGACGGCGTCGGGCACGTTCTCGGCATCGACGAGCACGACGTCGGCGGGCGCTCCCGCCACCAGGTCGTGCGTGGCGCGCCCCACGAAGCGGCCGGCGTCCACCGACGCGATCCGGGCCGCGGCGACCAGGTCCTCGTCGTACCGGAACCCGGACAGGCGGGCGAGCTGCGTGGTCAGCGTCAGCAGGTCGCCGGTGCCGTAGGGGGACCACAGGTCGCGGATGCCGTCGGTGCCGAGACCGACCGCGATCCCGGCGTCGCGCAGCGCGCGCAGCGGCAGGGGAGCGGCGCCGATCGGTGCGACCGTGGTCATCGTGATGCCCGCCTCGCCCATCGCCGCGACCAGCTCGGCCTGGCGGGTGGCAGGCAGCTGTCCGACGGCGAAGCCGTGCGCCACGTTGACCTTGCCCTGGAGGCCGGCGCGCACCGTGCGGTCGATCATCAGCTCGATCTGGAAGGCGCCGAGCTCCCCGCCGTCGTGCAGGTGGACGTCGATGCCGACGCCTCGCCGTTCCGCGATCGCGAACAGCCCGTCGAGCTGTCCGACGGGATCGCGGTCGATGGAGGCGGGGTCGAGGCCGCCGACGTGCTCGGCGCCCGCGGCAGCAGCGTCGTCGAGCAGCTGCAGGACGCCCGGGCGGCGCAGCACGCCGTCCTGCGGGAACGCCACGATCTGCGCGGTGATCGCGCCACCCAGCTCGCTGACCGCCTCGCGCACCACCTCGATGCCGCGCAGACCGACGCCCAGGTCGACGTCGACGTGCGTGCGCACGGCGGTGGTGCCGGTGCGGACCGACTCGCGCAGCACGGCGAGCGTCACGTCCGTGCCGGGGATGCCCAGCTCGTCGCGATGGGCGCGCTCGTGCGCGATGCGACCCTGGACGCCGCCCTCCCCGCCGTAGCTCACCCACGGCTTGCCCCACCAGGGCTTGTCCACGTGGGCGTGCGCGTTGACGAGGCCGGGCAGCGCGAGCAGCCCGCCGCCGTCGAGGACGCCGGCGGTGGCGCCCTCCCGTGCCTCGGCCGTCGACGGCACCGGGGCGTGCGGAACCACTGCCGTGATCAGCCCGTCGGCGATGTGCAGGTCGCTGCGCTCGCCGCCCCAGGGGCGCACGTCGCGCAGGACGGTGACGGTGGTGGTGCTCATGGGGTTCCTTCCCGGTGAGGGAGCGTGACGGGGACGACCGCCTGCGGGCGGCCCGGCACGCGGATCTCGTACGAGTCGTCGGTTCCGCCGAGGGCGGCGTCGAGCGCGACCACCGTCATCCCGTCCCAGGCGCCGTCCTGCGTGTATCCGCCGGTCAGGACGCCGTAGGTCTTGTCGGCGTCCTGCCAGATCGCCGCCGTCTCGTGACGGCGCTCCGTCGGCAGCACGGTGGAGCCGCCGTCGGGAGAGACGACCTCGATGCTCGCGCCGCCTCCGGCGTTGCCGAACGGTCCGTTCCCGGCCAGGACGAGGGTGCCGTCGTCCGCGCGGGCCACACCGTGCTGGTGGGTGTCCGCACCGAGCGCGCTGGTGGTCACCTCGCCCGAGACGGGGTCGACGCGGGCGAGTGCCCGCCCCTGGTAGGGCAGGAGGAGGTCGCCACCCGGGTCCAGCACCGCGTAGTGCGGCTTCTCGAAGGATGCGAGCCCGCCCTCGGTGCCGAACGGGGCCACCTCGATGGCGCGGGCGTCGAACGTGGTGGTGTCGACGACGGTGACGGTGAACCCGTCGTGGTCGATCGTGTAGACCTCGCGGCCGTCGTGGCTGATCAGCACGTCGAACGGCCGTCGTCCGACCGGCGTGGAGCGCTCGACCCGACCCGTGCCCACGTCGATGGTCTCGAGGAACGCCTCGTCCCCCGTGCTCACGGCGACGTGCACGGTGCTGCCGTCGGCGGAGACGGCGAGACCGAGCCCGCCCGGCCGGTACTCGCCGTACGCGACCTCGCGGGGGCGGTGGCGGTAGTCGAGCAACCGGGTCCGCTCACCCGTGGCGACGTCGACCACGGCGACGCCCAGCGCCGTGGAGACGAAGGCGCGTCCGCTCTCCGGGTGGACGGCGACGTCCCACGGCGCCGCGCCCACGGTGATCTCGTCGACGACGGCGGAACCGTCACGGTCACGCGGGTTGACGACGGCGACCGAGTCCCGGTCCGCCTGCGTGACCAGCAGGAGCTGCGGGTCGCCGGCCCGGTCCGCCGGTTCGGTGCTGTCGCCGTCGGTCTCGGCGGCGGCGCGGCGGGCGAGGGCGACGTCGACGGCCGGGCGCTCGGGCCGGACGCCTCCGCTGATCCGGCGGCAGGGGCGTCCTGCGCGCACCCGGCCAGCAGGACGCAGGCGACCCCGGCGGCGACGAGGGACCCGGTGCTCAGGCTGCTGCGGCGGGGGACGGGACGAGGCATCCCAAAATGGTATCCCATTTGCGGGACGCGCTTGGATGCCGCTCCGGGGGCAGGCGGGCGCGCCGGGCAGGAGGACGCGCCTGGCAGGATGGCGCCATGACCCTGCCGTCAGGCGAAGCCGGCCCCGGCCCCGCGAGCGACTTCGAGCCCGAGTCCCGGCGCGTCGCGCGAGTGGTGCGGGAGCAGATCGTCGACGGCACGCGTGCACCCGGAAGCCGGCTCGTCGAGCGTGACCTCGCCGCGGAGCTGGACGTGAGCCGCATCCCGGTGCGGGACGCGCTGCGTGCGCTCGCCGCGGAGGGGCTGGTGACGCCGCGGCCGCGCAGCTGGGCGGTCGTGCGGGAGTTCACCGACGCCGACGTCGCGCACCTGCAGGAGGTGCGCGAGGCCACCGATCCGCTGCACTTCCGGCTCGCCGCCCAGCGCCGCACGCCGGAGCAGCTCGCGGCGATGACCGAGGCGTGGGAGCGCGAGACCGCCGCCGCGGCCGCCGGGGACGGTCCGGGGGCGCGCCGGGCGGCGGCGGACTTCCACGAGGTGGTCGTGAGCGCCGCCGGCAATCCGGTGCTCGCGGAGCTGCACGCCGTCACCGCCAGCCGGGTGCGGTGGCTGCTGGCCCAGCATGCCGACCTCGCCGGCATCGCCGCCGAGCACCGGGCTCTCCTCGACGCCGTCCGCGCCGGCGCCGCGGAGACCGCCGCCCGGCTCGCCCACGACCACCTGCGCACGAGCCGGGCCGCGGCCGCCGAGCGCCCGAGCCGTGGAGCGCCCTGACGGGTCAGGAGCCCGCTACCTCGCGGACCGCGCCCGCGATGGCCGGGGCGTCCTTCTTCAGGATCGCGCCGTGGTTGCTGGCGACCTTCGCGCTGACCTTGATGTTCGCGTTGCGGGCGGTCACTCCGTCCAGGCTGGTCCGGATGCGTTCCTGCTCGTCGCCCTTGCTGCCCAGCGACGTGCCCGACGCGACGACGTACCGCGTCGGGACGGTGATGCGGTCGAGCACGGGGCCGAGCTCGCTCGTGCGGGAGACGTGGCCGAGCTCGATGTTGCTGTCGGCCTGCTGGTCGGCGCTCATCCGCGGCGCGAGACCCGTGACGCGCAGCGGGACCATGAACCAGCTCATGCGCCGGAACATCGTGCGGATCCGCCGCTCCATGGCCTCGTCGATCCAGTCGTACGGGTACGCGCCGTCCACCAGGACCACGCCGAGGGCGCGGTCCGGGTCGCGGCTCGCCCAGTGCGCGGCGACGAACGCCCCGTAGGACCAGCCCACCAGGAGCGCCCGGTCCACGCCCCGCGCCGCGAGAACCGCGTCGACGTCCCGGACGGCCGCCTCGAACGAGTAGTCCGCCGAGCGCAGCGACCGCTTGCCGCGAGCACGCTCGTCGTAGGTGATGTGCCGGAACTCCGGCCCGAGCTCGGCGACAGTGCGCCGCCAGTACCCCTGGGTGGCGAACTGGCCGTTGAGGTAGACCACCGGGATGCCGGAGCCGCCGGAGTCGGTGACGGCCAGGGCCGTGTCGTCGACCGGCACCATGCCGGTCCACTGCGCGTCGGTCG
Source organism: Promicromonospora aerolata (assembly GCF_042682255.1). Classification (NCBI taxonomy): domain Bacteria; kingdom Bacillati; phylum Actinomycetota; class Actinomycetes; order Micrococcales; family Promicromonosporaceae; genus Promicromonospora; species Promicromonospora aerolata. The sequence goes on from NZ_JBHUHF010000001.1 coordinate 5,905,984, forward strand.
AGGAAGTGCTGGTGTCGGTCATCTTCATCTCCTGGTCGTCCGGAACGTCTCGGGTGGGTTGGCTGCCGTGGGTGGCTGCGCCGGGCCCGCGGCGAGCGCGGGCCCGGGAGCCGGGTCAGAGGCTGCGGGCGCTGATGTCGCCCTGCAGGGTGGTGGCGCGGATGTCGAGCTCGGTGGCACCGTCGTTCTTGAGGGAGTTGCTGATACGGCCGAGGCTGGTGCCGGCGTCGAGGGTGGCCGAGACCCCGGTGGCGGCGGCGACGGAGATGTCGCCGGACTGGGTGCTGAGGACGACCGTTCCGCGCACGGCCTCGGCGATCCGGATGGCGCCCCGCTGGGTGCTGATCTCCGCGGGCCCGGTGAGGCGGCCGACCTCGACGTCGCCGTCGACGGCGCTGAGGCGGACGCTGTCGGCCTCGTCGAGCTTGATCTGGCGGTACACGCCCTCGAAGACGACCTCGCCGAGCCGTCCGACGCCCCGGAGCTCCGCGCTGGCGGACGTGGCCTCGACGCGGGAGCCGGCGGGCAGCTGGACCGTCACCTCGACGGCACCGGAGTGGCCGACGACCTTGTTCTCGGGCGCGGTGGCAGCGATCCGCAGGATGCCCTCGGCGTAGGTGACGGTGGTCTGCTCGGCGGTCCGGACGTCGCGGCTCTTCGCGGCGTCGGCGGGCAGCACCTCCACGGTGGTGTCCGTGCGGTCGGCGGCGATGAGCTGGACCCGGCCGGCGGGGATGTCCAGGACGACGGAGATGGCGGCGGGGGTGTCGAAGTTCTGCATGGGTTCTGCTCCTCTGCTCGGTGGTTCCCGGTGTTTCTGATGTCGGAAACGCTACGTTGCGTTCGCGATTCCGGCAACGATGAGATTGCACCCGCACAACATACGTGCAGGTCAGAGCGGATAAACTGTTGCAACGAGTCAAGAAGCAATGCAATGCATCTTCGCCCCACCGTTGCAATGAAAGAGTGGTGAACGCTATGGTGTCCGGAGCAGGTCAGGACCGGCGACCACGAGGGAGATCACGATGCCCGGAGGCAGGCTCACCAAGCAGGAGCGCCAGCAGATCGCGCTGGGGCTGGCCGATGCGCTTCCCTACGCCGAGATAGCAAGACGCCTCGGCCGGCCGACGTCGACCGTGACGCGTGAGGTCATGCGCAACGGCGGCCCCACCGCCTACCGGCCCGACCTGGCCCATCGCGCCACCGAGCGCCGCGCTCACCGGCGCGGGCCCGCCGTCCGCAGCGGGGCGGTCGCCGCTCCTCAGCCGCACGGCCGGGACGCCGCGGCCGTCGCCGACTACGAGGAGACGCTCACCACGGTCCTCATGGGTTCGGGCCTGCCCCGGATGACAGCCCGGGTGCTGGCGGCCCTGTTCATCGCGGACGCGGGCAGCCTCACCGCGTCCCAGCTGGCCCAGCGGCTGCAGGTCAGCCCGGCATCCGTCTCCAAGGCGGTCTCGTTCCTGGAGGGGCAGAGCCTCGTCCGCCGGGAACGTGCCGACGGGCGCCGCGACCGGTACGTCGTCGACGACGAGCTCTTCTACCAGGCCACGCTCGCGGGCGCGCAGGCCAACACCCAGCTCGCGGTGACCGCGCGGCAGGGGGTCAGCGTGCTCGGCCGCGACACGCCGGCCGCCGTCCGGCTGGAGAACATCGCACGGTTCATGGACTTCATCGCCGAGAGCATCGCCCGTGCGGCGGAGCAGGCACGCGAGATCCTGCACACCGGGGCGGAGACGTCGTCGGGCGGCCCGGCCGGGCCGGCGGCGGACCGGTAGGGCCGCCGACCGCCTACTCGCGGCGCCTGTGGTCGGCCTTGCCCGTCCAGTGGCCCACCCAGATCGCACCGAGCAGCGCCAGCACGCCGATGAGCACCGGCGCGGCAGCCAGCGGCGCGACGGCGGCCACCGCGGCGACGAGCAGGGGCCCGCCGGTGTTGCCGATGTCACCGCACAGCCGCCACCCGCCGAGGAACTGGGCGCGGCCCGCCTCGGGTGCCGCATCGGCCCCGAGGGTCATCACGATCCCTGAACCGAGCCCGTTGCCGAGCGCGATCACCGCCATCACGAGCCCGACGCCGAGCGCGGTGTCGGTCAGCGGGAGCAGCAGGCACCCGACGCCGACCGCGAGGACCACCGGGACCGCGACCACCTGTCGGCCCCGGGTATCGAGCAGCCAGCCGCCCGGCAGCGTGAGCGCGATGTCGATGGTCGCCGCGACCGCGAACAGGAGCGAGACCACCGCTGCGGAGATGTGGACGTGATCGGCCCACAGCGGCAGCAGGCCCGTGCGTACCGACCGGGAGGCGCCGATGATGATGACGGCCACACCGAGGGTGAGCAGCGTGCGCCGGTGATCCCACAGCACCGAGTGCACGGGCAGCGGGGTGGCGGTGCGGGCCACGCGGCCGAAGTCCGGCATCCGGGTCACGATCAGGGCCGAGGCGAACGACGCGCACGCCGCGAGCACGAACACCGAACGGACCTCGAGCAGGTGGATCAGCAGCGCTCCCAGCAGCGGACCGACCAGGACGCCGAGACGCATCGAGCCGCCCAGCAGCGCCATGCCGCGCGCCCGGTGGCTGATCGGCACCGCGTCGATCAGGAACCCCTGCCGAGCGAGCAGGAACGCCGTCCAGCTCATCCCGCTGACGAAGACGCACACGCACAGCAGCCAGACCGAGGGCACCAGGAAGGCGGCGAGCATCGCCACCGCGTCGACGAGCCCGGCGACCACCAGGGTGCGGCGCTCGCCGAGCCGCGCCACCAGCGCGCCCGAGGGCAGGGAGTTGGCCAGCTGCCCGATGCCGAGGAGCGCGACCACGAACGCCGCCATGGCGGTGCTCGCCCCGAGGTCGGCGGCGTGGAGCGCCAGCACCGGTAGGACGGCGCCGTGGCCGATCGAGCTGACGACGGACGGCAGGTAGGCGACGACGGCGATGTCGCGGAAGCGGAACGCCGGATCGTCGGCTGGTTCGCCCGTTCCGGTCACGCCCAACATCTTGCCAGATAGTTAGCCGCGGCAACGACCCGGCCGGTCGCGATGAGTTCGCCGGGGCCCACCGGTCTACCTCCCGACCAGCCGAACGAGCACCGGGAGCACATCATGGGCCACATCGAGATCGAGCTGTTCGCCACCCTCGACCTTGTCGCACAGGCGCCCGGCGGGCCGGACGAGGACCCGGTGGCGTTCACGTTCGGCGGCTGGCAGGCGCCCCTGCTGGACGACGTCGCCGGTGCGCAGATCGACGCCGCGTACGAGGACACCGACGCCCTGCTGCTCGGCCGGCGGACGTACGACATCTTCGCCGCCTACTGGCCGCACCAGGAGGGTGGCCAGGACAGCCAGATCGCCACGCTCTTCAACCGGGTCCCGAAGTACGTCGCCTCCCGCGGCAACCCCGACCTCACGTGGGCCGGGTCCACGCAGCTCGGTCCCGACCTCCCGGCCGCGGTGCGGGAGATCCGCGACCGGCACGAGCACGTCAAGGTGGTCGGGAGCCTCGACCTGGTCCAGACGCTCCTGCGGGAGCAGCTCTTCGACCGGCTCGATCTCTGGCTGTACCCGATCGTGCTCGGCGTCGGCAAGAAGGTGTTCGACGGCGGCGAGGTGCCCACCAACCTCACGCTCCTCGAACCGCCCGCGGCCGGTCCGAAGGGCGCCGTGCACCTGTGCTACGGGCTGGCCGAGGGCATCCCGGCGACGGGCGACATGGACGCACCCGACCGCGGTGCGGGGCGCGGCGACTGACGGCGCCCCGCACGTGCGGCCGGGGCGGCGTCAGGCCATCTCCGGCACGTGGAGGTGCGCGAACGCGATCTCCATCTCCTCCACGTCGTCGACCGTGGCGCCCAGCTCGGCGGCGGCCCGTTCGCGGATGCCGGCAGTGAGCGCGCGGCTGGCCGCGAGAGCCTCCGGGCTGTCGAAGGCGGTGGTGCTGACGAGCCGGCCGGTCTCCCGGTCGACCATCAGGCTGGCGCTGCAGAACCCGTCGAGCTGCTGGATCTGCGGCACGATCACCATCCGGTACATGTCGATGGCGTCCTCGACCATGTCCCGGGCACCGCTCAGCCAGGTGAGGCGGGCGCAGCCGCCGTCGGGCACGGCGCGGTCACGGTGGACGACGGCGGCCTCCCACTCGTGGACGTACCTGCCGGTGGTGCTGCCGAGCGCGCGCTCGGCCCGGTCGCGCAGCGGGCGCACCGAGGCGGCGCTCGCCTGCATCGCGTCCCGCGACGACCACGCGGTGGTGGTGACGCAGCGCGCCGACTTCCGGTCGACCAGCATGGACATCCCGACACAGCCGTCCATCGCGGAGACGGCCGGGAAGATCTCCTCCCGGACGAGCCGCAGCCCTTCCTCGATGCTGGTGGGTTCTCCGTTGATCTCGGTGGTGCGTAGGTACATGGCGGACTCCCTGTGCTCGCCAGCAGCGTCCGGACGGCGCTGCCGTCCCTCCTCACGCTCCGCCGCCGGGCGGTCCGGGTCAAGTGGGGAGCCGCCGCGATGCGTCATCGCGGGGGCTCGGCCGCGCCCGTCGACTCTCGCCAGACGATGTGCTGCAGGGAGTCCCCCTGCGGCGGCGGCTCCTCGCCGCGGAGCGCCGCGACGAGGAGCCGCATGGCGTGGCCCCCGGCCGCCCGGAAGTCGACGTCGACGGTCGTGAGCGACGGCATGGTGTAGGCGCCGAACCGGGCGTTGTCCCAGCCGGTCACCACGAGGTCGCCGGGTACGGTCCAGCCGCGCTCGGCGGCACCGCGCAGGACGCCGATGGCCAGGTCGTCGTTGGCCGCGATGACCGCGACCGGGGGAGCGTCGTCGGGCAGCGCCAGAACGGCCTGCCGGCCGGTCTCGGCCGGCCATTCCCCGCCCAGCACACCGAGCGACTCGACGCCGAGGCGCTTGACCGAGGCGAGGTAGGTGTCATGGCGGGAGCGCGCCGACGAGAAGCCCTGCGGCCCCGCGACGTGCACGAACCGGCGGTGACCTGCCGCGACGAGCGCGCGGACGAACACCTCGATCAGGCCGGCGTCGGCCAGCTCGCCCACGCTCCGCATCTGCTCGTCGAACGCCGTCGCGGCCAGGACCGGAGGGGTGTCCTGGCCGTCCGACAGGGCCGAGCCGAGCACCGGGACGAACGTCAGGATCCCCTCGTACTGCCCGCCGGCGGCCAGCTCGAGCACGCGCTCGGTCCGGTCCTCCACGGTGCCCTCGACGCTGTGGGTCTCCATGACGTAGCCGGCTTCGTTCGCGACGTCGCCCGCGCCGGTCAGCATGCGGATCTGGTTGTCGAACGCGACCCCCATGATCACGGCGAGGCGTCCGGACCGGCGTGTGCGCATCGACCGTGCGGCGAGGTTCGGGCGGTAGCCGATCGAGTCGGCGACCTTCAGCACATGCTCGCGGGTCGCCGGGGAGATCGCGCCCTTCCCCGTCAGGACGTAGGACACCGTCGTCTGGGAGACGCCGGCGATGCGCGCGACGTCACGGCTGGTTGGCGGTAGTGACACGTTCATATTCTCCATGCCCTTGACAGTGGTCCCAGCAGGCTCAACTATAGTGGCACGTATCACCAGTGACACGTATCACCGGCCCCGGATGCGGGCCACGACCCTCAAGGAGGAGGTGTCCATGTCTGTCGTCGAGCTGCAACGGCTGGCTCGCAGGTCCCCGCAGGCCACGCCGGACAACAAGGCGGCACTCGCGTTCCTCGGGCCCTGGGTGCTCGGCGCGCTCGTGCTCACGCTCGGCCCGATCCTCGCGTCCCTGTACCTGGCGTTCACCGACTACAACCTGCTGCAGAACGCGAGCTGGATCGGTCTCGCCAACTTCGAGCGCATGCTCACCGACACCCGGCTGCACCAGTCCTTGGTGGTCACGTTCGTCTACGTCCTCGTCGGGGTGCCGGGGCAGCTCCTGGTGGCGCTCGCGCTCGCGTTGCTGCTCGACCGTGGGCTACGTGGCCGGGCGATCTACCGCTCGGCCTTCTACCTGCCCAGCCTGCTCGGTGCCTCCGTGGCGATCGCGGTGCTGTGGCGTCTGGTGTTCGGGAGCGACGGGCTCGTCAACGCGCTGCTCGGCGTCGTCGGCATCCACAGCACCACGAGCTGGATCGGCAGTCCGGATACGGCGCTGGGAACGATCATCCTGCTGCACATCTGGACCTTCGGGTCACCGATGGTGATCTTCCTGGCCGGCCTGCGGCAGATCCCGGTCGAGCTCTACGAGGCCGCCGCCACGGACGGCGCGGGACCGTGGCGGAGGTTCGGCGCCATCACGCTGCCGCTGCTGACGCCGATCATCTTCTTCAACCTCGTCCTGGCGACCATCAACTCGTTCTCGTCCTTCACCCAGGCGTTCATCGTCTCCGGCGGTACCGGTGGACCGTCCGACTCGCTGCTCTTCTACACGCTCTACCTCTACCAGGAGGGCTTCTCGTCCTTCCGTATGGGCTACGCGTCGGCGCTCGCCTGGCTGCTCGTCCTGATCATCGGCGTATTCACCGCCATCAACTTCTGGCTCTCGAAGTACTGGGTGCACTATGAAAACTGAGTCCACGATCCGACCCGTGCCGCACCAGCCCGCCCGCACCGTCCGGCCGAAGCCCGCCGGGCCGCCGGGCGCCGCTCGCAGGCGTCCCGAGAGCCGCCCGTTCCGTCAGGTGCTCCGCAGGGTCGTCAAGCACGCCCTGCTCGTCCTGGGTGTCATCACCACCCTGTACCCGGTGCTGTGGATGGTGGTGAGCTCGCTGCGGCCGGACGGCGAGATCTTCGGCAACCCGTCGTTGCTGCTGACGACATTCCACGTCGAGAACTACGTCTACGGCTGGACGGCGCTGGGCAGGCCCTTCAGCGTGTACCTGCTCAACTCGGCGTTCGTCGTGATCGGCTCGATCATCGGCAACCTCGTGAGCTGCTCGATGGCGGCCTACGCGTTCGCCCGTCTGCGGTTCCGATTCCAGGGACCGGCGTTCGCCTACATGCTCGTCACGATCATGCTGCCCGTGCACGTCGTGATCGTGCCGCAGTACATCCTGTGGGCGCAGGCGGGGCTCGTGAACTCCTTCTGGCCGCTCATCGTCCCCAAGCTGCTGGCCACCGACGCGTTCTTCATCTTCCTCATGGTCCAGTTCATCCGCGGGCTGCCGCGCGAGCTCGACGAGGCCGCCCGCATCGACGGAGCGGGACACGGCCGGATCTTCTTCCTGATCATCCTGCCGCTGATGAAGCCGGCCCTGGCCACCACCGCGATCTTCACGTTCATCTGGACGTGGAACGACTTCTTCTCCCAGCTCATCTACCTGACCGACCCGCAGCGGTACACGGTCCCGATCGCGCTGCGCTCTTTCATCGACGCGCAGTCGAGCTCGTCGTTCGGCGGGATGTTCGCGATGAGCGTCGTCGCCATCGTGCCCCTCGTCCTCGCCTTCGCCCTCGGCCAGAAGTACCTGGTGCAGGGCATCGCCACCACCGGGCTCAAGTGAGCCCCCGCACGAGAAGGAACCCGCTATGAACCGGATCCGCCGGACCGTCGTCGGCATCGTCGCCACGGCCATGACGCTCACGCTCGTCGCGTGCGGTGTCGCACAGCCACAGGGATCGACCGAGCTCGCGGACGGGCCCGTCACCCTCCGCGTCACGTGGTGGGGCGGCGACACGCGCCATGCCCGTACCCAGGAGGTCTTCGACCTCTTCGAGGAGAAGTACCCCAACATCACCGTCGAACCGGAGTTCTCCGACTGGACCGGCTACTGGGAGAAGCTCGCCACCGCCACGGCCGGGGGCAACTCGGCCGACGTCATCCAGATGGATCAGCTCTACCTGTCCTCGTACGCCTCGCGCGGCAGCCTCGTCGACCTCGGCTCTCTGCCCCAGCTCGACACCTCAGGCCTGGAGCAGCCCGTGCTGGACATGGGCGCGTGGGGCGACGCCCTCTACGGGATGCCGATCTCGACCACCTCGACCGGCCTGCTGGTGAACACCGACCTGATCGCGGAGATCGGGGTCCCGCTACCCGACACCTCGACCTGGGACTGGGCCGAGTTCGAGGCATGGGCCCAGAAGGTCACCGAGAAGTCGTCGGGCGACAGCTTCGGCACCGGCATCATGAACAACGAGTTCGCCCTGCAGCTCTTTGCCCGTCAGCACGAAGACCAGCTGTTCTCCGAGGACGACATCGTGATCCAGCCGGAGACGCTGGCCGCCTTCTTCCAGCTAGCGCTCGACTGGACGTCAAGCGGCGCCGCCGCCCCGGCGTCGAACCAGGCAGAGTCCACCGGCCTGGCGCTCGACCAGACGCCGTTCGCTACCGGCGAGAGCGCGGCCGTCTTCACGCCCTCGACCATGATCACCGCGTATGCGGCGGCCAGCGGAGCCGAGCTCGAGCTGGTGCAGCTGCCGACCCCCGACGAGGACACCACGAACTACGACTACTTCAAGCCCGGGATGTACTGGTCGGTGTCGTCCAAGTCCGAGCATCCGGGGGAGGCCGCGCTGCTCGTCGACTTCCTGGTCAACGACCCCGAGGCGGCCAAGATCATCGGCACGGAGCGGGGCATCCCGGCCAACGCCCGGACGCTCGAGTCGCTCGGCCAGGACCTCACGCCCGAGGAGCGCAAGGCTGCCGACTTCGCCGAGCAGCGCGAACCGCACCTGGGCGAGGCACCTGCGATCGTCCCGAACGGTGCCTCGGACATCGATACGATCCTGCAGCGCTACCTGCAGGAGGTCATGTTCGAGGAGCTGACACCGCTGGAAGCGGCCAACGCGATGATCGCCGAGGTCCAGAGCTCGACCAGCGCCGCCAAGTGACCGGAGGAAGAATGCTCAAGATCGGCATCATCGGGACCGGCGGGATCGCCCGCACCCACATCGACGGCTACGGACGCTTCGCGGCCGAGTGCGCGATCGTCGCCCTGTGCGACATCGCGCCCGGCAAGGCCGACGCCGTGCGCGCCGAGCTCGGCCTGTCGTCCGTGCGGACCTACGAGCGCATCGAGGACCTGCTCGCGGCCGAGGACCTGGACCTCGTCAGTATCGCGACCCCGCCGTCGACGCATGCCGAGCTGACGGTCGCCGCCCTGCGGGCCGGCGTCGACGTGCTCGTCGAGAAGCCGATGGCACCGTCGCTCGAGGAGTGCGACGCGATGGTCGCTGCCGCCGCCGAGAACGACCGGATCCTGTCCGTCGTCGCGCAGAACCGCTTCCGCGACGACATGGCCACGCTCAAGGAGGTGCTCGACTCGGGCCTGATCGGCCCCGTCTCGCACGCGCAGGTCTCCTCGGCGTGGTGGCGCGGCACCGAGTACTACGACCTGTGGTGGCGCGGCACGTGGGAGTCCGAGGGGGGCGGGTGCACGCTCAACCACGCCATCCATCACCTGGACCTCACCGCGTGGATGCTCGGCGCGCCCAGCGCCGTCACCGCGGTGCTCACCAACGCCGCGCACGAGAACTCCGAGGTCGAGGACCTCTCGGTGGCCGTCCTGCAGTACGACCGGGCGCTCGCCGAGGTGACCAGCTCCGTGGTGCACCACGGTGAGGAGCAGGCCATCGTCGTCCAGGGCCGGCACGCGCGGGTGTCCCAGCCCTGGAAGGTCGTCGCCGACGTCGCCGAGCCCAACGGGTTCCCGGCCGCCGGGGGAGACGCCACGCGCGCCACCAAGATCGAGGCGCTCGCAGCGGCGCACACCCCGCTGGAGCACGAGGGGCACGCGGGGCAGATCGGTGACGTGCTCGGTGCGGTGCGCGAGCGCCGTCGTCCCGTCGTGGACGGCACGGACGGCCGCCGGGCCATCGAGCTCGTCACCGCCATCTACGTGGCGGGCATCGAGCGCCGCACCGTCGACCTGCCGCTGCCGGCGCACGACCCGTACTACCGCGCGGGCGCGCTCGTCGAGCGGGCCCCGCGCTTCTTCGAGAAGACGGCCTCGGTGGCCGAGCTGCCCGGCGACATCACTGTCGGCAGCAGCAGCGACGACTGACCCGCCCGAGAAAGTCCGAGCCCGAGAAAGTCCGAGCCCGAGAAAGTCCGAGCCCGAGAAAGTCCGAGCCCGAGAAAGTCTGAGAGAGAGCAGAGACGTCATGACGACGACCAGCGGCGCCGCCTACGCGCCCGACCCGATACCCGCCCCCGTTGTCCGTCCGGGTGAGTTCCCGTTCGCCGCAGTGCGCCTCGACCACGGGCACATCTACGGGATGTGCGAGGGCCTGATCAGTGCCGGTGGGACGCTCAAGTGGGTCTACGACCCGGACCCCGCAAAGGTGACGGCGTTCCGGGAGAAGTTCCCGGACGTGCGGGTGGCGCGCAGCGAGGACGAGGTGCTCGACGACGACGACGTCCTCCTCGTCGCGGGCGCCGCGGTCACCTCGGAGCGCTGTGCACTGGGCCTGCGCGTGATCGAGGCGGGCAAGGACTACTTCACCGACAAGGCTCCGCTGACCACCCTGGACCAGCTCACGGCGGCCCGGGAGGCGACCGCGCGGACCGGGCGCAAGTACGCCGTCTACTACTCCGAGCGGATCCACGTCGAGGCGGCGGTGCTGGCCGGCCAGCTCATCGACCAGGGCGCGATCGGCCGCGTGCTGCAGGTCATGGGCCTCGGCCCGCACCGCCTGGGCACGGGACGTCCGGACTGGTTCTTCGAGAAGGAGAAGTACGGCGGGATCCTGTGTGACATCGGCAGCCACAACTTCGAGCAGATGCTGCACTTCGCCGGGGCCAAGGACGCCGAGGTCGGGTACTCGGCGATCGCGAACTACCACCACCCCGAGCACCCGGGCCTCGACGACTTCGGCGAGGCGACGATCGTCATGGACAACGGCGCCAGCGGCTACTGCCGCGTCGACTGGTTCACCCCGGACGGCCTGAGCACCTGGGGCGACGGACGTACCTTCGTGCTGGGCACCGATGGCTACATCGAGCTGCGCAAGTACGCCAACGTCGGCACGAACGAGGGCCCGGGCCACGTGTTCCTCGTCGACGGCGAGCGCGAGCACCACCTCGTCGCGGACGGGAACGTGGGCTTCCCCTTCTTCGGCCAGCTCGTCATCGACTGCCTCGAACGCACGGAGACCGCGATGACGCAGGAGCACGCGTTCAAGGCTGCCGAGCTCAGCGTCCTGGCCCAGCAGGGGGCACGGCTGCTCACGCCGTGAGCGGTCCGGACCTGGACTACCAGTCGCGGACCGCGTCGATGCCGTCGAGCAGCGCTCGCTGCTCGGCGGTGAGCTCGATGCCGCGCTCGGCAGCCGCGGCCTCGAGCACACCGGTCACGGCCGCGTAGAGCTCCTCGCGTTCCTCGGTCATGATGAGGTCGTTGGAGGCGGCGTCGTCGATGGCGTTGAACGCCTCGCCGTACTCGGTGCCGATGCGTTCCATGGCTGCCGTCCGGTCACCCGGGGAGTGGTCGAGCGCAGCGAGGAGCTGACGGCGGGTCCTGCGGAACTGCGCCACTGACTTCCGGTAGGCGGCCTTGCTGACGCCCGCGCGCCCGTCCCAGTCCCGCAGCGGGTTGTCCCTGTTCTCGGCCACCCAGCCGGGCTTCCGGGCGCCCGTCACGCTCAGGTAGGTGCCGTGGGCGGCCTCGGGCCGCCAGACGCGACGCATCGCGGTCGCGTACTCGTGCGGGACGTCGTGCAGGTCGACGTGCTCCAGCTCGGGCGTTCTCACCGGGGTGGCGCAGTCTGCGGCCGTCATCCCGAAGTACCCGGTGACCGAGAGCTCCCGCAGTCTCGGGAGCTGGTTGAGGGCTACGGCGTTCGTCAGCTCGCCGAGCTCGCCGTGCAGGGCGAGAGTCGTCAGGTTCGGGAAGGCGGCGGCGACGATTGCGGCGTCGAGGCGTGCGACGCCGTTCACGAACAGGTGCCGGACGGCCGGGGCGTCGACACCGTCCGGGACCTGGAGCTCGGGACCCTCGACCGACAGCCGGCCGGGTTCCGCCCACGGGTCCTCGTCACTCCGGGCGCGGGCGACGCGACGCTCCCAGAACAGTGCGTCACCGACACTCCATCCCTGGCCGAACGCCTGGGACGATCCCGGCACGAGCGGCTCCGCGTTGCCGAGCACCGTGCAGCTGCGCGGCAGCACCCAGGGATGGTGGCAGTGGCTGCGTCGGCCGTTCCAGCTGCCGGCGTGCCGGGACAGCGGACGCAGGACGCCCAGGTCCGCGAGCGACTCCGGTCGAGCCGGGCTGGACCAGTCGAGATCGAGGACGTCGGCCAGCTCCTCGTCCGCGTCCAGCCGGGTGACCTGGGCGGCGGTCCACTCGCCGAGGTTCTCGTGCAAGGTCACGACGACGTCGCCCGGAGCGAGCGGGCGGGGCGGGGTGGTGGAGCGCTGGCGAGCCATGACCGTCAACGTAGCCGGGGTCACTGACAAGGGTCCGAGGCCGACGTGTCAGGTGCTCAGGGCGCGCGGTGGCGTCCCACCCATCTCCATCGGACCGGGGCGCGCTGGTACGGTGCCGGCCTCGTCGGCCTGACGACATGACCTCTCCGGACGGCCAGGGCAGACGCCTCGCCGCCGGCGGACCGAAGGAGTGATCTCGACGATGGTGCTGGAGCGACATGGTCTCGTTGTCGACGTAGTCCCGGAGAAGCGCGAGGAGTACCTGCGGCTGCACGCGGCGGTCTGGCCGCAGGTGGAGGCGACCCTCCAGGCCTGCAACGTGCACAACTACACGATCTTCGTCCTGGAGAACACGCTGTTCGCCTACTACGAGTACACCGGCGCCGACCACGCGGCCGACATGGCGCGGATCGCGCAGGACCCGGTCACCCGGGAGTGGTGGACACATACGGACCCGTGCCAGACACCCTTCGGGCGGGGCGCCGGACCCGGTGAGACGTGGCGGGACATGCGGGAGGTGTGGCACCTGGAGTAGGTGCCCGTCCCATCACGCTCGGGACGGTACCTCGGCCCGCTGACCCGGTTCGACAGCGGGTGAAGTCTGCCCGGTCCCCCGAGTGTTCCCGGCCCTTTCGGGACCGGTTCATCGCGAGTTCATCCGGCCTGCCGATGCTGTGGGCGCTCGTGGCCGCTGCGCCACGAGCGCTCATGTGCACAGCGGCAAGGAGTCTGAGATGCGGTTCGGTCATCGTCGTACGGGAGGCCGCTGGACACGAGGGGTGGGAGCCGGCCTCGCGGGGGCCTTCGTCCTCACGTCGCTCAACCCAGTGGCGGTGGTCGCGGCCGAGCCCGACGACCCCGCCGCGCACCCGACGTTCCTCGGCAGGACGCTGTACACCGGCGAGTTCCACTCGCACACCTCGGTCAGCGACGGCGTGCAGCTCCCCCCGGATGCCTTCGACCACGTGCACGGGGAGACGGACGCGGACTTCTTCACCGTCTCCGAGCACGACGTGATGTGGGACATCCGCAACGGCGACGACTTCCTCACCGACCCGGCTCAGGCCGACTCCGCCGAGTGGCGGCGCGTGCACGAGCAGGCCGATGAGTTCAACGCGGCACAGGACGACCTCGTGGCCATCCCGTCCATCGAGAACACCTGGTACGACGGCACCGGGCACATCAACACGTTCAACGCGCCCTGGCACGTGACCGCCCGGGCGACGTCGAAGGGGTCCGTCGACGGCTTCACGAACTCCTTCGGCACCGGCGACATGAAGTACGACCTGTACACCTACTTCGCCCGCCTCAAGCAGGACCCGGATGCGATCGGCCAGTTCAACCACCCGAGCACGACGTCGAAGGGCAACTTCTTCGGCTTCAACGGCCTGACCGAGCAGGTCGACGCCGGCATGGAGCTCATCGAGGTGAAGTCGGCGGGCCAGGCCTCGCAGTACCAGGAGGCCCTGGACAAGGGCTGGCACCTCGGACCGGTCTACAGCGGCGACGAGCACAGCGCGACGTGGGTCTCCGGCAACCCGGCCATCACCGGCGTGTGGGCGACCGACAAGTCGCCCGAAGGCCTCTACGCGGCGATGCAGGACCGCAGCACGTACTCCACGCTCGACGTGAACGCCCAGCTCGGCTTCGGCGCGAACGGTGAGCTGATGGGCTCGATCCTGCCCGGCGACACCGCCGAGCTCGACATCGAGGTCTGGCTCAAGGACCCCGACACGGCTCCTGGCGACCGGTTCACCTCCATCAAGCTGATCACGAACGCCGGTGCGGTCGCGCACGACTTCGGCGACCCGGGCAGCAACGACGTCGAGCTCGGCGTCACGCTCCCGGCCGACGACGGTGACTTCTACTACGTGCGCGCCGACCAGGCCGACGGAAACCACGTCATCTCCGCGCCGATCTGGGTCGGCGAGAAGGTCCGCGGCGCGAACTACGCGCCGACGATCACCGTCCCCGACACGGTTCCGGCCACCGCGGCCTACGGCGACACGATCACGCTGCCCGCCGCCACCGCGACGGACGACTCGGGCACGAGGCCGACGGTCGCCTACGAGGTGTTCGACTCGCGCGGTGAGGTGCCTGTCGCGGACGGCACGTTCGAGATCCGCTCGTACGACGACGCGTTCGTCGTCGTCAGGGCTACCGACGACGAGGGGAACGTCTCAGCGGAGCTGGTCCGCATCACGGTCGCGCAGGACGAGCTCGACCCGGCCGGCGTCTTCCAGTACTTCGGCCCCACCGCCGTCGTCGCCGAGCAGCCGGGCGGCGCCGGCCTCGCCGTCTCCACCGACCGCAGGATCGCCACGGCCTACGCGCAGGTGCGCGAGGCCGGTGCGGCCTCCTGGTCCGGCGCCGAGGTGCTGACCGCCACGGACGACGAGGCCTACGAGGTCAACGCCATCGGTAACGACGAGCCGGAGTACCAGCACTCGATCACCGGGCAGACCCTGCGCGGCCACGAGTTCGACGTCACCGGCCTGGCCGCGGGCACGTCCTACGAGTACCGGTTCGGCGTCGCCGTCGACGGTGCGGCGCCGGCCGCGGACGATGCCGGCGCGTGGACGAGCGTCAAGGGGGAGTTCGTCGCCGGCGGCGCGGCCGGCGAGCCGCTGTACTGGCTCGGCGACCTGCAGGCGAGCAGCCACGACGCTGCCGACGTCGGGCTGCTGCGCGACGTGCTCGACCGGCTGCGCACCGAGGCGCCGGGTGGCAGGACGCTCGTGCAGACCGGTGACGTGGTCGACAACGGGGGGCGGGGCCAGTACTGGGACGAGGCCGCCGAGCACGTCTTCGACGGTCTGGACCTCCTGTACGCCCCGGTCGTGGGCAACCACGAGACGTACGGCGACCTGGACTACCACTCGTTCACCGAGGAACGCGCCAAGATCTTCTCGAACATGTTCGCCACCCCGGACAACGGCGTCATCGGGGAGAGCAACTACTCCTTCGACCGCGGCGACGTGCACATCGCGGTGCTCAACTCCACCGTCGACCTGGACGAGCAGCTCGCCTGGCTCAAGGACGACATCCGCGCGTCGACCAAGACGTGGAACGTCGTCACCGGCCACTTCTCGTACTACGGCGGGCGGCACGCCGACGACGCCGGTCCGGCGGCCGACCGGCCCAAGGTCACCCAGGCCCTCGCCGATCTCGGCGTCGACCTCTATGTCGGCGGCCACGACCACGTCTACAAGCGCTCCACGATCTACGACGGCCGGCTCGCCGCCACGGACCGGGAGGAGGTGCTCGGCACCACGTACGTCACGCTCGGCTCGGCCGGACCCAAGTTCTACGACAACACGGCGCACTGGTGGGACGACGTCGTCTTCGACGAGGACACCCAGGTCGGCACGGTGATGGAGGCCGACGACGACGGCCTGGAGCTGACCACCTACACGATCGACGGCCGAGTGGTCGACAGCCACACGATCCGCAAGGCCACGGGGGAGTGGGCGCTCGGCTCGGTCGAGATCGACACCGGGACCCGGACCGTCGACGGCGTGGGCGTGCGCTCCTTCGAGGGCAGCCGCGACTCGCTCGCCGTCGCCGTGGGCACGTACGACGCCGACCAGGAGCGACTGCGCGGCCTGCGGGTCGAGCAGCTCGAGCTCGACCATCGCGGCAGGGAGCAGTACGTCGAGTTCGACACGCCCCTGCCGGTCGACCCGAGCGACACCGTCAAGGCCTTCGTCTGGGACAGCCTGGCGGGTGGCACGCCGCTGCAGCCCGGCGTCACCGTCCGCGAGCGGATCACCGGCAGCGGGACGGCGGACGACCCGTACCTGCTGAAGACGGCCGACGACCTGCCGAAGATCGCGAACGACCCGGCCGGCCACTACCGGCTCACGGCCGACCTCGACCTGTCGGGCGTGTCGATGGACCAGCTCGGCCGCGGCGTCGACTTCGACGGCACGCTGGACGGCGCCGGCCACACCATCAGCAGCTACACGGCACCTGCCGACCAGGGCACCGGCCTGTTCGCGGTGAACCACGGCACGATCAAGAACCTCGCGGTCGAGGGGGACGTGACGAACGACAAGACCACGGCAGGGCTCCTGGCCGACGTCAACCACGGCACCATCGAGAACGTTCGGACCGCGGGGCAGATCACCGCCAGGCAGCGCGTGGGCGGCATCGTCGGCGACTCCTACGGTGTCGTGCGGAACAGTTACTCGTCGGCCGACGTCCGCGCCACCAACCTCTACTCGGGCGGCGTCGTCGCGATCGCGATGGGTGGTTCGGTGACCGAGAAGGTGTTCGCCGGCGGGCACGTCTCCGCCGACACCCGCAACGCCGGCGGCGTGGTCGGGTACGGCTACAACGAGACGGTCATCCACCACGTGGTCTCGATCAACGCCTCGGTCACCTCGCCGTCCTTCACGCACGGTGTCGTGGGGCGCGTGGGCGCCGGTCAGGTGGCCGACCTCCAGGACAACTGGACCAGCGCAGCGACGCCCGTCTCCGCGCCGTACCTCACCGAGCCCGGCTCGCCCACGAACTGGAAGGGCGGCGTCGCCCCGGTGTCGGAGGTACGCACGCAGGCATTCTTCGAGGCCCGGGGCTGGGACTTCGGCGCCGTGTGGGACTGGAGCACCACCGGTAGGCGCCCGGTACTGCGTGCGGTGCCCGAGGAGGTGGCGTCGGTCCCGGCGCCGGACCTGCCGACCGACGGGCGCGGCTTCCACGTGATCGACAGCGCGGACGACCTCGCCGTGCTGGGTGAGTTCGGCGCGTACGACTACGTGCTCGGTGCGGACCTCGACCTGTCCGCGGTGACGTACGAGACGCCCGCCGTCCCGCTGCTCGGGGAGCTCGACGGTGCGGGCCACACCATCACCGGCCTGACGAGCGACACCGGCGGTCTGCTCGGGACGGTCGGCGGGTACGTGCACGACCTGGCGATCGTCGACGCGTCGGTCTCCAAGGACGGCCAGGGCGCGGGCATCCTGGCGGGCGCCCTCGCGGACGACGGCGTGGTCGAGCGCGTGTACGTCACCGGCTCGGTCACGGCCCGGACCTATGCGGGTGGGCTCGTGGGCTCGTCCTTCGGGACCATCCGCGACGTCTACTCGACCGCCGCGGTGGCCACGACGACCGGCAACTATGCGGGCGGGATCATCGGCGTCGACGACTCGCGGAGCCTGCTCGAGAACGGCTACGCCACCGGCGAGGTCACCTCTGGTGGCACGACGGCGGGCGGGCTGACCGGGTACTGCCGCGACTCCACCTGCGAGGTGCGTGACAGCTTCGCGCTCAACCCGAGCGTCACCGCGTCGTCGATCGCGCACCGGGTCGTCGCCCGTTCCGCCGGCGGCCAGACGGCGACGCTCGCGAACAACTACGCCATCGAGACGATGACGTGGGGAGTGCCGTCCGTGACCGCCACCGGGCCGGCCACGCTGAACGGTGCGACCACGACCGTCGCGGCGGCCCAGCGCGTCGCGACGTGGGACGAGGGCCTGGGCTGGGACTTCGAGACGGTATGGCAGTGGGACGAGAACCTGCGGCGTCCTGTCCTGCGCGGCGTCACCGAGAGTGGCGCCACCAAGGGCGCACCGGCTGCCGAGGGCGCCGGGGCGGTCCGCACGGCGGCACAGACGTCCGCACCGCGCACGGTACGGGTCGCGGACGCCGACGGCGTCGTGATCTCGCACGAGGTGATCGCGGCCGACGGGCCTGCCGTGACCCTGGCGCTGCGGGCGGGCGCCGCCGCCGGGGGACAGCAGCTGTCGGTACTGGTCCAGGACCGTGGTGCGGACCTGGAGCGCCCGACGGCGGAGTCGGTCGTGTACCTCAACGAGGTCACGCTCGACGAGGCAGGGAACGCGGAGATCTCGATCGTGCTGCCCGACGGCGGCGCGAGCGACTACGCTCTGGCGGCGAACACCGAGGGTGCCGAGGCCCGGTACTCGAGCGGCTTCGAGCCGCCGCTGCGGACCTCGGTCCCCGTGATCACGTCGGACGACAGCAAGGGCCGGATCCGGCCGGGCGCATGGCTCTCGGTCGAGGCAGGCCGGTGGCACCCGGTCCCGGACCTCTCCTATCGCTGGCTGGCGGACGGTGAGCCGATCCACGGGGCGACCGGCGAGCGGTTCCACCTCACCGGGCGCTGGAAGGGTCACGAGATCACCGTCGAGGTCACCGGCACGCTCGACGGCTACCGGACTGCCACGGTCGGGTCCGAGGCTGTGCGGACCGGCTGACGGGCAGCGCCGGGCGGGACGTGGCGGGAGGTGCGGCACCCGGACCGGCCGTTCTCGTCTGGTGAGAGCCGATCGGAGGCACGCCGATCTAAGGTTAGGCTTACCTGCGTGACTCCTACTGCTCTCCGTGGTGACGACCTCGTGCTGGGCTACCAGCGCACCACCGTCGTGCACGGTGTCGTCGTGCACCTGACGCCGGGCGTCGTGACCGCCCTCGTCGGCCCGAACGGGTCCGGCAAGTCGACGGTGCTCCGCTCGCTCGCCCGCCTGCACCCGGTGCAGCAGGGCACCGTCAACCTCGGCGCCACACCCGACGACGCCGTCGACGCCGCGCCGCTGTCGGCGCGCGAGTTCGCCCGCCGCGTCACGCTGCTCGCCCAGTCCCGTCCGCACCCGGCCGGGCTCGAGGTGCGCGACGTCGTGACGTTCGGCCGGCACCCGCACCGCCGCCGGTTCGCGCCGCTGACCGACGCCGACCACGCCGCGATCGACCGGGCGATGGCCATCACCGGGGTCGCCGGGATGGCCCGCCGCGGCGTCGACCAACTGTCGGGCGGCGAGGTGCAGCGGGTCTGGCTGGCGACCTGCCTGGCGCAGGAGACCGGCGTCGTCCTGCTGGACGAGCCCACCAACCACCTCGACCTGCGCTACCAGGTCGAGACGCTCGACCTCGTGCGCGACCTCGCCGAGGAGCACGGCACCGCCGTCGGCATCGTGCTGCACGACCTGGACCACGCCGCCTCCGTCGCCGACTCCGTCGTCCTGCTGCACCAGGGACGTGTGCTCGCGGCAGGGCCGCCCGCCCAGGTGCTCACGTCCGAGCACCTGTCGCTCGCCTACGGCCTGCCGATCGACGTCACCACCGACCCCGGCACGGGGCGGGTCCGCGTGCACCCGCGCGGCCGCCACCACGGCCGGACGCGCTGACCCGCAACCGCCCTCGGGCGCCTCGGCGCCCCGCACCATCCGCCGTACGCGGCGAGTACCGACCGACACGACGTGTCACGAACCTCAAGGAGACCCATGTCCCTGCGCTCCACCGCGCCCCTGGCGGGCGCCGCACTGATCCTGCCGCTCGTGCTGGCGGGCTGCGGCACCACCGACCCGAGCACGGCCGCCCCGGCGGCCCCGACCGAGGCGGCCTCCGGCGACTGCGCGGACGTCACGACAGCGACCGGGCCGGTCTCGCTGACCGACTCCTTCGGTCGCACGGTCGAGCTGGACCAGCCGGCCGAGCGCGTAGCGGTGCTGGAGTGGCAGCAGACGGAGGACCTGCTCAGCCTCTGCGTGAACCCGGTGGCCGTCGCCGACGTCGAGGGTTACACCACCTGGAACAACGCCGAGGAGCTGCCCGAGGGCGTGACCGACGTCGGCACGCGCGGCGAGCCGAACCTCGACGCCCTGTACGCGACGGACCCCGACCTCGTCATCATCGAGGCCTACACGCCTGACGACGAGATCATCGCCAAGCTCGAGGCGTACGACGTCCCCGTGCTGGCCACCAAGGGCGGCGACGCCGCCGACCCGATCGAGAACATGTTCGCCACCTTCGACCTCATCGCGCAGGCCACCGGCCGCACGGAGCGTGCCGAGAGCGTCACGGAGGAGTTCGAGCAGCACGTGGCCGACGGCGCCGCGCAGATCGCGGAGGCGGATCCGGAGCACACCGACTTCGTCTACTTCGACGGCTCGGTCGACGGCGGCAACGTCGCGCTGCGCCCGTTCGGGCAGGGCTCGCTGATCGGGGAGCTCGGCGAGGAGCTCGGTCTGACCAACGCCTGGACGGGCGAGGTCGACCCCGCCTACGGCCTGGGCCAGTCCGACATCGAGGGCATGACCGAGGTCGGCTCCGCCACCCTGCTGCGCACCGGCACCAAGGAGGGTGAGACCGACTGGGCCACGGAGCTGACCAAGAACGACGTCTGGGCCGGCCTGCCCGCCGTCGCCGAGGACCGGTCCCACGCGTTCCCCGAGCACATCTGGACGTTCGGCGGCCCGCGCTCCGCCGAGAAGGTCATCGACGCCTACGTCGACGTCTTCGCGAAGTGACGCGATGACCGTCACCCAGTCGCCGTCCCCGACGGAAACCCTGCCCCAGGCACCCGCCTCCCGCCCCACCGCGTGGGCGACCGGTGCCGCGACCCTGGTGGTGCTCGCGCTGGCCGTGCTCGTCGTCGGTGCCTGGCACCTGACGCAGGGCACGTCCGGCGTCGGAGCGGGCGACCTGCTGCGCCTGGTCACCGGGCAGGACCCGAGCGACTCCGGTGCGGTCCGCGACATCCTCGTCGGCTCCCGCCTGCCGCGCCTCGCGGCGGGCGTGGCCGTCGGGTTCGCCCTGGGCGTGGCGGGTGCGCTCTTCCAGTCGATCGCCCGCAACGCCCTGGCCTCGCCGGACACCCTCGCGGTGACCGCAGGCTCCTACCTGGCGGTCGTCGTCGTGTCCGCGTTCGGGCTGGCGGTCCCGTTCTGGGCCTCGGGTGCCGTCGCGTTCGCGGGTGGCATCGCCGCCGCCGGGCTCGTGCTCGGGCTGGCCGGGGGCGGGGGCTCGTCCACCACGCGCCTGGTGCTCGCCGGGACCGCCGTCGCCCTGGCGCTGCAGGCCGCGACCTCCGCGCTGCTCATCCTGTTCGAGGCGGAGACCACGGGGCTGTTCGCCTGGGGCAGCGGCTCCCTGAGCCAGCTCAACCTCACCGCGTTCTGGCGGGTGCTGCCCGTCGTCGTGCTCGTCACCGTGGGCGGCGTGCTGCTGTCCCGGCGCCTGGACGCGCTCGGCCTGGGCGACGACACGGCGAGCGCGCTGGGTGTGCCGGTGCGTTTCACCCGCGTGCTCGGTGTGCTGCTGGCCGTGCTCCTCACCGCCGCCGCGGTGACCCTCGCGGGTCCGCTCGGGTTCGTCGGCCTGGCCGCACCCGTGGTCGCCCGGCTGCTCGCGCGGGTGGTCCCCGCGCTGCACCGGCACGCGATCCTGCTGCCGGCCGCCGGGCTGCTCGGATCCTTCGTCGTCGTGGCCGCCGACGTCGTCGTCCGTGCCGTGCTGGGTGCCGAGGAGGCGTTGTCGGTGCCGACGGGCGTCGCCACGACGATCGCCGGTGCCCTGATCATGGTGCTGCTCGCGCGACACCTGCGCGACGCCGGGCCGTCCCGGAGACCACCGACGGCGACGGCCGGGCCACGCAGCACGCGGCGCTTCGTCGTCGTGCTGAGCGTCTGCGTGGCCCTCGCAATCGGCGTGGCGGTGCTCGGCCTGCTCGCCGGGTCGACCTGGCTCCGGACCGGCGACATCGCCCTGTGGCTGCAGGGCCAGGGGCCGGCCGTGGTCCAGTTCGCGCTCGACGAGCGCGCGCCACGGCTGCTGGCCGCCATCGCCGCCGGGGCGGCGCTCGCCCTCGCCGGGACGATGGTGCAGGCGACGGCCCGCAACCCGCTCGCCGAACCCGCCATCCTCGGGATCACCGGGGGAGCGGGCCTCGGCGCGGTGATCGTGGTGACGGCGGTCGCCGGTACCGCCTGGGGCAACGGGATCGCGGCGAGCAACGGTGCGATGCTCGTCGCCGCCGTGGCCGGCGGCCTGCTGGCCTTCGGCGTCGTCTACCTGCTGGCCTGGCGCGGCGGGCTGCACGCCGACCGGCTCGTGCTCATCGGCATCGGCCTGGGCTACCTGACCACCGCGCTGACGACGTTCCTGCTGCTGAACTCCGACCCGTGGAACACCCCGCGCATCTACACCTGGCTGTCGGGCACCACGTACGGGCGCAGCTTCGACCAGATCCTGCCCGTCGTCGTGGTGCTGGCGCTCGCGGTGCCCCTCGGGCTGCTGGTCCGTCGTGAGCTGGACCTGCTCGCCGTCGACGACGACACGCCGCGCCTGGTGGGGGTCCGGCTGGAGCGCAGCCGGCTGCTCGTGCTCGCCGCCGCGGCCGTGCTGGCCGCGACGAGCGTGACGGCCGTCGGCGTCGTGGGGTTCGTCGGTCTCGTGGCTCCGCACGCCGCGCGCGCTCTCGTGGGCGGCAGGCACGCACGGGTGCTGCCGGTGGCGATGCTGCTCGGGGCCGTGCTGCTCGGTCTGGCCGACACCCTGGGCCGGACCGTGATCGCACCGGCGCAGCTGCCCGCCGGCCTGGCGGTCGCGCTGCTCGGGGCGCCCTACTTCGTCTGGCTCCTGAGCCGTTCCCGGGCGTGACGCCCGTGCGGTCAGCCGCCCGAACTCACGCCCGCCGGCCCGGCCCGGCCCGCTCCTCGCGGAGCGCCACCTCCAGCGCCACGAACGCCAGCACGTCCAGCAGGAGCCCGAACGCGGCAGTCCACTGCACGGCGCGGAACACCAGGAGCTGGGTGAACAGCAGGCTGATCAGCACCGCGCGGCGCACCCAGACGGCGCCGCGCAGGTGGGCCCGCCGGCCGGCGACGACGCCGACGACCAGCAGCGTCACGGACGCCCCGACAGCCGTGAGGATCGCGACGCCGGTCCACTCCGGCAGCCCGGGCACGAGCCCCCGAGCCACCCGGGCGCCCACCCACGCCTGCGTCGCACCGACGACCAGGAGCACGGAGATCACCAGCCACGCGGCCCACGTCCGGTCCACGAGCCCGTCGAGCCACCGCACCACGCGGTCGACGCCGCCGCGTACCGGGTCCGGCACGTCGGTGTCGTCGTCCGGAACCGCCTCGATCAGCCTGGCCACCCGTTCCGCGCCGGGCTCGCCGGCACCCTGCGCGGCGAGCGCGCGCGCCTCCTCCCGGGCGGTCGGCGTGAAGCCGCCGGCCAGCCCGGCGGTGAGCCGGTCGGCCGCCACGGCGAGGTATTCGGCGGGGTGGTGCGCCCGCCGGCCGTGCAGCCCTTCGACGACCAGCACGAGCAGCACCGTGACGAGATAGATGATCGCGGCGGTGGGCGCATAGAAGTAGTCGTTGTCGGACGTGACGAACTTGCCCACCTCGTCGATGAACAACCCGAAGCCGACGCCGCCGAGGACCGCGCCGAGCGACCGCGGTGCCGGTCCCACGTACGACAGCAGCAGCATGATGGCCAGTGCCATGAGCAGACCGCCCCACAGGACGTGGGCGAGATGCAGCCCACCGCCACCGACCTGCGGGTAGCCCGTCGCGGCCAGCGCCGCCCGCGTGGTGAGCACGGTCACGACGCTCGCCACGAGGAAGGTCACCAGGTGCCGCACCGCGGCGGTGTCGCGCGGGGCCCCGAGCCGCAGCAGGTGCCCGCGGCCGCCGAGCCCGCCCGGTCCGGTCGTCACCTCGTTCATCACGCAGTCTCCCTTCGTGCCCCACGGCGATGAGATTCGCCGAGGCTCCCAGTCTGTCCCGACATACCGATCAACCGGGTTCCGAGGAGAACATCATGACCACGACCTACACGTTCGACGTGTTTTCCAGCCTCGACGGGTTCGGTGCCGCGGACGGGGACTGGTCCGGCTACTGGGGCAAGCAGGGCCCCGAGCTGCTCGACCACCGGCTCGCCCTCTACGAACCCGAGCAGCGGATGGTCCTCGGCGCCAACACCTACCGGGCGTTGGCCCAGATGCTGGCCGCGGGCACCGAGGAGTCCGACGTACCGTTGCGCTCCCACGGCAGCCTGTCCATGAACCGGGCACTGATGGCGGCCGGCCTGGTCGACCTCGTCCAGGTGACGCTCTTTCCCGTGGTCACCGGCCGCTCCGGGCTGGACCCGATCTTCCAGGGTGCGGCCGACTTCGACCTCGAGCTGATCGAGAGCCGGACGCTCGACGGCCGCACCCTGGAGCTCAGCTACCGGCCGACGCTGCACCGATGACGTCGGTCGTCATCGCGAGGTCGCGCGACGCGTCGAAGTCGTCCGCCAGGGCCTCGAGGCGGCCGGCCGCCAGCGACAGGGAGTCCGAGCCGAGGAGCTGGTGCAGCGGGGCCTCGCCGGAGGTCGCGACGGTGATGATGGCCGTAGCGACCTTGGCGGGGTCGCCGAGCTGCGTCCCCGGCATCGCCAGGTGCTGCTCGACCATCTCCCGGACGGCGGGGTAGGCGTCGCTGGTGGACCGCGGCATGCCGAGCGAGACCGGGCGCAGGAAGTCGGTGCGCAGGTAGCCGGGCTCGATCAGGTGCACGCGGACGCCGTGGTCGCCGACCTCGGCGGCCAGCGACTCCGTGAGTGCTTCCAGGGCGAACTTGCCCGCCGCGTACAGGCCCCAGCCCGGGAAGGGCACCAGCCCGACGACGGAGGACACGTTGACGACGTGGCCGCTGCGGCGCTCGCGGAAACCCGGCAGGACCGCGCGCAGCACGTTCCAGACGCCGAAGACCTGCACGTCGAACATCGCGCGGGCGTCGGCGTCGGAGACTTCCTCGACGGCGGCGAGATAGCCGTAGCCCGCGTTGTTCACGACCACGTCGAGGTTTCCGAACCGCTGCTCGGTGGTGGCGATCGCCTGCGTGACCTGCGCCTGGTCGGCGAGGTCTACCGCGAGGGGCAGCAGGCGGGACGTGTCCGTCCCGCCGAGCGCCGCGACCAGCCGCTCCGTCGAGCGGGTGGTGGCCGCGACGTCGTCGCCCCGCTCGAGCAGCTGCCGGACGAGCTCGAGGCCGAGGCCGCGCGAAGCGCCGGTGACGAACCAGGTGGCCGGGCGGTCAGTGGGGTAAGCCATGGTGGTGTGCTCCTTGGGTGGTCGGACGTCGGCACGTCGTGCCGACCCCTCAACCCTCCTGTCGGACGCGGCGCCCGAGGGCTCCACAACCCGTCGGGTGCGTCCTGGGCGCGCGCGGACCAGGACGCAGAGGCCTACCCACGGGGCGCCGTCGCGTCGAGCGGGCGCCCAGAATGGTGGCATGCCCGAGAAGAACGGTGAGCTCGCGGACTTCCTCCGCAAGGCCCGCGGCCAGTGCGACGCGGCCCGTGCCGGCCTGCCGGCGGACGGCAGGGTGCGCCGGGTGCCGGGACTGCGCCGCGAGGAGGTCGCGTTCCTCGCGGGGGTCTCGGCCGACTACTACGCACGCCTCGAACAGGGGCGGCGCATCGTCCCGTCCGCGTCGGTGGTGGACGCCATCGGCCGGGCGCTGGAGCTCGACGAGGCGGGACGGGCTCACCTCGCGGACCTGATCGGTCTGGACTCCACCAGCTCGAGGCCACGCGCGCGACCGGTCCAGCGGGTCCGTCCGGGGCTGTACCAGCTGCTCGCCGCCCTCGGCGACGTGCCGGTGCTCGTGCTCGGTCGCCGGGCCGACGTGCTCGCGCAGAACCGCCTGGGCAAGGCCCTCTTCACCGACTTCGAGCGGTTCCCGGCCGCGCGCCGGAACTATGCGCGCTGGATGCTCCTCGACGACGACGCGTGCACCCTGTTCGTCGACTGGGAGGAGCAGGCGCGCGTCGCCGTGCAGAGCCTGCGGCTGGAGGCGGGCAACGACCCGGCAGACCGGGCCACCGCCGACCTGGTCGAGGAGCTGCGCGGGGCCAGCCCTGACTTCGGCCGCTGGTGGGACGAGCACCGGGTCAACCAGCGCACGCACGGCTCCAAACGGCTGCGCCACCCCGTGGTCGGGGACCTCACGGTCGAGTACGAGACGCTCACGCTGCCCGGCGACGCCCGCACGACGCTGTACGCCTACTCGGCCGAGGCAGGCTCGCCGTCGGAGCGGGCGTTGAGCCTCCTGGCGAGCTGGTCGCTGGCGGGCCCCGTCACCGCACCACCGCCGCGATCGCGCTGACCTCGATGAGCGCGCCGGGCACCCCCAGCCCGACGACGCGCGCCCCGAGCACCAACGGCGGCTCGTCGGAGGCGAGCACCGGGGCGATCGCCCCGTACGCCGCGCGGAGGTCGACACCGTCCACGAAGAGCACGGTCCACTGCACGACGTCGGCGAAGGTGGCCCCGGTAGCGGCCAGTGCGACCCCGGCGTTCTCCAGGGAACGTGCCGCCTGCACGACGACGTCCTCCGCACCGACGAGCGAGCCGTCCGCGTCGACGGCATTCTGGCCGCCCACGTAGATGGTGGTCGCGCCGGGCGGTACCACCGCGACGTGGCTGAAGGCCGGGCTCGAGACGAGCCCCTCGGGGCGAAGACGCTGTATCGATGCCATGCCCAGATGCTGCCACGAGCCACTGACACGCCCGCGGCTCGTGACCGGCCGGGCGGGCACGGCACGCGGTCAGTCGAACAGGCGCCGGAACACGTTCGTGTCGGCGAGGTCGACGAGCTCGTCCCCGCGCCCCGACATGATCGTGCGGATCGCGTACAGCGTGAAGCCCCGTACCTGCTCGGCCGAGATCGCCGGCGGGATCGACAGCTCCTGCTGGGCGGTGACGACGTCGACCAGCGCCGGGCCGTCGTGGTCGAAGGCCGTGCGCAGGGCGCCCTCCAGGTCGTCGGGCTGCTCCACGCGCTGGCCGTGGATACCCATCGCGTTCGCGACGTCGGCGAAGTTCGGGTTGTCGAGCTGCGTACCGAAGTTCACGAACCCGGCGGCCTTCATCTCCACCTCGACGAAGTTCAGCGAGGAGTTGTTGAACACCACGACCTTGACCGGCAGCTTGTTCTGCCGGATGGTCAGCAGCTCGCCGAAGAGCATCCCGAGCCCGCCGTCGCCCGACAAGGCGATCACCTGCCGCTCGGGGAACGCCGACTGGGCGCCGATGGCGTGGGGTACGGCGTTCGCCATGGTCCCGTGGCTGAAGGAGCCGATCAGCCGGCGGGCGCCGTTCATCGTCAGGTACCGGGACGCCCAGACCACCGGGGAGCCGACGTCCGGGATGAACACCGCGTCGTCGGTGGCCAGCTCGCTCACGAGCCGCGCGAGGTACTGCGGGTGGATCGGCTCGCGGTTGCGGTCGTTGTCGGCGAGGTCGTCGAGGTCCTTCCGCGCCTTCGCGTAGTGCTTGAGCGAGGAGTCGAGGTGCTTGCGGTGGGTGTGCTCGTCGAGCAGGGGGAGGAGCGCGTCGACGGTGTCGCCGACGTCGCCCACGAGCCCGAGGTCGATCGGGGTGCGCCGGCCGAGCTGCTCGCCCCGGAGGTCGACCTGCACGATCTTCGCCTTCGACGGGTAGAACTGCTGGTAGGGGAAGTCGGTACCGAGCATCAGGAGTGCGTCGCAGGCCTCCATGGCGCGGTATCCGGAGGTGAACCCGAGCAGCCCGGTCATGCCGACGTCGTAAGGGTTGTCGTACTCGAGGAAGTCCTTGCCGCGCAGGGCGTGCACGACCGGCGCCTTGAGCTTCTCGGCGATCTCGAGCACCTGCCGGTGGGATCCCTCGGTCCCGGCACCGCCGAGGATCGTCACCTTCTTCGCCGAGTTCAGGATCTCGGCGGCCTGCCTGAGCTCGTCGTCAGCCGGCCGCACGACGCTCCGCGTCGCCCGGATCGGCGCCGACTTCTTGCGGCCCACGCTCTCGGAGAGGAAGACCTCGCCCGGGATGACCAACACGGCGACGCCCCGCTTCTCCACCGCGGTGCGCATGGCGATCTCGAGGACGCGGGGCAGCTGTTCCGGGATGCTCACCAGCTCGGTGTAGACGCTGCACTCGCGGAAGAGGTCCTGCGGGTGCGTCTCCTGGAAGTAGTTGCTGCCGATCTCGGCCGTCGGGATCTGCGCCGCGATCGCCAGCACGGGCACCCGGCTCCGGTTGGCGTCGAAGAGCCCGTTGATCAGGTGCAGGTTGCCGGGTCCGCAGCTGCCCGCGCAGACGGTGAGCCGGCCGGTCAGGGCCGCCTCCGCCGCCGCGGCGAACGCCGCCGACTCCTCGTGGCGCACCTGCTCCCAGGTGACCCCGTCGCTGGTGCGGATGGCGTCGGTGAACCCGTTCAGCGAGTCGCCGGGCAGGCCGTAGACCCGCTCGACACCCGCGTCCTCGATGATCTCCACGACGGTCTCGGCGACATTCGTCATCTGTGCGCACCTTCGCTCGTCAGCGGTCGCTCCTCGGTCCGAGAGCGTCTCGAACCTAGACCGGGGTGCATGCCGTCGCAATGTCAGGTGCTGCGGGCCGCGGCCGGGCGTCGCGTCGTCCGGCCGCGCCTACGGGGTGTAGGACTCGGCGAGCTCGGCCACCTTGTGGGCATAGGACACCGACTGGTTGTACGTGCCCAGCGCCGTGCTCCAGCCGTCGTCGGTGGTGACGTCGCCGCCGCTGTCGCACAGGTAGAGCGCGGCCGTCAGAGCGGCGTCGTCGATCTGGTTGGGGTCCGTCTCGCCGTCGAGGTTGCCGTCCTCGGCGTAATCCTTCCAGGTGGTCGGGATGAACTGCATGGGGCCGACGGCGCGGTCGTACTCCTCGTCGCCGTCGAGCTCGCCCTTGTCGGTGTCGAGGATCTCCTTGACCCCCTCGCTGCCGTCCAGCGCGATACCGATGATGGACGGGCGCACGGTGCCGTCGGTGGACGCGCTCGCCCCGCCGTAGCTGCCGTGGATCGTCTCGACGGCGCCGATCCCCGCCAGCGTGTTCCACCCGACGCCGCACTCGGGCCGGGTCTGGGCCAGCCGGAGGGACGCGCCGGCGTAGGCGGCGAGGGCGCGCTCGGGGATCGCCGTGCTCTCCGAGACGTCCCGGAGCCACTCGGGCCGAGCCAGGTCGGCGAGGGGGACGGCGTCGGCCGCCTTGTCGGGCTTCGCGGCGGACTCGGGCACCAGCTGGAGTGGCGCGGGGGGAAACTCGAGGACCGGCGGGCTCTGGCGTGGTGCGTCCATGCCGCAGCCACCCAGGAGCAGCGCGGTCGTGACGATGACGATCCCAGCTCTCGGTGTTCTCACGGCGTAGACATTACGGCCATCCCGGACCTCGATCGTCCATCCCGACAAGACCTCCCGCACATGTACGCATCTGGGTCCGCGGACCGGTGGGCGAGTCGCCACTAGGCTCGCGGCATGCCTGTGCACCCCGCTCGCCCGGCCCCCGCGAGCCGATGACGGTGCTCGAGTACCCAGGGCCGGCGGCGGAGTGGCTGCACGCGCTGCCGCTCGGCAACGGACATCTGGGCGCGATGTGCTGGGGCGGCTCCTCTGCCCGGTTCGACCTCAACCACGAGGGCTTGTGGTCCGGATCGCCCGCCGGCGACGCGACGTCCGCCGGCGGCACCGACCGGGAAGCGCGGCAGCTCCTTGCCCGGGCCCGCGCCGCGGCGGCGTCGGAGCACGGGCACGAGGCCACCGAGCCGTTGCAGGCGCTCCAGGCGCCGTATGCCCAGGCGTTCCTGCCCCTGGGCACGCTGGAGGTCAGGACGGCCGACGCCGGTCCGGGCCGGCGGTCGCTGGACCTGCGCACCGGGACCCACACCTGGAGCTGGCCAGGAGGGCGGTCGCGCACGGTGGTCTCCGCGGTCGACGACGTGCTGCTGCACGTGGTCGACGGCGCGTCGTCGCACCCGGTCGAGGTGCGCCTCACCTCCCCGCTGCACGAGTTGCACCGGGAGCAGGACACGACAGGCATCGAGCTCTGGCTCCGTGCGCCGTCCGACGTCGCGCCCGGTCACGAGCCGGACCTGCCCGCCGCGACCTGGGGTCCCGGCGCGGTCGAGGCCTGCGTCGTCGTCGGCTGGCGCGAGCACGGCGACCGGTGGGTGCTCGCCGTCGCCGTCGAGACGACGTACGACGGGCCGGGCTCCGCGCTGCGCGGGCCGGCCACGGAGCTGGCCGGCCGGGCGCGCGCACGGGTCGAGCGCGTGCTCGCCCAGGATCCCGACGAGCTGCTGCGACGGCCGGTCGGCGACGACCACGTGCGCGACGTCGTGTGGCCCGTGCTGCGCGACGCCGCGGAGTTCGCCCTCTCGTGGCTGGTGCGCACGCCGGACGGTTCCTGGGGCACCGTGCCGTCCACGTCCCCGGAGAACACGTTCGTGGACGCGCACGGCCGCACCGTCGCCGTGGCCTGGTCCAGCGCCATGGACCGGGCCCTGGTGCGCGACGCGCTGCGCTCCGTCGTCGAGCTCGCACCACGGGTCGGCCCGGACGCCACCGACCTCGCCGGCCGTGCCGGCGCGGTGCTTCCCGACCTGCCCGGGATCCGGGTGGCGACGGACGGACGAGTCCAGGAGTGGGGCGCGGAGCAGGTCGAGAGCGACCCCCACCACCGGCACGTGAGCCACCTCTACCCGCTGTTCCCCGGTGACGAGGCCCTGACCGCCGCCGAGGAAGCCGCCATGGTCGCGTCCCTGGACGGCCGCGGCGACGACTCGTCCGGCTGGTCGCTGGCGTGGAAGATCGCGCTCTGGGCCCGCCTGCACCGCCCCGACCACGTCTCCGACCTGCTCGACCTCGTCTTCCGCGACGCGACCGGCGTGCACGGACAGTGGGCGGGCGGCCTGTACCGCAACCTGTTCGCAGCGCACCCGCCGTTCCAGATCGACGGCAACCTCGGGTACGCGGCGGCGCTCGCCGAGTGCCTGGTGCAGAGCCATCGCGGGTACGTCGAGCTCCTCCCGGCGCTGCCGGCCGAGCTCGCGTCCGGGTCGGCACACGGCCTGGTCGCGCGGCCGGGCGTCGTCGTGGACCTCGACTGGGCCGACGGCGATCTCGTGCAGGCCACGGTGCGGCCCCGTTCCCCTGCACCGGAGGCGGTCGAAGGGCGGACGGTGGTGCTGCGATGGCGGGGTCGCGAGGTGCGGCGCCGGCTGGCCGACGCCCCGGTCGTGGTGGGGCCGGCGGACTTCCGCGGGGCAGGCCCTGACGAGGCAGGTTCACCAGCAGATTCACCCGGGTGAATCTGCTCGTGAGCAGGCCACTCGTGAGTTCGCGGCCCGACGTGGCTCATAGCCTTCCAGGGGAGAAGGTGTGACGTCGAGCAGGCCGTGGTGACGGCAGGGAGTCGAGAGATGACGCAGGACCTTCGTTTCAACATGCCCCCCGGATGGCCGGCGCAGCCGGAGGGCTGGCGTCCCGAACCGGGTTGGCAGCCGGACCCTTCCTGGCCTGCCGCACCATCGGGCTGGGAGTTCTGGGTGCCGGCCGGACCACCGAGTCCCGAGCCGCCCTTCGCCCTGCCCACCTCGCCGTCGGACACGCGGCCGGCCGGAGCCGCTCAACCGGCCGGCCAGCAGCTCCCGTACCCGCAGGCCCCGGCGACCGCCTACCAGCCGGCCACGGCGTACCCGCCGCCCCCAGGCCCCGCGTACCAGCCGGGCATGGCGTACCAGCCGGGCGCCGCACAGCCGTCGCCGAGCAACCCGCAGGCGACCGCGAGCCTCGTGCTCGGGATCGTGTCGATCGTTCTCACCAGCGCGTTGTTCGCGACGGCGATCGTCGGGATCGTGCTCGGGATCGTCGGCCTCGTCCGATCGGGCCGCACCGACCCGCCGGTCGGGCGGGGCAGGGCGATCACCGGCATCGTGCTGTCGGTGCTCAGCGCGATCCTCGGGGTCTTCCTGGTGACGCTCCTGTCGAACGCGGTGTCGGACCTCGCGGACCGCGTCGAGGCGGGAGCTTCCGCGGGGGCGGAGGACGAGGCGCCCGCACCCGATCCGGCCGACTTCCTCAGGGTCGACGCGAAGCAGTGGGACGCCATCGCGAAGGACCCTGACCGGGCCAAGGACCGTGCCATCGTGGTGTTCGCCGAGGTCACGCAGTTCGACAGCGACACGGGTCCCGACAGGTTCCGGGCCGGCGCCGGCGTCGACCGGCCCGGCGCCACGCTCGAGCTGGGGACCAACACGGTCTTCGTCGGGGACGAGGCGCTGCTCGACGGCGTCTCGGCCGGTGACGTGCTGAAGATCCATGCGGTGGTGGTCGGCTCGTTGGAGTACGAGAACCAGCTGGGCGGCGTCGCGACGGTGCCGGTACTCGACATCGCCCGGTTCAAGGACGTCGGCTACGCCGACCTGAGCAAGGACGTCGAGCTCGGCAGCACGGTCCGGGACCAGCTCGGCTGGGTCTCTCTCCCGGTGACCGTGACCAACAGCAGCGGCCGGACGGTCACGTACATGGTCGACGTCGTGGCCGAGAGCGCGGACGGATCGACCTCCTACGGCACGGGAACGGTATTCGCCGAGGACCTCGAGCCCGGCGAGAAGAAGGAGGTCATGGCCGACTTCTTCGACGACGTCCCGGAGGACGCCGTGTTCCGTGTCGAAAAGGCCGAGCGCCATCTGCAGTGACGCCTGCGGGTGCACGACAATGGGCCGATGATCTCTACCGGTCTTGCTGCCGAGCTGCGTGCCGCCGGCCTCGTCTGGACGCCGGTCGACGGCGACCAGTTCCAGGTCCGAGCCCCCGAGCTCACGGGCGACGTCTTCACCGTGAGCACGATGACCATCGAGGCGCACGAGTTCCCGACGGGCACGATCCTGGGCTTCAACGGCACCACCGAGTGGGCGCTGGACTCGGTCGCCATCGAGGACACGCTCTGGCTGCCGCGCGAGGACCAGCTGCGGGTGCTCCTGCGTTCGAGCTTTCGCGCGCTGCGACGACACGGCGACGGCACCCACGAGGTGGAGGTCGACCTCCTGGGTCAGGCCCGCGTCTTCACGGACCCGGAACCCGCCGAGGCCTACGGCCGGGCGCTGCTCGCGCTCATCGAGCTCAGCCGCTGACGACGGGAAAGCCTGCCCGGGCGATCAAGGGACGGCCTTCAACGGGTGCACCGTGCCGGTGCCCGCGTCCACGAGCGCGGCGTGTCAGCACGCCCGTCAGGGGCACTATCTCGTAGGCCGCCTCGATGACCAGAGGTGTCTGCTCCAGGGGCACCCGCGTCGCCACGGTGACGTGCGGTGTCCAGATCCCGGGTACGTAGTGCTTGTGCAGCTCGTCCTCCGACGCCCCGAGGGCCGCCACGATCCGCTCCTGGCGTGCCACGAGGCGGCTCGTCACCGCGGGGACCAGGTTCATCCGGCCGCGCCGGAAGGCTGCGACGGCGTCGAACCGGACGGTGGCCGGTCCGGCGTCGGGCAACGCCTCGACGGCCGCACGCACCGTCTCCAGGTCCCAGGAGCGCAGCACCGCCATCGACAGGTGCGGCACGTGCCGGCCGTGGGTGTGCGTGGCCGGTGTCTGCACACCTCTGGCCTCCAGCCGCTGCCACAGCTGTCGCAGGACTCGCTCGGTCGGCCTGTCGAACAGCAGGCATACGGCCAGTGCCACGGCCCAAGCCTAGGCCCTGGATCCTCGGAACACGGGCGTGTCCTGCGCGTCGGGTCAGCGGTGCCGCACGACCCGTCCCGGAACGCGACCTGGCAAGATGTTCCGGACAGGTTTCCGGCTGAGTCATCCCTGGGCCATCCCCGGGTCGTTCGGGCTCGGCAACGTCACGTCCTGCCCTGTCCGTTCGACCCCTCGGGAGATCGATCATGCGCCTGACCCCACGCCTGTCCGCCGTGCTTGCCTTCACCGTCGCCGGTGCCTCCACCGTGCTGCCCGCTTCGTCCGCCCTGGCGGCCGGTTCTCCCGAGCACGTCGACGTCGTCAACACCGCGCACCGCGGGGCCATGGGCCACGCACCGGAGAACACGCTGGCGGCTTTCGCCCTGGGTGTCGAGATGGGCTCCGACCTGGTCGAGTCGGACGTGCAGCGGGCCAAGGACGGTGTCCTGGTGCTCATGCACGACACGACGCTGTCGCGCACCACCGACGTCGAGCAGGTCTTTCCCGACCGGGCGCCCTGGCGCGTCAGCGACTTCACCTACGAGGAGATCCAGCAGCTCGACGCCGGCTCCTGGTTCTCCGAGGAGTTCGCGGGCGAGCCCGTGCCGACGATGGCCCAGATGATCGAGCTGGTCCGGCCGACCCGCGCGGGCATCCTGATGGAGCTGAAGTCGCCGGCGCTCTACCCGGGCATCGAGCGGCAGGTCGCCGAGGAGTTCGCGAGCTACCCCGGCTACGTCACGTCGGCGGTCAGCGCCGAGCGGCTGGTTGTGCAGAGCTTCGACTGGGCGTCGATGGCGCGCTACCACGCGGTGCAGCCGTCCGTCCCCGTCGGCCTGCTGGGCCGCCCCGCCGAGGCGCTCCTTCCCGAGCTGTCGACCTGGGCCGACCAGATCAACCCGGGCTACACCACGTTCGACGCCGCCTACGTCGAGACGGTGCACGAGCTCGGCATGGAGGTGCACACCTACACCGTCAACACGGCCGGCGACATGAACCGGGTGCTCGACCGGGGTGTCGACGGCGTGATCACCAACTTCCCGGACGTCCTCGAGGACGTCCTCGCGGAGCGCCGCACCGAGGGGTGACCTGCGGACCGACCTGGCTCTCGGCACGCGAAGGGCCGAGCCAGGTCGGTCCCGGCCCGCACCACATCGCACCACATCGCACCGCACCGCACCGCTCAGCGAGCGTGCAGCCGGCGCTCCAGGCCGTCGAGCATCAGCGTGAGCCCGGCCGTCAGAGTGCGCTGCGGGTCGCCCGCCGACGCGACGGCCTGCCCCACCTTGGACGAGATCGGCAGGTGCTCGTCGCGCATCGCCTGGGCGATCCGTGGTCCGACCAGCTCCCACCACTCGAGGTCGGTCAGCTGCGAGTCGCGGCGGGCGCCGTCGAGCGTGACCTGCCAGCGGGCGGCCGACGTCGCGAGGGACCGGACGGCGGTGAGCGTCTCGTCCATCTCGAGCAGCTCCAGGCCGATGCCGTCCAGCGGGGCGAGCTCGAGCTCGTAGGTGCGGCAGACGCCCGGCCCGAGGACGGGGCGTGCGGGAGGCACCTCGAGCGCCCAGGGGTGGGCGCACCCGTGCTCGAACACCCGCTGCGCGACGTGCTCGAGCCCTGCGCGCCAGTCGCCCACCTCGCCCGGGACGTCGTGCCCGGCGTAGGTGGCTCCGGCCACGCGGTCCAGCATCAGCTCGATCAGCTCGGCCTTGCCGGGTACGTGGCCGTAGAGGGTCATCACGGGCACCCCGACGTCGTCGGCCACGCGGCGCATGGTCAGCGCGCTCAGGCCCTCGGCGTCGGTGAGCTCGATCGCCGCGGTGACGATCGACGCGATCGTCACGCCGGAACGACCCACCCTGGTCGACGGCTCCCAGAGCAGGCCGACCAGCGCGAGCGGGTCGCGGGGCGGGCGAGCGGTTCGGGGCATCGGGAACAACTTTAGGGTGCGGGGCGTTAGGTCCGAGTCCACCGTACAACGTACGAAACGAGGATCTGTGCCCACTTCCCAGGAGACCACCCCGCTTGCCGAGGAGCAGCGTGTGCTCGACGCCGCCTGGCACCGGCGCGCCGACCTGCTCGCCGAGCTCGACAGCGAGCTCGAGGCCGCCCCGGCCACCGACTCGCGGACCACCGAACATGCCCGGCTCGCGCGCCTGAACACCCGTCGCGGCGAGCTCCGGAGCGCCGCCGACGGCGTGATCTTCGGGCGGATCGACGGCGACGACGGCTCGGTGCGCCATCTCGGGCGGGTCGGTCTGCCCGGCGTCGCGCAGGACAGCGACCCGCTGGTGGTCGACTGGCGCGCCCCTGTCGCGCGCGCCTTCTACACGGCCACGCCGCTGGACCCACAGGGCGTCCGCCGCCGGCGCCACGTCCGCACCAGGGGACCCGAGGTGCTCGGCGTCGACGACGAGCCGATGGACGGCGGGCTCGACGACTCGGGCCTCGTGGGTGAGGGCGCACTGCTGGCCGCCCTGGACGAACGGCGCACCGGCCGGATGGGTACGGCCGTCGCGACGCTGCAGCGCGAGCAGGACGACGTGGTGCGCGCGGACGCGAGCACCGCCCTGGTGGTGCAGGGCGGCCCGGGTACCGGCAAGACGGTGGTGGCGCTGCACCGGGTCGCCTATCTCCTGTTCACCCACCAGCACCTGGCGGAGCGGGGCGTCCTGGTCCTGGGCCCGTCCACCCGGTTCCTCGACTACATCGGCCAGGTGCTCCCGGCGCTGGGGGAGACGGCAGCGGTGGCCGCCACGTGCGACACCTTGGTCTCCGACACCGGGGCGGAGCGTGACGAGACCCGCACGGCCGCAGAGATCAAGGGCCGCGCGTCGTGGCTCGCCGCACTGCGGCGCTACGTCGAGACCATGGTGCCGACCACCGACCGCCTCGCCCTGGTGCTCGACGGTGAGGAGTACGTGCTGCCCCCGGACCAGGTCGCTGCCGCGCGCCGCGGCGCACGGTCCGGGTCCATGAGCCTCGACCAGGCCCGGGCACGTTTCGTGGACCGGGTGCACGACCTGCTGACCGACGCGGTGGCCGACCGGCAGGCCGAGCTGCTCGCCCGTGCCGAGGAGGGCTTCGAGGACGTGCTCGGGCGGCTCGACGCGAGTCTCGCCCGGCGGGACGACCGCGCGGCGCCCAGCGGGGTCAGCGGATCCGACGTCGACGGTGTGCTCTCCGAGGCCGACCTGGATGCCCTGCGCGCCAGGATCTCCGAGGACCCCGACATCGCCGGGTCCCTGGCTGCCTGGTGGCCGCGACGGGACGCCGTGCACGAGCTCGCCGCCCTGCTGGCGGACCCGGTGCTGCTGCGCGCACACGCTCCGGAGCTCACCGACGACGAGATCGCCGCCGTCGCCGCCGCGGACGCCGTCGGCCCTGCGGCGTCCGCGGCCGGAGTCCCCGGGTCCGCGCACGAGCCGCGGAGCTGGTCGAGTGCCGACCTCGCGCTGCTCGACGCGCTGCGGGAGCTGCTCGGGGACCCGGACGCACGGACCTTCGGGCACGCCGTGGTCGACGAGGCCCAGGAGCTGTCGCCGATGCAGTGGCACATGGTGGTGCGCCGCTGCCCGTCCCGCTCCATCACCGCCGTCGGCGACATCGACCAGGCCGAGTCCGCGAGCCTGCACACCGACTGGGCGCACGCGGTCGGTGACGCCCTCGGCGAGCGCTGGCGCCGTACCGACCTGACGATCTGCTACCGCACCCCACGGGAGGTCATGGCGTTGACCGCCGAGGTGCTGCGGGCCGCGGGCAGCCGGAACGACCCACCGCGCGCGGTGCGGTCCTCCGGCGTCGAGCCGTGGGTCCGCCACGCAACCGAGAATGACCTGGCCGCGGTGGCCCGGGACGCCGTCGTCGGGCTCCAGGAGCGATACGGCGACGGGACGGTCGGCGTCGTCGCGCCGGCCGGGCGGCTCGCCGCACTGCGCCAGGTCCTGCCCGACGACGTACCGGTCCTGTCGCCGACCGACGCGAAAGGCCTGGAGTGGGACGCGTCGCTCGTGGTGGATCCCGATGGCATCGCGTCCGGTCCGCGCGGGTGGAACGCGCTGTACGTCGCGCTCACCCGGTGCACGCAGGAGCTCGGGCAGGTGGTCGTCGGCTGAGGCGTCAGTCCTCGCGCCGGGGTTTCGACGAGCGCAGCTGCTTGGTCGCGGAGCGTTGCTTCTTGGCGGTGAGCCGGCGCTCCTGCGAACCACGAGTCGCGCGCGTGGGGCGGCGGGCGCGCGGCGGAGGCGCCAGCGCGTCGGCCACGAGAGCCCTCAGGCGCCGAGCGGCGGCGTCCCGGTTGCGCCGCTGCTCCCGGTGCTCCGAGGCGACGACCGTGAGGACGCCGTCGACGAGCCGTTCCGCGAGCCGCTCCAGGAGGCGCTGACGCTGGGCCTCGCTCAGGACGGCGGACCGGCCGACGTCCCAGGACAGCTCGACGCGCGAGTCCGTGGTGTTCACGCCCTGACCACCCGGGCCGGAGGAGCGGGAGAACCGCTCCGTGAGCTCGGCCCGGGGGATGGTCAGTGCGGGGGTCACCGTGAGGCCGGGACGGACTGGTGCGGGCATGAGCCCATCGTCTCGTATCGGCGGTGTGCTTCACCGCCGCCGTCACCGGTCCGGACGTCGAGGCGCGAGCGCGCTCACGGTGTGCGAGCCCACGACGGTTCCGCCGGGGTGCCCAGGAGGTGGCGGGTGAGGGCGTCGAGGACGGTGAGACCGTCGGCCGAGAGGACCGATTCCAGGTGCCCCTGGACCGAGGCGACCCCGGGGCCGCGCAGCGCCGTGAGCACACCGTCCGCGTCCGCGGAGGGTTCCAGGGCGAGCCGGGCCACGGGGTTGTCGGCGGCCGCAGCGACGATGGTGGTCAGCCGCGCACCGAAGGTGTTGTAGTAGCCGACGGCTGCCGTGGTGCCGAATACGTCGGCGTCGATGCGCAGCCCCTGACGTGGCGAGGTCAGCGGGCGGACCGGGAAGCCGGCGAGCCCGGCGAGTACCTGGTGGCTGAGGCAGACCGCGAGCAGTGGCCTGCCCGCGGTGACACGCTCCTGGATCCGCCGGGTGATGGCGGCGATGCGCGGGTTCGCGTGGTCGCGCGGGTCGCCCGGTCCCGGGCCGAGGACGACCAGGTCGTCCGCGAGCACGTCGGTGACGGCATCCCACCGGACCACGCGAGCGTTCATGCCGAGATGGTTCAGCTGATGGGCGAGCATGGCCGTGAACTGGTCCTCGTGGTCGACCACCAGGACGCTCCGCCCGGCCAGGGGCGAGAGCTCGGTGGGTCCGGGTGTCGTGGCGGAGGGAGCCGTTGTCGTCGCGGTGTCCTGCGGACGGACCCAGAACTCGGCGAGCTGGCGGTTGCGGGCACTCAGCGCCTCGGCGACGCCGGCCTGCGCGTTCAGGTCGACGACGGCGTCGGCCCCGGCCCCGCGCGGCACCAGCCCGAGCGAGGTGAGCACGCCCGCCGCCTTGGCCCGGGTCTCCGCGACCTCGTGCTCGGGGACCGAGTGCCGTACCAGTGTCGCTCCGGCCGGGACCGACACCCGGCCGCCGTCGTGCAGGTACGCCGTGCGGATGAGGATGGGGGCGTCGAGCGAGTAGCGCGTGGGGCCGGACGAGGCGAGCTCGGCCGGCGCGCGGGCACCGTCGGGCTCGAACAGGGCGAGGAACCCCGAGTAGTAGCCGCGCGGGCGCACCTCGTGCCGGGTGATGACCGTGCAGGCGTTCTCCATCGGGGACCCGGTCACGGTGGGCGCGAACATCGTCAGCCGCAGCGCCTCCCGCGGGTCCACGGTGGTGCGCCCCTCCAGCAGGTACTCGGTGTGGCTCAGGCGTGCCATCTGCTTGAGGTACGGGCCGACGATGCGCCCGCCGTCAGGGCAGAGCGCACTCATCATCTTCATCTCCTCGTCGACCACCATGAAGAGCTCCTCGTTCTCCTTGGTGTCGCTCAGGAATCCGAGGACGCCGTCGCGGGTGGGACCCGACGCCGGGTGGCGGTAGGTGCCGCTGATCGGGTTCATCCGGGCCACGCCGTCGTGCAGGGTCAGATGCCGTTCGGGGGTGGCGCCGGCCATGGACAGCGCCTCGGTGCCCGGCGCGGGGGCGTGCACGGCGAAGGTCCAGTACGACCCGACCTCGTGCAGGAGCAGAGCACGGAACCACGAGGCCAGCGTGGGAACGGGCGCAGCGGAGGTGCGGCCCTCGAAGCGGCGCATCACGACGAAGTTGGCGCCCGCGCCCTGCCCGATCTCGTCGTCGATCACGCGGCGCACGATGCCCGCGTACTCGTCGTCGGGGATGTCGAAGCCGAGCGGCTCGGCGGCGACGGGCCGGGGAGGGAGTGCGGCGAGCGCGTCGGACAGCGGGACCCGCTCCGATTCATGCACGAGGAGGCAGCGCAGCGGAGCACCGTCGTCGTGCACGGTGAACCCGCGTTCGCGAGCCTGACGGAAGGGGACGACGGCGAGCACCGGCGCGCCGTCGAGCGGGATGTCGCGCAGCAGGTCGGCGTCGACGACGTCACCGGTCAGCACCTCCACCTCGGTGCCGCCGTGGCGGCGCAGGAGCGCGAAGGGGAGCGAGCCGTCGGAGGCCAGGATCCGGTCGAGGAGGGGATGCTGGGCGGCGGGGTGGGGGAGACGGGACATGCGGGGCCTCTCGGTTCGGGGCGCTGCCCCGGACCGACCGTCTCGTGGACACACGAAACGACCGCCTCGGGGCGAGGCGGTCGTGGACGTGTGAGTGGATGCGTCGCGAGCCCGCCTAGTCGGCGGGCCACCAGTCCTGGCAGATCAGGTGCGACGTCATGGCGGGAACGTTAGCCGTGCGCACGCGGGGTGTCCACCAGGGGCAGCGGGTCCGCTGCTCAGGCGGGTGCCTTGACCGAACCACCGTGCAGCGCCCAGTTGGACCCGACGGCGCTGGGCAGTGCCGGAGAGCACAGCAGCACGATCACGCGGGCGATCTCGGAGGGCTCGATCAGCCGCCCGGTCAGCATGCCGTTCTGCTCGGGAAAACCGTCCAGCACGGCGGCGTGGCTCACGCCCATGGCGGCGGCCACCTGGCCGGTGACGCCGTCCTCACTGGTCAGGAGAGACGTGCGTGTCGCACTCGGGGTGACGACGTTGACCCGCACGCCCGCGCCGCCGACCTGCTCGGCCAGCCCGCGGGAGAAGGCGTTGATCGCCGCCTTGGCCGTGGAGTAGGGCAGCGGTGCCCGGTGCGGCATCAGCGCCGAGTCGGAGCCGACGTTCACGACGGCGCCCCGTGCCGTCGTCAGCGCGGGCAGGGCGGCGCGCGTGGTGCGCACGGTGCCGTAGAGGTTCAGCGCGAGGGCCTGCTCCCACACGTCGTCGTCACCCCCGACCGGGTCGCTGAGCGCCTCGGCAGGGAGGGTTCCACCTCCGGCGTTGTTGACGAGCACGTCGAGCCGGGGGTCGTCCGCGAGAGCGGCCTCGACCATGCGCAGCGGTCCGTCGGCCGTGGCGAGGTCGGCGGCGAGGAACGTGGCGCCGGTCGCCTCGAGCTCTGGGGTGGTGCGCCGGGCGACGGCGGTGACCGAGGCGCCCTCCGCGAGGAACGCCTGGACGGTGGCGAGGCCGATCCCTCTGCTCGCTCCGGTCACCAGGACGCGCTTGCCGGCAAGGTCGAGATCCATCATGTTCTCCCGTTCGTGGGGCGATTTCCGATGGCATAACTGGACCACAGATGTTCCGCCACAGTCAATAACTAAGACATGATTGTCTCAGATGGAGCCGAGGTCGCGGCGTATCCGGCTCGGATAGCATGAGCGCGGGAGGCGATGAGCGATGAGCGAGGACGTTCGGTCCAGGCCGGTGCGCGCGGACGCGCAGCAGAGCATTGCCCGGATTCTCGACGCGGCGCAGCGCGTGCTCGCCGGTGACCCGGGCGCCTCGATGGAGCAGGTCGCGGCCGCGGCGGGGCTGGGCCGGGCGACCGTGCACCGGCACTTCCCGTCCCGGCAGTCGCTGCTCGCGGCGCTGGTCGACGATCTCAACGCCCGCTACCGGAACGCCTTCGAGCAGGCGCGGGTGATGAGTGGTCCGCCGCTGGTCGGCCTGTACCGCCTCACGGAGACGGCCTTCGAGCTGAAGGTCAGCCACCCCTTCGTCATCAGCCTCACGTCCGCCGGGCAGGGCCCGGAGACCCCCGCGTCGGACCCCGAGATCCAGGCGGGGCTGGAGCGGCTCTTCACCCGCCTCCGTGCGGCGGGCGAGATCGCGGTCGACGACCCGGCGTGGTGCCGGCGTCTCTACGTCGCGCTCCTGCACGAGGTCCACGAGCTGCCCCCGGGCTCCCCGGCGTTGACCGGGGCGGTCGAAGAGCCGGGTGATGACCTCGATGCCCGGGTCGAGCTGCTGGTCAGCACGCTGCTGGGCGCGCTGGGCCGGACACCGCTGCCGCACCACCACAGCCGGAGCCGCCGGGGCGGGTCCTGAGCACCTCAGGACCCGCCCCGGCGCCGTCGGTCACCTGCTCCCGGCGGTGAGGAACTGGTCGGGCCGCAGGGCGCGGGAGACGATCCGGGTGTCGCCGATCCAGCCGTAGAAACCCTGCCCGTACCGCTCGGCGGACTGGGTACCGCCGATCGCGAACGGCTTGCCGAGCGTCGAGATACCGCGCGACTCCTCGGCGGCGTTGCGCGCGATCTTCGAGCCGTCGACGTACATCACGGTGTGCCGGCCGTCGTTGACGATCGCGACGTGCATCCATCGGCCGACCGGGATCGCGTGGCTCCAGGACGTGGGGTCGGCGTCGACCGGCACGGGGTAGACGACGAACTGCAGGAACCGCTCGCCCGACAGGTTCAGGCTGCACGTGGTCTCGTCGTCGGACCAGCCGCTGTGCTTGCCCGCGTCGCCCGCGCGACCCTCCCAGCTGAGGATGCCCATCCAGGCGTGGTCGCCCTCGAAGGGCTCCGGCAGCTTGAGGAACGTCTCGATGGTGTAACCGGACTCGAACGTCGCGCTGTTGATCGGCGAGTCGGGTCCGGTCCGCAGCACGGCGCCGCGGTCGGGCCCCTTGCCACCGTCGAAGCGCAGGCTGGCGTGGGCCGGCTGGGCGTCGTGGTGCTCGGCCGACCAGGTGAGCGCCTCCGCCGCGCTGGCGTGCAGGAGCGAGGAGGTCAGGTCGTTGCCGTTGCCGGTCAGGTCGCGGGCGATCGTCCCGGGCGCCACGGGGGCGCCGTCGGTACCTGCTGCGGCCAGCCCGGCCTCGTCGAACCGCCAGTACGCGGCGGTACCCCGCGGCATGACGGCCGACGGCGGCAGCGGCGCCGGCACCACCGGCGGCGCGAACGCGGCGAAGCGCTCGTCGAAGTCGATCTCGACGGTGAACCGGTCGACGTCGCCGCTGAGCTCGACGTGCTCCGTCTCCAGCGGCGTGGGGTCCTTCTTCGACTGCAGCCAGGGCGAGAACGTCTCGACGTCGATGACGCCGCGCGCCAGGTCGAAGGCGTAGTACCGCACCATGCCCGCGCCGCCGTAGTAGCGGTCCTGGTAGTTGGTGATGTGCAGGTGCACGGCGTTGCCGTCGTCGTTGGTGAGCGTGGTGCGGCCGGACGGCCAGTAGTGCCCGCCGAGCGCGAGGAAGATCTGGTCGTTGCCCCGGAT
Organism: Promicromonospora aerolata; assembly: GCF_042682255.1. NCBI lineage: Bacteria > Bacillati > Actinomycetota > Actinomycetes > Micrococcales > Promicromonosporaceae > Promicromonospora > Promicromonospora aerolata. The sequence continues at coordinate 5,949,225 of NZ_JBHUHF010000001.1, forward strand.
CAGGCGGTCCCAGAGGCGCTGTCCGTTGCCGGACAGGTGCGCCTTGCCGTCGTCCTCGGCCCAGACGAGGTCGTGGGTGGTCAGGATCGTCGGCAGCTCGTGCTCGTCCAGCACCCCCTGGGCCCAGGCGAGCCCGGCGTCGGAGGCCCGCCAGTCCAGGGCCAGGACCAGCCACTCCCTGCCGCCGCCGCGCACCACGTGGTAGCTGTTGTAGCCGTCGGGGGACGAGCCGCCGTACGTCTTCATGCGGGAGAACCGCTGCGGCCCGAAGGTGCGCAGGTACGGCGAGTCGCCCCGCTGGTCGTCGCCGCTGACGTCGTGGTTGCCGGCCAGCACGCTGTACGGCAGGCGGCCGGCGGCCTCGAACGCGTGGCTCGCCGCACGCATCTCGGTCGCCGTGCCGTGCTCGGTCACGTCGCCGAGCTGGGTCATGAAGACGATGTTGTCCCGGGCCTGCTCGCGCACCAGGTGGCGCAGCGTCGCACGCACCGGCTCGGCGTCGGAGCCGCCGTCGTCCAGGAGGTACTGGGTGTCGGGCAGGACGGCGATCGTGAACCGCGCGGCGGTCGTGTCCGGCCGGCCGCCGTGCGGCGTCGCGGGGACGGTAGCGGCGGAGGCCGGCGTCGTCGCGACGGTCGCGGAGGCTGCTGACATGATCGGCACGGCCGCTGCTGCCTGGAGCAAGGAGCGTCGGGAGAGCTTGTTTTCCACGGACGCATCGTCGCCGGACCCGCTGGCGCCAGGGTGAAGCGGAGTCGAACGGACCCTGACCATCCGACGAGAACGGGGTTGTGCTCCGGACACCTCCTGTCAGGAACACAACCCCGTTCTCGGGGCGACCAGGGTCAGCGCACGGTCAGCTCGACCGTGGTCGTGCTCTGCTTGTGCGCCGCGTCACCGAGATACTCCACCGTCACCTGGTGGACACCCTCGTCGAGTCCCGACGTCGGGAGCGGGAGCCGTGCCGGGCCACGGCCCAGCTCGGTCCGGACGGACTCGTCCCCGAGGGTGACCCGGACCTGGCCCGTCGGCGCCGGGCCGTCCTCCGTGCCGGCCACCTGGACCAGTGCGAGGGCGTCCTGCCCGGCGTCGACCTGCGGTGGGGCGAGCCGTGCCGAGACCTCGGTGGTCGCGCCCTGTCCGGGAGCGTCCTGCTCGGAGAGTCGCTCGATCCAGACGTTGCGGAACCGTGGGTTCAGACCGGGGTCCCCGTGGTCCTGCAGGCGGATGTGCCCCGGCGTGGGCCCCTCCGCCCTGCCGTTTCCGGTCTTGCCGTCGACGGCCACGTCGTCGTGCACGAGCTGCCCGTTCCACCAGAGCGAGATCCGTGCGTCCTCGACCTTGGTCCCGTCCGGGTCGAACCGGGCGGCGCGGAACGCGATGTCGTACGTCTGCCAGGTGCCCATCGGCGTCGCGGCGTTCACGTCCGGAGCCTTCTTCAGGTAGATCGAGCCGGCATCGTTCGTCGCCGGGGGATCGATGCCGAACGACTCCAGGACCTGGACCTCGTAGCGTTCCTGGATGTAGACGCCGCTGTTGCCGCGGGCCTGCCCCGTGACGTCGGGCGCGTGCTCCGGCTGGTACCACTCCACGTGCATCCGGAAGTCGCCGAACTTCTCCTTCGTCCGGATGTCGCCGCCGAAGGACTCCATCGACCCGTCCTCGACCGGCCAGGTCGCGGGCCCGCCGCCCACCTTCTCCCACGCGTCCAGGTCGCCGCCGTCGAAGAGCGGGATGCGCTCGGTCGGCGTGACGGTGAGGTTGTCGAGGTTCACGTGGCCCACGTCGTCGGACTCGTAGACGTAGGCGATCGAGTTGGCGCCCTTCTCGAGCCGCACGGTCTCGACCTGCGTCGCCCACCTCGACCAGCTCACCGTGCTGTCGAGCCAGACCTGCCGCTGCTTCTCGCCGTTGACATACAGGCTCAACGATCGGGGCAGCGGGCTCGGGTCGGAGTTCTGCCCGTTGGCGTACCGCAGCTCGAGATCGTGCGGGCCGGCCTTCTCGGCGCGCACGGCGAACGTCGTGCGCGAGCCGGGCTCCCAGTTGCGGTCGACGAAACCGGCGCCCGAGTACCCGGCGTGGTTCGTGTTCCAGCCGGCGCCGCCGGAGAGGTCGGCGGCCTCTGCCTCGTAGACCGGCGGGGGCGTCGAGCCGTCCGGCAGACGGTTGAGCGTGTACCAGGCCTCGGTGCTCCACAGCTCGTCACCGCTCGCCGACGCGAACGGGCGCGGGGAGTGCACGTTGACGACCCGCCCGGGTCGTAGGCCGTCGATCATGAGCGTCACCGTCCTGCGGTCCTCGGACAGCGTCGCCGACGCGATCTCGAGGTCCTCCTCGTCGATCTTCGGCCCACCGTACTGCGGGGTCGAGACGTACCTCCACTGCGCTGCCTCGTACTTCGCGGCGAGGTCCTGCGCGGTCTCGTCCGACAGCGGCTGCGTGTACTCGATCTCGAAACCGCCGTCGACGGCGCGCATCTCGAGCATGTCGAACGCCCGGCTCTCGTCGAACGTGAGCTTCTGCAGGCCGTGGCCGAGCTTGCCCGCCTGGCCCCAGTTGCCCGACCAGCCGATACCACCGACGTAGATCGAGCCGTCCGGGCCGATGCTGGTCCGGCTGACGCCGGACTCCAGCCCCTGCGTCATCCGGAACACCGCGCCCTGCTCCTGCCCGGCGACCTCCTCGAGGTAGGCGCGCTGCAGGCCGCCGTACGTCACGTCGCCGATCGCGAGCTGCCCGGCGAACACGCCGTCGGTCAGCACGACGGGGTTGCTCGGGGAGTTGGAGATCTCACCGTGGGGCAGCCACAGCACGGGCTCGGTCACCGGCTGGTCGTCGTACGGGCCGTCCGGGTTCGTGTAGTGGTTGTAGAACGCGCCCTCCTCGACGCGCACCAGCTTCGACGTCGGTACGTGCATGCCCTGGTTGTCGGTGACGTACATGCCGCCGTCGGCTCCCCAGCCGATGCCGTTCGGGGTGCGCAGGCCGCCGGCGACGTACTCCACCTCACCGGTGTCCTTGGCGATCTTCATCACCGACCCACGGTTCTCGACCAGCTGTGGGTCACGGGTCGCACCGCCGGGGACCATCGCGATCCCCGTCGTGACGTAGAAGTACCCCTTCTCGTACAGCAGGCCGAACGCGAACTCGTGGTAGTTGCCGCCGAACGGCCAGGACGCGACGGACCGGTACTCGTCGGTGACCTCGTCGCCGTCGTCGTCGACCAGCTCGGTCAGTCCGTGCTTCTCGGAGACGTAGATGCTGCCGTCGACGTACTTGAGGCCCATCGGTTCCTCGAGGTTCTCGGCGATCTTCGTGTACGTCACGTCGTCGGCGTCGCCGTCGCCCGTGGTGTTGTCGACCAGGTACACCTCGCCGAGCACCGTCTCGCGGTCGCCGCCCCACGTGGAGATGGCCATCCGGCCGTCCGGTAGCCAGTCCATCCCGGTGACCTGCGGCTCGAACCCGTCGGGGCGCAGGTCGGTCAGCGTGTAGTCCGGGTGCACCTCGGTCAGCGGCAGTCCGTCGCCGGGCACCTCGGTGACGCCCTCGCACGACTTGCGTCCGGGCGAGGTGACGCGCGTGACGTCGGCGTCGGTGCTCAGCACCGAGTTCGGCACCAGCGCGAAGTCCGAGGAGCCCGGCGGGCGCCACTCCAGCTTCAGCCGCTGGTCGAAGTCACCGTCGAAGTGGTCGATGCGCAGCGCGCGGTAGCCGGCCGTGAGCTCGGCGGACCCGTCCTTGGGCGTCGCGCCGTGCCTGCCGGGGTGGTCCACCACCAGGGTGTCGTCGAGCAGGAGCCGCGCGCCGTCGTCGCTGGTCAGCCGGAAGTCGTAGGTCCCGTCCACGGGGACGTCCAGGTAGCCGGTGACCTCGGTGACGAACCGGTCCGGGATGCCGAAGTCCTCGGTCGTCGCCCAGTCGATCGTCGGCATCAGCTTGTCGACGTTCGGCGTCTGGCCGGGCTTGAGCGTGCAGTAGTCGTCGAGCGGGACCTGGACGTCGAACACCCGCAGGGTGACGCCGGGCTCCTGCGGCCGGACGTCGTCGTTCGCGGATGCCGGGGCCGGGAGCAGTGCGAGCGGCAGCGCGAGCGCGCCGAGCATCGCGGCGAGGATCCGGCTGCGGGGTACGGGCGAGCTGAGTTCCATCGGTCTGCCTCTCCATCGAGGACCTGTGCCTGTCGGGGACCGTGCACCCGTCACTATGCGGGCGGCGGTGGTGCCCGACAACGAGTTGCCGTTTGTTGCCCTGGCCCACGGCGGGACGTGGAGCCGCGGCGTACGTCGCGGCGGTCAGGACCGAGCCGGCCGGCCGCGACGGGCGGTCGAGCCACGCTCGACGAGCTTCGCGGGGAGCAGCGCCGGCGCGGCCGGACCCGGTGACGAGCTACGCAGCTGGCTCAGGAGGCGCTGGACGGCGAACGCCCCGAAGCGGCGCAGGGGAGCGGCGACCGTCGTCAGCGGCGGGGTGCAGAAGTCGGAACCGAAGATGTTGTCGAACCCCACGACGCTCAGGTCGTGGGGTATCTCCTTCCCCAGCCGGACCAGGCCCCGCATCGCGCCGATCGCGACGAGATCGTTGTAGGCGATCGTCGCGGTCGCGGAGTGGGTGGTCAGGGCCTTGGCGGCCGAGAGCCCGCCCGCGAGCGTCGGCGCGAACGGGCCGAGGCGCCGTGCCTTCAGGCCGAGCTCCTGGGTCGCCGCACGGAACGCGCGCCAGCGCATCCCGTCCGCCCAGGACGCCTCGGGGCCGGCGAGGTAGGTCATGCTCTCGTGCCCCAGGCCGGCCAGGTGCTCGACGGCGCGTCGCATCCCTTGGGCGTTGTCCGTGATGACGCTGGGGACGTCCGTGACGACGCGGTTCATCACGACCGTCGGGCGCTGCTTGGCGATGACCCGGATGGACGAGTCGGAGAGCCGGGACGTGGCCAGCACGACGCCCTCCACCAGGGGCAGCGTCCGTTCCAGGGCCTGGCGTTCCGCCTCGTCCGACTCGTGCGCGTCCACCACCAGCAGCGTGTACCCGGAATCGATGGCGGTCTTCTCCGCACTGCGGATGATCTCGAAGAAGAACGGGTTGGTCAGATCGGCCACGACGATCGCGAGGAGCGAGGTCTTGCCGGCCAGCAGCCCTCGCACGATCGGGTTGGTGCGGTAGCCGAGCTCGTGCGCGATACGGCGGATGCGTTCTGCGGTCGCCGCGTTGACGCGCCCGGGCCGGGAGAATGCTCGCGAGACCGTGGACGGAGCGACGCCGGCCGCCTTCGCGACGTCGTAGATCGTCGGGGTGGAGCCGGAACTCTCGGGTTCGCCCATGCGCCCGGAGCGTAGGGCTACCAGGCACGGGGCAACAACCAGTTGCCGTCGAACGGCCGGGACGCGCGGTTCCCGCGCGCATGCCCGGCAAGTGGTGGCAACTCCTTGACGGCTCCGGTGCGGCCCCCTCGAATGACTGCATGATCACGCGCGCACGGCGGCGGCATGGGCCACTGGGACGAGTCCGCTACCGGGGAACGGTCGGGAGCCGTGGGGCCGGGCCCTGCTGCGGGGCCCGTCGGTGACCCGACGGATCTCGCCCGCACACAGCGCGCCGACGCCCGACGACCCGGACGACGCCGGGATTCCGACGGGGGTGGAGGAGGACGCCGTCCAGGTCGAGGCCGCGGAGAGCGAGCTCCGACGCCTCGGCCTCGAGGAGATACGCGTCCGGCACCACGGCGACCTCGCCCGGCTGGAGGCACCGCGCTCCGACCTCGCGAGCGTGGCGGCGGAGCCGCTGCGCGGGGAGGTGCTGCGCGCCGTGCGCTCCGCGGGTTTCCGGGCCGTCGCGCTCGACCTCGACGCCGCCACGGACCCGCGCGATGCCTGAGCCGAGCCGGCGCACGAGCGGCGGATCCCACCGGGCGATGGCAACCGCCAGCCGGCGATCGCGCACGTCGGGTGCAACAAGTGGCAACTCGTTGTCGGGCCGGGGTGGGCCTCATAGTGTCCGTGCGTAACGCACGACGACCCGCCTCGGCTGGACGACCGGGCGGCCGACGGAACCTCGACGGAGAGGCAGTCCGATGCACCACGAAGTGAACGGCACGGCGCGTGAGCTCGAGGCTCCGCGGGTGCAGGAAGCGCGCCCCACGGCACCGCCGTCGCGCAGGTCCCGACCGGTGGAACGAGCGGCCGGGAGCCCGTCGGTCGGGAGCCGGGCCCTCGCACTGCTCTCGGAGTCGTGGCGACCGGTGGCGGTGCTGCTCGCCCTCTTCGCGGCGTGGTGGTTCGTGGCCTGGCGCGAGCTCGTCCCCGCCTACCTGGTGCCCTCGCCCGGTGCGGTGGCGCAGACCATGGTCGCCGAGTGGCCGATGCTGCTCGAGCACACCTGGGTGACGACGCTGGAGACGATCGTCGGGTTCGTGCTCGCGGCCGTGATCGGCGTCGCGACGGCCGTGCTCCTCGTCTACTCGAGGACGGCGGAGAAGTCTCTCTACCCGCTCATCCTCTTCGCCCAGGTCATCCCGAAGATCGCCATCGCGCCGATCCTGGTGGTCTGGTTCGGGTTCGGGATGACGCCGAAGATCATCCTGGCCGTGCTCATCGCCTTCTTCCCGGTCGTGGTGTCCGCGGTCGCGGGGCTGCGCTCGGTCGACCCCGAGCTGCTGGAGATGTCCGCGACCATGGGGGCGTCGCGGTGGAAGACGTTCCGCAAGATCCGCTTCCCCGGCTCCTTGCCGCAGCTCATGTCCGGCCTGAAGGTCGCGGTCACGCTGGCGGTCGTCGGTGCGGTCGTCGGCGAGTTCGTCGGCGCCGACCGCGGGCTCGGGTACGTGCTGCTGCTCGCCAGCGGCAACCTCGACGCGCCGCTGCTGTTCGCCGACCTGATCCTCATGTCGCTCATCGGCGTGGTCCTCTTCGTCCTCGTCGAGGTGCTCGAACGTCTCCTCATCCCGTGGCACGCGTCCCGGCGCGGCAACCTCGCCCTGGCGACCGTATGACCCGCCGGACCGATGAGCACGACTCCCGCGTCCCCGCTGTCCGCGAGGGCGAACCGACCAGAAAGGCTCTACCCATGCGTGGTGGCAAGTTCGGAACGTCGCTGGTCGTGGCCGGCGTCGCGGTGGCGACGCTCGCTGCCTGCGGGCCGGCGGACGAGGGGTCCTCGGGCGGGGAGGACGGCCTGAGCGAGGTCACGGTGACCCTCAACTGGGTCCCGTACGGCGAGCACGCCCCGTTCTACTACGGGGTCGAGCAGGGAATCTTCGAGGACGAGGGGATCGACCTCACGATCCAGCCGGGCAACGGCTCCGGCAACACCGTCCAGCAGGTGGCGCAGCGCAACACCGACTTCGGGTGGGCGGACACCCCGCCCCTGGCGAACGGGATCAGCTCGGGCATGCCCGTGCGCAGCGTCGGCGTCTTCCTGCAGACCGGACCCAGCTCGGTCGAGTTCTTCGACGACCAGGGCATCACGGAGCCCGCCGACCTCGTGGGCAAGACGGTCGGCGGTACCCCCGGTGACGCCATGTACGGCACGTTCCCGGCGTGGCTGGAGATCAACGGTGTCGACCCGGCGGACGTCACCGTGGTCAACGTCGACGCGGCGGGCAAGGTCGCCGCGCTGATCGAGGGCAAGGTCGACGCGATCCAGGGCTTCCACCACGACCAGGCACCGACGATCGAGAACCAGACCGGCAAGGAGGTGTCGGCGCTCCCGTTCTCGGACTTCGGCATGAACCTGCTCGGCACGGGGCTCGTGGCGAACGAGGCGATGATCGACAGCGATCCCGAGCTGGTGCAGGCGATGGTGCGGGCGACGTCCGAGTCGTTCCTCGCGGCGTCGGAGGATCCGGACGCCGCCGTCGCCGCGATGGCGGCCGGCGCGGAGCAGGCGCCCGACGAGAGCGTCCTCGCGGCCCAGCTCGAGGCGACGATCGGCCTCCTCGACCTCGAGGGCGCACCCGCTCCCGGCGTCAACTCCGAGGAGCAGTGGACCGACACGCTGACGTTCCTGTCGGAGAACACGGACTTCGAGGGTGAGTCGACGCCGGACACGTACTGGGACGGGACCTTCGGGGAGGGTCTGTGACCGCCACGACCGCCCTCGGAGCCTCCGCCGAGTCCGTCGGCACCGAACCGATCATCGAGGTCGCGCACCTCACCAAGCGCTTCACGTCGAAGCGCTCGGAGACCGTCGCGCTCGACGACGTGTCGCTCGCCGTGCTGCCGGGAGAGTTCGTCACCATCGCGGGACCGTCCGGCTGCGGCAAGTCGACGCTGCTGAAGATCGTCGCGGGGCTGACCCGTGCCACCGAGGGCGACGTCCGCCTGTACGGGGAGAGCGTGACCCGGCCGCAGCGGGACATCGGGTTCGCGTTCCAGCGCTCGGCTCTGCTGGAGTGGCGGGGCGTGCGCAAGAACATCCTGCTCCAGGCCGAGATGCGCGGGATGGACCGCCGTCGTGCGGAGGAGCGTGCGGAGCACCTGATCGAGCTCACCGGGCTCACCGGGTTCGAGAAGGCGCTCCCGCACGAGCTGTCCGGCGGCATGCAGCAGCGGGTCGCGTTGTGTCGCGCTCTCCTGCACGAGCCTCGGGTGCTCCTGATGGACGAGCCGTTCGGGGCGCTCGACGCCCTCACGCGTGAGCAGATGAACATCGAGATGAACCGGATCTGGCGGGAGACGGGGACGACGGTCGTGCTCGTCACCCACTCCGTACCGGAGGCGGTGTACCTGGGCAGCCGGATCGTCGTCATGAGCCCGCGCCCGGGCCGGATCGTGGAGACGCTCGAACCGGGGCTGCCGGACCACCGCGAGTACGGTGCGACGCTCGCCGACCCGAGGTTCACGGCGGCCGCCGAGCGCTTGCGCGAACTGCTCGGCGCCAGCCACGTGGCCGAGTGACCGATGGCCGATTGACCGATGACGGAGACGAGCGGATGAGCGACGACCGCCTCGGGGTGGGCATCATCGGGATGGGCGGGATCGGCGCGATGCATGCCCGGGCGCTGCGTGAGCTCGACGCCCGGGCACGGCTGGTCGCGTTCAGCGGCAGGGCGCCCGCGGAGCCGCACGGCCTCGCGGGCCGGCCCGCGGAGCGCCTCGAGCCCGACGCGGTCATCGCCCACCCCGACGTCGACGTGGTCGCGATCTGCTCGCCGAGCGGGACGCACGCGGCGCTCGCGCTGGCGGCGTTGGAGGCCGGCCGGCACGTCGTCGTCGAGAAGCCGCTCGCGCTGTACGTCGACGACGCGCTGCGCGTCGCGCGTGCTGCCCGCGAGCGGGGGCTGATGGTCTCGATGATCTCCCAGCGGCGCCTGGAGGCAGAGCACGTCGCGCTGAAGAAGGCTCTCGACGACGGGGCGCTGGGCGAGCTGCGGCTCGCGATGACGAACGTCCACTGGTTCCGCGACGACGACTACTACCGCGCGGCGGGCTGGCGCTCCACCGCCGACCAGGGCGGCGGGTCCCTCATGAACCAGGGCGTGCACAACGTCGACCTCCTGCGCTGGCTGTGCGGCCCGGTCGAGACGGTGACGGCGCAGTCCGCGACCCTGGCGCACGCCATCGAGGCCGAGGACACGACGGTCGCGACGCTCCGGTTCCGGTCCGGTGCGCTGGGCGTGGTGACCACGACGACCGCGACGCCGCCCGGGTTCCCGGCGACGATCGCCCTCTTCGGCTCCCGGGGCTCGGTCGAGCTCGGCCAGGGCGAGGTGCGCCGCTGGGACGTCCCGGGGGTGCCGGAGCCGCGGACGCGGGGGATCGCGAGCGGTGCGGCCGACCCGCTCGCGATCGGCCACGCGGGACATCTGGCCCAGTGGACGCAGATCGTCTCGGCCCTGGAGACGTCCGGCCCGGTGCCCGTCGGCATCGACGACGCCCTGGAGACGGTCCGTCTCCTCAGCGCGATCCAGGAGGCCGGCGCGACCGGCGTGGTGGTCCGCCCGTAGGGACCCGACCGGGGCCGACCCCGCGGTGGCGGGCGGCCCCGGGCCTGGTGGCCAGGGCCGTCCGCTCAGTGGCCGAGGTTGACCTCCGCCCTGTGGTGCTCGCCCTTCTCGATCAGGTCGACGAACCCGAGGGCGTAGTCGGCGGCGGAGATCGCGCCACCGTCCTCGGGTTGGACCGCGACGTCGTCACCGAGCCGGTAGTGGCCGAGCCGCTCGCCGGGCATCTGTGCGCCGAACCGGAGGGCCGGGCTCACATAGACCCAGTCGAGCGTCTCGGGGGTGGCCGGGAGGTCCTCGATGACCAGCGCCGAACCGGCGCGGATCTCGTCGTGGAGCTCTGCGGGGATGTTGCTGAGGTCGGTGACGAAGCGGTCCGCCCCTGGCGCCGGGCGCAGCGACGAGTGGCCGCCGACGATGAACAGGGGTACGCCCGCGGCATCGGCTGTCCGCGCGATGGCGCGGTAGGCCTCGCGGAAGCTGCTCGAGTGCGGGCCGCGTGCGGCGTAGGCGCCGGCCACGACGTCCGCGCCCTCGATGACCTCCGACAGTGTTGCCTCGTCGGTGGCGTCGCCCTGGAGATAGGTCACGCCCGGGACCGGCGCGTCCGGACGTGAGCGGCTCAGCGCGGTGACCTGGTGGCCGCGAGCAGCGGCCTCGGCGACGATGGCGGAACCGGCATAGCCGGTACCGCCGATCACGGTGATGTGCGACACGGGAGTGCCCTTCTGTGGAGATCGTGGCGCCGGTCGACGCCTGCGATTACCGTAGGAGAGCAACTCTCCAAAAGGAAGTAGGCACCTCGTGGTAACTGACCAAGCGGAACCGGTGTTGTCGGGTAGCCCCTACCGCGCGGACTGCCCGACCCGCCATGTCCTGGATCGCATCGGCGACCGATGGACGGTGCTCATCGTGGTGGCCCTCTGGGACGGCAGCGCCCGCTTCTCGGAGCTGGGTCGGCGCATCGAGGGCATCTCGCAGAAGATGCTCACCCAGACTCTCCGCGGGCTCGAACGGGACGGGCTCGTTCGCCGCACCGTGTACCCCGAGGTCCCGGTGCGCGTCGAGTACGGGCTCACCGAGGCGGGGCGCACCCTCCGCGAGCCGCTGCGGGCGCTCCAGGAATGGTCGATCGCGCACCTGGGCGACGTGACGGCCGCCCAGGAGGTCTACGACCACACGGAGTGATCCCCCGGCGCACGCCGGACAGCCGTGCGCGATACGTTGGCGCGATGGCAGTCGTCCTTCATCGGGCTCCGCGTACGGACCTGCTCGCGCGGGCACTGGGGGACCTGTTCAGCACGCCCCTGGCGGACCCGTTCGCGACCGAGGTGGTCGTGGTGCCCGCCCGCGGCGTCGAACGCTGGCTCGCGCAGCGCCTCAGCCACCACCTCGGAGCCGCCCACGGGCGGGACGACGGCGTGTGCGCAGGCGTGGACCTGCGCTCGCCGGGCTCGCTGTTCGCCGAGGTCACGGGCACCCGCGACGACGACCCGTGGGCGCCGGACGCGCTGACCTGGCCGCTGCTGGCGGTGATCGACGCGAGCCTCGACGAACCGTGGGCCGCGCTGCTCGCCCAGCACCTCGGGCACGGAATCCCGGGAGAGGAGGGTGAGCTGCGGCGCGGTCGCCGGCTCTCCGTCGCCCGCCGGCTCGCACGGCTCCTGGCGGGCTACGCCACCCAGCGCCCGGCGCTCGTCGCCGACTGGGCCGCGGGCCGCGACACCGACGGCTGCGGGCGGGCGGTCCCCGCCGACCTCGCGTGGCAGCCGCCCCTCTGGCGCGCCCTGGCCGAGCGGGTCGACGGCGAACCGCCGCACGTACGGCACGCCGCCGTCGTCGACCGGCTGCGCGCCGAACCCGGCGCCTTCGACCTGCCCGCGCGCCTGTCCCTGTTCGGCCACACGCGCCTGACCGCGAGCGAGGTCGAGCTCGTCGGCGCGCTCGGGGCGCACCGCGACGTGCACCTGTGGCTGCCGCATCCCTCGGCACCGCTGTGGTCGGCGCTCAAAGATCTCGGCGGGGATCTCGGCGGGCCCGTCGACCGGGCCGCGGACCGCTCCCACGAGCGCGTCGGGCACCGGCTCCTGGCCACGCTCGGCCGCGACACCCGCGAGCTGCAGCGCACCCTGTCCGCGATCGAGCTGCGCGACGAGCCCGCCGAGGTCGCGGGCGACGGCGGCGCGCCCGAACCGCCGTCGACCCTGCTGGGGATGCTGCAGCACGACCTGCGTGCCGATGCCGTCGGCGACGCCGGCACGCGCGTGCTCGACCCCGCCGACCGTTCGCTCCAAGTGCACGCCTGCCACGGCCCGGCCCGGCAGGTCGAGGTGCTGCGTGACGTGCTGCTCGGCCTGCTCGCCGACGACCCGACGCTGGAGCCGCGTGACGTGCTCGTCATGTGCCCCGACATCGAGACCTACGCACCGCTGGTCACCGCCGCCTTCGGCCTGGCCGACGTCGTCGGGCCGCACGGCCACCCCGCGCACGGCCTGCGGGTGCGGCTCGCCGACCGCGCGCTCGACCGGACCAACCCGCTGCTCGCCGTCGTGATGCGCCTCCTGGACCTGGCCGGTGGCCGGGCGGGCGTCGGCGACGTCGTGGATCTCGCCCACGCCGAGCCCGTGCGCCGCCGCTTCGGGTTCCGTGACGACGACCTGGAACAGCTCGCCCGGTGGGCGCGCGAGACCGGTGTGCGGTGGGGGTTCGACGCCGAGCACCGTGCCGACTTCGGCCTGGCCGGCTACGGGTCCGGCACCTGGCAGGAGGGCGTGGACCGGCTGCTCGCGGGGGTCGCGATGTCGGACGACACGGGCACCTGGCTCGAGCGCACCCTGCCGCTGGACGACGTCGGCAGCGGGCAGGTCGAGCTGGTCGGCCGGCTGACCGAGCTCGTGGAGCGGCTCCGGGACGTCACCGACGCGCTCGTCGGCGGGCATCCGCTCGAGCACTGGCTGAGCGCGCTCGGGGACGGCGTCGCGGCGCTCACCACCGTGCCGACCACCGACGCGTGGCAGCTCGCGCAGGTGCGGCGCGAGCTCGCCCGCGTGCGGGCCGACGCACCCGACCCGGCGGTGCCCCTGCGGCTGCCGGACGTCCGTGCGCTGCTCGCCGACCGGGTGGCGGGCCGTCCCACCCGGTCGAACTTCCGCACCGGCACGCTGACGGTGGCCACGCTCGTGCCGATGCGGTCGGTGCCGCACCGCGTCATCGCCCTGCTGGGTCTCGACGACGGCGTGTTCCCGCGCGTCGGCATCACCGACGGCGACGACGTGCTGGCCCGCGAGCCGAGGACCGGCGAACGCGACCCGCGGAGCGAGGACCGGCAGCTGTTCCTCGACGCGATCCTCGCCGCGACCGAGACCCTCGTGGTCACCTACAGCGGCGCCGACGAGTACTCGGGCCAGGAACGGCCACCCGCGGTGCCGCTCGGCGAGCTGCTCGACGCCCTGGACGAGACGGCGCACACGCCCGACGGGCGCCCGGTGTCCCAGGCCGCCACCGTCCGGCACCCGCTGCAGCCCTTCGACCGGCGCAACGTCGAGTCCGGGGCCCTCGTGCCCGGCTCGGCCTTCACGTTCGACCACGCGGCCCTGGCCGGAGCCCGCGCAGCGGCCGGACCGCGCACCCCGGCGGGCCCGTTCCTGGCCGCGCCGCTGGCACCGCCGGCGCCGGCGGACGACGGCGTCGTCGCGCTGGACGACCTGCTCGCGTTCTACCGCTCGCCCGCGCGTGGGTTCCTTCTCCAGCGCCTCGACGTCGGCCGCGCCTGGGACGAGGAACCGCTCGACGACGGGCTGCCCGTCGAGCTCGACGGGCTGGGCCGCTGGGCCGTGGGGGAGCGGGTCCTGCGGGACGTGCTGTCCGGCGTCGCGCTCCCCGACGCGGTGCAGAAGGAGTGGCGTCGCGGCCGGCTGCCGCCCGGACGCCTGGGCTGGCGCCCCCTGGTCGGCATCGCCGAGGAGGTGGGCCCGCTCGCCGACGCCGCCGCCGGACTGCGCGCGAGCCCCGCACGAGTCGTCGACATCGGCGTCGACCTCGGCGACGGGCGCAGCCTGCGCGGTTCGGTGCCCGGCGTGCACGGCGACCGCCTGGTGGCGGTGTCGTACGGCCGGCTCGGCGGCAGGCAGCGCCTGCAGACGTGGATCCGGCTGCTGGCGCTCGCGGCGTCCGACGACGACCGCCCCTGGGTCGGCTACACGCTCGGCCGGCCGACCAACCCGCGGTCGCGCAAGACATGGCAGGGGTCCCGGCTGGGGCCGCTGGACCACACCGCCGTCGACCTGCTGCGGGACCTGGTCGCGCTGCGGGACCGGGGGCTCGCCGAGCCGCTGCCCCTGCCGGTCAAGGCGTCGGTGGTCTACGCCGAGGCGCGCCGGAGCAGCGCCGACCCGGTCGACGCGCGGTTCCGGGCCGGACGGACCTGGACCGGGCAGATGGGGCCCGGCGGCCGCTTCGACGGCGAGTGCGCGGATCCCGAGCACGTGCGCGTCCACGGCCCGGGCGCGCCGCTGCCGGGGACCGGTGACGAGCCGCCCCCCGGCGAGGGGCACCCGGGGGAGACCACCCGCTTCGGTGCGCTGGCGATGCGTGTCTGGAGCCCGCTGCTGGAGAACGAGAGGTTCAGCGACTGATGGACGTCTTCGACCTGACCGGGCCGCTCCCGCAGGGCACCGCGCTGCTGGAGGCGAGCGCGGGGACCGGCAAGACCTTCGCGATCGGCGCGCTCGTGACCCGGTACGTCGCCGAGGGCGTCGTACCGCTCGACCAGATGCTGGTGGTGACCTTCGGCCGCGCCGCGACCCAGGAGCTGCGCGACCGGGTGCGTGGCGCCCTGCTGCGGGCCGAGCGCACGTTCGCCGCTGCCCTCGCCGGCCGCGACACCGGCCCGGTGGACGCCGTCCTGGCCGCGCTGCTCGACGTCGACGAGGCCGAGCGGGCCGCACGGCACCGGCGGCTCGCCGACGCCCTGGCCGCGTTCGACCACGCCACGATCGCGACGATCCACCAGTTCTGCCAGCTCGTGCTGCGCTCGCTCGGTGTCGCCGGGGACACCGAGCCCGGCGCCGAGCTGGTCGAGTCCCTGACCGAGCTCACCGTCGAGGTGGTCGACGACCTCTACCTGCACCGGTACGGCAGCGCCCCCGAGCCGCCGCCGTTCGACCGGGCCTGTGCCCTCCGGGTCGCCACCGCCGCCGTCGAGGACCCGCGCGCCACGCTCGCCGACGCCGACCCGGACGACGCCGTCGGCTCGGCACGCGTCTCGTTCGCCCGCGCGGTGCGCGCCGAGATGGAGCGGCGCAAGCGTCGGCTCGGCGTCCTGTCCTACGACGACCTGCTCGGGCGGCTCGCCGACGCCCTCGACCCGGCGTCGGCCGACGGCGGCGCCGCCGTCGGTGCCCGGATGCGCGAACGCTGGAAGGTCGTGCTGGTCGACGAGTTCCAGGACACCGACCCCGTGCAGTGGCAGGTGCTGGAACGGGCCTTCGGTGCTGCGCAGGCCGGGGCCATGGTGCTGGTCGGCGACCCCAAGCAGGCCATCTACGCCTTCCGTGGTGGCGACGTCGTCGCCTACCTCGACGCCGCGCGGCACGCCGCCACCCGCGCGACGCTGGGCAGCAACTGGCGCTCCGACGCGCCGCTGGTCGACACGCTGGGCGTGCTGCTGGGCGACGCGGCGCTCGGCCACGAGGAGATCGTGGTGCACCCGGTGACGGCCGAGGGCGGGGCCGGCCGGCTGTCCGGGGCGCCGCACCCGGCGCCGTTCCGGCTGCGGCAGGTGCTGCGCGAGGGGCTGCCCCAGGTCAGGGGCAGCGCGATCCAGGTCGGCGCCGCGCGGCGGCACGTCGCGACGGACCTCGCCGGTGACGTCGCGGGCCTGCTCGCCTCGGGCGCGACGTGGGACGGGCGGCGCCTGGTGCCGGGCGACGTCGCCGTGCTCGTCTCGGCGCGGGTGCACGGCCGGCTCGTGCAGGACGCGCTCGCCGCCCGCGGGGTCACGGCCGTGCTGCCCGGCGGCGACGTGTTTGAGACCCCCGCGGCCGACCAGTGGCTGACGCTGCTGGAGGCGCTGGAGTCCCCGCACCGCTCGGGCCTGGTGCGCGCCGCGGCCCTCACCCCCTTCCTCGGCCGCACGGCCGCCGACCTCGACACGGGCGGCGAGGACCTGACCACTCGCGACGCCGACACCCTGCGCGGCTGGGCGCTCCTGCTCCGGCACCGGGGCGTGGCCGCGCTGCTGGAGGCCGCCGAGGAGCACGGGTTGAGCGGCCGGGTGCTGGCCGAGGCCGAGGGCGAGCGGCTGCTGACCGACGTCCGCCACCTGGGCCAGCTGCTGCACGAGGTGAGCGTCACCGAGTCGCTCGGCCTGACCGCCCTCCTGGCCTGGTTCCGCGACGAGCGGCGCCGGACGGGTACTGCCGAGCGGCCGCGCCGCCTGGACTCCGACGCCGCGGCCGTGCAGATCGTCACCGTGCACGGCAGCAAAGGGCTGCAGTACCCGGTGGTCTACCTGCCGTTCGGCTACGACAACTACGCACGCCCGGTCGAGATCGCGCTCTACCACGACGAGCGCGGCGCACGGACGATCGACGTCTCCGGCTCCGGCGCGCACTGGGACGCCCACTGCGCCGCGCACCGCGCGGAGGAGGACGGCGAGGAGCTCCGCAAGCTCTACGTGGCTCTGACCCGTGCGCAGTCACAGGTCGTGGCGTGGTGGGCGCCGACGTCGAGCACCCCGACCAGCGGGCTGCACCGCCTCGTGTTCGGCCGCACCCCCGGCACGCGGGACGTGCCCGGTACGCAGCCGGTGAAGGACGACGCCTACGCCACCCGCGTGCTGCGGCTGCTCGAGGAGCTGGGTGGCCCCGCGGCCGAGCTCGCCGTGCCCGCCGAGGCGTCCGCGCCCGTACCGGCGGACCGGCACGCACCGTTCGAGGCACGTGGCTTCGACCGCGCCGTCGACACCGGCTGGCGGCGCACCTCCTACAGCGGCCTCGTAGCGGCCGCCGACGACGTCGCCGGAACAGGGGCGGGCAGCGGGGTCGGCAGCGGAGTGAGCAGCGAACCCGAGGCCGTCGGCAAGGACGACGAGCCGGCCGCACCCGAGGCCGACGTCGCAGAGCCGGCCGCGCCCGGCGACGCCGCGGCGTCGCCGATGGCGGACCTGCCCATGGGCGCCGCCTTCGGGTCCCTGGTGCACGCGGTGCTGGAGGACGCCGACCCCTTCGCGCCCGACCTGCGCGCGGAGCTGCTGGAGCACGTCACCGAGCAGCTGCGCTGGTGGCCGGTGCAGGCCGACCCCGAGGCGCTCGCCGACGGGCTCCTGCCGCTGCACCGCACCCCGCTCGGCCCGTTGGCCGGTGGCCTGACGCTGGGCGAGATCGGCCTCCCGGACCGGCTCCGCGAGCTGACGTTCGAGCTGCCGCTGAACGGTGGGGACCTCGGTGGTCCTGAGCGGGCCGAGGCGAGACTGCGGGACCTCGCCCCGCTCCTGCGTGCCCACCTGCCCGCCGACGACCCGCTCGCCGCCTACGCCGACCGGCTCGAGCAGCCCGCCCTCGGTGACCAGACGCTGCGCGGCTACCTCACCGGGTCGGTCGACGTCGTGCTCCGGCTGCCGACCGGTCGGTTCGTCGTCGTCGACTACAAGACCAACTTCCTCGGCCCCGCCGTCGCCGACTACTCGCGGGACCGGATGGCCGAGGCCATGCTGCACTCCCACTACCCGCTGCAGGCCCTGCTGTACGGCGTGGTGCTGCACCGCTACCTGCGCTGGCGGCTGCCCGGCTACGATCCCGACACCCACCTGGGCGGGGTGCTCTACCTCTTCGTCCGCGGCATGGCCGGACCGGACACCCCCGACGCGGGCGGCAGCCCCGCGGGCGTGTTCTCGTGGCAGCCGCCGGCGGCGCTCCTGGACGCGCTGTCCGACCTGCTCGCGGGCGCCGCGGGGGAGAAGGCCGCATGACGACGGCGATCGAGCGCTGGACCAGCGACGACCCCCGCGACGCGCGGCTCGCGCTCGGCGCGACCGGGCTGCTGCGCACCTTCAACCACGCCGGTGTGCTCACCGCCGCCGACGTGCACGTCGCACGCCGCACCGCCGACATCGTCGGCGAGGACGACGAGAGCGTGCGGCTCGCCGTGGCGCTCGCGGTGCGCGCCGTGCGGCAGGGGTCGGTGTGCGTGGACCTCGGCGCGTTCGATGACAGCGGGACCTCGGGCGTGGCCGGGACGGAGCGCGGGCCGGACGAGACGCCGCTGCCCTGGCCGGCCGCCGACGGCTGGCTCGACCGGGTGGCGGCCAGCGCGCTCGCGGAGCGGTCGGTGGTGCGGGCCGACCTCGGCCTGCTCTACCTCGACCGGTACTGGCGCGAGGAGCGGCTGGTGCGCGACGACCTCGTCGCGCGGCTGGCGGCGCCCGCCCCGCCGGTCGACGACGCCCTCCTCGAGGACGGCGCGGCGCGTCTGTTCCCCGGCGACGCGTATGCCGAGCAGCGCAGGGCGGCACTGTCCACCGTGCGTCGCCTGACCACGGTGCTCACCGGCGGTCCCGGCCGCGGCAAGACGACGACGGTGGCCGGCCTCCTCGCGCTGCTGGCGGAGCAGGCCGAGCACGCCGGCGGACGCCGCCTGCGCATCGCGCTCGCCGCTCCCACGGGCAAGGCGGCCGCACGCCTGCAGGAGGCCGTGGCCGAGGCGCTCGCTGCTCGCCCCGAGACCGGGCGGCCGGAGTTCACGGACGACGACCGGCGCCGGCTCGCCGGGCTCCAGGCGGGCACGCTGCACCGGCTGCTCGGCCGGCGGCCCGGTTCGAGCACCCGGTTCCGGCACGACCGCGAGGGCCGTCTGCCGCACGACGTCGTGGTGGTCGACGAGACGTCCATGGTCTCGCTCACGCTCATGGCCCGGCTGCTGGAGGCGGTGCGTCCCGACGCGCGGCTCGTGCTCGTGGGCGACCCCGACCAGCTTGCGTCCGTCGAGGCGGGGGCCGTGCTCGCCGACCTCGTGGCCGGGCTCGGGCAGCGCGCCGACGGCGTCGTGGCAGCCCTGGTCACCGACCACCGGTCGGAGAGCGCGGCGATCACGCGGCTGGCCGCCGCGATCCAGGACGGCGACCCGGCGGCGGTGCTCGCGGAGCTGGAAGCGGGCGACGGCGCCGTCGAGCTCGTGCATCCGGACGACGCGGCCGGGCTCGCCGACCTGCAGGACGAGCTGACCCGGCACGCGCTCGACGTACGTGGCCTGGCGCTGGCGGGCCAGGCCGCCGAAGCGCTCGCCCTGGCCGAGCGGCACCGGTTGCTGTGCGCCCACCGGGAGGGCCCGTGGGGCGCGGCACACTGGAACCGGCAGATCGAACGGCGGCTCGGTGCGGCCTCCGGCGTCTACCTCGGCGCCGCGGTCGGCACGGAGTGGTACGCGGGCCGACCGGTGCTGATCACGGCGAACGACTACGGCCTGGGACTGTTCAACGGCGACACCGGCGTGGTGGTCGCCGAGGGCGACGCCCTGCGCGCCCACCTCAGCGACGGCGCGTCGTTCGCGGTCTCCCGCCTGGGCGACGTCGAGACGCTGCACGCCATGACCGTGCACAAGAGCCAGGGCAGCCAGGCCGAGACCGTGACGGTGCTGCTGCCGGACGAGGGCTCGCCGCTGCTCACGCGCGAGCTGCTCTACACCGCGGTGACGCGGGCCCGGCGGAGGGTGCGGGTGGTCGGTACGCCGGAGGCGGTGCGGGCGGCGGTGGAGCGCCGGGCACGCCGGGCCAGCGGGCTGGCGGAGCGGCTGCGGAGCGACGTGCCGTCGGAGTAGCCCACGGGGCGGCGCAACGCCGGACCTTACCCGGCGAGAACCCGGCTCCTGCTGGAGCACCACCGGCCCGCCGACGTCATTCGGTGAACTCGGTCCAGGAGACGGCCCGGTCGAACCTGCCCGCGGTGAGGTCCTCGACACGGATCAGGAAGCGGGCGAAGTAGACCGGGGAACCAGGATCGAGCTGGACGAGCGGGATCCACTCCCGCTGGACGCGCTGCTGCTCCTCCTCCACCAGGAAGTCCTCCTGGTCCGGATCGATGACCGTGGCGCCGGACTTCTGCCGGGCCGAGACGTTCTCCTCCGCGATCGTCAGCTCGGGGACGTCGTACATGCCGTCCCGGGAAAGCTCACCCGTGTTCCACGAGTAGCCGCCGAACTGGAAGGCGGCGAAGTTCCCGTTCGGCCACAGTTGGTCGACCAGAGCGCGGAGCTCCCGGCGGTGTGGCAGGTCGCGCGCGAGCTGCTCCTGGAAGGAGGTCAGCTCCTCCGCGTCCTCGTCGTCCTCGTCCGCCAGCCAGGCGGGGAGGTCGGCGTGGACGGTGGCGAAGAGGTCGTGCTCCGGGCCGATGAACTCCCGCTCCGTGGTGAAGTGGTTCCGGGGGTAGTCCGCGAGGGTCGCTACCACGGTCTCCGTGCCGGCCGGAACGTGGACGAGGCGCGCGAACTGCTGCTCCTCGCTGCGCCGGTCGGTGTCGTAGGCATCTTCGTGATGCAGGAAGACGAGCAGCGAGCCATCCAGCGGCAGCGGCAGACCGTCGACCCGCGGAAGTGCGGCACAGTCGAAGGACGCGACGAACGGCAGCGGGACCCCCGGGTCGGTCGTCGGCCATGGCATACCCACGGGGAGCCGGGGCAACCCACCGGTCCGGCCGACCACGACGTCGGCGGTCTGCCCCGGCGGCAGGCCCTGCGGATACGGCAGGACGTGGCCGTCGTGGCGCCGGTTCGCGCAGACCGTGAACCGGAGGAGTCCAGCGAACCTCTCTGCCTCGTCCTCGGGAACACCCTGCTTGATCGCCGCGCGCCGAAACTGCTCGTAGTAGTCCACGGCTGGATCTTGCCAGGTCGGGTGCCAGGTCGGACCGCGTGGTCCCGCCCGCCGCTATGGTTGCGTCGGAGAGCGTCAGGAGCCTGCTCGGCGCCCCTACCCCGAGGAGACTGATGGACGCGCTCGACCTGCAAGGCGCCTACGTGGACCTCACGACACCGCATGTCGCCGACGCGATGGTGCGCCTGGGCATCGCCGTCCGCCAGGCGCCTCCGGACGTCCGTCCTCTCTGGGACGACACGCACATCGTCGGCCGCGCTCGGCCGGCGCGACATGTCGGCAGCGTCGACGTGTTCCTCGAAGCCATCGAACGCGGCGAGCCGGGCGACGTCCTCGTGGTCGACAACGAAGGTCGGGACGACGAGGCCTGCGTCGGAGACCTGATTACCCTCGAGATCCAGCGTGCCGGGCTCGGCGGGATCGTGATCTGGGGCCTGCACCGCGACTCGCGCGAGCTGCGCACCATCCGCCTGCCCGTGTTCAGCCAGGGCACGGTCCCGGCCGGCCCGCAGCGCCTCGATCCCCAGCACGCAGACGCCCTCACCGCCGCGCGATTCGGCGACCATACGGTCACCGGCGACGACTTCGTGCTCGGCGATGACGACGGCGTGCTGTTCCTCCCCCTCGACCGCGCGGCCGACATCGCGGAGCTCGCGGCCACGATCCGCGACACCGAACGCCGGCAGGCGATACACATGCACCTCGGCACCAGCTTGCGCGAGCAGACCAGGTTCACCGACTACCTCGCCGCGCGCGAGCGGGACGGCACGACCTTCCGTCAGCACCTCCGCGCCATCGGTGGGGCCATCGAGGAGTGAGTCGGTGCGACCGCCGGAGTTCGGGTTGGCGATAATCTATTGATTATCGAGCGATTCTCATCGACAATCGCTGTATGAATCGCATCGTCTTCACCATGCTCACGCTCCTGATCGTCGGCGGGATCGCCCTCGGCCTGTTCGCCCAGATGGTGATCCTGCCCGGGATCGCGGCCGACGAGGTGAGGCACTTTCCGGCCTACGAGCCCTACCGTGTCCCGCTCCTGGCCGCCGGGATCTCGTTCATCGCCTGCGCGCAGGTGTCGCTCGCGGCCCTCTGGGCCCTCGTGTTCCGCGCCCAGGCGGGCATCTTCTTCCGGCCGGGCACGCAGCGCTGGGTGATCGCGATCGGCGCGGCGATCGGCGCCGCGACGCTGCTCACCGGCGGCTTCTTCCTGTACCTGACGTTCGTGGGCATCCCGATGCCCGACGAGGACATGGGGGAGCTGGGGCTGTGGATGGCGAGCGGCATGGGATCTCTGGTCGGGGTCGCGCTGCTCGGTGTCGTGTTCGTGACACATCGGCTCATCGAACGAGCGACGGACGCGCAGACCGAGCTGGACGGCGTGCTCTGATGGCGATCGTCGTCGAGATCGATGTACTCCTGGCGAAACGGAAGATGTCGGTCGGCGACTTCGCCGATGCGATCGGCCTGAGCCCGGCCAACGTGTCGGTGCTGAAGAACGGCCGTGCGAAGGCGGTCCGGTTCTCGACGCTCAACGCGATCTGCGAGGCTCTCGGTTGCCAGCCTGGAGATGTGCTGCGGTGGGTCCCCGACGACGGCGACTGATCCAGGGCCGCACCTTCCGGACGGCTGACTGGCTGGCGGAGGGCTCGGTGCGGAGCGCGGACGGGCAGCGCGATCAGAATCCCTGTCCACGTCAACCAGGGTGGCCGTGCGCCGATGCGCCGTGATGCCAGCCCGCCGAGCACATCGGATATCCCGTAGCTCAGTGCCGAGGCCAGCGCCAGAGCGATACCCATGGGTCACGTCTCCTCGGCGCGTTCGGCGTGCGTCGGATGGTCCTCAGGCGCGAGTCGTGGACGCGCGCGGGATGAGGGTCGGTAGTGCGCGTCGCAAAGGCGTGCTCGGGCTCGTGTCGGCGAGGAGCATCTCGAGCGCGGTCGTCGCGATCTGCTCGAACGGGGTGTGGACCGAGGTGAGCGGCACCGGTAGGCGAACAGGTCTCCGTCGTGCATCCGGTCTTGAAAAAATAAGCGATCGATTGTTTAATTCTGATGTGGAGAGGAGGCCTGCAGGGCGCGCGGTAGTAGTCACGGGAGCCTCCAGCGGGATCGGTAGGACGACTGTGTTGCGCCTCGCCGCTGCCGGGTACCGGGTGTTCGCGGGCGTGCGTCGAGATCAGGATGCGCATCGGTTGGTGGCCGACGTGCGCGGCGATGTCGTACCGGTCCGGCTGGATGTCACCGACGCCGATCAGGTCGCAGCGGTCGCGGCGCGCATGGCGACGGAGCAGGACGGCGCCGGTGTTCATGGGTTGGTCAACAATGCCGGTGCGACGTTGTTGGGGCCTTGGGAACGGGTAAGTCTCGAGGAGTTCCGCCAGCTGCTGGAGGTCAACGTCGTCGGGCAGATGGCGATGATCCAGGCGCTTCTGCCGCATCTGCGCCGTGCTGGCGGCCGTGTGGTCAACATCGGTTCGATGGCTGGAAGAGTGGCCGGCCCGGTCTTCGGGCCCTACGCGGCGACGAAGTTCGCGTTGGAAGGTGCTAGTGACGCACTGCGCCGCGAGGTTCGTGGTCAGGGAGTGCACGTGGTTCTGGTGGAACCTGGAGCCATTGCTACTCCGATCTGGGGCAAGGCATCGCTGAGGCTCGATCCGACGGGGCCGGACGACGTGTACGGCGACCTGCTCGCGGGCGTTCGGCACGGCATCGTCGAACGCAGCGCACAGCACGGTATGAGCCCCGATGCGGTGGCCGCAGTCGTCCTTCGCGCACTCACCGTTTCCCGGCCGCGCACACGCTACGTGGTGGGCCGGGACGCCAGAGCCCGGGTGCGGCTCGCGGGGTTGCTACCGGACCGGTTCGTGGACACGACCCTGGTCGGAGTCATCAGCCGCGTCGGCCGGGCACAGCGATCCGGCGGGACCGCGCGATGAGCGACGGAACTCGTCGACGGGGCCGGCCTCGGGCCAGCGAAGCCCAGGACACCCGCGAACTGCTGCTGAAAGCGGCACTTGACCTGTTCGCCTCGCATGGATTCGCTGGCACGTCGGTTCGCCAGATCGCGCGTGAAGCGGGGCTCAGTGAAGCCGGCCTGTATGCGCACTTTCCCAGCAAGCAGGCTATCTACGACGAGTTGTTCAGCCAGATGGGCCCGGTCTTCCTCGGTGCGTTGGATCTCGACCCGGACGAGCTGGCGGGAGATTCGCCCAGCGAAGCGGTGCCCGAGATCGTCGACCGGCTACTGCGGCTGTGGGAGAAGCCCGCCTCCCGCGCGCTGACGAGCATGCTGCTGCGAGAGGGAATACCGGGCGCAGGAATGAATGGACTTGCCGCTGCAGCAGCCGCTGCTCGTCAGCGCCTGGAGCCGGTCTTCGAGTCCTGGCGTCAGCGGGGAGAGTTTCGGGACGGTGTCCCGGCCTCGACGCTGGTGTGGGAGCTGTTCACATCGTTGTTCGCTGTCCGGTTCCTGCACCTGCACGCAGCAGCCAGTGCCGAGGATCGAGCCACGGCGCGTGAGCTCGCCCAGCGGCACGTGGAGTTCTTTCTCGATTCCGCCCTCTCCGTCTCGACGTAGTCAAGGAAAATCAGGAAACAAGCCGGGTGAAGAATTCCTGGGAGCGGATTCCTGAGCGTCCTTGAAGATCGTCAAGTCGGTTGATTCCCGAAATGTCTGGCTGTAGATTTCATGTGACTCAAAAGCGGGGTCCCATGAGGAAATTCCTCGGTTTGCTTATCGTCGCTGTCTTCAGCGTCTCAGCAACGACGACGGTGGCTCAGGCACTAACGAGCTCAACCACAGGTGGCTACGCCTACAACTAGAGCACCCAGAGCATGTACTCGTGCGACACGCGGGACGACGGAGCCGCGTTCGAGAACCAGAGCTGGAATTCCTCGAACCAGAGGTCGGTCATCAGGGACAATGTTGGTGGTATCTGCAATGGGCTCAGCTACGTCCGGGAGCAGGTAAGGTTCCGCGGCTGCCGCGACCAAGTGTTCGACAACTGCGGTCCCCTGCAGTGCGTGAGTTCCCCTGATGAACTCTCAGCAAGTTCAGGAGACGATATGTTAGTGGCGTACTGGCAAAGCGTTGACCGCGCCCCTCCGGTCGAACCAAAATCGATCGGCCGCTACCGATGCCTGCTGGCACGAGACCTGGTCGAAGGAATTATGAGGAGAACTGCATGCGAATTCCATTGAGTGTAGACGAGGTGGTTGTCAAGTTTGCTGACCACGTTCTTCTCCGGGATTTCGCGCTCCAGGTTGATCCTGGGGAGTCGGTTGCGCTCATGGGCCCGAGCGGTTCGGGCAAGACCAGTCTGTTGAAGTGCTTGGTCGGACTGACCATTCCGTCCGCTGGCAGTATCGAAGTGGCCGGGTCGGCGATGACAGGTGTTTCGGCCGCAAAGCGCGCCGATCTGCGGCGTGAGCTCATTGGTACGGCTTACCAGACGCCGGATCTGCTGACCGAGATCAGTGTCCAGGAGAATGTGGCGATCACACTGCTGTTCGAAGGCGTCGGCCGTGACAAGGCGCTGTCGGACGCGCGCCGGTCGCTGGCGGCCGTGGGGATCGAGCACCTGGCCGCGCGCGGCGTGGAAAACCTGTCAGGCGGTGAGGCGCAGCGGGTCTCGTTAGCACGCGCTCTGGTGCGAGAGTCGATGAGTTTGCTGGTCGCGGACGAGCCGACCGCGAGCCTCGACGGAGCGAACGCGGTCCGGCTCGCCGAACTGATGACCGGCATGGTGCATGAGCGCGGTATCGGGGCCGTGATCGCCACCCACGATCAGCGCGTGGCAGATCGCTGCGACCGTGTTGTTGAGCTGCGGATGGCGATGGCGCAGTGAACAGAGCGGTCTGGACAGTTGCCCGCCGTCTGGCTCTGTCCACGGATCGTCGTCAGCGGTGGCGCCAGATCAGCGTCGTGGCAGGTGCCATGCTTGCCACATGCGCTGCGCTGACCGGAATCTGCATCATCCACCTCGGCGTGCAAGTCACCGAGCACACCAACGCGCGGCACCCCGTCGTCGCCGAGGCAACGACCGAGGGCAAGATGGCGGTCGACGTCACCGGGCCGGTCCAGCCTGACCTGAACCAGTTTCCCGTGGTCTGGCTCGATCCGGAGCCCGGGGGGCCTTCGCCCCGAGAAGTGGACACGTCTTCGTGTGGTCAGGCGGCCAGCCGTAGCGTAGCCGGGTCGGTTTCGTGTTCGTAGTCGATGGGGCTCTGGTTCCCGAGCCGGGAATGCGGTCGGCGCAGGTTGTAGCGCGTGATCCAGCGGAACACTGCGAGGCGGCAGGCGCGGGCATCGTCGAACGCGGGTGCGCCGGCCAGGGTCTCGCGTTTCAGCGTGGCGTTGAACGACTCGGCCAGGGCGTTGTCGGCGCTGGTGCCGACCGCGCCCATGGACTGAGTCACCTGCAGCCGGCCGCACAGCTGCGCGTAGTCCTTCGATCCGTACTGGGCTCCGTGGTCGCTGTGAAAGATTGCTCCGGCCAGCGAACCCCGCTCGGCTACGGCGGCCTGCAGGGCGTCGGTGACCAGCTCGGTGCGCATGTGATCGGCCAGCGACCAGCCCACGAGACGGCGCGAGTACAGGTCGATCACCGTCGCCAGATACAAGAACTGCCCGCCACCGATCGGCAGGTAGGTGATGTCGCCGACATACCGGCGGTTGGGTGCCGGAGCGGTGAAGTCCCGCTTGATCAGGTCGGCCACCTTCTGCCCGGACGGGTCCGGGACCGTGGTCCGTACCCGTCGGCGCAGCCGGATCCCCGCGATGCCGTGCTCGCGCATCACACGAGCGACCCGTTTGTGGTTCACCGGCGGCCCGACCGGGTCGGTCTTACGCAGCTCGGTCGTGACCCGCGGCGAGCCAAGAGCCGGATCCTCCTTCAGCAGGGCCCGGATCCGTGCCGCCAGCCCGGCATCAGCCCTGGCCCGGGCGGCACGACCAGCGGCACCGTCGCGCCACTTGTAGTAGCTCGACCGGTTGATCTCAAGAACCTGGCACAGCCGCTTCACCGAGTAGGTGGGATGGTGCTCGGCGACGAACTGGAAGCGGCTCACCAGGTCGTCTCTCCCGCGAAATACTTCGCGGCCTTGCGCAGGATCTCCCGCTCGGTGGCGAGCTTGCGCTTGTCAGCCTCCAGGCGAGCGTTGGCTGCCTCGAGCTCGGCGACCCGTGCCTCCAGCTGCCCGACCCGGCCACCGGAACGCACCGCCGGCTCGCCGGGCGTCGTGCCCGCTGCCGGACCGGCCGTCACGGCGGCCTGCCCGCGCTGCTCAGCCGCGCGGCGCACCCATAACCGCAACGTCTCTCGCGAGACGCCCAAGTCCCGGGCGATCCCCTTGATCGTCGCCCCGGGTGTGGACTCGTACAAGGCCACAGCATCGGCCTTGAACTCCTCCGGATAGTTCTTCATAGCCATGCGGATCAAACTCGCTTCCTCTGGATCCACGATCCAGTATCAGCGTGTCCACCAAACGGGGTGAAGCCCCGGGTTCGAGGACGATCCAGCCGTGGTTCCTCCAGGACTGTCCTCGTTGCCTAGGCCCGGGGAGGCTGTCCTCTCGCCCGGCCTCATCGCGCTCGGCTACACCTCACCGGATTTCGGGTTCGACGCAAGTGACGCGGGCACCGGTCACGACGGCGCGATCGGCGACGCCGGGTTGGCCTCCCGCTCAGAAGGCTTCATCTACGCACGCGTAGCCGAAGGGCGCTCCCTGGGCGAGAGTGCGACGTTCAGCTCCGGATTCGGTGGACCAGGGTCCCAGTATCCGGTCGAGACCACGCTCGATGTGCCGTCGGCCGGCGCTGCGATGCTCGGAGCCGTCTGGCTGCTGATATTGCCTGCACTACTGCTCATGACAAGTGCGGCCCGGGCGGAGTCACAGATTCGCACCGAGCGGGCAGGCATACTGTGGCGACTAGGCATTGCCCGCCGCAGCATCGCCAGCTTGCTAGCCCTGGAGACGTTGTCCTTGGCAGCGATCGGTGCCGTGCTCGGCGTCGTGGCTTGGGCAGTAGCCGTGGCTCCCCGAACGTCATTGCCCGGAATCCGCGCAACCCTGCTACCGCAGTCGTTCGAGCTGCCTGTATACGTCATCGCCGCGGCGGTGGTGCTGATCCTGCTCAACGGAATGCTTGCCGCCTTGTGGGTCAAGCGTGAGCGGAGCCAGCCACGCATCGGTACGTCGATCCTGTGGGTGCTCCCGTTCACACTGTGCGTGGGCTTGATGACCGTCGCTGGCTGGGCACCGCAGATCCTGGGGTACGACTCGTTCTACGACGTCGGCGTCGCAGTGCTGATCTGCGCGGGTGTCGGAGCGACTATCACGCTGCCCATGGCCATACCAGCACTGCTCGGGGGTATGGGCGCCGTAGGGAAACTGGTACGGAGACCAACGGCATGGCTAGCCAGCCGCCTGGTCGTGACCCGCCGGTCGACCCTGGCCCGCCCGGCCGTGATGGCCGCCGTCCTGGTATACCTGGCCGGAGCCACCACAGCGATGATCGCAGCACTAACCACCAATCCTCCGGTACCAGTGCTACCAAGTGTGGACCGAGCAGTGTGGTCCGTCAGCTGGGTCGACTCCCGCGACAGCGACATCGAGACGGTCACCGAACGGGCGACAGAGGCAAGCGCGGAAACCCTGGCCGTCACGCCGCTGCCGCCCCCCGAGCCCGAGGACCTGGTCAACGGGCCCGCGCCCTTGGCCGAAGTCACCCTCCCGGACTGTCATGCGGCACAGCAGTTCTTCGGCCTGGACGAGCAAGCCGTGGCGTGCACGGCCAGCGACGCGATCGTGTCCGATCTGCCATACCTCGTGGAGTTCGGTTCCCACGGGAACCGAGACGGTGATCCAGCCCAGCCCATTTCCGAGCTGCTTCTCAGCGTTCCGACAACGTGGACGGAAGCTGACGCCATCACCCTGTTCTCCGGCCTGCCGGCGGTCAACGCGTGGAAACTCGTGGGCCACGACGATTTCGGCACCGCAACCTACGACTGGCTTGCCGGAGGGATGATCGCCGCCACCGGCCTCTTGGCGATCGGCCTGATCCGCGAGATCGGCGACCGCGTCCTGGTCGTCGTGAGCGAGCGATCACACCTGCTGCGCGCCGGACTGCGAAGCGAAGAAGCGGACTGGGTGTACGGGCTGGCGACCATGCTGCCCATGTTCGTCGCACTGCCGCTGGGCTATCTCGCGGCCAGGGTGTTCGCCGCGAACGGTGTGAGCTACCTCGTCACCGCCGACAGCATCGACGTGGTCGCGATCGTCGCGCTGCTCGTGGCAGGCCTCACTGCTGTGGTCATCGCCCTGACCCTATGGTGGCAGCAGCGCATCGACACCCCGTGATCCCGCCTTGACAGAAGTCCGGGCATCGCCGCGCGTGGCAAGCCTGCTTAATGCTCGTGATCGGTCCGGGGACTGCCCCGACGGGCACGCCCAGGCGCCCGGCCTCCGGTGCGATCTTGATCGCGGCGCCGAGCCGGAAACGAGAGGCTCGTGACTGGGCACCTCAATGCTGCCGACGTGGGGCACTCTGATGAAGTCGCAGGTCAGCACCCCATTCGTGCCATGCACGCCGGTGTCCGCGCAGGTCAGGGGCTCGATTCGTGTCACTGTCCCGATCCGGATCCCGAACCCGTGGATCCTGACACGCATGTGACACGAGTTGATACGCTGAAGTACGTTCAGCGACGTCTGGATAGGGGATTCCCGGGAATACGCTCGGTACTCTAACCAGCAAGAATACGTCCGACCTGCTCAAGTGCCGACCACCTCAGAAGTCACACCGAGAAGTACTTCGCCTCCGGGTGGTGGAACACGAACGCGTCCGTCGACTGCTCCGGGTGCAGCTGCAGCTCGTCCGACAGCGTGACCCCGACCCGCTCGGGCCGCAGCAGCTCCACCACCTTGTGCCGGTCCTCCATCTCGGGGCACGCCGGGTACCCGAGCGACATCCGCGCCCCGCGGTACTCCAGCTTGAACATGCCCTCCACGGTGGCGGGCTCCTCGGAGGCGAACCCGAGCTCCGACCGCACCCGCGCGTGCCAGAACTCGGCCAGGGCCTCCGTCAGCTGGACGGAGAGCCCGTGCAGCTCCATGTACTCGCGGTACTTGTTCGCCTCGAACAGCTTCGCGGTATGCGCGGACACCGAGTCCCCGACGGTCACGAGCTGTACCGGCAGCACGTCGAACCGGCCGGTCTCCTCCACCCAGGAACGCGGCCGGACGAAGTCGGCAAGACACAGGTGCCGGTCGCGTCGCTGCCGCGGGAAGGTGAACCGCAGCCGCTCCGTCCCGAGTGCGCCGCCGGACCCGCCGTCGGGCCCGTCGTGGTGGGCGACCACCACGGAGTCACCCTCCGACCACACCGGGAAGTACCCGTACACCACCGTCGGGTCCATGATCTGGTCGGTCAGGATCCGGTCCAGCCACTCCGCGAGCCGCGGCCGGCCCTCGGTCTCGACGAGCTCCTCATAGGACGCGCCGTCCGCGGAGCGCCCTGGCTTGAGCCCCCACTGCCCCATGAACGTGGCCCGCTCGTCCAGGAAGGCGGCGTACTCCGAGAGCTGCACGCCCTTGACGATCCGCGTGCCCCAGAACGGCGGCTCCGGGACCGGGTTGTCGGCAGCGACGTCCGATCGCGCCGGCAGATCCTCCGGGGCCGTCTGCGTCACCGTCACCACGGAGTGCCTCCGCTTGCGCAGCGCGGGCAGCCCGACGTCGTCGGGCGACGCCCCACGCGCCACGGCGACGAGCGGCTCCATCAGCCGCAGCCCTTCGAACGCGTCCTTGGCGTAGCGCACGACGCCGGGGAAGGCGGACGCCAGATCGTCCTCCACGTAGGTCCGGGTCAGCGCGGCCCCGCCCAGCAGCACGGGCCACTTCTTCTCGAGCCCGCGGGAGACGAGCTCCGCGAGGTTCTCCTTCATCACCACGGTGGACTTCACCAGCAGCCCCGACATCCCGATCACGTCGGCGTCGTGCTCCAGCGCGGCGTCGATCATGGCGCTCACCGGCTGCTTGATGCCGATGTTCACCACCTTGTAGCCGTTGTTCGTCAGGATGATGTCCACGAGGTTCTTGCCGATGTCGTGCACGTCGCCGCGCACGGTGGCCAGCACGATCGTGCCCTTCGTCTGGTCGCCCTCGACCTTTTCCATGTGCGGTTCCAGCAGCGCGACGGCGGCCTTCATCACCTCCGCGGACTGCAGCACGAACGGCAGCTGCATCTCGCCCTTGCCGAAGAGCTCGCCCACCACCTTCATGCCTTCCAGCAGGTGGTCGTTGACGATGTCCAGCGCCTTCATCCCCGAGCCGAGCGCCTCCTCCAGGTCCGGCTCCAGACCCTTGCGGGCGCCGTCGATGATGCGCCGCGCCAGCCGCTCACCCACGGGCAGCCCCGCCAGCTCCGCGGCCCGGGCATCCCGGATCGCTCCGGCGTCGACTCCTTCGAACAGGTCGAGCAGCTTGGACAGCGGGTCGTAGGTCAGGTTGCCGTCGGCGTCCCACTCGCGCTTGTCCCACACCAGGTCCAGCGCCGTCTGCCGCTGCTCATCGGGAATCGAGGCCAGCGGCAGGATCTTCGCCGCGTGCACGATCGCCGAGTCCAGCCCCGCCTCCGTCGCCTCGTGCAGGAACACCGAGTTCAGCACCGCACGCGCCGCCGGGTTGAGCCCGAACGACACGTTCGAGACGCCGAGGGTCGTGTGCACACCGGGGTACTTGCGCGTGATCTCGCGGATCGCCTCGATGGTCTCGATCGCGTCGCGCCGCGTCTCCTCCTGGCCCGTGGCGATGGGGAAGGTCAGGGCGTCGACGATGATGTCATCGACGCGCATGCCCCACTCGCCCACCAGGGTGTCGATGAGTCGGGAGGCGATCTCCACCTTGCCGGACGCCGTACGCGCCTGGCCCTCTTCGTCGATCGTGAGGGCGACGACGGCGGCGCCGTGCTCCATGACCGCCGGCATGATGCGCCCGAACCGCGACGTCGGCCCCTCGCCGTCCTCGAAGTTCACCGAGTTCACCACGCCGCGGCCGCCCAGCAGCTCCAGGCCTGCGCGGATCACCGCGGGCTCCGTGGAGTCGATCACGAGCGGCAGCGTCGAGGCGGACGCCAGCCGCGAGACCACGGCGCGCACGTCCTCGACGCCGTCGCGTCCCACATAGTCCACGCACACGTCCAGCAGGTGCGCCCCGTCGCGCGTCTGCGCGCGGGCGATGTCGACGATGTCGTCCCAGCGGCTCTCCAGGAGCGCCTCGCGGAACGCCTTGGAACCGTTCGCGTTGGTGCGCTCCCCGATCGCGAGGAAGCTCGTCTCCTGGCGCAGGTCGGTCGCGGAGTACAGCGAGGCGACGGCGTTCTCCCGCACCGGCTCGCGCTCGCCGACCGGCCTGCCGCCCACGGCCTCGACCACGAGCCGCATGTGCTCCGGCGTCGTACCGCAGCAGCCCCCCACCAGGCCCAGACCGAACTCCCGCGCGAACTGCGTGTGCGCGGCGGCCAGCTCCTCCGGGGTGAGCGGGTACGAGGCACCGTCGGCGCCCAGTACCGGCAGGCCCGCGTTCGGCATGCAGGTCACGGGGATCTCGGCGTGCTGCGACAGGTGTCGCAGGTGCTCGCTCATCTGCTCCGGGCCGGTCGCGCAGTTCATGCCGATCGCGTCGATGTTCATCGCCTGCAGGGCTACCAGGGCCGCGCCGATCTCCGAGCCCATCAGCATGGTCCCGGTGGTCTCCACGGTCACGGACACGATGATCGCCACCCGCTGCCCGACGTCGGCCATCGCCTGCCGGCAACCCGTCACCGCGGCCTTGGCCTGCAGCAGGTCCTGGCTGGTCTCGACCAGCAGCGCGTCGGCGCCGCCCTCGACCAGGCCGGCTGCCTGCTCCGCGAACGTGTCCCGCAGGTGCGCGTACGTGGTGTGGCCCAGCGACGGCAGCTTGGTGCCCGGCCCCATGGAGCCCAGCACCCAGCGTGGCTTCTCGGGCGTCGAGTACACGTCGGCACGCTCGCGGGCGATCGCCGCACCCTTGCGGGCCAGCTCGCGGATGCGGTCGTCGATGCCGTAGTCCGACAGGTTCGACCAGTTCGCCCCGAACGTGTTCGACTCGATCGCGTCCACGCCGACCTCGAGGAACGCGTCGTGCACCCCGGCGACGATGTCGGGGCGCGAGACCGTGAGGATCTCGTTGCAGCCCTCCAGGTTCTGGTAGTCCTCGAGGGTGGGGTTCGCCGCCTGGATCATGGTGCCCATGGCGCCGTCGGCCACGACCACGCGCGTGCGCATGGCCTCCAGCAGGGCGGCGGAGCGTTCGGCGAGTGCGGGAAGAGCGGTCACCCCGGCAGCGTAAACCTTGGCCGCACGACGGCGCCGCGCCTGCCCGGGGGCCGGTACCGGCGCCGGCGTCGAAGGTCGGTATCGTCCCCGTCATGACAACGCGCGACTACCTGGCGTCCCTGTTCTCCCTGGAGGGCCGCACCGCGGTCGTCACCGGCGGGAGCTCCGGCATCGGGCGGGCCATCGCCGAGGCCCTCGCGCAGGCCGGGGCGCACACCGTGCTCGTCGCCCGCGGCGCCGACCGGCTCGCCGAGGTCGCCGCCGGCCTGCGGGAGCGCGGCTGCGCCGTCGAACCCGTGGTCGCCGACCTCTCCACCCGAGACGGCATCCACGCCGCCGCCGACGGCATCGCCGCCGCGGGGGAGCCCGACATCATCGTCAACAGCGCGGGCATCAACCGTCGGCCGCACCTGGGCCAGGTGGACCAGGCGACCTGGGACGTCACCATGACCGTGAACCTTGAGGCCCCCTTCCTGCTCGGGCAGCGGTTCGCACCCGGCATGGCGGAGCGCGGCTTCGGTCGGCTCATCCACATCTCCTCCCAGCAGGCGCACCGCTCGTTCGTCGACAGCGGCGTCTACGGCGTCTCCAAGGGCGGCCTCGAGTCCCTCGCGCGCTCCCAGTCCGAGGCCTGGTCGTCGCGCGGCGTCACCGCCAACACGCTCGTGCCCGGATTCGTGCTCACGCCCCTGAACCAGCGGCTCCAGGACGACGCCGAGAAGGTCGAGGCGCTCGCGGCCCGCACCACGGTGGGCCGCAACGGCGTGCCCGAGGACTTCGCGGGCGCCGCCGTCTTCCTCGCGAGCGCGTCCTCCGCCTACGTCACGGGCCACTCGCTGTTCATCGACGGTGGCTTCTCGGTGCACTGAGCTCCGGTGCCGGCCGTGGTCCTCGTGTCACGCGGTGACCGGGTGTCGGGGAACGGTCCCGCGGGCGGAGCTGGTTGCCGACGGAAGACAATGTCTACGCCAAGCAACAGACCCCGGTCGCGTACCGTTCCCCGGCACCCCCAGGGTTAGGCTCGCGCGGTGGACGTCGATTTCCCCGGGTTGGGCACGCTCGTCAATGTCGGGACGATCGTCGTCGGGTCGCTCCTCGGGATGGCCGTGGGGCACCGGCTGCCGCAGCGCACGCACGCGGTCGTGACCGACATCCTCGGCCTCGTCACCCTGCTCGTCGCGGCGCTGTCCGCGATGGCGGTCACCGACGCCGCCTTCGAGGCCGCGACCGGCAGCGGCGCTCCGGTCCTCATCGTGCTCGGTTCCCTGCTCATCGGCGGCATCGCCGGCTCGCTGCTGCGGGTCGAGGCGCGCCTCGAAGGGCTGGCCGGCGTGATCCAGGGCTGGCTGGCCCGGCGCTCCGGCGGGACGCGCACAGGTCGACGCCCCGTACTGATCGACGCGACGGAGACCGGCCAGGACCACGCGGCGCGCGAGCGCTTCATCGAGGGGTGGCTCACCGCATCGCTGCTGTTCTGCGTCGGGCCGCTCGCCATCCTCGGCTCGCTGTCCGACGGGTTGGGCCGCGGCATCGACCAGCTCCTGCTGAAGTCCGTGCTCGACGGCTTCGCCGCGCTGGCCTTCGCATCCTCGTTCGGCGTGGGGGTGCTGCTGTCCGCGGTGTCGGTCGGCGTCGTCCAGGGACTGGTGACGCTGGCGGGCGTGCTGCTCGGGTCGATCCTGCCGGACGCCCACATCGCCGCGCTGACGGCCACCGGCGGGCTGATGCTCGTGGGCATCGGCCTTCGGCTGCTGAACATCAAGCAGATCCCGGTGGGGGACCTGCTGCCCGCGCTGATCGTGGCGCCGCTGCTGACCCACCTGGTGATCGCGCTGCGGTGACTGTTGCTGGATGATGCCTGCTGAGTTCGGTCTGTTGCTGGGTGCTGGGTGCTGCGTGCTGAGTTCGGTCGGATGGGATGAGATCGGTCGGTTGACTGACCGATCTCATCCCATCCGGCCGAACTCACGGTTCGGACCTGGTCAACGGAGCCGCCGGTCGCCGAAAATCCCGTGCCGACGCCGAAGCAGTCGCCTAGCGTGGCCGACATGTCCTCCCCAGCGTCCCTCCGCCCCGTGGAACCCGAGCCGGCCCCCGCGCCGATCGCGGAGCGCGCCGCCGCGCCCGCGACCCCGCGGCTGCCGACGGCGGGCGATCTGACCTGGCGTGCCTGGGCCCGCGAGGACGTGCCCGCGCTGGCGACGCTCCTGCGGACCGTCCAGGAGGCCGACGGTCGCGACTGGTTCACCTCGGCCGACGAGATCGCCGAGAGCTTCGACGCCCCGGTGTTCGACGCCTCCGCCGACACCCTGGTCGGCACCGACGCCGACGGGATGCTGCGTGCGTACGCGCAGGTCGAACGGTTCCCCACCGACGGGGCCACGCGCCTGCGCGTCAGCGTCTCCGGCGGTGTGCATCCCACGCACCGCGGTCGGGGCATCGGCACCGAGCTGCTGGACTGGGCGACCGGACGGGCGCGGCACGCGCTCGCCGCTCTGGGCGGCGACCCGCGGCTGGACGTCCTGCCCGCGCGGATCTCGGCGCACATCGAGGACAGCGCCCCCGCCGAGCGGCGAGAACTGCTGCGTGCCGGTGGCTTCGAACCCGTCAGGTACTACGCGAACCTGCTGCGGGACCTGAGCGTGCCGGTGTCTGCCGTCGGCCTGGAGCCGCCGTTGCGCCTGTTGCCGTGGTCGGAGGCCCTGGACGACGCCACGCGGCTCGCGCGCAACGACGCGTTCCGCGACCACTGGGGCAGCCAGCCGCGCACGCCCGAGTCGTGGCGGGCGTACCGCAGCTCGTTCGCCCCCGAGTGGTCGTTCGTGGTGGTGGACGAGTCGGTGCGGTACCAGGGGTCCGAGCAGGAGCAGCCGGGCGACGCGACCGTCGCGCCGGGCACGCCCTACGTCGTGGGGCTGCACCTGGCCGCGCGGTACGAGCACGACTGGGAGTCGCAGGGGTACACCGCCGGGTACACCGACCTGCTGGGCGTGCGGCGCGACTACCGTGGCCGGCGCATCGCGGTGGCGCTGCTCACGCACGCGATGCGCGTCTTCGCGGACGCCGGCATGCAGCAGGCCGAGCTCGACGTGGACACGGACAACCCGACCGGCGCGACCGGTCTGTACGCACGGCTCGGCTTCACCAAGAGCGACGGCTCCACCCTCTTCACCATCGAGCTCTGACTTCACGTCGAGCACGTCACATCGAGCACCTCATCCAGCAGCACTTCATCTAGCTCTGAGCAGCCGGAGAGATCATGACCGTGGACACCCCGCACCTCGCCCCCATCGCCGAGCGCGCGGCCGCGCCGGCGGCCCTGCCCCTGCCCACGGCGGGCAACCTGACCTGGCGCGCCGCGACCCGCGAGGACGCGCCCGCCTGGCTGGCGCTGCGCAACCACATCGCCCGGGCCGACGCCGAGCCGTACGCGGAGACCCTCGAGGAGATCGAGGAGCTGTTCGAGGGCGCGTGGGGGGACATGGCCGCCGATTCCCTGCTCGGCTTCTCCACCGGTACGGCGGACGACGGCGCCCTGGTCGCCTGGGCCCAGGTCGAGTGCCCGCCCGGTGACGTGACGCAGGTCCGCGCCTTCTGCTGGGGTGGGGTGCACCCGGACCGGCGCGGCGAGGGCATCGGCCGTGAGCTGCTGGCCTGGGAGGCGGGCCGCGCCCGGCAGCTGCTGGCGGCGTCGGGCAAGGAGGTGCCCGGGCGGATCGGGGTGTTCACCGAGGACGACGGGCCCGCCGGCAAGCACCGGTTGTACGAGCGGGCTGGGTTCGAGGTGCGCCGGTACTACTCCGACCTGGCTCGGCCGCTGAGCGGACCTGACGCGGGGCCCGTGCCGGACGTACCCCTGGCGGGCTCGCTGCGGCTCGTGCCCTGGTCGAAGGACCTGGACGAGGCGACCCGGCTCGCCCACAACGACGCCTTCCGCGACCACTGGGGCAGCCAGCCGCAGACTCGTGAGCAGTGGGCCCAGCGCGCCTGCTTCGCGCCCGAGTGGTCCTTCCTCGTGGTGGACCCGGAGCCGGACGTCGACGCGTTGCTGGCCTCGCCGGACACCGACCCGGAGACGGCCGCCGTGCTGCGTGCCGGGCAGCCCCTCGTGGTGGGCTACGAGCTGGCGGCGCGGTACACGGAGGACTTCGCCGTGCGTGGCTACACGTTCGGGTACACGGACATCCTGGGGGCGCGCCGTGCCTACCGAGGTCGCAAGGCCGCCCTCGCGGCACTCGCCGCGGGAATGCGGGCGTTCGCCGCCGACGGCATGCAGTACGCGGCGCTCGACGTCGACACGGCCAACCCGAGCGGCGCGCACGGCCTCTACGCGAGCCTCGGCTACGTCAAGACGTCGGGATCGCGGATGTACTCGATCGAGCTCTGAGCCGGGGCGCTGCGCCGGGCGCCGTCAGCGCCCGGCGAGGCGCTGGCGCCGGGCCTCGTAGAGCACCACGGTGGCGGCGTTGGCCGCGTTGAGCGAGCTGGCCGAGCCGGTCATCGGGATGCTCAGCGTCACGTCGGCCGCGTCGCGCCACGCGCGGGTCAGACCGTCGGTCTCGCTGCCGACCAGCAGCAGGACCGGCTGGGTGAGGTCGAACGCGGACACGTCGGCCTCGCCGCCCTCGTCCGTGGCCACGACGACTATCGGGAGGCCGGCGGCGCGGCGCTCCTCGACCCAGGAGACTACCGCCGCGGGGGAGGGGCTCCGCACCACCGGCATCGCGAAGAACGATCCGGTGGTGGCGCGCACCGCCTTGGGGTCGTAGGCGTCGGCCGAGTGGCCCGTGGTGATCACGCCGTGCGCCCCGAACGCGTCGGCGGACCGGATGACCGCGCCGATGTTGCCCGGCTGCGTGGGCCGGTCGAACACGACCCCGAGCAGGTCCTGGCCCGCCTCGATGCGGTTCAGGTCGTCGGGCCGCATCGCGACGACGGCGAGCAGCTCGGCCTCGTCCTTCTCGGCCAGCTCGGCGAGGAGGTCGGGCGACATCTTCACGTGCTCGGTGTGCGGGTGGGCCGCGAGCAGGTCCCTGGCCCACTGCGAGAGGCGGCGCTCGCCGTCGTACAGCAGGGCCTGGATCTCCCAGCCGTGCTCGACGGCCATCGTGATGGGGCGCACGCCCTGCACGATGAACTGCCCGGCGCGATGCCGCTTGTTGCGGTTGGTGAGCAGGGTCTGCAACTGCTGGAAGCGCGCGTTGCGCAGGGAGATCCGGGTGGCCACACCCCCATCCAACACCGTTTCCCGGTCAGCGCCGCAGCAGCCGCTCCATCGCCGCCCGTGCGCGCTCCGAGCCGAACAGCTCGGCCGACCCGGTGACGGCGTCGTCCACGTGGGCGTCGAAGCGGGTCAGCACGTCCTCGTTGAGCAGCGCCTTGGTCGCCGTCAGGCCCTGCGGGTCGCCCGCCGCGAGGTCGGCCAGCACGGCGTCGACGGCCTGGTCGAGGTCGGCCGACGGCACGGCCTGCGTCACCAGCCCCCAGGCCGCGGCCTCGGCGGCGGTGAACTGCGCACCGGTCAGGAAGGTGCGGGACGCGGCGCGCGGCGTCATCCGCGGCAGCACGGCGAGCGAGATGACGGCGGGCGCGAGCGCGAGGCGGGCCTCGGTGAAGGCGTACGTGATGTGGTCGGCGCTGATCGCGACGTCGCACGCGGCGACCAGCCCGATCCCGCCGGCCCGCACCGGCCCGTGCACGCGCGCCACGACGGGCTTGGGCAGGGCGAGGATGGTACGCAGCACCTCCGCGAGCCGCCGTGCGGAGCGGCTCATCCCGTCGGCCAGCGCCTCCGTGAGATCGGCACCGGAACAGAACGCCGGGCCGTTCGCGGCCAGGACCACGGAGCGGACGTCGTCGTGCGCCGCACGATCCAGGGCGGCATCGAGCTGGTCGAGCACGGCGTACGAGAGCGCGTTGCGACGCTCCGGGGCGTCGAGCGTGATCCGGGCGTACGGCACGGTTGGGGCGTCGGCCTGCTCGGGCTCTACGACGTCGTAGGCGACCTGACTCTGGTTCGGCATGGGAAGTCCTTCGGGTGGGGGCCTGGCGCGATGAGGTTAATGGTGGTTAACCTCAGTGGCATGCCTAACATGCATACCTCACCAGAGAACCCGGAGCACACCAAGCTCCGGGACGCGGTCCGGGACTTCGCCGACCGCGAGATAGCGCCCCACATCGCCCGATGGGACAGGGAGAGTCGCCTGCCCGTCGAGGTGGTGCACCAGATGGGAGAGCTGGGCCTGTTCGGCCTGACCGCCCCGGAGGAATACGGCGGGTCCGACCTCGGGCTCACCGGGCTCAGCATCGCCGTCGAGGAGATCGGCCGCGTGGACCAGTCCGTCGGCATCACGCTCGGAGCCGGCGTCGGCCTCGGGGTGGGAACCCTGCTGGCCTACGGGACCGAGGAGCAGAAGCAGACCTGGTTGCCCGACCTTGTCGCGGGCCGCCGCCTCGGCGCCTTCGGCCTCACCGAACCCGGCGCGGGCAGCGACGCCAACGCCATGAGCACCACGGCGGAGCTCGTCGACGGCGAGTGGGTCATCAACGGCGCCAAGCAGTTCATCACCAACTCCGGAACCCCCATCACCAGCCTCTGCACCGTCGCGGCGCGCACGGGCACCCTGCCCGACGGGCGGCCCGAGCTCAGCGCCATCATCGTGCCCACCGACACCCCCGGGTTCATCGTCGAACCCCTGCACGACAAGATGAGCTGGCGTTCCTGCGACACCCACGCCCTGCGGTTCGAGAACGTCCGCGTCCCCGAGGCGAACCTGCTCGGCGTACGCGGCAACGGGTTCAAGCAGCTCATGATCTCGCTCAACACCGGCCGGGTCGCCGTGGCCGCCCTGGCCACCGGGTGCATCCAGGCGATGCTCGACCTGAGCGTGGAGCACGCGGGCGTGCGCCCCACCTTCGGCGGGCCCATCGGCCGCAAGCAGGGCGTGGCCTTCCAGATCGCCGACGTCGAGGTGATGCTCCAGGCCAGCCGGGCGCTCACCTACCGGGCAGCGGCCCTGAAGGACGGCGGCGCGCCGCTCGACGAGTTCCGCCGCGCCTCGTCCGTCGCCAAGCTCTACGCCACGGAGTCCGCCGTGACCGCCACGCGCATCGCGGCGCAGGTGTTCGGCGGCTACGGCGTCATGGAGGACGGCCCCATCGCCCGCTTCTACCGCGACGCGAAGGTCCTGGAGATCGGCGAGGGCACCTCCGAGCTGCAGCGCATGCTCATCGCGCGGGGCCTGGGCCTCCCCGTCGAGTAGTCAGGGGAGCAGGGCCGCGCGGGCCATCGTCGTGAGGATACCGCGCATCGTGGTGCGGCCGATGCGGGCGCTGTGCGGGGTCGAGTTGAGCAGGCCGAACGCGGCCTGGACGGCCGCCCGAGCCTGCGGGCCCGACAGGTCCGGCCGCAGTGGACGCAGCGCGTCGCACCACACGTCGACGTAGGCGAGCTGGCGCTCGCGGACCTGTCCGCGGGCGTCGGCCCCGAGCGCGCCCCACTCCCGTTCCTGCACGACGATCAGCGCCGGGTTGTCGAGCGCGAAGTCGGCGTGCCGGGCGATCAGGGCCTCCAGCGCACCCTCGGGTGCGGCATCCGGTGCGGACAGCAGCTCCCGTGCCCCGGCGAGGAGCTGGTCCGACGCGTGCAGGAGGCACTGCCCGAGGATGTCGTCCTTGCTCGCGAAGTGCTTGTACAGGGCTGGTCCGGAGATGCCGACGGCCGCACCGATGTCGCCCATCGAGACGCCGTGGAAGCCACGGGCGGCGAACAGGTCGGCTGCCGTGCTCAGGATCTGCTGCCGGCGCGGGGTCACGGGAGCAGTCTAGGAGCGAGCGATCGGCATCTGTCAGAGTGTCCGGAGCCGGAGTGCCGGAGCAGCATGAGCGGATGAAGGAGTCCCACATGTCCTACGAACTTCCCGCCGTCACCCCCCGCCCGCAGGTGGCGCCCCAGACCGCGTACCTCGTCGCCAGCGGCGACCTGCGCGAGTCGGCGAACCAGGCGGGCTGGCCCACCCAGGCCGCCATGGAGGCCGACCTCACGGCGGCCTTCGCCGAGCTCGGCTGGACGGTCGTGCGCGCCAACGACGTCGACCCCGCCACGGGCCACGGGTTCATCAGCTCGCAGCGGATGGGGCTCGAGGTGTTCCGCTCGGTCCCGCCGGAGGCGCCGCTGATCGTGGCAGAGGCGGTGTGGCAGTACAGCCACCACGTGCTGGCCGGCCTGCGCACGCACCAGGGCCCGATCCTGACCGTCGCGAACTTCGTGGGGGACTGGCCGGGCCTCGTGGGTCTGCTCGGCCTGAACGCCGGGCTGACCAAGATGGACAAGCCGTACTCGACGATCTGGAGCGTGGACTTCACGGACCAGTGGTTCCGGGACGGCCTCCGGCAGTGGCTGGACACCGGCCGCATCGAGCACGACGCGTCGCACGTGACCGACGCACCGGACCTGCCCGCAGGGCCCCAGGTCGACCTCGGGCGGGCGCTCGCCGACCAGCTGCTGCGCGACAAGGCGATCATCGGCGTCTTCGACGAGGGCTGCATGGGCATGTACAACGCGATCATCGACGACGAGCTGCTGGGCCCGATCGGCATCTACAAGGAGCGGCTGAGCCAGTCCGCGCTGTGGGCCGAGATGCAGCAGGTGCCCGACGGCGAGGCCGACGCCGTGCAGGCGTGGCTCGAGGGCGCGGGGATGACGTTCCGCCTCGGGCAGGACGAGGCCACCGAGCTCACCGCCGCACAGCTGCGCTGGCAGCACAAGATGTACGTCGCCGCGCTGCGCATCGCCGACGACTTCGGGCTGGACGCCGTCGGCATCCAGTACCAGCAGGGGCTGAAGGACCTGAGTCCCGCCTCCGACCTGGCCGAGGGCCTGCTCAACAACGTGGTGCGCCCTCCGGTCACCTCGCGCGACGGTGCCCGCGTGCTCTGGGACGGCAAGGCGCTGCCGCACTTCAACGAGGCCGACGAGGGCGTGGCGGTGGACGCGCTGGTGACCAACCGGCTCTGGACCGCGATGGGCCTGGACCCGGCCACGACCCTGCACGACGTGCGCTGGGGCGAGGAGTACGACGGGCGGTTCGTGTGGGTGTTCGAGATCTCGGGCTCCGTGCCGCCGTCGCACCTGGAGGGCGGCTACGCGGGCGCCCAGGGGTGGCGGCAGAACCCGGTGTACTTCCCGCTCGGCGGCTCCACCGTCAAGGGCGTCTCCCGGGCCGGCGAGATCGTCTGGTCCCGCGTCTACATCGCCGGCGGGCGCCTGCACGTCGACCTGGGGCGCGCCACGGCCGTCACCCTGCCCCCGGAGGAGACCGAGCGTCGCTGGCAGGCCACCAACCCGGAGTGGCCGATCATGCACGCCGTGCTGCACGGGGTGAGCCGGGACCAGTTCATGGCGCGGCACAAGGCCAACCACCTCAACGTGGCCTACGCCCCGGACGCGGCGACCGCCGACGACGCGCTCGTCGCCAAGGCGGCGTTCTTCGCAGGGCTGGGCGTCCAGGTGCACGTCTGCGGAGAGGTCGCGGCGCTCGCGCGACCCGCAGGGGGTTAACGATCATTAACCAGCGGACTATGCTGCGGCACATGGCCACCGACACCGGCGTTGGACCGGATCTACGCACTCTCACCGCGCAGCTGCGCGAGCGGCTGGCGCGCGTCCGCGAGGGCGGCTCGCCCGCCGCTCGCGAGAAACACACGGCGCGCGGCAAGCTGCTCGCCCGCGACCGCGTGGACCGCCTGCTCGACCCCGGGTCCGCGTTCTTGGAGATCGGAGCCCTCGCGGCCTACGACATGTACGGGGGTGAGTGGGCGGTACCCAGCGCGGGGATCGTCACGGGCATCGGCCGCATCGCGGGCCGCGAGTGCGTGATCGTCGCCAACGACGCCACCGTCAAGGGCGGCACCTACTACCCGGCGACGGTCAAGAAGCACCTGCGCGCCCAGCAGGTCGCCGCCGAGAACCACCTGCCCTGCGTCTACCTCGTCGACTCCGGCGGCGCGTACCTGCCGATGCAGGACGAGGTGTTCCCGGACCGCGAGCACTTCGGGCGCATCTTCTACAACCAGGCGAACCTGTCCGCACGGGGCATCCCGCAGGTCGCGGCCGTCATGGGGTCCTGCACGGCGGGCGGCGCGTACGTGCCCGCGATGAGCGACGAGGCGGTCATCGTCCGCGACGAGGGCACCATCTTCCTGGGCGGGCCGCCCCTGGTCCAGGCGGCCACCGGTGAGGTCGTCACCGCGGAGGAGCTCGGCGGCGGCGTGGTGCACACCACGACGTCGGGCGTCGCGGACCACCTGGCCGACGACGACGCGCACGCCCTGCGCATCGTCCGCGAGATCATCGCGACCACCACCGGCGCGGCGCCGGCCCCGAGCCTGGACCGCGAGGAGCCCGAGGAGCCCGAGCTGGGCCCCGACGGCCTCTACGACGTGCCGTCCGACCCGCGCACCCCGTACGACGTGCGCGACGTGATCCGCCGGATCGTCGACGGCTCCGAGCTCACCGAGTTCAAGGCCCGCTACGGCGAGACCCTGGTGTGCGCCTTCGCCCGCATCGACGGGTACCGGGTGGGCATCGTCGCGAACAACGGCATCCTCTTCTCGGAGTCGGCGCTCAAGGGCGCCCACTTCGTCCAGCTGTGCGACCAGCGGCGCATCCCGCTGATCTTCCTGCAGAACATCGCCGGCTTCATGGTCGGCAAGGAGTACGAGCACCGCGGCATCGCCAAGGACGGCGCCAAGCTGGTCACCGCCGTGGCCTGCACCTCGGTGCCACGGTTCACCGTGGTGCTCGGCGGCTCGTTCGGTGCCGGCAACTACGGCATGAGCGGCCGCGCCTACGATCCCCGGTTCCTGTGGATGTGGCCCGGGGCCCGCATCTCCGTCATGGGCGGCGAGCAGGCGGCGTCCGTCCTCGCGACCGTGCGCCGCGACCTCGCCGACGCCCCCGCCGCGGAGGTCGAAGCGTTCAAGGACCCGATCCGTGCCCAGTACGAGGCCCAGGGCAACCCCTACTACGCCACCGCCCGCCTCTGGGACGACGGCGTGATCGACCCCGCCGACACCCGCCGCGTGCTGGCCCTCGGCCTCGCCGCTGCCGCCAACGCCCCGATCGCCGAGCCGTCCTACGGCATCTTCCGGATGTG
This sequence comes from Promicromonospora aerolata, assembly GCF_042682255.1. Lineage (NCBI taxonomy): Bacteria > Bacillati > Actinomycetota > Actinomycetes > Micrococcales > Promicromonosporaceae > Promicromonospora > Promicromonospora aerolata. The sequence continues at coordinate 5,993,543 of NZ_JBHUHF010000001.1, forward strand.
AGCACCCAGTGATCCGAACCCTCCTGATCGCCAACCGCGGCGAGATCGCCCTGCGGATCATCCGCACCGCGCGCCGCCTCGGACTGCGCACCGTCGCTGTCTACTCCGACGCCGACCGCGCCGCCCCCCACGTCCGTGCCGCCGACGTGGCGGTACGGATCGGCCCGACCCCGGCCGCCGAGTCCTACCTGTCGATCCCCGCCCTGCTCGCCGCCGCCAAGGAGAGCGCGGCCGACGCCGTGCACCCCGGCTACGGGTTCCTGTCGGAGCAGGCGGACTTCGCGCGTGCCGTCCTCGGCGCCGGACTCACCTGGGTCGGCCCACCGCCCGACGCGATGGACGCCCTGGGCCGCAAGGACACGGCGCGCGAGATCGCCGACCAGGCAGGCGTTCCCGTGCTGCGAGCGATCCCGCTGCAGCAGCAGGCGGACGCCGACGGAGCCGACCTCACCTTCCCCCTGCTGGTCAAGGCCGCCGCCGGCGGTGGCGGCAAGGGAATGCGCATCGTCCACGAGGAGCACGAGCTCGGCCCGTCCGTCGCCGCCGCCCGCCGCGAGGCCGCAGCCGCGTTCGGCGACGACACCGTGCTGCTGGAGCGCTACATCGAGCGCGGCAGGCACGTCGAGGTGCAGATCCTCGCCGACGAGCACGGCAACGTGCTGCACCTGCACGAGCGCGACTGCTCCGCCCAGCGCCGCCACCAGAAGGTCCTGGAGGAGGCGCCGGCGCCCGACCTCGACCCGACCCTGCGCGACGCGCTGCACGGTTGGGCCGTGGCCCTGGCCCGCGAGGCCGGATACACCGGTGTGGGAACCGCCGAGTTCCTCGTGGACGTGGGCGCAGGCCCCGGCGGCGCCTGGTTCCTCGAGATGAACACCCGACTCCAGGTCGAGCACCCCGTCACCGAAGAAGTGGTCACCGTGCGCGGCGAGCGCATCGACCTCGTCGAGCAGCAGCTCCGCGTCGCGGCCGGCGCCGAGCTCGGCTTCACGCAGGACGACGTCGCCGTCGTCGGCCACGCGATCGAGGCGCGCGTCTACGCCGAGGACGCCTTCAACGGATTCCTGCCGCAGGCGGGGACCGCCACCCACGTGCGCTGGCCCGGTGCCACCGCCGCGGTGCGGGTCGAGGCGGGCATCGAGGACGGCACCGTCGTGCCCGCCGCGTACGACCCCATGATCGGCAAGGTCGTGGCCATGGGCCCCGACCGGGAGACCGCCCGGCGAGGGCTGGTCGACGCGCTCGACGCGACGGCGATCGGCGGCCTGGTCACCAACACCGGGTTCGTGCGGGCGCTCGCCGACTCCGACGCCTTCCGCGACGGCGACGTGCACACCGCGTGGCTCGACACCCACCCGCTACCGGCGCCCGACCCGGGGCCGGCGCTGGTGGCGGCGGCCTGGTCGGTGGCGGCGGCCGCGGTGCCGAACGGTGGCGGATGGCGCCTCGGCGGCCCGCCCGCCGACACCTGGGTCGAGCTGGACGACACCGTGCTGCGCGTGAGTACTGCCCGCGGCGAGGTGCGCCGCGAGGGCGAGCCGCCGACGTCGTGCCGGGCGGTGGGCGACGGGCTGCTGGAGCTGGGCGGGGCGACCGTACGGTTCGCCGTCGACGTGGGCCCACGGTCGGTGGAGGTGAGCACGCGCGGGCACACGTTCCGGTTCGTCCGGCCGGGTGCCACGCGTGCGGCACGGGCAGAGCTGTCCGACGGCGTGGTGCTCGCCGCGATGCCCGGTGTGCTGGCGCGGGTCGAGGTGCACGACGGCGACGAGGTGACCACCGGGCAGTCGCTCGGTGTGCTGGAGGCGATGAAGATGGAGGTGGCGCTCGCGGCGCCCGCTGCCGGTGTGGTGCGCGTCCGCGCGGCGGCGGGGGAGCAGGTCGCGGCGCGGCAGGTGCTCTTCGAGGTGGAACCGGCAGTGGTGGAACCGGTCGTGGACGGACCGGAGGCGACCGATGACTGAGCTCCGTCGCCCCCAGGTGGTACCCGACCCGAGCCTGCCCGACCGCGTGACGATCTACGAGGTGGGACCGCGCGACGGCCTGCAGAACGAGAAGGCGGTGGTGCCCACCACGGTCAAGGTGGACCTGGTCGAGCGGCTGCTCGACGCCGGCCTACCTCTCGTCGAGGCCACCAGCCTGGTGCACCCGCGCTGGGTACCCCAGCTCGCCGACGCCGAGGAGGTGCTCGGCGCACTGGTGGACCGGCTCGGCGACCGGGCCCGCGACCTGCCGGTGCTCGTGCCGAACGAGCGCGGCCTGGACCGCGCCCTCGACCTCGGCCTGCGGCACGTCGCGGTCTTCGCCAGCGCCACCGACTCGTTCGCGCGCCGCAATCTGAACCGGACCCTCGACGAGCAGTACGCCATGTTCGAGCCGGTCATGACGCGCGCCCGTGCGGCGGGGACGCGGGTACGGGCGTACGTCTCGATGTGCTTCGGCGACCCGTGGGAGGGCGACGTGCCGATCGCGCAGGTGGTCGCGGCGGGCAAGCGGCTCATGGACCTCGGGGCGGAGCAGCTCTCGCTCGGCGACACGATCGGTGTCGGCACGCCGGGGCACGTCGTCGCGCTCCTGGACGCGCTGAACGAGGCCGGCCTGAGCGACGACGTGCTGGCGCTGCACGCCCACGACACCTACGGGCAGGCGCTCGGCAACGTCGCCGCCGCGCTGCGGCACGGGGTGACCACGTTCGACACGTCGGCGGGCGGGCTGGGCGGCTGCCCGTACGCGGAGTCGGCCACCGGCAACCTCGCCACGGAGGACCTGCTCTGGATGCTGGACGGGCTGGGGATCGCCACGGGGGTTTCCATGCCGCGCCTGGTGGAGACCGGCGGCTGGTTGGAGGGCCACCTGGGGCGGCCCTCACCGAGCCGGGTGCTGCGGGCGCTGCAGCCGTAGCGCGCGGTCGCGAGCCGTGGCCGATCGCAGGGCTGACCTGGGTGGATGTGATGTGCGCGACGACGGGGTTCGCCCGGCGGAGATCGAGCGTAGGGTCTCAGATGTGACTCTGAAGATTGGCTACAAGGCGTCCGCCGAGCAGTTCGGGCCGCGCGAGCTGGTTGAGCTCGCAGTACGCGCCGAGGAGGTGGGACTGGACAGCGCCATGGTCTCCGACCACTTCCTGCCGTGGCGCCACGAGGGCGGCCATGCGCCGTCGGCGCTGGCGTGGCTCGCTGCGGCGGGGGAGCGCACCTCCCGGATCCAGCTCGGCACGAGCGTGCTGACCCCGACGTTCCGCTACAACCCGGCCGTGATCGCGCAGACGTTCGCGAGCCTCGCGCTGCTCACCGAGAACCGCGTGCTCCTCGGTGTCGGCACGGGCGAGGCCCTGAACGAGACGGCGGTCTCGGGCCGCGAGTGGCCCGAGTTCAAGGAGCGGTTCGCTCGCCTGCGCGAGGCCGTGCAGCTCATGCGGGCCCTCTGGACCGAGGACTCCGTGGACTTCAAGGGCGACTACTACGAGCTGGTCGGCGCCCAGATCTACGACCGGCCGGAGAACCCGGTGCCGGTCTACGTCGCGGCGGGCGGACCGCTCGTGGCGAAGTACGCGGGGCGTGCGGGCGACGGTTTCATCTGCACGTCGGGCAAGGGCATGGACCTCTACACGGAGAAGCTGCTGCCCGCCGTCGCCGAGGGCGCGGCCAAGGCGGAGCGCTCCGCGGACGGCATCGACAAGATGATCGAGATCAAGATCTCCTACGACCGCGACGCCGCCGTCGCACTCGAGAACACCCGGTTCTGGGCGCCGCTCTCCCTGACGCCCGAGCAGAAGCACAGCGTCACCTCGGCCACCGAGATGGAGCAGCTGGCCGACGAGCTGCCGATCGAGCAGGTCGCGAAGCGGTGGATCGTCGCGTCCGATCCGGAGCAGGCCGTCGAGATGATCAAGCCCTACGTCGACGCCGGCCTGAACCACCTCGTGGTCCACGGCCCCGGCCACGACCAGGAGCGGTTCCTCACGCAGTTCAGCGAGGACGTGCTGCCGCGGCTCAAGGAGCTCTGACCTGCCCGTCCGGGTGCCTCACGGCCGCACGACCCCCGTCTCGTACGCGAGGATGACCAGCGCTGCGCGGTCCCGCGCGCCGAGCTTGGCGAGCAGCCTGCTCACGTAGGTGCGTGCGGTGGCCGGGCTGAGGTAGAGCTCGCGGGCGATCTCGTCGTTCGTGAGCCCCCGGCCCAGCTGCTGCAGCACCTCGCGCTCGCGTTCGGTGAGCCCGGCGATCCGGTCCGCGGCGGGCCGGGGCGCCGGGCTCTCGGCGACCGCGCGCAGCACGGTGGCCGTCACGCCGGGGTCGAGCAGCGCCTCGCCCGCCGCGACCACGCGGACGGCGCGGCGCAGCTCGACCGGCGCGATGTCCTTGAGCAGGTAGCCGGCCGCCCCGGCGCGGATCGCGTCGAACACGTGCTCGTCCTCGTCGAACGTGGTCAGGATCAGCACCCGCACGTCGGCCAGCGCGGGGTCGGCGACGATCTCCCGGGTGGCGGCGAGCCCGTCCAGGCCCGGCATGCGGATGTCCATGAGCACGACGTCGGGCCGGAGCTCCCGTACCCGGGACACGCCGGAGCGGCCGTCGGCAGCCTCGCCGACGACGGTGATGTCGCCGTCGCTCTCCGCCAGGGCACGCAGCCCCGTACGCACGAGCTCCTGGTCGTCCACGAGCACGATGTTGATCATGGGTGTCACGTCTCCAGACGGAGGGGCAGGTCTGCGGCGACGCGGAACCCGCCGCCGGGGGCGTCGTGCGCGGTGACGCTGCCGCCGAGCAGGGTCACCCGTTCCCGCATGCCCGAGAGCCCGGACCCGGGCACGAGAGCGGAGCCGGCGCCCCGGCCGTCGTCGGACACCACCACCACGAGACGGTCGTCGGCGGCCCGGGCCGACACCGTGACGCGGGTGGCCGCCGCGTGCCGCAGCACGTTCGTCAGGGACTCCTGCACGACGCGGTACGCGGCGGCGCCGATGGCGCCGTCGAGGGCGTCGTCCGGCACGTCGAGGGCGACGTCGACGACGAGACCGGTCGCGCGCGCCGAACGCGCCAGGGCGTCGACGCCCGCCAGACCGGTCGGCGCGACGGCGTCCTGCGCGGGTGCGCCGGCCGGCCCGCGCAGCACCCGCACGGTCGAGCGCAGCTCGTGCAGCGTGCCCGACGTCGCCTCCCGCACGTGCTCCAGGGCGCCCCTGGCGGCGTCGTCGTCCCGGCCCACCGCCTCGGTGGCCACCCCGGAGTGCAGGGCGATCACGGACAGGTTGTGTCCCACCACGTCGTGCAGGTCGCGCGCGATGCGCAGGCGTTCGGCCTGCAGACGTTGCTCGGCGGCGCGGGCCTCGTGCACGCGCGCCTCCCGGGTGAGCCGGACCGCCACGCCGAGCGCGATCGCGGCCGCGACCAGCGCCACGTCGGTGACGAGCTCGTACGGCGTCAGAGCCTCCTCGGGTGTGTTGCCCACTGTTCGGTAGTAGGTCGAGACGGCGATCAGCGCGGTGCCCGCACCGACTGCCCAGCCGGTACGCCGCATCTCGGCCGCCGAGTACAGCGCCGCGACCGCGGGCAGCGCCATGCCGATGGGCGCGAACTGGAACGTGTAATACCCGAACACGGCCAGCACCGTGACCACGAGGACGGTGCGCGGCGCATGACGGCGCAGCAGCACCAGCGCCCCGAAACCCACCGCGAACAGGTACGCCCCGGGCCCGGCGTGCCCTACGGCGTCCGGATCCGCCGCGATGACCACCGCGACCACCAGCGCCATGGCAAGCCCCAGGGCGATGTCGGTGACACGTGGGTCGACCGTTCGCGGGACCGCGCTCTGCTCTGGCACACGGACACCCTACGGACCGCGGGGGCCCAGGGCATCAGGGTCGGTGTCGCCTCCAGGCGACACCAGGAGACGATCCAGGGCCGATGTGGCGCCCCGTGGTCAGCGGGCACCGTCGAGGCATGACATCACCACGGTTCACCGACCAGCCCCCACCCGCCGGCCCGACCATCCCCGTCCCCTGGGCAGTGATCGCCGGCCTTGCCGCCATGGCCCTCCTCTGGCCGCTGAGCGGCCTCACCGGCCTCTTCGGCACCGGCGCACCCCGCGCGCTCACCATCGTCGGCATCACCGCCGTCGTGTGGATCGCGGTGGTCGGCCTCGGCCGCGTACCGCGGCCCGTGCTCACCCTCACCCTGACCGGCGTGGCCTACGGCCTCGTCACCGTCCTGCTCGGGCTGCTCGTGCCCGCGCTCGGCGGGTTCGGCGGCCCCAGCGGGGCCGCGTGGACCATGATCCCCGAGCTGATCATGAACGCGCTCTGGGGCGCGCTCGCCGGCCTGGCCGCGGCCGGCGTGCAGCGGCTGCGGGAGGCGGGCCGATGAGGCGCGCCCTCACCGCCGCGATCGCCGCGGGCGCCACGGCGCTCGCCCTCGCCGGCTGTGCCCTGGTCCCCGGCTCGGTCAGCTCCGTCGACGAGGCGGAGTTCACGAACGAGCTCGCCATCCCGCCCCTGGCGCCCTCGAAGGTCGTGGACGGCACGCGCGTCTTCTCCCTCACGGCGCAGGAGGGCGTCACCGAGTTCCGCCCCGGCGTCAAGACGCGGACGTGGGGCTTCAACGGCACCCACCTCGGCCCCACGCTCCGCGCCGAACGCGGCGAACGGGTGGCCGTCGAGGTCGCGAACGACCTCGACGAGCCGACCAGCGTGCACTGGCACGGCATGCACCTGCCCCCGGAGATGGACGGCGGGCCGCACCAGGAGGTCGACCCGGGCGGCACCTGGCGCCCGACTTGGGAGATCGACCAGCCCGCCGCCACCCTCTGGTACCACCCGCACCCGCACGGCGCCACGGAGAAGCACGTCTACCGCGGCCTGGCGGGCATGTTCCTCCTGGACGACGACGCCTCGCGCGCCGCCGACCTGCCCGACACCTATGGCGTCGACGACATCCCGGTGATCGTGCAGGACAAGGTCATCGACGACGACGGGCAGCTCGAGCTCGAGGACGACACCGGCGAGCCGGGCACGCTCGGCGACGTCGTCATGACCAACGGCACCATCGGCGCCTACCAGGAGGTCACCACCGAACGCGTGCGGCTGCGCCTGCTCAACGGGTCGACGGCCCGCACGTTCCAGCTCGGTTTCGCCGACCGCGAGATGGACCTCGTCGCCACCGACGGCGGGCTGCTGGACGCACCGGTCCGGCTCGAGCACGTGCGGCTCGCACCCGGCGAGCGCGCCGAGGTGATCGTGCGGATGGAGCCGGGGGAGACCACGCGCCTGCACTCGTTCGAGGCCGACCTGGGCGGCGTCGTCGTCCCGTTCGCGATGGGTGGCAACGACGCGTTCGACGTGCTCGAGCTGCGCGCCGCCGACCAGCTCGCACCAGCACCCGAGCCCGCCTGGGAGAAGTCGGTCCACGCGGAGCAGGACGCGCTGCACGAGGACGACGCGACCGTGACGCGCACGTTCGAGCTCGACGACCGCAAGATCAACGGCCGGAGCATGGACGTGGGCCGCATCGACGAGGTGGCGGAGGTGGGCAGCACCGAGATCTGGGAGGTGCGCAGCACCGTGCCCATGCCTCACAGCTTCCACGTGCACGACGTGCAGTTCCGCATCCTGTCGATCGACGGCGACCCGCCACCGCCCGAGCTGGCCGGGCCCAAGGACACCGTGTACCTCGAACCGAGCACCACCTACCGGCTCCTCATGCGGTTCGACGACTACGCCGACCCGGACGTGCCCTACATGTACCACTGCCACATGCTCATGCACGAGGACGACGGGATGATGGGCCAGTTCGTCGTCGTCGAACCGGGGCAGGAGGCGGGAACGCCACCCAGCCACGGACGCGGCGCGGGCAGGAGCGACGACCGCGGACGCGCACCAGGACCACCAC
>NZ_JBHUHF010000002.1:0-15254 GCF_042682255.1 Promicromonospora aerolata
CACGGTGATCGGCTACGAGCCGGTCGTCGACGACGTCAGCCGGTTCGCGGACTTCCTGCCGGTCCCCGAGGCGGAGGGCAGCGCCGTCGTCGTGCTGGACGAGACCACCGTGCTGCTGTCCGCTGCCGCTCCCGGTACCGCGGAGCTGCTGCGCGAGCGGGGTCTGACGGTGCTCACGACGCCGGTCACCGAGTTCGAGAAGCTCGAGGGCTGCGTGACGTGCCTGTCGGTGCGGGTGCGCTGAGGGCGGGTACTGCCGGACCGATGGCTGTGACGCAGGTCACATCACAGGAAGGTGCTTACCCAAAGTAACAAGTTGCGGCCAGCGGGATAATGAACCCGATGCCTCAAACAGCCGACAGTTCGAATCGATCCGATCCTTCGTCCGAGCGCAGCACCTTCGCCTCGATCCGTCGTCTCCGTCCCTACGTCCGCACCGCCCTGCCCCGCCTGGTCGGCGGGCTCGTCGCGTCGCTCGGCGCCAGCCTCATGGCGCTCGCCATCCCCGCCGTGCTCCGGTGGGTCACCGACGGCCCGCTCACGGCGGGTGTCCGCGAGCACGACTGGTCGGGCCTGATCTGGTCCGTCGTGCTGGTCGCCCTGCTCGGCGCGGGGGAGGCAGGCCTGATCCTGCTGCGCCGCACCCTCGTGATGTTCCCCGGCACGCGGGTCGAGGCCGCGATGCGCATGGCACTGTTCCGGCACCTGCAGGACCTGCCGGTCTCGTTCCACGACCGCTGGCCCGGCGGACAGCTGCTGAGCCGCATCATGGGCGACCTCGGCCTGCTGCGCCGCTGGCTCGTGTTCGGCATCCTCCAGCTCGTGGTCAGTTTCGTGACCATCGTCGTGGGTGTCGGCCTGCTCATCGCCACCGGCGGCTGGCTCGGCATCATCTTCCTGTGCGGCGCGATCCCGGTGACCCTCCTGGCGTTCCGGTTCTCCCGCAAGTACCGCAAGATCTCCCGGCTGTCGCAGGACCAGTCCGGCGACCTCGCCACCACCGTCGAGGAGTCGGTCCACGGCATCCGCGTGCTCAAGGCGTTCGGCCGCGGCCGGACGCCCTCGACCAGTTCACCGACCAGGCCGAAGGGCTGCGCGAGACGGAGATCCGCAAGGCGACGACCGACGCGGGCCTGACCGTCGCCCTGCGCGTCATCCCCGAGGTCACCCAGGGGATCGCGCTCGTCGTGGGTGCCTACCTCGTGGCCCAGGGCGACATGACCCTCGGCACCCTCGTCGCGTTCTTCGCCACGGCCGCCGTCATCAACGGCCCCGTCGTCGACCTCGGTATGACGCTGTCGATGACGCTCAACGCGCGCACCGCCGTCGACCGGTTCTTCGAGGTCATGGACACCACCAACCCGATCACGGACCCGGCGGCGCCCGCCGACGTACCCGTCGTCACCGCGGGCGCGCCGGCACGGCGGGCGGGCACGTCGCCTTCCGCGACGTCACGTTCCGCTATGCCGACGCCGCGCGCCCCGTGCTCGACCACGTCGACCTGGAGCTGCCGCCCGGCACCACGACCGCGCTGGTCGGCCTCACCGGCTCCGGCAAGTCGACGCTCGCGATGCTCCCGCCCCGCCTCTTCGACGTGACCGACGGCGTCGTCGAGGTCGACGGCGTCGACGTGCGCGACATGACCCGCGCCCAGGTGCGCGAACGGGTGGCTGTCGCCTTCGAGGACCCGACCCTGTTCTCCGCGTCCGTCCGGGACAACGTGCTGCTCGGCGTCTCCGACACCCTGCCGCAGGCCGAGCGCGAGGCGCTCATGACCCAGGCCCTCGAGGTCGCCCAGGCGCAGTTCGTGCTCGACCTGCCCGACGGCGTGCGCACCCGCATCGGTGAGGAGGGCCTGTCCCTGTCCGGCGGCCAGCGGCAACGCCTCGCCCTGGCCCGGGCCATCGCGGCCCAGCCCCGCGTCCTCGTGCTCGACGACCCGCTGTCCGCGCTCGACGTCACCACCGAGGAGGCCGTCACCGCCCGCCTGCGGGACGTGCTCGTGGCCACGACGACCCTCGTCATCGCGCACCGACCGTCCACGGTCGCGCTCGCCGACCGGGTGGCCGTGCTCCAGGGCGGCCGGATCACCGCCGTCGGCACCCACCACGACCTCCTCGCGAGCGACCCGCACTACCGGTACATCATCTCCAGCCTCGAGGACGACTACGAGGCGCACGACCACGGTCCCGAGCCGGATCGGGAGCCGGATCGGGAGCCGGGTCCGGAGCCGGGGCCCGACCGGACGACGAACCCCGACGAGCGCGACAAGCAGAGCCAGGAGGCGCTGTCATGACGGCAACCACCCAGCCCACCACCGGCCCCGCCGACCGCCGCCGTCCCACCGACGCCGCCGCCGACGACGAGACGAGCCTCGGCAAGGACGCCTCACGCGGGGTCCGGCGACGGTCCATGCACCTGCTCGGCGACCTGCTGCGCCCGCACAAGAAGGCCCTCGCCTGGGCCGCCGTGCTCGTCGTGGCCTCCACCCTCGGTCAGGTCGCCGGACCGTGGCTCGTCGCCGTCGCCATCGACCAGGTCGTGCCCTCCCTCCAGGACGGGTCCGTCACCCCGCTGGTGCTCACCGGCGCCGGATACCTCGGCGCAGCCGTGCTCGGCGGCGTCGCGGCCGTGCCTACGTGCGGGCCGCCGCACGCATCGCGCAGGCCGTGCTGCTCGACCTGCGGCGCCGCGTCTTCCGCCAGACCCAGCGCCTCTCCCTCGAGTTCCACGAGTCGTACACGTCCGGCCGCATCATCTCCCGGCAGACCTCCGACCTGGAGGCGCTGCGCGAGCTGCTCGACGGCGGCCTGACCGGCGTCGTCTCGTCGCTCCTGCTGATGGTGTTCACCTTCGTCAGCCTGCTGCTCATCGACTGGCGCTCCGGCCTCCTGCTCGCCGCCGCGTTCTTCCCCGCCTGGCTGCTCACCCGCTGGTTCCAGCGCATGTCGCAGCGCTTCTACCGCGAGCAACGGACCGCATCGGCCCGGCTCATCGTGAAGTTCGTCGAGACCATGACCGGCATGCGAGCCGTCCAGGCGTTCCGCCGCGAACCCACCACCGAGGCCGACTACCGCCAGCTCGGCGAGGACTACCGCGACGCCAACCTGCAGATCTTCGGCGTCAACGGCCGGTTCCAGCCGGGCCTCATCCTCATCGGCAACATGACCGTCGTCGCGGCGCTCGCGGTGGGTGGCTGGCGGGTGCTGGAGGGCGCGCTGGACGTGGGTGTCCTCGCGGCGGTGCTGCTGTACTGCAAGCGGTTCTTCCAGCCCGTCCAGCAGCTCGGGATGTTCTACAACTCGTTCCAGTCGGCCACGGCCGCGCTGGAGAAGGTGTCCGGCCTGCTGTCCGAGGAGCCCACCGTCACCGAGCCCGCCGACCCGACGCCGCTGCCGAAGGCGGACGGCCGGGCCCGGGGCGAGCTGCGGCTGGACCACGTGCGGTTCCAGTACGGCGACGGCCCGGTGGTGCTGCCCGACCTGGACCTCACGATCCCCGGCGGGCAGACCGTCGCGGTGGTGGGTACCACGGGTGCCGGCAAGTCGACGGTGGCCAAGCTGGTCACCCGGTTCTACGACGCGTCGGCCGGTGCCGTGCGGCTGGACGGCGTGGACGTGCGCGACCTGGCGTCGACCGAGCTGCGTCGAGCGGTCGTCATGGTCACGCAGGAAGCGTATCTGTTCAGCGGTTCCGTGCGGGAGAACATCGCGCTCGGCCGGCCGGGGCGCTACCCAGGAGGAGATCGAGGCGGCGGCGCGGGCGGTGGGCGCGCACGAGTTCGTGCTCGACATGCCCGACGGGTACGACACCGACGTGAACAAGCGCGGCGGACGCGTGTCGGCCGGGCAGCGGCAGCTGCTCTCGTTCGCGCGGGCCTTCCTCGCCGACCCGGTGGTGCTGGTGCTCGACGAGGCGACGTCCTCGCTCGACATGCCCGGTGAGCGGCTCGTGCAGCGCGGTCTGCAGACGCTGCTCGCCGACCGGACGGCGATCATCATCGCGCACCGCCTGTCCACGGTCGCGATCGCGGACCGGGTGCTCGTGATGGAGCACGGGCAGGTCGTCGAGGACGGCACGCCCGACGAGCTGATCGCCGGCAACGGGCAGTATGCGCGGCTGCACGAGGCCTGGCAGGACTCACTGGTCTAGCGGGTCCGGCTGGTCCGGCGGCTCCGACAGGCCGTCGGCGATCGCGGAGAGCGCACGGTCGAGCTCGGCGTCGGTCACACCGCCGAAGCCGAGCACGAACCCGGTCAGGTGCGCGCTGCGGCAGTACTCCGCGAGCAGCTGGAGGTCGAAGCCGGCGGCCCGGGCACCCGCCCGGGCCGCCCGGGCGGACGCGGGGCCGGTGAGCCAGGTCGAGTACATCCCGGCCAGCGGCCCCGCGAGCTCGGCGTGCGGCGCCATGGCGGCGGCGACGCGCGGCGCGCGGTCGGCGTAGACGCGGCGTGCGGTGCGCACGACCTTGTCGGCCCAGCCGTCGCGCAGCAGGGTGAGCAGCGCACGCTGGGTGGGCCACGGCGGGGTGTCGTGGGTGACGGCGCGGCGCCGGACGAGGATCTCGTGGGCGGCCGGCGGGGCGACGAGCCAGCCCAGCCGCAGGCTCGGGCTCACCGACTTGGACGCCGTGCCGAGGTAGGCGACGCGTGACCGGTCGAGGGCCGCGAGGGCGGGGACGGGGGCCACGTCGTACCGGAACTCGGAGTCGTAGTCGTCCTCCACCACCACGGCGTCGGCCTGTCGGGCGGCGGCGAGGAGCGCGAGCCGGTCCGCTGCGGGCATGACGCGACCCAGCGGGTGCTGGTGGGCGGGCGTGACGTAGGCGGCGGCGCAGCCGGCCAGCCCGATGACCGGTGCGAGCGCGGGATGGTCGACGACGGTGCGGCCGGCCGCCCGGACCGTTTCCACGGCCGCGCGGTAGCCGGGGTCCTCCACGAGGACGTCGCCCGGACCGAGCGCCCCGAGGAGCTGGCGCAGGCCGTCCGTCGAGCCGGTCGTCACGAGGATCTCGTCCGGCTCGACGGTGAGGCCGCGGGTGCGGGCCAGCCGCTCGGCGAGGGCGTCGCGCAGCTCGGGGAGGCCGCGCGGGTCGGGGTAACCGCGTGGCGGTCGGGTGGCGGAGACCTCGCGCCACGCCCGCTTCCAGCCCGCGGCGTGGCGCGGGTCGATCCAGGGCGTGCCCGCGTCCAGGCGGACGTACGACGGCTCGCGTGTCGCGGGCCGTGGCGGGGGAGCGGGTGCCGGGAGCGCCTCGCCGGACGCGACGAACGTGCCCGACCCGCGCCGGGTCTGCACCCAGGACTCGGCCAGGAGCTGGTCGTAAGCCTGCTCGACGACGGCGCGCGCCACGCCGAGGTCGGCCGCCAGGGCCCGGCTGGAGGGCAGACGGTCGCCCGTGGTGAGCGTGCCGTCGGTCACCAGCCGGCGGACGGCGGCCGCGAGCTGTGCGGGGAGCGGTTCGGGTCGCGTGCGGTCCAGGTGGACGGGGAGCATGGTCGTCTCCGGTGGGCGCCAGCAAAGTGGCTTGTTCGATCGGCGGCAAAATGGCCCGTGTCCGTGGGCCAGTTTCGGGCCAGGCTAGCGGCATGACGACGCAGCACCTCTCACCCACCTCGCGCACCACCCCGACGCGGGGCCGCCGCAACCGTCAGGTCGACGACCGCCGTCGGCTCATGGCCCTGCTCTCCGACGCGCTCGTCGCGCACCTCGGGATCGTCGCGGGAACGCATCCGGTGGTGCTACCGACGGCCTTCGCCGTGGACGCGGCCGGCCCCGACGACGGTGGCACCCTCTACCTGCACGGATCGGTCGCCGCCGGCTGGCTCGTGCCCGCCCTGGAGCAGGACGTGTGCGTGACCGTGACGGAGCTGGACGGCATGGTCCTGGCGCGGACCGGGTTCCACCACTCGATGAACTACCGGTCGGCGGTGGTGATCGGACGGCCCCGGCAGGTCACGGACCTGGCGGAGCGGGCCGGGCGCTCGACCTGATCGTGGACCACATGATGCCGGGCCGGGCCGCGACGCTCCCGGCCCCGACCCGCAAGGAGCTCGCGGCGACGGCCGTGCTCGCACTGCCCCTCGCGGAGGCCTCGATGAAGCAGCGCGCGGGCGGCGCGTCGCTGGAGCCGGGCGACCTCGAGCTCACCGGGTGGGCCGGGCACGTCCCGCTGCGCCGGGTCGCGGACGAGCCCGTCACCGAGGACTACGTGGCCGATCCGGTACCGGAGTCGGTGCTGCGGCGGGTCGCGGAGCTCGGACGGGCGTGACGGGGGCGGGCTGACCGCTCCGCTGTCAGACGTACGGGTCACTGGCGTGGCCCGTACGTCTGACGTGCTGGGTCGGGGCCTACGCCGCGGGGTAGTACTCGTCGAACGCCTGTGACTCGAGCTGCCAGCCGAAGGACCGGCTGATCTTGCCGTCGGCGATCTCGTAGACGTAGAGCCTCGGCACGACCAGCTCGGGCTTGTCGGTCCGTGCGTGCTTCTCGTGGACGAGCAGAGCGACGACCGCGTCACCGGCGACCAGGACGGTCGGGGGTGCCGCGAACGTGATGTTGCCGCCGCTCAGCTCCTGGAGGCGCCGCATGACCTTCAGCGACTCCTCGGGGCTGCTGGTCTCGCCGGAGAGCTCCGAACGACCCGCGGTGTAGGACGGCTTGTTCTCGGCGTAGAAGCTCGCCATGCGGGCCAGGCCTTCGGGGCCGCCGTCCCCGTAGGCGGCGTAGTAGTCGGTCAGGAGCTGGTGGTTCTCGGATGCCGTTGCCATGTTTCACTCTTCCTTGTTGCCGGGCAACTCCTGCTAGCCGGGTGGCTAAGCGAGTTAGCCGCACGGTCATCGTAGGAGCCGAGATGGTGAGCGTCAACGGGCACCTCGCTCGCCCGGTCGTGCACGGAGCGGGCGGTGATCCCGGCGATCTCGCGGGTGGTCCCCGTAGTGGCGAGCCGAGTCCTATTCGTCGGTGGGCCCGAAGGGGCGATTGGCACGTTGACGAGCACGTGGCGGTCAGAACGGTGGTTCGTCGGGTAAGTGGCGCGCCAGTTCTGCTGTGGCCGGCGAGCCCTGGGCGGACGTTCTGCCAGCCTCGGTCTCGGCACCAGCCCTGGCGTCGGCCCCGGGGCGCCCGAGGCGCGTCCGGATGTCGTCGGTCAGGCTGGTGATGTCGTTGCTGACGCGTCCGGTCAGGTCGGATCGGGGCGCCGTGGCCCCGACAGCCGGCGCGGGAAGCCGGGCGAGCCCCGTGGTCCCGGGCGTGTCCGTCGGATCGGTGATCGTGGGTGGGCGGGTGTAGAGGTGCCCGGTGGGTGCGGTCCACGTCGTGACGCCGGTCGCGGGGTCACGCACGGGGGTCCAGCCGTGGTGGGTCTTGGCCAGGTGATGTGCCCGGCAGAGGGGCTGGAGGTTCTGAGCGCGCGTCTGTCCGGGGGCGCCGAATGGTCGGGTGGCCGGGTCGAGACCGTGGTCGAAGGGGACGATGTGATCCAGGTCGGCCCAGCGGCCATGTCGGTCGCACTGCGGGAAGCTGCACGTCTCGTCGCGGGCGATCACAGCTTGACGGAGGACCTTGCCGGGCTGGTACGTGGTGGTCGAGTAGTCGGTCAGGATCCCGCTGACCGGGTCGGTGACCAGCCGCTGCCAGGTGGCGTCGGTAGCGATCTGCGCGGCCAGGCCGGCCGGGATCGGCCCGTAGGCGTCCAGCTGTCCGGGGGTCTCGTCGAGACCCAGGAGCATGCTGGCCGGGACCGTGACGCGGATCTGTGGCTTGACCGGGATCACCCGCACGCCTGCTCCGTCGCAGGTGCACCCACCACAGGTGCATCCCGACGCGGGCACTGTCGTGCGAGGCGGTAGCGAACCCTCTCGGTCCGGAGTGGTGCCGTGCCCGGTCGTATCAGCCGGCGCCGGGCCGCACGGGGCCTGGGGCGGGACGACGAGGCGGCCGGTCGTGATCGCCACCAGAGCATCGGCGCGTGCCTGGGCCAGGGTCCGGGTGGCCCCGGGCGCACGGCGGAGGGCGTGGGCGGCCTGCTCGATCGCGTCCCAGACCGCTGCGGCATCGGTCGCCGGGAGGTTCGCGCTGAGCCACGCCATCGCATTGTCCGCCGGGTCCAGGAACACCGCACGGCGTCTCATCGCCTGCTTGGTCACCTCCGCCGTACCGTGCAGACGGTTGGCGAACTGGTTCATCTTGTCCCGCAGCCACCGACGGGTGCGGTCGGGTGCCTGCGGCAGGTACCGCGTGATCGCCTCCTCGCGCTCCTCGGTGCTCAACGGGTTCCCGCTGCGCAGCAGGATGTCGGCCTTCGCGGTATCGATCACCGCATCGTGCAGGGCGGTCAGGACCTGCGGGTGCTCGGCCAGACCCGCGCCCCGGGCAAGGTGCCTGTTCGCCTCGCCCTGGGGCACCCGGAGACGCGCGCTGATCTCCGCAGCGGCCGCGTTGTGCTCCTCGGTCCACGTCCTGCGCCGGGCGATCTCACCGAGCGCTCGTGACTGCATGGCCGTCGCCCAGGAGACCACCTCCTGCCACCGCGCCGCCACGTCCAGCAGTGCCTCGTCCTGCAGGACGGCCACCTCCAGGCCGGCCAGCACCTCCACGAGCCCGGCGCCGACCACCGGACCCTCCAGCCCCGCCCCGGACGTCACCGCGCCGCGTTCGGCCCGAGCCCCGTCGGCCCTGGCGGCGCCGCCGGCATCGGCGACACCGGCAGGCGTCGGCGCGGCGCTCGCGGCCGGGCCGTGCCCGCGCCACGTCACGGTCGCCGAGGGTAGGGCGCCTTTACCGTCCAGACGGACCCCGTCCCAGCTCCAGGTGGACGGCAAGGACGTCACCGATGCCGGCTCTCGACCGGGTCCCGGGCCGTGCTGCGGGATGGGGGTCGAGTGCAGGACGCGGGCCAGCGACCGTTCGACCGCAGTGTGGAGGTGACCGTTCCGGTCGGTGTCCACGTTCATCGGTACGCCCCCTCTCCTCCAGGCCACTCTCAGCCGCTAGTCCAACCAAATACGTCATGACATAGAACGTATGTGCGATCAAAGAGATCCGCATCCCCAGATCCAAAGATGTGGATAACCCGCGGGCTCCGTCAGAGCGGCGCGCCGCCGCCCGACTCCGAGGCACCGAACCTCGAACGCACCCCGACCCTAGCCATGCCCTCCGACACCCGACGGCCCGCAGCGCCCCGCCCTCACCCTCGCCCCACCCCGCCGCCGCCCCGGCGACCGCTGCTAGCATCCCGTCCGTGACTCCCCACCGTTCCGTCCTGCCGCCCCCGGTCGTCTGACCGGAGCGGCACCACGACCGGCCCGCGCGGGCCGGCGCCGGGGTGTGCTCCACGACGATTCCCCGTCCCACGAAACGGGCCGGCGCGTCCCGTGCCGGCCAGGAGCACACATGTCATCCACGCGAACCGGGCTGTTCTCCGTGTGCCTTGCCGGGATCCTCTGGGGCACCGGCGGCCTCGCCCTCGAGATCCTTCGTGACCACTCGTCGATGTCCGTCCTCACGGTCAGCGCGTACCGCATGCTCATTGCCGCGATCGCGCTGGTCGCTGCGTCCCTCGTCCTGCGGCGAGGGGCGCAGCTCGTCGCGCTGGCGCGGGCGCACCCCGGGCGGGCGGCCGCCGTCGGGCTCGGGACCGGGGTATATCAGGCCCTCTATTTCGGGTCCGTGGCCACGGCCGGGGTCACCGTCGCCACCGTCGTCAGCCTGGGGCTGGCGCCGGTCATCCTCGCGGTCGTCGACCTCGTCCGGGCCCGACGCCGGACGGCCGCCCGCGGCACCGTCCGCCTGACCGTGGTCGTCGGCGCCGCCCTGTCGGGTCTCGTGCTGGTCAGTGCGGCGTCAGGTGCGAGCGCCGTCGGCCCGCGGCCCGTGCTCGGCCTCGTGCTGGCCGTCGCCTCCGGCTCCGTGTACGCGGCGACGACGGCGCTCGGCGGCACCCTGCTGGCGTCGGACGGCGTGGACCCGCTCGCCCTGACGACCGTGGCGACGACGGCGGGCGCCGTCGGACTCGTCCCGGTGGCGTTGTGGGGTGGGGGTCCGTTCGTCACGAGCGACCCGACGACGCTCGTCACCCTCGCCTACCTCGGGATCTTCACGATGGCGCTGGCGTACGGGCTGTTCTACGCGGGGCTGCGCACGACGCGCAGCGGTGCGGCGGTGGTGGCGACCCTGCTGGAACCGGTGACGGCAGCGATCGCGGCCGCCGTCGTGCTGGGGGAGCGGCTCGGCGTGACGGGGATCGTCGGGTCCGTACTGATCCTGGCCGCCGTGGCGGGGCTGGACGAATAGCCGGCAGTGCGGCAGCAGCACTGCCCGGCAGCGCTGCCGGCCGCCTCAGGCGTAGGACCAGCGTCCGTCCTGGTGCGGCCCCGGCCGCGCCGGGACGGGGGCGCCGCGTTCGACGGCGGCCACCTGGCCGGTGTTGTACTGGTCGGCGATGTACTGGCTGAACTGGCCCGAGTCGGCGGTGTGCGCGTTGTCCACGTAGTCGTACCGGTTGCGCCCGCCGGATGCCTCGTAGCCGCCTGCCGGAAGGGAGGCGGACGGCTCGGCCGGTGCGGCGGTGTAGGCACCGGTGCCGTAGCCCTGCGGCTGGCCGGAGCCGTAGTCCAGCTCCGAGCCCGCCGGGTACCGGGTCTCGTAGCCGGCCTGCTGGTACGCCGCCCGCGCCGGCGCCGTGCTCTCGTGCAGCCCGCCCGCGTACCCGGGCTCCGGCGTGGGCCGGTACGCCGGGTAGGCGCCGGTGTCGACGCGCTGCGCGGTCGGCTCCCACCGGTCGGTCTGCGGGTTGGGCGCGTCGAACGACGGGACACCCTGGCCGGCGACGTTCTGACCGCCCGCGCTCGGCGCCCCGGCGAGCTGCTGGGCGGCGAACAGGGCGGATGCGCCGGCGTCGGGCTGCACGCCGTTCAGCTCGCCGTGGATGCGCCCGGCGAGGTTCGCGGCGATGGCGAAGCGCAGCGGCGCGAGCGAGTCCACGGACATCGTGCCGGTGACCGCGGGAGGAGGCAGGAAGGCGAAGACCTCGTCGTCGTCGAGGCGCAGGCCCTGGCCGAGTGCGGTGCTCAGCGTCTCCTCGAGGAGGTACTCCGCGCGCCCGTCGGGGCGCTCGAGCTCGGCGAACATGTCGTCCATGGAGCCCCAGAGCCGCTCGAGCGTGCCCTCGACCGTGTCGAGGAACCACCAGCCGTCGGCGGACTCCAGAAACATGTCGCCGAAGCAGGACGCGAAGCGGGGGGTCTTGTCACCGGTCCCGATCCACGACCAGGACGACAGCGCGAACGCGAACTCGTAGGCGTCAGGTGCGAATTCTCGGATCAGGTGCACCTTGCGAATGTTGCCATGCTCACACTCCGAGCAAAAGAGGCGTACTGGACACGTAACGATTCGGCCGGGGTGAAATGGTCAAGTGTTTTCTTGCCGGAAACACGTGGCGGCCGCTCCGGGACGCCGTTACCGTCCCGCCATGGAGAGCAGCAGGCACGACGACGGCGGCAGCCGGGAGCGCACGCGGGACCCGGCAAGCCCCCGCACGGCCGGTCCGCACACCACCGAACAGCGCCTGGTCGACGACCGGGTCCAGGAGTACTACGCCGGACGGACCGGCTGGGACGAGCACTCCCGGCTCACCGCCGGCACCGCGCAGGGTCCCGTGGAGCACATCAGGACCCAGGAGCTGGTGCGGCAGCGGCTCGCGCCGGGCGCCCGGGTGCTCGACGTCGGTGGCGCCACCGGCGCGCACGCCGCGCCGCTGGCCGCCGACGGGTACGACGTGCTGCTCGTCGACCCGGTCCCCGCCCAGGTCGCGCGCGCCGCGGCGCACGGGACGTTCGAGGCGCGCGTCGGCGACGCACGGGATCTGGCGGCCGTGGGCCCGGAGCTGGCGGACGGCTCGTTCGACGCCGTGCTCCTGCTGGGTCCGCTGTACCACCTCGCGACCCGCGAGGTCCGGCTGCGTGCTCTCCGCGAGGCCGTGCGCGTGACCCGGCCGGGCGGCACCGTGGCGGCGGCCGCCATCACCCGGCTGGCCGCACTGGTCGGCGGCGGGTACGAGCAGTTCGCCCCGTCTGCCTGGCAGGCGGTGCTGGAGCACGGCGCGGCGCCGGACGACATCCCCTTCCCGGCCGCCCACTTCCACGACGCCGCGGAGCTCGCGGCCGAGGCGGCCGAGGCCGGGCTGGCCGACGTCGTCGTGCACGGCATCGAAGGGCCGGCCGGCGGGGCGCTGGAACGGGTGCCGCTCGACGCCCCCGAGGCGCCCGAGCTCATCCAGGCCGCGCTCACGCTCGCCCGGTCGCTGTCGACCACTCCCGGGGTGCCGGACATGAGCCAGCACATCCTGGCGGTCGGTACGGTCATGCCATGAGCTCACAGCCGGACCGTGCCACCGTGCCCAGGACCGAACCACCGCAGGTCGCCGACGAGGTCACGACACTGCGGTCGTTCATCGACTTCTACCGCGCCACGATCCGGCGGCAGTGCGAAGGCCTGACGCCGGAACAGCTGCGCACGCCGCTCCCGCCGTCGACCATGACGCTGGCCGGGATGCTCAAGCACCTCGCGTACGTCGAGGACGTCTGGTTCAACGTCCGGCTGGCCGGCAACGAGCCGGCCCCGCCGTGGGACACCGTGGACTGGGCGGCCGACGACGACTGGGACTGGCACAGCGCCCTCGACGACACGCCCGAGCAGCTCACCAGCGTGTTCGACGGCGCGGTCGCGGTCTCGGAGCGGATCCTCGACCAGGTGCTGGCAGAGGCGCCGCCGTCCGGCGAGGGTGCCCTGGACCGCATCGCCGTGCGCGCGGGGCGTCGCGGGCCGATCTCCCTGCGCTGGATCCTCGTGCACATGGTCGAGGAGTACAGCAGGCACGCGGGCCACGCCGACCTGCTGCGCGAGGCCCTGGACGGCGCCACCGACATCTGAGCGGCGCGGGCCGGGCCAGGCCGGTTCAGAGCAGGAACCACGCGTAGTCGGCGGCCTCGAGCACGATCCAGAACCGGAAGAACCGGCCGACCAGGCCGGTGCCGACGAACAGCCACATCCGGACGCGCAGCACGCCCGCGACCACCGACATCACCATGAACGGCGGCAGCCCGGCGAACGCGGAGGCGAGCAGGATCATCCCCGTGTAGACCGGGCGGCCGTCGGTACGGTCGCGCCAGCGGGTCATGGCGGCGGCGGCCCGGGGCGACTCCAGCTTGCGGCGCAGCCACGGCAGGCGGGTGGTCCCGCACCGGCCCAGTACCAGAGCAGCTTGCCGGTGACCTGGCCGGCCGCGGCCACGGCGGCGAGGACCACGCTGGGATAGGTGTCGTCGACCGCGGCGACCGCCAGGTATGCCTCGAGCGCCAGGAAGGCGGCCACGGCGGCGCCCGCGGAGTAGAAGAAGGTGGACAGCAGGAGCATCGGGCCGGAGTCTGTTCTCAGCCGGCCGGGCGCGGGTGGGTGGCCTGGGTCACAGTGGGACGTTAGCGCCCGCGGCGACGAGCTGCCGAATCAGGGCCTCGGCGGGCGGCGCCGGCGGGCCCACCGTGAGCGCCATGACCCGACGCACCGCACCCGGCAGGGGAGCGGTGGCTATGCCGGGGTGCCGATGGGCACGCAGGGTGAGCCCGGGCAGCAGGCTCACGCCGGCACCGGCGGCGACCAGGGCCTGGACCGCCACGTAGTCGTCGGTCTCGAAGGCGATGCGCGGGGCGAAACCCACGGCCGCACAGCGGGCGACCATGTCGGCCCGGCACCGTTCGCAGCCGGCGATCCACTCCGCGTCGTCGAGCACCTTCAGGTCCGGGACGTATCCCGGGACCGGCGCCGCCTCGAGGTCGGCCGCGGTCACGAGGTGCACCGGGTCGTCGAGGATCGTCGTGGCCTCGTAGCGCGAGAGGTCCTCCATCGAGCGGGCGTGCCGCACGTCGATGTGCTCGAACACGAGCGCGACGTCGACCGCACCCGACTGCAGCGCGGCGAGGGCGTCGGGCGGCTCGTGCTCGACGAGGCCGACGGAGAGCCCGGGATGTTCCTGCTGGAGCCGCGCGACGGCGTCGGGCACGACGGTGGCGAGGGCGGAGGGGAAGGCGGCGAGGCGGGCGCGGCCCGCGCGGAGGCCGGCGAGCGCGTCGAGCTCACGGCGTGCGCCCTCGACGCGGCCGAGGATCTCCTCGGCGCGGTTGGCGAGCAGGCGGCCGGCCTCGGTGAGGCGGACGCCGCGGCCGTGTCGCTGGAGCAGGGGGAGGCCGGCGTCGGCCTCGAGGCGGGACAGGTGGTGGCTCACCGACGGCTGTGCGTAGTGCAGCTCCTTCGCCGCCGCCGTGACGGAGCCGGTACGGGCGACCGCCGCGAGGACGCGCAGCCGGGTGAGGTCGAGCTCTGCGGTCATGTCTCCAGGCTAACGCAGAAAGATAGGCACTATCGATCGAATGTCTTCGTAACAGGTATTGGACCTATGGGTCATGTCGGGGTCACGCTGGACCCATGACGCTCGCGACGCTCCCGGTATCCCTCCCGTCGGCGACCCGCCCGACCATCGCCGACGTGCTCGCCGCCCAGGCCCGGCTGGACGGCACGGTGATCCGTACCCCGGTGGGGGAGTACGCGGAGCTGGACCGTGCCACCGACGCCGCGATCGTCGTCAAGCACGAGAACCTGCAGCGCACCGGGGCGTTCAAGGCCCGTGGGGCGAGCAACCTGCTGCTGGCGATGTCCGACGCCGAGCGCGCCCGCGGCGTCGTCGCCCTACTCCACCGGCAACCACGCCCAGGGCGTCGCCTACGCAGCGCGCCCTGACCGGTACCTCGTGCACCATCGTCATGCCCGACGACCCCAACCCCGTGAAGCTGCGCGCCGTGCTCGACCAGGGTGCCGACGTGCTGCTGCACGGTGCGAACTTCGACGACGCCCGCGCCCAGGCCACCGCGCTCGCCCACGACTCGGGCGCCCGGCTCGTGGGTGCGGCGAACGAACCGGACATCATCGCGGGCGTCGGCACCCTCTACCTCGAGCTGTTCCAGCAGGCGCCCGGTCTCGACGTGCTCGTCGTACCCGTCGGGGGCGGGTCGGGCGCGGCCGCGGCGAGCCTCGTCGCCGCCGCCGTCGCCCCGCACACCGAGGTCATCGGCGTCCAGTCCGCCGGCTCGCCCGCCGCACACGACTCCTGGCACACCGGCACGCTCGTCGAGCGTGACAACGCCACCCGCGCCGAGGGCCCTCGCCGTCGGCTGCGGGTTCGAGGTCACGCAGGCCCTGAT